>NZ_CP165628.1:0-1318714 GCF_041200025.1 Rouxiella sp. WC2420 | reverse complement strand
GGTTAAATTCGTCAGTCCAGATTTCCAGCACGTCGCGCGGCTTGGTATGCGGACGAATCGAGTTAAAGCGGTCCATGGTGAAATACGGGGCATCATCGCGGATCCATTCGACCGGAATTTCAACCACGCCGGTCGCCACGCCCTCTTCTATCAGCTCGTAAGGCTCGTCGTCGGCCATCAGGGAGGAGTCATAAATCAGCCCCATTTCACGAATAATTTGCAACGTGTAAGGCGAATAATCCCAGGATGGCGTCCGAATACCGACCGGGCGAACGCCGGAGGTTTTTTCCAGCACGTCGGCGGCACGCAGCATCAAATCGCGTTCGGTGGCGTAATCGAGCAGCGAGTTACGCTCGTGGATCCAGCCGTGAATGCCCACCTCATGTCCCGCCGCCACGTAAGTCTTGCTCTCGTCTGGCCGCAGCAGCGCGCAAACCGCAGGAAGATAAAACGAGGCCGGAGCGCCGTATTTCTCCAGCAGGTTAAGAATACGACCAATACCTACCCGCGCGCCGTACTCGCCCGCCGCCATGCGTCCGGGAGAGGTTTCGCCATCGCGCAGAGGAATAGTTTCATGATCGCTGTCGAAGGAGAGCGCGACAGCAATTTTGTTATTGTCCGGCCATGCAGCCTTTAGTGGTTGCCCGGCGCGTACTTTGTTGACATATCCACGCCATTCGCTTTCCGGCCAAGTCCAGGGTTGTGACATTTTGCGGTTCCTCTTAGGTATGCGTTTCAGATAGCAAAAACATTTCGTGCGGAATTTCTGCTACCGCCATCTCGAAGCGTCTATGCATCTGTTGTAAGCTTTTTCAAACAGCGGTAAAAATCATCAGACAATTCTGTTTTAAATTGTCTGACGAAAAAACGCAAATTGTATTGCAGTGGAGATTTTCTGAGCATGTCAGAACAAAAAACAACCCAAAGTGCCAGGGAACTGGTTGAAGACAGCATTCGCTTAGGGATCGCCGTGGGTGATTTTTTGCCCGGTGAGCCTTTGCGCGAGCGTGAAATTTGCGAACTGAATGGCGTGAGCCGCAGCGCGGTGCGGGAAGCTTTTCGAAGTCTGGAGGCTGAGGGCCTAATCACCACCGTGCGCTATCGCGGGCCAATGGTGTCGCAGCTTTCCATCGAGGAAGTGCGATCAATCTATGAACTCAGGGGGATTCTGGAGAGCCAGGCAGCGCGGTTGTTTACCCTGCGAGCCAGCGACGAACAGTGTGCCAGACTGCGCCAAACCGTTGAAGATATTGGCCGGGGCCACGACACGCAGGACATGGTGCTGGTAATTAGCTCTTCAGCAGATTTCTATCACGTACTGGCAGAAGGCACCGGCAATGTCGCCATCGGGCAGACGCTGTTTTCGCTGCTCAATCGACTGGCTTTGTTTCGCTTCTCCTCAACCCGCTGGCCAGGACGCGCCGAAAAAAGCATGGCCGAGCTGCGAGCCATTATTTGCGCCGTTGAACAGCGCAACGCTGAGGCTGCGGCACAAAGAGCGAGAGAACATACAGAAGCCTCGGGAGAGATAGCCCTATTGGTTATTGAAGAGCGCAACCGAGGTGCATTAGCCAGCGGCCGCACCCGGCGCAGGAAAACCACCTGACCGGCGGGCCGCAAGGGTAGATTCAGCCAGCGTTTTACAGCATTATGTAAAGCATCATTTTTGCGGGAGGCAAACGCCGACAGACAGCGGCTTGCAGCCCGTCATTGGCTATTCTTTCGCCCAATCCTTTGCCGGTATTGGGCGAGTTAACACTTAGGGGTTGTTTAGGCATGGCAGAGAATTCCTCATTCATTATTTATGGCATCAAAAATTGCGACACCGTTAAAAAAGCCCGCCGCTGGCTGGAAGATAACGGCGTTGAGGCGCATTTTCATGATTATCGCGTTGATGGCCTCGACGAGACGCTGATTCAGATGCTTATCGATAAACAGGGCTGGGAAGCGCTGCTCAACACCCGTGGCACTACCTGGCGCAAGCTCGACGAGTCAGTGCGCGTCGCCTGTGATAATGCCAAATCTGCCAAGGCATTGATGCTCGAACATCCTGCGGTCATTAAACGCCCCTTCCTGCTCGCCGCCAGCGGACAATCGCTGCTCGGCTTTAAATCTGAAAGCTATGCGCAATTTGTTGCAGAGGTGAAGTAAATGATTTGTCCGGTTTTAGATCTTGCGCAACAGTTGATCCGTCGCCCTTCCCTAAGTCCTGATGATGCAGGCTGTCAGGAAATCCTGATTGCCCGCTTGCAGGCTATTGGCTTTCACATTGAAACCATGAACATCGGCGATACGCTGAATTTCTGGGCAACGCGCGGTGAGGGCAAAACGTTAGCCTTTGCGGGTCATACCGACGTGGTTCCAACCGGCGATCCGGCGCTGTGGATCACCCCACCTTTTGAACCGGCTCTGCGCGATGGCATGCTGTATGGTCGCGGCGCTGCTGACATGAAAGGCTCGCTGGCCTCGATGGTGGTTGCAGCGGAACGTTTTGTTGCAGCAAACCCAAATCATCAGGGCCGTCTGGCGTTTTTGATCACTTCCGACGAAGAGGCCAGCGCGGTTAATGGCACGGTGAAGGTGGTTGAAGCCATGATGGCGCGTAATGAGCGCATGGATTATTGCCTGGTAGGCGAGCCTTCGAGCACCACTCGCGTGGGTGATATCGTCAAGAATGGCCGCCGTGGCTCAATGACCGCCAATCTGCAAATTCACGGCGTGCAAGGTCACGTGGCCTATCCGCACCTGGCCGATAACCCGGTGCATCGGGCCATGCCTGCACTTAACGAGTTGGTCGCTACCGAATGGGATCGCGGCAACGAGTTCTTCCCGCCGACCAGCATGCAGATTGCCAACATTAATGCCGGCACTGGCAGCAATAACGTGATCCCCGGCGAACTTTACGTGCAGTTCAATTTCCGCTTTAGCACTGAGTTAACCGATGCGCTGATCAAGCAACGTGTTGCAGAGCTGCTGGACAAACATCAGCTAAATTATACTCTTAACTGGGTCGTTTCCGGTCAGCCGTTCCTGACACCTCGCGGTGCGCTGGTCGATGCAGTGATTAACGCCGTGCAGCATTACAGCGAGATTACCCCGGATCTGCAAACTACCGGCGGCACTTCAGACGGCCGCTTTATCGCCTTGATGGGCGCGCAAGTAGTCGAGTTGGGGCCAGTTAATGCCTCAATCCATAAAATTAATGAATGCGTTCAGGCAGCCGATTTGCAGCTGCTTAGCCGCATGTATCAGCGCATTATGGAACAGTTGGTCGGATGATCAGCCACGCCATGCTGACCGGGCGCTCCACCGAGCACCTGGTTGAACTCACCGCTCATCACCGCCTGCAACCCGAGGCAGTGCAAGCCTTTCTGGCGTTGCAGGCCGCAGCGGCCAAGGCCGGATTTAACCTGCATCCGGCCAGCACTTTCCGTGATTTCGAGCGGCAACTGGCTATCTGGAACGGCAAATTCCACGGCGAGCGGCCAGTGTTAGACAGCCACAGTCATCCGGTAGATATCACTGAACTTGATGATTCCCAGCGAGGCGAGCTGATCCTGCGCTGGTCAGCCCTGCCCGGTGCCAGCCGCCATCACTGGGGCAGCGATCTCGACATTTACGATCCCACACTGTTGCCCGCAGACGGCAAACTCCAGCTTGAACCTTGGGAGTATGATCACGGCGGATATTTTTATACGTTGACCCAATGGCTGGATGAAAATATGGCATCGTTCGGCTTTTATCGGCCATTTAGCCACGACAGCGGCGGCGTGGCGGTTGAGCCGTGGCACTTGAGTTATCGTCCGCTGGCCGAGCAGTGCGAAAAGTTACTCACTCCAAAAGTGCTTGAACAGGCGTGGCAAGGTGTTGATCTCGCTGGACACGCCTGGATTAGCAGCCAACTGCAGAGGATTTTCCAGCAATACGTTATAATTACACCTGTAACAGGCGAATAGTTTTACGCAAACGCAGGATAACCAGTAAGGGAGTGAAATTATGGAATGGATTAAAGATTACTGGTGGATAGTGCTGATCATTTTGGCTGGCATACTCATCAGCGGCATTAAAGAACTGCTTCGGGTCGATGTGAAAGCTTACCTGAAAGATAAGCCTGAGATCCCACCGCACCGTGATAACAACGCCGAATGGGATGCAGACGACGACTGGCCAAAGGACAAGAAAAAGTAAAAGCCGGTACGTTTTTTTAAACCTTTAAAACCTCTGGCGGCAGGCGAGAACTACCCTGCCGCATATTTCACTCTCAGGCCTGTAATCTCTCAATTGCCGCGCTAATCATCTGCGGGCTGATACCGTGAGCCACCTTCGGTACCAGATCCAGCGTGCAGGCACAACCCAACTCTTTCAGGCGCTCCGCCGCAATCACCGCGTTATTGGCAGCAATTACCGGGTCACTTTGTCCGTGGATAAAATGGACGGTGGTCTCTGACGCGATTGCTGTTTCCGGCAGACTGGCGAATCGACCGCTAAAGGAAACAATACGCCCGGCCAGATTGTGCTCGACCTTGGTGGATTCCAGCGACATGATCGATCCCTGCGAGAAGCCAATAAGAATAGTATTTGCAGCACTTATGCCACTTTTATGTTGCCAGTCGCGCACGGTCTTGATAAATAACGGCATCGACTCGGCAATACGCTGATGACGATTCTGCTCAGTCACGCCCTGCACTGAGAACCATTGACGCCCCTGCCCTAAATCACAGGCAAACGGACTACCGATAGAGACAATCAGCGCCGCGGGGAAGCTCTGGGTAAAATAGCGCCCTATCTCACCCATTGAAACCGGATTATCGCCCACGCCATGAAACAATAAAATCAGCTGCTCGGCCTGACCCTGCGGTTGTTGAACGATAACGTGATCCGGGCTCATAACTGGACTCCTGTGACTGGCTAAAAGAGGTGTCGCCGTTTCATTACGGCAACGAATATCCTCACTATACGCGGCTGAAAATTGAGGAAAATAGGGTTTTATTGAATAACTCATACTGATTTTTTCAATGTCCTGAATGCCGGTACTCTTCATCAACACTCGTTTCTTGTTGCCAACAAATTTTTATTCAGAAAAATCACGCCACCTGCTGCATTGCCTGGCATCCAATTGCTCTAAAGCCTGACGGGTTTCTACACGCCAGCGCTCAAGCAACGCTTTTTTGCCAATCAATCCAAGCAAAGAAACGACCTCAGGCATCGTCATTTGAGACTGCAAACTGGCACGCAGTGCAGGCAAAGAAAGCGATGACTGGTCCAGCAACCGCAGCAACGAAGCGCGACTGCTCTCGACGGACCGACTTGCAAACGCGAAACCGGACAATTCGCGCCAGTCGGCATCGTTAAGACTCGAGTCATCTTGAGAGTGAATGTGTTGATTAAGCGCAACGGACACCTCTGTGGGAACCTGTTGGCTATTTCTTAAAAATTGTTGCACTGCCTGCTGGCAAAACGTTTGCCCTGATGCGCTCAGCGGCAAAATCGCCATCGCGGCAAAACATCCGCTGCTTGCCTCCCGCTGATTGCCAACGCGCACCAGCTTGAAACCGCAACGTTGCCAAAATCGCCACAAATCGTCGGTAAAACCAAAGCTGACCGAGAGGAAATCCAGCCCTTGAGCACGGGCTATTTTGCGCTGCTGCTCAACCAATGCGCGCCCCACGCCCTGTTTGCGGTGCTCTGGGGCAACAGCAATGCGGGTAATTCGTCGGGAATGCAGCACGGCTGCTTCAGGGAATCCGCCGTGTGCCGCCATTGATTGGGCAACCAGATTACCGCGCGGCCGCCGCCTGCCCGCCCAGACCTCATGTGCCAGCGCAGGACAAAGTTCGCCCTCTTCCACCAACCACAGCGCGGCGGCCAAATGCTCGCCTCGTTTAGCCACAGAGAACGACATACCCGGCGCGTCCAGCATGCGGCGCAGATCTATCGGCGAGGTGCGGTAATGGGCGCTGGTTAACAGATGATAAAAATCAGCAAGCAGCTTGGGATCATTTTCCCACGCCGCTGCATCGAACCAGGTAAAACTCATAAGCGATGGGTTATCGGCAGTATTAGCGATGATTTTATCGCCTGGCTGTTTCTCCCCGTTGGCAGCAAGGCCGCTGCCCATGTTTGATGGAGTAATTTGAGCATTTGAGCAGCTTTCAGGCTCTGGAGATGCACTCGCGTTTACGGTCGAAGCATTCCCTGCTGCGGCATTTTTTATTGCTGTAAAATCCGGCTCGTTAAATAGCAGAATTTTATTGATCAATCTTTCCAGCGGATCGTGCTGCGCCCAGCGGATCGGATCCACCAGCCTTAAATCATGCCACTCTGCTAGCGAAGCACAAAATTTTAGCAAAAAACCTCGACCAGTACCTTCATAACCCTGCACGGTGGTGGTCAGCAATACGCGAGGAAAAAAGGCAATCAGCCGAGTAAGCAATGGCGCAGGAATGGCCGCCGCCTCATCAATCAGCAGCCAATCAGCGTCGAGGGGCGCACCACTTTCACAGTGCGCCAGCAGCGCATCAGGTGCAAAAAACCGCGCGCCCTGCTGACTTTGTTCAGCAATACGCCGTGTCGAGGCTTTGCCCGGTGCAGTGAGCCAACAAAGTCCTTTCCAGTGCTGCACCAACATACCGGCCAACGTTGACTTTCCCCGACCGCGCGCGGCAGTGAGTACAAAAATTCCCTCGGTAGCCTGTAGCAGCAGGTTAAGAATGCTTTGCTGCTGCTCGGTCGGGGCACCCTTGGGAGCAAACCAATCGCCGGTATCTTTCAGCAGTTGCGGCTGGCACGCCTCGCCCTGTCGCCAGATAATAGTTTGTTTATCCTGCTGTAAATAATCACAAAAACGGCTGACAAATCGTGGCGTAGCTATTGCCTCGGGATGTTCACTCCAACGGCGACTGTCGTTATCCGGCATTAATGGCCAGGTTGACCAGGCAGGCGCGAGCAAGATAAGCCAGCTTCCCGCCTGCAAAACGCCGCTGAATGCCGCCAGTGCCTCGGCGTTAAGCCCTTCTCGCGCATCAAACACACCGTGCAAAAACTCTTGCCCAAGCAGCTGATTCACCTTTTCAGGCTCCAGGGTGCGAAAATCCGGCTGCGGCAGCGAGCTAATCCACAGCCAGTCGCCGCTAAAATGACCAGTCAACTTTAATACCAGCCCAGCGGCCCAGTCTGATTCGCCGCTGAGTACCAGCAGCCTGCGCACGCCCTGCTTCAACATTTGCTGCTGGCAATCAATTAACTGAGAAAACAGCAGTTTTGCGGTCGGCGATTCAGGCTCGATGGGGTTCATCCAGTCAACCTTTACCGATCATCAGTGACAGTAAACCGGCGGCAATTAAAGGCCCAACCGGCACGCCCTTGAAAAAGGCGACGCCCAACACTGTGCCGACCAACAGTCCGGCTACCAGCTGCGGCTGGCTGCCCATCAGGGTAATTCCTCTGCCGCCCAGCCAGGAAACGCCTACGCCAACCAGAATAGCGACGATCGATTTCCAGTGAAAAAAGGAATGAATCAACGCGCCAGGGGTGATCTTGCCGTTGGCGATCGGCACCATTACGCCGATGGTCAAAATAATAATCCCTAACGTCAGGCCGTATTTTTCGATCCATGGAAAGAAGTGATTTAGCGGCGTAATGCGTACCGTCAGCAAAAAGAACATGGCAATAGTGACGGCTGAATTGTGACTAAGAATACCTAGACCGGCAAAAACCAGCAGGATAAGCAAGGTTGGATCGAGAAAAGCCATAAGATTCCCAAAGTAAGTCACGATTAAGACGATAAAATTTTATTAATGACGTCAGCTGTCGAAAGTTGCCCCGAATCAGCCCTTCAGGAGCTTACACAACTATGTGGCAGAGGTGAATACGCGCGGGAAATATCGCGGTGGGAAAGATGAAGTGACGTTTCACAATAGATTTCCTGTTGCAGCAAGGCGGCCAGCGGAGACACCGTGGGAGCTTACACAAAGTAAGTGACCACGGTGGATAGCGCGCAGCCAACGCTGCTGCGGTGGGAAAGATGAAGTGACGTTTCACAATAGATTTCCTGTTGCAGCAAGACGGCCAGCGGAGACACCGTGGGAGCTTACACAAAGTAAGTGACCACGGTGGATAGCGCGCAGCCAACGCTGCTGCGGTGGGAAAGATGAAGTGACGTTTCACAATAGATTTCCTGTTGCAGCAAGACGGCCAGCGGAGACACCGTGGGAGCTTACACAAAGTAAGTGACCACGGTGGATAGCGCGCAGCCAACGCTGCGGCGGCGGGAAAGATGAAGTGACGTTTCACAATAGATTTCCTGTTGCAGCAAGGCGGCCAGCGGAGACACCGTGGGAGCTTACACAAAGTAAGTGACCACGGTGGATAGCGCGCAGCCAACGCTGCTGCGGTGGGAAAGATGAAGTGACGTTTCACAATAGATTTCCTGTTGCAGCAAGACGGCCAGCGGAGACACCGTGGGAGCTTACACAAAGTAAGTGACCACGGTGGATAGCGCGCAGCCAACGCTGCTGCGGCGGGAAAGATGAAGTGAAATTATTTGGTGGCGAAAGTGTTGCACTGATCCATGCGGCCACTGTCGTAGCCGCGTTTAAACCAGTCATAGCGCTGGGCGGAGGTTCCGTGGGTGAAGCTGTCGGGAACTACGCGACCCTGGCTTTGCTGCTGTAGCCGATCGTCGCCGATTGCGCGTGCGGCGTCCAGCGCCTGCTTGAGGTCGCCGCTTTCAAGCACCTGTTCCTGTTGCATGGCGTGTCCCCAGATACCGGCGAAACAGTCGGCCTGTAGCTCCATTTTCACCGACAGGCGATTCACCTCGGTCTGTGACGCGCCCTGTTGCATCTGGCGCACCTTCTTGTCTATCCCTAACAGATTTTGCACATGATGCCCGACCTCGTGAGCGACGACATAACCCTGCGCAAAGTCTCCTCCTGCGCCGAGTTTATCTCTCAACTCCTGATAAAATGACAGGTCGATATAAACGGTGCTGTCTGCCGGGCAGTAAAATGGCCCCATCACCGATTGCCCGGTGCCACAGCCGGTGCGGGTTGCACCACGGTACATTACCAGTTTCGGGTCACGATAGGTCATGCCATTTTGTTTAAAAATCTGAGTCCAGACATCTTCTGTAGAGGCAAGAATGACAGAGGTAAATTTAGCCTGTCGGTCGTCGTTAGGACTGATTGAAGCAGGAGTTTGTCGCTGCTGATACTGAGAGGGATTCTGAGTCTGGCCGCCGTCAATCAGCGGACTGAGGTCAATACCGTAATAACCGGCGATCAGCACCACAATAACAATCACGATGCCGCTTTTGCCGCGAATAGGAATGCGCATCCCGCCCATCCCATTGCTACCCTGACTGCCGCCATCATTACGGCGGTCTTCCACATTGTCGCTTTCTCGACGCCCTTGCCAACGCATAATCCACCCCCGCTGTTTTTTCCTAATCCTAGTTAACAAGACGCAGGAATACCAATAGCGGATAGCCAGACTTTGAAGTTGGGTAAGAAGTCGGAAGGTGTTTAAGAAAACGAAGCTATAAAAACGCCCCCTCAGACGACAGCGTTAAGCTGTGTTGACAATCTTGGGGGGCGTAATCGTTTGCGTTGCGTGGCTAAAAAAAGATTAGTCTAATTTAACGCCAATACGTTTCGCGACTTCTTCATAGGCTTCGATCAAACCGCCCAGGCTCTGACGATAACGGTCTTTGTCCATTTTCTCAAGCGAGTTGGCATCCCACAGGCGGCTACCGTCCGGAGAGAATTCGTCACCGAGTACCACTTCGCCGTTGAACAGACCAAATTCCAGCTTGAAATCGACCAGAATCAGACCAGCATCGCCGAAAATCTTGCTCAGCACGTCGTTAGTCTTGTAGCTCAGCTCTTTCATACGTGCCAAATTCTCTTCGTTAACCCAACCGAAGGTTTTGCAGTAAGATTCGTTGACCATCGGGTCATGTCTGGCATCGTCTTTCAGGAACAGGTCGAACAGCGGCGGATTCAGAACCAGGCCTTCTTCTACGCCCAAACGCTTAACCAGTGAACCGGCCGCGCGGTTGCGGATAACGCATTCAACCGGAACCATATCCAGCTTTTTCACCAGCACTTCGTTGTCTGACAGCAGACGTTCCATTTGGGTCGGAATGCCGGCTTCTTCCAGCTTCTGCATAATGAAGTGGTTGAATTTGTTGTTGATCATGCCTTTACGGTCGAACTGCTCAATACGTTCGCCATCCAGTGCTGACGTATCATTACGGAACTCCAAAACCAGCAGGTCTGGGTTTTCGGTGGTGTAGACGGTTTTCGCCTTTCCGCGATACAACTCAGCTAACTTTTGCATCTTAACTTACTCCAGTGACTTGATTGGGGTGGTACAAAAAACGACAGGTATATCTCTATTATTCGCTATAAATACGTATTTGCCATCAACACGTATTCGCTATTCGCCATGAATCGGCAAATGCAAAAAGGGGCCGTAGCCCCTTCGCGTATTACTTGGATACGGTACCGCTTTGATTCAACGCGGCCTGCATCACTGCCACCATCGCATCATTTTGCGACTGCGACAGAACATGCCCTTTAGGATCAATGAACTGCAAGCTACTGCGGTTGTTCAGGTCACCGAGCTGGAGTTTATATTCTCCAGAAGACAGGTCTGGATCTTTCGCGCCGAGCGCATCCCAGGCATCGCTATCCAACGGCGAGTATTTGGCAGTCAAAGTACCCTGCGGACGGCTGCTGTCGGTGACTTTCATGCCTGCTTTTGCCAGCGCGGCAGGCAGACGTTCCCAGACATTGCCGTACGGGGCACGGATAATCACGACTGGCAGGCCGGTATCATCCGCGCCGCTCTGCACGTCGATCTCGCCGAGTTTACGGTTGTCCAGACGATTCTGCTGTTCTTGCTGCAGTTGGCCCAGACCCGCGGTGATGGAGTTTAGCATCTGGCCGGTGTAACGCTGCTGCTCGGTTGGTGAAGTAACCGCTACACCTTTTTGCTGCAGCTCAAGCGTTTTCACCGTCAAGGCATTCTGGTAGCCCTGAGTGGTCACGCTTATCTGATAACGACCCTGATACTGGAAGTCTTCATCTTTACGGTTCCACTGCACCATATCGGTAGTCAGTGTTTGATTGGCATCGTCACGGCTGGCAATCTTGTAGCCGTTTTTCTGCACGATAGTCACTACGTTTGCCCACAGGCCGCTGCTCTGCGTCAGCAATACAGTGCCGGTATCGGCAGTATATTGAGCCCGTGAACCATCGACCAGCGCCAGAGGCTGCAATGGAGGACGGATATCAAGAGCCTTGCCCAACGCGCCTTTGCTGGTGCCAGGCGGTACATCGTAAGTTCCGTTCTCCAGCGGCAAAATCATGCCATTGGGAGTTTGCAGCTCTTTCAACGGTGCAGCCTGAAGGTAATCTTCATTGCCGTTTACTTCTCGCTTGTAGTGCGAATCGTTAGAGCAAGCCGCGAGCAGCATAATCAGGGAAAGACCCATAACCTTTGCTAACGTCGACTTTTGAAAACGTGGTTTTGTTAATGAGTAGGTCATCAAATATCCCTAAAAGTGTTATCCCCTTGGTACTTAACGCAACCGCGCCAACTACTCGGGTTATAGCAAACCGGCCTTGTTTAGTGCATCTTCCACTATTGGACGAGCAGCATCGGTCAGCGGCGTCATTGGCAGACGCACTGTATCGGTTGCTATCAATCCCAGAGCCTTGCAGGCCCATTTCACAGGGATTGGGTTTGCTTCTACAAACAGATGCTGATGCAACGGCATCAAGCGCTGATTTAAACGGCGCGCTTCGGCAAATTTGCCTTCCGCTGCCAGACGGCAAAGCTCGACCATTTCTGCTGCCGCAATGTTGGCGGTCACAGAAATAACGCCTTTACCACCCAGTTGCATGAAGTCCAGACCGCTGAAGTCATCACCACTCAGCAGAATGAAATCTTCATCATCAACCAGCACTTGGATCTGGCTAACGCGACTTAAGTTCCCTGTTGCCTCTTTACAGGCAACAATATTTTTTAATTTTGCTAAACGAGCGATGGTCGCAGGCAGCATATCGCAGCCGGTGCGAGACGGTACGTTATAGAGAATTTGTGGCAGCGCAGTGCTTTCGGCAATGGCTTTGAAATGCTGGAACAGACCTTCCTGAGTCGGACGGTTGTAATAAGGCGTTACCGTCAGACAGCCAACAACGCCAGAATTCTCAAAGCGTTTGGTTAACGCGATGGCTTCAGCGGTGGCATTGGCGCCCGTGCCGGCAATCACCGGAATGCGGCCATTGGCCAGATCCAGCGTCTGTAGAACGACGTCAGCGTGCTCATCATGGTTCAAGGTTGCAGACTCACCGGTCGTGCCTACGGAAACAATCGCCGCAGTACCACTGGACACATGATAATCAATCAGTTTTTTGAGACTCGCGCGATCGACGGCACCTTTGTCGTCCATCGGCGTAACCAGTGCAACAATACTTCCCGTAAACATTGACCTTCCCCTCCACAAACAGGTGACTCATGGTACTTTTGACACATGGGCAAAGCAAGTAAACAACGTGTCGTAACCGTCTGCCGGACGGTTTTTTTTCTGTTTGCAGACAAATTTCATGTCTGCGATAGTAAGTCTTACAACAGGGCATGACGGGAAGAGCTATTTTGTCACAACCACAACAACATTATTTGGTTATCACCGCGCTGGGTGCCGACAGGCCCGGTATCGTGAATACCATTACTCGTCAGGTAAGTAGCTGCGGTTGTAATATCGAAGACAGCCGACTGGCGATGCTTGGCGAAGAATTTACTTTTATCATGTTCCTTTCCGGGAGCTGGAATGCCATCACACTTATCGAGTCCACGCTGCCGCAAAAAGGGGCCGAGCTCGAATTGCTGATCGTGATGAAAAGAACCAGCGCCTCTGAACGACCGCCGATGCCAGCGACCGTCTGGGTAAAGGTTGACGTGAAAGACTCGCCGCATTTAATTGAAAGATTTACTAATTTATTCCACACACACCAGATGAACATCGCCGAGCTTGCATCCAAGACCACGCCAGCCGAGGGCAGTCGCGAAGCACAACTATCAATCCAGATCACTGCTCATAGCCCGGCCAACACCGATGCAGAAATTATTGAGCAAGCGTTTCATCAGCTATGTACAGAATTGAATGCACAAGGCAGTATTAACGTCATTACGACGTCCTGATAGCGTTTAAAAGCCTGCAGATTAACCTCAGCATTGAGAAAATGATGGAGAATAAAATGAGCCCACTGAAAGCCGGAGATACTGCGCCGCAATTCAGTTTGCCGGATCAAGACGGCGAACAGATTAACCTGGCCGACTTCCAGGGACAGAAAGTCCTGGTCTATTTCTACCCGAAGGCCATGACCCCAGGTTGCACCGTTCAAGCCTGTGGCCTGCGCGACAACATGGATCAATTGAAAGAAGCTGGTGTTGAAGTGCTGGGAATAAGCACGGATAAACCAGAAAAACTGTCCAAGTTTGCTGAAAAAGAGCTGTTGAACTTCACGCTTTTGTCTGATGAAGATCACCAGGTTTCGCATGCGTTTGGCGTTTGGGGTGAGAAATCCTTCATGGGTAAAACCTACGACGGCATTCACCGCATCAGCTTCCTGCTCGACGGCAACGGCAAAGTTGAAAAAGTCTTCGATGACTTCAAGACCAGCAATCACCACGACATTGTTCTAGAGTATGTAACGGGTAATTAATTATCCCCTCTTCCCGCGTTATTTTCAGCGCCAGAAGGTTGGAATGGGGGAAGAAACGATTCAGATTATGAGTCGTCTTTTCCCCCTAAACTTTCATCTATAAAAGAGTGAAACTATTTTCAGTTTTAATTCAAATAGTTAATTCACTCTAGCTTTTCATCCAGCTCGTCAGGCCAAGCGTGATATACCGCTTTCACCAGTGTCGCCAGCGGAATCGCAAAAAACACGCCCCAGAATCCCCAAAGGCCGCCGAAAATCACCACCGCCAGAATAATCACCAGCGGGTGTAGATTTACCGCCTCTGAAAACAGCAACGGCACCAGCAAGTTTCCGTCCAGCCCCTGTACCACCAGATAAGCAATAATCAGCGTCCAGAAATCCGCACCAATCCCCCACTGAAACAGCGCCACGACAAACACCGGAATGGTCACCAGCATCGCGCCGATATAGGGGATCAGTACCGAGAAGCCAACCAGCACCGACAGCAATAGTGAATAACGCATGCCCAAAAAGAAGAACACCAGATAGGTAGCGATGCCGACGACGACCATTTCCAGCACTTTGCCGCGAATGTAGTTGGTGATCTGCTGATTCATTTCGGTCCACACCAGTCCGGCAAGGCCTCTGTCTCGTGGCAGTACGCGGCGCACGGCGCTGAGCATCTGGTCTTTATCTTTGAGCAGGAAAAACACCATCAGCGGCACTATCACCAGATAAATCGACAGCGTCAGAATACCCACCAGCGATGCCAGAGAGTATTTCACCACCGACTCGCCGACCCCTGAAATGCGCGAACGCAGATTGTCGGTCATCATATCGAGAATGCCGGCATCGACCAGCGCCGGGTAGCGTTTTGGCAACGTCGCGGCCATCGCGTAAAAGCGATTGAGCATACTGGGCAGATCGGCCATCAGGTTCACGCCCTGTTGCCAGGTCAATGGCGCGATCACAAACACCAGCAGCATCACGATTCCGGTGAAAATAGTCAGCACAATGCACACCGCCAGCGTGCGCGAGCAGCCACAGCGCTGTAATCGAACGGTGGGCCATTCCAGCAAATACGCCAAAACGATGGCAAACAGCAGCGGCGCAAGAATGCCGCTGCAAAAATAGAGAATACAGAATCCGACCACCAGAATTGCCAGCAGCGCAATCGCCTGCGGGTCAGTGAATCTGCGACGGTACCATTGCAATAACATCTCGAGCATCAGTTTTAACTCCTAAAATCTATTAACCTGTCGCTGACGCATTTGTCGCAGATAGTTCAGGCTTAGTGGTTCCAATGTAGTAACGCTTGATTACAATAGAGGACATCGTTGTTAAGGTGATGATGGCCTTATTTGAACCAGCCTGTAGCGCAAACCTTACCACGGATAGGGGTTTCAATGCCTTACGCTGGCTAAATGTCTAAGATAATTCCGTGTCGTCTCGCAAAACCACTCGCGCGAACTACGCTGAATCCTGGCTAAAAAGGTAATTATGGCAATGCGGCTAAAATTAAAGTTGAGCAGACTCATAACCCGCATGGTGGCGACTGGCCTGATTGTCAGTACTCTGAGCGCAGGCGTTTCTCTATATGCACGAGCCGACAGTGCCGATATGCTTCCTGATATGGGTACCACTGCCGGTGGAACGCTGACTATCGATCAAGAGCTGCAAATGGGCGATTACTATGTGCGCCAACTGCGCGGTAGCGCTCCGTTGATCAACGATCCTTTGATTGACGAGTATGTTAATCAGCTTGGCGATCGTCTGGTATCCCACGCCTATTCCGTGCGTTTTCCGTTTCACTTTTTTATCGTCAACAATGACGAGCTTAATGCTTTCGCCTTTTTTGGCGGTAATGTCGTGCTGCACTCGGCGATTTTCCGTTTTACCGATAACGAGAGCCAGCTAGCGTCGGTGCTGGCACATGAAATCTCCCACGTCACCCAGCGCCATCTTGCCCGTGCGATGGAGGACCAAAAACGTAATTCTCCTCTGACCTGGGTCGGCGTATTAGGCTCCATCCTGCTGGCGATGGCCAGTCCACAGGCGGGCATGGCCGGGCTTACCGGCACTTTGGCGGGCACGCAGCAGGGCATGATCAGCTTTACCCGCGCCAATGAAGAGGAAGCGGACCGCATCGGGCTTCAGGTGCTCCAGCGCTCGGGTTTTAACCCCGAAGCCATGCCAGATTTCTTGCAAAAGCTGTCTGATCAGTCGCGCTATTCGAGTAAGCCGCCGGAAATGCTGCTAACCCACCCTTTGCCTGACAGCCGCCTGTCCGATGCCCGCAACCGCGCGAGCCAAATGCCGCGCATCGTGGTGCAATCATCCCAGAATTTCTACTTCGCCAAGGTGCGTATTCTCGGCATGTACGGTACTGAAGATCACCCGCTGACCGACGATTACCTCAATCAGCTAAGTAACGGTAGTATTCGCGAACAGAACGCCGCCAAATATGGACGCGCCCTGCTGTTCTACAAGGCAAAAAGCTACAATCAGGCACGAACAACTCTTGAAGCAATGCTGGCGAAAGAGCCATCCAATGCGTGGTATCTCGATCTGCTCACTGATATCGATATTGACCAGCAGCACGCCCCGCAGGCGATTGCCCGGCTGGAAAAGGCCAACGCGCCGACCAGCAAAGATCCCGTGCTACAGTTAAATATGGCCAATGCGTATGTCGAAGGAAATGAGCCGGCCAAGGCCAGTCGGCTACTTTACCGTTACACTTACGCTCATCCAGACGATCCCAACGGTTGGGATTTGCTCACGCAGTCAGTGGCCCAGCAGGGTCTGAGAGCGCAAGAGCTAGCGGCGCGGGCAGAAAGCATGGCGCTGGTAGGCCGACTGGATCAGTCAATCAGTATGTTGAGCAGCGCAAGTTCGCTGTCAAAGCTTGGCAGTCTGGATCAGGCGCGCTACGACGCTCGCATCGATCAGCTGCGCCAACTGCAAAAACGCTTCCAGCAATACGAAAAAGGCTGAGGAAGCCGCAATACATTAAGGAGCAGAAAATGAAACACGACGTCGCGATTTACCACAATCCACGCTGTAGCAAGAGCCGAGAAACGCTCGCTCTGCTGGAAGAGAAAGGCATCAAGCCGGACGTAATTCTTTATCTGGAAACGCCACCGTCTCTAGACACGCTAAAAGAGTTGCAGCACAAGCTGGGCTTTTCCTCTGCCAGAGAGATGATGCGAACTAAAGAAGAGGTGTATAAAGAAAAAAATCTGGGGGACAAAAGTGTGACTGAAGAACAGCTATTACAGGCTATCTCAGACAGCCCGCGCCTGCTGGAGCGCCCGATTGTGGTCAAGAATGGCAAGGCTCGTCTGGGTCGTCCGCCGGAGCAAGTGCTGGAAATACTTTAACTCACCGCTACAGATGCAACGTCTCTTTCACAAAGGGGATGGTGAGTTTTCGCTGAGCCGTGATTGAGGCGCGATCGAGCTGATCGAGAGTCATAAACAGAGTGCGCATTTCGCGATCAAGGCGTTTTAACAGGAAACGCCCCACGTCCTCGGGCAGCTCGAAGCCACGCAGTTTGGATCGCAGCTGCAAGGCTTGCAGTTTTTCTTCATCGGACAGCGGCTGGAGACGATAGATTTGCCCCCAGTCAAGGCGTGAAGCCAGATCGGGCAGGCCAAGATTCAGCTGACGCGGCGGGCGATCGCCGGTAATAAACAGTCGGGTGCGACCGGTTTCGAGAATGCGGTTATAAAGATGAAAAACCGCCGCTTCCCATTCTTCATCACCCGCGATACCTTCAATATTGTCGATGCAAACCAGCGCTAGCTGCTCCATTCCGTCCAACACTTCCGGCACAAAATAAGCACGCTTATCCAGCGGAACATAACCAACGGCTTCACCACGCAGGGAAAGCTCGGCACAGGCTGCGTGCAACAGATGGCTGCGACCACCGCCTTCACGCGACCAGAAATAAATGTAGGTGCCATGTTCCTGCTGCAATGCAGTTTGAATAGCGGAGAGCAGCGAGGTGTTCTCCCCCGGATAAAAACTGGCAAAGGTTTCGTCGTCGGGAAGATAAAGTGGCAGGGAAAGCTGTGCCGGTGTATTCAGAAGTACCTCACCAAACTGGCGTAGATCAGACCTGTCTATACAAAAAATATCAGGACAAATAATTAATCGAAGAATCTTAGCATAGGATCCGCGAAGAATTGAACTTTTGGCGTGCCAAGTGCGGGTTAATCAGGCGACATACCGGGCAACGCGCTGTTTGCCCGGTAAAAAACTCATCGTTTAACAAAGCCTGGATCACACCGTTGGCGGGTTGCGCTCGTCTGGAACGTCAATGATCTCTTCTTCACCGCGGAACACGTCGAACAGCTTAAACAGCAGGCTCAGGAACACGCCTACCACCGTTGCCAGCGCCATGCCTTTCAGCTCGGCGGCACCGATGTGAACTTTGGCGCCACTAACGCCGATGATCAAGATAACCGAAGTCAGGATCAGGTTCTTTGGTTTGTTGTAATCGACTTTTGATTCGATAAGCACACGGATCCCCGAAGCGCCAATCACGCCGTAAAGCAGCAGGGAAACGCCGCCCATTACCGGAACCGGTACAGCCTGAATGGCAGCTGCCAGTTTGCCGCAGCAAGAAAGCAGGATAGCCAAAATTGCCGCGCCGCCGATAACCCAGGTGCTGTAGACCTTGGTTATTGCCATGACGCCGATGTTTTCACCATAAGTCGTGTTTGGCGTGGATCCGAAAAAGCCAGACAGCACGGTAGACAAACCATTGGCCAGCATCGAGCGGTGCAGACCGGGGTCACGCAGCAGATCCTTTTTGACGATGTTGGCGGTAACCACTAAATGCCCGACGTGTTCGGCGATAACCACCAGGGCGGCTGGCAAAATGGTCAGAATTGCTACCCACTCGAAACGCGGGGTGTAAAAGGTCGGCAAGGCAAACCAGTGAGCCTTTTCTATCGCCGAGACGTCTACCACGCCCATAAAGTAGGACAGCGCGTAACCGACCAGCACGCCGATGAGGATCGGGATAATGGCCAGAAAACCGCGAAACAGCACAGAACCGAGCACGGTAACTGCCAGCGTCACCACGGAGATAGTTACCGTGGTGCTATCGGCCGAGGTGCCATCGGCAGGCAGTAATCCGGCCATGTTCGCCGCCACGCCCGCTAATTCAAGGCCGATAACCGCCACAATGGCACCCATCGCCGCAGGTGGGAACATCACGTTGATCCAGCCTATCCCGGCTTTTTTAACGATAAGCCCGACGATGCAGAACAACACGCCGCAGACGATAAATCCGCCCAGCGCCGCCTCGTAGCCCATTGGCAACAACAGCAATACCGGAGAAATAAACGCAAAGCTCGAACCGAGATAGGCCGGGATTTTGCCTTTACAGATATAAAGGTACAGCAAGGTGCCAATGCCGTTGAACAGCAACACCGTCGCCGGATTAATTTTAAAAAGAATAGGCACCAGCACGGTAGCGCCAAACATGGCAAAAAGGTGCTGTAAGCTCAGGGGAATTGTTTGCAACAGTGGCAGGCGTTCGCTTACCCCAATGACTCGTCGCGTCATAAATTTACCTTATAATCAAAAATTTACTCTAAATAGTTCGAGTTACAGGAAGGCGGCAAGCCTGTGAGGCCCAGAGAGCATAGATAACTATGTGACAGGGGCGAACGAGCGCGGCCAATGCATCTGCAACTTGAAGTATGACGAGTAAAAATCAAAAAAAAGCCGACTTCTCAGTCGGCTATTGCTTATTTAGTACCAAATATCTTATCGCCTGCATCACCCAGGCCCGGGATGATATATCCCTTGTCGTTCAACCCCTGATCGATAGAGGCAGTGTACAGCTCGACTTCCGGGTGCGCTTTTTCCAACGCAGCAATGCCCTCTGGCGCGGCAACCAGCACCAGAACTTTAATGCTCTGGCAGCCCGCTTTCTTCAACAGGTCGATAGTGGCGATCATTGAGCCGCCCGTTGCCAGCATCGGGTCAACCACCAACGCCATGCGCTCTTCTATATTAGAGGCGAGTTTCTGGAAGTATGGCACCGGTTGTAACGTTTCTTCATCACGGTAAACACCAACAACGCTGATGCGCGCACTTGGCACGTGCTCCAGCACGCCTTCCATCATGCCCAGACCGGCGCGCAGGATTGGCACCACGGTTATCTTCTTACCTTTAATCTGATCAACCTGAACCGGACCGTTCCAACCTTCGATGGTCACTTTTTCGGTTTCCAGATCTGCGGTTGCTTCATAGGTCAGTAAGCTACCTACCTCAGAAGCCAGTTCGCGAAAGCGTTTTGTGCTGATGTCATTTTCACGCATCAGTCCCAGCTTGTGTTTTACCAGCGGGTGTTTCACTTCAACGATCTTCATTTTCTCTCTCTCCTAAGGCTTGCTGACCAAAAAAATCGCGTGATTATAACGCCTTTTATTTTCAACGCCAGCGCCAATAGACTGATACGGATCAATGGATTTGCAGTTAGCGACCGGTTAAGCTTTTTTCAGGGTAATTTGAGTATAGATAGAGAAACATAACGAGACCTCTCGCAAACGTTTGCCTGCGCTGTTAGAATTAGCCCGCGCCATTTTCAACAACCACAAAACGCATACGTCGTGGGGATTCCGCAGTGACCGAAAAGACCTCTCTCAGCTATAAAGACGCAGGTGTGGACATCGATGCAGGTAACGCATTGGTAGACCGCATTAAAGGTGTAGTAAAACAGACTCGTCGTCCTGAAGTCATGGGCGGACTGGGTGGTTTTGGTGCCCTGTGCGCGCTGCCGCAAAAATATCGTGAACCCGTGCTGGTTTCGGGAACCGACGGCGTTGGCACCAAGCTGCGTCTGGCAATGGATTTAAAACGCCACGATACCATTGGTATCGATTTGGTCGCTATGTGTGTAAATGATCTGGTGGTACAGGGCGCAGAGCCGCTGTTCTTCCTGGATTACTACGCGACAGGCAAACTGGATGTGGATACCGCAGCCAGCGTCATCACCGGTATCGCCGAAGGCTGCCTGCAGTCTGGCTGTTCGCTGGTAGGTGGTGAAACTGCAGAAATGCCGGGCATGTACCACGGCGACGACTATGACGTTGCAGGTTTCTGCGTTGGCGTAGTTGAAAAATCAGAAATTATTGATGGCAGCAAAGTTCAGGACGGCGACGTTCTGGTTGCGCTGGCATCGAGCGGCCCGCACTCAAACGGCTACTCGCTGGTTCGCAAAATTCTGGAAGTCAGCAAGGCCGATCCTTTGACTACCGATCTGGCGGGCAAACCTCTGGCCGATCATCTGCTTGAGCCAACCAAAATCTACGTGAAATCAATCCTTAAACTGATTGAAAACGTTGAGGTTCATGCAATCTGTCACCTGACCGGCGGCGGCTTCTGGGAAAACATTCCTCGCGTTTTGCCAGACAATACCCAGGCAATCATCGACGAAGCAAGCTGGAAATGGCCTGACGTGTTCGGCTGGTTGCAGCAGAACGGCAACGTCAGCAGCCACGAAATGTACCGCACATTCAACTGCGGCGTGGGCATGCTGATCGCACTGCCGGCGGAGCTGGCTGATGAAGCTATCGCCCTGCTCAATGATAACGGCGAGAAAGCCTGGGTTATCGGTAGCATCAAAGCTTCCGACTCAGAAGAACGCGTTATCATTAAGTAATAGCTTTTTATCAAGTAATACAAAGGCTACAGCGTTTTATCTACATTATTGGCGCTGTAGCAAGGCGGCAAGTGAGTGAATCCCGATGAGCTGACACCGGTCAGTGATTCGGGTGAACAAGTGAAGCTAACGCCGCTACAGCGTCAAGAGCGAAGGTAACGCCGTTACAGCACCTTTACCGAGCTATTGGCACTGTAGCAAGGCGGCAAGTGAGTGAATCCCGATGAGCTGACACCGGTCAGTGATTCGGGTGAACAAGTGAAGCTAACGCCGCTACAGCGTCAAGAGCGAAGGTAACGCCGTTACAGCACCTTTACCGAGTTATTGGCGCTGTAGCAAGGCGGCAAGTGAGTGAATCCCGATGAGCTGACACCGGTCAGTGATTCGGGTGAGCAAGTGAAGCTAACGCCGCTACAGCGTCAAGAGCGAAGGTAACGCCGTTACAGCACCTTTACCGAGTTATTGGCGCTGTAGCAAGGCGGCAAGTGAGTGAATCCCGATGAGCTGACACCGGTCAGTGATTCGGGTGAGCAAGTGAAGCTAACGCCGCTACAGCGTCAAGAGCGAAGGTAAAAGAAGGTAAAATGAAAAGGATTGTAGTTTTAATCTCTGGTGCAGGAAGCAACCTTCAGGCGTTGATCGATTCCTGCGAGCAGGGAAGAGTCAACGCCAAACTCAGTGCCGTTTTCAGCAATAAAGCGTCGGCTTATGGTCTTGAACGCGCCCAGGCGGCTGGAATTCCCGCCCACGCGTTAGATCCGAAATCTTATGCCGATCGTGCGGCCTTTGATGCGGCACTTGCTGAAGAGATCGACGCCTATCAGCCCGATCTGTTGGTGCTTGCAGGCTATATGCGTATTCTTGGCTCCGAGTTTGTCGATCGTTACGCCGGCCGTATGCTAAACATCCACCCTTCCCTGTTGCCGAAATATCCTGGATTACACACCCACCAGAAAGCTATCGACAATCAGGATGCCGAACACGGTACCTCAGTGCACTTTGTCACTCGGGAACTTGACGGCGGACCGGTTATTTTGCAAGCAAAAGTCCCAGTATTTGAAGAAGATACTGCTGAAGATCTCAACGAGCGCGTGCAAACTCAGGAACACAATATTTATCCGCTGGTCATCAGTTGGTTCGTTGATGGTCGCCTGACTCTGCAAGACGGTCAACCGATGCTTGATGGGCAAGCGGTGCCTGCTCAGGGATACGCCGCGGAGTAATCGCTTTCTAATCTTTGAAAACTTTTAAAACTGGCTCAGGCCGGTTTTTTTATTGCCCACTTTTCGCCAATGTTGTTTCCGTTACCCTCCCCAAACACTGATTCAACGACGCCACGCTACAAAAAGATTAAAAAACGCGCTACAATCGTGAAATATTCAGTCAAATACGTTTTTATAGTTGTTTATGCTGCCAGACAGCACATTCTGCAAGTCAGTGACTCCTGCCGATACCAACAGTTTTTACTGAAATCAATAACACTACTCGTTAAGTTAAATAGAACATTAAGGAAATGTATGTTCAGCTCTAGCCGCATCAGACTCCGTCCATTGGAAAAAGACGACCTGGTGTTTGTACACCGCCTCGATAACAACGCCAATGTCATGCGCTACTGGTTCGAAGAACCTTATGAAGCCTATGTCGAGTTGGAAGATCTTTACGCCAAGCATATTCATGATCAAAGCGAACGTCGTTTTGTTACTGAATTCCAAAATACCCGCGTGGGGCTGGTCGAACTGGTTGAGATCAACCATATTCACCGCCGGGCTGAATTTCAGATCATTATCGATCCGAACCATCAGGGGCAAGGTTTCGCCAGTGAAGCCGCTCGTCTGGCAATGGATTACGCTTTTTCCGTACTCAATCTTTATAAGTTGTACCTGATTGTCGATAAAGAAAATGACAAGGCAATCCATATTTACAACAAATTAGGATTTGAAGTCGAAGCCGAATTAAAAGACGAGTTCTTTGTTAATGGCGAATATCGCAGCGTGATCCGTATGTGCATCTTCCAGCCTGAATTCCTCAGGCGTTATAAAACCAAAAGCGCTGAAAGCCCCGCCATTGAAGCTCTGGGGGCGGGGGTTTTATAGCTTTTTCTGATTTTTTAATTTTGAAGAACTTCTAAATTCATTGGTGCCAAAGACCAAGGAGATTGAAATGATGGACATTCCTGTCAATCTCTCGCAATAATGCAAGCAGATACTAGGCCCTCTCCCTAAAAGCTGCGCAGGCCGAAAAATGCGTCTTGATGGGCCAGGTTTCAGGCTAAATGAACGGAGTTAAAATGGGTCAGGAAAAACTATATATAGATAAGGAACTGAGCTGGTTATCCTTCAATGAGCGAGTATTGCAGGAAGCGGCCGACAAAAGTAACCCCCTGATTGAACGCATGCGTTTCCTCGGCATCTATTCGAACAATCTTGATGAATTCTATAAAGTTCGTTTTGCAGACTTGAAACGCCGCATTCTGATCAGTGAAGAACAAGGTTTTATCGGCGCATCGCGCCATTTGGTCAAAAAAATTCAGGCCAAGGTCATGAGAATCGACCAGGAGTTCGACAGCCTGTATAACGATCTTCTTTTGGAAATGGCTCGCAATCAAATCTTTCTAATAAATGAGCGTCAAGTTTCCGAAAACCAGCAAGCCTGGTTACGTCAGTACTTCAAGCATCATCTGCGTCAGTTTATTACTCCTATTCTGGTTAATCAGGAAACTAATCTGGTTCAATTTCTGAAGGACGATTACACCTATCTGGCCGTGGAGATCATTCGCGGCGAGAAAGTCGATTACGCGCTGCTGGAAATCCCTTCCGACAAGGTTCCGCGTTTTGTTAATTTACCGCCGGAAGCGCCACGCCGACGTAAGCCGATGATATTGCTAGATAACATCCTGCGTTACTGCCTCGACGATATCTTTAAGGGCTTTTTCGATTACGATGCGCTAAACGCCTACTCGATGAAAATGACCCGCGACGCGGAGTATGACCTGGTCACGGAAATGGAATCAAGCCTGCTTGAGCTGATGTCATCCAGCCTGAAACAGCGCCTGACAGCCGAGCCGGTACGTTTTGTTTATCAACGCGATATGCCTGATGAAATGGTTGAGCTATTGCGCGAGAAACTGGGTATTTCCAACTATGATTCGGTGATCCCCGGCGGCCGCTACCATAACTTTAAAGATTTTATTGGCTTCCCCAACGTCGGAAAAGCCAACATGGTGAACCGCCCGCTGCCGCGCCTGCGCCATTTGTGGTTTGATAATTTCCGCAACGGTTTTGCAGCGATCCGCGAACAGGACGTGCTGCTTTACTATCCGTACTACACCTTTGAACACGTGCTCGAACTGTTGCGTCAGGCAGCTTTCGATCCCAGCGTACTGTCGATAAAAATCAATATTTATCGCGTGGCCAAAGACTCGCGCATTATCGAATCAATGATTCACGCCGCGCACAATGGCAAAAAAGTGACCGTAGTGGTTGAATTGCAAGCCCGCTTTGATGAAGAAGCCAATATTCACTGGGCCAAGCGCCTGACCGAGGCCGGTGTTCACGTTATTTTCTCTGCGCCCGGCCTGAAGATTCACGCCAAACTATTTCTTATCTCACGACGCGAAGATGACGAAATTGTCCGCTATGCTCATATTGGGACCGGCAACTTTAACGAAAAAACCGCTCGTATTTATACCGACTATTCGTTACTCACCGCCGACTCCAGGATTACCAATGAAGTTCGTCGCGTATTTAACTTCATCGAGAATCCTTACCGGCCAGTCACCTTTGAACATCTGATGGTTTCACCGCAAAACTCGCGCAGTATGTTGTACGAGCTGATCGATCAGGAAATTGCCAATGCTCAGGCAGGGGAACCGGCCGGGATCACACTTAAAATAAATAATCTGGTCGATAAAGGCCTGGTCGACAGGCTTTATGCCGCCTCTAACTTTGGTGTCAAAATTCGCTTATTGATCCGCGGGATGTGTTCACTAATTCCGAATTTGCCCGGGATCAGTGAAAATATTCAGATCACCAGTATTATTGACCGTTACCTCGAGCACGATAGAGTTTATGTCTTTGAAAATAAAGGCGATAAAAAAGTGTTTATTTCATCCGCAGACTGGATGACGCGCAATATCGATTATCGCATCGAAGTGGCCGTTGCCCTGCTCGACCCGCGCCTGAAGCAGCGTGTGCTCGATCTGTTGGCGATTCAGTTTAGTGACACGGTCAAAGCAAGAATTATTGATAAAGATCTTAGTAACCGTTATGTTCCTCGCGGAAATCGTCGCAAAGTGCGTGCGCAGGTGGCGATCTATGACTATTTGAAGGCTTTTGAACTTGAAAATCAAAAACCCCCTATCGAGCCAGCCTGATGATATTGGAGCAACACACTCATGCCGTTAAATAGCCCGATGACTGCCAAACCACAGGAAATTGCCGCGATCGACCTCGGATCGAACAGCTTTCATATGGTGATTGCCCGCGTCGTAAATGGCGCTCTCCAGGTGCTGGGCCGACTTAAGCAACGTGTCCACCTTGCCGATGGCCTGGATCACTACAATAATCTCAGCGAAGAAGCGATGCAGCGCGGCCTTGACTGCCTCGCCCTTTTCGCCGAGCGCCTGCAGGGTTTCCCTGCCGATAACGTGACTATTGTGGGCACCCACTCGCTGCGTCAGGCGGTTAACGCCGAAGAGTTCCTGCAACGCGCGGCCGAGCTTATCCCCTACCCGATTGAAATTATTTCCGGGCAGGAAGAGGCTCGTTTGATCTTTATGGGGGTAGAACACACCCAGCCCGAAAAAGGTCGCAAACTGGTGATCGACATCGGTGGCGGCTCAACCGAGTTGGTCATTGGCGAAGATTTTGAACCCCTGCTGGCAGAAAGCCGCCGTATGGGCTGCGTCAGCTTTGCCCAGCTGTTTTTCCGCGGCGGTGATATCAATCGCAGCAACTTCAAACGGGCTCGTCTGGCCGCGGCGCAAAAGTTGGAAACGCTGGCCTGGCAGTATCGTTTGCAGGGTTGGCAGTACGCTTTGGGTGCATCAGGCACTATCAAGGCTACTCATGAAGTGCTGGTCGAAATGGGTGAAAAAGACGGTCTAATCACTGCCGAACGTTTGGAAATGCTGGCGACTGAAGTTTTGAAATATAAAAACTTTAACTCGCTAAGCCTGCCGGGCCTATCAGAAGACAGACAGTCAGTATTCGTTCCGGGTCTGGCAATCCTGTGCGGCGTTTTCGACGCACTGGCGATTAAAGAACTTCGCCTGTCTGACGGTGCGCTGCGTGAAGGCGTGCTGTATGAAATGGAAGGCCGTTTCCGTCATCAGGATATCCGCAGTCGTACGGCAAAGAGCCTAGCCGACCACTATAATATTGACCGTGAGCAGGCGCGTCGTGTTTTAGAGACGACCGAAATGCTTTACACCCAGTGGTTGGCACAAAACTCATCTTTAGCACAGCCGCAGCTTGAGTCGCTGCTGAAATGGGCCTCAATGCTGCACGAAGTGGGGCTGAGCATTAACCACAGCGGCATGCATCGTCATTCCGCTTATATTTTGCAAAATTCAAACTTGCCGGGATTCACTCAGGAACAGCAAACGCTGCTGTCGACCTTGGTGCGTTTTCAGCGCAAAGCGATTCGTCTCGACGATTTGCCGCGCCTGAACTTGTTCAAGAAGAAGCATTATCTGCCGCTTATTCAGCTGCTGCGTTTAGGCGCGTTGCTCAATAACCAGCGCCAATCGACTACCCAGCCGGAATCACTGCGCCTGACCACCGATGATAACCATTGGACTCTGCGTTTCCCGGCCGGTTTTATGGCGCAGAACAACTTGGTACAGCTCGATTTTGAACGTGAACAGGAATATTGGAACGATGTTACCGGTTGGAAGTTAATGCTGGAAGAAGAAGACGGTGAGGAAGAAGAACAGGAATAATCGTCTTTTTGTGCAAATCAGAGCTATTAAAAGCAGGGATGCTGTTACTCTTAAGATGCCATTATGCGTAAAAAAAATAACATAAGCATGACAAAAATCGTTCTGGCGATAAGCTTTATTATCTTGATTGGCCGTCTGATTTACGCCGGGATAGGATCGTATTCTCATCATCAAAACCAGAAACAGGTACCAGCACAGACTGAGCAAAGCGTTGCCCCTACGGTAGCGCAAAACCAGCCTGATAAAATGCCCTGACCGTCAGAACGCCGTTATTTTTAATGCGCCATTTAAGTTTCCCGTTAGCAGAAGGACTCTGAATGTCAGCAGTAAAACAACAAAACCACTCTCAAAAATTGGCGCAAGTGCGCCACCATATTCTTGATTTACTGTTAAACAATGACGATCTGGCCGACAGCATTCTCGGCGAAAAGACACCCGAAAGCCTCAATTCTGAATTAATGGACCAAACCGCTGACCTCCGCGCCAGCATCGCCCCGCTCCACGCCGCCGACCTTGCCGATATCCTTGAAGCCTTGCCTGAACACCAGCGCCTTGCGTTATGGAGCCTGGTTGATATCAGCGCGCGCGGTAAAGCTCTGGTAGAAGTTTCCGAGACGGTCTGGGACAGCCTGATTGAGGAAATGAGCGATAAAGACCTGCTGCGTGCCATTTCGCTGCTAGACCTCGATGACCAGGTTTATCTTGCCGAGCATTTGCCGCGTGACCTGACCGGGCGCGTGCTGACGGCGCTGGAACCGCGTCAGCGAGAAAAAGTCCGTGAGGTGATGAAGTTTGGCAAAACCTCGGTCGGCAGAATTATGGATTTTGAGCTACTGACCATCAGAGCAGATGTCACACTGGCCACCGTTCAGCGTTACCTGCGTTTTAGGAAAATTATTCCTAAAGGTAGCGACAAGCTGTTTGTCACCGACCGCAATAACCTGTTGCTCGGCGAGCTGCCATTGACGATAGTGTTGCTCAACGCGCCGCTGCATCGTGTCGCCGAGGTCATGAATGATGATCCGACCAGCTTCAGTCCTAACGACAAGGCCGATGACGCCGCCGGCGCTTTTGAACGGTATGATCTGATAACTGCGCCGGTAGTAGATCTGAAAGGCAAACTCATGGGCCGCCTGACTGTAGAGTCAATCGTCGATTTCGTGAATGAAGATTCCGACACCAACATTCGCCGCATGGGCGGTTTAAGCCCGGAAGAAGATGTGTTCTCGCCGGTCGGCAAAGCGGTGAAAAATCGCTGGGCCTGGCTTGCCATCAATCTTTGCACTGCCTTCGTGGCGTCGCGGGTGATTGGGCTGTTCGAGCATACAATTTCCGTACTGGTTGCGCTGGCCGCATTAATGCCGATTGTCGCCGGTATTGGTGGAAATACCGGTAATCAGACCATCACCATGATTGTGCGCGGTCTGGCGCTGCATCAGGTGCAGTTAAGCAATATGCCGTTCCTGCTGCTCAGGGAGTTGGGCGTTGCGCTGATCAATGGCCTGATTTGGGGCGGATTAATGGGGGTGGTGACCTGGCTGCTGTACGGTAATTTGGCAATGGGCGCGGTGATGACGCTGGCAATGGTGTTGAATTTGCTGGTCGCCGCGCTGATGGGCGTACTCATTCCATTAACAATGGTGCGTTTAGGACGAGACCCGGCGTTGGGAGCAAGCGTGATGATTACCGCACTGACCGACACTGGAGGATTCTTTATCTTCCTCGGCCTGGCAACCCTCTTCCTGCTGTAACTTTTTCTGCAAGCCGCTCCCTGACATCAGGGAGCGATGTGGTGTATCCCAACATACTTGCAGCTACTTCTCAATTATCACTTCTCACCCAACTTCTCACTCATATTGCAAGTTAGCTGTGTGTTCTCATACCCGCTGCAAACATCAAAATATGGAAGGCACAGGCTACGACGAACAGGGCAAAAACGCTGCCACCGTAGATCAAAACTAACCATGAAACCTTTTTCCAGAAGGGGACACTTTTGGCCGGTACGGTGTTGTCATCCATCTGTTGAATATTAATAAGACTTTTCATTCAGTCCTCCAATCTTTTGAAGAAAGGGGCAAGTCTGTAACCCTGCCCCTTGGCGATTATTTTAACACGTTATCAGTGGTAACCCTGATCCGGCGTTACTTTCCCACGGAACACATAGTAGCTCCAGAAGGTGTAAACCAGGATGATTGGGATGATGAACAGTGCCCCAACCAGGATAAACCCTTGGCTCGCTGGCGGTGATGCTGCCTGCCAGTAGGTAATGGACGGTGGAATGATGTTCGGCCACACGCTGATACCCAAACCGCTATAACCCAGGAACACCAGTGCCAGAGTCAGCACGAAAGGAGCGTAATGAGCGTTGCGGTTTACCGCTTTAATCAACCAGAATGACACCAGCAATACCAATACCGGCACTGGCAGGAACCAGAACAGGTTAGGCGTGCTGAACCAGCGATGCGCGATGTCTGCGTGAGTCAGTGGAGTCCAGATACTCACCACAGCCAACACAGCCAACAGCACATACAGCAGTGGCTTAGTCAGGTCATGCATGCGAGTTTGCAGGTTGCCTTCGGTTTTCATGGTCAACCAGGTTGCACCCAGCAGAGCATAGGCAACGATCAGACCCAGGCCACAGAACACAGTGAACGGCGTCAGCCAGTCCATTGCGCCACCGGCATAGACGCGGTTAACAACCGGCATACCGTCGATGAAAGCACCCAGAACGACACCCTGGCAGAAGGTCGCTACAACAGAACCCCAGATAAAGGATTTGTCCCAGATATGACGCTTCTCTTCGCTCGCCTTGAAGCGGAACTCAAAGGCGACACCACGGAAAATCAGGCCAAACAGCATGATAGTCAGCGGCATTGCCAGCGCATCAAGAATCACTGAGTAAGCCAGTGGGAATGCGCCATACAGGCCCGCACCACCCAGAACCAGCCAGGTTTCGTTACCATCCCAGACAGGGGCAACGGTGTTCATCATCACATCACGGTCCTGTTCCTTTTTAACAAAAGGAAACAGCAGACCAATACCCAGATCGAAACCATCCATTACGACATACATCATGATGCCGAAAATGATAATAACGAACCAGATCAACGGCAAATCGATACCCATCATTAGCTCCTGGAATCTAGTTTTTCATTTACTGCAGACAGAGGACGAGCAGGGGTACGATGTTTACCCGGACCACCGTCTTCATGATGTTCACCCTCGTGAGCTTCAGGACCTTTCTTGATCAGACGCATCATGTAGCCGTAGCCGACGCCGAATACTGAACAATAGATCACAACGAAAGCGATCAGGGTGATACTCATGTGAACAACACCGTGCGCTGAAACCGCGTCTTTGGTGCGTTGCAGGCCATAAACAACCCAAGGCTGACGACCAACTTCAGTCGTAATCCAACCAGCCAGCAGAGCAATCAGACCAGAAGGTCCCATTAGCAGCATGAAGCGCAGGAATGTTTTGTTGGTGTACAGCTTGCCGCGTTTACGCATGTAAAGACCAACAAAGCCAGACAGAATCATCAGCATGCCCAGACCCGCCATGACGCGGAATGTCCAGAAGATGATGGTCGAGTTAGGACGATCTTCAGGTGCGAAAGACTTAAGTGGCGGGATCTGATGGGTCAGGCTGTGCGTCAAGATGATGCTTCCCAGATCGGGAATTTCAATCTTGTACTTAGTCTCTTCAGCCTTCATGTCAGGCCAACCAACCAATACCAGCGGAGAAGGTTTGTTGTCTGTATTTTCCCAGTGGCCTTCAATCGCTGCGATTTTAGCCGGCTCGTATTTCAGGGTATTCAGACCGTGAGCATCACCCACACCTGCCTGGATAGGAGAAACGATCAGCGCCATCCACATTGCCATGGAGAACATTTTGCGTGTTGCAGGCGTGTCGTTTCCGCGCAGCAGGTGGTAAGCAGCAGCAGAGGCGACAAAGAAGGCAGAAGCCAGGAACGCCGCAATACTCATGTGGAACAAGCGGTACGGGAACGATGGGTTGAAAATAACTTTCAGCCAATCAACAGGAACAATCAGACCGTTAACGATGCTGTAGCCCTGTGGCGTGTGCATGAAGCTGTTTGACGCCAGGATCCAGAAGGTGGAGAAGATTGTACCCAACGCTACCATGCAGGTAGAGAAGAAGTGCAGACCTGGTCCAACGCGGTTCCAGCCGAACAGCATAACGCCCAGGAAGCCAGCTTCCAGGAAGAATGCGGTCAGTACTTCATAGGTCAACAGGGGACCTGTGATGTTACCGGCGAAATCAGAGAATCCGCTCCAGTTAGTACCAAATTGATAGGCCATAACCAGACCAGAAACAACGCCCATACCAAAGTTTACGGCGAAGATTTTGGACCAGAAATGGTATAAATCACGGTAGGAATCTTGTTTTGTTTTCAGCCAGAGCCCTTCGAGCACAGCCAGAAAACTCGCCAAACCTATGGTGATCGCTGGGAAAATTATGTGAAAAGACACAGTAAAGGCGAACTGGGCCCTTGCAAGATCCAGTGCAGTTAAGCCAAACATGGCATTACCTCAGATTGCATAGAAAGTTTCATAAGACAGACAGTCAGTTTGTTCAAAAAAAGTCGTAAGAGCCCCGGTGCAAAAAGCACCTCATAACCCAATGACTAAAATAAAAAATAAATTGTCTATATAGTGGAAAACCGTTGTGGAGATCCACAGGTACTTCACGATGTCTGTATGTATAAACGCGGTGTTCGGTTAAAACGGTGGTGCGCGGGGTTGAAACTCCGCCTGTTTAAAGAAGCTAAACAGTGGAGAATCGAAATGTTCTCTGGGTATAAAAGCTCTGAGGTTACCCGACAACTGAAGCATTACATTTCCCAAACTGATTATAGCCATTTGGTCAATTAATGCACAATATGAGTAGGATAAATCTTCATGCATCGAGACATCATTCGCCGACGCGTTCAGCTGCATTTGCATGCGGCCAAGTTGTTCTGAGATTGATGACTGATGGTCTTTCATGCCCGTGGCAATTACGCGGTCTGCTCCTGAGACAAAGCTCGCCATTGAATCCGTCGTTGCCGACGTTTTCGCAGCGCCCAAGGTAAAGTGTTCCAGAGATCTCGAGATCGCCGGAGCAAACAATACAATGAGTATCGCGAAGATACCCCACCACGCGGGTGAGAAACTTCGAGAAGAATTGATCAGGATTAAAGACACGTTCAGCCTAATGCAGTAGAGACAATTTCGGTTCGCATGAATTGTACGTGTATTTTTTTAAAATGTTAAAAAACTTTCGGCCACTTTGTGCGGTTTTTTGATTTCAAATCCCGTTGATGTAAATAGGATTTCATTTATTTAATATCTGTATCCTTACGGATACTATGGGATAACATTTATTATCAACAAATTTAACAATTGATTATTGTGGTTTCCAATTAGGGTTATTCCAAATAAGCAACGTCGCATAACTTCTCCAGGGTTTCCAAATTTCCGCATAGCGACTTATGGTTGTTGGCGTCATATTTGGAAATCTTTGCTTAATTAAATAATCGCTATGTAAAAATATATCTCTTTCACCCCATGCACGCATCGCGACGTAGTTGGCGGTCCATGCGCCAATGCCCGGCATCGCTACCAGCCGTTTTATACCTTCACGGCTGTCCTCGATATCATAAAGCGGTAACTCGCCGTTTTGTACTGCCTGAGCCACTCCAATCAGGCAGGCCGCGCGCTTGGCCTGAACACCGATGGCGCGCAGCTGCTCTACGCTGAGGCTGGCAACGCGCTGTGCGGTGGGAAATAATCGCGTCAGTCCTGTAAACGGCGTAACAACCGGTTCTCCGCAGAGTTCTGCCAGGCGGGCGCAGAAAGTTGCCGCCATTTTAACGCTCACCAGCTGGCCGAGAATTGCGCGCACCGTCAGCTCAAAGTTATCGATACAGCCTGGCATGCGCATGCCTGCAACATCGTCGCCAAACAGCCCCAACGCCTCGGCTATCAGCTGCGGATTGGCATCTAAATCCAGCAGATGCCTGACTCGCCGGACAACGCTTTGGATATGCGGCTCCAATGAATCAGAAACTTCCAGCTCCACCGTGCCCTCATGCTCCAGCGGCCGCCAGCTCAGCCAGCCACTGGCCGTCACGCCCTGCTCTGTTATCTCTATCGTTCGGCGATAAACATCCTGCTCAAAAGATTCGATTCCTGCGAGCGCCTCGCACTAAGGAAACGGCTCATCCACGCCCAGTCATAAGGAGGTGTATAAGGAAGAAGATATTTGGTCTTTTGCACCGGCTGAATCCTTGCTGAGTGGAGGCTGGAAAACCTGTTGCGGAACTAACAGAGGATAAATAATGAAGATTATTGAATGTAGCATAAGAGATGTGAGTTCGGGCCAGAATGTGACTTTTGCTAATGATTTGTTTAAAAATGGCTCACCCGATCCAGATTCATCAAATTGGCTAAATATAGTGTTAGGCGATAATGTCACCATTGGCAGCGGCAGCACGATTCTTTGCGAGTTTATTTGTAGCGGATCAGTAATTGGTGCCGGCAGCGTGGTAACAAAGCCAATGACTATTAAAGGAATATATGTTGGCAATCCGGCACGGCTTATTCGTGAATTGTAATCAACTTGTTTTATTAAGTTAAATATAATGAGTTGTTTATTAAAACTGCCTACGTATTATTATCGATAATAATTAACAAAATAGTAAAATTGCTTATTACGGCTGCAACGCCTGACAGTCGCTGAAAGATGCGCCGTACTTCCTTCTTGCCTGCTGGCGGCGACTCCGGTAAAGTCGCCCCCCTTCTTTGGCATGGGGAACCGTGATGTTTATTGGATTTGACTACGGCACGGCAAACTGCTCCGTCGCCGTCATGCGTGATAACAACGCAGAACTTTTAGCGCTGGAAAATGGTGACGCTTATCTACCCTCCATGCTTTGTGCGCCAACGCGTGAAGCAGTGAGTGAATGCCTGAATCGTCACTGGCAAGTACCCACCGGCAGCGAAGAGAACCAACAGCTGTTGCGCCGCAGTGTTAACTTCAACCGCGAAGAAGATATTCCGGTTAACAGCAACAGCGTGCTTTTTGGCTTGCAGGCGCTTTCTACTTATATGGAAGATCCGGAAGACGTGTATTTCGTGCGCTCACCGAAATCCTTCCTGGGCGCCAACGGTCTGAAGCCCCAACAAATTGCGCTGTTTGAAGACTTGGTTTGCGCCATGATGTTCCACATCAAACGCCAGGCCGAATCGGTATTGCAGCAGACTATCGAACAAACCGTGATCGGTCGTCCAATCAACTTCCAGGGCATGGGTGGCGAAGAGGCAAACCGTCAGGCACAGGGTATTCTGGAACGTGCAGCCGCGCGCGCAGGCTTCCGCGATATCGCTTTCCAGTTTGAACCGGTAGCGGCAGGCCTGGACTTCGAGGCCACGCTGACGGAAGACAAAACCGTGTTGGTGGTGGATATCGGCGGCGGTACTACTGACTGCTCGGTACTGCTGATGGGTCCGAGCTGGCGCGACAAGGCCGAGCGTCAGAACAGCCTGCTGGGGCACAGTGGCTGCCGCGTTGGCGGAAACGACCTCGACATCATGACGGCGTTCAAGCAGCTGACGCCAAAGTTTGGCATGGGCAGCGAGACGCAAAAAGGCATCGCCATGCCTTCACTGCCGTATTGGAATGCAGTGGCGACCAATGACGTTCCTGCTCAGGTTGATTTTTACAGCGTCGCCAACGGCCGCTTGTTGCGGGATATGATCCGTGATTCCTCAGACCCGAGTCAGGTTAAGCGCCTGTTGAAGATCCACCAGCAGCGACTGAGCTATCGTCTGGTGCGCGCGGCGGAAGAGAGCAAAATAGCGCTGTCTGAACGACCAAGCGTGACCGCAGGGTTGGAGTTTATTGAAGCCGGATTAGCAGAAGAAATCAGCCAGCAGCAGCTTAGCGAAGCGATTGCCCAGCCGCTGGAACGGATCCAGGAACAGGTCAGCCTCGCGCTTGCCAGCAGCGAAATTACTCCGGACGTTATCTATCTTACCGGCGGAAGTGCGCGATCGCCTCTGCTGCGCAGTGCGTTGCAGGCACAGTTGCCAGGCATCCCGCTGGTCGGTGGCAATGATTTCGGCTCGGTCACCGCCGGTCTGGCGCGTTGGGCACAAACGCTGTTCCGTTAATGCCATAGGCTGCAAAACCTCTGCGCTTTGCAGCTAACGGCTGATGAGCTAAAAAAAGCGCCTGACTCACGTCGGCGCTTTTTTTGTGCCCGTTGCTATGGGTTTATATCGCTCAGGGATTATATCGGAATGGTTTTAAAGGGTTAAACCTATAAATTAAAAGTTACTTCCAGGCGCTGGCTTTATCCAGAGCTTCAATATCACCGTGATCCAGCTTCAGCTTGGTGGCCAATGCCAGTTCGTCAATCTGCTTTAATGAAGTTGCGCTGACGATAGGCGCGGTAACGCTCGGACGAGCGATCAGCCAGGCGAGGGATACCTGAGTCGGAGAAGCGCGATGTTTCTCGGCGACAGCATCCAGAGCCTGAATAATCTTGTGCCCGCGATCGTTTAGGTACTTATCGACCACGCCCTGACCGCGCTTACTCTTGCTGGCATCTTCTTTACTGCGGTATTTACCTGACAGGAAACCACTCGCCAACGAGTAATAGTTGATCACGCCAACGCTGTTTTCGCTCGCGACTTTCTCCAGACCAGACTCATAGTCTTTACGATCGTAGAGATTGTATTCCGGCTGTAGCGTCTCGTAGCGTGCAAAACCTTGCTCTTTAGACACCTTCAGCGCTTCTGCAAAGCGTGTTGCGCTATAGTTGGAACCGCCAATAGCGCGCACTTTACCTTCTTTAATCAGCGCATTGAAAGTTTCCAGGGTATCGGATAATGGGGTGTCCTCATCGTCTTTGTGCGCCTGATACAGGTCGATATAATCAGTTTGCAAACGCTTGAGCGAGTTTTCCACCGACTGGCGGATATAGCTTGGCGAGAGGCCTTTTTGCCCGTCCCCCATTTCCATGCCGACCTTGGTCGCCAGAACAATTTTGTCGCGTTTGCCGCTTTTCTTCAGCCAGTTACCGATAATGGTTTCCGACTCTCCGCCCTGATTTCCTTCTGCCCAACGCGAATAAACATCGGCGGTATCAATGAAATTAAGCTGGTGTTCCAATAGCGCATCGAGAACGCTAAAAGAGGTTGATTGGTCGATGGTCCAGCCAAACACATTGCCGCCGAAGGTCAGCAGTGGAACCTGAATACCGGAACGACCCAATTCTCTTTTACTCATCATGCTCTCCTTTTTCTGATGACTTGCTTGAATGAAGAAGTTAATTAGCTTGCGAATCGCATTACTAACCTTAGCACTTCACGCCAATAATACTCAGTCATCATCACCGCGTTAAATTGTCACAGAATGAAAAGGACTCCTTAATTCCTCCATTCTTTCACCGGTCAACTTCGTTAAACTGAATGCCGATGCCAATCTGATTTCTGCTCGCAATCTAAAAAACGATAACAATCAGCTTGCTGTATAGTAAAGTCAGAATTGACGCAGTGAAAAAAACTCTATCAGGCACAACATAGCGATGACTGAAGCTTCCGGAACTACCCTACCCATTTCAGTGCGCTGGCAACTATGGATCGTTGCCTTCGGCTTCTTTATGCAATCTCTTGATACCACTATCGTCAACACAGCCTTACCCTCGATGGCCACCAGTCTTGGCGTAAACCCTCTGCAGATGCACAGCGTAGTGGTGGCTTATGTGCTCACTGTCGCCGTAATGCTGCCCGCCAGCGGCTGGTTGGCGGACAAGGTCGGCGTAAAATGGGTGTTCTTCTCGGCAATTATCCTGTTTACGCTGGGTTCTCTGTTTTGCGCGCAGTCGTCCACGCTGCAACAGCTGGTGATGTCGCGGGTGCTGCAAGGTATTGGCGGCGCGATGATGGTGCCGGTCGGGCGGCTGACGGTGTTAAAAATTGTGCCGCGCAGTGAATATATGGCGGCGATGACTTTTGTGACTCTGCCGGGGCAGATTGGCCCGTTAATGGGTCCGGCGCTGGGCGGTTTTCTGGTCCAGTACGCCAGCTGGCACTGGATTTTCCTGATTAATCTACCGGTTGGCCTGGCCGGAGCTATCGCCACCCTAACCCTGATGCCCAACTATAAAATGCAGACCCGGCGCTTTGATATCAGCGGCTTCTTCATGCTGGCGGTTTGCATGGCGACGCTGACTCTGGCATTGGAGGGTAACAAGGGACTCAACCTGTCACCGCTGGCTCTGGCACTGCTGGTAATTATTGGCATTGCCGCGCTGGGCAGTTACTGGCTGCACGCGCGCGGCAATCTCTCGGCGCTGTTTTCTCTGCGCCTTTTTCACACTCGCACCTTTTCTATTGGTCTGACCGGAAGTTTCCTTGGCCGTATCGGTAGCGGGATGCTGCCGTTTATGACTCCGGTTTTCCTGCAGCTGGGTATGGGATTTACCCCTTTCCATGCCGGTTTGATGATGATCCCGATGGTATTGGGCAGCATGGGTATGAAGCGTATCGTCGTCCGGCTGGTCAACAGGCTGGGGTATCGCAAAGCGCTGGTCAGCGCCACGCTGCTGCTGTCAGTGATCACGCTGTGTATGCCGCTGGTGGCTATTTACGGCGCTTACTGGATGATTCCGGTGGTGCTGTTCTTCCAGGGCATGGTCAACTCGCTGCGCTTCTCGTCGATGAATACCCTGACGCTGAAAGACTTGCCGCCGCGTCTTGCCAGCAGCGGCAACAGCCTGCTGTCAATGATTATGCAGCTGTCGATGAGCCTTGGGGTTAGCGTGGCGGGAATCCTGATTGGCCTGTTTGCCCATCAGCAAATCAACCCCGGCAGCGCCGCGATGCAAAGCGCCTTTATTTACTGTTATATCTGCATGACGCTGATTATCGCGTTCCCTGCCTGGATTTTCCTGCGCGTACCGGATGAATCACAGACTAACGCCCTGGCCGACCGCCGTCATAATGCGTCCGCCTCCTCAGACCCTATGAGAAAATCATGAGACCAGGCATCACCGCCAAACTGTTTCTCGCCATCTTCCTGACCTGCAGTCTGGTGATGGTCACCATGAACTGGGGCGTCAGGCTAAGCTTCGAACACGGCTTCATCGACTATATTCGCCACGGCAATGAACAGCGAGTGGAGATGATCGCCGACTATCTGGAGCAGCAGTACGAGCAGCACGGCAACTGGGATTTCGTTAAAAATAACGATAGAGCCGTCTACCAGATGATGCGCACCTTTGACCAAAACGATGAAAACAGTCAGCTTTTACCACCACTCGGCTGGCGCACCAAATTCTGGATACTCGATAGCAGCGATCGCCGCATCGCCGGTTCAGAATCAGACATTCCCGCCGACTTGATTGGTTCCGGCAGGAAAATGATGGTTAAAGGCACGTTTATCGGCACTGTGGTTTCTACTCCGGCCGAACGCCTGACGCGCAACGCCGACATCAATTTCGACCAACAGCAGCGTCGCACCAGCTGGATAATCATGGGCTTCACCACCCTGTTGGCGGCGGCCGTGACCTGGCTTCTCTCGCGCGGCATGCTGGCTCCGGTCAAACGATTAGTTAAGGGAACTCATCAGCTGGCGGCAGGCGATTTCAGCAGCCGGGTCAAGGTCGGGACTCAGGACGAGCTTGGTAAGCTGGCGCAGGACTTCAATCAACTGGCGATAACGCTTGAGAAAAACGAGCAGATGCGTCGGGCGTTTATGGCCGATATTTCTCACGAACTGCGCACTCCGTTAGCCGTGCTGCGCGGCGAGTTGGAAGCCATGCAGGATGGGGTGAGAAAAATGTCGCTGGATTCACTGGCGTCGTTGCAGTCGGAAGTATCGATTCTGACCAAGCTGGTTGATGACCTCTACCAACTGTCGCTGTCAGATGCCGGAGCGCTGGCCTATCGCAAAGAAGAAACCGACGTGGTACACCTGATTCAATTGGCAGAAGCCGCATTCCGCGAACGTTTCCACGCCAAACAGCTGAGCATAACCAGCGATCTTTCAGAAAAGGCACCCATTTTTGGCGATCCTCATCGTTTATCACAGCTGTTTAATAATCTGCTCGAAAACAGCCTGCGCTATACTGATTCAGGCGGAGGACTAGAGATTATTGCCACTCGTCGTGACAAATTCCTGCAAGTTTATTTTCAGGATACTGCCCCCGGGCTAAATGATGAGCAGTTGCAGAAGATTTTCGAGCGTTTTTACCGCACAGAAGGCTCGCGCAACCGCGCCAGCGGGGGTTCCGGGCTGGGATTAGCTATCTGTCAGAATATTGTAGAGGCTCACGGCGGTAAGCTTAGCGCCGAACATTCCCCATCCGGCGGAGTGAGAATTACCCTGCTGCTGCCGCTTTCACTTCCTATCGGACAAAGATTGTGATGAATGAATACGTTAATGCGGATCACCAACCGCTAAAAATTCTGATTGTTGAAGATGAGCCTAAACTGGGCCAACTGTTGGTCGATTATTTACAGGCAGCAGGCTATGCCACCGAGTGGCTGACCAACGGCAACGATGTTATCCCGCTGGTGCAGTCCAACCCGCCGACCATGATCTTGCTTGATTTGATGCTGCCCGGCAGCAGCGGTCTGACTATTTGCCGTGATATTCGCCAGTTCTCTGATATTCCAATCATGATGGTCACCGCCAAAACGGAAGAGATTGACCGACTGCTGGGGCTGGAAATCGGTGCCGATGACTATATTTGCAAACCGTACAGCCCTCGCGAAGTCGTCGCGCGCGTCAAAACTATTTTGCGTCGCTGCTATCGTCCCAACGAACCGATGGCAGATGGTGTAGGTTTACACATCGACGAAGGCTGTTTTCAGGCACATTATCAGGGCGTAGAGCTGGATCTCACTCCCGCAGAATTTCGCCTGCTCAAAACGTTGTCGATCAAACCGGGCTACGTTTTCACCCGAGAAGCGCTGCTAAACAATCTTTACGACGACTACCGCGTGGTGACTGACAGAACTATCGACAGTCATATCAAGAACCTGCGTCGCAAGCTGGAATCCATTGACGGTGATAAAGCGTTTATTCGCGCGGTCTACGGCGTGGGTTATCGCTGGGAAGCCGATCCTTGTCGGTTAACATAAGTCTGTCGGTACTGTCACAAAATCTTCTGAAAATGCCTGATAATTGTCTTTAGCTCAGGATGAAAATCCAGCGCCGTCTATACTTAGTGATGGATTATTAATTACTGGAGGAACCTTTATGGCTACGGGTCACTATGATCTTAAAAAAGCGAAAAACGGACAATTTCACTTTAACCTGAAGGCCGGGAACGGAGAGATTATTCTTAGCAGTGAAATGTACGCCAGTAAGGCGTCGGCTGAGAACGGGATTACTTCGGTACAAATTAACGCTACCGACGAAGGACAATATGAAATCAAGCCCGGAAAAGATGGACAACAGTACTTTGTGCTGCGGGCGAAAAATCATCAAGTCATCGGCGTTAGCGAAATGTACACGGCCACAAGCGGTCTTCAGAAAGGTATGCTGTCAGTTGTCAAAAATGGACCGAGTACGGACATTCGCGACCTGACTCACGCAGACTCTCTGACACGAATTTGAAATAATTGATTTTTTTGAAGCAATCAGAAATTTGGCGCTGTTTGTCTTGAGCAGCGCCAATATTGTTAATAATTGATCTACATCATGCCTACGGCAATTAGCCCGTCATCTAACTCTCCGGCTCGCTACAATTCCGCTCTTTCATTTCGGTATGCAGAGTTCAGAGAGTTGCTATGTCTACATCACAGTGTAAACCCGAATTATTGTCCCCCGCCGGCACGCTCAAAAATATGCGCTACGCCTTTGCCTATGGCGCAGATGCAGTTTACGCCGGTCAACCGCGCTACAGTCTGCGGGTGCGCAATAACGAGTTTAACCATCAAAACCTGGCACTTGGTATCAATGAGGCCCACGCACTCGGCAAAAAATTCTACGTGGTGGTCAACATTGCGCCGCACAACGCCAAGCTGAAAACCTTCCTGCGCGATCTGCAGCCGATCGTCGAAATGTCGCCGGATGCGCTGATCATGTCCGATCCCGGCCTTATCATGATGGTTCGCGAGGCTTTTCCACACATTGATATCCATCTTTCAGTGCAGGCTAATGCCGTCAACTGGGCAACAGTCAAGTTTTGGCAACAAATGGGGCTGAGCCGGGTTATCCTTTCCCGCGAGCTGTCTCTGGAAGAGATTGCCGAAATCCGCCAACAGGTGCCGGAAATGGAGCTGGAAGTGTTTGTACACGGGGCGCTGTGCATGGCCTACTCCGGCCGCTGCCTATTATCGGGCTACATCAACAAACGTGACCCTAATCAGGGAACCTGTACCAATGCCTGTCGCTGGGAATATAAAGTACAGGAAGGCGTCGAAAACGAGCTGGGAAATATCGTGCACAAGCATGAGCCCATTGCGATGCAGGAAATAGACCCGGTAAAACCAACGCTGGGACAGGGGCAACCCACCCCTCGGTTATTAATGCTCGAGGAAGCCCTGCGACCGGGAGAATACATGAGCGCGTTCGAGGATGAGCACGGCACTTATATTATGAATTCCAAAGACCTGCGGGCGATTGAGCATGTCGGTAGCCTGACCAGAATGGGCGTTCATTCGTTAAAAATCGAGGGTCGCACCAAGTCTTTCTATTACTGCGCGCGCACGGCACAGGTTTATCGACAGGCGATTGATGACGCGGTAGCGGGTAAATCTTTCGACACCAGTTTAATGACTACCCTTGAGGGTTTGGCGCATCGCGGCTATACCGAGGGTTTTTTGCGTCGCCATGTTCATCAAGCACAGCAAAACTATGACTATGGCTTTTCGGTAAGTGACAGGCAGCAGTTTGCCGGAGAGTTTACCGGCCAGCGCGGAACCGGGAATAATCTTGGCTGGGCCGAGATTGACGTTAAAAACCGTTTCTCTGTGGGTGACAGCATTGAAATCATGACTCCTGAAGGCAATGTTCAGCTTTTCATCGACCAAATGCAAAATCGCAAAGGAGAGGCTATCAACGTTGCCCCTGGCAATGGGCACATTGTTTATATCCCGCTACCTGAAGAAATTACACTGCCCTATGCAATTTTGTTAAGAAACCTGATAGATAATAGTAATACGCGTAATCCAAACCCTTAATAAAAGCAATAAACAGCGTGATTATTTCGCTGTTTATTGCTTTTGGATTTCTTAAAACTAGAATTCGATCACATCTCGGAAGGAGATTTTTGGGTAATATTCTTCCCGCAGCAAAATTTAGAATGGAAAAAAACCGTATAATACTGGTCACCAACTATTTGCCGGCTCAAACACCCTGAGCTGGCATTATTTTATTTAATCACCCGCACTTCATTCTTCTATTAATTGATTAGAGTGTTAATTAATTACACGTTTAATTGTTATCACGGCAATAAAAATAATACTCAACTAGAAATATCATAAATTATCTTTAATATAAGAGGGATAATTCTCTCCACGATACTTTCGCCTAATAATTAAGCACTACCCGCTTTACTCCTGATTTTTCCCTGAAAATTCTTATGGCTATTCGCCCCTATAATCATTTATTTTAAAGCCCTACGCGATGGTAAACATGGAGGGTGCAATGAAAGAAGAAACTCAGGCATTGCTGATTATTAATGGAAAAGGCGCTGGCAATGCAGCACTGCGCGAAGCCGTAACCAGCATGCGATCTTCAGGCTTAAATCTAGCCGTGCGTGTTACCTGGGAACACGGCGATGCTGCCAGATACGTCGCCGAAGCCATCGAACTCGGCGTTGAAACCGTAATAGCCGGCGGGGGCGACGGCACAATAAATGAAGTTGCGACAGCATTATTCAAACAGGCTTCCGGCCCCCTTCCAGCGCTGGGCATTGTCCCACTCGGCACGGCCAATGACTTTGCCACCAGCTGCGGTATCCCATTAGCAGTAGATCAGGCTTTGACGCTAGCCATACACGGTCGCGCGGCAGATATCGATTTAGCCTGTGTCAATGACGAACGCTATTTCATCAATATGGCCACCGGTGGATTTGGTACCCGTATTACTACCGAGACTCCTGAAAAATTAAAATCAGCCCTCGGCGGCGTTTCATATTTTATCCATGGGTTATTAAGAATGGACACGTTGAAAGCCGACAGCTGTGAAATCATTGGCCCAGAGTTTGCCTGGCAAGGCGATGCGCTGGTGATTGGTATCGGCAATGGGCGTCAGGCCGGTGGCGGCCAGGAGATTTGCCCGGATGCCTTGATTAATGATGGCCTGCTCCAGTTACGTTTGCTGACCTCGGAAGAACTATTACCTTCATTTCTGCGCAGCCTGCTTGATGGAGAGGAGAATAAAAACATTTTATCGACTTCAACGCCCTGGCTTGAAATTAACGCCCCTCATGAAATGACCTTCAACCTCGACGGTGAACCGTTAACCGGCAAGCATTTTCGTATCGACGTGGTGCCAAACGCCCTGCAATGCCGCCTGCCTCCCCACTGCGCGCTGCTGGGGTAATTCCCGGCAGTTTTTGCTTTCACCTTTATCAAGCTCTTCCCGATATTCTTCCGGCGTTAATACTCTCTCTATCCGCATAGCTCGGGCAATGACGCGTTGCCTGCGCCAACCCTGTTTCCTGCATAACATTTGAGCAACAAACTGTGATCTCTCCCCGCAAATATTGATCTGCATACTTGTATGGTAGTTAGATAAGGGCGTATTTTTCAGCAATGCTTAATGCCGTCTATGTGCAAAAGGTCTCATCTAATGAAAATAGTGAAAGCCGAAGTCTTTATTACCTGCCCGGGTCGCAACTTTGTCACCTTGAAAATTACCACTGACGAAGGGCTAACCGGGCTGGGCGATGCCACGCTCAATGGCCGCGAACTGCCGGTGGCCTCTTATCTGAAAGACCATGTTTGCCCGCAGCTTGTTGGTCGCGATGCCCATCAGATTGAAGATATCTGGCAATTTTTCTACAAAGGAGCTTATTGGCGGCGTGGGCCAGTCACCATGTCAGCCATCTCGGCGGTGGACATGGCACTGTGGGATATCAAAGGTAAGGCCGCCAACATGCCGCTTTATCAATTGCTTGGCGGCGCTTCTCGCACCGGTGTCATGGTTTATTGCCACACCACCGGCCATTCGGTCGATGAAGTGCTGGAAGACTACGCCCGCCATAAAGAGCAAGGCTTCAAGGCTATCCGCGTGCAGTGTGGCGTTCCGGGAATGAAAACCAGTTACGGCGTGACCAAGGGTAAAGGTCAGGCCTATGAACCGGCCACCAAAGGCCACTGGCCGGAAGAGCAGCTGTGGTCCACGGAAAAATATCTCGATTTCACCCCGAAATTGTTTGCAGCTGTGCGCGATAAATTTGGTTTTAACGAGCACGTTCTGCACGACATGCATCACCGCCTGACGCCAATTGAGGCTGCACGTTTTGGCAAAAGCGTCGAGGATTATCGCCTGTTCTGGATGGAAGACCCGACCCCGGCCGAGAATCAGGAATGTTTTCGCCTGATCCGCCAACACACCGTGACGCCTATCGCCGTCGGAGAAGTCTTTAACAGTATCTGGGACTGTAAGCAGCTGATTGAAGAGCAGTTAATAGACTATATCCGCACCACCATTACCCACGCGGGAGGAATTACCGGCATGCGCCGCATTGCCGATTTTGCCTCGCTTTATCAGGTACGCACCGGCTCGCACGGCCCTTCTGACCTGTCTCCTGTGTGCATGGCGGCTGCGCTGCATTTCGACCTGTGGGTACCGAACTTTGGCGTGCAGGAATATATGGGTTACTCCGAGCAAATGCTCGAGGTCTTCCCGCATAACTGGACCTTTGATAACGGCTATATGCATCCGGGTGAAAAACCGGGCCTTGGTATCGAGTTCGACGAGAAACTGGCAGCGAAATATCCCTACGAGCCTGCCTATCTGCCGGTTGCCCGTCTTGAAGACGGCACACTGTGGAGCTGGTGATCATGAAAAGCATCGTTATTCAGCAACCCGGTAAACTGGTTATCGAGACGCGTCCGCAGCTACAACCAGCCGCCGGTGAAGTCCGCATTAAAGTCAGCTATGCCGGTATTTGCGGCTCGGACGTACACATCTATCACGGGCAAAATCCGTTCGCCAAGTATCCACGGGTGATCGGCCACGAATTTTTCGGCCATATCGACTGTGTCGGTGATGGCGTAGACCCGGCTCGTATCGGCGAACGCGTGGTGATTGACCCGGTCGTCAGCTGTGGAAACTGCTACCCGTGTTCGATAGGTCGCCCAAACGTTTGCAGCAAATTACAGGTGATTGGCGTGCATCGCGACGGCGGATTCAGTGACTACGCGGTGGCTCCGGCAGCCAATGCGTACGTGGTGCCAGACAGCATTCCAGATCAACTCGCCAGCATGGTTGAACCCTTTACTATCGCCGCCAATATCACTGCATTTTTAAAACCCGCTGCGCAGGATACCGCGCTGGTGTATGGCGCGGGGCCAATGGGTCTGACGGTGATTCAGGTGCTGAAAGGGGTGTATGGCGTACAGAAGGTTATTGTCACCGATCGTATCGAGGAGCGGCTGCAAATGGCGCGTGATAACGGCGCTGACCGGGCTTTAAATAACCAGCACAACTCGGTAGCAGAGCAGCTGGCGGCGGAAAATATTCATCCGACGCTGGTCATTGATGCAGCCTGTCATCCGTCGATTGTGCAAGAGGCGATAAACGTGGCGTCACCTGCGGCACGCATCGGCATGATGGGTTTTTCCGGCGAGGCCAGCAGCATCAGCCAGCAAAGCATCACCAGCAAGGAAATATCGCTATTCTCTTCACGGCTGAACAGCCATCGATTCCCGCAGGTAATTGAATGGATGGCACAGGGAAAAATAAACCCTGAAAAATTAATCACCCACTGTATGCCAGGCGCTGAGGTCGAAGCTGCCATGACCTTATTTGAAAAAGATCAGCGCGCCTGCTGCAAAGTGTTATTGAAATTCTAAATTTTATTTCGCCGCCTGGCATTTCGCTGGCGGCTATAAATGAAATCTAAATAATTAGCCGAATTACTCAAAGCTGTATTAATACGTCAACACCACCATTATTTAATTACCCTACAACCTCATGCATCACTATTAAAATAACACCAAGTGGAGCTGCTCATGTTTAAGAATCTACGCTGGATAATTGTACTCCTGCTGTGTCTGGTCTACATGATAAATTATCTCGATCGCGTTGCGCTTTCGATTACTGTTCCGATGATTGAAAAAGAACTGACTATTAATCCTGAGCAGTTTGGGATGATATTCGGCAGCTTCTTCTTCGGATACGCAATATTTAACTTTATCGGCGGTTTGGCGATCGATAAATTTGGTCCGACGTTGGTCATGGGGCTAGCCGTAGCACTGTGGTCAATATTCTGCGGCATGACCGCCATCGCCACCGGTTTTTATTCGATGCTGATCCTGCGGGTATTATTCGGCATGGCTGAAGGCCCGATCTGCGCCTCGGCGAATAAAATGATTAACGGCTGGTTCCCGAAAAAACAGGCGGCAACTGCCATGGGCTTGCTCAGTGCAGGATCACCTTTAGGCGGCGCGGTGGCAGGGCCAATCGTGGGTTATCTGGCCATTTCCCTGGGCTGGCGTCCGGCATTTATGATTATCGCGGCTATCGGCATCGTCTGGATGGTGCTGTGGTTCTTCACCGCGGCGGATAATCCAGAAACCAGTAAACGTGTGACCGAAAGTGAACGCCAGCGGGTTAATCAGCTGAAAACCGAGAAGATTAATGAGGAAGAAGACCTGACCCAGTCGGCACACAAGCTGGGTTATTATCTGCGCCAGCCGATTATTCTGGTCACCGCTTTCGCTTTCTTTTGCTACAACTATATTCTGTTCTTTTTCCTGAGCTGGTTCCCCGCTTATCTGGTACAGGCCCACGGTCTAAATATCAAAGAAATGAGCCTGACGACAGTTATCCCCTGGATTGTCGGCTTCTTTGGGTTGGCACTGGGCGGCATCATTTCCGATAAAATATTCAATATTACCGGGCGTTTACTGCTGTCGCGAAAAATTGTGTTAGTCGTCAGTCTGCTGGCGGCGGCGGTTTGCGTCGCGCTGGCAGGTGTGGTCACCAGCGTGGTTCCCGCCGTATTGCTCATGTCGATTTCAATCTTCTTCCTCTATACCACCGGCGCCATTTATTGGGCGATCATTCAAGACGTGGTGCATAAATCGAAGGTTGGCAGCGCCAGCGGCTTTATTCATCTGGTCGGCAGTATTTCAGGGATTATCGGTCCGATTGCGACGGGTTTTATTGTGCAAAATACCGGTCATTTTGACAGTGCTTTTATTCTCGCCGGTGGCGTGGCAGCCGTTGGAGCAGTTCTGGTGTTCTTTGTCATCAAGCCGCCGAAACATCAACCTCAAACGCATATTTCCCACTCTTAAAGCCCTGCCCCGGCCTTTGTGCCGGGGTAAACCCAAATTAGTTATACCTGGAGCACCCTACAATGACACAGGTTTCAACTTCTGCACCTGCCGCCATGACCCAACAAGAGCGCTCGATTTTGAAACGCGTCGCTGGGGCATCGGCAATCGGTACTGCCGCTGAATATTATGACTTTTTCGCCTATGGCACTGCCGCGGTACTTTTTTTCGGTCAGCTATTTTTCCCCAGTACCGATCCGTTAGTCAGTACGTTGGCAGCTTTTGCCACCTACGCTGTGGGATTTCTGGCGCGCCCGCTGGGCGGGATCGTATTCGGGCATATCGGCGACAAAGTCGGGCGTAAAAAAGCCTTGGTGATCACTATTCTGATTGTCGGTCTTGGCACCTTCTGCATCGGGCTGCTGCCGACCTATGAAAAAATCGGCTTTTGGGCACCCGTGCTGCTGATACTGATCCGCGTACTGCAAGGCTTTGGGGTCGGCGGTGAGCAGGCTGGAGCGGTTTTGATGACCGCAGAATATTCGCGCCCCGAACGCCGTGGCTTCTTCGCCAGCTGGGTGCAAATTGGCGCGCCGCTAGGCTTCCTGCTGCCCTCGGCGCTGTTTGCCGTGCTCAATTCTCAGCTTAGCCCCGAACAAATGCTAGCCTGGGGATGGAGAATTCCTTTCCTTATCAGCCTATTACTGGTAATCGTCGGGCTGTTCATCCGCCTTAGAATTGATGAATCGCCGGTATTTGCCGAGATCCGTCAAACCAAAGCGGTGGAATCCCGGCCGGTGGTCGAAGTCATTCGCCTCTATCCGGGCATTATTATTAAAGGGGTCTGCGCCAAACTGATCGAGGCCTGTGCTTTTGCAATGTTCACGGTGATCGTGCTGGCCTTCGGCAAAGCCAATCATCTCAGCGCCAGTATTTTGCTGGATGCGATGATTGTGGCCGTGATCCTCGAAATATTTTCTATCCCATTGATGGGTAAACTCTCGGACCGTATCGGCAGAAAACCGGTCTACATGGCGGGCGCGGTATTACTGGTGATTGGCATTATTCCGTTCTTTCTGGTGCTCAGGCAGGACACATTCTGGATGACGCAAATCGCGATGATTCTGGCGCTGACCTTTGGCCACAGTATGTGCTACGCGCCGCAAGCATCGTATTTTCCAGAGCTGTTTCCCACTCGCATCCGCTGCAGCGGCATCGCGCTTATCTGGCAGATTGGCTCACTTATCGGCAGTGGCGTGCTCGGGCTTTTGGCGGTCAAAATTCTGCAAGTCACCGGCGGCGATTACCACGGGCTGGCGATTTACATGATGGTGCTGGGGGTCATCTCGATTATTGGACTGATGATGATGCCGGAAACCGCTCCCGGCGTGCGCGGCAGTGAATATCATAGCTGGGGTGAAAAACGCTGAAACTGGACGGGCAATGGAATTTACCGGCGCCCGAACCACACATTCAAGGCCAATATCGATTGCAAAACCTGTTGGAAACTCATGCTATTATGGAGTTATCACCCATTCAAATCGCGCCCTTCGCTATGACAGAATCTTATGAATTGAGCGGTAATGTACCGGTAAATCAGCAAATTTATCGCACTTTGCGACAGGACATTGTCGCCTGTGTGATAGCGCCGGGTGCATTTCTTTCGGAAAAGGAAATTTCAGCACGATTCAATGTCTCACGGCAGCCGGTTCGTGAAGCTTTTATCAAGCTGGCGGAAGCCGGACTGGTACAGGTGCTGCCACAGCGCGGTACTTTTGTGATGAAAATCTCCGCCAAACGCGTGGCCGATGGCCGTTTTATCCGCGAAGCGCTGGAAACAGCAGTCATCCGCCGCGCGGCCAGCGTGGTAACCGAACAGGATTTATCACTGCTCGCACACAATCTTCAGCGACAAGAGCTGGCGGCCAAGAGCAATCAGGCACAGGAATTTTTGCAGCTCGACGACGAGTTTCACCGTCTGATTGCGCAAATTATCGACTGCCGACTGGCCTGGGAAACCATCGAGAATATCAAGGCCACCATGGACCGAGTGCGCTTCTTCTCGCTTAGCAAGGTCTCGCCGCCAGAGAATCTGATCGCGCAGCACTACAATATTTACGCCGCCTTGCAGGCAAGAAATCCCGATGCAGCCGAGCAGGCTTTGCGAGCCCATTTGCAGGAAATGATCTTCTCGATAACCCCCATTGCCGAGCAGAACAGCGAATGGTTTGAGGTGGAATAAGCGTAAAAGAGTGCGATCTGCGCCACGATTTTTGCAGTTCATCGCAACCTGTATGACAGCCTGGAGTAAGCTGTAAACCATGTTTCTCAGGCTGGTAACGTGCTATGACCGCGATCGATGCTTTAGCCTCACCGCTGCAAAAACTTTATTACAACGCTCAGAATACCCTGGCTTTATCAGATCTTGATGAAGAAAAAATCAGCCAGATAGCCCGCGACCTTGATAGCGCCAGCAGTGATGAAGAGCACTATGTCACAGGCTGGATGGCACTTAATTCCGTGGTGCTGATTCGCCGTTACCAAAACAACCGAGGCAGCGCCGATGGTCTGGTCTTCACCCGCGCCAATAAATATCGCCTTAGCGTGCAATCGGTGATGTTCCGCATTCCTAAACCCTTGCTCTGGGTGACTTTCCGCCGCCGTCCACGGACCATGAAAGTGATTACTTACAATCGCTTGGGCAGCCAGCAAGATAGCCTGCAACAGTTTGATAATATTCAGGAAGAAGAATTAAAACAACAGCTGGAGGCGGATTGGCGCGAGCTGAATGACTATCTTGGTTTAGCCTGCTGGCAGCGAGAAAACGGCCAACCTTTGTGGAATGCGTTGCAGAAAAACGTCTCGCCAGAAAGGATCTTAAAACTTTGTCAGAGCCATTTTTTCACTCACAGCAGGCTGCAAAAAGAGGGAGATTTTGAAGGGTTGTGGCATAGGGGCCTGTTTATTGCCCGTCGCGGCGACGGTGCGGCTGCATTGCAGCTGTCATGGCAAAATACGCAAACGCAGGAGGTGGCCAGCTATCTTTTCGAGATCTTCAAGAAAGACACTGGCCCTACCCGCCTGCGGCTTTCGCTCAGGCCGGGCAAACAGGAAAAGTTCTACCCGCTCAACCCGTTTGACGCGCAACACTTATACGACGCGATGCAGATGTTTGAACGCGCCGAAGGTGCCCTAGGCGTCCTTGAGCAAAAGTCTTACCACCAACGATGAAAATGATGTACCGGGCCAATACCTTCACCGACCTCAAGTGAATCCGCCTGCTGTAGCGCCTGTTGCAGATATGCTTTCGCGGCGCTGACAGTGTCAATCCAGTTGGCATTTCTAGGTCTGAGCGCGGCAAGCGCAGCGCTCAAGGTACAACCGGTGCCATGAGTATGACGGGTTGCTACGCGCGGTGCGGTAAACCGTTGGTGATAGTGAGCGGTCATTAGCCAGTCTGGACTTTCATTATCGCTTAAATGCCCACCTTTCATTAATACCGCTTCACAGCCCAGCTCCAGCAGCGCTTCACCCTGACGGCACATTTCTTGCTCGGTGGTGGCCATTTCACAATCCAGCAGCGCAGCAGCTTCAGGAAGATTAGGCGTAATCAGCGAAACCTGCGGCAGCAGCCATTTGCGCAGCGCTTCAACGGCATCAGGCGTCAGCAGCGGGTCGCCACTTTTCGCCAGCATTACCGTATCCAACACCACAAAGACCGGGGCTTTTTCCAGCATGCGATAATAGCGCAAACGTTCCGCCACGACTTCCACCACCGCAGTATTGGCCAGCATGCCAATTTTGGCGCTGTCGATGCGCACGTCGCTTAATACTGAATCGAGCTGCGCGCCAACAAAGCCAGGTTCAATGTTATAAACCGACTGCACACCACGGGTATTTTGCGCCACTAACGCGGTGATAACACTGGTGCCGTAGGCCTCCAACGCCGAAAAGGTTTTCAAATCTGCCTGAATCCCTGCTCCACCGCTAGGATCGGTACCCGCAATGGTTAATGCATTGATGCGCTGACTCATAGCTCACCTACCCTGAAATTTTTAGCAGTGAGCCGTTTGGCGTCGAGGGAATAAAGCGCGTCAAGGAAAGCTGGCTGGAAGCTGCCGGGTCCTTTGGCCTCCTGGCTGGCGATTTCTCCTGCACAGGACATCACCCGACAGGCCGCCGCAACATTGGATAACCTGTCGCCCGGAAGAGAAACAAAGGCCGCAACTACCGCCGATAGCGCACAGCCGGTACCAACAACCTTCGTCATCAACGCGTCGCCACCAGAAACCGCGCAGGTATTTTCGCCGTAGCAGATATAATCGATTTCACCTGTTACCGCGACTATCGCTCCGATCTGCAGAGCCAGGCTTTGCGCTGCGGGTAATGCGGCTAATGAAGTATCGGCACTGTCGACGCCACGACCAGAAGCTGCCAGCCCGCTGAGGGCCATGATTTCAGAAGCATTACCCCGGATTGCCGCAGGACGGAGTCTGATAATTTCCTGACAAAACTCTGAGCGCCAGCTGAGTGCGCCGACCGCTACGGGATCAAGCACCCATGGTTTACCCGCATTATTGGCGGCGTGGATGGCGGCTAGCATGGATTGGGCGCGAGAGTCGGTCAAGGTGCCGACGTTTACCAGCAGGGCGCTGGAGATTGCGCTGAACTGCGCGGCCTCGCGGGAGTCAATCACCATCGCAGGTGAAGCACCGAGGGCTAAAAGCACATTGGCCGTTATCGACTGCACCACGTCATTGGTCATGCAATGTACCAAAGGCGAGGCCTGACGAAGCTGGTTTAAGGCATCCGCGGCTTTTTCACCGGGAAAGGCTGAAGGTCGAGTGGTCATAAATTTCCCCACCGGCGTTCAAGAAGGGGTACCGGGTGGAGATACCACGACTTCCCTACGCTGGCATTATCCAGATCAGGTAATACGGGTATTTCTCAGCCTTCACGAAGAAGGGCACCCCGAGTCATTAATGCTTATAGTACTAAATAATTATGCAGTACTTGATAATTATGGAGCAGCGACGGTATGACCTTCGCCAACATAACTATATCCATGGGCTTCCATGAATTTTGATACCGCTAATTCAGCAGTAGAAATCACTTCTGCAAGCGGCAAATTAGCATCGATATTTATAACTTCTGAACCAACAAAGTTCAGTAAAGGAACGACTGCAATTTTTTTAGCCAGCGAGTTGCGGCTATGATCCGGCTTGCGCGCACAGGCAACATCAAGGTCAACATTAAGTTTGATGACCAGGTCAGGCTTCTGCTGAGTCATCCATTCAAAAGCTTTCCATTCACGCTGGGCAATCCACTGTACAAAACGATTACCCTTTATCTTTTCAGGAATGGTAGGACCATCAAAGGCGCTTGGAATTTCAACTTGTGGAAAACGGTCAGATAATATGATGTTACCCTGCTGGCGTAACGCCAGCATACGACGAAAGCGCAATAGTCGACGTATAACAAAAATCATGATTACCGAAGCAGCCAACGGGCCTGGCGCGGCCTTATCAACCTTGACTTTATTATTCGCAATCGACTTTTTAAGAAAACGTCCCATGAAGGGAAACTTGACAACGACGCGTTCGACATTACCCGCCTGTTTTCCCAGGTGAACCATTTCAGCCGGGCCATATTTTTCAACGCAGGTAATAAGATGTTCACAGACAGTGGATTTACCAGAACCATCGCTGCCAATCACCGATATTAGCGGTGGAAGCTTAGAGTGCATAAAAATAATCTCTCCAGAATATACTCCCAATAATATACCATTGGTAAACAAGGATGTCGCTGAAGGTAGCTCTTATAGCTAATAGCAAGGGGAAAAAATATTTTGAAGGGCCGGTCGATTAGCATAGAATAGTTTTTTTAAAAAATTAGGTTTTTGATGTGAGTCAACAGATTAGAGCCATTGCTAATCATCCCCCTGTGCGAGTGATAGCGATAACAGGTTGTGATGGTTCAGGTAAATCGACTTTAGCAGCCAGCTTGGTAAGCCAACTTTCTTCGCAATACCCAACGGAATCACTTTACCTTGGTCAGTCCTCAGGACGTATCGGTGAATGGATTAGCGAACTTCCGATTATTGGTGCTCCTTTTGGCCGTTATTTGCTAAAGAAGTCTGAAAAAGTTAACGACCGCCCTTCTGCTCCTCCAGGTAATGTAACCGCGCTGGTGATCTACTCACTTTCCTGCTGGCGAGCTTACAAGTTCCGTAAGATGTTGAAGAAGAGTAAACAGGGTCTTTTGCTGGTTACCGATCGCTATCCTCAGGCCGAAGTTGCCGGTTTCCGTTTTGATGGCCCGCAGCTTCCTAAAGTCATGGGGGGTAATGCCTGGGTCTGCGCTCTAAGAAAGCGTGAGCAAGAACTGTATCAATGGATGGCCTCTTATCCGCCTCTGTTATTGATTCGACTTGATATCGATGAACAAACGGCACATTCACGCAAGCCCGATCACAAGCTTGAAGCATTGCGTGACAAGATTAGGGTTATACCTGGTCTTACTTTTAATGGTGCGAAGATCCTGGACTTGGATGGTCGAGAGCCCGCAAGTAAGATCCTCGATGAATCGTTAATTGCGATTCAATCCTCTCTTACGTAGTCACGAGTTCAGGCTGGTGATTACCTTTTAATACTAAAGTAAATGCAAACAGATAGATTAAACACTGAAAGCGAAAAGTCACCGGCCTATATTCCTGGATTTATTGCGGTAGTAGGCTGTGACGGCACCGGAAAGTCTACGCTGACTGCAGACCTGGTAAAAAACCTGCAACAGCAATTTAAAACTGAGCGTCGTTATTTAGGCACAATTTCCGGCGAAGATGGCGATAAAATCAAGCGCCTGCCAATTATTGGTGTCTGGCTGGAACGTCGCTTGGCAACAAAATCCGCCAAAACTCAGAGCATGAGCAGTAAAGCTCCAGCACTCTATGCGGCATTGATTATGTACGCGCTTTCATTCTGGCGTAAGGGCAATTTGCATAAAGCAAAGCTTTTGGCAGAGAGTGGTGTGTTGGTGATTGGCGATCGTTACCCGCAGGACGAGATTTCAGGTTTTCACTATGATGGGCCTGGCATTGGCGTGGAAAGGGTGACGGGCTGGTTTATGACTCGCCTGGCAAAAAGGGAGCGCAAGCTATATCAAGAGATGGCCAAGTGCCGTCCTGAATTAATCATTCGTCTTGATATCGATGCAGATACTGCTTTTTCTCGTAAACCTGACCACAGCTATCAAGAGTTACAGGACAAAATCGAGATTATGGTTAAGCTCAATTACAACGGGACCAAAATTCTAGATTTGGACTCCAGAGCGCCATATAAAGAAGTGTTGGAAAAAGCGATGAATGCAGTGACTGCTGTGGCTGTCGATTCACAGCGCGCGCAACAAGTTGCAAGTAATCAACCAAACCAGCCTGCTTAAACTTCCTTTCTAAATGGCACTTAATCCGCGTTGAGTGCCATTTTTTCGTGCATAAATTATTTATGCATCGTGTATTAAAGTAAAATCGTTAACCAAATTATTATCGTCATGACTATGGCGACTAACTGCGCCGCGCCGCCGATATCTTTTGCTCGCTTGGATAAAGGGTGAAGCTCGAATGAAATGCGGTCTACCACAGTTTCGATAGCCGTATTAAGCAACTCAACGACCAGCAAAAAGAAACAGCTGGAAATTAAGATCAGCCGCTCCATCTTGGTGACGTCTAAAAATAGCGCAATAACCACAAATGCCGAGCTAATAATAAACAGCTCACGAAATGCATTTTCTGTTAACAAAGCATCAACAAGACCATCCAGAGAATTTTTTATACTGGTTGTTAATCGCTTGATTCCAGTCTTCTTTTCCAATGCCATCAATATTTGCTCTTGTAACAACCAAAATGACCAATAGTTTCTCAACTAATAAGCAGTTTTGATATTCTAATTTTTTTGTGTTCTTAAACATAGTACTTAAACCGACCATCGGCCATACATTATGTGGCCTTGACTTGTAATTAGTCAAAGCCACTTTCCAATAGACTCACACAGTAAGTTTATGACCGCTACCCTGCAGGTATGGTTTAGAGTTGTTTCTCGTACAGGCGGTAGCGTTTATACGGGACAGCGCCAATTTTTTCAAGAATGGTGCGCATGCCGGTATTAGTCTCAAGGATCCAGGACATTTCTAACGCTTCAATTTTGCGGCGCTCAAACGGGTCATGTAACGCTTCAATTAACAGCAGCGCGATAATCGGCCCCATTCGGCTGAAGTGATGCTCCTGACGAACGCCCATCAATGGCACTCGAGCGGTACGTGTACCACTCACTTTCAGGCGCCATAACAGCTTCGCCCAGCCGAAAGGTAATAAACTACCTTTAAGGCCGGTAATTGCCTCATTGATATTTGGCAAACCTACAATAAAGGCGACAGGAACGGCGTCAATCTCTGCGATATAAATCAGGTCGTCAGGCACCAGATATTTTAGCTGATCACCCATGGTAGAAAACTCATGCTCGGTAAACGGCACAAAGCCCCAGTTGTTCTGCCATCCGGAGTTAAAGATATCGCGCAAGACCTGCATTTCCTGGCTAAAGTTCTTGCGGTTGACCTGACGAACAGTGACTTTTTTACGCACGTTCGCCATCAACTTGTTTAATGATGGAGTGAAATGCAGGTCAGTACGCTTCATCCAATAAGCCAGCAAATCTATACCTTGAGTATATCCCTGCTGCTCTACACGGTCGCCGTAATAAGGTTTGCCGTGAGTCATCATTGCAGAAGGTGGAGTATCGAAGCCATCGATAAGCAGGCCGCTTTCCTGATTGATATTCAGACTAAAAGGTCCGGTAATCTTTGTCGCGCCTTTTGACTTTAACCAATCTTCCGCCGCAGCAAATAACGCACTAAATACTTCAGGGTCATCAATAGCGTCAATCATTCCAAAATGGCCAGTATCCTGGCCATAAAGTTCGCGGTGTAAGCTGTCAATTTGCGCAGTGATACGACCCACAACTTTATCGTCTTTTTTAGCGATCCATGCCTGCCATTCGATATGTTCAGTACCAGGATTTTTCTTGGAAAGATGCTCCTCACGCTCTAAATTAAGCGGATCAATCCAGTTAGGATCGTCTTGGAATAGAGTCGAAGGAAAAACAATAAATTGCTTTAACTCACGCTTATCAATGACTTTTTCGATACGAATCATAATCACCACTAAATCTCAGAATTTGCTATAAAAACACACAATAAACCAGCCAATATTATCCAGTCTGGGATCTATTGATGCTTAACATTTACCCACCCGTCTACCGGCAAAAAATAATTATTTTTTAGACAGGCATGGCCCAAATTGAATCCCTGTTATAATTGGTCTCGCGCCCATAAAGGCAACTAAAAAGGGGCATAATGCCGAACACGCATATCTGCACGTTAGGCATATTATGCTTAGCATTATTATGCGAAGCACGAATGGGGGACGCTTGGCGCGCCAATTGGAAACACTAAAAACAATAAATATCTTAGTGACATTAACTAGAAAAGCATTACTATCGTTTAGCACTTAATGCTCTATCGATGTAAAGAATGGAACTTTTCTATCCTGACCCCTTGAAACCACACAATAAGAATAGAACAATCTTTAAATTCGATATAGTCTTAATTATTCGTCTAATCACCAACGGCGGTTTCCATGGCTGAATCCATGCGTTTACTGACATCCACGTTGGGGTTAATCAGGTTTTCAGCGCCAAAACTCAGTCTCGAAATAGAGCCATGAAGAAATTTTTCGTGCAAATTTTTAAGCTGAACTATGTTTATCTGAAAGTACCCGCTCAATGCAGCAATGGTGCTGGCGCAATTTGCATCTTCTCAAGGACCTATAGATGCAGTCACATTAGTGATCTCGACAGGAACTGTCAGCAACTCATTTTTATCTATGGTTTTGAATAATTTGGGACATAGAATGATAAATCAATCACGATTCCATACAAATTGTTTCAAAAACCATATCTCTTACACGAAAAGTTACATGTATTATCAGGTGTTTTAAATATATGGAAGCGTTGTATATGTCCCCAACAAGCTCTACCCACGCTCTTCCCATGCGCTACGCAGATTTCCCAACCTTAGTGGATGCTTTAGATTACGCAGCCCTGGGAAATACTGGGATGAATTTCTACGATCGACGCAATCAGCTCGTTGCCGCGCTAGAATATCGCACGCTTAAAGAACGCGCGATTACCGGTGCAAGACGTCTGTTATCACTGAACCTTAATAAAGGTGACCGTGTTGCGCTCATTGCAGAAACGAGTGTTGGATTCGTAGAAGCCTTCTTTGCCTGCCAATATGCCGGCCTGGTTGCCGTGCCGCTGGCCATTCCAATGGGTATTGGGCAAAGCGCTACATATATTGAAAAACTCCAGGGCTTATTAAAGAGCTGCAAGCCTGCTGCAATTATTAGCAGTGATGAATGGTTGCCGCTAATTAGTACTGCTCGCAGTGAGGATTCTTCCCCTATTCATATCCTCAGCAATGCAGATTTTAATGCCTTGCCAGAGAAAGAAATTGAATTGCAAAAGCCCTCTCCGGACAATATTGCGTATTTGCAATATACCTCTGGCAGCACGCGCTTCCCTCGTGGCGTAATAATTACTCAAGGGTCTGCCATGGCTAACCTGAAAGTTATTAGCCACGACGGAATCAAATTACGCGCAGGCGATCGTTGCGTCTCCTGGTTGCCGTTCTATCACGACATGGGCCTGGTTGGTTTTGTGCTGACTCCAATGGCAACCCAGCTGTCTGTGGATTATCTGCGTACCCAAGATTTTGCAATGCGCCCAATGCAATGGCTGAAACTGATCACCAAAAACCGTGGCACTGTGTCGGTAGCTCCGCCGTTTGGTTACGATATCTGCCTGCGTCGCAGCAATGAGAAAGAATTGGCTGAACTGGATCTTTCCAGCTGGCGTGTAGCCGGTGTGGGTGCAGAACCTATCCCGTCAGAATTGCTGAATCAATTCAGTGAACATTTTGGTCAAGTCAAGTTCAGCAGCAAGGCCTTTATGCCATGCTACGGCCTCGCAGAGAACACGCTGGCAGTTAGCTTCTTTGATGACACCACTGGCCCGAAAGCCAATGAAATCGACCGTGATATTTTAGAGTACAAAGGTAAAGCGGTTGCACCGACTAAAAATACTCGTGCAACAGTCACCTTTGTAAACTGCGGCAAGGCGCTTCCTGGTCACAATATCGAGATCCGCAGCGAATCTGGCTCTCCATTGCCAGAGCGCGAAGTGGGACATATCTGTATTTCCGGGCCGAGCCTGATGAGCGGATATTTCCGCGACGATGCTTCGCAGCAGCAAATTCAGGCACAGGGATGGATGGATACTGGTGATTTGGGCTATCTGCTCGACGGCAATCTGTACGTCACGGGTCGTAAAAAGGATCTGATCATTATTCGCGGGCGTAATATCTGGCCGCAGGATATTGAATACGTTGCAGAATCAGAGCCAGAGATTCGCTCTGGAGACGCCATCGCTTTTGTGACCACTCAGGAACACGATGAAGGCGCGAAGATTATTTTGCAGATCCAGTGCCGCGTTAGCTCTGAAGAGCGTCGTGAGCAAATCATTCACTCACTGACCTCTCGTATTCAGAGTGAATTCAGCGTCGCTGTTGATATCGTTCTGCTGCCACCGCACAGCATCCCGCGTACCTCTTCCGGGAAGCCAGCCCGTGCCGAAGCCAAGAAACGTTATCTTACTGAGCTAATCGGCGCTCCGGACCTTCGATTAGCAGGCTATGCTCAATGACAAAAACGGTCGCAGTAACAGGTGTGACCGGGTTTATCGGCAAGCACATCGTTGAGGATCTTCTCTCGCGCGGTTATATCGTGCGAGCTTTAACCAGAAAACCACGAACATCTGCAACCCCTAATCTGGTTTGGGTTCATGGTTCTCTGGAAGATAAGGATTCTCTCTCGGCGCTGGTTAACGGCGCTGAAGATGTCGTGCATTTAGCGGGCATGGTGCGCGGTAGTACTGAGCAAACCTTTACTGATTGCAACGTAACAGGCAGCCTTCGCCTGATGCAGGCTGCAAAAGAAAGCGGCAGCTGTAAGCGTTTTCTGTTCATGTCCTCTCTTGCTGCACGCCACCCCGAGCTTTCCTGGTACGCCAACTCAAAACATGTTGCCGAACAGCAACTTATGGCCATTTCCTCTGACATCTCCCTGGGTATTTTCCGTCCAACGGCTGTTTATGGACCCGGCGACAAAGAGCTAAAACCGCTATTTAGCTGGCTCTTGCGCGGCATTCTCCCCCGCCTCGGTTCCCCTGACGCTCAACTCTCGTTTATTCACGTGAGCGATCTCGCCGAAGCTGTTGGCCAATGGTTAACAGTCGAACAATCACATAATCAATCTTATGAACTATGCGACGGCGTCTCTGGTGGTTATAATTGGACGCGCCTGCAAGAAATAGGCGCAGCGGTGCGTAAGGGTAAAGTACGCGTAATCGGAATTCCTTTACCTTTGCTTAAAGGCCTCGCCGATATCAGCATGCTTTTAAGCCGGTTAGCAAGAAAAGAACCGATGCTAACCCACAGCAAAATCCGCGAATTAACCCATCAGGACTGGTCAGCAAGCAACACTGGCCTTTCCGAATCTATTAATTGGTTTCCCAAGATTAGTTTAGAGCGCGCGCTGCGTGATGGACTATATTGATTATCTTGACTAAAGGTATGTAAGAGTTTCTATGCTAAATCGTGAAGTTTTGATGGACTATATTCTGGAGTGCTTACAGGGTATGGTCTCAGGCAATCCAGAGATAAAGCCTGAAAGTGATCTCGTCAATGATCTTGGCCTAGAGTCCATAAAGGTGATGAGCCTGCTGATGATGTTAGAAGACAAGCTGGATATTTCGATTCCTATCAATATCTTACTTAACGTCAGAACTCCTGAACAGCTGCTGGACGCGCTGATGCCACATCTGGAGAGCACCAATGGGTCTTTATGATAAATTTGCCCGCCTGGTAGGCGAGCGTAAACAGTTTCAGGACTCAGGTCTGAATCCGTTTGGCACTTGTATTGATGAGATTTACTCGGCAACACAAGGGCGCATTGGCGATAAGAAAATCGTTCTGGCCGGCACCAATAACTATCTGGGCATGACCTTCAATGAACAAGCTATTGCCGACAGCAAAGCTGCATTGGATGCCCAGGGCACGGGTACTACCGGATCGCGTATGGCTAACGGTAGCTACGGTTCGCACCTTGCGTTAGAGCAAGAGTTATCAGAATATTTCGACCGCCCTACTGCCATCGTATTTTCTACCGGCTACACGGCTAACCTGGGTGTTATCAGCACGCTGGCTGGCCCTGACGCCGTGGTATTGATTGACGAAGACTCCCACGCAAGCATCTATGACGCCTGTGCTTTGGGTGGCGCGCAAATTATTCGCTTTCGTCACAACGACGCCAAAGATTTAGAGCGCCGCATGGTGCGCCTGGGCGAACGTGCCAAAGACGTAATCATCATTGTTGAAGGCATCTACAGCATGCTCGGTGACGTCGCTCCTTTGGTCGAAATCGTTGACATCAAACGTCGCCTCGGTGGCTATTTGCTGGTTGATGAAGCGCACTCCTTTGGCGTGATGGGCGCAACCGGTCGCGGTCTGGCTGAAGAGCTTGGCGTTGAGAAAGACGTCGATATCATTCTCGGCACTTTCAGCAAAAGCCTGGCTTCTATTGGCGGCTTTGCAGTGGGTGGCGAAGATATGGAAGTGTTGCGCTACAGCAGCCGTCCTTACATCTTTACCGCCTCACCCTCTCCCGCAAGCATCGCTTCTGTGCGTTCATCCCTGAAAAGCATCAAGGAGAACCCAGGCTTGCGTGACAAGCTCTGGAGCAATGCGAATCGCCTTTATAAAGGTCTTGCGGCACTTGGCTATGAATTGGGTCCGCGCATCAGCCCGGTAGTCCCAGTGATGATCGGCTCAAAAGAAGACGGTCTGCGCCTGTGGCGTGACCTGATCGCCAACGGCGTCTATGTGAATTTGGTATTGCCACCCGCAGCACCGGCAGGCATCACACTGCTGCGTTGCAGTGTCAATGCAGCACACAGTGATGAAGAGATCGATACCATCATTCAGGCTTTTGCTGACCTGAAAAAGTAATGACCTGAAAAGTAACAGCGATAAAAGTATTCTTCATGCTGCTCATTGATTCACAATGAGCAGCATGCCTTCCAGATATTCCCCGCATCTTCGCATTATGCTTTTTGCAGCAAAACCTCGAGAGTCGGCAGAATTTTCATTCTTTATCAGGTACCAGACTTGCTGTCATTTAGCAGTTTATGCAGCAGCGTAATCACCTGCACCACTTCTTTCGGGCTAAGAGCCCCATCTTTTGACCACTGAACGCGCCCGTCTTTATCCAGTACAAAAACAGAAGTATCCTCATCCAGCTGCCAGGTTTTAAGGCCAAGGCCATTGCTGTCGATGATAAATTGCGCCCAGGGATAATGTCGTTTATTTTTTTCGATTTTACCGCGAACGAAAATACCGGTGCCTAAAACGGCGTCGCCAGAGTTGACGATAGTGGTGGGTTGAAAACGATCGGTAGGAAGATTGGCAGCCTCAACGGCTTTAATCAGGAGTGAATTTTTTTTTTAGCCGAGCTGCGCCCAGCGATGTACTGAACGATACGAACTTTTCCGTCAAACTGCGAGCTATCCCAACTTTTATAACTGATATCGTCATTGCTGCCGAGTATTAACTCACCCATGTCGGCAATTTTTAACGGTGGGACTCGTTGGCCGTCAACCAAGTCATTGGCTGATGCCATCATAGGTAACAGGAAAAGTGAAACGGTCAGTAATCTACGTAAAGTCATAATATTTCCTTTTGCAGGTGTTCCGACTATCTAGTCTTCTTAACGCTAAAAGCAGGGGAAAAAATCCCCCGGCTCTTTAATCGACTTTCAAACTTATACCGGGCAACGTTCGAGAAGCAGCTCCAACGGTTGTCGGATGTTGTCATCTAACAGCGCCGGCTCCTCATAAGGCCTACGTCCCGAGAGTTTGTCTGCCACCATCACATCATGCCGATCGCCCATTAATCCATTAATATTAGACAAGAATCGGGAGATTTTGTAGGCATCCAGATTGCCTGGATCGATAGATCTCAGCGTGTCGTAATACGATACTTGCTGGCTAATAATCTTGCGCACATCGTGGAATTCGGTCCCCGTCAGCAATGGCTTGGCAATCAGCTGGCGCAGCGTAAGGATTTGCTGCTGGCGGTCGGCAATAAAGCCACTAACCGTATCCAGTTCAGGATGACGCAGCCCATAATGCACCAGCTTCCAGCACGGAAAGCTCAGATACATATACAGGATCATACTGTAACGCGAGATATTTTTCTTGTTGCGGTTGCGGAAAGCATCCTGAAAATGTCCAAGAAAAACAGTGGTCTGGCGGAACATCGAGCTAGACATATGACTTTTGCTGTACAACCGCTGGGCGAAGCGCAGATGCTTGTAGCGAGCACGGATATATTTGTACTGCATCCGTTCTGCCTCGGTGAATCCGTTGCCTCTGGCTAGCTTACGCACCAGCCCCAGTAGCTCCGGGCGGTCAAAACCGTCCTCCCAAAACTGCAGGCACAATGCATAGTTATCGTTAATATTTTCCTGGGTACAATTAAAATCAATAACTTCCGGCAGGGTGGCATCTTGATTGACGATGTCATCTTCATCTACCGCAGTAAATAATAGTTGCAACGTTTCTGGTGAAAACTTTTTCCACTTCTTACTGCTTGTCATTTAGTAGTCTCTACGGGGGCGCTAAAGCCCAGTGAATAGCGGTGACGGTAAACCCATAAAGTCGGGATGAGAGACAATAGCACGTCTAAACATTGCCCCCCAAAGTAGCCCCATGCCGAACCTTCCACGCCAAAAGCGTGAGACAGTCCAACGAGCAGTACGATATATGAAACTGATGCGACGATCTGCGCCGTCAAATAAGCTTTCTGCTTACCGGCCATCAACAGCAATGCTTCCTGCGGGAAGCCCACCATTGATACAATAATCGCGGTCAGCATAATTTGAATCAAACTATAGGCTTCGAGATATTTATGCCCAAACACCACCGAAATTAATGGCTTGCCTACGCTAATCACCAATACGGCGACTAAAATACCGACACCACCGGCTAATACTGCCGAGCGCAGTCCCAGTATCCAAGGCCTTTTAGTGCGCGGATCGAGACGCATAATTTCAGGATAGAAGCTTTTTTCCAGTAACTTGGCTGGTGCTCCGGCCGCATCAAAGAAAGTCATCGCAATTTTGAACAGACCAGCCGCTGCCGGGCCAAGAATAATACCGACTAATACCGTGCTGCATGAGTTACGGGCAGCCCAGATAGAATGCGAAATGTTAGTTGCCCAGACAAAGTTCCAGGAGCCTTCAATATTACGCGCGGCCTTGAACAGGCTCGGTTTTAACGCATTGTGGATATCTCGGCGGGCCAGTTCACGTCTTGCAAACCACCAAAATAGCGTGCCGCCAAACAGGTTTGAGACATACCAGGTGATAACAAAGCCTTCGAAACCAAAATTGCCGAAATAGGCAATCACGCTACCAATGGCAATCAGTAAAGGCTTGACGGCCTGCTGGATGGCAATTAAGTCAAAACGATCAAACGCCCTCAAAATACCGGTAGGAGTCGACGATGTCATGGAAGGAATTAAGGTGCAGTAAAGCAGCGCGAGTTTAAAACTGCCCGCGTCGAGTCCCAAAGAGTGCGAAAGAAACGGCAGCAATGCCATCCCCCCCAGAATTGCAACGGCTCCGCTCGCAATATCCAGGCCGAAAGAAAAAGAGACCACATCACGGAAACGCTGAATGTTTTTGCTTTCCAGTGCCGGTGTGCCAAATTGGACCACGAATTGCCAAGTCTGGAACTTGATAAAATCGCTGACCGCTTTGGTGTAGGCCTGAATAACGATAAGTACCCCAAACATTGCGGGTGACATGCCTTTGCCGGCGCAAGAAAGCGCAATTAAACCGAGTATGGCACTCGCCACATTGCCGGAGCCTAAATAGGCACTGTTACGTATGATGGTGCGAAAAGCGCCATCTGAAAACCATTGCTTCATGTTTAAAACCAGCCATACTAGCCACTTCAGCCAGACTCGGATATTAATCACCCGACAGGGCACTGCCTGCCACGTATATATCAGGCACGACAAACCCAAGATATGAGCCTGGACGCGCCTCGCTCCATGGATGTCCATGGAATTAAAGCCAAAACTGGCAGTGTTCTCTTAACGACATCTGAGCTAAAATCGATTAGCCCCCATTACAAGTGGGCGGTAGGATAAATCAAATTCAGGCCAACCTAAAGGCTTTTGCTACTGTCCAGCATTATTGGACAAGCGTCACGTTTAGGAAACGCTAAACTAGTGGCCGACGTACGCGAAAAACCAGCATTAATAAAAAAGGTCCGAATTCAGCCTGCGTCTCCCTGGTATGAAAAGCCGGTAAGCTCACTGAAAGCATGCATGTGGCCAAAACTGCCCGGCAGCAACGGTATTGGCCAGATTGTCCAGTCACTCAAGTCCGTTAAATACTTTCACAACTCTCCATCTCGAGGGGGGTGATCATATGTTATTTAACAGATACTCTATACGCTATCTTAGATATGTTGGATGTTCGTAATATATGCACTTGATTGAGCGCTACATCATGGGCGAGACCCGTCGGCTTGTGATGATCATCGTGGGTTTTCTAATCTTCATTTTTGCTAGTTATTCAGCCCAACGCTATTTGACTGATGCGGCCAATGGCACCTTGGCCCTGGAAGCAGTGTTCTATATTGTTTTTTTCAAGGTGCTGATTGCATTAGAGATGCTATTGCCGGTCGGCCTTTATGTTTCGGTTGCTGTGGCTTTGGGTCAGCTCTATCACGACTCTGAAATAACGGCCATTTCTGCCGGTGGGGCGAGTCCGCTAAAACTTTATAAAGCGATACTTTACCTTGCCATCCCATTAGGAATATTGGTAACAATACTTTCGATGTATGGCAGACCCTGGGCCTACGCAAAAATCTATGAGTTAAGAGATCAGTCGCAATCTGAACTGGATGTCAGTCATTTGCAGGCCAACAAATTTAACCTTAACGACAATGGCCGCATGGTTTTGGCTCGACATATTGATTCAGCCTCAAATAACCTGACCGACGCGCTGATTTTTGCCCCCAATGGTGACAAAACTTATCTGTTCAGGGCTCAAACAGTCAACGTCATTGATCCCTCACCGACCAACCCTTCTGTGATGCTGCATTCAGGTACGGCTTACCATCTGGACCATAAAGGGAAAGATGACAGCCAACAGATTTATAATAATTTTAATCTGCACTTTAAGCCGATGGCCCAGAGTGCCGATAACAAGAGCAAGTCGGCCTCGATGGCTGCATTGACACATTCAACCGATCCCGCAGACAAGGCAGAGCTTCAGTGGCGAGAAAGCCGTGGAGTAACGGCTATTTTAATGGCAATGCTGGCCGTTTCTCTAAGCCGTACCAGACCACGACAGGGCCGTTTTGCGAAGCTACTTCCGCTGGCGGTGTTATTTACTGCCATTTTTTACGGTGGAAATATCTGCCGCACGCTGGTTGCCAATAACACCCTTCCTGTTATCCCCGGCGTATGGTTAGTTCCTATAATCATGTTTATTGGGTTATTGATTTTGATAGCTCGTGAATCTTCGTTACTGCAGAAACTTTCTCGATGAATATCTTCAGTCGTTACATAATTCGGAACTTATTTATCGGTTTCGCAGCCGCGGCCGCATTGCTGATCCCGCTATTTACCACCTTCGATTTTATCAATGAGCTGGATGATGTCAGCTCAGGCGGATACCGTTGGAGTCAGGCGCTGCTGGTAGTATTAATGAGAGTACCTAGATGGTTAATCGATCTGGGGCCTTTTGTCGCACTGCTTGGCGGTATTGTCGGGCTGGGGCAGTTGTCTAAAAGCATGGAATTGACGGCGATGCGCACTGCCGGATTCTCGATTTTTAGAATCGCCAAAGTCGCACTCACTGCAGGGCTAATTTTGATCGTGGGGCTGGGCGCGCTGGATGAATGGGTTGCTTCTCCCCTGCAACAGCATGCGCTGCAAATTAAAGACACGGCCATGGCCGAGGCGGAAAATAGTTCCAACAATGGCAACGCGCTATGGGCAAGGCATAATGATGAATTTGTCACGGTAAATGCGCTGGATGTTAATAATCAACCGATTGGAATCGAGATATTCAACTACAAGCCTGACCTTTCTTTGGAGTCTTATATTTACGCCAAAAATGCTACCGTTCTGGATAAAGGAATGTGGGAGCTGCATGGCGTAAATCAAAAAACCTGGGTCAACGGGCAGGAAACTGTGGCGATAAAAGACAGTTTGCAATGGCAATCTATCTTCACGGATACCAGCCTTAAAGAGCTCAGCATGCCCAGCGACAGTTTTTCCATTAAACAGCTGAGCCATTACATTAACTATCTGCAGAATACCAATCAGCCGAGTACCGAATTTAAGCTGGCCTTGTGGCAAAAACTGGGAAGGCCAATATTAATCCTGGCGATGATTCTTTTAACTGTGCCGTTTACCTTTAGCAATCCGCGTGCTCCAGGTTTGGGCAGCCGTTTGGCTGTCGGCGTAATCATTGGGTTACTGACCTATATCAGTTATCAAATCATCGTCAATCTGGGATTATTATTTAATCTCAATGTCCAGCTCACCACCCTTGCCCCGCCGGTGTTAATGCTGGCCATTGCTCTAACTCTGGTGTATCGCTTCGATAAACATCACTGACCAAAGTTCGCGGTATGGCTGCTCCGGCGCTATACCGCTCGCTTTCTGCTCTGTGGCCAGGTATTACTCACATCAATACCCGACGGCTTCTGATATATCCCCAGTTTGAAATACCCCGCAGTGGCATACATAAACTCAAAAATATCCGACTGCGTTTCTTCATATTCCGCCCAAAAAACGTTAGACGTAAAACAGTAAATCTCAATCGGCAAACCTTCCGCAGTTGGGCTCAACTGGCGCACGATTACGTACATATCATTGCGGATATCTTCACGCTGTTTCAGATAATCAAGAATATAGCCACGGAACAGCCCAAGGTTAGTCAGGCCATGATCAATAAGCTGCTGGTTTGAGCCAGTCCCCACCCGCTGCTCAAGATACTTGGCCATGCTGGTTATTTTTCCGCTTTCTGTAGACTCTACACTTTCGAGCAATTCTCTAGAGGCAAAGGCAATACTCGACTGGTCGATAAATATACTGCGCTTGATTCGGCGACCGCCGGACTCAAACATCGGTTGCCAGTTGGTATAGGTCTCGGTAATAAAATTCTTGGTCGGCACCTGTGATAGCGTATTGTCCCAATTACGCACACTCACTGAATGCAAAGCAATATCGGTCACTTCACCACTAATATTTCCCGCAGGCATATCAATCCAATCACCTAATTGAACCACGTGAGATGACGATACCTGGATATTAGCTACCAGCGAAATGAGCGTGTGCTGAAATACCAGCATCAGCACGGCGGCCACGGCACCTAAGCTTGAAATAATAATCCCTGGCGATTTATCCGACAGAGTGGCAATTACCAGAATAGTGGCAATGGAAGAGACAACAATCTTGCCGATTTGCACATAGCCTTTAATAGACCCGGCTTTTGCGCCATGTCTTCTGGTGTAGGCATTGATGGTGGTATCCAGCAATTCGTTAATCAGCATCGTAATATTAATAATAAACAAAACGCCGCAAATGGTTCGAATCGCTTCAACCAATGGATTAGGCAATCCATTGATCAGCTGCAACATAAAATAGATGGTCACTACTGGCACCACGTTTGCCAGACGTCGGCTAATTCGTTGTTCTTTAACGTGATCGGTTTGTTTATGAGAATGAAGAATAAAGCGACGAACAATGCCTCGCAGGAAAACTTTGCACACCAGCGATGAAATAAAGCCGGCAATTAACATCAACAGAACGGAGACTAAAGAGAAGGCAATCTGGTTGGCGTAAATCCAGTTCCAAAGGTTTAAAACTTCCTGCATGCTAAAATCCTGTCATCTAAACTATGATGCAGTTGATCATGAAGGATTATGACTATTTTTCTGTACGAAAGATGGGATCTTGCAGCAAATCGGCAGTTATTCCTGCTGCTAATCAGCAATAACCGCCCGTAATTACCTGCCAGGGCAAGCACAGAGGGGGTGCTCACCCAAAATGGGCAGAATCAATTAGAAAATCGACAGCGGGTATTCAACGAAAACGCGAACTTCATTACCGCCGACATTATATGAGGATGCATCGGCAGAAACGCGCAGAATAGAGTAGCGCAGTTTGATTTTCAGGTTTTTGGCAACACCAGATGGCACTTTATATTGGATCTGGTTAAACAACTCATGCTCGTGACCGTTATTGGTTTCTGCGGTTTCAATGTTATCCGCCGTCACGTAAGCCACGTCGTAGGTCAAACCTGGCAGACCGACTTTACCAAGGTCAGCGGAGTAGGCCAACTGAATCGAACGCTCGCCTTTACCGTTGAAATCTGACCAGTAGGAGTTGGAGACATAAATGGAGTTGCCGCCGTCACCCACGCCGCCATTTTTGCCATAACCACCGTAGTTATAACCGGTGCTGCCGGTGCTTTGCTGGTAAGCAATTTTAAAGGTGTGCATTCCCGCAACGTAGCTGGTCGCAAAGCTCCAGATATCATTGTGGCGACCAGTGTCCTGGCTTTCGGCATAGCCCTTGTTAAGGTGAGAGTTATAGCCGTTGAAATCAAAAATCAGAGAATGCTCAGGAGCCAAAGGTTGGGTATAAGTCATGCCCAGATATTGTTTGCTGAGAACACTTTCAACGTTTGAGGCGTAAATCGAGCCGCTTAAACGATCGTTGAACTGGTAGCTAGCGCCGCCAAAGGTCAGGGCATGCAGCCCGCTGTTGTGCTTGTTGCTGCTTTTCTGCTGCTCGGCGGTGAAATGACCGGCAGTAACATCAAGCCCGTCGATTTCCTGCGAGTCGAGCATGACACCCGTGTAAGTTTCATCCAGCAGGCGAGAGCTGTCAGCATTAAGAATTGGCAACACAGGAGCTTGCGTACCGTAGCTCAGAACGGTTTTTGATACGCGCATTTTGGCTCTGCCGCCAATTTTCTCGAGATCATTTTTGGACTGGCCGTCCTGATTCTGCGAGAAGAAATCGATACCCGCGCCGCCTCCCTGCCCCCAACCACCGTCGAGGCGAACCGCATATTGTCCCAGCGCGTCAAAACCAAAACCTACCGGACCCTGAGTAAAGCCTGAGGTAAAGTTGAGGATTGCAGCCTGACCCCACTCATCCCGAGTCTCGGTATTTCCACGGTAATTGCGATCAATAAAGGCATTGCGGAACAAAAGGTCAAGATGACTGTCTGCTATAAAGCCGTTGTTGCTAGCCTGTGAGGGTGTAGTGTCGGCGTAGGCAGACTGCGCACAAAGCGCTGCCAAAAGCGTTAATGGCAAAATTTTTTTCACGGTAAATTAACCCTGTCTTATTGGTATAAAAGCGATTTGTTATATAAATGTATAAAAAGCCAATCTGGAAACCCCTTTTTCCAGAGGCCAAGCATACCTTATTTGCAATTATGACAAAATTAATTTGCGCATTAAACGGGCATCTAAAAGGAAATAAATCTCTTTTAAGCAATTATTGACAAGCATTTTTGGCAGGAGCAAGAATTAAACTGAGTGATTAATCAGCAATGAATTAATCAATAATAAAAACTGATTAGAGAATATAATTAATTTTAGTGAGTAACTATTTAACCGATTTTTCTACGCTCTCATCCATGCACATAAATTATCCAACATGAATATACAGCTTTCTAATTGTTCAATGCTGACGAATTCATCCGGTTTATGCCCTTGTTCCATACTTCCCGGACCACAGACCAGTGTCGCGACGCCAGCCTCGTCAAAAAGTCCACCTTCCGTGCCAAAAGCCACAGTAGAAAACGCGTCACTGCCGCACCACTGTGCCAGCCACTGTGCGAAATCAGACAGAGGATCGGTCAATAATCCGGGATATCCGCTCAAGGGCTGAAAACTAATATCGCAATCCTGCGCGCGAAGCTTCATCTCTGGCAATAATTTTTCCTCAGCGTACTGTTGCAACTCGCTAACCACCGAATCTACTTGCGAATCAGGAAGATGGCGGATTTCGAAATCAAACTGGCAGTCCTGCGGCACAATATTCAGCGCCGTGCCGCCGCAAAGAGTTCCCACCTGCAAAGTACTAAAAGAGGGATCAAAGCGGCTGTCCTGCTGTTCGCTCAGCGCCTCACCCAGTTCCGACAGTTTATTAACCAGTTTGGCTGCATAGGCAATCGCGTTAACCCCCAACGGCGCATAAGCCGAATGACAGGCGTGGCCTTTAACATGACAACGCATCGCCAGCTTGCCTTTATGCCCATACACCGGCTGCATGCCGGTGGGCTCGCCGACAATACACATTGCTGGCCGCTCTGCCGAGGCCTTAAGATGTTCAACCAGACTACGGACGCCGAGGCATCCGACCTCTTCATCATAAGAGAACGCCAGATACAGCGGCATACGTAAAGGCTGGGCGATAAAACCGGGGACCGCTGCCAATACGCAAGCCAGAAAACCCTTCATATCTGCGGTGCCACGGCCATAGTAACGCCCTTGGTGCTCGGTAAGCGCAAAGGCCGGATAGGCCCAGCGCTGGCCGTCAACCGGCACCACGTCGGTATGGCCAGAGAGCATAACCCCGCCGTTTCCTGCCGGTCCGATGCGGGCAAAAAGATTCGCTTTTGCACCCGTTTGATCGTGAAAAAGCTGTGTCTCGATGCCAAAGCTCGACAGGTATTTCTGGATAAAATCAATCAGATCGAGGTTGGATTCGCGGCTTGTGGTGTCAAACTTTAGCAGCGAATCCAGCAACCCACGCACCCGGTTATTCATCACCCGGCACGCCATAGCTCGGCGCCTCGCGAGGATCCAGCGCACGGGTAATATATGCCTGCATCTGCGGTTCATAGGCTTGCCACAGTGCGCAAAGTTCGGTGATAGGATCCTGCTCGGTCCAGTCAACCCGCAGATCGACAATCGGCCAGCTGTGACTGCCAACGATCTTCATCGCCGCCGAATGCACCGGCCCGGCTTCACCGCCCGCAACTACGGCTGCCTGCATCGCCGCCAGTAATCGATTGGCCAGTTGCCCCGTAGCGCCTTCAAAGGCCGTCACCATGGCACTGATTACTGCTTTGTCAGCCAACATATTCCCCGCGGCGACACAGTCTTTGCCTTGCACCGCGTGGTTCAGTCCCAGCGTTTTTTCACCGCTGAATACCGCACTTTCACCGTGAACATTGATCGCCGTAAGCTGTCGATACTCACTAAACACATTGCTCGCCAGCGCCTTTTCAAGCGCCTGCGAGGGATTCGTACCAAGGCTGAGTTCGCTTAGAACAAACTGGCCCAGCGCGGGTAGAGTAATGTTCTGGCTCGATACAGCTCCGACGCCGGGCTGCAGCCAGGGGCATCGCGCACCCACGGCAATGCTTGAGGAACTAAGGGCAATCCCCAGCTGCCCGGTTTCGGGGCAGCGGGCGGCGATAGAAAAAGTCATTCAGCCCCCCTGGCGACATAATCATCGGGGATCACCGCGATAATATCGATTTCCATCAGCCACTGTGGCTGGCCCAGCGCCGAAACCACCAGACCCGTTGAAATCGGGAATACGCCTTTCAGCCATTTGCCCACTTCCTGATATACCGGCTCGCGATAGCGCGGATCGATAAGATAGGTCGTGGTTTTGACGATATGCGACAGCTCGCTACCGGCTTCTTCAAGCAGCTGTTTGGCATTTTTCATCGCCTGCTCGGCCTGCGCGCGCGGATCCCCCAATCCAATCAGATTGCCTTCAAAATCGGTTCCGACCTGCCCACGCACGTAAACAGTATTGCCTGCGCGAACGGCCTGGCAAAGATCGTTATCCAGCGTCTGATTCGGATAGGTTTCTTTGGTATTAAACATGCGAATACGAGTATGTGTTGGCATCGATTTATTCCTGCTGTTGATGAATTATTTCAAAGAGCCAGAGTCTGCTGCGCGATATTCACTGTACTGACGCTGGATAGCGATTTGGTCGGCAATGAATTTCGCGTCGTGCCATACGCCCCAGATAAAGGTCGATCCGCGACGTGACAGCCACGGCAGCCCGAGGAAATAAACGCCCGCTTCGCTGGAAACACCGCGCTGGTGCTTAGGTTTGTTATTTTCATCAAACGCGTTGACCTTGAGCCAGCTGTAATCCGCCACATAGCCTGTCGCCCAGATAATCGAGGTAACGCCGGCAGCGACCAGATCAAGCTGTAAGGTGGGATGGGTCATGCATGCAGGGTCAGCGATGAAGTGTCGCGCTTCAGGTTCTTCAGGAAGTTCAAGGCCATTGCGGGCGATATAGGCATCGGCGGCGTCGAGCAATGAGAGGTAATTTTCATCACCGCGATTAACGTTATCACTGAGATCTGACTGGAAAGTTACCACGTCATTTTGGAAATCTTTGGTTAATCCCACCAAATTTACACCCTGATTGGCCAGACGGCGGAAATCAACAGTGTGACCGCCGCGCGCGCCGCTGACGGCAATAGTCACATGCTCTCTGCCCGGCTGGCTGGCGGCAACGTCCCACAGGCCCAGCACGCCAAGCCACCAGCAGAAATCACGGTTGCGATAGGCGCGTGGCGGGCGATCATGAGGCCCCACGGAAAGATAGACTTTTTTGCCCGCCCGTTGCAGTTCATCGGCAATCTGCACGCCAGAAGAGCCTGCTCCGACCACCAGCACACCGCCTTCGGGCAACTGTTGTGGGTTATGGTAATTGGCCGAGTGAATCTGATGCAGGCTGCTTTGTTGCGGAGCGATTGGTGGGATCACCGGGCGCTGGAACGGACCCGTGGCTGCCACCACGCGCAGGGCTTCGATCACGCCCTCGGAGGTTTCAACCCTGAACCCCGCACGGCCCAGGTTACGTTCAACCTTTTTGACTTCAATTCCCGTGCGGATCGGCGCATTAAATTTGTCAGCATAATCAGCGAAATACTCGGCAACCTGATCTTTCGGCACGAAGCCGTCAGGGCCGGTGTCTTTGAATTCCATGCCCGGAAAACGATCGTGCCAGGCGGGTCCGTTGGCGACCAGAGAATCCCAGCGGCAGCTGATCCAGGCTTCGGCGATACGATTTTTTTCCAAAACCAGATGCGGGATGCCGAGCCGAGTCAAGTGCTCACTCATCGCGACTCCGGCCTGCCCTGCACCGACCACCAACGTATCAATTTTTGTTATTTCGTCTGTCATGTCTGCGTCCTGTGAATGGCGTGAGTGAGATAACTTTCACCCGCTTGTAGGATTCAAGACTATTGAACAGACCAGAGATGGTAAAATATTATAAATCTTCTGACTGAGCATAAAATTATGATGCTCTCACGGTGGGAAGCCGCTTGACCTGATTGAACATTACCTGCACCTAGCTGCAAAAACACAGCCTCGAGGGCTGTGTTTTATATATTCAGCAAACTAAATCCGACCTTTATCCTTTGGCAAAATTCGCCTGAATACGCTGTTGCAAATAATCCGCTGCGCTAATAGCGGGGTATTTAGCCTGCGGGCCAAGAATTTCGACGTCTTTGTTAGCCTGACAGAAAAATGCCAGACTGTAGCGCGCGCCCTGATATTCCCCCGGCAGCGGGCTGCGGACGCGATGGAAGTTCGACGGCAGTTGGTCGTCGCTCCAGCGCATCAGCATGTCGCCGATATTACAGGTGATCACCTCTTCGCGCGGCTCGATACTCGTCCACTGCTGGCTCTCATGGTCTTTACCCGGACAAACCTGCAAACCACCCTGCCCCGGACGCTGGAACAGTAACGTCAGACAGTCAAAATCAGTATGCGCCCCGGCTCGCCACATCCCTTGCTGTGACTGTTCGGTCGCGTAATAGTGCAGCATCCGCAACGTGCTTTGATAAGTCTGCTGATCCGGATTATGTGCCTGCTCGAAGAAAGGCTCGGGGAAGCCCAGTTTAAGCGCGAAACATGAGAGCAGTTTCATACCTAGCTGCCAACACTGCGACTCAAACGTCAACATGGTGCTTTTGAACTCAGGCAACTCCTGCTGGCTCGGCCACAGGCCGTTCATTAAAGGGCGAGTTATCTGGTATGACTCTTTCTGGTCCGGCGTTTTTGTTGAAGGGCGCACCTGCGATTTGTTCTCCCAACCGGCATTGCGCGCCAACGGATATTGCGCCTTCACCTCATTGGGCAGCGCGAAAAATTGCTCGGTCATGCCGAAGGCATTGCGGATATCGGCCAGCTCAATACCGTGATTACTGACCTGGAAAAAGCCTATTTCGACCGCCGCCTGCCACAGTTGGTCGGCAATCTCACTTTTACGATGTTCAAAGTCACTGAGATCTATGCAGCGCACCTCGCGGCTAAAAGTTTCTTCTCCCATCGCGCCCATCTGGGCTTCTTTTTCCAATTCCTGTAAGGCATAACCGTTGTTTTCATTTAGGTTGTTCATAATTTTTGTCCTGTTCGAATCCAGTAATTTTAGGCGTTTGCACGCTGCTGTAAGGTACGGACTGCTGCCATCGCGTCACGGCGCATGGTCTCAAGATCCACTCCCGGCACGGTGTCGTCTTCAACGATCGGCCGACCATTGACCATCAGAGCCTTGAGCGAAGCCCGCCCGCCGCAGGCTACCGGCCCAATGGCCATGTCGTGCAGCCCGAAGTAGCGCGGATCGTCGAGGCGATAAACGGCGATATCCGCCTGCATACCGACCTCAATCGTGCCGCTGCGGGATAATCCAAGGACATTCGCCCCGCCCGCGCTTCCCCAGCGCACCACGTCCTCAATGCTGACGGCATCGCCGCCGCCTTCAAAAGTTCCACCATCATAGCGCGGCTGCGCCTGCATTCCTTTACGCGCCCGTTGCAACAGCCAGGCCGCATGGGCCTCGCTCTGCATATCTGCCGCTTCGTTTGAAGCCGCGCCGTCAACGCCAAGTGAAACCGGCACACCCGCCAGCTCTAATGCCAACAGATCGGCGATCCCACTTCCCAGCCGCCCGTTGCTTTGCGGACAGTGCGCGATGCCGGTGCCGGTTTTGCCCAAAAGAGTAATTTCTTCAGGTAGCAGTTTTACCAGATGCGCGAACCAGACATCTTCACCCAGCCAGTCGTGCTCGGCACAAAACTGTACCGGCGTCATATTGAACCTGGCCCGTGCCGCATCGAGATAATCGACAGTTTCAGAAAGATGGCTGTGCATACGAATGCCCAAACGCCGCGCCAATGCCGCCATTTCTCGTAGCTGTGAAGGCGGCGCAGAGTGCAGCAGCGTGGTGGGCGCCATCACCACCCGCCTCATCGAGGTTGGCCGCGCGTCGTGATAACGGCTGACCAGACGTTCGATATCGGCCATGTAATGTTCATAACTTTCTGGTCGCAGCGCCAAGGGTAGGTTCTGTTCGATAGCCCGCGACTGGGTCGCCCCGCCACGACACAGCACTATGCGCATGCCCAGCGCTTCCCCCTCTTCGAAGATGATTTGCGAAGTGTCGAAAGGCATGTCGGGCCAGTAGAGATAGTTGTGATCGGCCACGGTAGCGCAGCCGGAACGCAGCAGTTCAATCAGGCCAATACGCACCGCCAGACGAAAAGTCGGCTCGTCAAACGCAGCGCGAAAACGATACGGCGTAGCGCTCAGCCAGGCTGTTAAACTCTGGTTCAACCCCTGCGGTTCGCCTTTCAGCAGCGATTGAAAAAGGTGATGATGAGTGTTTACCCAGGCCGGATAAACCACGCAATCGCGCGCGTCGATCAACCGTTCATCGGCCAGCGGCGCAAGATGCCCGATGGCCTCGATTACCCCGTCGCGCACACGAATATCGGGTCCTGCACGGCGTGCTTGCTCACCGGGCAAACCAGTAAGGATGGCGTGGGCATTTTTGATTAGCAGTGACATAGCAATCCCCTTAAGGTTCGACGTGCAGATTCTTCACGAATTCAGTGGTGTACGCCTGCTTCCAGTCGGTGTCGGCTTTCAGCAATTTCGCGTTAACCATGAAATCGCGGGTTTTCTGCCAGCGCGCATCGGTCATCGTGCCCCAGCCCTGCGCTGTCGCATCTCCGCCGTCAATCAGGTGGTGCTGTTTGATTTGTGCAACAGCCCAGGCCAAAAGATCGTCTTCCATTTTGGGGTTATCCTTTTTAATCAGCGCGTTACCCGGTGCCGGATTATCAAGATAGCTGACCCAACCTTCCATCGACGCCTTGACGAATTTAGCCATTGTCTCTTTGCGGCTGGCAATCAAGTCATCGCGGGTGATCAGGATGCCGCCATAGGGCGGATAGCCGTGTTCCGAAAACAGGAAAAAGTTGGATTTGACCCCGGCCTTTTTGGCCTGAAACACTTCGGAGCTGACATAGGCCTGCTGAGCGACATTGTCATCGGCGACAAACGGTTGGATATTGAAGGTGTAAGGGCGAGCCTGTGAATCGCTGAGGTGGTATTGCTCTTTCAGCCACGGCCACCAGGTAGATTGCCCGGAACTGGACACCAGAATGGTTTTGCCTTGCAGGCCATTAAGTGAGGTAACTGAAGCGTGCGTCAACAGGCCTTGCGGATCGTATTGGAACGGGGCGGCGATGGCTTTGGCCGGGAATCCGCGCTGAACGGCGTCAAGCAGTTGCAGGTCGTAACCGATTATCACATCGGCGCGTTTTGCCAGCAGCAACTGCATGCCGTTGACCTGCGGCCCGCCGGATTGAATGGTGACATCCAGCCCGTAACGTTTGTAAATACCCGTGGCTAATGCCTGATAATAGCCCCCTTGTTCAGCCTGCGCGTACCAAGACGTCAACAAAGTGATTTTTTCATCGGCATGAGCGGTCAGGGAAATACTTCCCAGCAACAGCGTGCCTAACGCACAACGCGACAGGGGAAACCCGAAACTCAATTTCATTGCTCCTCTCCTTATCAAAGCCGAAGAGAGGGCAAGCAAATGCGGCTCAGCCTCCCATTCGGCGCAAAGTTTGAATTGCGAAATGGTTGCTGAGCAATGTCCCATGCAGCTGTCTGCACTGACCGCTTCTACTCACTGTGAGTTATACAAAAACGATGCCAACTTGTGGAAAGCCCCATCCATGCGCTTTATGGGTGAGTAGTGGCTAAAATATCGCCACCTTACTCTGCAACCTTTGATTCAAAGCAGAGCACGTTGCACCATTACGGTGCAAAAGATCCAGCATTCAGTCCCTGGGTCTGAATCTGACTAAACAGCATCTCAAGTTGCTTTAGCATCATCGAGGCAGCCAAAGAAAGCTGCCGCGCCGGGGCAACACACAGCGACAGGGTAAATGTCTTAAGTTGTGGATCGGTAAGGGGAATAAACGCCAACTCTCCGCTAATCACTTCATCCATGATATCCAGCCAGCAGAGAATACCGATGCCAATCTGCTCTTTAATCAACGAACGAATCATATGGATATTGTTGGAAACGGCGACCTCTTTCACCATCCCGCCGTTAATATTCAGCAACGCCTCGACCGGACCGGACAGCATTAGCGGCGCAGACGGAATAATAAACGGATATTCCAGACACTGATTAAATCTCACCCCGCTTCTTGCGGCCAGCGGATGATTTTTAGGAACCACGATGCCCAAATTGATTTCGGCAAATGCCCTGACCTGCAACTCACGCGAGGTTTGCGGATTAAGCATAATGCCAAAGTCGGCATCACCCGACATCAGCGCCTGCTGAATATCGATATTATTCATAGTGGTAAGAGTAAATGAGATATTGGGATATTCGAGATGCACCTTCTTGAGCATCGACGAAAAGAAGTGCCGATTTATCGCGTCAATGGTGGCGATGCGCACGTGCCCGCGCCTTAAACCACGTAAATCGTCAAGCTGCTCGCACACCCTTGAAAAATCTTTTTTCCAGTTATTGGCAGCATGTAACAGCAATTCTCCTGCTGCGGTGAGCTTTAAACCGGTGGGATGACGCTCAAACAATGGCATCGCCAACTCTTTCTCGACGCGCAGAATTTGGCGATCGATTGAAGAAGCCGCGACGTGCAGCGTTTCAGAGGCTTTACGAAATGATCCCTGGCGGGCCACTTCGGTGAAATACAGCAGAAACCGAGAGAATGCGAACATATCCTGAGTGCTCTCTTTTATGCAACGGGTTGTGCGAATCAAAGCGCTGGACGCAACAGTTTTATCACAATAACGTAGTTTTCGTGCGGCGGGAACAATCGTTTCAATGTCCAAAAATTAATCACAGTGAACTTAAGCGGGATCATTCTGCCCCTGCTGGCGAAAACGGTAAAAGATAATGAAAGATCTAGAATTGATTCCGGTTATTGTTAACAAGCTGAGTAATAACGGCTCAGGGAATATTTCATTACAGCTTATCGCCCAAAATGGCGGATATTTACCGACTTATTCCGCAGGCGCTCATATTGACCTTTTCATACCCGAACTCGGTGCGCGGCAATATTCTCTATGCACTGAAAGCAGCGATGGGAAATATTATGAGGTCTGCGTAAAACTGGCTTCACTTTCGTCGGGCGGGTCGCACTATATTCACCAAACTCTGCAACAGGGCGACGTAATAACTATTTCAGCACCGCGCAATCATTTCCCGTTGCCGCAGGCTAAACATTACCTGCTGTTTGCCGGGGGTATTGGCATTACTCCACTGCTCGCCATGGCAGAAGAGATAGCCAGTCAAGATATTGATTTTGAACTTCATTATTATGTTTCCAGCCAACAGGAAGCTGCCTATATCAGCCGTTGCACAGCCCCTTTGCTGGCCAATAATCTGTTTCTGCATTACAGCGACGCAAACGATTCCCTGCGTCGTAACACCCCGTGCTGTTTAAGCAATCCTCATCAAGACACGGCCATTATCGCCTGTGGGCCAGAGGGTTTTATTCAACGCCTGCAGGATATTATGCAAGAATTTCATTGGCAGCCGACGCAATTATCTTTCGAGCGTTTCACCAATGCGAAATTAAGTCATCAAAATGATAATCAATCATTTTATATCCAGCTGAATTCCAGCGGCCAGCGTTTTTTAGTTGGCCCGAGTCAGACTATCGCCGAAGTTTTATTCAGTGCCGGTGCGGATATTATGCTGTCCTGTGAACAGGGTATTTGTGGGTCCTGTATTACCGACGTGATTGACGGCATTCCCGATCATCGCGACTGCGTGTTGACCGAAGAGGAGCGCGAGGAAAATACGCAAATTACCGTATGCTGTTCGCGCTCGAAAAGCCCACTTTTGGTTCTGGATCTATGATGACGATGCCGAACCAAACTGCGCCCATCCCTAAATTCGCTAAACGGCTCAACGGCCTGAGCAATGTGCGACTGCCTCTATGGGCGCTGCCTGCCGACTGGCCGCAGCAGGCCGGCGAGCCAGTCAATGCCGATATCTTTTTTAATCAAGGGCTTATTGCGTCACTTAAGCCGCGCAGCTCGCAGCACAGTGATTTATGGGATCTGCAAGGCGCGCTGGCGTTGCCTGCGCTGATTGAGCCACACGCTCATCTGGATAAAACCTTTACACTGACCCGCAGCCGCCCAGCTGCGCCGGGCCTGCTGGCCGCCATCGAGGCAATGCATCAGGACCGTCAATACTGGACAGCAGAAGATCTCCGCCAGCGCGCGGCCAAAGGTCTGACCTGGGCGGCGGCCAATGGCGTCACCCATTTACGTACTCATATCGACTGGTTTGCGGCAACGCCGCCGCTTGCGTGGCTGGAAATGAATAACCTGCAACAGCCGGGCATCACGCTGGAGCGCGTAGCCTTGGCTCCGCTCGGGCTGTTTGCCGACGCCGATAACGCGAATGCTATAGCGCAGGCCGTGGCACAAAGCGGTGAACACAGTCTTCTTGGCGGATTTATCCATTCTTCAAACTGGGACCCTGCGGCGATGAGCAATTTGCTGCACAGCGCAACGCGTTGGCAGTTGAATCTCGATTTACACATTGATGAAGAGCTGTCGCCGCTGGCTAATGGTCTGATGTGGCTAGCCGACTATCTCAGCCAACACCCATTTCCCGGTCATATCTGCTGTAGCCACGGCTGTGCGCTGGCCTCCGGCAGTGAGCAGCAGTCAAGACAGGTGCTTGAAGTGCTGGCAAAACATCGGGTTACCCTTATCTCACTGCCGATGACCAATTTGCTATTGCAGGATGCAGTGGTCGGCCGCACGCCGCGCCAGCGTGGGATCACCCTGATTAAAGAAGCCCGGACGGCGGGCATTCCAGTATTAATCGGCTGCGATAACGTGCAGGACGCGTTCTGCCCCGCAGGCAGCTATGACCCGCTGGATACTCTGACCTGCATGCTATTTACCGCCCAGCTGGACAGCGTTTTCGACCAGCATTCACGGCTAATTTGCGACCTTTCGGCCCTGACCGGCAAGCTTGCTGCAGTTTCACCGCTGGCAACAGGCAGTCCGGCCAGCCTGGTAATTTTCCCCGGTAGCGACAGCGTTACCTGGCCTCTTAACAGCGCTGCCCGTCTGGTCATTAACCGCGGCAGGCTGACTCATCAACGGACGTGGAAGCAGGAGTTAAGCCATGAGTCTTGAAGCCGGTGCGGGCAAACCGCTCGCCAAATACGCCGCCTGGCGTCGTGCAGGTGATTACATCTTTCTTTCCGGCATTATTCCGGTGAATCCGCAGACGGCCACCATCGTGCGCGGCTTTCAGGATATTCCCGCCGAGGCAAGACTGCTGCTGGGTGAAACCGGCGAATTCTCCACCGATGCCAAACAGGGGCCGATTCTGGCGCAAAGCTGGTACGTGCTCGAGAGTATCCGCCACACCATTGAAGAGGCCGGTGGGCAGATGAGCGACGTAATCAAGCTGGTGCAGTATTTTCGCAACCTCGACCACTTCCCGTATTACAGCCGGGTACGAAAAATGTTTTATCCCGGCCAACCGCCCGTTTCTACCGTGGTGCAGGTCAGTGAAATGCTGCCCAGCGCCGAGGTGTTGATTGAAGTCGAAGCGACAGCATGGCTCCCACAATCCCGGTAAGTCTTTTTTACGATGAGGCACAACATGATTAACGGTTATATTCCCGCCACGCGCTTTCTTCCCTTTCTAAGCTGGACGGCGATTGCGGCCATGCCAGACAAGGCCAACACCGTGATCGTGTTGCCAACCGGCGCGATTGAACAGCATGGCCCACACCTGCCGTGCTCGGTCGATAGCGTGATTTCATCTGGCGTTACCGGGCACGCCCTCGCCCGTTTACCCGCGGATATCCCGGCCTACGCCATTGCGCCGATTACTTATGGTAAATCAGACGAACACCTGAATTTCCCCGGCACGCTGACCCTGACCGGTGACACGCTGCTGCAAACCATTCTGGAAATTGCCGAATCGCTGTATCGCGCCGGTTTCCGCAAATTACTGATGATCAATGGCCACGGCGGGCAACCACAGGTGCTCCAGATGGCTTCGCGCGAAATGCGCCTGCGCCACGGCGATATGATAATGATCCCCCACGACGTGTTTCGCGTGCCGAATGTCGAAAATCAGTACCTCTCGGCGCAGGAGCAAAAAATGGCGATGCATGCTGGTCACAGCGAGACTGCAGTGATGCTGGCTCTGGCCCCGGAGTGCGTGAAGATGGAGCACGCCGTCGCTAACTATCCGCCGGAATTCCCGTGCCCAACCCTGTCGAGCGGCCGTCCTGCTGCGGCCTGGGCTTCTTACGATTTTGGCCCGAGCGGCGTAATTGGCGACCCCACTGAAGCCACCGCCGAACAGGGACATGCCATTCTGGATTCGCTCGCCGTTAGCTGGGCGCAGGCGATCACTGAAATCCATCACATGGAATGGATGGTGCGCAGCGAACCGACGTGGGGCAAACACCATTGGAACGGTTTTGTGCAATCTACGTTTACTCCTCCTTCCTCTTTGGCCTCTGAATAAAGGAATTTTGGTGATGAAAACATTGCGTACCCCAACCTATACCGCGCTTGCCCTGCTGTTGATTGGCACATCTACCGCCAGTCATGCCGAGGAAAAGTTTACACTGCTGACTAACTGGTATGCGCAGGCCGAACACGGCGGTTTTTACGAGGCACAGGCCAAAGGGCTCTACAAGCAGGCCGGGCTGGATATGACCATAAAAATGGGCGGCCCTCAGGTCAACGTCATGCAGTTGCTGGCTGCCGGTCAGGCCGATTGCACAATTGGTGACAACGGACAGGCGCTGGAAATGTGGCAATCTGGCGTGCATGCAATGACCGTCGCGACAGTATTCCAACATTCGCCAACGGTGTTTATCAGCCACGATAAGGTGACTAAACCTGAAGAGCTCAAGGATAAAACCTTCCTGCTGGCTACCGAAGCCTATACCTCATTCTGGCCGTGGGCCAAGAGCACGCTAGGTTACGGCAATACCAAGATTCGCCCTTACACCTTTAGTGTGCAGCCCTTCCTCGCCGACAACAATCTGGTGCAACAGGGTTACGTGACTTCAGAACCGTTCTCGGTGCAGAAAGGCGGCAAGCCGTTTTACGTCTATCCACTGAGCGACTGGGGTTACCCGCCTTACGGTAATTCGATCATTTGTATGGCAGATACCGTTCAGAAACGTCCTGCGGTGCTGGCAGCCTTTATCAAAGCCTCGATGCAGGGATGGAAAGACTATCTGCAAGATCCGACTGCGGGCAACGAGCTGATTCGCAAAGATAATCCTCGCATGGGCGCTGACCAGATAGCCTTCGGTATCGCGCAGATGAAAAAATACCAGCTGGTGACCGGCGGTGACGCGCAGACCGGCGGTATCGGCATTATTACCGAGCCTCGCCTGAAAGAAACCTGGGACATGCTGGTCAAGAACAAGCTGATTGATGCCAATAAGGTACCGTTTGTTCAGACTTATACCCTGGATCTGGTTAAAGACGCGAAGGTCATGCCATGAACATAGCCCCCAAATTTACGGTGATTGGCGAAGAAAGCCCTGCACCTGCCGCAGCGACTCCGGCAATTGAGGTGCTATCGGCCGAGAAAATTTACAGCAACGGTACTCGCGCACTGCTGCCGGTCAATCTGACGATTAATCAGGGAGAGTTTGTCACCCTGCTGGGCCCTTCCGGCTGTGGCAAAAGTACGCTATTGAAAATGGTTGCCGGGCTGATTGAGCCTAGCGACGGCAAGCTGATGCTATGGCGACGCGACAGCCGCGAAAAGGCGCAAATCCCGCTGTCATTTGTGTTTCAGGAAGCCACACTGATGCCGTGGAGCAACGTGCAAAGCAATGTCCGCCTGCCGCTGGATTTGGCCGGAGTACCGCGCGCAGAGGCCAATACTCGAGTCAGCGAAGCGTTGGAGCTGGTCGGGCTTGGCAAATTCGCCAAGGTCTTGCCGCGAGAGCTTTCAGGCGGTATGCAAATGCGCGTTTCTATTGCTCGCGGGCTGGTGACACGGCCAAAACTGCTGCTGATGGATGAGCCTTTCGGCGCATTGGATGAAATCACCCGTAACAAACTCGACAGCGATCTGCTGCGATTATGGCGCGAACAGGGGCTAACGGTTGTTTTCGTCACTCACTCGATCCACGAGGCTGTCTTCCTTTCACAGCGGGTGATAATGATGGCGGCTCGACCGGGACGGGTAGTAGAAGATATCGCTATTAACGAGCCTTTCCCGCGCGATGACGATTTCCGCGTCAGCCCCACTTTTTCACGCTATGCCAAGCAGTTACAAGATAGCCTGCTGCAAGCCAGCCAATCGGGTATGGAGTAAAGCCATGAAAACTTCAAACAGTTCGCCGCTGATGAGCAGCCCGAAATTTCGCAAAATTCTCTATCCGACACTGGTTGCGATAGCCATGATCCTGCTGTGGCAGGGCTGGGTCAGCTATTTCAATATTCCGCAATTTCTCGTGCCATCACCGATGGCGATGCTCGAAAGTCTGTGGACTAATCTGGGCTCATTGATGATGTCGCTGCTCTACACGCTAAAAATTACGCTGATCTCATTTTTGCTGTCGATCATTATCGGCTCGCTGGTGGCCTTCGTACTGGTGCAAAACCGTTTTGTAGAAACCGCGCTGTTTCCTTACATCGTGTTTTTACAGGTCACGCCAATAGTCGCGATTGCGCCCCTGATCATCATTTGGGTCAAAGATACCACCCTGTCGCTAGTCGTATGCTCGACCCTGATGGCGGTGTTTCCGATTATTTCCAATACCACTCAGGGGCTGCGCAGCGTTTCGCCGGGCCTGCTGAGCTATTTCCAGCTCAGTCACGCCAGCCGCCTGCAAATCCTTATCCGCCTGCGTATTCCTTCTGCCCTGCCGTATTTCTTTGGTGCGCTGCGTATTTCCAGCGGCCTGTCTTTGATTGGCGCAGTGGTCGCGGAATTTGTCGCCGGAACCGGTGGCAATAATACCGGGCTGGCCTATCAAATCCTGCAGGCCGGTTACCAGCTGGATATTCCGCTGATGTTTGCCGCCCTGCTGCTGATTTCTCTCACCGGTATCGCGCTGTTTGGGGTGATGTCGTGGATATCCCGCCGTGCGCTGAGCGCCTGGCATGAAAGCGAAGTTGTGCAGTCGCATTAATCGATCGCCGATAATTTTTCGATAACTTTAGCAGGCAGGATAATGATGGAAAGTGAACAACGTAAGCAGGCGGTGGCGCTGATACAACAGGCACTACCGAGTCTCGAATGGACCTTGCAGTCAGCCAAGGTTAAGCGTCTTTCACGCGATTTTCACTGGTTTAGCCCGGTGTTAAAACGGCAGCTGGAAGATAAACAGGCAGACGCGGTGGTAAAACCGCTCAATCAAGAGCAACTGCGCCAGCTGGTTGCCGCCTGTGTAGAACATAAATTACCGCTGATCCTGCGCGGTGGTGCGACCGGCAACTACGGTCAGTTAGTGCCGCTGGAGGGCGGAATTCTGGTGGATATGACCGGCTTTAATCAGGTCTGCGAGTTGGGCGACGGCACGGTGCGCGCTCAGGCCGGTATTCGTCTGGCAGATATTGAAGCCCAGACCCGGCCTTCCGGCTGGGAGCTGCGCTGCATGCCTTCTACCTATCGTCTGGCAAGTCTCGGCGGACTTTACGGCGGCGGTTTCGGCGGCATCGGCTCGATCAACTATGGTCCGCTGGGTGCACCGGGCAACGTGTTGGGTATCAAAGTCATGACCATGGAAGCCGAACCGCGAGTGTTAACCGTTCCGGCTCCACAGGCCTTACTGCTCCATCATGCCTACGGCAGTAACGGCATTGTGCTGGAAGTCGAGCTGGCGTTGGCACCGGCGCATCGCTGGATTGAAAGGTTGGACGTGTTTGACAATTTCATCGACGCGCTGGATTACGCCAATGCGCTGGCCCGATCTCCAGGTCTGGTAAAACGTCAGATTGCGCTATTCGCGGCACCGATCCCGAGCTATTTCAGCCATTTAAACGGGAATTACCGGGCCAGCCAGCATGCGGTAATCAGCGTCGTAGCACAGGAAAGCGAAGGCCTCGGCGACGGGATACTGGCCACATTTAACGGCGAGGCGGCGATTCGCCAGACGGCAGAAGATGCGCGCGAAGCGAATGCTTCATTGATGGAATATTGCTGGAATCACACTACCCTGCATGCGTTAAAAATAGACAACACATTAACCTATTTGCAAACGGCGTTTGATTATTCCAAATATCGCGAACAAATAATCAGCATGGCGGAATATTTCGGTGACGAAGTGATTTCACATATTGAATTCCTCCGTGACAACGATGGAAATATAACCGCTAGCGGTTTGCAATTAGTACGTTATTCCAGCGATGACCGATTGAACGAAATAATGGAGATATTCCGCAAGAATGAGGTAAAAATAAACAATCCGCATGTTTTTCAAATTGAAGATGGTAAGCAAGGAGTCGTTCGCACGGAGGTAGTTTCAGTAAAAAATGCATTAGATCCTAATGGATTACTTAATCCCGGCAAGCTGCGTGGCTGGGAAATACGTGACCAGCTTGAAATTGATAATGATCCACTCTTATTGACTGAACGATAAAAATAACTATTATCGCCCCGCCCTTTGTTTAGCGAGGTGGCAACCGTTTGCGTCAAATTTGAGAAACACAAACAAATAGGCCGCTTTTAAGGCCCGCAAATGACATTACTTTTGACAGGATGAAATGAATGAAACAACAAAAATTAAGCTTCTCATTGAAGCTGGGCGCGCTATTGGTTTCACAGGCACTGTTTATGGGTCATGCGGCGGCGGCAACAGCCGCGACGTCTGACTGCGACGCTGGCGTTGCCGACTCACTGACCCAAATGTTCACCTGCGGTTCAGTACACGGCAGCCTGCGTGCGCTTGATTACTCGACACATAACGCATATTTTTCAAAAGGTTACAGTCAAGACACCTTCAGCTACGGCGGCACCGTAAAATACACCACCGCAGAATATTATGGCCTGAGCTTTGGTCTCGGTGGCATTTTCCAGCGTGGTATTGATCACAATCAGGATCATTTGGTCTCTGAGCTCGGTTCAAATCAAACCGGCGTCGGTGAGGCCTACATCAAATATCATTATAAAGATTTCAGTATTACTGCCGGTGATCAACGCCTTAGCATTCCATTCCTCGGTGATTATGACTGGCGTATCACCCCAATGCTGTACCGCGCTGTTGATGCCAACTACGGCGATGCCGATAACTTCCTGCACGCCACTAAAGTCACCCGCTTTAAAAACTGGGGTGATCAAGGTTTCCACAGAGACACTGCCTATACCAATGCAGATGGCACTAACGAAGGCATGAAAACCAACGGCATGTGGGCCATCGGCGGCGGTCGCGCAGTCAACTTTGATAATAAAAAGCTGACCGGCCAGCTGTGGTACGAAGACTATAATAATTATACTAAAATGTATTATGCCGACAGCTACCTGTCGTGGACCGATACCTCTTACCAGCCAAAAATTGGTCTGCAAGTTATTCGCGGCCTTAGCTCGGGCAATGCCGTCGCGGGCGAAGTTAACAGCACCACTTACGGCGCACAGTTCGCGATGAACTTTACTCCGTCTCTGCGCTGGTCTCTGAACTGGGATCACATTGCCGCCAGCAATAATGCCTACGGCGACGGCGCACTGGTCACGCCATATGCGCATAATGCTTCATCAGGCCCGTATTTCGCACAACCGTTCTTCACCAGCACTCAGGACTTGGGCAGCGGCAATGCCTACGGCACCGACCTGAACTGGACGGCAACTTCCAGCATTTCTGTTGGTACTCGTTATACCTTTATGGATCTGACTCCTAGCTCTGGCGCGAGCAGCACTAATCAGTCGGAATACCTGATTTACGGCACATACAGCTTTGATGGTGTGCTGAAAGGCCTGAGCGTGACCGATTTTGCCGGCGTGCAAACCACCTCTAACTCAGCTGGAAACTTCTGGCAAAACCGAATCAGTCTGGAATACGACTTCTAACCAGGTCTACAATCCCGGCGTTCAATTCGCCGGGATTTATTTTATTAATTACTGTACGGCAGCAACGATAATATAACGGTACGTAACTTGTAATAAGCACATTATTTAAGCAAATAAATAATGAAACAAATAATACCGATATTTTGCAACATCGCGGTAAAAACAAACAAGTTATGATGTTTTAAAATCAAGCACGACAAATAAAGAAACGTTTATCCATAAATTAGCTCACCTAAATAATTTAAATAAATAACAAATAGTTACATACACCCAGCGTGCTTTTAGACCCTAAATATGTATTCGGTTTAAAATGATAACGATCCGTTCTTATTGACCAAACTATAAAAATATCTATTATGCCCCCGCCCTTTGCTCAATGAGCTGGCAACCGTTTGCGTAAAATTTGAGAGACAAAAGCAAATAGGCCGTTTTATAGCCCGCAAATGACATTACTTTCGACAGGATAAAAGAATGAAACGACAAAAATTATGCTTCTCTTTGAAGCTAGGCGCGCTATGGGTGACGCAAGCAATGTTTATGGGGCATGCGATGGCGGCTACGTCTGACTGTAGCGCGGGTGTTGCTGACTCACTGACGCAAATGTTTACCTGCGGAACGATACACGGCAGCCTGCGTGCGCTTGACTACTCAACGAATAACGCCTATTTCGAAAAAGGTTACAGCCAAGATACCTTTAGCTATGGCGGCACACTAAAATACACCAGTGCCGAGTATTACGGCCTGAGCTTTGCACTTGGTGGCATCTTGCAGCGTGGTATCGACCACAATGAAGATCACCTGGTTGCAGAACTTGGCCCAAATGAAACCGGCGTTGGCGAAGCCTACATTAAATATCATTATAAAGACTTCAGTATTACTGCCGGTGACCAGCGGCTGAATATCCCATTCCTCGGTGATTACGACTGGCGTATCACCCCGATGCTGTATCGTGCCGTTGACGCCAATTACGGTGACAGTGACAACTTCCTGCACGCCACTAAAGTCACCCGCTACAAGTCATGGGGTGATCAAGGTTTCCACAGAGACACCGAATATACCAATGCTGACGGAACGAATGAAGGCATGAAAACAAACGGTATGTGGGCTATCGGCGGAGGCCGCGCAGTCAACTTTGACAACAAAAAACTGACCGGCCAGCTGTGGTATCAAGACTATAATAACTATACCAAAATGTATTATGGGGACAGCTTCCTGTCGTGGACCGATAATCCATATCAGCCTAAAATTGGTGTGCAGGCGATTCGTGGTCTTAGCTCGGGCAATGCCGTTGCAGGCGAAGTCAACAGCACCACTTACGGCGCGCAATTTACAATGAACTTCACCCCGTCGGTGGTTTGGTCCCTGGGTTGGGATCACATTGCCGCCAGCAATAATGCCTACGGTGATGGAGCCCTGGTCACGCCTTACTCGCACAATGTCTCATCTGGAACGTATTTCGCTCAACCTTACTTTACCAGTACTCAGGACCTGGGCAGCGGCAATGCTTACGGCACTGAAGTAGACTGGGCGGCCACCTCAAATATTTCTGTCGGCGCACGCTATACCTTTATGGACCTGACGCCAGGCAGCGGTGCGAGCAGCACTAACCAGTCAGAATATCTGGCTTATGGTACTTATAGCTTTGGCGGCACGCTTAAAGGCCTAAGCATAACCGAATACGCCGGTGTGCAAACTACCTCAAATTCCGCTGGAAACTTCTGGCAAAGCAACTTAGCTTTAGAATATGATTTTTAAATAGTAGTTAAATCCCGGCGACCGATTCGCCGGGATTTCAATTTGCAAGGAGTTGCCTTTGTCTATCAGGGTCCGCCCCTATCAAGAAGCCGATCGTCCTTTTTTGCGCACCCTATATCTCGCCTCTCGCAAAGCGGCCTGGACCTGGTTGGACAGCAGCGAATGGAGGCTTGAGGATTTTGATCGTGCGGTGATTGGCGAAAAAATCATTGTTGCCGAGCAAAACGAGAAAGTGGTCGGATTTGCTTCGATAGAACTGTATGAGAATTTCCTGCACAACCTGTTTATTGACCCTGAAGCTCAGGGCCAAGGGGTGGGTAGTTATCTGATTGGCGTAGTTGAAAAGAATTTTACCCGCACTGGCGCATTAAAATGCCTGACCCAAAATAAATCAGCGGTGGCTTTTTATCTTCATCGCGGTTGGGAAATTATCTCCAGCGGTGAAAGCTCAACCGGTGAATACTATCTGTTTCACTATAAAGTCCTGCGTAAAAAATAACTCAGACTGATAATTAGGTGCTTTCCCCTCGTTAATAAAGCTTTTTTTTTCATGATTTTGCCTTAATCAGCTTGATTTTTTATCACCACTGCGCCCCAAAAACCTGAGCCAATTCGTCAAGGCTGTGTTGTGACAGTGGCAATGGCTTACTCAACTGCATCGCCCACAGGCGCGCTGTTTCCTCTAGCTCCTCAAGGGCAAAACAGGCTTTTGAAACACTGCTTTCCCAAACAACCGGCCCTAGCCTTTCCAGCATGACACCTCGCACCTGATTCGCCAGCGCAGCAACTTGCTCAGCGACTTCCGGAGCCCCCGGACGGCAGTAATCAATCAGCGGAATCTTGCCCACCTTCATGACTTGATAGGGGGTGATCGGCGGCAGAATGCTCTCTTTACTCCACACTCCTGCCAGCGTTAACGCCACCAGCGCGGTAGAATGGGTGTGCAATACTGCGCCAACTTGAGAGTTGTTGTCGTAAACCTGGCGATGCAGCAGCAAAGTTTTTGAAGGCTTATCACCAGACAGCCATTCACCGCTGCGGCCAACCTTGGCAATGGCGGCCGGGTCCAGCCGCCCGAGGCAGGCATCCGTCGGGGTAATCAGCCAACCATCATCGAGACGAGCACTGATATTTCCCGCGCTACCCACCACGTATCCCCGCTGGTACAGGCTTACACCTGTCTGACAAATTTCTTCACGGATTTTGCTTTCAAGGGACATGATCTTTTCCTTTTTAAAATTACACCGGAACAACGTGGAGCTGTATCCCCTCGTTCCTGATGCTGATTTGCTCTTGCAGCGGTAATAGTGAATCAGTAATCACTTCTTTTATTTCGTCGAGCGGGAAGATTTTATATTTGCCATACTTGCCGTATTTACTGCTATCGCTGACCAGAATATTCCGGCGCGAAACGCTGAGCACCGCCTGTTTGACGATAGCCTTGCCTTCATAAGGCGTCGACACCCCGTATTTCAAATCCCAGGATGAACTGCTGATAAACGCAATATCAATGTTTAGCGACTTTAGAAATGAGGCCGCGCAAATCCCCACTGTCGAGTAATTGCGCTTATCCACCTCGCCACCGATGTGAAAGAGATTGACCTGGGGCTTGTCCATCAAATATTGAGATATTGAAAAATCGTTGGTGATCACTGTGAGATGAAAGCGCTCAGCCAGACAGCGGGCAATTTCAAAAGTCGTGGTTCCTGCATCGAGGTAAACCACCAGCCCGTCTTCAACACAGCTCGCGGCGTATTTGCCCAGCAATATTTTCTGCCGATGATGAAGCTGTGCCTTGTCAATGTATGCCAGCTCCTGCCGTAGCGCTTCATTCAGCCTGACGCCGCCGCTCACCCGAGTGATTTTCCCTTCTCTTTCCAGCTCTTCTACGTCACGACGGATAGTCATGTGCGAAACACTCATCAGGCTGGCAAGCACATTGATTGCTGCCACCTGGTTTTCGTGCACATAGCGAAAAATATAGTCTCGTCGTTCAACAGGAAGCATGTTCACTCTCGATGATGTCCTTTCAAAATGCTTGTAAATTTCAGGCCTGAAGTGTGGCGATTAAAAACGTGGATCCAGCCCCTGAGCCTGGTAAGCACTGGCAGAAGCCGCTGATTGTAAATGACTCAGGAAGGCCTGACTCAGCTGAGGATTTTTCGCGTCTTTAAACACCGCCGCCGAGAAAGATGTCGCCTTTTGTACGGCTTCAGGCAGGGGACCGATCACTTCAATACCAGGAACTACCAGCAGTTCGCTTATCTGCTGCACCGCCAGACTTGCTTCGCCAGTGGTCAATTTTTCTGCCGTGAAACCTTCGGGAATCGTACTCGCCTTGCTATTAACTTCCTCGGCAATACCCAGTTTCTCGATCAGTGTCTTAAAATAAATCCCGCTGGCACCGCCAAGCGAGTAAGCGACAGAACGCGCATTGCGCAGAGTTTCAACAAGCGCATCCGTATCCGCGATATTCGGGTGTGGTTCACCCGCTTTGACCGCCAGACCAATGCGTGATTCCACCAGCTCGATCCGGGTACTGCCATCGACAATACCGGCCTCGATCAGCTCATCCATTGCTGCCACGGTGACAATCGCGACATCGGTACGATAACCGCTGCGAATGTTATCCATAATCACTGTGGTAGGATTCCATTTAACTTCTACGCCGTTACCCTGCTCTTCCCAGGCAGGAAGAATGCCCGCATCAAAAGGGGAACGAACCACTAATGCACTGATAACCTGAACTGTCGTTAACTGACTCATTATTGTTTATCTCGTGATTTACAGGTCACCCGGTAAAGTCTGCCTATGAGTTCATAGGTGGGTTTAACCTGTCAGATGAGTGTGTGTTTAACATTATATTTAACGATAATTCACAAAAACATGCCTGATGCCACATTTTTCACAGTCAGCAAGAAAAGTAAAAATTAACTTAAATCAATGAATTTATTAATATAAAAACATTCAGGCATTTTAACTTTTATTCACACAGGACTGTGAGTTTACTGATAACTCATAAATTCGTTTCACAATTAACTTAACTTCACAGCCTTTAAAATACAAAGGATAGTGTCAGCGGTACGGTGATCAGTGCCAAAATGGTACTCACCATGATGGCAAAAGAGGCTTTCTCAGGATGAACGTCCAATGCCGCAGCAACGGCAGCGATATTCCCCGCCAGTGGGTTGCAGGCCAGCATTACCAGAACAATTTTCTCGGCATAGGTGAGATTAAAGAAATAGGTGAAGATAAAGATGATGACAACGGTATAAAGACCTTGTTTCCAGATAATTGAATAGGCGGTGAATTTCCAGTCGGGAATTAATTTCTCATACCTTGCCAATGAAAGTCCTATGACCATCATACCTAATATGCTGTAGCCGCCAGTAAAGCCGCTCAAGCCAGATGATAAAAATCCTGGTAAATGAAAGCCAAAATATTTTACGATTAATGCCAAAATAGTCGCATGCAGAGTCGGCATTTTTATCACCATCAGCAAGCTCTTTTTAGCTGAATAATGACTACGTGCAGTTAAATAAAATGCCATTGTAAATTCATAAATTGTCGATGCAACTTTACAGAACACAATAATACCAATCGCTGCTGCACCGCCCTCTTTTCCCTGAAGCAGGCCAATTGCCAGCGGTAAAACAAAATAACCGACGTTTCCCTGGCCGCCTGCGGCTGCAAAAAGATTGGCTCGGTTATCCTTCCAAATTAGCTGTCCAACAAATAATGCCAGCACGGCCGCAATGCATGAGACAACATAAAATAGAACAGAATAAAGCACATAGCCCACGTTTGCAGGCGAATCCAGAATCAAGACAAAGCTAACGATGGGCGAGAAAATATAAATTAATAGTGAAGAAATATCCTTGCTGCTGATTTTAAATTTCTTGCCGACATACCAGCCGAGTAAAGAAACGGCGATAAGAAAGGCCACGCGTTGGAATATATCCATAAACATGATGTTTTCCCCTGTAAATAGCTTTTATTTTGACATAGCGATTTATTGGCACGGATAAATCTCCGGCACTCGGTTATCGCTGGTCTTTTTTTAATTCTTAGAGTTGGGCAGCTTCAAGCTTTGATTAATGAAGTATCACTATTATTAAGGATAGGGATTCACATTGAAACGATGATTATCACAGTTCCAATGGGTTTAATTAGGGTAATCAAGAGGACTATCGCATTGAATCAGTGTGCATTTATGCACTATATTTATCCGCCGTGAATTAACACGATCCTGTGAATGCTGTGCTTTACTGTGAATTAATGATGCTGATCGCCTATTTTAACCCTTTATCACAATGCCGAGACAAAGAAATCTCTTAGCCATTGATGAGCCGGATCGCGATGTGAGCGCTCATGCCATAACATCGCCATTTCAAAGCCCGGAACTTCAAGCGGCGGTTCAAAAATCTGTAATGCCGGATTGTTGCCAATTAGCCGTGCAGGCAACATCGCGACCAGATCAGTAGTGGCCAGCGCCGAGAGAACAAACAGGAAATGCGGTACCGAAAGCACCACCTTACGCTTAAGCCCGCACTCACTCAGTACCTTATCGGTGATGCCGTAAAATCCACCGCCGTCGGGTGAAACCATTACGTGCTCAAGCTGATTAAATTCATCCAGACCAGGATTCTCTTTCAACGTCGGATGCCCAACGCGGCTCACTAAGCGGTAGGTTTCATCGAACAGTTTTCGACGACGCAGCCCGCCAGGTATGCCATCCCCCGTATGAAACAGCAAATCAATCTCCCCCAGCTCCAGCTTTCTGCCGACCTTCGCAGGCTGAGTTTCAAATATCGCTAAACGAGCAAAAGGGGCGGCGATGCGAAAACCCTTTAAAGCCGGGAGCAGTACTGCAGATTCGCCGTAATCAGACGCCGAGACGCGCCAGGTTTTATCACTTTTAGTCGGGTCGAAATGGCTAACAGGGGAAACCGCCAGCCTTAGCAGCTCGATGGCGTCACGCAACGGCTGACGCAGCTCATCGGCTCTGGCGGTAGGCAGCATGCCCCTTGGTCCCGGAAGCAGCAAAGGATCGTTAAAAATATCCCGCAGTTTTGCCAACTGGACACTGACCGACGGCTGCGACAGATGCAAACGCTGCGCCGCGCGCGTCACGTTATGCTCGGTGAGCAGTGCATCGAGCGTCAGTAAAAGGTTGAGGTCCATATTGGCGAAATTGCTCATAACTATACCTACTATATTTTAAATTCATTTCTACTATACCTTAGTCCCCCCTACTCTGCGCCTACCACTTAACGGAGAGTTAGCTATGAATATTCTTATTGTTTATGCCCATCCAGAACCCCAGTCATTAAACGGATCGCTTAAAGATTTTGCCGTACAGCGGCTTGAAAGTCAGGGTCATACAGTTCAGGTCTCAGACCTTTATGCCATGAACTGGAAAGCACAAATTGATGCCGACGACAGCAGCGCCTACAGCGGCGATCGGCCATTCAACCCGTCTCTGGATTCTAAAAAGGCCTTTGAGAATGGCACTCAGAGTGCGGATATCGCCACCGAACAGCAAAAATTGCGCCAGGCCGATGCAGTAATTTTTCAGTTTCCTCTTTGGTGGTTCTCGATGCCAGCAATTATGAAAGGCTGGTTTGAGCGGGTATATGCTTACGGATTTGCCTACGGCGTGGGTGAGCATTCAGATACTCACTGGGGAGACCGCTACGGTGAAGGAAATATGGCAGGCAAACGCGCGATGCTGGCAGTGACGACCGGTGGATGGGAATCCCACTATAGTCCGCGCGGCATTAATGGCTCTCTCGACGATATTTTATTCCCGATTCAGCACGGCGTTTTGCATTATCCAGGATTTGCGGTGCTGCCTCCGTTAGTTTTTTACCGCACCGGTAGAACCGATGAATTGCGTTATGCCCAGCTTTGTGAGGAGTACGGCCACCGCCTGGATGATTTATTCACAACTCAGCCGCTCCCTTACCGCCAGCAAAACGGCGGCGATTACAATATCCCTGCACTCACTCTCAAAGAAGAATTTGCCACAGATAAAGAAGGCTTGAAAATACATTTGAAGGATTAAAACAGGTGACGGTATCAATGAGCTGAGAGTAAAACTTTTATATTGATACCGTGAATTAAACCGTCAGGAAAATGAGTCTCTCGGCATTCGTTATCAGTCGTAAAAAAGAAAAAGCCCCCTGCTTTCGCAGAGGGCTTCTGATCTTGCTATCGGTCTAAGCCGTTAACAAATCGCGGGATTTATTCCCACTCGATTGTCGCTGGCGGTTTACCAGAGATATCGTAGACAACGCGGGAAATACCGTCGACTTCATTGATGATGCGGTTAGAGCAGCGGCCAAGGAAATCGTATGGCAAATGCGCCCAGTGTGCGGTCATAAAGTCGATGGTTTCTACTGCGCGCAGTGAAACAACCCAATCGTATTTACGGCCATCACCCATCACGCCAACAGAACGAACCGGCAAGAATACGGTGAATGCCTGGCTGACTTTATTGTACAGGTCAGCTTTGTGCAGCTCTTCAATGAAGATAGCATCGGCGCGACGCAGCAGGTCACAGTACTCTTTCTTCACTTCGCCCAGTACGCGAACGCCTAAACCTGGCCCCGGGAACGGGTGACGGTAAAGCATGTCGTATGGCAGGCCAAGTTCCAGACCGATCTTGCGCACTTCGTCTTTGAACAGCTCTTTCAGCGGCTCAACCAGACCCAGCTTCATCTCTTTTGGCAGGCCGCCAACGTTATGGTGAGACTTGATAACGTGTGCTTTACCCGTCGCCGAAGCGGCAGATTCGATAACGTCTGGATAGATAGTGCCCTGGGCCAACCATTTGAACTCGTCACGCTTGCTGGCTTCTTCGTCGAAGACTTCTACAAACACGCGGCCAATGATTTTGCGTTTGGCTTCTGGATCATTTTCGCCAGCCAATGCAGACAGGAAGCGATCTTCAGCGGCAACGTGGATGATGTTCAGACCAAAGCGGTCACCAAACATTTCTAACACTTGGTCGGCTTCGTTCAAACGCAGCAGTCCGTTATCAACGAACACGCAGGTCAAACGATCGCCAATTGCACGGTGCAGCAGCATCGCGGTAACGGAAGAGTCAACGCCGCCGGACAGGCCGAGGATTACGTGATCGTCGCCAATCTGCACTTTCAGACGTTCAATCGCGTCTTCGATGATTTTTGCCGGGGTCCACAGCGCTTCACACTCACAGATATCCATGATGAAGCGTTCCAGAATGCGCAGGCCCTGACGGGTGTGCGTCACTTCAGGGTGGAACTGCACGCCGTAGAAGCGTTTTTCTTCGTTGGCCATAATGGCAAACGGGCAGTTATCGGTGCTGGCAACGGTAACAAAGTCAGAAGGAATAGCAGTGACTTTATCGCCATGGCTCATCCAAACATCAAGCAATGGCTTATTGTTGGCGCTCAGAGCGTCTTCAATATCGCGAACCAGGGCGCTGTTGGTCTGCACTTCAACTTGTGCATAGCCAAATTCACGTTCGGTTGAACCTTCAACGTGGCCACCCAACTGCATTGCCATAGTCTGCATGCCGTAGCACACGCCCAAAACAGGGACGCCAGCTTCGAATACGTAATCCGGTGCGCGAGGGCTACCATGTTCAGTGGTGCTTTCCGGGCCGCCAGACAGAATGATGCCGTTCGGATTGAATTCACGGATTTGAGCTTCAGTCACATCCCAGGCCCAGAGTTCGCAATACACGCCGAGTTCACGAACGCGGCGTGCTACCAGTTGGGTGTACTGGGAACCGAAATCAAGGATAAGAATGCGATGCTTATGAATATTTTCACTCATGCGGGTGATTTTCCAGAGCGTTAAAGTTTTAAAGAAATAACTAAGAAACTGATAACCCGGCCTAAACCGGGTTTAACACGGACTCAATCAACTCGACCAACTCAATCAAATCAATCAACTCGATGAACTCAATCAAGGAATCAGCGAGCTAAGGTGAGACAAGGCGGAAGCGGACGAAAAAGCGCAGTTTACATAAGTAAATGAGCATTTTAAGTCCGGTTTCAACGCAGTATCACCAACGCGCAGCAACTCCGAAAGAAGATCAAGAGCCCATGCGGTAGTTCGGAGACTCTTTGGTAATCGTCACATCGTGTACGTGACTTTCCTGAATACCGGCACCGCTGATACGAACAAATTCAGCCTTGGTGCGAAGATCCTGGATAGTAGCACAGCCGGTCAGACCCATACACGAACGCAGGCCGCCCATTTGCTGGTGCACGATCTCTTTCAGGCGGCCTTTATAGGCAACGCGACCTTCGATACCTTCAGGTACCAGTTTGTCAGCGGCGTTATCGCTCTGGAAGTAACGGTCAGAAGAGCCTTTGGACATCGCGCCCAGAGAACCCATGCCGCGGTAAGATTTGAATGAACGGCCTTGGTACAGCTCGATTTCACCCGGGGACTCTTCGGTGCCTGCCAGCATACCGCCGACCATCACGCAGCTTGCGCCAGCAGCGATAGCTTTAGCGATGTCGCCAGAGAAACGAATGCCGCCGTCAGCGATAACCGGAATACCGGTGCCTTCCAGCGCTTCAACCGCGTCAGAAACTGCAGTGATCTGTGGAACGCCAACGCCGGTAACCATACGAGTCGTACAGATTGAACCAGGGCCGATACCCACTTTAACTGCACTCACGCCAGCCTGAGCCAGTGCCAGAGCACCTTCGCCGGTTGCAACGTTGCCGCCGATGATTTGCAGATCAGGATATTTTTCGCGAGTTGCGCGGATGCGTCCGAGAACGCCTTCGGAATGACCATGGGAAGAATCGATAAGCAGTACGTCAACACCAGCAGCAACCAGGGCGTCGATACGCTCTTCGTTACCGGCACCAGCGCCAACCGCAGCGCCTACGCGCAGGCTGCCGTTTTCGTCTTTACAGGCGTTAGGTTTACGCTCTGCTTTCTGGAAATCTTTAACGGTGATCATACCCAGCAGGTGGAACTGGCTATCGACAACCAAAGCTTTCTCGACGCGTTTTTCGTGCATTTTCTGCAGAACAACTTCGCGCGCTTCGCCTTCTTTAACGGTAACCAGACGCTCTTTCGGCGTCATAACCGCGGTGACTGGTTGCTCCAAATCGGTCACGAAGCGAACGTCACGACCGGTAATAATACCGACCAGTTCGTTGCCTTCGGTCACAACAGGATAACCGGCAAAGCCGTTGATTTCGGTGAGTTCTTTAACCTGACGCAGGGTCGTGGAAGGTGTTACGGTTTTTGGATCGGCAACGACGCCGCTTTCATGTTTCTTAACGCGGCGAACTTCTTCGGCCTGACGTTCAATGGACATGTTTTTGTGAATGAACCCCATCCCGCCTTCCTGAGCCAGGGCAATTGCCAGGTTCGCTTCGGTAACGGTATCCATTGCTGCAGAGAGCATAGGAATATTTAGACGGATTTTTTGAGTCAGCTGCGTGCTCAGATCGGCCGTGTTAGGCAGAACTGTGGAGTGAGCTGGAATGAGGAGAACGTCGTCAAACGTGAGTGCTTCTTTCTTTAAACGTAACATAGGCAATATCTCACCAAGGTGGATGCGGAAAAGATAAAATATTGCAGCGAGAGTATACAGGCACTCAATCGTTTGCTCTAGTACTATTTCACATTATTTTAAAAAAACTCTTGAATACTTCATTTTCGGCTGTAGTATCGATTGATTAAGTCTCTGTTTTCGAATTTGATCTGGGTCACATGCCGCTACCTTCTTCGCCACCCATTTTTACCGTAAGCCGCCTAAATCAGACGGTTCGCGAGTTGCTGGAAAACGAAATGGGTCAGGTCTGGCTCTCCGGCGAAATTTCCAACTTCTCCCAACCTTCTTCCGGCCACTGGTATTTCACGCTGAAAGACGCGCGCGCCCAGGTCAAATGCGCGATGTTTCGCAACAGCAATCGCCGCACCACTTTCCGTCCGCAAAATGGTCAGCAGGTATTGGTACGCGCCTCCATCACCCTGTACGAACCACGCGGTGACTTTCAGCTAATCGCCGAAAGCATGCAGCCTGCCGGTGATGGCTTGTTGCAGCAACAGTTTGAGCAGTTGAAACAAACCTTGTCTGCGGAAGGTCTGTTTGATATCGAGCACAAGCAACCGCTGCCCTCTCCGGCCAAATGTGTCGGGGTCATTACCTCGGCCAGCGGTGCCGCCCTGCACGATATTCTTCAGGTTTTGAAACGCCGCGATCCTTCTCTGCCGGTGGTGATTTACCCGACAGCGGTGCAAGGTGTCGATGCGCCGTTGCAAATTGTTAAAGCTATTACTTTGGCCAACCAGCGTCAGGAATGCGACGTGCTGATAGTCGGGCGCGGCGGTGGTTCGCTGGAAGATTTATGGAGCTTTAACGACGAACGCGTTGCACGAGCGATATATAACAGTCGCTTGCCGATTGTCAGCGCCGTGGGTCATGAAACTGACGTCACTATCGCCGATTTTGTCGCCGACCTGCGCGCGCCAACGCCTTCTGCCGCTGCCGAACTGATCAGCCGTAACCAGCTTGAACTGCTGCGTCAGATTCAGTCACAGCAGCAGCGACTTGAAATGGCGATGGATTACTATCTGGCTCAGATGACCCAGCGTTTTACACGTTTAAATCATCGGCTTCAGCAGCAACATCCTCACTTGCGTCTGGCGCGCCAGCAAACCGCGCTGTTCAAGCTGCGTAGCCGCATGGACGAGGCAATGCAAAATCATCTGCGTCGCCTGCTGCGCCGTGCGCAGAATCTCCAGCAGCGCCTGAATCAGCATCAACCACAGCGTCGCATCCACCAGTTGCAGCAGCGAGTGCAAAAGCTGCAGTATCGCCTGCAGCAGTCAATGACAGCGCAGCTTGGGGAACATCGTCAGAATTTTAGTACTGCTGTGACGCAACTGGAGGCGGTAAGCCCCCTGGCAACGCTGGCTCGCGGTTATAGCGTCACCACGACCCCTCAGGGCGCATTGTTGAAGAAAACCGCGCAGACGGCGGCGGGAGAGATGTTAAAAACGCGACTGGCCGATGGCTGGATAGAAAGCGAAGTCAAAAGTCTGCATCTGGAAGAAAAGCCTGCCGAGAAGAAGCCTCGTAAACGCGCGGCTGCGGCAAAAAAAACCGAGTAAGGCGTTCTGAAAGGGACGGTAATTTCAGGTATTAGTCAATAAAGATCCCCGCGGCGAAAACCATCAATAAAGCATGTCGCTTGATGTTTTCTCGACCTTGCGCCCTTTTCGATGTAATAATTTATATTGAACACATCACAATTAACCAACTAATTAAATATAAGGTAATTAGTATTAAATTACATTATATCTTTGTCTATTAATTATTTTTACAGTAAACAAACCCATAACATTAAAAAATCCCTCCTCCTTTTAAAACCCGCAAGATAATATTAGTGGTATAGTGCTCCCGTTAACCCACCAAGCAAAAAAACAACAAAACAAAATTAATCAGATTAATTATTAGCGAACAATATCATAGATAATTTTATTACTTTAGGAACCTCAAAAATGAATAGATTTAAGTATATTCTACTAACTGTTTTATTGGCGATCGCCTCGCATCAGGCTGCCGCTCATAGCCAAAAGCAAGCTTGCCCTGCAACACCAAGTATTGGCAATGCCCAAGATAGTGTATTTCGCGCCTCAGCCGAATCAGGTGAATGGTCAGGTATTTTACCGGGCAAAAACCCTGACAGTAAAACAGTCATTCCATTTACACAGACACTTATTATTCAAGATAATAAAACGGGGGTTGCACAATTTCAGTATTGCACCCAAAAAATAACCGGACATGAGAAGCCCTCTGAAATGGGTTTAAATATTGATAGTCAAAAACATCTGATAATTACCACCACGGGTACCATCGGGCAAGATAAAACATCCAGCTTAGGGTTAACACATATTACCTGCGAAAAAACAGCTCCGGAAAACTGTACTTTTACAATACAAATAAAAGATTGATATAAAGCACTCCCTCGTAATGAGGGAGATTATAAAACATCTGTAATTAATTATCCTTAAGCAGGCACTTCTGCCGCAGCCGTTTCTCTTGACCACACTCGGTGCTTTTTCAAGGCTTCGATAAATTTATCAGTAACCAGTTTGGCATCACTATCGACAAGCACGCCCTCATCAGGAGTTGGCAACGGCAGCGCTTCATACAAACTTAGCGCCTCACCCTGCAAGCCGATGGCTTTAAGATGCTTAAAGGCCTGTAAAATATAGTTTTTGGCGTTACCATTTTTTTTCAGCACCTCGGTGCTAGCCTTACCGGCAGGGACAATAACGCCGTCAACCAATACCGATGGATTGCCTTCAATCGTACCATCCGCATTAATCTCTTTACCTTGCAGGGTTTTAATTTTCCCCAGTCGCGGCGCAAAGATTTTGCTGTGTATCCCCAGGGCATTAAGCTCAGTAGTAATCGTCGCGACAGAATCACCACATACGCCGTCGGCTACCAGCAGCGCTACCTGGCGTGATTTAACCGGATGTTCACGATTACCGTACAGGCTCAGCGCATCATCTTTGCTTAGACCGTTTACGGCTTTTGGCAACGCGTACTCTTGCTGTGCTTTACTTAGCTCAATCCCAAGATTCTCTGCCACCCGAGTGGCCAGGGAATGATCAATATAGCTTAGTTGATCGACCACGCGCTCACGGATCCACGGGCGCACAACCTTGCCTAATTCAAAGCTGAAAGCGCCTACCACATGATCCTGCTCGTAAGGAGTTTGGCTAAGCCAGAACAGTCGCGGCTGCGAATAGTAATCCGCAAATGAATCGCTACGACGGCGGATCTTCTCACCGTTCAGCGGCTGTGGAGAAGTCTCGAAACCGCCATGTTTTTTCGCCGGAGGCGTTTCTCGCGGCCAGTTGTTGTTAATTGAATTTGGCTCGTAGTTCGCTGCGCCAGAGATCCCCATCCGATGCATACCATCACGCTGGTGATTGTGGAACGGACAAACGGGTTTATTGATCGGGATCTCATGGAAGTTAGGCCCACCAAGACGGCTGATCTGGGTGTCCAGATAAGAGAATAAACGGCCCTGTAAGAGGGGATCGTCCGAGAAATCTAAACCTGGGACAATATTTCCCGGACAGAATGCTACCTGTTCGGTTTCGCTGAAATAGTTGTCAGGGTTGCGGTTCAGCACCATCTTGCCAACAATTTGTACTGGCACCAGGGACTCGGGGATCAGCTTGGTGGCATCGAGAATATCGAAATCAAACTTGTCCTCGTCCTCTTCCGGGATAATCTGCAGCCCCAGCTCATATTCCGGGAAGTCGCCTGCTTCAATAGATTCCCACAGCTCACGCCGATGGAAATCAGGGTCTCGGCCGGTCAATACCTGGGCTTCATCCCAAATCAGTGAAGCCGCGCCGCAGGTTGGTTTCCAATGAAATCTCACAAAATGACTTTTACCTTCCGCGTTGATCATTTTGTAGCTATGAATCCCGAAGCCTTCCATCATGCGATAACTGCGCGGAATACCGCGATCGGACATTGCCCACATCACGTTATGCAGGGTTTCAGGCTGCAGCGAAATATAGTCCCAGAAGGTGTCGTGCGCGCTTTGGCCTTGCGGAATTTCATTGTGTGGTTCAGGCTTCACGGCGTGAACGAAATCCGGGAATTTAATCGCATCCTGAATAAAGAATACCGGCGTGTTATTACCGACCAGGTCGAAATTGCCTTCCTGGGTGTAAAATTTGGTGGCAAACCCGCGGATATCCCTTACTGAATCAGCAGAGCCTTTTGAACCCTGCACGGTTGAAAAGCGCACAAACACTGGCGTATCAAGTCCGGGATCTGCCAGAAAACCTGCTTTGGTTAATGCCTCAAGAGACTGATAAACCTGAAAATAGCCGTGTGCCGCCGCGCCGCGTGCATGTACTACTCTTTCAGGAATACGTTCATGGTCAAAATGGGTGATTTTTTCCCGCAGCATAAAATCTTCAAGCAAGGTAGAGCCGCGAACACCCGCTTTTAGGGAATTCTGGTTATCGGAAATTCGGATACCCTGATCGGTGCGTAACGCCTGACCCTGTGGATCATCGCGGAAGGCGTCGAGCTGTTCGAGTTTCTCACTGGTAGTAGACGGATTTTTGTCTGAGCCTGCCGCGGTAGGCTCTGCGCCAGGAGGACTAATGCTGTTCTGAGGTTTTAGCGGAGCACCCTGCGGTGCGGTATCGTTAAGATGTGGCTCAGCGGATGCAGCTTGGTTATTACCATCACCTGGTTTGCTTACTGCTTTATCTTTGTGGTCCGACATTAAAACTCTCCTTAAAAGACTTACTAAAAAAGGGACTACTGCGAAATTATAGTTCCTATACTCATTAGTGCTTTTAGGAGAGCCTTGGTCGGGGAGATGAGCCTGGGTTAACTTGCGAACTAACGGGGGCTTAGCGATAAAAATCAGTAAAAAAAAACTGCATCTCGATGTTTCAGACCAGAGTCCAAAAATCAAAATGCAGTTTATTACCAAGGCACTAGCCTTTAACCAGCATCACACCGCCCTGAAAAGAACGGCATCAATTTAGGGTGTTTATTTCTTTTTCAGGTGCGACATCAGACGCTTACGTTTACGCATCTGGTTTGGCGTCAGAGGGTTGCGCTTACCTTCAAACGGGTTTTCACCCTCTTTGAATTGAATACGGATTGGCGTACCCATGATTTCTAATGAACGGCGGAAATAGTTCATCAAATAACGTTTGTAGGAGTCGGCCAAGTCTTTTACCTGATTACCGTGGATGACCACGATAGGCGGGTTATAACCCCCGGCGTGAGCATATTTCAGCTTAACGCGACGTCCGTTAACCAGAGGCGGCTGGTGATCTTCTGCAGCCATCTGCATAATTCGAGTCAGCAAAGACGTACCAACGCGCTTCGTAGCGCAATTATAGGCTTCGTTAACTGATTCAAACAGGTTACCTACGCCGCTGCCGTGCAGCGCGGAGATAAAGTGGATACGGGCAAAGTCAATGAAGCCCAGACGCATGTCGAGGGTATCTTTCACTGCATCGCGGGCTTCCTGAGACAGGCCGTCCCATTTATTCACCACGATGACCAGTGAGCGCCCACTATTGAGGATAAAGCCGAGCAGAGAGAGATCCTGATCAGAAATACCCTCGCGTGCGTCAATAACCAACATAACTACGTTGGCATCTTCGATAGCTTGCAAGGTTTTGATAACCGAGAATTTCTCGACGGTTTCAGTGACTTTGCCGCGCTTACGCACACCGGCGGTATCAATCAGCACGTATTCGCGCTCATCACGAACCATCGGGATATAAATACTGTCACGCGTGGTGCCAGGCATGTCATAAACCACAACGCGGTCTTCGCCGAGGATGCGGTTGGTTAGTGTTGACTTACCTACGTTAGGACGCCCAACAATCGCCAGCTTGATTGGCAAAGTGGTCGGGTCGAAGTCGTCTTCAACGTCTTCCGGAATTGCGTCTTCATCGCCAAGCTTCTCTGCCCAATAGGCCGCATTGGCCTCTTCTTCGCTCAGCTCAACTTCTTCAGGCTTTTCACCGACGAATGGAATTAATACGTGCTCGATAAGCTGAGTTACGCCACGACCGTGGGAAGCGGCGATAGCATAAACTTCGCCCAGACCGAGGGAGTAAAAATCGGCAGTTGCGCTGTCTGCATCGAGACCGTCGGTTTTGTTTGCTACCAGGAAGGTCGCTTTCTCACGGCTGCGAAGATGCTGGGCAATGCCCTGATCGGCAGGCATCACGCCTGCACGGGCATCGACCATAAACAGCACGATGTCTGCTTCTTCAATTGCCAGCAAAGATTGCCCCGCCATGCGGGTTTCAACGCCATCTTCGGTACCATCGATACCACCGGTATCAACAATAATAAATTCGTTACCCTCGATCTCGGCACGACCATACTTGCGGTCACGCGTTAGCCCGGGGAAATCCGCCACCAACGCATCACGCGTCTTGGTCAAACGGTTAAATAAGGTGGATTTACCCACATTCGGGCGCCCAACTAGCGCGACGACAGGTATCATTTTTTGAAGCCTCATTTTTTTACAGCCAACAAGTGTCGAATCCCAAAGGAATTAAACAACCGATCGCCATAATGCAAATCATTAAAATTCAATTTCTTACAACAAAAAGAATGACCATTCTTGCTGTTTTTAGAATACGAAACGGCCCCTGAGCAATTCAGGAGCCGTTTAATGGCCGAGCTATTATACCCATGATGTGGATATATACCCAAAGTAATTGACGAGGCAGTTAGGCGGCAAGAGAGCGAATCCCCAGAAGCTTACATTAGTAAGTGACTGGGGTGAACGAACGTAGCCAACAAAGCTGCATCTAAAATTACGAAGGATATTAGCGTTTGAAGGAGTAAACCTCGCCGCCCTTGGCCTGCACCACCAGCTTGTCGCTTGCCACAATTGGCGCGCTCAGCAGGCCAGATGAGTCCACTTTCTGCTGGGCGACAAAGCGTCCGTCGTTGGTGTTCATCCAATGCAGATAACCCTCGGCATCGCCGACCACAATAAAGCCATTGTACAGCACTGGCGCGGTCAGGTTGCGGTGTAGAAGCGCACTCTGAGTCCAGATAGTCACGCCGCCTTCAGTGTTGAGGGCCATAACGCGGTCATTCTGGTCAACCATATAAATACGGTCGCCGTCGACAACGATATTATTCACCGAGCCAACTTCACGTTTCCAGGCAATTTGCCCTGAGCGCAGATCCATCGCAACCAAATTACCGTTGTAAGCAACAGTATAGATAACGCCGTTTGCGATAACTGGCGTGGTATCGATATCGCTCAGGCGGTCGATTTCAGTCGCTCCGCTCGGCTCAGAGATACGTTGCTGCCAAATCATCTGGCCTTCTTTCATCAGCACTGCGCTGACACGACCGTTGTCGCCGCCGACGATAGCCGCACCAAATGCCGTAGCAGGGGCAGATTCGCCGCGCAAGGACAAGGTTGGCATATCAAGGTTGGCGCTCCAGGCAACAGTCCCGTCTTTCTGGTTCAATGCCTGCAGAATGCCGTTACCGGTGTGGATTAATACCAGACCGTCGCTGACAACAGGGCGTGAAATCGCTTCACCTGCTACCGTGGTTTTCCAGGCAAGTTTACCGTCGGCCGTATTCAACGAGTAAACAACAGCTTTTTCACTGCCGATATACAGGTTGGAACCGTCAACAGTCACACCACCAGAAAGCTCGGCGGAAATGTTGCTGGAGAAGAAGCCAGGGTTTTCAGAGAGATCAACTTTCCACTTCTCTTTACCGTTGTTGGCATCCAGCGCTTTTACGGTACCAAAACGATCGGCAGCGTAAATAGTGTTGTCTTTCCAGGCCGGGTGCAGGTGAGAGTAATACTCGCCTACGCCATCACCCACGGAAGTGCTCCACACTTCTGTTGGTGTGAACTGATTCTCAACCTTTGGCAGCGGAGACATTTTAACGACGTCTTCTTCGCTGTTAAACAGGGAACAGCCGCTCAGGAAGGCGACGGAAACTAATCCCACCAGGAGAGTTTTACGCAATTGCATCGGGGTTCCCCTTAGCTGGATAAATTATTCAATTTCATACGCAGCATAGTTTGCAGCGTTTGAGATGGCTTGGAATCAAGGCCTTTACTGTATGCATCCCTGGCACCTTTGGTGTCGCCCTTCGCGAGAAGAACATCACCACGTACCTCTTGTTGCATCGCCATCCAGCCGTCACCCTTAACATTGTCGAGGGTTTTCAGCGCGTCATCCAGTTTGTTTTCCTGCAACTGAATCCGTGCCAGACGGTAGTTAACCAGTGATAATAAATTTTCGTCTTTGGAAAGCTGGCTCGCCTGGTTCAGCTGCTTTTCAGCATTGGTAAAGTCTTTGGCCTGAACGAAGTGGTCAGCTAATTGCAAAGCTGCAAAAACGCCGTAGCTGTTGCTGTTGTTCTGGGCAAACTTCTCTAAATTGGCAACGCCGTCGGCTTTGTTATCCGTCAATGCGGTTGTAGCTTGCTGGAATGAGGCTGAGGCTTCTGTCAGAGCGGTATTCTCATGAGACTGCCAATAACGCCATCCACCTAACGCAGCAATACCCAGCACGACACCAATGGCCAGCGCTTTACCGTTTTCGGCAAAGAAGCGGCGGACGGCATCAACCTGTTCATTTTCAGTGGTATAGACTTCCACGTGGTCCTTCTCCTTAACCTAACATCGAGGCCAGACGCACAGCCAAATCGCTCTGCGCCAGCGTTTCTTGCTCACCACTTTGCAGATTTTTAACTACTACCTGCTGAGCCGCGACTTCGTCCTCACCTAATACCAGGGCGATACGCGCCCCCCATTTGTCGGCGCGGGCAAACTGTTTTTTAAAGTTTCCGCCGCCGTAGTTAGTCATGACTTTCAGCTCTGGCAGTACATCACGCAGCTTTTCAGCCAGCTGCATAGCCGCACCTTGCGTACCCGTACCGGAAGAAATCACATAGGCATCGACCGTGGCAGGCGCTTTAAAATCAGGGTTAACCGCTTGAACCAACAGAACTAAACGCTCAAGGCCCATTGCAAAACCTACTGCCGGTGTAGCGCGTCCACCAAGTTGTTCAACCAAACCGTCGTAACGGCCACCGGCACACACGGTACCTTGCGCGCCAAGACTGGTCGTCACCCACTCGAACACTGTGCGGTTGTAGTAGTCCAAACCGCGCACCAGACGCTGATTAATCGTATATGGGATACCTGCAAGGCTTAAAAGTTCACACAGACCGGCAAAGTGTTCACGAGATTCTTGGTCGAGATAGTCTGCCAGCTCCGGCGCGCCGTTCAGCAAAGCCTGAACTTCTGGATTTTTAGAGTCCAGAACGCGTAACGGATTGGTGTACATGCGACGTTTACAGTCTTCGTCGAGCTGTTCTTTATGCTGTTCAAGGAAGGCAACCAGAGCATCACGATAGTTGGCACGAGCCTCCAGCGAACCAATCGAATTCAGTTCAAGAGATACGTTTTCCGCGATACCCAGCGCACGCCACCAGCGAGCACTAAGCATGATGAGCTCGGCATCGATGTCAGGGCCGTTAAGGCCAAACACTTCGACACCCAGCTGATTGAATTGACGATAACGACCTTTCTGCGGACGCTCGTAGCGGAACATCGGACCGATGTACCACATACGCTGTTCCTGATTGTACAGCAGACCATGCTCGATACCGGCGCGAACGCAGCCAGCAGTACCTTCCGGACGCAGAGTGAGGCTTTCACCGTTGCGGTCTTCGAAGGTATACATTTCTTTTTCAACCACGTCGGTAACTTCACCGATCGCGCGTTTGAATAACGGGGTCTGCTCTACAATCGGCATACGGATTTCGCTATAGCCGTAAGTGCCAAGGACCTGCTTGAGCGTGCCTTCAATACGTTGCCATAAAGCGGTGTCGGCAGGCAGATAATCGTTCATGCCGCGGATAGCCTGGATGTTCTTTGCCACGTCAGTTCTCTATCTTTTTTATAAAAATGAACCCGATTATAGGTGTTTTGCATCCTCAGGTTCAATGCGGATACATCAACACTTCATATCGGGTTCAGATTAACTCAGCCCAAATGGGCAGGCGTGCCGGCATTGCGGCACGTGCTAAGGTTACTTTTCGAGATGATTGATAACAATGCGCTTACTTTGATCCATCAGAGCCGCTTTAGCCCGGATCTTGGCTTCAAGCTGATCGATCATCTGCTCATTATCGAATCTGTCTCTCTGACGAACGCCGTCTTCGTAGAAACCGCTTTTGTTGTGACCGCCAGTTACGCCAATAGTTGACACCAGTGCTTCGCCCGGACCGTTAACTACACAGCCAATAATCGAAATATCCATTGGAGTGATGATGTCTTCGAGACGTTGTTCCAGCGCGTTAACCGTGCCGATCACGTCAAATTCCTGACGCGAACAGGTTGGACAGGCGATGAAGTTGATCCCGCGCGATCGAATGCGCAGCGACTTGAGGATGTCGAATCCAACTTTGACTTCTTCGACAGGATCGGCAGCCAGAGAGATACGCAGCGTATCGCCGATCCCTTCAGACAGCAGCAGACCAAGACCAATGGCAGATTTAACCGAACCGGCGCGCAAACCACCAGCTTCAGTGATGCCAAGATGCAGAGGCTGAACGATTTGCCTGGCAAGCAGGCGGTAAGACTCAACGGCCAGAAAGACGTCTGAGGCCTTCACGCTAACCTTGAACTGATCAAAGTTAAGCCTGTCGAGGATATCGACGTGACGCATCGCGGACTCAAACAGGGCTTGAGGCGTAGGTTCGCCAAATTTTTCCTGCAGATCTTTTTCCAGCGAGCCGCCGTTAACACCGATACGGATAGGAATATTTTTGTCGCGGGCGCAGTCAACAACCGCGCGAATACGCGATTCATTACCGATATTGCCTGGATTGATACGCAGGCAGTCAACCCCGTATTCGGCAACTTTCAGCGCGATACGGTAGTCGAAATGGATATCTGCAACCAATGGAACGTTAACCTGCTGTTTGATAAGCTTGAAGGCTTCAGCTGCGTCCATGGTTGGAACAGAAACACGAACAATATCGACGCCAACACGCTCAAGAGATTTAATCTGAGCAACGGTTGCCTCGACATCGGTGGTGCGGGTGTTGGTCATTGATTGCACCGCGATTGGTGCACCATCACCGACAGGCACCTTGCCGACGTAAATCCTTGTTGATTTGCGACGGGTAATGGGTGCTTGGTTATGCATTTTTACTCTTCTCCATCGTTGCCTATCTGCCTTGGTACATAAAGCTACAGCTGCGTTGTCTTCGTTTATTCACCCGACTTACTGACCGAGGTCAGCTCATCGGGATTCATTCACTCGTTGCCTTGCTGTAGCTTCAATGACCTTGCCAGCACTTTAGTATTATTACTGCGCAGCTAAAGTCAGACGAGCAACACGGTTTGATTTAACGAAACGGCTTAGATCAACCGGCTTACCTTGGTATTGAATATCAACCGCACCAGGTGCACCGATTTTCAACTTGTAAGGAGCTTTACCTTTAACACTCAGAGTTTCTCCCCCTTTCTTGATCCCGCTGAACAATGATTTGCCAGTGGCATCATCAATCTGCAACCAGCAGTTTGATTTAAAGGTCATGGTCACAGCGTCTGCATCAGCTGCAGCAGTAGTGGCCTGAGCATCGCCAGTAGGCAATGTAGAAGACGGGGTCTCAGCCGGAGCTGGCTGGCTGGTTTGATCCGCAGCAGGTTGCTGAGTCTGTGCAGTGCCCACATTGGTAGCAGAGCCTGGCGTCGTGTTCAGCGGAATCGAGTTCTGAGCCTGTGGAGCAGCAGCATTACCCGTAGAGGTATCGGCTGGAGCGGCTGGCTGAGCTGCGTTCGTTGCTGTGTTCTGTGAAGAAGTATCACCACTGTTCAGAGGAATAGATTGCCCCTGAGCGTTGTCCTGGTTAAGCTGCGCGGTCGATTGATCTGCCATATTGGCAATCTCTTCCTGCTGCGCTTGATGATTTTGCCACCACCATGCACCGGTCAGGCCGAGGACTACGAAAACAATAAGCCAGGTAAAGCCCATCAGCCAGCCATCGCGTTTTTTGCGTGACTTGCGTAATGAAACACCCTGCATAGACGCCACTTTTGGCACATTGATTGGCGCTTGCTTGCCAATTAACGTTGCCAACTCCTCTTCAGGAACGTGGACCAGTTTTGCATAGGAGCGAATGTAACCGCGCAGGAAAGTCGGCGCCAAGTCTGCCGGCGTAGTTCCCTCTTCGATTTGTCGAATAGTCGAAAGCTTCAGGCAAAGGCGTTCCGCCACAGCCTGATGGCTGAGTCCCAACTGCTCACGAGCTTGACGCAGGCGCTCGCCCGCTGTCACTTTAGTACTTTTATCTTGAGTGGCTTCAGTATTCATTAGCTAAGAAGTGCTGGTACTGTTGGGATTGTGGAAAATTCCGCGCAAGCTGCTTTCCATAACGTTGAACGCTATCTGGATTGCCGGCTAACGCCGCGAAACGAATTTGTAACATAAGACTGTCAGCGCTGGCTGGCAGAACATGTTGATAAACATCCAGTAAAAGTTGCGCGTCGGCGCGATTACCTTCCTTGTACTGCCTGTTGGCTTCAGTAATCAGCGGTGCGCCTTTGTCAGGATCGTGTTTCAAAGCCTGGCTCAGTAACATTTTTGCCTCATCATTCTGATTAGCCTTCAGAAAACAGTAGCCCGCATTTTCAAGGCTGTCAGCTACCGGACCGGAATCAGGCAAGCTGGCAGCGATGCTAAACTGCTGTTGTGACGGTACATACTGCCCTAAACTACACAAAAACGCACCGTAATTATTCAGGACGGTTCCATTTTGCGGAGCGAGCTTAAAGGCTTGCTGGTAGCGGCTTTGTGCAGCATCGTTGTTGCCGATTTTTTGCTCGTACAACGCCATCCCCAACTGGTTGCGATAATCCTGTGGCGATGAATCCACAGCCTGTTGCAAATTGACTTTAGCAGCAGGAATATTGCCCTGCTTCAAGTAATCCATTCCCAACTGAAGTTGCGTCTGAGGTGCGCCAGAGGCGGCCTCGACCGGCGGCTGCTTTGAGCTGGAACAGGCTGCCAGCAGGCAAACTGCCAGACTCGCGGCGAAAAACCCCTTCGACTGCCACTGCACTATCGCCATTCTAAATCCTTTTACCTGCTACCGATTAGAAGACAAACGCAAGCTTAAAATCGCAACCCTAAATTAGGTCGTTTGAGCTACAAAAGAAGCCTAATTACATGGATTTCATCATAATAGCGTCGTTAGCCATTTTTTTCTTCAAAGTACGCTTGGTGCGGTCAATGACTTCACCTGCCAACTGACCGCAGGCTGCATCGATGTCATCACCGCGTGTTTTACGCACAATGACAGTAAAACCATATTCCATCAATACTTTAGAGAAACGGTCAATGCGGCTGTTGGAGCTACGTCCGTATGGAGCCCCCGGGAAGGGGTTCCATGGGATCAGGTTAATCTTGCACGGAGTATCTTTCAGCTTTTCGGCCAACTCGTGAGCGTGCTCGGTACCGTCGTTGATATGATCAAGCATAACGTATTCAACGGTAACGCGTCCTTGATTCGCATTCGATTTACCCAAATAGCGATTTACCGAAGCCAGGAAGGTATCGATGTTGTATTTACGATTAATCGGCACGATTTCATCACGGATAGTGTCATTTGGTGCATGCAGAGAGATTGCCAGCGCGACGTCGATCATATCGCCCAGTTTATCAAGAGCAGGAACCACACCGGAGGTTGAAAGCGTTACACGGCGTTTAGACAGACCAAAACCGAAGTCATCCAGCATGATCTCCATTGCAGGAACCACGTTGTTGAGGTTAAGCAGTGGCTCACCCATGCCCATCATCACCACGTTGGTGATTGGACGAGTACCGGCAATTTTTGCAGCACCGATAATTTTAGCGGCGCGCCACACTTGGCCGATGATTTCTGAAACACGCAGATTGCGGTTAAAGCCCTGCTGCGCGGTGGAACAGAAAGTACATTCCAGCGCGCAGCCTACCTGAGAAGACACACACAGCGTGGCGCGATCGCCATCAGGAATATAAACGGTTTCAACCTGCTGATTGCCAACCTGAATAGCCCATTTGATGGTGCCGTCGGCAGAGCGTTGTTCCACGGCAACTTCAGGGGCGCGGATTTCGGCAACGCGTGCCAGTTTTTCACGCAGCGTTTTATTGATATCGGTCATATCCTCGAAATCATCGCTGCAGTAATGGTACATCCACTTCATAACCTGATCGGCACGAAACGGTTTTTCACCCATTTTGAGGAAAAACTCGCGCATTTGCTTGCGGTTCAGGTCCAGAAGATTAATTTTGGCGCTCACCGGTGCCGCAGATTTCTCAGCCAGTTCGGCTATGGCTGCGTTTTCTGCACGGATGACGTTCAGGGAGTCGATCTCGTTGGAACTAAGAACGGGGATATCTAATTCGATAGTATTCGACATGCTTTATTGGCCTCGTTGTTACACGTTATGGCTCGAAGGAAGTGCGGGTCGCGTTAACCCACCAATGCTTGTTGCTCAAACCACCAGAAAATAAACTGCGCCCCAAAAGCGTAACTCTTGGGGCGCAGTATTGTACAAATTTTAAGGCGGAGTAGCTATGAATGAAAGCCCGTCAATACAAAATTATTGTATCTGCGAGTGAATCCATCCTGGCTTACTCATGCCTGACTTCTTATTAACGAGCGCAGATTTCGCTTTCGTCGAAGAAGTAAGCGATTTCGCGCTGTGCTGATTCAACCGCGTCAGAACCGTGAACGGCGTTAGCAGTGAAGCTGTCAGCGAAATCAGCACGCAGAGTACCAGCCAGAGCGTTGTCTGGGTTGGTTGCGCCCATGATGTCACGGTTACGCTGAACGGCATTTTCGCCTTCCAGAACCTGAACAACAACAGGACCAGAGGTCATGAACTCTACCAGACCGTCGAAGAATGGGCGGCCTTTGTGCTCAGCGTAGAAGCCTTCAGCTTTTTCTTTGCTCAGACGGATCATTTTAGAAGCGATGATCTGGAAACCAGCACGTTCGAAACGAGCAGTGATAGCACCGATGTCATTGTTAGCAACGGAGTTTGGCTTGATGATAGAAAAAGTACGTTCGATAGTCATAAAAACCTCTGTCTGACTTAAGGTGGGGCCGGTTAATTTAAATGTTAACACTGCCGGAAAATGGCGCCGATTATAGGGGGCGAAGTAACGCTTGCCTACAGGAATAACAACATTTGATTAAAAATATATGTCACTGATTCACTTTTTGGCGCAAAAGCCGCATTTTCCATAAAGAATTTCATTAATCAAGGGTGAAATTCAGCGTGTTTACCTGACTGCCCTCATCAAGCACCGTGAGCTGGTACTTACCGGGCTGACTCAGGGTTGTCTGAAAATGTCGATTGTCCGTCCCGCTCGCGATTTGTTCGCCATTCAAAAACCACCAGCGCTGCCCTGATCCGCCCTGAGACTCAATGCGCAAATCAATACTGTTCTTGCCGGGCAATGGTCTGAGAATCGCGTTATCCCGGATCCCAAGCAATAACAGCGGCTGCACGGCCGGTTTACCCAATGGTGGACAAAAAGCGTCGTGGGCTGGCAACCGCTGACTGCGATGCTCCTCTTGCGGCAGCCACGGTTCCAGCGGAGTTGGCCAAAGGGCGATTTGCGAAGAGTGAGAGTCGGGACAGTTGGCGGCAACCTGCTTACCGTGCGAGTTTATCCACAACGTGATTAGACTGCCTTCCTGCGACTCCTGGCCGGGTGCTGCGAGCGTTGGCGGCACAGTGCCGTCTAATATCCAGCTATTGCGTTGCTGTCGGCAGTTGGTATCCCCTGCAGGCAGCGGCTGACCACCGGGCCAGCAAAGCGTGGTGATACCCACGGATTTCGGGCGCGGATCGGCTACCGACATTCGTTGATTAAAACGCGTCGAGCCTGTGAGAAGGTTGTTCACCTGATTGAGTACCGGCACCGCTGTTGCATAGCCAAACTGCCCTGCAACCGGCGTTGCGTCGGGTCGCCCTACCCAAACGCCGATGATATAACCCGGATTGACGCCCATCGCCCAGGCATCTCGATAACCATAACTGGTGCCGGTTTTCCAGGCTAATTGAACACTGCCGGGCAAGGTATCATCGGGCTGGGGTTGAGCCTGTCCGCCTAAAATTCGTCGCACAATCCACGCAGCACCCGGTGACATAAGCCTGCGCTCGATTAAAGGCTGCCGAGGTTCAAAACGTAATCTTGCTACATTTCCACCGCGTGCAAAAGCGCTGTAGGCCTCAACAAGCTGGTCGAGCCGCGCGCCGGTACCACCTAAAATCACTGCCAGACTGGGGTCACTGTTAGGTGGAAAACGCAGTGCTACCCCGGCATTGCGTAAGTTGGCGGTAAAACGCTTTGGCCCATAGGCATCGAGTAATTGAACCGCGGGGAGATTCAGCGACCTGACCAGCGCCTCACTGGCACTGACCGGCCCGTGAAAACCGGTGTCAAAGTTGCCGGGACGATAATCGCCAAAACGCCGTGGGACATCCTGAAGCAATGATTCTGCCGCAATAAGGCCATCATCCAGCGCCAGACCATAAAGCAGCGGTTTAAGGGTTGACCCCGGCGAACGCCAGGCACTGACCGCATCGACCTGACCGAAGCGGCCGTCGTCTTTAAAATCCACCGACCCCAGATAAGCCTTTACCTTCATGGTAGAACTTTCAACAATGATCACGCCTATGGAGGTTTTCGACGGCAGCTGGTTCTTCCAGCCTGCCGCCAACTCCTCAAGTTGTCGCTGTAAGGTGGCATCAATCGTGGTGGTTATCACGTCGAGATGATTATGATTAGTCAGCCGCCTTGCCAGCAAAGGAGCCAGTTGCGGCACCTGACGCGGGGCCAGCCAGATTGACTCCTGTCGAATATCATCAACCCTTTTCTGCGACCAGACGTGATACTCGGCCAATCGGGCGAGTACCTTGTCTCGGGCAGCCCTGGCTCGTTCTGGAAAACGGTCCGGACGTAAGCGGCTCGGCGCCTGCGGTAATACCGCCAGCAGCGCAGCCTCTCCCGGTGTCAGCTCTGAAGGTGGCTTGCCCAGATAGGTCCAGCTCGCTGCGGCGATTCCCTGCAAAGTCCCGCCATAAGGTGCGCGGTTAAGATAAATTTCGAGGATCTGCCGTTTTGATAGCATCCATTCCAGCTGAAAGGTGCGTGCAATCTGGCGTAATTTACCTGCGAAAGTACGTGGATGTGGATCGATAAGTCGGGCCACCTGCATCGATAATGTACTACCGCCAGAAACAATGTCGCCGTCGCGAATATTTTGCCAACTGGCGCGCAGCAGCGACAGGGGATTAATGCCGGGATGATCCCAAAACCAGCGGTCTTCATAAGTCAGCAGCGCCTGTAAATAATAAGGCGAAACCTCTTCAAGACGCACAGGATAGCGCCATACCCCCTGAGCGTCGGCATAGCGCCAAAGCGGCGTGCCGTCTTCTGCCGTGACGACCCGCGCAACCGGCAGTTCCTGCAATGGAAGCGGCCAGATGCGGTTTGCCGCCCACAGCAGCGCGGCTCCCATTACCAGCAGCAACAGGAAGAATCGCACGACTCTGAACCCAAAAAAGGTTCGCACGCCCTCTGCCTGGCTCATTGCTTTTATCCCCTCGGATTAGCGAACATTCATTTTTTCCGATGTCTGTCCTGTCGCGCGCCAGGCTGGCACATACATAGATTCTACCTGTGGCGCAGGCACGGCATAGCTTCCCGGAGTCACCGCACGGGCCAGGTAAAGCAGTGCAACGTGTCGATATCCGTCAACATCAATGGCGGCGACATAGCGATCGTCACGGTATTCCTGATGTTTAATATCGGCCTGTTGCATGTCAGTCATCAACTCAGTGAGTTTGCTGGCCGAGTCTCCAAGACTTGCACTGCTGTCAGCCAGATTCTGATTTTCAAGCTCCAGACCTGCGGGCAGAAGATCGACCACCAGCGCATCCGGTACGTGGGAGTCAGCCCAGACGTCAAGATGGACTACCACTAAATCGCCGCTTTTTAGCGATGCCAAAGAAAGCGGTTGTCCGTCCATGCCCAGATAATTTCGTTTAATGTGCAGGACGCTGCTGCTCTCGGTCGGAGCCTGCAAAGGATAACCAGTAACATCAAAACGGGTATAAACCGCCGCGTCTCCGCTATTTTTCAGAATCACTGGTTGCTTGAGATGAATCGCATCAAAACCTCGGGTGACCGCCACGGTACCAGCAATCGCTTGCAAATCACCGCCGAGATTGACCTGCCACGGTGCTTCGGCACTGTTAATCAGGCCACGACCGGCCATAAACAGTGCGTTACTTTCCTGTGTCGACAACCAGCGCTGGCCGTTCAGGCTTTCTGAAAGAGAAAGCAGCAAACGGTCGCGCACTTCCGGCAGCAAATTATTTTCAGTGAGCAAGGACAGTATTAGCGCGTTATCTCTCAGCGGGCTGCCATAATCTTCCAGCCAGTAATTTTTCTCTGGTCGAACTTTAGCAACGCCCTCTGCTAGGGCAGTTTCGGCGCGCGGCATGTCACCCATCATCTTCAGGGCGATACCCAGTTGCACCAGTGGCAAACCGGACTGCGCCGCGCTGCGTTTTTCATAAAGCTGGCGCAGTGCACCAAGCGGTGCCTGTTGCTGCCCGGCAAGAACTAACCCAGCGTAGGCCTGAACGGCAAAACGCGTGCTGTCGGGCTGCGTGCTGTAGCGCACGTCAATCTGATTTGGGTCCTGCAAATAACGCTGCAAACGTTTGTTTGCTTTGTCTAATCCGTCGGTAGAAACGCTGTACCCTTGCTGTGAGGCGCGTACCAAGAAGTCGGTAGCGTAGGCGGTCAGCCAAAACTCTTCCGGGCTATCTTTGCTCCAAAGGCCAAAGCCCCCGCTGTCTTTCTGCATGCCGAACAGCCTGTCGATACCAATATCGATATTATGACGGCGAATATCATCGGTTGAGGTTTTAATACCCATGGCCGCTAATTGAGCACGGCTGGTGTACAGCGAAGGGTAAAGACCGCTGGTAGTTTGCTCAAGACAACCATAAGGATAAGCCAGCAGTTCGCTGATATAACGAGCCAGATTCAGCGGCGGTTTGCTGCTGAGTAACAAGCGCCCCTGTAACGTATCTTGCTCCAGTTGCGCATTGGCGTCAGGCGGCAGTTGCCAGGTTTCCCCTGGATGCAGCACGGTGGCAAAATTACGGGTCAGCGCCGGGAAGGCAGGTCGAACGCCAATAGACCAGCTACGATGATAATCAGGTAGTTTTTCATTGGGCAAATTCATACCACTAACGGTCAGGCTAACCTGACCTTTGCCAAACCCAGCCAATGCCTTGACGGGAATTGAAATCGTTTTACGCTGCCCCTGCGCCAGCACAACGCTTTGATCAGAAATTGATCCATTCAGGCTTATTAACCCGCTGGTTGCCACACTGAGGCTAAGCGTCTGCTCTGCGCCTGAAAGATTGGTAACATCCAGAGCCAATGCTGCGGTATCGTTATCGGCCATAAAGCGCGCAGTTGCAAGATCGGCAATTACCGGCGCGGCCACCACAACTTTAGACTCGGCGCTGCCAAAATCTTCATCACTCCAACCCTGAGCCATTAAACGCAGTTCGCCGTTAAAGTCAGGGATAGGAATTTGCACCTCACCTTCGCCATTATCATCAAGCGTAACCGGCATGGCCTGCTGTGCCACGATTGTCACTTCGGTCACCGGCTTCTGCCCCCCTCTTGATAACGGGTCTTCATCTCCATCACCGCCGAAGCTCAGGCTAGCCATACGGCCTTTGCCTTCAATCAAATGGCTATAAACGTCATACTGATCAACGCTATAACGTTTACGACCCAGAAATGCATCGTAAGGATCGGGAGTTTTAAAACGAGTTATCGACAACACCCCGGCATCCACCGCCGAGAGCAGCAGATTGATATGATGAGGCACAGCTTTACCTTCCACCGTGGCTTTAACTTTCACGGTTTGCAGCTGGTTAGGGCGAATCTTGGCCGGAGCCTGGAGTTGCAGGTTGAGCTTACGGCCTTCAGTAACCAGCGGCAGATGCAATAATCCTACGGCGCGTTTGGGCGTAGACTGCTGCTTCTTATCGCCAGGACGCAATACCAGCGCGCTGAAATAAAGGTCGTGACGCCGCCATTCGCTGTTGATAGGTACGTCGACATCAATACCGGCCTCAGGTACGTTTATTTCCTGCCACCAAAGCGGTCCGTCGCTTGACTCCACCAGCAGATAGCCCTTACCCGCCGCGGGAGCCTGAATGTGTATTTTTGCCCTCTCGCCCGGTTGATAAGCCGGTTTATCAAGTTTTAATTTGACCTGATCGGGACGCACAGCATCGGTGCTATCGGTATTGTCCTGCCAACTGTAACCGGCCCAGAAACGCAGGCTGCTGACCTGATGAGTTTGCGGATCTTCAACCTCGATACGATACGCACCCCATTCGACCGGGAAGCTGACTTTGGTCGAGCCATCGGCGGCAATATCTATCTGCTGACGAGCCAGCACCAAATCCTTTTTGTCGTATAAAGATTGCCAGCCGTCACTCTCTGACCACTGCCAATAATAGTCGCGACGCTCGCGGACCAACCGAACCTCAAGCCCCTTCGCCGCCAGCTTCTGACCTTCGGCGTTGGCAGAAACAATGTCAAAATCAGCCTGAGTGTTTTCATTGACTACCGCCTGCGACACCGTTTTATCGGTACGGTAATCGTAAATATCCTGCTTGTTAAATAGCGGGCGGATTCCTGGCAGCACCTCGGCTGGCCATATCGCCTGATCGACCCGACGGGTTATCGGTCGACCGCCCGACTCCAGCAGGCTCGCCTGAAGAATCACCGTCAGCGGTGAATGCACGCTGTTCCAGCTGTTCTCAATGCTAACCTCGCCCTTACCTTCGGCGTCTAATGTCTGGTCAATATCGCTCAGCGTTCTGGAAAGGTTTTCTTCATTAACTACGCCAAACTCGTAATCAGGCAAGGCAGAAACTGCCTCTCGCAACGGCCGTAAATAAACCTGCCCTTGAAGGCGATTTCCCGCCGCCGGTGCACCATAGAGATAACGCCCGGTCACATCAAACTTGACCTCAGCATCTATCGCCAGCGGTTGCTTACTGCTGCCGAGATCCAACGCCATACGTTCTGGAAGAAAATCCTCGACCTTGAATGGATAATAACGCAGCTGGTTATCGCCAAGATTAAAACTGACTTTCCATTCACCGGTCGGCCCATCTTGTGGGATAGGGTATTGATATTGATATAAACCGTTTTGTGGCTGCCACATAAAGGTATGCGCAACCTGACCGTCGGGTTTAATCAGCTGAGTTTTGATCGGCTGTGTAGAAACTGGTTTTCCGTCGGCATCGCGCAGCAGAGCATTTAAAAGCAAGGTTTCACCTGGCCGATATAAATCTCTCGGCCCAAAGGCAAACAGCGTTTTGCTATAGCCTTGCGGACCGGCAATATCAAACTCAGCCAGATCTAGTGCCGATTGGTTGAGATTAATCAGGCTAGTTTCGCCGTCATGCTGGGCAAGCAATAACACCGCCTTTGAATCTTTGGCAAATTTGGCGTGGCCCTGACTGTCAGTCTTGCCCTGCGACAGCGTGTGCCCTTTCCCGTCTAATAGTTGCAGATTGATATCGGCGAGCGGCATACCGGCTTCAAGGCCTTGAGTGTAAACGTCAATCTGTTGACTATAACTATGTAATGACACGCCGATATCGCTAAGCGTAAATAGGGTCGCCGGATTAGTGTAGCTATAGCGCCCGGCCTGTTGCATTACCGCAAGATAGACTCCCGGCTGCTTTAGCGTTTCAATTCCTGCCAGAGGTAGTAACAGATGCTCGCGGGTATTAAGCTGAGGATTAAGTGCAAAACGCCCGGTATAAACCAGATCGGCACGCTTTAACAGGGTCTCGGACTCCCAGGAAGACAGCGCGCTGCGTGATTGCCAATCGGCAAGAAACTCTGGAAGCGATTCACTTTTAATTCGGAAAAAATTAACGTCAACATTATTCACGTTGAGCGCGATGACAGGCAAACCCTCGGCCCATCGAGTTGGCAGCAGCGAGCCTTTACTGGCAAAACCTACGCTAGGTTCAATATTTCGAGTCTCGAGAGTCTTCTGCTGCTCGGCCCCCAACCCTGCTCCGTTAAGCGCTTTGAGATTTGCGTCGACAGTGACTACCAGTTTCCTGTTGGGTAATAGATGGCGGAATCTTAGCTCCGTGAGATTATCTGATAGCTCCCAGGCTCCATCTGGATTTCCACTTTTGGTATCGACCAAATGCACCAACGATGCAAAATTCTGTTCAGGATCGAGAGGAACGGAAAAGGTCAATACCAGCGCACTCGCGCCGTCAAGCTGAAGTTCGGAGGCATCAAGCAGTGCAAGCGGCTGTCCGGCACTCTTTTTTGCCAGCGCCTCACGTTGATTGCTATCAAGCTTCTGTGCCAAAGGAGAAGCGATTTTCTGGGCAGATACTTTTTCGGCAATCTGTTCTGAAGGCGGCGGCGGTGGATCTTTAGGTTTAGGATCATCACAGGCACTTAAACTCAACAGAGCTAACCCGACAGCTAAAACCTGCCAACGTTTCACTGCCCTGCATAATCCTGAACCTAAAGACTTGCCCATTGCGCTATCTCCCTGATGATCGATCAATTCTTCACGCTGCCCAAACGCGGCTAAACATGCGCCAGACAACAATCAAATACAACCACATATTTTGAAAAATTGCGTTACCGCGAGACGCAAAGATACATCAGAAGACATTTTTTGCCATCACGTTGCGAGACAGCTCGCAAACCTCTGCTCGAGACTCGCGGTCTATAAAACAAACAAATTGACGATTTGTAAAATTATAGATAAATTGTCAATTATGAAAAAACAGACTTCCGAACATCACGCCAATCAGGCGCTGCTAAGTCAGCTGGATCAAATCGCTCAGGGGATTGGTGAGACATTTGCCCCTTTTTGTGAGGTGGTGGTCCACGACTTGCTTGACCCTAAGCACGCTATTTTGTCGATCCATAATAATCTCTCGGGTCGTGAAGTCGGCGCGCCAGCCACTGAGCTGGGCCTGGCACGGATTGCCGATCCTGAATACCCACAGGTCATAGCTAATTACGCCAACCGCTTTGCCGATGGAAGACGAGCAAAAAGTACCTCAGTTGGCATTAAAGATGCACAAGGGCGTTATGTTGCAGCGCTGTGTCTGAATATTGATCTCAACCTTTTCAGCCAAATGCAAAGCATGCTGGCGCAGTTTTGCCAGACCGGTAATGTGGAAATCAGAGAGACGCTGGACCCGGCCAATGCTGAAGCAATCCGTGAGCAAATCGATAAATTTGCCACCAGCCGCTCCCGGATCCCTCAAGCGCTAAAAGCCTCAGAACGCCGCCAACTATTAAATGAACTGAAAGACGGCGGCTATCTTGAGATACGCAAGGCGATGAGCATTATTGCCGAACATATTGGAGTGTCACGGGCCACGCTTTACAACGATGTAAAACCTTAAAATATCTGGCATTCAATGTCGTTAAACAGCAAGCAAAGAGGGAACAATGATCACACTGCCTACTTATGATGATGTTGTGGCTGCCGCCGGAAGAATCGAAGGCTATGCCCATAAAACGCCGGTGATGCAGTCAAGTATTCTTAATCGAGAGCTGGGCGCTGAAGTTTTTTTCAAGTGTGAAAACTTGCAGCGTATGGGAGCCTTCAAATTCCGTGGCGCGTTTAATGCCCTGTCCCTGCTCGACGAATCACAGCGTAAAAGAGGTGTGATCGCCTTTTCCTCTGGTAACCACGCACAAGGCATTGCGCTGGCCGCCTCCTTGCTCGGCATTCCAGCGACCATTGTCATGCCACTGGATGCGCCAAAAGCCAAACGTGCGGCTACCGAAGGCTACGGCGCAAAGGTGGTTGAATATGATCGCTATAATCAGAGTCGTGAAGACATTACTCGGGAACTTGCCGACAAATTCGGCTATACGATTGTCCCAGCGTACGACTACGCCCCGGTGATTGTCGGGCAAGGCACTGCGGCAAAAGAGCTTATCGAAGAAGTCGGCGAGCTTGATGCCATGTTTGTTCCGTTGGGCGGTGGCGGTCTGCTGGCTGGCTGTGCCCTCGCCACTCGCGCCCTGTCACCCGCCTGCAAGATTTATGGCGTTGAACCGCAAGCCGGTAATGACGGGCAACAGTCTTTCCGCTCGGGTTCCATCGTTAAAATAAGCACTCCGAAAACTATAGCCGACGGCGCGCAAACGCCTTCTCTCGGCCAGATAAACTTCTCTATTATTCAACGCGATGTCAGCGATATTTATACTGCCACGGACGAACAGCTGGTTGAAAGCATGGCCTTTTTCGCTTCTCGTATGAAGCTGATTGTGGAACCAACGGGTTGCCTGGGGCTGGCGGCAGTTCGTGCCAATACCGATTCGCTGCGCGGTAAACGAATCGGTATCATTATCAGCGGTGGGAACGTTGATTTAGACAATTACAGCCGCTTGCTGGCCAAATTCGCCAGCCAGAAGGATTAACATTATGCGATTTATTTCAGCAGCAGAGTGTTTAACCGTGGTCTCTCACCCGTTGGCTTTCGAGGCAGTTGAAGCTGCGTTTATTGCCGTCGCTTCAGCACAAAGCACGCTGTTTCCCGTACTGATCGGCCACGGGTCAGAGACCAGCTCGCGTTTTACCGTCAAGTCAGCAACGCAGTCTGTGACAACCCCTTTAACCGGTTTAAAAATAGGCACTTATTGGCCAAACAACAGCGCCAAAGGTCTGCCGAATCATAACTCGTACATCATGTTGCTCAACGATGAAACCGGCGAACTAGAAACCGTTCTCGAGGGTGGCAAGGTTAACGCCTACCGCACCGCAGCTGCCGATGCGGTAGCGGCAAAATATCTAGCCAGACCCGATGCTACACGGCTGGCAATCTTTGGGGCCGGTCATCAGGCATTTTATGAGGTCGACGCGCTGCTTGAAATTCTGCCGATTGCCCACGTTTATATCGTCAATCGGGACCAGACCAGAGCCGAAAGTTTACGCCAGCATCTGCTGAATAAAGGCATTGATGCGAGACTCAGTGATGCGGAAACGGCCTGTAAAGCCGCTGATATTATTGTCACCGCCACCGGATCACGCTCTCCTTTATTTCAGGCTGAATGGGTGAAACCCGGCACGCACGTTGCAAGCATGGGGTCAGATGCGCAGGGTAAGCAAGAGCTGCCCGCAGAACTATTTAATCAGGCACGGCTTTTTGCCGACCTGCCGGAACAGTCGCGAACGATTGGCGAGTTTCAACATCTGGCCACGCAGTTTGCCGCTAAAGATACCCCGGTTAATGCCATGGGTGACGTGATCCTTGGCAAAACACCGGGTCGCAGCAATCGAGATGAAATCACTGTTTTTGACAGCTCGGGCATCGCGCTGCAAGATCTCTTTATTGCCGCCGCGATTGTTAACGCGTTGGATTCTTTTTAATTTTTCCAGGCTACCGATATGACTGACAAACTCAATATTCAAGATACTGCCCCATTTCAAGGGGAGAGCATTCACGACAGAGAAACGCCTTTCCTGCTGCTAAACCGCGACCAGCTTGAACGTAATGTTGCTCGACTGCGCAAACACACCGACAGTTTTGGCATCCCTTTGCGACCGCATCTCAAAACGGTTAAATCAGTTGAGGCAGCCAGGCTTATCCTCACTGGCGGTAATGGCCCGGCGACAGTTTCTACGTTAAAAGAAGCTGAAGTCTTTTCAGCGGCAGGCTGCAAAAATCTGATTTACGCCGTGGGTATTGCACCGCAAAAGCTGGCTCGCGTCGTCGCTTTGCTAAAAGCAGGCACGGATATCAGCGTGATTTTAGACAGCATTGAGCAGGCGCAGGTCGTAGCAGACTATTCCCGACAGTCCGCGGTCAAAATTCCAGCGCTGATTGAAATTGACAGCGACGGCCATCGCAGCGGCGTGGTGCCAGGGGATGCTCTACTTATCGAGATAGGTAAAATACTGCATAACCAGGGGGCGGAACTGCGTGGCATTATCACTCATGCCGGTGAGTCTTATCACTGCAAGAGTTTGCAGGAGCATCAGGCCATGGCGGAAAGAGAACGCTCTGCCGCCGTGGCCTGTGCCGAAACACTGCGCGAAGCGGGATTACCGAGCCCGGTTGTCAGCGTAGGCTCGACGCCAACTGCCCATTTCAGTCAGAATTTAACCGGTGTTACTGAAGTTCGTGCGGGAGTTTATACCCTGTTTGATCTAGTCATGACCGGTGCGGGCGTTTGTCAGACCTCAGACATTGCCCTGTCAGTGGTTGCTACGGTGATTGGTCATCAGCGCCAAAAAGGTTGGATCATGGTGGATGCTGGCTGGATGGCAATGTCTCGCGACCGAGGCACGGCATCGCAGGATGTCGATCAAGGCTATGGCATCGTCTGCGATATGTCCGGTAAGCCGCTGGGAGATTTAATTATGACCGGGGTGAATCAGGAACACGGGATTCTGTCTTTACGACCTGGCAGCCAACAATCGCTTCCAGAGTTACCCTACGGCAGTCGGGTGAGAATTTTACCCAATCACGCCTGTGCGACAGTGAGCCAACACGAGGAATTTGCGGTCGTCAGAGATAGCAGTGAAAAGATTGACGCGCTGTGGCCAATAATCCACGGATGGTAAATCTTCAGCCAGTAAAAAGGCCGCAATCTGCGGCCTTAACTTTATTCAGTGAAATGTACTGGCGATTATTCCGACGCCAAACTCACTCAGGCTTTGCCCGATGAAGGAATAATATTGCGTAACCAACTGCCCCATTTACGCTGATAGAAAGGCTGAGTATGGCTAACCAGATAATGGCTCAGCCCCCTCTCCTTCTCATTCACCACGCAGAAATCAACCGGCTTATCGTCAGGTGACGTTTCGCTAGCTACATTTCCGGCCTCGCGGATCAAGGCGTCAACTTCAGCCTCGGATCCATCAGCCTCGATCCCAATCAGCAGATTGGGTTCTGGATCGACAGTTTTATCGTGTATCAGCGCCAAAAATGCCCGGCGAACCGGTTTTTTCTGGCTAAACAGGGTGGTCAACGCATCGACTATTGCCGACGGATATTCCTCCGGCTGACCGATTAACAGCTGGCTTTCGGCGTCGAGGACCAGCTCTGTCGGCACCGACAACCCGCCAGTATTGAGCAGCATGGTTATCTCACTCGGGTAAAGCTCTTTGCCGTACTCCGATTTTGGATTGAGAAACAGCTCCTCGCCCTGAGTCATCTCAAACAAGATCTTTGCCGGTAAGGCGACAAAAGACTGTTCGTCTTCACTTTCACCTGCCGCAGCGCGCTCAAGCACTTCAACAGAAGAGAAGAAAGGAATGATCGAGCTGCCATCCTGCTTTTCCCAATGCAGCAAGTTTAGCTCGCTGCCCGCGTTAATTTCAGACGCCAGGTCGCCGTCCTGCTGGCCTGCATCGCCTAACACCCACACCGTTGAATCAAGCAATAGCTGATAAAAGGCCGGGCGATAGGCTGCCTGAGTCACAGAAAGCCTGAGCAAACGCTCAAGCTCGTTTTCATCCGTAGCAGTTGCGGCAGGAATATCGTGCGGGACGCTCATCTTGTCTCAATCCCTCGGCTTATTGGGTTTTGCCAGTGTTGGCTTTTGCTAACAGCAAATTGGCAACCGTACGCACGCCAACACCGGTAGCGCCCGCAGACCATTGGTCGGCAGCGCTTTTGCGATAGGTAGCAGAACAGTCGATGTGCAGCCAGCCTTTCTTATAGTTTTCAACGAAGTGCGACAGGAAAGCCGCGGCAGTGCTGGCACCCGCGCCATAGGCAGGGCCACCGATATTGTTCAATTCGGCAAAGTTCGACGGCAACTGTTTGCGATGGAACTCGGCCAGCGGCAGACGCCAGAACGGTTCATGTTCAGCAGCAGCACTTTCAAGAAGCTCCGCGGCCAGCGCATCATCAAAGCTGAACAGCGCATGATAATCGTTGCCCAGCGCAGTTTTCGCAGCACCGGTCAGCGTTGCGGCATCAATCAGGATAGCTGGATTATGTTTTGCAGCGTCGATTAGGCCATCGGCCAGAACCAGACGGCCTTCGGCGTCAGTGTTCATCACTTCAACGGTTTTGCCGTTGCGATAATGAATGATGTCGCCCAGCTTCAGCGCATTACCGCTAACCATGTTGTCGGCACAGCACAGGTAAAGTTTGACACGTTTGTCCAAACCACCCGCTGCTGCCAGTGCCAGCGCACCTGTCAGCGTGGCGGCGCCACCCATGTCGGCTTTCATTGAATCCATTGACGCACTTGGCTTTAAGCTATAACCGCCGGTATCAAAAGTAATACCTTTGCCTACCAGACAGGCAAACACTGGCGCGTCCGGGTTACCGGTCGGGTTGTAATCCAGAGACAGCAGAACCGGTGGACGGTCAGAGCCGCGACCCACGGTGTAAAGCCCGTTGTACTCTTTCTCGCGCAGCTCTTCGCCCTTGCGGATACGATAGCTGATGGAGTCACCAAACTCACACAGCAAATCTACGGCGCTGCGAGCCAGTTTTTCCGGGCTAAGATCTTCAGCCGGTTTGTTGATGATATCGCGAACCCAGTCAATAATCTTCAGACGCTGTTGCAGGGTTTTAGTATCGGCAGTGGACAGCTCCGCCCAATCAACGCTGCGAGTGCCTTTCGGGCCACGGAAGCCTTGCCAGAACGCCCAGCTGTTTTCAAGATCCCAGCCTTCACCTGCCAGTTTAACTTTTTTTACGCCCTGACCGTCGATACGACGCGCCGCACGTGAAATAGAAGACAGTGTGTCTTCAGCAGAAAAATGAATAGTGATGCCGTTGGAATCCGTGCTCAGCAGGGCTTTTTCACCCCAACGTGCGTCGGCCGGTTGTGAAGACAGCAGGACGGGCATTACATCATTAGTCGTAGCTTCGGTCGTCATTACAACACTCCTGATTATTCTTAATCTTCAATGATTAGCGTTCGAAAATTCGCGCAGACGGCTTATTGATTTACCGATCAGCGAAATACTGTAATCGATCTCTTCTTCAGTAGTAAAACGCCCTACCGAAAAACGAATGGAACTGTGCGCCAGCTCATCGTTAAGCCCCAGAGCCTTTAATACGTAAGAAGGCTCAAGGCTGGCGGAGGTACAGGCAGAACCAGACGATACCGCAAGATCTTTAAGGGTCATGATCAGCGATTCGCCGTCAACGTTGGCAAAGCTGACGTTGAGAATATTGGGAGCGGTATGACCTTCTGCTCCATTAAGGAAGACATCTTTGTTCTGGCGAACACCAGCCCAAAGTCGATCGCGCAATGTCGCCAGACGAACGGCTTCTTCAGTCATCTCAAGCCTGGCAATGCGATAGGCTTCGCCCATGCCAACAATCTGGTGAACCGGCAAAGTTCCGGAACGCATACCGCGCTCGTGTCCACCACCGTGGATCTGGGCTTCAATCCGAACCTTGGGTTTTCGGCTGACAAACAGTGCGCCGATGCCCTTCGGGCCATAAATTTTGTGCGCAGAAAACGACATCAAATCGACCTTAAGCTCGCCGAGATCGACCGGGATCTTACCTACGCTTTGCGTCGCATCGACGTGGAACAGGATCTCGCGGCTACGGCAGATTTCACCGATGGCGGCGATATCTTGAATCACGCCAATTTCATTGTTGACGTGCATCACTGACACTAAAATTGTGTCATCGCGCAACGTCTGTTCCAGCTGTTGCAGACTCAGCAGCCCATTGGCCTGCGGATTGAGATAGGTGACGTCGAAACCTTCACGCTCGAGCTGCTCGCAGGTGTCCAGCACCGCTTTATGTTCGGTGGTGAGAGTAATGATGTGGCGGCCTTTATGCTGATTGGCCAGCGCGGCACCCTTGATTGCCAAATTGTCCGATTCGGTTGCGCCAGAGGTGAAAACTATTTCGCGCGGATCAGCGTTGATAAGCTCGGCAATATTATTTCGCGCTACATCCACCGCCTCTTCAGCCTGCCAGCCATAGCGATGGGAACGAGAGGCCGGGTTACCGAAAGTACCGTCCAGCGTTAAACACTGCATCATCTTTTCGGCTACGCGTGGGTCAACCGGCGTAGTGGCCGAATAATCCAGATAAATCGGTAATTTCATGGCAAAAATGCTCCGTACTGCGCGTCCGCAAACGAACGTGACTATTTATTATCGAGGCGAGTTCATTGTCGGGTTAGTTTAAAACGGCTTTACTGCTGGGTAAAAGGGAAATCATGCCAAACGCGGGTCGGAAAGCAGAATATGCTTATTAAGACGGCCTTCTAATGAGAAAGTTCATAAAACAAAAACCGGGCGACAAGTCTGCAATGACACATTGTCGTTGCGCTTATCCAACCCGGTTTTTATTACGCCCAAATTGCAGAGCAAAATGTTTGGCGTCTAAGAAAATGCGTAACCTATTGCTAGGCGCGCAAATTCACATTAATCGTTTCTTGTGGACGACCGTTCGGCATACGGCGAAGATCGTTATTCTGGCGATCGGCAACTTCCAGCACGTCTTGGTTATTAACCAGTTCGCCGATAGTAATGTCATTCAAGAAGCCGCTAATGCGCTCGCTCAGATCACGCCATAAAGTATGGGTCAGGCAGCGTTCGCCACCCTGGCAGCCTTCTTTACCTTGGCAACGGGTCGCATCGATAGATTCGTCAACGGCAGTAATCACCGCACCCACGGAAATTTCGGTGGCTTCACGACCTAACAGATAACCGCCGCCCGGACCACGAACGCTGGCAACCAGTTCATGTTTACGCAGACGGGAGAATAGCTGCTCCAGATAAGACAGAGAGATGCCCTGACGTTCAGAGATGTCAGCTAAAGGCACTGGGCCTTCCTGGGAATGCAGTGCTACGTCCAACATAGCTGTAACAGCATAACGACCTTTAGATGTCAGTCTCATAACATGTTTACCTGTTAGTAGAAGTCAAAAATTCATAGGGGGGACAACATGAAAATGAGTCTGACATTCCCGACTAATTTAGTCAACTATTTAACCTAGTAATTTACTCAAGTATTACATACGTAGTTTCCATGGTTAATTTTTCCATAAAAAACCAGCATGTAATACTTTGATAAATAACTATATTAAAGAATAATAAAGCTTATTCCTTATCGATACTTTGCTTATCTACGGCGCTTAAAATGCCACGCAGGATGGCTAGCTCTTGAGATTCTGGACGCGCGCGGGTGAATAAACGACGCAGTCTGCTCATCACCTGACCTGGGTGCGCCTTGCGAATAAACCCTACTTTTAGCAGGACTTGTTCAAGGTGAACATAGAATCGTTCAAGGTCTTCAACCAGCGGATAAGGTGTCTCTTCGTATTCAATCTGAGGCTTTTCAGCTTCCAATTGGCTTAACCAGGCGACGCGAACTTCGTAGGCAATAAGCTGTACTGCCATGGCCAGATTCAGCGAGCTATATTCCGGGTTGGCGGGAATGCAAACGTGATAGTTGCACTTTTGCAGCTCTTCATTGGTTAACCCTACACGTTCACGACCAAACACCAGCGCAACGGGAGAATTGACTGAAGTTTTAGCGCTGAGCTCGCCGCATTCGCGAGGTTCCAGCATAGGCCATGGCAAGGTGCGCGAACGTGCGCTGGTACCGATGACCAGGCTGCAACCTTCGAGAGCCTGATCCAGGGTTTCGACGATAGTGGCATTGCCAATTACGTCGCTGGCCCCTGCGGACATCGAGATTGCCTGTGAATCAGGTTTTACGAGCGGGTTGACCAAATAAAGGTTAGACAACCCCATGGTTTTCATAGCGCGGGCGGTGGACCCCATATTCCCGGTGTGGGAGGTTTCAACCAGGACAATGCGAATATTGTGTAGCATACAAACTCTGAGCGTTGCGGAAAATCGCAACAGTTTATCACAATCCGGCGCTGCGTCATGGTTTAGCAGGCGGTTTATAAGACAAAGGGTGCAAATTCGTTGGCGTTTAGCATAACTATTGCTATACTGCGCGCCGTTTCCCGTTCTTTAACATCCTAGTTGGAAGATATCCATGCATCCGATGCTCACCATCGCCGTGCGCGCTGCGCGCAAGGCCGGTAACCTGATTGCCAAACATTACGAAATGCCAGACTCTGTAGAAGCAACTCAGAAAGGCACTAACGACTTTGTCACTAACGTAGATCGCGATGCAGAAAGCATGATCATCGAGGTTATTCGCAAGTCGTATCCAAAACACACCATCATCGGCGAAGAGTGCGGTGAATTGGCTGGCGAAGAAAATGACATACAATGGATTATCGACCCGCTGGATGGCACTACCAACTTTGTAAAACGTTTCCCTCATTTCGCAGTTTCTATCGCTGTGCGCATCAAAGGCCGCACCGAAGTGGCTGTAGTTTATGACCCAATGCGTAACGAACTGTTCACTGCTACCCGCGGTCAGGGCGCACAGCTGAACGGCTATCGTCTGCGCGGCACCTCGGCTAAAGACCTCGACGGAACCATTCTTGCTACCGGTTTCCCATTCAAACTGAAACAGCATGCAACCAGCTATATGAAAGTGGTTGGCAAACTGTTCACCGAATGTGCAGACTTCCGCCGTAGCGGTTCAGCCGCGCTGGATCTGGCTTACGTCGCTGCTGGCCGCGTTGACGGTTTCTTCGAAATCGGCCTGAAGCCTTGGGATTTCGCCGGTGGCGAGCTGCTGGTTCGTGAATCAGGCGGCGTAGTGACTGATTTCGTTGGCGGCCACAATCATTATTCTTCTGGTAACATTGTTGCCGGTAACCCACGTGTTGTTAAGGGTATCCTTAATGCAATGCGTGATGAGCTGCACGATGCGCTTAAGCGTTAATCGTTAGCAGCGAAATTTTAGGACGCCTCGGCGTCCTTTTTTTTGCCTGCTTAACCCCGTCATTGTTTCAGGATTTTTTTAAGTTTGACGGAATATGGGCCACGGCCGCAGTTTTGAAGATGAGCCTTTTTTCAATCAATCGGTAGGTTATCTCTCCAAACACAACGGCCGCCAGGAACACCACAATGCCTATCAGACCCAAGGTTAAATTACTCAATCCGCTGCGAATGATCAGCATGGCATAGGCGGTGGTAAAAAATGTGTGGGTTAAATAGAGTGAATAAGAAGAGTTACCGATTTCAAGCACTGGGCCTGATACTTTTTTAGCCGTAAACAGATAAAGAAACAAAACAATAGCATTCAAATAGGGAAGATATACTGCATTGTCACCTAACTCGCTGTATTTAAAAATGATAACAAGCATTAATATCACGAAAAGTGTTAAAAGTCCTCCTCTAGCCATTTTAAAACTTATCAAGCCAAGAATTTTTTCTTGATGATGAAAAATGAACATGCCGACAATAAAAAGATAAGATATTTGAAATGAAAAAAATGACTTGGCATTTTCAGAAGTCATTAATTCAGACGACATTCCCAATGTGATAAATAATATCGTCAAGATATAAATACCGCTTTTCCGATGTTGCCCGCAAAAAATAAGCACTGCAAAGGAAATATAAAAGAAAATCTCATACATTAGTGTCCAACCCTGCCGAAGGATAGGATCAATAACATCGCCATTAAATGAAACATAAGGGATCAACAGATAGGAAGTTATTATCTTGCCAAGGGAATAATGCTGCGCGCTGTTGAACATTCGCAGTTCCCACAAAACCACACACACCGTAGTCCAAAAAAAATAGAGTGGATAAATTCTGACTGCCCGCTTGACGATAAACGCCCTGCTGTGTGCGGTACCGCCTGCCTTGTCATTGGTGGTCATCGACATAATATAACCGCTAATAACAAAAAACACGCCAACACCAACCTGTCCAACTAACTCCATATTATGCAGGACTACACTTCCTAAACCACCCACGTTTCTATATGCAGCAAAGCTTGAAGCGATATGTGCGAAAACAACGCTTAACGCCGCTACTCCACGGAGATATTGTATATTCTCGTTTGTTTTCAATTTCATTACCTCTCACGCTATTTTGGTTTCAAAGGTAATACAAACTTAACTATTAAGGTAGGCTAATGAACTAGGCGACTTTTTAAAATACCATTAAAATAGATCATCCCTGACTTCAGCACAGCTGCGGTGCACAAGATTTTAATTTAATAAATCGGTGGGCATTATTATGAGTAAAAGGTATTCCTGAGCTGAATATAGGCTAGATATTGCGTGAGAAGCAAGATGAATATCTTAGGGGACAAAGACGTGAAAAATAAAGAACCAAATATTATCTTTTGGCTCTTTATTAATTAAATCATAGCGATGACGAATGACCGAATGGCCCTATTCCACCGCCAAAAACCGAATCGCTGGCCTGGTAGAGTAAAATCCCTGCAAATATCAGAATTAGCCCACCCAGAAGTGAAAATAACGACCAGCTTAATCGGGTTGCGAGTGAGGGAGCTTGATTAACGCTGAGTTTCACCGCTAACTCTCGGCTATAAAATACTAAAAAGCCTACCAGTGACACCGTCAATGAGGTGCCTAGTGCCATTACCAGCGCTGACAATACGCCCCACCAGTAAACCCCGATGACTTTGGAAAACAGTAAAACCATAATAGCGCCCGAGCAGGGTCTAAGCCCCATCGCCAGCACCACCGCTATCTGTGTGCGCCAATCAGTATCTGATTGAAGCTGGCTATCGCTTGGAACGTGCTGATGCCCGCAACCACAGTTGGCATCATGCTGATGATCGTCGGCCAGGCGAATAGTTTGGATCTTCATCGGCCGGGATTGTGATTTATTCTCACGCCATGCAGCTTTCAGCAGGGTCAGGCCTCGTCGAATCGCGCGCCAGCAAAGGATTGTTCCCAATAGCATCACCAAGACATAACTGCCCTTCTCCAGCCAAAAACTGCTCTGATGGAGCTGACGAGATGAAAGTTGAAACACGCCCAGCACCAGTGTAACCAGCAAAATAGCCACCAGCCCTTGCACGACTGCAGAGGCAAAAGTTAGCCGCAAACTGTTTTTAAGCCGAGACGGATGAGTGGCCAGATAAGTAGTGATCACCACTTTCCCATGGCCCGGCCCTACAGCGTGAACAACTCCATAAATCAGGCTTAGTAAGGTAAGGCTAAGTCCCGCCTGCGCTGGGTGAGCGCTTACTTGCTGGAGAATGGCGGCAAGGTGTTGATGCAGGCCACGTTGCCAAATAATACTGCTCAATAGAATGCGCGGCCAAAAATGCCACAGCGCTGCACAGGCGAATACCAGCAAGGCTACAAACAGCGCCAGCGGCCAAAGTTTTACCCCTTTCGAGCTGGAATTTTGACCCTTTGGAGTCTTGGTCGATAGCAGGGGCAGCTCTTTTATTGACATTGCAGGGTCACCTTCTGGGCAAATTGCTGACCAAGATCCATGGTTTCAGGCGGTGCGTCGGCCTTATCCAGCGACAGAGCGTAAGCTTGTAAGGAGGCATTCGGCGCCGGAGTAAAAAGAGACAACTTGCAGCTGGGCTGAGTTTCGGCAGATAGATGTAAAGCTTGATCGTCTTTATACGTCATATCAACAAAATAGCTGGGATCATAAGTCGAGATGACCAACGGCTTTCCCGCCAACGGAGCAGGCTCGGCGAGCGGGATCACAAACTCCAGCACAGCTTTGGCGCCGTTAAGTGATAGTTGGTACTCACTGGGTAGGCGCATATATCTCACCGGTTTACCATCGCGATATACGTCGGTGAAATAGTGCTGTGCCATTACTCGCGCCATAACCTCGGCCGCCAGCTTTTTCCACACGATGGAATCAGGGGCTGCTTTGCCTGCATCATAGAGCAAGTCGGCGGAGGTGATTTCATCCATCGTCCATACCATTTTGAGACCAATCAGGCTTTTATCTCTGGTCACTAAAGTGGTCTGCATATCAATAAAACTGTGTGGGTGAGCCAAAGTCGGAAAAGCACAAGCCATCATCATAATCACACCCGCTAATTGGCAAAGTTTTTGACGCGGCGTAAATTTTTGCCTGAAGCGCAATGGTGAAATTTTCAAAAGAGGGTCCAAATCAAGTTAAATGCTTTAATTGTTATAAAGTAACATCTTAAAACAAATCAATTAAGAAGCTTAGTAAAAAATAACTGTGATCTGGGTTGTAAGGCGGTGTAAAACCGCGACCAGTAGCACCTTGAATCGCCAATGATTTGCTATGCTAATGAAGAATTTTAAATAAAGCGAATACAGAAGGTAATATGAGCCTGGACACCTCCCCTGTGCCTGAGCTCTCCGCTCAACAACGTCGCTGCAATCTATTGTTGATGCTGTATGCGCCGTTCGCGGCGATACAATTGGAGAAGGTTGGTCAAATCAATGGTGTAGACCTGGCGACAACGCAAAAAGACCTTGCGCAGCTCTCCACTGAAATTCAGCGCCTCCATCGGCTGGAAATTGTCGTGACCGAGAAACAGATTTATCGGCTACAGGGCGATTTGCTCGATCAAAGAATATGTTTGATTAACGGCCTGCGCCGAGCGATACGCACCAGCCCTGACTTTATCCGTCAGCACTTCTCGCCAAATTTAACTCAGGCTCTAAGCAACACTGCCAATTTTGATAACCCGCACTATCATGGCCAGTTTCCTCTGCTGCTTGAGCGTATCTCACAGTTGCTCAGTCGCGAGTTCAGCCCTCGAGATGAGCAATTCCTGAATCTGTATCTGCAGTTTTGCCTGTGGCAGGATATCAGCCCGACTCAGATCGCATTTAGCGACGGTCAGCGCCAATGGCTGCATGAAAAACCGGAGTTCGCGGCGGCAGAATTGATCGTCAACAAACTACAAACGCTTTGTGCCAGCAACATTGCCGACTGTGAAAGGGACTTTATTGCTCTGCTGCTCACACTGATAAAAAACTACAGCTACGAAAGCTCCGGTACGCCGGAAGATGAAAAGCTGATGAAGCAGATTGAAGAGTTGGTTGCCAATTTTCAGGACGTATCAGGCATGACTTTCAGCAGCTATGAAGGGCTGATCAGCCAGCTTTTTGCCCATCTAGGGCCGGCCATAGAGCGCTGCCGTTTTGCCATCGCGGTTGATAGCCAGATGCAAGATGAAGTCAATCGCATGTACCCGAGGCTAATGCGAACAACGCACGACGCGCTACATGACTTCAAGCAAGCCTACGATATCGAATTCTCACCGGAAGAAGTGGGGTTGGTGGCGGTAATTTTTGGTGCCTGGCTGATGCAGGGTAATGCCTTGCAGGAAAAACAGATTTTACTGTTAACGGATACCGACCCAAAACTTGAGGAGGCCGTAGAACACCACATTCGTGAAGCCACTCTGATGCCGTTGAATATTAAATATCAGACTCTGGAAGAGTTTCACCGACACGGTGCGCCCAGCGGCGTGGCAATGATTGTTACACCCTACGCGACCTTGACCACCGATGCCGATCCGCTAGTGATTTACACTCAGCTGCCGCTAACCAAAGACGAAAGAAAAAGAATTCGCTCATTACTGGAAGCCAGCTAACCCCATCCTACAAATCCATGATCTGGATTAATATCTATTCATTAATTTTTCCATAGAGTGTTTTTTCACTCATGGAGGAATAAATAAAATGCCGCCTGGAAAAGGCTTATCGACACAATATACAAATACTCAAACGGGGATAACACGGCAAGATCCTGTTCAACAGTCTTCATCGTCTCATCTACCTCTGACCAACACTTCTAACAGCACCTTACTTCCCAAAAGCCTGCAACCTCCATTGGCCACACCTAATACCCAATTGGGAAATTTGGATAATCAGATCAATGTACAGTCCAGATTAACGCTTCCAATCACCTTAAAAGCAGAACACAGGCAGTATATCGAGGGTTGTGTCGAGAAATATACTGCCGCCAATGGCTCTTCATCTTTTAATAAAATCAGTTATAGACGATAGAAGAGAGCGTTCCGATTTTAATTCCATGTATTCTCGGTATATGGATCTAAATGATGAAATAAAAAATCAGATTGCCAATCAAAATAACGGAATTAACAGCGGCTTCCTGTCTTTTTTTTAACTTTAAGGTTGCAAAGCGTGAATAATAGCTATCAATATTGAAGCAAAAAAAAGCCATGTCCACAGACATGGCTTTAGTTCTTCCTGGTGGCGGACAAAAACCGCTACCAAGCGTCTACCTTATGCATATACCGGATGACGTGCGCAGATATCCAGAACTTTTTGCTTAACGCGTTCAATAGTTGCTTCGTCGTTGATATTATCGAGCACGTCACAAATCCAGCCAGCCAGCTCACGCACGTCAGCTTCTTTAAAGCCGCGACGGGTCACTGCCGGAGTACCGATACGGATACCAGAAGTCACGAACGGGCTTTTCGGATCGTTTGGTACGCTGTTTTTGTTAACAGTGATGTTGGCACGACCCAGTGCAGCGTCAGCTTCTTTACCGGTCAGACCTTTATCAACCAGATCCATCAGGAACAGGTGATTGTGAGTTCCGCCAGAAACCACGTTGTAACCGCGCTCAAGTACCACTTCAACCATGGCTTTAGCGTTTTTAGCAACCTGGTGTTGATAAACTTTGAACTCAGGTTCCATTGCTTCTTTAAATGCAATCGCTTTACCGGCAATCACGTGCATCAATGGACCGCCCTGACCGCCAGGGAACACGGCAGAATTCAGTTTTTTATACAGATCCTCGTCGCCGCCTTTAGCCAGGATCAGGCCACCGCGTGGACCCGCCAGGGTTTTGTGCGTAGTGCTGGTAACGATGTGAGCGTGTGGAACCGGGTTAGGATAAACGCCCGCGGCTACCAGGCCAGCAACGTGAGCCATGTCCACGAAGAACCATGCACCGATACTGTCTGCGATTTCACGCATTTTTGCCCAGTCAACAACACCGGAGAAGGCGGAGAAGCCACCGATGATCATTTTTGGCTTGTGTTTCTCAGCCTGACGAGCCAAATCTTCGTAATCGATTTTGCCAGTTTCGTCGATACCGTAAGGAACGACATTATAAAGTTTGCCAGACAGGTTAACCGGAGAACCATGAGTCAGGTGGCCGCCGTGCGCCAGGTTCATACCCAGAATGGTATCGCCCGGTTGCAGCAAAGCAGTGTAAACCGCGAAGTTAGCCTGTGAGCCAGAATGGGGTTGAACGTTTGCGTAATCTGCACCGAACAACTCTTTTGCACGGTCAATCGCCAGTTGCTCAACGATGTCAACGTATTCGCAGCCGCCGTAGTAACGCTTGCCCGGATAGCCTTCGGCATATTTGTTAGTCAGTTGAGAACCCTGAGCCTGCATCACGCGCGGGCTAGTGTAGTTTTCTGACGCAATCAGCTCGATATGCTCTTCCTGACGTACGACTTCCTGCTCCATTGCATGCCACAGCTCGGCATCATAATCGGCAATGTTCATTTCACGCTTTAACATCTGCATCTCCTGACTCGACAAACTTAAATAAACGCCCCTGATGGGTTCTGGCGCACAGTGTAAACTGTTTCCACCCCATTGGCATAGTCTCAGGCACAGGTTTTTAAGCAAACGATTGGCTTCCCGTGGGGCAAGGCTTTGATCTGTTATAGGCAAAGCCGTTTCAAGCGACTTTTCTTCATTCTTGCATGCAAATCTTTCAGCTTTGTGAGCTGTCCCGCAACTGAAGGTAACGCGTTACAGAGCAACGACAAAAGGAATTTTAAGGCAAATTAACAGCAGGGATTAGACGAGGGATGATGCAGGGGTTAGGTGCGGGCCGGAAGTTCCAGCCCGCAAAGAGTGCTTAGATAGCCTCTTCGTCCTCTTCACCGGTACGGATACGCACAACGCGAGCCACGTCAAAGACGAAGATCTTTCCGTCGCCGATTTTGCCGGTTTGCGCGGTAGTCATGATAGTTTCAACGCAGGTGTCAACGATATCGTCAGCAACCACGATCTCGATTTTCACTTTTGGCAGAAAATCCACCATGTACTCGGCACCGCGATACAGTTCGGTATGACCTTTCTGGCGACCAAAGCCTTTGACTTCAGTTACGGTCATCCCGGTGATACCCACTTCAGCCAGCGCTTCACGGACGTCGTCGAGCTTGAAAGGTTTAATGATTGCGTCAATTTTTTTCATGGCAGGCCCTTTTATCGTTCATTTACCGATGTTTTTTATCCACAGCGGCAAGATTTAATTTTTAGCTTTAAGGTGCCAAGGGCACCGGCAGGCGCATAAAGTATCATATCCTCATGCCCCTTAAAATCTGCGGGGGCCAAGGAAGTCGTTTTTAAGACTCTTTAAAGTCATTGGCCTCGAGTTCATGCCTTGAAAGCAGCTTATAGAACTCAGTTCGGTTGCGCCCGGCTATTCTCGCCGCCTGCGTCACATTGCCACGTGTAATCTGCAAAAGTTTGCGTAAATAGTGCAGTTCAAAGGTGTTTCTTGCCTCGACAAAGGTCGGTAGTGCCGTATTTTCACCTTCCAGGGCCTGTTCAACCAAAGCTTCACTGATTACCGGCGCAGACGTGAGCGCCACGCACTGTTCAATCACATTGACCAACTGGCGCACGTTGCCGGGCCAGCTGGCAGCCATCAGGCGTTTCATTGCATCGGTCGAGAAACTGCGCACAAACGGCTTATGGCGAATCGCCGCTTCGCGCAGCAAATGACTGGCAAGCAGCGGGATATCCTCTGCTCGCTCGTGCAGCGCGGGCAGTTTGAGATTCACCACGTTCAGTCGATAATACAGATCTTCGCGAAACTCGCCCTTCTCCATCGCCTTGGGTAAATCGCGGTGAGTCGCGGAAATAATCCGCACATTGACATCAATGTCGTGATTACTCCCCAGCGGCCGCACTTTGCGTTCCTGCAAAACGCGCAACAACTTTACCTGCAATGACAAAGGCATATCGCCGATTTCATCCAGAAATAGTGTGCCGCCATCGGCCGCCTGAAACAAACCTTCCCGGCTGTTCACCGCGCCGGTAAAGGATCCTTTTGCATGACCAAACAGTTCAGACTCCAGCAATTGCTCCGGCAATGCGCCGCAGTTAATGGCAATAAATGCCTTCTTGCCGCGCGGACTGGTGCGATGGATAGCCTGAGCAAGCACTTCCTTACCGGTGCCGCTTTGCCCGTTAATCAGCAGGCTGACGTCCGACTGTGCAACCATTTTGGCCTGCTCCAGCAAACGCAGCATAATCGGGCTACGCGTCACTATCTGTTCACGCCAGCTATCGTCACCGGCAGGAGCAGACTGGGCCAGCGCTTCATCAATGGCTTTGTAGAGCGCGTCACGGTCAACCGGCTTGGTCAAGAATCCAAATACGCCCTGCTGAGTCGCGGCTACTGCATCAGGAATAGAGCCGTGAGCGGTCAATATAATCACGGGCATACCAGGCTGATGCTTCTGAATTTCTGCAAACAGCGCCATGCCGTCCATCTCGTCCATCCGCAAATCGCTCAGCACCAAATCAATGCGTTCACGACGCAGCAGTTTCAATGCCTCTTCACCGCTGGCCGCGGTGGTCACCTGGAATCCCTCGCTGGAAAGGCGCATGCCCAGCAGCTTCAACAGGCTGGGATCGTCATCCACCAGCAGCAGGCTGGCATTTTTCCGTGCGCTCATTTTTCTCCCGTTGCTTGTGTCTTTTCATTTTATTTGGACTGGCTCGTCTTGGCCGGTACGTAGGTATCTTTGTCAGAGCCAGAAACGCCGCGCCCGGCCCCCGAGACGTTACTGTCGTTGTCAGGCAGTTCGCTTTGCAGCTGTTTGCGTGATGACAGCTGGCGCTCGATATCGGTCAGGTTTTCCAGCTTACGCCGGGTATCATCCAGACTCGCCTGCAAAGCGGTTTGCTGATTGGTCATCTCCTCTATTTTGGCTTCATTGGAGGATTGCTGGCGAGCGTTACGCGCTTTTTCATCTTCAAAGGCGATTTGCAACGACTCTCTCTCACGCCACATCTGCACTAGCGGGCGGATCTCGCCGGGCATCTGGCCACGGTAATCATTGACGCTATTGAGCAACGCTCTGCGCTGAGTCAGGTCAGGCTCGGCCCCGGCGGCCAAAATGCTCTGTTTAAAGATATTAGCCCATCCTGAGGCAGGAATTAGCGCCGCCTGATAATTTGCCTGCGCGGTGCTCATGCGATCGGAGCAGTCCATCGCCCTCAGCCAGTACAATGAATTGGTGACCGTGGCATTATCATCCAGCGCCCAAAGCGTTTCACAGGGCGCCACACGAAAATCGATCACTTTACTGTCAGGGATAACATCCTCAACCGGCTGGGAAAGTTCTTTACTATGATGATGCGTACAACCACTCAGCATCAGCAGCATGGGCGTTAGAATCGCCGATGTGAGCAGCAGTTTTAATCTTGTCTGCATGGTGTGATTATACTCGGCTAAGTTTTCCCGGCGTTGGAGGGTAATTCAATGCGGAAACAGACATCGGCGTAGTCGACGTCGACCAGTTTCAGCTTGCCCTCCATACGCTTGATACAGTCTTTGGCGATACTCAGCCCCAACCCGCTGCCTTTGACGGCACCTTTGCGCAGTTGGCTCCCCTGAAAGAAGGGCTCAAAAATCATGGTTTGTTCGTCGACAGGAATAGGCGTGCCGCTGTTGGCGACATCAATGTAGGTGCGTGCGCCCTCCTGCCAGCTATGCAGCCAAATGTTACCGGATTCGGCGCCATAGTGCACCGCATTGGAATACAGATTATCCAACACCCGCACCAATAGAATAGATTCGGCCCAACATTGCGCGGCATCGGTAGTGATTTCGGTATGGATCATCTTGCTGCGTGCCGTAAGGCTGTGTGCCGCCGCCACGCGGTGGAGAATTTCAGGCAGATTGACCTGTTCTTTGTCGGTCGCAATGTCGGCCAGTCGGCGATTATAATCCAGCAGTTGCTCAATCAGGGTTTGCAGATGGCGACTACTGCTATTGAGAATAGCCACGACCTCTTGCTGATCGGCGGTTAAAGGACCGGCAATTTCATCACGCAGCAGCTCGGTGCCTTCACGCATGCTGGCCAGCGGAGTTTTCAGTTCGTGCGAGATATGGCGGAGAAATTCGTGACGCTGAGATTCAAACCACGCCAGACGTTCACTGAGCCAGTGAATACGTTTTGCCAGCGCGCGGATCTCGCGCGGCCCGCGAAATCTGGCGACACTTCCCGGCGAGCGGCCTTCCCCGAGCAGATTAATCATTCTCTCAACCCCCTTCACCGGCCCGATAATCATGCGGGTAAACAGCAGCACCAGCATACCGCTGAGCAGGAATAACACCAGCGCCTGCCAGCCGAAGAACTTGCCGCGTGCGGCGATAGCATGCTGCAACTTCTGGCCTCGGGAGTAGATGACTTCCCGCGTCGCCTGAACCATTTCGGCGTTGGATCGCGAGAACTCTTCGAGCTGGCGAGAGGCGTCAGGGATCGGACTATTATTTTCACATTTAAATGAAGAGAGCTGAGTCAACAGGTCGCGCAGATTTTGGTTGTAGCGCGGATCGGGCAATATTGGCGCGTGGGCATCCAGCATCTGCGAATATTGACGCAGCTGACTTTGGTAAAGAGTTGAAAGCGTTGGGTCGTCGAGCACGCAGTATTGTCGATAGCTGCGCTCCATTTCCAGCGCAATACTGGTCATCGACTCGCTGCGTCGGGCATCAACAATGGTTGTGCGGTTGATTTCTGCCGCCTGCTCGCTGAGGTGTTTTAGGCTGGCATAAGCCTGATAAGCCAAAACCAATAGAGGTAACAGCACCAGCAAAAAGGCCATCAGGACTAGCTGACGCAGAGAACCTGGGAATATACGCCGCTTTTTCAAGGAATCATCTCGCTCTCAATCAGTCTGTTGATGCTAACCGAGCCGGATAAGGAAGAAAAGAAGAGAACTCAGAGGGGTTGCCCTGCAAACTTCCCAAAGAGAGGTCTACAGGGCAGAAGAGGTGGTGCCTCACTCAACGTGTCGTTCGATGCTTGATAAGATTGCCGTAGCAACGATATCGGTTTGGTGAACGATAGGCACCTTTTCTACGGCGTCATTCTGATGTTATGAGCGCAAATTGCGGTAAAACCGCCGAGGCATTTATAACTGATTGAATGAGCAACCGCAGTGAATATAGCAGGAATCGTGCCAACTTATAAATATAAATTTTAAACGTCTGGTTTTAAATGATTAATTTTTTTAAAAGGTGTTGAGCTATTTTTTACAGTACTTTTTTTCGCTGTAAAATCCAGCGGTTAGTCTCCAAAGAGAGACGTTTTATCCAGCAAAAAACTGAATCTATAAATATCAATGAGTTAAATGTCTCTATTTGGCGACAGATAAGTTAGCCGTTGTCGCCAAACAAAGACAGTATTAATGCTCGTCGTATCCTTCAGTACCAGGTTTTAGTTCGGTCAACTGGCAGGCAGGGCTACTCTTGTTCTTGTCATCCTGACAATCTGTAGCATCATCTTTCACAAATATATGATCAAGTATCGCGCGCATTGTCGGCCCGGCAACCACTCCATCACCGCCGCCGTTTTCCAGAATCAGAGCCACGGCAACTGTTGGATGGTCAAACGGAGCAAAGGCAGTATAGAAAATATGGTCACGCAGGCGGACCGGTGTCATTTTGGCATTGTAGTTCTGATTTTCACGCAGGCTAAATACCTGAGAAGTTCCCGATTTAGCGGCAATCTTATACGGCGCTGTGTGGAACAGCTTGTAGCCGGTGCCGTTTGGCGCATTGGCCATGCCAAACATCGCATTTTTCACAATCGTCCAGTACGGTGATTTTGGATCGCCAATCTGCGAGGTTTCCGGCATCTTGAATGGCGTAATGACCTTGCCAAGCTGCATTGAATCCATCAGATGCGGAGTCATGATCTTGCCGTTATTGATCAAAATTGTTAGTGCCTTGACCATCTGGATAGGCGTGGCAACCCAGTAGCCCTGACCGATACCGACAGAAACCGTATCGCCTTGATACCATTCCTTTTTGTGGACCTTCATCTTCCATTCACGGCTAGGCAGGTTGCCGTAATATTGTTCATCGAGGTCGATTCCCGATGATTTTCCGTAGCCAAACTTGCTGAGCCACTCGTGGATACGATCGATACCCATTTCATAGGCGACCTGATAGAAGAAGGTATCCGCCGATTCCTCAATCGCCTTGGTGACGTTCAAATAGCCGTGACCGGTTTTCATCCAGTCGCGATAATGGCGATCGGTACCCGGCAGCGTCCAGGTCGGCGCGCCAAAGAAGGTAGTTTGCGGGGTGATAACCCCGGCAAACAGCGCCGACATCGCCATATAAGGTTTCACCGTTGACGCAGGCGGGTAAAGGCCCTGTGTCACGCGGTTAATCAGCGGTAAATCTGGATTTTTCAGCAATGCGCTATACGCCTTGCCCGAGATGCCGTTAACAAACGGGTTAGGATCATAACTCGGGCTGGACACCATCGCTCGTACAGCGCCATCGCGCGGGTCAACCACTACCACGGCGGCACGCTGGCCTTTTAACAGTTGCTCGATATATTGCTGCAGGCCGAGATCTAAAGTCAGCTTGATGTTTTCCCCAGCCTGCGGTGGAGTTTCCGTCAGCAGGCGCACCACGTGCCCATGGTTATCAACTTCAACTTCCTGATAACCGGTTCGGCCATGCAGCTCTTTTTCGTAATATTTTTCAATGCCCTGCTTGCCGATATCATGGTCGGCCGCGTAATTTTCGGCCAGCCCCTCTTCAGAAAGCTCTTTGTCATCGCGATCGTTTATCTTGGAAACATAGCCAACCACATGCGCCAGCTCTGCACCATAAGGATATCTACGCTGTTGATAGCTACTGATTGACACGCCAGGGAAATTGAACTGATTTACCGAGAACCGCGCTACTTCTTCGTCAGTTAACGCCAGCTTAAGCGGTATTTCATTGAATTTGCGACCGTGATACATGGCGTCTTTGAAATTGGCCAGATCGTCCGGCGTCAGATCGACAATCGGGGTCAGTGCTTTGATAGTCGCCTGTAAATCAGGAACTTTGCCCGGGATCACCTGAATCTGATAAAGGGTAATGTTCTGCGCCAGAATCACGCCATTGCGATCCATGATCAGCCCACGGCTCGGCGCGATCGGCAGCATTTTAATATCATTCTGATTGGAGCGGGTCTGATAGAAAGAGTGCATGCCCACCTGCAGGTGGTACAGGTTGAATCCAAGCACGCCAAACAGCAGCACCACCACCACAAAGGCGATGACAGCACGACGGATAAAGAGCAGGGACTCAGCCGTATGGTCGCGGATTTCTTCGTTCAATAGGGCCATTACCGGGGGATTACCTTTCTTGTCAAACGTCAGAGCTTATGCGAAAAATGCGGGGATACAGAAAGTGCGAAAGGATAACGCTTATCGCTCAGTCCGACCATAAGAACTGTGCTAAACGGCGAAGAGTAATGTTTCTATTTATGAATAAGTAAGGAAAATGCAAAGTTAAGCCATGGGGCAACAAGCAGCAAGATTTTAGCCCCAAACCCCGGTGAATTGGGCTGAGGCGGCAGGCATATTATTTGGTGTCTATTTTTACACAGTCTGCGTAAATATAGCCTTCGGTTTCATTGGCAATCACAAAGCTGTTTTGAACGTGAATATACATTAGATGATTTGCCGTCCCTGCCTTCATTGGCTGATTATTTTGCCCAATTATATCGATCAGCTCCGGGCTGGTAATGGTTTTCATTCCGTCTGGCGAAACGGTAAAGGTATTCCCCGCATCAGTGACTCTGGCGTCTTTATTCAGGACTTCAGCCGAATCATCGCCATCCGGGCGCTGAATGCTGTGGGTCAAAACGCATTTATAGTGAGTATCCGCAAACGCTGTATAAGAAGTTAAAGTCAGTAATACCGCAATGAAAGCGACGAGCCTGGCCATTGAAAAATCCCAACTAAGAAAAGTGAGCCACATCCTATCACTTGGCAATATTATAGAAAGTAGGTGGCAAAAAAATAGTCATAAACATTCTCTCAAGAGCTGTAATAAAAAAAGGCCCGCACAACAAATAGCGGGCCGCAATAAAGAGTCAATGCAAAAAGAATGCTAAAAAAATCCCAAATTTATAATAACAAACAAGGCATTAAGCCGTTCTCACTAGAAACTTTTCGATAATATCCATTCTTGGTTCAACGCCTAATCCCGGACCCGACGGCAGGAAGGCGTAGCCATCGGTAATTTTCACCGGCTCTTTAGCCAATGAACGACTAATTTCACCCGGCTCCACGCAATATTCCATTACCAGGGCATTTTCAATCGCACAAAGGAAATGTAGTGACGCAGCGGTATTAATATCGGTAGTGAAATTATGATTACACACTTTACGGCCACGGCTGTGAGCATATTGCGCAATCTGCATCGCCTGAGTAAATCCAGTGCGCGTCACATCTATTTGAACAATATCAATTTGCCCTTCGTCGATCAGTCGCTGGAAGCCGACTACCGTGCACTCTTCCTCCCCCGCCGCAATATGTTGGGAACAGCTCTGCGAAACTTTGCCATATCCGGCATAGTCGTCCGGATGCAAAGGTTCTTCAATCCAGAACAGACGATAGGGTTCAAACAGCTGGGCGCGGCGAATGGTGGTTTTAGCATCCCAGGCCAGCCCAACGTCGAGCATAAAATCAACGTCGTCACCTATCGCGTGACGGATGGCTTCTACGTATTCGATATCGCGTTTTTCATCGAGGCCAAACGGTTCCCAGCCAAATTTAACACCGGTATGCCCGGTATCCACAGCGTGACGAGCTCGCGCCACGGTATCTTCGATGCTGAACTGGAACATATTTGAGGAGTAAACGCGCATGCGATCGCGCATTGCTCCGCCCAGCAATTCAACAATCGGCTTGTCTAACGCTTTACCTTTAATATCCCACAGCGCGATATCAATCCCCGCCATAGCCTGAATAACGGCCCCATTACGACCGTAATAAATTGTCGCGCGATGCATTTTTGCCCACAGGCGGCCAGTCTCCAGCGGATTTTCGCCAATCAATAAAGATTTCAGACCGGTGACCATGGTGTGCGAATAAGGTGCTTCAATAATCGCTTTAGTGACGTAAGGACTGCCATCGACCTCGCCCCAGCCTACCACGCCCGCATCGGTGGTGATTTTAATCAGCAGGGCATCCTGAGAGCTGTCGGTGCGCGCTTCAATATTGGGAAGCCGCAAATAAAAGGCTTCTACATCTGTTATTTTCATGGCTTAACCTTATATTTATTCCGCCGCAGACGCCGCCCGGCGTCGGTCAGCAATAATTTTCTGATAGTCCACGTCCAAAGCCTGCACGCGAACGTGTAATTCAATTTCTTGAGTCATTTGCGCAATATCTCCGGCTGCAAAAACCTGAGTTAATTGGCGATGCTCTTCTACGATGTCGGCCATGGATTTGCCCATTGTTGATAGCCCGAAAATCACTGTGAGCTGGCGAGCTATCGATTCCCATAGATTGCTCAGCACGGGGTTTTCCGCGAAGCTGCACAATACGCGGTGAAAATCGGTATCCGCCGAGGCAAAACCGTAGACATCTCCACGCTGCATCATCAGTTCCAGCTCTTTGACGCTTGCCTCAAGTCGGGTAATTTGCAGCTTGCCGTTGCGGCCGTTCTCAATCGCGCGACGACAAGCCAGCGTTTCCAGCGGAATACGCACGTCGATGATCTGCTCCAGCCGCTGCTGGGAAATATCCATCAGGCGAATACCTTTATACGGCTCGCTGGAGACGATGCCCTGACTCTCGAGGATGCGCAGCGCCTCACGAATCGGCACCCGACTCATACCCAGCCGCATCACCAGATCCGGTTCAGAAACGCGATCGCCGGGCAGCAGCAAACCGCGCGACGCAGCAGAGAGAATGGCGTCAACCGCGTGATCTACCAGCGTGCGAGGTCTGGCCGCCTGCCACTGAACCCCCTCCTCGCCAGCGGCCTGCATCAGCGGTGACACCTCGGCGTCGGCTTTATTTGCAGACTGTTTGCCCAGCGTTTTTTTTATCGCCTGTTTTGCTGCCATGATGCTTCCTGATGCCCTTTCCAGGACGAATAGTTTGGATATTATTGGCTTATCGCACGGGTGATAAACTGCCCAAAGCCCGGCTCGACCTGGGTCTTGCCATCCTTATAAACCATGACCCCACGGATCATCGTCATCGCAACCTTGCCCTGACAGTTCAGCCCCTCAAACGCGCTCCACTTGCCGAGTCCGTAAAAATCGGCACCTTTTACCGTCCAGGCCTGCTGTGGGTTGTAAAACACCAGATCGGCATCAGATCCTATCCTAATCGCCCCTTTTCGTGGATAAAGGCCGAAAGTTTTCGCCGGACCCGTGGCGGTCATGCGGGCAAATTCCGTCAAGCCAAGACCTCGCTTGACGTGCCCTTCGCTAAAGAACATTGGCCCCAGCGTTTCAACGCCGGTCAGCCCCATGCCCGCATCCCAGATGGATTCGTTGCCCGCCGCTTTTTGTTCCGGCAGGTATGGGCAGTGATCCGAGGCCAACATGTCCACCTCGCCGTCGAGTACCACTGACCACAGCGCATCCACAACCGGACGCGGGCGGATCGGCGGCCCGCAGCGCGCGTTAGGGCCAATGCGCACCAAATCTTCTTCATCAAGGATCAGATAATGAGGACAGGTTTCGAATGAGACCCGCGCCCTGCCGCGAGCCTTGACGATATTTTTTGCGGCCCGCGCCGAACTGACATGTACGATGTGACAACGCGCGCCGGTCTCCTCGGCGATGGTCAGCACACGATTGACAGCCTCAACCTCGGCAATTTCAGGGCCAGCCAGCGCGTGGGCGCGAATATCTTTGCGTCCGGCACGGCGCAATTCAGCCCCTGCTCCGATCAGAATGTCGTGATTCTCGGAATGAATGCCGATCAATCCGTCAAACTCGCGCAACGTTTGCATAGCGCGCAGCAGGCCGTCATCGTCAAGGCGCGGCAGCCCTTTCGGGTCAGTGGCACCGCCATCGGGATCGCCGCTGCATAAAAAGGCTTTAAACGCGATCGCGCCGGCAGCATCCAGACTCGCCAACTGATGCAAATTTTTGCCGTCCAACCCGGCCCACATGGCAAAATCCACCGTAACATTGGCGTCCAGCAGGCCGCGCTTCCAGGTGAAATTCTCCAGCGTAGTGGCTGGCGGCAGTGAATGTGGCATTTCTACCACCGTGGTGACGCCGCCCGCAGCCGCTCCCTGTGTTCCTTCGCGCAGTTCCTGCTCGGGGAAATCGTGCGAACCGGTAAAGTGCGTGTGTACATCGATGGCACCGGGCATCACGATAAGCCCGCTGGCGTCGATCACCTCATCGGCCTGCGGCAATAGGCAATCTGGCGCAAAAATACCGACAATTTTACCCTTGTCGATGGCCAGTTCGGCCCGCAGCTCGCCGGTTTCGGTCACCAACAATCCGCCGATAATCAAGGTTTTCATCAGTTTTGCTCCTTTATTAAGCTGCTATCTACCAGCGCGGCGTAAGGTGCAGCCTGCTTTAGCCAACCTGCCTGCTGTAGAATGTCCGAGAAGTGGCGAAAATCTTGTTCCGCGATCGGGGTGGATGAAGCAAAAGTCTGCGAGGCCTGATAGCCGCGGACGGCTTCTATCAATCCTTCGGCAGGATAATCAGGATAGAAAGGCGCGATAACCTGGCTCACTTGCTCGGCTGACTGTTCGCGCAACCAGTTTAGGGCCCAACCAATAGCACAGGTAAAGGCTGAAAAAGCCTGATGTTTTGCAGCAATAATCTCTGGCCGGGCAATATAGGCGCTCCAAGGCACCGGGCCGGTTGCGGCCGACAGGCTTTGTACTACGGCAAGTTGGCCGCTGGCGATAGTTGGAGCCAGTGCGTGCAACGAGTGCAAGGCATAGTCAATTTCACCTGCGGCGACCGCTGCAAAATCTTGCTGCGGATTGCCACTGCCGGGGATCAGCTCCAGTTCGTTTTCACCGATGCCCTGCTGACGCAACAACCAGCGAAAACAAAGGGTTGCAGTGCCAACATTGCCAACGTCAATGACCGTGCAACCGCGCAGCGACGCAAAACTAAAATCCGGCTGAGCACTCGCGGCAGCCAAATACCACGGATTACCGGCCACCGCAGCACAAAAACACTTAAGCAACGGGCCGTTTTCTTCGTGATTTTTCATGATAACCATCGGCCCACCGATTGTCAGATCAGCCTCTCCGGCGATAACGGCCGGAACCTGCCCTCCCTGAATGGTGTGGCCGCCGGACTGGGCGGAAGTGAATTCGATTTTCACTCCTGCGCGGGTAAAAAAGCCCAGGCTCTCAGCGATAAAATGCGCACAGTAATAAACTCGCGCCTCACTGGCATCGCCCTGATTAAGGCGCAAAGTCGGTAATGCCAAAGGATTACTGCTCATGACTGGCTCCCATAATGGCTACATAATCCGCGTTAAGCTCGCAGATATCGCTGACCCCGCACCAGCTGCACAAAGCCGTTATTTCATTGATTAAACCGCAGAGTAAAGACTCAACGGCCTGTTCGCCACCGGCGGCTAAAGCGGCGATTATCGGGCGGACAATTACCGCAAGCTCAGCTCCGAGGCTGCGCGCGACCAGCACGTCCGCGCCGCTGCGTATCCCACCGTCAATTGCGAGTAAACCTGTAAAAGCAGGAACAATGTGGGCCATCGACTCAACCGGTGTTACCCAGCGCGCACTTTGCCGCAGGCCGATATTTGATACCATCAGCGCCTGTGCGCCAGATTGCGTAGCCAACATAGCGTCCTCTGGATGCAGAACGCCTTTAACCATGACGCTCAAACCTTTAGCCGTCGCGTGTTGAATCACGGTTGCCAATTCTTGCCATGACCAGGCAGGAAATGCGGGTAGCGGATGCACGCCCGCTGCCGTCGAACCGATAGTTTTCCAACCCCGACGCAGTAGCTCGTCGCCAATCGAAAACCCGCCCGGTTGCAGGCCATTAACCGGATGAACCGGTGCCAGCACGGTAAGAATAATCCCCTGCGCCCCGCAGTCGGCGGCATTACCCATCAAATCCAAGATGCGATCCACCGGCCCGGCGGCACGCAGCTGTAGCCAGCAGTCATCGTGTTCAGCACAAATATCTGCCAACGGGGTTACGGTTTCTTCGGAAATAAACAGTGGCAGCTGCAATCGCTGGCAGACCCGTGCAATCGGCAGCAATCCTTGCGGATGAAATACCCGATCGCCAGCGAATGCGCCGACCGCCAACGGAGCGGACCAGTGACGCTTAAACGGCTGGCTGCTGATATTCAGGCTCTGACAACCTCGCATGACTCGCGGCACCAGTCGATATTGTTGCAGAGCCGCGGCGTTGGCATCGTCTGCGCCTACAGGCAAGTCTTTGGGCTGGCCAAGCATGTAGCGAAATAGCGCCTCGCCCAGCTTTTCGCGCGCCTCGATAGCGTGCGGTAAGCCCTGTAAATGGTGATCAGCTATTTTCATGAGTCAGCTCCTGTTGCAGGAAGGCGGAAAACGCTGTTGTGGTTGGATGTTGCAAGATTTCTGGCCCGCCCTCCTCCACCAGCACACCGTCTTGCAGGAAAACAATGCGATCGGCGACGGTGGCGGCAAATGCGATGTCATGAGTGCTGATTAGCAGTGTCATGCCCGTTTTCGCCAGCGAACGGATGGTTTGATTGACCTCGCGCACCAGCTCAGGATCTAACGCCGAGGTCGGTTCATCAAACAGCAAAATACGCGGTTCGGCAGCCAGCGCACGGGCGATCCCGACCCGCTGCTGTTGCCCTCCAGAAAGTTCGTGTGGTAAAGCCACCTCAAAATTCTCGAGCCCGACCAGCTTCAACGCGCTTTTGGCCTTGAGCCGCGCCACGTCTTTTGGCATCCCCTGCACCAGCAAGGGAATGCTCATCGTGTTTTGCAGCGCGGTCATGTGATCAAACAAGGCAAAGTGCTGAAATACGATACCAATCCCGGAGTCGGCGCGATTGCCGGGCAAAAGGCGCTCGGCCAACGGCTGCCCTTTCGCGTCACGGCCCATCAGGTGACCTTCTGTTTCTATACTGCCTCCGGCTCGCGGCGTCAGCGCCAGAATGGATTTCAGCAAGGTACTTTTACCGGAACCGGAACGGCCCAGCAGGACCACCACTTCCCCACGGCGAACCTTTAAAGTCAGCCCTTTTAGCACCGCTTTGCCCGCGTATTCCACCAGCAGATTTTCTATATCCAGCACCACGGCGGCATTTTTGCTTTCCCAATGCTGTTTCGGCAGCAGTGCCTGAGTTTCCTCAATCGGCACTTCGACGGCGTTTTTCACCAGACGCGCGCGCCGCGCCCGTTCTTCAAGATTGAAATGCTTTTCAAGCCAGTATTGGATACCGGCAAGGCCTGAAGACATGATCATATAAATGCCGCCAGAGGCAACCAGCACAGGAATAAACAGAAAGTTTTGCGAAACGATGGTTTGCCCACGCATCGTCAGTTCATTAACCCCGACGACGGAGGCCAGCGAGGTGGATTTCAGCAATCCGACAGCTTCATTGCCCAGCGTCGGCAGAATGGCGCGCAACGCCTGCGGAATAACCACGTGGATCATTTCTTTGGTGCGCGAAAAGCCAAATGCCTGCGCGGCGGTGCGCTGGTTGCGATCGGTGGCTACGATACCACCGCGAATAATCTCGGCGCAAAACGCCGTTTCATTAATCATCATCGCCAATAAAGCGCTGGAAAATGGGCTAAAACGTAGACCAAACTGCGGCAACACGTTGTAGAGCAAAATCAGCTGCAACAGCACCGGCGTGCCGCGCAAAATATAGATGTAAATCTGCACCGGAAGGCGAATTATCGTATGACGGGAAGTGCTGGCGAGCGCCAGAAAAAATCCGATGATAATCCCCCCAGTTAGAGCACCGACTAACAGTTCGACGGCGATTACCGCACCCTGCCATAAATACGGCAGCGTGAGGTATTGGAAAAAATCTTGCATATCGTCGACTCCTGACGGTCAGACTGGGCATTCAAAAAATCTACTGCATAGGGGAAAAACTGGGGCGGTCACAATCAGCAGCCCCAGCTCCATGCTTTAGCCTTTATCAACTGCGGGACGTTCGGCACTGCCGCCCTGGCCCCAGAAATCCAACAGTTTTTTCTGCGCGCCGCTGCTCTGAATCACTTTCATGGCGTCCAGCACCGCGTGGCGCATCACAGTGTTGTCTTTGGCAATAGGGAAACCGACCATGATCGGCAGATCGACAGTAAATGAAGTTTGCAGGGAAGGATCGGCCTTGGCGACTTCACGCGCCGATCCGGCCTCAGTGAGATAAATATCGGCGCGATCGCTTTTGATCGCCTGAATGCTGTTATCGGTGTTCTGCACCATCAGCATATCGATCTCGGGCTTGCCTTCTTTCTTGCAGATAGCATTTTGCCGAGGAACCAGTGTTGCAGCTTCATAGGTTCCTGCCGCAGCGGCCACGGTTTTACCGCACAGGTCATCTACGGTTTTAATATTTTTTGGATTGCCTTTTGCTACCAGTGATCCGTCCTGCACCTGCACCGAGGCGACAAACGCTATCTGTTTCAGGCGCGCATCAGTAACGTAAAGCATCGGGCCGATATCCGCACGACCGCTGGTGATCGAGGTTAGCAGCACGTTAAAGGATCCATTTTGATAAGTGTTAGTGAAACCAAGACAGCCACCAAGACGATCGAACAGTGAAGGATCCAACCCTTCAATCACTGAAGGATCCTTTGCCGACGGAGCCTCAAAACCTTTGGTATATCCGCCAAGGCCGACCACCACCTGCTTGCCGACCAGAGAAGGATACTTGGCCTGCAAGGTTTTACATTGGGCCATAGCGGCAAAGTCTTTGGCCGAGGGTTTGATGTCATCCGCAGCCTGAGCTGCAGATAGGGAAGAGAGCATAATTGCGGTGAATCCCGTCATCCAAACAGCCAGTCGCAATGCATTGTTCATGATTAAGTTCCCCTGGTGCTGAAAAAATAGGCTTTCGCCTGTGATTTATAATTTTTTAAAATAATTGCCGCTGCTTGTTATTTTGCAATCTGACGCATCGCTGTTGCTTCCATTTCCACCAGCAGATCGGGATGATTCAGCGTAATACCTACCGTGGCACGAGCAGGATAGGGAGCGGAGAGCACTTCGCCATAAACTTCATTCATGCCGGCAAACTGTGAAAGATCGGTGAGGTAAATTGTTACGCGAACCAGACAGTCCAGCGTCATATCGGCCTGCTTGAGCAAAGACTCAATGTTCGCTAAAACCTGACGTGTCTGGGACGCAATATCACTGCCAACAATTTTGCCGCTGTAAGGATCAATGGCGACCTGTCCAGAAATAAACAGCATCGGTTCAGATAAAATGGCGGCTGAAAGAGGAGCAGGCCCCATTGGTCGGTCTTCAGTTCCCAACCCAGGATAGGTAATCGCGGTCTTCATTGGTCATTTCCACAGCAAATCAACATGAGACCAATTTCGTATACGATTATACGAAAGTCAATCTAACCGCTTACTTTGTGAGCGGCGATATTGTGATGAAAATCACTTTTTATGACTGAAGTTTTTTAGAAAATTAAACAAATAAAAACAGACAGTTAAATTGAATTTTGAGTCTGATTTTTTGACTTTTAATGCAGTAATTAGCCTGTTTAAGCTGGGTGATTTTTATCCATACGGATTTATTATCATACAAAAGAAGAATTGTATTTTAGCGGTAGGATTAACGATTTTTGCGGTATGTTAAGTCGTACAATACAGGGGCTCAGGCCCAGCCGATGCCTTTCGGCCGTGCCATAATAAAGACTTATTGATTAGGCTTTTTTACTCAGTGCATGATTCAATTTTTCGGCAGTGAAATATGGCCAATTTGATAGTTTTGGCTGGTTGAGGCTACCTCTTGCGGCAATATTTTCCACAGACTCAAGCCAATCAGCTGCCAATTTTGCGGATCCCAGGCAACTAAACGCGCCAACTCTTCTCCTATTTTTACTGGCTCACCTAGTGACGAAAGACTGCTGTAAGGCCTGATTGGCTCAATCTTCCGGCAGGCGAATTTAGCCTGACGGATGTCAGGCGATAATGCCACCGAAAGCACGGGATAAATCTTGACCTCTGGCCTGCCGAAAGCCCGCGATACCGCCGCAAACCCCGGACTTAACAGAAAACTGTTCAGGCTTGCGGCGTCCTGCCAAAGATAGAAAGGCGCATAGAGATTCTCGTCACTGGCGGTTAACCCGTCGTTCTGAATCGCATAGAGATAAGTTTTAAAAATCAGCCCCGGATAACCATCCAGCAGATGACCGTTATCGGCGATACGACGCTCGATAATGGTCATATCATAATCGGCCGGAAGCGTGAAACTGTATTGCATCGCCAGCATGTTCTTCTCCTTAAGGTCGTGGAATATCAGAGACCTTAAACAGCTTTCCACTGCCGAAAGACCAGTCTTCAGGCTGAGTAAAAGTAATCACTACCATCACGTCCTGCGGCTTGATACCTATGGATTGCTCAAGCAGTTCCACCAACTTCAAATACAATTTCTGTTTCTCCTCTGGTCCGCGCGGTCTGCCTGCGGTTATCTGAAACAGCAGAAAATCCTCACTGCGGCCCTGCTCAGATCCAGATAAATAGTGGCGGTCAAAGATGCGTTCCTCCGGCTGATAGCGGTCAAAAAGTTGAAAACAGTCGGTTTCGGGGATGTCAAAACTGCTAACCAGAGTCTGTTGCAGCGCACGGGAAATCGCGTCGCGCCAAAGTGTGAATCGCTGTTCCGGGATCGCAATACGGGTCATAGGCATGATTATCTCCTGCTATTACGTTACTCAAAAGGTGTAATAAAGAAGATAAGCGCCTATGATGATTTATAAAATCAGATATAACAGCACCATTATTCCCGAAAAACAGGATGATTAATCATGGCAAAACGCCCTCTGACATTTGATGCAGAAGCATTGCGGACTTTTGTAACCGGCATTGAGTTGGGAAGCTTTGTATTGGCCGCCGACCGGTTGGGTCGTTCAACCTCGGCCATCAGCGCGCAGCTTAAAAAGCTGGAACAGCAGGCAGGCACGGCACTGATGCAAAAATCTGGTCGCCATCTGGCATTAACCGCTCAGGGCGAAATTTTGCTGGGATATGCGCGCAGATTATTGAATCTCAATGATGAAGCCTGCGCGGCAATGAGCGCCAGCACCGTTGCCGGCGAAATTCGTTTAGGTTTGCAGGAGGATTTTGGCGAAGCACTGCTACCGGCTATTCTCGGCCAGTTTTCTCGTATCCATCCAAAGGTGCAAATCTCGGCAACCGTGACTCGCAATGGCCCATTGCTTAGTGCTATCAGGCAAAACGAGCTAGATTTAGCCCTGAGTTGGCAGGGGGAAGAAACCACGCCTTTCAACCAATCATTAGGCAGCCTGCCGCTGCATTGGATTAGCGCGACTGATTTCGAAATTACGCCTTATCTGCGAGAAGGAACTCCCTTACCGCTTCTGGTTTTCGATGCGCCTTGTATTATGCGCACTCTCGCCATCGCCGCTCTGGATCATGCAGGCATCCCTTGGCGCATTGCTTTTACCAGCCGTAGCCTCAGTGGAATATGGGCGGCCGCATCTGCAGGATTGGGAATGACTTTGCGTACCGAGATGGGCATGCCAACCAGACTAAAGATCATTGACCGACCTGAACTGCCTGAGATGGGCAATATTGGCATTGCCCTGCATCAGTCAAATAGCCATCTTTCAGAAGCCACCGGTTACCTGCATAAGACCATTTGCGAAGTCTTTCCGCTGGCTTTTTGAGAGTTTTATTTGGTCAGGATCAGCCTTAACCCAAGCGCCGCCATCACTCCACCACTGATACGGCTAATACTTTTCTTATAGCGTAAATAAACACGCTGTGGCTTGGCCGATGACAAGACATAGGCCACAAAGGTGTACCACAGTGAATCAATGGCAAAGCCCATTACCGGTAAAAGCCAATAGAAGTAGCCGGGGATGTCGCGAGGGGACAATGCAGCAAAAATACCGGCCAGGACTAAAACCGTCTTGGGATTACATAGTTGGGTAATCAATCCGGTCATAAAGGCTTTTTTGAAACCAATCCTTGCCGATTCCCCCCCTTCTCCCAACGTTAGTTTCTGACTCGCCCCCCGGAAAATCTTGATTGCCATATAAAAAAGGTACAGGCCGCCGCAAATCTTCAGCGTGAGATAGAGCCAGGGAACGGTAACCAGCAAAGTATGTAGCCCGGAAAAAGCGATTAGAACCAGTATTGCGCAACCGATCCCCATACCCAACGCGGTCGCCAGACCATCGCGACGTGAGGAAGCGATAGCCGTTTTTGCCACAAAAATAAAACTGGGACCGGGGCTCATCGCCCCAACTGCCAGCGCTACAGCAATGGAAAATAGAGAAAGCAGTTCCGCATGCATCATAACCTCCATGGATAATTTCACCCCCGTAAGTGCGGTAACAGAAAGCAGGCATCATCTCGGGCGCGAGTTATCGATAACAAATAGGTAAGAAATAACCTATGATTTCTCCTAATGTAAATCAAGAAATTCTGCTTTGCCTGTCGCTCAAAAATCAATCACTCGGCAAATTTAATGAATACAGGAAGTTATGAAAACTCTACATCAAAGGTTTGAATACTTTATATTTAGAAAGTGGATTGCTTAACAAGCACTCAATATGCTCACACTTACAACAAACAGGAAAGAATTAGCATCTTTAAACAATTTACTCTATTTCCAATTAAAAAAATCGAGAGTAGTATAACTTCGTTAAGATTAATCCTAACAAAGTTATATTAAAACCTTGGACACACGAAAATGATGCAAATTAAAAGCATTGATAATTGTGATTTTATAATCAGCATTGCTGAAATCTATTTAATTAAAAGCAATGGCGACAAAACAGTTTTTTTCCTTCGTGGATTTGAAAAAGCTATCTACACAGAGCACAACATAAACGAAATGATCGCTTTTCTAACACAGCGCGGTATATTGAAAGGTTCAGCGCCAATGGCGAACACTCAAGAAAACTTACCAGACAATAGTTTAAAATACATTAATTTATAGTCATCCACTTTATTTTCGTATTAAGCATGATTAATTAACAATTCATCAACGAAATTCAAACCTCATAACAACTGGAGATGAAGATTAACTCAACGTCTCGAAGCAGGAAATCTGCTCTAAGTTAAATTTTATCCGAAGATAGCTATCGCTCATGGGAACGGGGCCAAACAGACCAGAAACCCGGAACTGCATTGACAAATTTTTTTAACCAAAGGTTGTGAGTTGTTTTGATTGAGGAAAAAGCGAAACATGCCGCAGGCAAAGCTTTGCAGCTCTCAAAAATCGCTTTTGGTAGCGAGAATGTATGAGATATGTGACGGGAATTCTTGATCTAACGGCCTTCATAAGCCTATATTGATAAGATTATCTCAAGTGATTGGCCGTACGTAGACCGATGAATATGAGGGTAAAGTCCCTAAAATTAGTAGGCAAACCTCATTCAAAGCATCAAGTTTGTCTGAATGTATCTAAATAAATAAAATACGAGAGGCTATATATGATATTAACATTGGATATGATGATTCATGGAATCGCTACTTATGAAGCACCTGAGGACTTCTTTCAGTATGTTAAAACAGAACTGCAAAAACAAGTCGAGCCTGATGCATATAGAGAAGTCACCATGGAAAATGTCGTCAAAAAAACAACTATTGCGATAGACTTCTTTATAAAAGAGCTAATTGTTGATAAAGCTGTTGCTGAGACTGATAAAAGTCGAAGTGAAATTGAAAACATAATTAATAAGATTGAAGATTATTCATTAAACTAACAATGAATACAATCAGTAAAATGATGAACGCAGGGATGAGGGATAGCCATAATGTTAATATTTTTTAGCCAGCAACTTTATTATTTAGATTCTGCATGTTTTTTTAAATCATTCAACACCGATTAAGTTTTTTAAGCGCTTTCGTTGATCTAAATCAATAAAAGCGCTCAAAAATATAATCCATTGCAGGAAAGTACCATTTTCCTGCAAAGCATTTTAATACTCATAAACTTAAAATTAGAACGCAGCTCCCGCACTTATCGTACCCGATCCTTGAATCTTGGTATCACCTGAAGGACTCTGATACGCACAGCCGCTTAGAGTGGCTAAAATCAGGGCTAGAAGGCAGGCTTTTGCGTAAATACACTTTATGCTATTCATAAAAGTTGTTCCTTAACGTTGATAGTTTACTTTTCGACCCAGTCTATCAACGTTAGTTTCCACCTTTACTTAACGTTTTCAATTCTAAACTTTCAATTTCAACCTTCAGTTCTCATAAAAGGCTAACGTTAACCCGAGTCCATGCCCGACCTGCGCAAGGATTCGCCCCCCAACCTCGGTAAAGTGAATCTCACCGCGCTGTAAACTTTGACGCGTGGTTTCCAGCGAATAGGTGCCAAAACTCAGCGCTACCATTTTTGCCTCATCACAATCATCCGTTAGCGTGATGCCGAAAACAGCCTGAGCTTTCTCAGGAGTGATAAAGCGCACCTTGGCACCTCCGGCCTGCAAGGCAACTTCCTGAGGATCTATCTCATTAATGTGCTCCTTACCAAAAATGTCCACATACACTTGTGCAGCATGGCGGATATCTCTGGCAGAAATCACAAATTCACTAATATGCGAGACCGCATTAGGATGGGTTTGCCATTCGGCACGCCAAACCAGTTCAGGCGTTAAGTGCTGACAAAAAAAGCTCCGACCATGCGGGATGCGAGAGGCTTTAACCGGCACGGTTTGAAATCGCGCGTTGGGTTCGGTGCCATCGTTGAGCTTAACCGGGCGGAAAAAAGCTTTGGGTTCGGCTTCGGCCAACTGATGCTGCGATAGCTGCTGATACACAGCAGCGGCGTCCTGGGTTTTCCACACCAGCCCATTAAGCCCCAACGGCGCCTGATACAGATCCTTACGCTGTAGCGTATTGCGGTCTTCATAACCGAGTAACTCAAGATAATTATCATTGAAGATGGCTAAATGATTGCTCGATCCAAGCGAGTGATGGCCGCGAGTTGTCAGGTTAAATCCCAACCTGCGAAACAGCTGCTCTGACAGGTTAAGACCCTCGGCAACATTTATAACAACGTGATCAAGATAAGGCACCAAATCCGACATAACGCGCTCTCTTTAAAAATTTTTTCCAATAGCGTGCAGAGTAATAAGAAGGCCCCTTTTCCAGAACGAAGTTTTCTGCAAAACCAATCCCTGTTTTGAGCTAAACAAACTCATCGCTGTGCTTTTGACGTTTTTCAGATAGCAGACAGCAAACCTAACTACGTTGTTGATGATGTAGATCAACTAAAGCCAGGCACCAAGCGGCCTGACAAAACAGATTTAAGCCAAATTATCCTCTGTAAAAAGGACACTTTAGGTCATTCATACCGCTATTAATGCACTTCATTCCACTTCAAAGGCATCTCATGCCTGAATCGATTCATGTCCTCAAATAAGACTTATCATAACGCCAATCTAATTGAATCAATCTCGCTCGGGAGAACCCACTATGAGTGATAAATCAGGCCTTAAAAAAGCGGCCGTCCAGCAAAGCGCTGCGATACCCAATCATAATCGCACCCGCTGGTTTACCTTGTTTGGTACCATTATCACCATGTTTGCACTCGGCTCGGTTTATACCTGGAGCCTGTTCAACGGGCAGCTTTCCGCCAAACTCGATGAACCCATCAGCCGCGTTGCCTTCTCATTCGGTTTATTAAGCCTGGGCCTGGCCGTAGCCTCTTCTGTCGCCGGTAAATTACAGGAACGCTTCGGGGTAAAAAAAGTCACCATCGCCTCAGGCATATTGATGGCCGTTGGATTCTTCCTCACCGCCCACTCGACGAATCTCGTCATGCTTTACCTCAGCGCAGGCGTGCTGGTCGGACTGGCCGATGGTGCCGGTTATCTGATGTCCCTTTCGAACTGCGTAAAATGGTTCCCGGAACGCAAAGGCGTAGTTTCAGCCTGTGCCATTGGCGCCTACGGTTTTGGCAGCCTGGGATTTAAGTTTATCTGTGGCTACCTGTTAAGCATCGGCACGCTGGAACATACCTTTATTATCTGGGGTTTGTTAGCGATGACGATGGTGATTATCGGCGGCCTGATGATGACCGACGCACCAAAACAGCAAGCCAGAATGATTGACAATCACCAGGAGCAGCCGCGTGATTTCAGCCTGGCCGAAGCCATTCGCGTCCCACAGTATTGGATGCTGGCGCTGATGTTTTTGACTGCCTGCATGAGCGGACTGTATGTCATTGGGGTGGCCAAAGATATTGGCCAAGGCCTGGTGCATCTCAGCGCGATGACCGCTGCCAACGCCGTTACCGTTATTGCTATCGCCAATCTTAGCGGTCGCCTGGTTCTCGGCGTGCTTTCAGACAAAATGGCGCGTATTCGAGTGATCTCGTTAGCCCAGGTTATCTCTCTGATTGGCATGAGTATTATGCTATTTACTCATATGAATGAAACGTCGTTCTATGTTTCCGTAGCCTGCGTAGCCTTTAGCTTTGGCGGCACGATCACCGTCTATCCTTCACTGGTCAGCGATTTCTTCGGCCTTAACAATCTGACCAAGAACTATGGCCTGCTTTATCTCGGGTTTGGCGTCGGCAGTGTTTTAGGCTCATTGATTGCCTCAATCTTTGGCGGCTTTGCCATAACCTTTAGCTTCATTACCGTGCTATTAATTATCTCACTCGCGATTTCTGCCACGATTCGCCTACCGAATAAAGAAATCGAGGAGCAAAATACGCTCCAACATGTGTAGACCCTTGTTCTGATCCTTTCTGCATGATCAACGGGAGCCATGGCTCCCGTTTTTTATTGCCAGCCTCACAGCTTCTACACAAGCAAGCAGACAATCAAACTCCCAACACCTCATGGCCAGCTCATGCCAGGTGAACAGGCGTTAACCTTAAGATTCTCGGACATACCTAAAATGACCAGCAGTAAAGTTCTACTCGCAGCAATGGTGCTTGCGGGCGCAGCATTCGGCACACAGGCTTCAGAAATTCCAATGAACACCAGTTCACAGCCTTGCGTTGAGCATTCATCATTTAACAATGTTGCGGATGCTCGCGATATGATGACCTCACCACAGCGCCCGGCTCACCAGTCGGCGACGCATTGCCTGACCAGTATCCAAAACAGCAACAGCAATAAGCTTTTCGGCAATAACGAGCTGTTTAAATAACAACCTATTAGTTGCATATCCTGAATCAGTAATGATTAACTGATTCAGGTCCATCAATACCGTTATTAACTCCGCAAATGCATTCCAATATTGCCCATAAGGCAGTTTCTACCTGTTGAGAAACAGAGTTTTAAATCAAATTTCCAGCCGCTATGGCCATCATTATAAGAAATTAAAAAATCTAATTTAATAATATTCATCTTAGAGTGAAACTTGGCAATTCAAGGGAAATAAGGATTATGCTACTCTCTTGCCTGAATTTTTAAGCATGGCCTGAGCAATGAATAAAATTTTGATTAATCTATATATTTACCAGCAGCCCGTATCTTTATCGAACATGAAAGAAATTAGCCATATATTCAGCCATAGGTGATCAGAATCACGGACATTCATACTGCTCGTGAGTATCATCCCGCTATCCAAATTCTGTCTCATTAGTATGATGCCAGTTTTTAATATTGTGACTCAGTCTCTCGCAAGAGATGATTAAATTTTGTTCACCAGAGGTTTTATGAGTAATTCTCAAGTTGACGTACTTGCCACGGAAAATACCGACGAAACAGGTGCATGGCGCAAAACGGATACCACATGGATGCTGGGACTGTACGGAACGGCAATAGGCGCGGGCGTGCTGTTTTTGCCAATTAATGCTGGGATTGGTGGACTTATCCCGCTGATTATCATGGTTATTCTTGCATTCCCCATGACATTTTATGCCCACCGTGGACTAACACGCTTCGTATTGTCCGGGAAGAATGCAGGGCAGAATATTACCGACGTTGTAGAAGAACATTTCGGTATTACCGCAGGTAAACTAATTACCTTGCTCTATTTCTTCGCTATTTTCCCGATATTATTGGTTTATAGCGTAGCTATTACCAACACTGTCGAAAGTTTCATCACCCATCAAATGCATCTGCCTGCTCCACCGCGAGCGATATTAGCGCTAGTGCTGATTCTGGCATTAATGACACTGGTTCACTTTGGTGAGCACCTTATTGTTAAAACAATGAGTGTTCTTGTTTATCCATTTGTTGTTGTGCTGATGGCGTTAGCGCTTTACCTTATTCCGCACTGGAATGCCTCTATTTTTGAGCACGCTCCAGCGGCAACTGGAGGTACTGGTAATGGCATGCTGATGACCCTGTGGCTGGTTATTCCAGTGATGGTTTTCTCGTTTAACCATTCGCCAATTATCTCATCATTTGCCGTCGCAAAACGTAAAGAATATGGCGACGATGCCGAGAAAAAATGCTCTAAAATCCTGACCTTCAGTACTTTGATGATGGTTGTAACGGTGATGTTCTTCGTGTTCAGCTGCGTGCTGAGCCTCTCCCCGGCGGACCTGATGGAGGCCAAAAATCAGAACATCTCGATTCTGTCCTATCTGGCCAACCATTTCCAAACACCGGTAATTGCCTATATCGCGCCAGTGATTGCCTTTATCGCCATTACCAAGTCGTTTCTGGGTCATTACCTGGGTGCTCGCGAAGGTTTTAACGGTATCGTGAGCCAATCGCTGCGCAGCCGTGGCAAAAACATTTCTCTGCCGAAAATGAACCGCATAACCGCAGTATTTATGCTGGTTTCGACCTGGGCCATCTCTACCTTGAATCCAAGCATTTTAGGAATGATTGAAACCCTGGGCGGCCCAATTATCGCCATGTTGCTTTTCCTCATGCCGATGTATGCAATTCGCAAAGTTCCGGCAATGAGAAAATACAGCGGCCATATCAGCAACGGTTTCATTGTTATTGTGGGTTTAGTTGCGATGTCGGCAATTGTTTATAGCCTGTTCGGCTGATCAATTACCACTGCTGCATAGTCGCGGCTGGTTACTCGAGGCTTACCCTGAAAAGTAAGCCTTTTTTAATCGCTAATACAAATGTTGGAAGGTAAGACGGCGCTTTACACATCGATTCTAAAACTTACCTGACGATGACAAAACCATACATTGGCTTTGGTATCTTAAACCCATCGAGAGAAAGTGATGTCCCTGTGTAAATCTGTAGAACCCTGTAAGAACCCTGTTGTTTAGAAACCCTGTTGTTTAGAAACCCTGTTGTGTAGAAACCCTGTAGTACCCCTGTTATTTGCCCGCCTCTGAGCGGGCTTTTTTTTGCCTGCTTTCCAGTGAAAACCGAGCCCTTTCTGTTCAGAGTAATTTTAGTAAACTACAGACGGCAAAAAGCCCTGTTGATCAGACAGGGCTTTCTATTTATCCCCTTTCCCGGCGCTTATCTCCGGCACTCGTTTTAAACGGTGTTAGCTCTGCAAGGCGATGAAGTGATAATACGCTTTTGTCGGAACAAGAATTAACAATTCTTGCTCTGCTAATAGTAACCTACATTATTATCACTTCAGCCTGATGAAAACAGCACTCAACGCTTAAGCAATTTTTTTACTGCCAGTCCTGCAGCAAGCACCGGGTTTATTATCGCTATAGAAGTATAAGGAGCCACCAGCGCCGCCACATCCGTTGTCGCCATGCCGGTACAAGCTAAAGCAATGACTTTTGCCCCATCTTTCTCACAGGCCAGTACCGCTTCGATAATAGCCGCTTTGCCATCCTCGGTATGGATATCGTGCGTATTGTTCACGCCCTTTGGCTGGCGATAGGTGCGCAGCCGGTCATGCAGAACTTCGTAGAATATTGCCGGTGCTCGAGGTTCGATACCAATTGCCCCGACACTTTGGCTAACAGTTAGCGCTTGCTCACAACAGGCTTGTCCGGCCCCGACGACCGGTATGCTCAGCAGTTGGCGCAGCTGTTTAACCGCCGGATCCGAGGCGCAGCTTACCAGCAGAATATCGTAGTTTTTTTGCAGCTCAAGTCCCAGAGCAACCAGCTTAGGCACTGCCAGCTCTAATGTTTTGGCATCGTGAATGCCATCATATTGATCCGCAAGGCAATAAGTTGTCATCGCCAATTCAGGCTGTTCAGCAATAATCAGCTGTTGATGAATATCCAGAAAACTCTGGTCCTCAGAGGTCACAACGCGAATTAATGCCACGCGCGCCTTGGTTTCTTGTTGGAGTAATTTTTCTGTCATGCTTATTTCCCCGGTTAAAACGCAAAAGGTACGGAGTTCAACCTGCTGCTCGGCGGGCCAAACCCTGTACCTTTATCACACAATTTTCCGGATTACTTTAGCGTTTTAGCGCAGCGCCATTGCTTTCAATGACGCTTTTATACCAATAGAAGCTTTTTTTACGTCGACGCTCAAGGGTACCGTTGCCCTGATCATCGCGATCGACATAAATAAAGCCGTATCGTTTGGAGAATTCTGCTTTCGAAGCACTAACCAGATCGATTGGCCCCCAACTGGTATAACCCAGCACTTCAACCCCGTCAGCAATCGCTTCACCAATCTGCACCAGGTGGTCGTTCAAATAGGCAATACGATAATCGTCGTTAATCGTGCCGTCGGCATCAGGTTTGTCGAAGGCCCCCAAACCGTTTTCCACGATAAATAGCGGGATCTGATAGCGATCATAAAGCTCGTTCATCAGAATACGAATCCCCTGTGGATCAATCTGCCAGCCCCAGTCAGAACTCGCCAGATGAGGATTTGGCACCATAGAAAGAATATTGCCGCGCGCTTTCTGATTAAGTTCTTCATCAGTCGTGACGCAACCCGTCATGTAGTAACTGAAGGAAATAAAGTCGATAGTCGATTTCAGCGCCGCCTTGTCTTCACTGGTGACATTAATCTCGATGCCACGATCGGCGAAGTAACGTTTCATATAGGCCGGATAACTGCCGCGCACCTGCACGTCGCCAAAGAACAGCCATTCGCGATTTTGTTGCAGGGTTTCCATTACGTCTTGCGGCTTAGTCGTCAGCGGATATAGCAAACCACCCAACAGCATATTGCCGATTTTAGCGTCAGGAATAATCTCGTGACAGGCTTTGACCGCCTTGGCACTGGCTACCAACTGATGGTGAATTGCCTGATAAACTTGCTGTTTGCTGCTGTCTTCAGGCAGGCCGACTCCAGTCAGCGGCGCATGTAATGACATATTTATTTCATTAAAGGTCAGCCAGTATTTTACCTTGTGCTGATAACGCTGGAATACCGTCCGGGCATAGCGTTCAAAGAATTCGATAGTCTTGCGGCTGCCCCAACCGCCGTGTTTTTTTACCAGCCCGTAAGGCATCTCATAGTGCGACAGCGTCACCAACGGCGTGATGTTATATTTCGCCATTTCATCAAACAGGCGGTCATAAAATGCCAGCCCCGCCTCGTTAGGCTCCAGTTCATCGCCTTGTGGAAAAATACGCGTCCAGGCAATAGAGGTGCGTAGGCAGCTAAAGCCCATTTCGGCAAAAAGTTGCATATCTTCTGGATAACGATGATAAAAATCGATTGCAACGTCTTTAATGCCGCTATCTCCGGCAACTCGCTCGACTACGCCGCCGAAAATACCTTTCGGCTGCACGTCTGAGGTCGACAATCCCTTACCGTCGGTCAGATAAGCACCTTCAACCTGGTTAGCGGCAACTGCACCACCCCATAAGAAATTTTTCGGAAACTGTTGGCTCATGGTTTTTCTCCTGAATTAGCGAATCAATGTCAGTAATGAAGTATTTTCTACAATTTCTGCGCTGTCGTTCACATCGACATCGGTAAACTCATCGCTGTTGGTGATAAGCACCGGAGTATCGAGGCTATAACCCGCAGCACGGATTGCCTCGGCATCGAACTCAAGCATTAACTGGCCACGCACCACGTCGTCGCCTTCGCGGACGTGGGGAGTAAAATATTGTCCATCGAGTTTGACCGTATCGATGCCAACGTGGATCAGAATCTCAGCCCCCAATGGCGACTCCAATCCGATGGCATGAAAGGTTTTAAACAGTGACGCAACCTTGCCATCGATCGGCGAGACAACACGGCCACTGGTCGGTGAAATGAATGCACCTTTTCCGAGCAGGCCACCGGCAAATATCGGATCACTGATCTGTTCCAGAGGTTTAAGCGCCCCGCTCAACGGACTGTAAATAACCTCCCGCGCCTTGGCATTTTGCAGCGAAAGGTTACTGGCAGTTGAGACAGGATTTAGCTCGTTGATATTTAGCGCAGCGGAGTTGTCGTTTTCGACAGCATGTCCAGCCGCAGCAGGCAGCTCGCGCTCGACAGCTCGCGGCGTGGCAAAGCAGTAGGTTAATCCGGTGGAGATAATCAACGATATGATGATACTCACAATCACTGCCACGACGGTCATATCAAAACCGCTAGGTGGAATGACCTGAGTCAGGCTAAAAATCCCAGGAAATCCAAAGGAATACACTGCACTATGGAAATAGCCGACCACGCCCGCCCCGGCTGCTCCACCGAGACTTCCGAAGACAAACGCGCGACGATTAGGCAAGGTAATGCCATAAACGGCAGGCTCGGTGATACCGCAGATCCCGGCGGCCATTGCAGAGGCTGCGTTGCCTTTGAGTTGAGCATCTTTACTACGCAGGAAGATCCCCAGCGTTGCGCCAACCTGACCAAAAATTGCCGGCACAAGCAGCGGGATTAGTGTGTCATGGCCAACAACGCTGAGGTTGTTCATCATGATGGGTACAATCCCCCAGTGGATGCCAAACATCACGCAGACTTGCCACAATCCGCCCATCAAAACGCCGGCTATTACTGAATTAAAGCCGTAAATCAGCTCATATCCCTGAGCAAGCATATTACTTAGCCAGGTAGCCGCAGGCCCAATCAGCAGGAAGGTCAATGGAACTACCACCGCCAGGCAAATCAGCGGCGTTAAAAAATTACGCACCGCGCTGTGTAAACGTGGATGAATCGCCCTCTCAATTTTTGACGACAGCCAGCTGGCTAAAATAATCGGGACCACCGTTGAGCCATAGTTAATCATCACCACCGGAATGCCCAGAAAATGATGCGGTTGCGCGCCTGGAAGCTGAGATGCGGTAAACGCCGCCAGCATCATTGGATGAGTCAGTGCTCCGCCAATCGCCATGCCGACAAACGGACTTCCGCCGAATTTTTTGCAGGCGGAATATCCTAAAAAGATTGGCAGGAAATAAAACATCGCATCACTGGCGGCGAATAAAATCTGGTAAGTATCGGTTTTCTGGGTCGTCCATCCGATGGCGAGTGCAATGGAAAGCAGCCCCTTTAGTACACCACCGGCAATCAGAATGCCGATAAACGGCGTGAATACTGCAGAAATAATGTCGATCAGACGAGCGAAAAGCCCCTCTTTCGACTGAGCATCGCCAGGCAGTGTTTCGGGGAAACTGCCTTCAAGCCTGGCCGCGATTGGCGTATAAACCTGACTGACATCATTGCCGATGACAACCTGAAATTGCCCGCCGCTCTCGACAACCATGATAATACCCGGCGTCTTTTTTAGTGCCTCAGTCTGCGCTTTGCTGCTGTCACGCAGTTTGAATCGCAAGCGGGTCGCGCAGTGAACCAGGCTGATGACGTTTTTTGGGCCGCCGACCTTTTCCAGCACTTCTACGGCTAATTCATTATATTTCATGTTATTACCCTTCTTCCCTGTGCAGCACAATGCTCTGATACGAGAAAAAACCGGAATTCAGGCCAAAAAAAAACCTAAACCGATTTTTGGTTACGGGCCTAAAAGCGCCATAACAAAAAAATCGGTTTAGGTTTTGCCTGCTTACCAGTAACAATCCTAAGCTCTGATTTGCAGAATGCCCTGCTACAGGGGTTTACTCAAGGCCGTGTTTAATCGGTATTAAAAATTTGTGAGCAATATCTCGAATTACTCAGATTGTAGCCGTGAAGGATTCAGCGTTTCTTTGCGCACACGCTCTATGTGGATAGCCAGAAACATTTTCTCCTCCTTGGTCAGTGCATAACCATAGGTTTGCTGAATGTGATGCTCGACTTTTTGCACACACTTCCAGGCTTGGGGATAGGAATTCATCACTTCATCATGCAGTGATTCATCTTCGTTTCGCACAAGCTTGCTGCTCAGCATCCGTTGGGCGAAAAATTTCAAATGTGTAATAAATCGATGATAACTAAGGGTATCCTCCCGATAATCCAGCCTCAGCTGATATTTCACAATATGCATTATTTGCTGAATTATTTTAGTGACTTGCACGACCTCCGACATTTCCCCCTTCAATTGCCCCTTAACCAGATGCTGTGCGATATAACCGGCCTCGTCCTCCGGCAGGCGCACGCCCAGACGCTGTTCAATAATATCTAACGCCTCAAGACTGACGGTAAATTCGCGGTGATATACACGCTTGATATCCCACAGCAGCCCATTGGGTAGAGAAATTCCCTGCTTGAATCGTTCAATGGCAAAATGGCAGTGATCGGTCAGGGCAATATACAAATTATTGCTGAGTCGTTCGCCAAGTCGGGCTTCGGCGAGATCAATAATTTTTTCAGTGGTCGTGAGCACGTCGAGAGGTATTTCAGCCAACAGCTCGCTCAGACGGCCATTAAGCGCGTTATTTTTTAATGAGAAAACTTTCTCGACCAGCGCCACGTCCAGCAGTTCGCCGACTCTTTTTTGGAATGCCAAACCTTTACCCATCATGACTTGCTCGTGCAAGGTCTCATCAACGGCGATCACGGCATTATTATTTAAGATTTTTATAATTTTCATCGTGTTCCCTGAATGAAAAAGGACAAAATCGCGGTGTGCTTCCCTATCTGGCCTGATAGCGCATTCGTAAATTCTGCTGATAATAGCTGCTATTATTTGGATAATCCGCAGGAAAAAGCGAGGACTCGTTTCTTATTGGCTGAAATTGAGTTAGGGTTTGCCTGTTTTAAACAGGAGGCTGAAATGAGCGAAGAAAATTTATCCCAAAGAATCGATCAACTGGAACGCGTTAACCGCGAACTGTTGGTTCAAGTGTCGGCAATGCGCATTTTATTTGGCAGCGTAGGCAACACGATGAACACAAAGTTTGAAAATAGCTTCACGACAGGGGTTAAAACCTTCGTTGAACGTGAAAAAGAAGCGCTGAACGCCAGCGAAATGGAAGAAGCATCAAAGAAATTCCGCACAGATGTTCTGAACTGCGTTTCGTCACTGCTGCCAACCGTACTGTAAAAGCGCGGCTCGGCGAGACTATCCTGCATTGACAATCGTGCAGGATAGTCGCTTTCAGGCTAGCGCGACAGACAACGTTCACGACGCTGATCGACCCGCTGGGCAAACCAGGCTGTCGTCAGATTACGTGTAATTTTCGGGCTGTTAAGTTCAATTCCCGGCAGCATTTCACGCGGTACTGGCTTGCCAGCCGTTTTATCTGCTAAAGCAAAGACCTGTTTCCAGGTCGGGGTTTGCTCGAAATCAATCGACTCTCCCTGCTTCAAATCTCGTGATATCTCCGAGTCACTGAGATCCAGCCTTTTACCCAATTTTCGCACCGCCATCTCAGTTTTCCCCGGCGTGTCGCTATAGCTGACTACATCGCCGTCCAATGCTAGCGGGACGCCAGTCAAACGGTGTACTTGCTGCTGGAAGGCCGCGTTGCGACTGGCATAAAAACCTGCGTTGTAATCCACAAAGCGGTAAAGAGGCTCGGTGTAATGTGTCGGATATCCCAACAAATGAGCGATACCAAAGTACACACCGCCGCGACGGGTAAAAACTTCCTGACGGACGGTGCCGTCGATTTTATAAGGATAACCACGGGCTTTGCTCTCGGCAAAAGCAATGCTGACCTGCATTGGACCACCAGTGTGCACCGGATTCAGGTTACCAAACAGTTGTTGACCCATCGGTACCATGCCAATGAAATCATCGAATATCGCACTTAACTCTTTTTCGCTACGGACGTTATCCAGACGATCGCTGTAAGATTTACCGTTAGGGGAATTGATTTTCAGGGCGGTATGCACCACGAATGCCGGGATATGCACCTCACCCGCTCGACGATCGATCTCTTTCCAGGCGATCTTGCCGAGTCCGGGGATCGGCGCATTGACGTTGAAATTAGATTCCTGCTCGGTTACCGCCAAAACGGCACAGATGTTTTCTTTTGAAGGATCAATATCCTGCGCACTAAAAGCCGTACTGATATCCTTGGCCCAACCCTGCTTGTCAGATACATAGGGTGGCATCAGGCTGGCAATATCAGCACGAACTTCCTGCGGACTTTTGTTACTTACAGGCGCTTTATGTGAGCTGCAACCTGCTAACAATGTCAGTAGCAGCATGCCAGCCAATGGCACAGCCTGAAACTTTTGCTTAAAAAGCTTCGGCCGCGAAGTGGTGAAAGGTAATACGGCAATGTTAGGCGTCATCGGGTCCCTGAATAATCAAATCAATCTAATGCTTCAATTATTCACAGATTAACCCACAACAACCAGCTTTTATCTCGCAGGTTACACAGATTAAGCCGCCAGCTCGGAGTAATAGCTCAATACTTCACAGCCGACACCCACTTTAGGGGTAGCGATTACCTTGCGTTGAGCAATATCGATGATACTTACTGTCCCGTCTTTTTCATTAGCAATCAGCAGCCGTTTATTATCCGGGCTGAAGCAGCCATCCATCGGTTTATTGCCCACGCTAAAGCAGGCAATTTCGTTAAGCTCCCGGTCGAATAAGGTAGCCACTGGTTCCTGATCGCCAATTGCAATTAAAAACTCACCTCCCTGGCTAAAGCGGACGATTTGCGCGCCTTTTTTATGCCCACGTAGAGGAATGTTTTTTATAATTTTATGTGTTTTGCTATTAATAACAATCAGCTCAGGCTTGTCAGCGTTACTGGTTATTATTGACCTGCTATGAGGAGCTGCAGCAATGCCATTAACGGCGCCCGGCATGGCAATATTATCAATTACTTTTCCTTTATTATCGGCTAATTCAACCACTGTTACGCTGGCATCCTCCTCATTATCGGTGAACAGTTTATCGCCCTGCGGGGTGATACTCAGGCGATGAGTATTAGTAGAGGGAACCTTAATTTCTCGGACTATTTTATCCGTCACCGGATCGATTACCACAATGGTGGCACTGTTTTCACAGCATAAATAAACCTTACCGTCGTTGCCTAATCGACCGGTATGCGGGGATTCCAGTGGGCTAAGATCAATAAAGCCGCTAAGTTCGCGTTTGCTGAGATCTATCACGGCAATCTGATGCTGGGGATGCGGATTATCGCCATGGATCCCGTCACCAAATATCGGAACATACGCTTTGTTATGCTGTGGAATAATAAGCAACTCATGAGGATTAGGTGGGAAACCGGTTAAAGTTTTTTCGACCTTTAGCGTGTCTGCGTTAAGGAATAAAACTTTACCACCTTGCTTATCGACGGCAATAATACCGTAATTTCTTTTATTAATTTCTGAATCATCTGAGTACAACATGTCAACTCCGCGATATTTAAATAAGAAACGATAATGGCAGTTCTGTCTTCATACCATTGCTAAAAACTTATATTTTAAGGTTAGTCGCTTATTACCATTATTGCGAAGTTGGTCACAGTCTAAAGGCATTATTCAGAGCAATCCGTTGCCTTACCAGTAGCCTGTTAAAGTTATTTACCGGCTTGTTTATCTGGGAAAAACAGAGTGAAGCGTGTGACTCTTTCATTGCTGGTGACCTGCCAATTTCCCTGATGCAGCCCCATGATACTGCGAACAATCGACAGCCCCAAGCCACTGGCATGCGCGGAAGTATTTCGCGAAACATCGGCTCGGTAAAAGCGATCAAACAGGCGATTAAGATGCTCGGGATCGATTGTCGGCCCGAGATTCGTAACGTGGATCCTTGTTCCCGTTGGCTCCTGCTCAGCCAGTATCGCTATCTCGCTGCCTGAATCTGCATAGCGAACCGCATTAGCTAACAGATTAGCCAACGCGCGACGCAGTAAATTAGCATCGGCCCAAACCTCACCTTCGGCCTTTACTGTCAGTCGAACATCTCGTTCATCGGCAGGACCTTCAAAATATTCACTGACTCGCTCAAACTCTTCGCTTAACTTGAGCTGAGTACGCTCAATAGCGTGATCGGCATTTTCAGCGCGGGCTAGAAACAGCATATTGTCTGTCATCTTCGAGAGCCGCATCAGCTCTTCAAAATTTGACCCCAATAGTTTTTCATAGTATTGCCCAGTTCGCCGCTGGCTGAGTGCCACCTCGGTTTGCCCCAATAAGTTACCAATCGGCGTACGTAGGTCATGCGCCATATCGGCAGATACCTGGCTGAGTTGAGTAAAGCTAATCTCAAGCCGATCGAGCATCTGGTTAAAACTGTCGATCAGCGATAATAGTTCTCGAGGTGCCTGAGTGTTATCAATCCTGACTGATAGATTGCGAATGCCAATCGATGCAGTTTGTCCGGCCAACCTTTGTAGCGGGCTCAATCCACGACGGGCAATCCAGTAAGACATTAACGCAGTCAAAACTGCCGCCGCCGCCGCGAGCAATATAATCTGCTCGCGATAAACTTCAAGAATGCGCGTCCGCTCGGTCATTAAACGCCCACTAATAATCTCAAGCTGGTGCGGAGCATCAGAAGTTTGTGCTGAGGCGGCTACTGAAATAAACGGCGTATCATCTCGTGACATACTGTGCTGAACCGCAGCCAGTGTCAGATCTTCATTGGCTGGAACTGGGGGAACATTGGGTATCGGCGAGTGCCCTGGATTGACCTCAATCAGCGGCGGCTGCCCGGGAAAACGCACCACCAACAGAGCTTCGTGATTACCCAGCATATTGGCAAAAAGCTGAGGTTTATCATGGATAAGATTGATGACATCTTCATCACGCAGCAGCGTGCGGATCTGCTGTACGCGAGTCAACAACGCGCCATCATCGCGAATACTAATCTGCTTTTCGAGTGTGTTATAAAGCGTAAAACCGACCAGCGCGATGACGACAAAAGACAACAGCGCAAAAATCAGTGAAAGCCGAGTGGTGAGGGAAATTCGCCGCACATTGAGAGGGCACCAACGAGGCCTCATGATTCATTTTCACAACGGTAACCCACGCCGTGTACGGTGTGGATTAGCTTGATTTCAAAGGGATCGTCAATTTTCTGCCGCAATCGACGCACGGCGACATCCACTACGTTCGTATCACTATCAAAATTCATGTCCCAGACCCTTGAGGCAATTACCGATCGTGACAATACCTGCCCTTCATGCAACATAAAAAGATGTAGAAGGTTAAATTCTTTATTGGTAAGAGTAATACGATTCCCATCGCGAATAACTCGGCGCTTGGGAATATCAATCTGCAAATCGGCTAGCTCCAGCAGCTCTTCTTGTTTGATCTGAACGCCACGACGCAGAGCAACGCGAATACGCGCAAGAAGCTCGGCAAAAGAAAAAGGTTTGACCAGATAATCATCGGCACCGAGATCCAGCCCTTTGAGTTTATCTTCCAGAGTGCCGCGCGCGGTCAGAAAAAGCACCGGCGTTTTGACCTGTTTATCCAGCCTTTTCATGACTTCCCAGCCATCCATTTCCGGCATCATCACATCAAGAAGGATTAAGTCGTAAAGAAATTCCTGCGCCAGATGCAGCCCGTCAAGACCATTGGCCGCCACATCTACCACATATCCCGCCTCGGTCAGGCCATTGCGCATGTATTCGCCGGCTTTAGGCTCATCTTCAATAACCAGAATTCTCATGTGATCTCCTACGAGCCGATAACAGCGGGCGCAAACATTGCGCCCAGCCCTCAATCATCATCAACAATGTTATTTCAGTGCGTGTTGCGCAGCCTGCTCGATCAACGCAGCAACTTCTTTCGGATGTGATTCATATAGTGAATGGCTTGCACCTGGAATTTCCACCTTATGGCTGTGAGCGCGGGCGGCGTACATACGCTCCAGATTCGGGTTAATAATTTTGTCGGACTCAGCCACCATATACCAACTCGGTTTTACCTTCCACGCCGGGTCTGGAATATTGGCAGTAAACACGCTGGCATTAGTTGGCATCTGCGCATGTGCTTCAAATTCTGCCTCTTTTAACGGCAGATCGGCGGCGAAATCAGCCGGGAAATTTTCTGGCTTGATGGTTAAATATCCATCGGGGGATTTAACAAAAGGCCGCGCGGTATTGGGAAATTTTTTGCCATTGCTGGCTTCTGTTTCACCGGCATCCAGAGCATGCGCAGCAATATAAACCAGCCCTGCAACGTGAGAATCATTACCGGCTTCAGTAATTATCGCGCCGCCGTAGCTGTGTCCAACCAGGATAGCCGGGCCATTTTGCTCATCAAGAATCCGTTTGGTCGCGGTAACATCGTCAGGAAATGAAGTCAGCGGCTCTTGCACCAGAGTGACGTTATAACCGTCTTTGGTCAAAATATCGTATACCGGACGCCAGCCTGAACCGCCAACAAACGCGCCATGCACCAGGACAATATTTTTAACCGGTGCTGCCAGTGCGGGAGCCGCTGCGCCAGCCAATAAAAGCGCAGTAATAGAAGAAGTAATCAGACGTTTTTTAAATGAAGTTTTCATGATTTTTCCTTAATGACAGTTGATGTTTAGGTTGCTGCTGCACCATGTGGGCCAGTGTATGGACCTGGCTCCCACACCAACATGACTCAATCATTACAAAAAAATGACGACTATTGCGGGTGGATCAAAATTAACAATTTGCACTCCTCTGTTACTGTCCTCTACAGGTCTGCTGTTAAAATCCGTGTTACGCTTTAAGGCTTTTTTAGCAATTAACGCTTTTCGCAGAGGAATACTTTGCTGCCTTGGTTACTTTTTCCTGGAGAACTAAAGTTTGATTAATATTCCACCAGGAACCCGACACAATATCCTGTTAGCCCTTTGTTGTTTACCGGCAATCATGCTGATTATCGCCCTGGGTTTTTATTTTAATAGGCAGGCGCAGGCTACGCTGATGGCCAGCGGCGCACTCTCTTTGTCCTTTGGTGCCAACAAAACCTGGAAAGGTTCGACCTTCGTGGTACTGATGGCCACCGCTTTCGGCCTCAGTATTGCCGCGATATTAGGTAGTCTGGCAGGCAATTCTCATATGTTATATATGGCTGGTGCGGTGCTGTTGACAGGGCTTTACATAGTAATTTCTGATATCAACAGCAGCGTTGGATGGATTTTTTTACAGTCCAGTATCGCTTTTCTGGTAGCAGGATTTTTCCCCGGTTCGTTGCAACAGGCAGCAGATCGCGCAGCCTTGATGGGAATAGGCAGTGTATTGCAGATTTTCTCTCTAGGACTGTTCTTTCAGGGGCTACGATTTAACCGCCATGAACTAAGCAGCTTCAAGTCTCTTCGTTTTCCCAAACAGTTGAGCCTGTTGAACCAGCATCGTATTCATCTTAAATGGTCAATTACGTTTGGCGTTATTGCCATGGGCCTGACGATTTTTATCGATCGCACCATAAGTATTCAGCATAGCTATTGGGCTGAAATGACACTCCTGATTTGCCTGCGTAATGATTACCATGAATCCCTACTCAGAGTTCCAGCGAGAATTATGGGCACATTCATTGGCGGATTAGCGGCTGGGGCATTAAGTACTTATTGGCAGCAGCCAATAATTATCGTAGCAGCCTTTCTTGCCTCGGCTCTCATCGCCATCAGCATGTCTTATTCCCTGACGCCAAAAGTCTACGCTATTTTCACATTTTTCATTACGATGATGATTATCTTCATGCTTTCAGGCATTAGTATCGCGCAAGGCAATATCGCGGAACAAAGAATGGAGGCAACGTTATTAGGCGGGATAATGGCATTGGCTTCTGTGGTGCTTACCAAGCTGGTGACTTATCAGCATATTAATCAGGCAAAGCAAAACACTTGAATCATCTTTTTCCAAAATGCAAAAACCCGCCATTGGCGGGTTCTTTAGCTTGGGCTTACTTAACTGCTCGGGCTATGCCGTCATCGCTACTGTAAGTATGCCGCGCTGTTCACTTATTACAGTGCAACAACGTTTACTGCTGATGGGCCTTTAGCGCCGTTCTCGATAGAGAACTCAACTTTTTGACCTTCATCAAGAGTTTTGAAATCGCTGCTCTGGATTGCAGAGAAGTGAACGAACACATCTTTGCTGCCGTCTGCAGGAGAAATAAAACCAAAACCTTTACCAGCGTCAAACCACTTCACCAAACCAGTCATTTTAGTAGACATAATAATTTCCTTTCAATATTTAGCCGCCATAGGGGCGAGGGAGGTCTGTTTTTTTAGTTGTGATACTTATGGGGCACTAAAGAAGGAAATTCGCGGTGAAGAGATATCTAGTGAGGATAACGCTAATACAGTGAACTACTTTACTAAAATTGCTTTCATAAGGTCTGTACTACAAACCGAGGAGTGCATTAACGCACGTAGGAAAAACTTACGCAAGCATTATTTTATTTAACATACTTGCGTAGTCTTGTTAAAAAATATGAAAGCTTCTTTTGCCGAGTTTGATCTACATCACGACATAATGTCCAAATTAACGCCACTATTTGTCAAACAAATGGAGGGGTCAAAAATGAACATCGCACACATTAAAACGCAAAGCAGAGTCACCATTCAAGACGTTGAAGTGATGGTCGCCATGCTGGCAATCGTTGCCATCATCGTTTGGGAATTGATGTTCTGATCCTAAACGGTGCTCCTGAGGGTGGTTTTAAAAACCACTCGATTCCAGTACAAACGGCAGGTCAATCACTAGGTTGGCCAGCAGTACCGCGAGGCTGGAATAAATAACCAATTTCAGCATACGAACCTCAGAACAAAGATAAGGGAGCAGTCGCCCTCCTGTAACCTGGTTTTTTGCTACCTGCGCCATTAACAGTAAGTCCATATTTGTGATTAATGCCAGACTTACCGCACTAAAACATGCAAAAAACCTTTAAAATTCAAAGCAATGAAAGCAAGCCAAAAGAAATCCGTCTCGCATAAAATAGAGGGGAATCTTAGCACGCTTCAGCCTCAAATTTTGCAGCTACCAACATTGGCGCTAGTAATAACAAAAAGCTTAAGTGTGATCAATATCACGTTTAATAAATGAGCACTTTTTAGCTGTTTGTTAAGCCCAAATTCAACTTCCGAGCACTCCTGTTGTTCCTCCCCCTCTCCTGATGCACAATGCCTGCGAGAACGTTAAAAGATTTTCCATTTATTTGTCATTATGCAATGGCTATCAAGACCATGCCTATCAAGGAGCCTCAGTGACCAAACTAAACCAGCAGCAGTGCATTATCCTCACCGGTTTTACCGGCATCCTGCATGGCGAATTTGAATGGTTTCATACCGATTTGGAAACCCGACTGGGTCGTGAAGTACAAACTTCTGAATTGGGCTATCCCGAATTTATGGAGCAGTGCAAGGCACTTTATGAAGAAGACTTCAACGCCCTGATGCCTGACTAAATTTTTGCAAGCTTGCTGGCCAGCTGCCCCAGCTGGTCGCAATCTCACCCTTAAATTTTCTTTTTATTCCTGATAATTATTTAAAAATTAATTAACTTCTTATCGATATTAAACATTTACCAACGACTAGGACGAGTACGGAAATCCTTCATAACGGGTAAATATCGTTGTAAACCATTCTGCTTTGCTATTAAATACTTCTAGTTTCACAATCGAAGGTTATCTTAAAACCCTTATTTAAATGATATTAAGAGGGGTCATTCATCTTATACCTTCGTTTATTTTATTTTTAGTTTTTGTTTATTGAAACTTAATCTAACCATTCGGATACTCACGTGAACACAAAATATCAAGTACCTTCTATTTTATTAAATGAGCCCTTTGCAGACTTTTCGGAGATCGAATGTAAAGGAAATAAAATGACCATCAACAGTCAGTGTTTTGAAATCACGGAAAAACACAAACGATTAGTTATTTGCCTGCTTAAAGGTATTACTCAAAAAAATGATATAATAAATATCGTCTGGTATGAACAGGCAGGTATGGTCAGCGATAATAACTATCATCAGCTGATTCATAAGTTTCGTAATTTATTATTGGAAAATAACCTTCCCAAAGCGATGCTGCGAACCATACCAAGGCATGGTGCAATGCTCGACCTCTCGTTATTACCGAAAATAGAAGAAACTGTCCAGCCAATAACGATCAGCCAGGCCAAGAAAACTTTCACTCTAGCAGCGCTAGGCGCTTGTTTTACTGCAGCTCTTTCTATGGTGACTAAATCACTTTACCGTTAATTTATTAGATTGAGTCATTCTATCCATGAAGACTGTATACTTAAGATCTCGTGAGCCTGCGCTCACGTTACCCAAGAGATAGTCTAATGATTAAATGGACTTTTCCACTGAAATGGTTGCTGTTTTGTGTTTGCTATTTTTCTCTGGCTTTTCTTTGTCTTGAAACAAGAGACAATGGAAGTCTTTCATCTGCCATTTGGCTTCCTGCAGGGCTAACGCTAGGCGTACTGTGCTCCGCTCCAATATCTCGTTGGCCGCTATGGCTGGTCAGCACTGGGATACTGCACATTTTAGTCAGTATTCTGCATCAACGTCCGATGAATATTTCCCTAGTCTTTGCACTAAATGATCTTATTGTTCTGTGTTTAAGTGCGCATATCTGGAAAATAATTCTTAAAGACAGCGGCGTGACGAGCAGATTAAATCTGACAGCAATATTTATTGCCATCGTTCTGATTGCCAGTATGTTCGGAGGTATCTCCACCTTTTATTCATTACGCATACTTGGCTATCCAACCCTATTTTCTCATTTCATTATCTGGAGCATTTCAAATGCAACAGGATGCCTGGCATTTGCACCATTTTTTGCTATAAAATCATTGAGCTCTTCCTTTAGTCCAGATTCAAATCCTAAAAGCAGCCTGCTCCTGTTAATAGTAATCCCAGCGCTTACCCTGGTACTATTTTCACCGAGAATGGAAGACCTTCAGAATGCTACATTGATTGAACCATTGATCTATTTTCTTTTTGGCTTTACTTTGCTTTCTTCTTTGTTCATTTCCACATCAAAGCTTTCACTCCTATTTATATCTCTTGCCTTTATCATCAGCCTAACTACAATTTATAATCAAGGAATCTTTGCGGCTGACGACTATACCGGTAATAGCGGGATCATTGCTTCACAACTCTATCTTTTAGCAATATTTATTTTCTCTACGCTGATACGCGCCGGGACAAACGATATTCATCTTTCGAGAGCACAGAGCGACCAGTTAATGCTGCTGAGCCATTGTGTGTCTTCTCATCAACAACGTTATTCTTTTCGTGTAAACATTACCCAGCAAAAATGGGTGTGGACAGAACTAATAGACAGTATTAATAATTTTCCGATTAATAATCTGACTACACCGTCGCAAATGTTAGGCAGGATGCATCCTGAAGACCGGGATATCCTCCTGCCCTGGTTTAATGGAATAAACAAAACCGGAGCAACTCCGTTCTCGCGCTCCGTTCGTCTCATATTGGATGGCACTGCTTTCAGTCAGGCTTACATTGCAATGCTCAGTGACCAGCACAGTAATGCTAATAAGATGTTGAATGGCATATTGATTGTCCCAGAGCACATCCCTTCTTCGCCTACAGGGCACATAATATGAAAACAGTGCTGATTGCCGACGATCATCCAGTCTATTTACTTGGGCTAAAAACGTTGCTGGAAACACAATTTGCCAATGATTATCGGATTATTGGTACCGCAAGCAATGTCGATGAGCTGCTGGCATCACTTAAAAGTTCTCAACCCGACCTGTTATTAACTGATTTCACCATGCCGGGTACGCAGCATACGGACGGCCTGCATCTCATCCAGTTCCTACGCCGTATTTATCCTAATTTGCCGATTATTGTGATCAGCGTTTTATCAAATCAGGCAATTGCCAACGTTATGCTTAAATCGGGAGTTATCGCGGTAATCAATAAGCAAAGCCTTAGTACCGAGCTTCATCTCTGTCTTAAGTCTTTACTGCAGGGAATGGATTTGGCACGAAATAGCAAAGCTCAGCTGGCAAAAACATTGGCTGCCACAGGTTATTCGCAAAAATGGCAACTGAGTCCTAAAGAGACTGAGGTTATGCGTTTAATGAAACAGGGCCAAACTGTGAAACAGATTGCGCAGATGTTGCACCGCTCCAAGCAAACCATCAGCGGGCAGAAAAAGAGCGCAATGAATAAATTAGGATTAACTACCGATGCGGACCTGTTCGAATATCTTCTAAAGATCGACCTATGAAACTCAGGTTTGCAGTGTTGCTCCTGGCGCTGATGCCATGCCTTTCCCATGCGGAGGTGAATTTACGTGTGGCGATAGATGCCGTTAACCCTCGCTATAGTGAAATCAATACTCAAATCCAAAATGATGATACTCAACCGAGCCTGATTTCTCTGCTCAATGAAAATCTTAAAAATAGCCAGCTGAGCCTGTCTCCAAAAAGTGTTGCAGCGAATTTATTAAAAAATAGCCTGCTGGAACAACACAAAATTGATGCTTTCTTTGTCGAGGGAGTCGTCACTGAAGCTGCGGCGGGTGACGTCGAAACGCAACCGCTGTATAGCACACATTGGCGAATGCTTTCACTGGCCAACCGCAGCCCTGCGCTGGAAGACGACCTCAATGACTTGAATGATATAAGAATTGTGGTTGTCAGCGATGCGCCGATTCAGGCCCTGAGGCAGCGCTATCCGAAGATAACCCTTATTTTTAGCCCTTCACTAAGCGAAGCAGTGTCCCTGCTTAAAGCGGGTGCTGCCGAAGGCGTATTCTGTCGCCAGGCGGCTGCTAATGTATTGAATAATAATGTTTTCCCCGGGCAGCTTAGGGTTAATAACGTGGATACTCTGGTTACTTGGACCCGCCTGCGTTTGCGTAACGACGATCCCACAACTCTGGCAACACTCAATAGCGCCATCCAGCACCTGCCGCAGGACGAAATTAACAAACTATTGCTTCGTAATTACACAGTACTGACGCTGATGAATATTGTGCCGCTGCTTAAACAAAATCATCGCAACTTCGATATAGCCGCTGTAATCGTCAGCGTAGTTTCGCTATTTTTAATCAGTTTGCTGATAGGACAAATTGTTCTTCGACGTCAAAGCGAACGCCGTTTGAAAGATGGGGTCAAGTTTTGGGAAACGTTACTGAATAGCCTCTCTACTCCCGTTCTGGTCTGCAATACTGCTGGCATCATTACTCATGTTAATCAGGCGTTGTGCAAAAGCCTGCAAAGTTGCCGGTTATCAATTGTTGGCATTCCGGTTGAAAACCTTAACCAACAGTTTTTTTCTTCACCGGCTCTGGAAACTGCCGGGCTGGTCAAGGCCAGTATGAATGCCAGGCCGCAATTTTTTGAGGCTGATTTTACCCTGCATCAACAGCCCCGCAGCATCGCCGGTTGGATAACGCCCTATAGCAACACCGCCATGCAGCCGCAGGGGCTGGTCATTGGCTGGTATGACATGACGGAACGGATTCTGCTGGAGCAACGGCTGGAACAGGCACTTGGTCAGGCAGAAACCTCAAGCCATGAAAAAAGTGAGTTTTTGGCACGAATGAGCCACGAAATTCGCTCGCCGATGAATGTCATCATGGGCGTGCTTGAAATTGAAAGTCAGCGCCAAACTTCGCCACAGTCGCCAATTTCCCTGGCATATCAGGCGTCGCGCGGGTTATTGCAGATCATTGGTGACGTTCTCGATTTATCAAAAATCGAAGCCGGAGAGATGCTTCTCAAACCCACGGCGGTTTCTCTATATGAATTAATGGAAAGCAGCGCGGCTGCTTATCAAACGTTGGCTGAAAAAAAAGGATTACACCTTTCAACAGCTATTGCGGAGCTGAGTGAGCAACATTTTCTGCTGGATGAAGGCAAGATGAGGCAGATCCTCAACAATCTACTCAGTAACGCAGTGAAATATACTACCTCAGGCAGCATCACGCTCAGCGCACAAATATCCGAGCCTGCAATCCTCTCAGCCAGAGAAAACTTTCAGACAATTATTATCAGCATCCGCGATACCGGCATCGGGATCGACGCTTTGCTACTACCTGGAATCATCAAACCTTATCGTCAGTTATCTTCCTCCACACCAGACAGCAGCGGGCTCGGCCTAACTATTTGCCATCAGTTGGTCAGCCTGATGGGGGGTAAAATGGACATTGAGTCGCAGCAGGGTCAAGGCTCCACCTTTAGCGTTATTCTCCCGTTGATACCCGTGATTGTTGAGCCTGTTTCAATCCCGCCTGTTACACCGGCCAAAGTACAAAAAGCTTACCGAGTGTGGATTATTGACGATCTTGCAGCCAATCTGTTGGTTATGGAAATGCAGCTTTCGGCGCTGGGTCATCGCGTAACCTCTTTTGATAACGCGGGTGCGGCCCTCGAATGTTTGCAGCAGGCGAACCCGCAGGTTGACCTGATTTTTACCGACTGCCAGATGCCACAGCTTTCCGGCTATCAGTTTGCCGCCAAATTGCGCGAGCTTGAAGCCGAAACCCGTCGTCATATTCCCCTGATTGGCTGCACCGCGAACGCGTTCTCGCATGAGGAAAGAAAATGCCTGGTCGCCGGAATGGATGCGCATTTGACCAAACCTCTTACCCAGCAGGATCTCGCTGAATGTATTCAGAACATGCTGCAAAACCGGCAGATTGATCTTAAAGAAGTTCAGGCACTCTCTGCAGGCAAGCAGGATATTATTGCCCAAATTATTAGCAAGCTGATCAACAGCAGCGAACAGGATTTGAGCCTGATTGAAAAAGCTTGGGATGCAAATAATAGCGCTGAACTCAAAAGCCGTATTCACCGACTGAAAGGGAATTTTGCTATCACGCAGTTTGAGGCCGGGCTAAATACTTGTCTGACGCTGGAGCAAAAGCTGAAGCAACCGTTTCAGGGCAAGGATATTGAGAACGACCTGCTGCGCCTGCGTCACACAACTCGGCACTTCATCAGCCTACTGGAGGATTTTACACTTTTAAGTTGATCCTAATCCTGCATTAACAACATATACCGCCGCCCCGCCCTACAGCTGTACGATTTTCGTCCTATCATGTTAATAGGTTGAAACCTGATGCCGTGAGAGAGAAAATAGGCAGGTTTATATTATCCTTTACCTTAATTATTGCCGGACCTATGAGCGCAAGTAAACCACGCCGTCCGCACGGACGTTGGACCTACTACATCATGTACCAAGATATTCTGTGGCCTTGTCCAGTCCGTTGGGAATGGGAAAATGGCTACGGCGGCTGGCTGCCGTTTTACTACTCGCCGACGCTGGAATTCGTAGTCGGCGATCCCAACAAAGCGACGAAAGTTTCGACCAGCCGCCAGGCAGCGACCAGTCGGACAAAGCATCTTTCCTATCATTCAGAGCATGAATAATCTTTAGACTCATCGATAGTTTCCGCATGGCGAGGTCCCGACTTGAACCCCCTTTCCCTCGCCATCAAGACCACCAGCAGACCCGCCAATAGCAGCAACAACATTGCCCACGGGAAAGAGACAGCGCCGCGATTTTGCAACAACACGCCGCCGATAATTCCGCCTGCGGCAATCGCCAGATTCCATGCTACCACTACCATGGATTGTGCCACGTCGGTGCTATCTCCAGCCGCGTCGGCCGAGGCGGTTTGCAATAATGTAGCTGCGCCACCAAACGTCAGGCCCCAGATAAACACTCCACTATAAAGCACGCTGGCTGAGGTGGTGAAAACGGCAAAAGCCAATGTAATCAGGGCGAACAGCAGCAGGCTCGCCAATACGGTTCTGCGCAGCCAGCGGTCAACCAGCCATCCCGTAAGCGCTATCCCCAGCAGCGCGCTCACGCCAAAGATCAGCAATACCCGATCGGCCTGCATTTGCAGCCCATAAGTCGCCAGGAAGGGCACTATATAGGTGTAGAGAATATTATGGGCGGCAACCCAGGCAAAAATCACCCACAATATCGGTCTAATTCCCGGCAATCGCCAAACCTGATAAAGAGAAAGCGATTTCTGGCGCGCTTCGCCCGGGAAATTAGGCACTTTTAACAAAATCCAGATAATCAACATTAAAGTCAGTGCCGACATAATACCGAACACGCTACGCCAACCTACCAGCGCTCCAAACCAGGTACCGATTGGCACGCCCAGAGCCAGCGCAACGGGCGTGCCAATCATCGCCAGCGTCATCGCTCGCCCCTGAAGCTCAGGCACCACCATGCGGCGCGCGTAACCGGCAATTAATCCCCAGGCAAGCCCCGCCGCTGCTCCGGCAAAAAAGCGGGCCACCAGCGTGAGAGTGTAATCTTTAGAGAAAGTACTTAACGTATTAAACAGAAAAAAACCAATTACTGAGGTTAGCAGCGCCTTGCGCCTCATCCATCCGCGAGTAGCTAGAGTCAGTGGAATGGCGGCCAGCAACGATCCTAACGCATAAGCGGTGACTAATTGCCCGGCCATCGAGGATGACACACCCAGATCTTGGCTGATTTGCGACAGCAGCCCGGCGGGCACAGTTTCGGTCATAATGGCAATAAATCCTGCCATTGCCAGCGCCAACAAACCGGCAACCGGTAACTTATTCTCGGCCATCATGATGCAGACTTCGCATTAATACTGGCATACACCGCATCGCGCAGCTCAGTGACAAACGCACCGGACATTCCCTCATACAGCGTATTGGTCATCGCTACCACGCTAAGCTCACGTTTGCGGTCTACAAACCAGGAATGCCCGTAAGCCCCACCCCAGCGCCAAGTGCCTTCAGACTCTGGAGACGCCGCCGCCAGCGGATCACGCAGTACTGAAAAGCCCAGTCCAAAACCGTAACCCGGCGCATCGGGCAACTCCGCTGCCGAAGTTTGGTCGCGCCCCATCTCTTGAATGAGATCGGCTGAAATCAGCCCGCCGCCGCCCTGACGCAGCGTTTCTAAAAATCGCAGCAGATCTGCGGCACTGCCCACCATGCCGGCTCCGGCAGAAGGAAAAGCCTGGGAGTTGAACGCTCGTTGCGGCGAAAAATAGATGCCAGCGGTGTCCTCAAACGGCGCAACGCATTCATTTTCTGCCAAAATATGCGGCTGCGGCACGTCATTGACATAAGGCGTCGCCAGTCGCTGTGCCTGGTCGGTGTAAAATCCGCTATCGTGCATTTTCAGCGGATCGGTAATCAGGGATTTTACTGCCAGGTCCAATCGCTGCTCACAGACCTGCTCGATCACCGCGCCCAACACATCGACAGCCAACGAGTAACCCCATGAAGTTCCGGGAGTGTACAACAAAGGAACGGTCGCCAGACGGCGCAGATTTTCAGCCAGAGAGTGCGCGGCGTCGTCCATACCGTCCGATACGCCAGCTCGCGCGTAAGGCCCCTGCGCATCCTTTTCCAAAAATCGATAACCCAGCCCGGCAGTGTGGCTCAACAGTTGGCGAATAGTGATCGTCGCCGGCTCTCCGTTTGCCAATCGGGGACGAAAATCAGGCAGCAATGAGACAATCGGCTGATCCAGCTTTAAACGCCCTTGATGAACCAACGCCATCGCCGCGGCAGAAACAATCGGCTTGGAGACAGAGGCAAGGCGAAAAAGCGTATCTTGCGCCATAGGCTGCGCCAGCTCTCTGTCGGCCAATCCGGCCGCGTTTTGATAAAGCGTTTTCCCTTGATGGGCTACCATTACCACCGCCCCTACCAGCCGTTTGTCACGCAACGCCTGATCGATGACGGCATCCACGGCGGCAAATGAAGTTTCTGTAAATGACGGCATTTTATTTTGAATCATTTCCAAGGAATCGCTCGACATGATTTTTTCCCGCTAACAATAAAAGATGAGTCAAAGATAGACCGCTAGTGGTTGCGGAAAAAGTGGGGTAAATTTCTCTTATCTACGGACGTTTATGTCCGTAATCGGAGATCAATAATGGATAGCCTCAGCAATCTCAATGTCTTTGTTCAAGTGGCCGAAACCGGCAGCTTTGTTGCAGCCGGCGGCGTGCTGGGCGTTTCAGCTTCGGCAATCGGCAAAAGCATTTCTCGACTGGAAAATCGACTCAGTGTTCGCCTGTTTCATCGCAGCACCCGCAGCCTTACGCTGACAGCCGAGGGTTCGCTGTTTCTTGAACGCAGCAGAAGAATACTCGCCGAGTTTGAAGCGGCCGAGCAGGAACTCAGTCTGGCCGCGCAGTTTCCGCAGGGGCGTTTGCGCATCAGCCTGCCGATGGTCGGCTCCCTGATGCAGCCGGTGTTAAGCGAATTTATGCGACATTACCCGCAGGTCGAGCTAGAGCTAAACTTCACCGACAAAATAGTCGATGTGATAGAAGAAGGTTTTGATGCAGTGATCCGCACAGGCGAGATGACTGATTCAAGACTCAACCTGCGTAAGCTGGGGGATTACACTAAATTTATGGTCGCCTCGCCGGAATATTTATCCGAACGCGGCATTCCGGGAAATCCTGATGAGCTGGCTAATCACAGCTGTTTGCATTACCGGTTTAGCCGTAGCGGAAAAATCGAACCCTGGCCGCTTGTTGGCGCGCTGCCGGTTAATCTTCCACTGTCGATGGTCTGCAATAATTTGGAAGCACAAGTTTATTTTACTCAACAAGGCTGTGGCATCAGCTGCCTGCCAGAATTCGCGGTTCGCGATGCGCTGGAACTCGGGAGGCTGCAAAAAATCTTGCCGGATTTTGTCTCCCATAGCGCATCGTTTAATATTCTTTGGCCCTCTGGCGGCTATATGACCCCAAGGCTGCGGGTATTTATCGATTTTCTCTGTGAACATACCTTTGCCCGGAGTCGACCATGAACAGCAGCCCACATTCGACATTGCTCATCCTCGACAGCGGCAGTGAACAGCCTTTTTATCAGCAGATTTATCACCGGGTCAGAACCCTTATTGCCGAGGGCATGCTCAAGCCTGAGGATCGCCTGCCCTCGGCGCGTCAGCTGGCAAAAGAGCTGGGATTGGCTCGAGGCACCATTGAGGCCGCTTACTCACTGCTGGCGGCAGAAGGTTATATACAATCCCGTGGCCAGGCGGGAACCCGCATCGCCCAAGGCCTGCAAGCCCAGCCTGCGCCACGGCAAGTGTCTTCAATCGAGCCAAAAAATTCACACGGCATGCACCCGACTCAGATTATGCCGCTACAGATGGGGCTTCCCGCGCTGGATGCCTTTCCGCGTAAAATCTGGGCCAGGCTTGGCGCCCGCTATCTGCGAGCCATGCAGCCAGGCGATATGAAATATCCGAGTCTTTTCGGCCTCCCCGAGCTGCGCAATGCGATTGCAGCTTATCTGCATATGTCGCGCGGCATCCCCTGTACCGGCGAACAGGTGTTTATAACCTCAGGATATCGTGGAACTTTACAGCTGATTATTCATACCCTGTTGCAGCGCGACGATCGCGTCTGGGTTGAAGACCCCGGTTTTCCATTGACCCGCGAACTGCTGCATAACGCTCAGTTAAAGCAGGTCCCCATCCCCGTAGACGCTGAAGGAATCGAGGTGGTGAAGGGGATACAACTGGCGCTTGACGCACGCGCGGCAATTGTCACTCCGGCTCATCAAAGCCCGCTGTGTGTCACGCTTTCCCTGCCGCGTCGGCAGGCCCTGCTGGAGTGGGCCACAGCTCAACAGGCATGGATAATTGAAGACGATTATGACGGTGAGTATCGCTATGTCAGCCGCCCGCTGCCTGCATTGAAAAGTCTCGATAACGAAGGTCGGGTTTTATATTGCGGCACCTTCAGTAAAGTACTTTTTCCGGGGATCCGCCTGGGTTATCTCGTCGTTCCACAACAACAGATTTCCCGTTTTGAGCAGGCTTCGATCGGATTTTTTGAGGGTATGGCTGAAATGACTCAGGCTATTGTCAGCGCTTTTATGCAGGAGGGGCATTTTTCGCGCCACATTCACCGCATGCGCAAGCTTTATGCCGAAAGACGTGAGATGGCGGCAGCGGGACTCACCAAGGTGCTTGGCCAGCACGTACTGATCGACCCACAGCCGGGAGGTATGCATCTGGTGCTCAGGCTGCGCGGCCAACACAATGATGCTGAAGTGGCCGCACGGATGCGCGACCACGGGCTTTACACCCATGCCCTGTCGAGCTGGAGCAGCTGCTCCGAGGGCGAAAAAGGGTTGCTGATTAGTTTTACCAATATTCAAACAGCGCAGCAGGCTGAAGAGATCGGCGAGCGTATCCTCAGCCTGCTGTGAATCATTAGTTAAGGCCCGCTTTATCCAGGCCATAGGCCGCATCCGCCGAGCCAGGCTCGGTGCGAAATGCGATGCTAATACGGTTCCAGCCATTAATCGCCACAATCAGGAAACTCAGGTCAGAGATTTCCTGTTCAGAAAGGTGAGTGCGAACATGGTCATAAATCTCATTCGAAACCCCCTTAGGCGCCAGCGTGGTCAGGGCTTCAGTCCATAAAAGCGCCGCTTTTTCACGCGGAGTAAACAGCGGTGACTCATGCCAGATAGCAATGTGATGCAGGCGTAACTCTCGCTCGCCGCCGATTTTCGCCTCTTTGACATGCATATCAAGACAAAACGCACAGCCGTTGATCTGTGATGCGCGAATGTCCACCAACTGTTTGAATTCTTTAGCCAGAGGATTTTTACCCACCGTTTGGCTGAAATCGAGATACTTTTTAGTGAGATCCGAAGAAAGTTTATAGTAGTCCACACGCTGAGTCATAGTCGATCCTGTTATGGTGATAATGAGAGTCGATGGGTATCGCGGGCAATCCTCCGCAATACCTGATGCCACTATCATCTCGAAACTTGGCCTAGTCAGAAAGCGCCAAGAAATGCATTTTCAACTAGTCCATGATTAGGCGACTTTTATCTATCTGGCTAGCAAATTAATCAGTTTTGAAATAACGGTTTAATTTTTTAAATCTGGCACAAAAAGACTTTGCATAATTGTTATTCTTTAATCATGCTTATTTAGTGAAATTCACTTTTATTAAAGCTGGAATTATTTTGCAAAACCTCAGAGCCTCTGTGCTCAACGCTATCAAGCGTACTCCCTGGTACCCAAAACGGCGTTCCTATCGGACATTGTTCTGGCGTGAAATTACGCCGCTGGCAGTGCCTATCTTCTTCGAGAATGCCTGCGTACTGCTGATGGGGGTATTAAGTACCTTTCTTGTCAGTTGGTTAGGTAAAGAAGCCATGGCCGGAGTCGGTCTGGCAGACAGCTTTAATATGGTGGTAATTTCGTTCTTCGCCGCTATCGATCTCGGCACCACGGTGGTGGTTGCTTTCAGCCTCGGCAAGCTCAATCACGAGCGTGCCCGTGACGCCGCGCGCCAGTCGCTTATTATCATGACTTTATTCGCGGTGCTGCTGGCTTTAATTATCGAATTCTTTGGCCAAGATATTATCAATATGATTGCCGGGAGTGCAGCACCTGAAGTAAAAGTGCTAGCACTGAGCTATTTGCGAGTCTCGGTATGGAGTTATCCGGCGGCGGCAATTGCCTTGATTGGCTGTGGCGCATTGCGCGGGGCCGGTAATACCAAAATTCCGATGCTGATCAATGGCGGGATGAATATCCTCAATATTGTGATTACTACCGTGCTGATCTATGGCTGTTTTTCCTGGAAAGGGTTGGGCTTTATCGGTGCTGGCCTTGGTTTAACGATTTCACGCTATATCGGCGCGGCAGCGGTCATCTTTGTATTGGCTATCGGCTTTAATCCCGCTCTGAAAATTTCCTTAAAAAGTTATTTTACCCGTATTAATACCAGTATCCTGATGGAGGTTCTTGGCATCGGCGTACCCGCCAGCATCGAATCTGTGCTGTTTAACGGCGGAAAGCTGCTAACTCAGGTGTTTGTCGCCGGAATGGGCACCAACGTAATCGCCGGTAACTTTATCGCTTTTTCTATCGCCTCTTTAATCAACTTGCCGGGCAACGCTCTGGGATCTTCGGCAACTATTATTGTCGGCACCCGTTTAGGTAAGGGCGAAATTGGTCAATCTGAATTTCAGCTGCGCCACGTTTATTGGCTATCGGCCATCGGCATTTGTACGCTGGCATTATTGTCAGTGCCATTGGCGGGACTACTGGCTTCGTTTTACACACGCGAAGAAGACGTTATCCATGTGGTAAAAATCCTGGTCTGGCTCAATGCCGCTTTTATCCCCTTCTGGGCTGCCTCGTGGGTATTGCCTGCTGGCTTGAAAGGCGCTCGCGATGCGCGTTTCACCATGTGGGTGTCAATGCTGGGAATGTGGGGGTGCCGTATCGTCGCGGGTTATACCATGGGCGTGGTGCTAGGCTTTGGCGTGGTCGGTGTCTGGCTGGGAATGTTCCTCGACTGGATCGTGCGAGGCGCATTCTTCTATTGGCGCATGGCCAGCGGACGTTGGCTGTGGAAATATCCACGACCTGAAAAAACAATAGCCAAAGAAGAAGAGCAGCTTTCGGTGCAGAACTAATGGCCAACAACGATCGTCCGCCGTTTATTCTCTCTGGTGAACGTGCGGTGATTTACGATGGAGTATGCCGTTTATGCAACGGCTGGGTTAATTTCCTGATACGCCACGATAAAAAACACACAGTACGTTTGGCTGCGGTTCAAAATGTGGCTGGGAAAGCGCTGTCAATATGGGCGGGACTGTCCCCGGAAAAAATTAATACCATCGTGTTAATCGATAATGGGCAAATATATAAACGTTCTGAAGCAATCATCCGCGTGATGTCATTGCTACCTTGGCCGTGGCGAGCATTGGCTGTGCTGCGCTATTTTCCACTGCCACTCAGAGATTCGGCTTATAACTTGATTGCTTTAAATCGCTATAGGCTGTTTGGTCGTTATGACAGCGTGAAACATCAGCAGGCGGATCACGACAGGCGGTTTATCAGGGATGATGAAACGGGGGAAGAAAGTAGAGACCACTGATTACTCAGTGGCCAGCACTCAGTCATTTATAACTTTTATATAAATAACAAGTTAGTTATGAAGTTTGTACTCAAGAGTAATTTCCGCTTTTAGCAGCTTCGACACTGGGCAACCTTCTTTTGCCTTTTTAATCAGAGTGTCAAACTTGTCTGCCGCAATACCTGGGAGTTTAACCGAGCTATCTAGCTTGATGGCCGTGATGGCAAAACCACCGTCAACTTTATCCAGCGAAACCGTTGCCTTGGTATCAATCCCTTCTGGAGTAAATCCTTCTTCCCCAAGAATCAACGACAATGCCATTGAGAAACAGGCAGCATGTGCCGCACCAATCAACTCTTCAGGATTTGAGCCGACTTTTCCCTCAAAACGGGTGTTGAAACCATAAGGCTGTTCTTTCAAGGCACCACTTTCTGTTGTGATGGTACCTTTGCCTTTCTTGATATCGCCTTCCCAATGAGCCTGTCCATACTTATGAATAGTCGCCATAATTTCCTCTGGTCTTGTTTAACACAGCCATAAGTATAGACGCTGATTGGCAGAGAGAAAGGCAGGTACAGTCGTAGATCGTAGGAATTCCCCCTTCCGGCGCTTATCTCCGGCACTCGCTATGAACGGCGTTAGCTCTGTATAAGGGGGTTTGAAAGCATCTTAGCATTTAGGATTAATCTCACGAAAGCACTTTTACGATTAATAATCATTATCATTTAAGCTGAAACTGTTTGTCCGGCAATAATTTTTGCGGTAGCGGCGATTCGTTATTCATTTCTCTGAGATTGATTTCAATCGCATTGCAAATTGCGTTTAAAGGCAGATCGTTAGGCGCGGTTCCAAACGGATCTTCCAGTTCTTCAGCCAATGCATCGAGGGAGATAAAGGTATAGGAAATAAATACCGACACTAAAGGCGTCATGTAATGTAAATCAGGTACCAGCGCGAAAGGCAGTAGCGTGCAAAACAGATAAACCGTGCGATGAACAATCAGGCTATAGGCAAAAGGAATTGGCGTATTAGAAATACGCTCGCAGCCCGCCTGCACCGCGGCTAGTTTATTAATATTCTCATCGATACTATGAAATAGAATATCCGAAACCTCCCCCGCCTGACGTTTTTCACCCAGCAATTCACCAATCAATAACACAATTTGATTACACGGCGACGCGCTGTTTTCCAGCTTCGACAGATTATGTCCCGGCAGCAAGCGTGCCAAATCTTCACGCATTGAAGTGCCGCGCAGGTGGTGCTTGAGGGAATAGGTAAACGCCATCAATAGCGCAGCAAACTCGCGAGCCAAATCCGGGCGTTGCGGAAAAATGCTTTTCACCTGCCGCAGCAGCGAGCGGTTGACTATCAGCAACGTGCCCCACAGCACTCGCGCTTCGGTAAAACGTGCATAACTTACACTGTTACGAAAACCCAGAAAGATAGCGATTGCCACTCCGAGCAGGCTAAACGGTGCCAGCGTTAACTTGACACCAAGTTCCTCATACCACTGAAAGCAAACAATCGCGATGATAGACATGCCCAGATTAAGGCTAAGACGGAACAAGATTTCAGAAAGCACAGAGCCGTGCCAGTCAAAAAGCCTTCTAAACCAATGCTGATGGGGTCTGACAATCATAAAGTGGCTGATGTTAAGAGGATTAAGTTTTCGTTATAACAGATTTAATTGTCCGATATCAATCAGACATTTAAGACCATTAAGCATGACATTAAGGCCTAATTCAGAAATCCACTTTGTGCTTATGATTTATGAATTTCATTATCACAATCTTAATTTAAGCCTCTAGGTAATGCAGCAGTAGGTAAACGGCAGTAAAATTCTTGCTTATTAATTACACTTCAATAAGTTAAGAAAACTATGAAAATCAGTTTCAGAGGTAACGTGTGGCTTGGCATATTATTTTTAACGCTGATATTTTGGTCAGCCGTGGGTTATGCCACCTACGCATTAATAAACTTCTAGCGGCTTAAAAACACTCTTTTATGCCGCTTATTATTGTAAAAACTCACTACTGCAAGAGTTTTCCTGATAAGCATTATCTCGGTTTGAAACTGCTCAATGAACGTTGTCGATCTGCCCTTGCACGCCGGGCGATTTCAGCGTCGGATGAACCGCTGAAACCGTGAAAAGCTCCTGGATAGACGTTTAGCTCCAACGCCACGCCATCACGCGCCAATCGCCGTGCATACTCCATATTTTCATCAAAAAATAAATCTATGGTCCCGACGCTTAGCCATGCAGGCGGCAGCCCGCTTAGTTCAGTGGATCTGGACGGTGCAGCATAAATTGAAACGTTTTCTCCACCAGCAGCATTCTTTGAATGTTTTAATCTTGCAGATTCTGTTTTAGCCCAAGCCTGTTCGGTGTGAAACTGCGGCAGCCGCTCTCCCGTCAAATAGGCATTCCAGGCATAGTTATTGGCTTCGCGAGTCCAGACAAATTCCCCGGTAACTGGATTTGGATCAGTTTCGAGCACAGTTCGATCATCAAGCATCGGAAACATCAGGTTCTGAAAAGCCAACGCAGGTCCGCCACGATCACGCACATACAACGCAAGTGCGGCGGCCAGCCCTGCCCCAGCGCTGTCACCCATCACGCCTATATGCTGTCGGCTAATCCCAAGCTCGCCAGCATGCTCACTCATCCAAATCAATGCTGCGTAGCTATCGCTAAGCGCTGCCGGGAAAGGTGACTCGGGTGCAAGACGATAATCCACTGAAATAACGACACAATCTTGCTCGGCGGCGGTGCTGCGGGTCAGTGAAAGTGACTGCTCCGGGCTGCCAAAAATGTAGCCACCGCCGTGGAGATGCAGGATTCCCATGCGTAATTTGCTGTCTGCTGGCGGTGCAATAATCAATAATCTGACCTCCGGCTCGCCTGGTAATCCAGAGATAAGCTTTTCTGTTACCGACAGCTTTAAACCATCGTTTAACTCCATAGCGCCAAGTGCGGCAGCCTGACGCTGTTCGCGCAGGGCCAGCAAAGCTGAATATTCCAGCTTAAAATCGACATAATTCTTTAACAACGGCTGCAACTCTGGATCAACCAATGAGTAGGTGTTCATTTTTAGCTTCCTGTCTAAAATGTTGCCTGAATTTTTCTAAAAAAATGGATTTTCGAATAGTCATTTTCAGTGCAATGATGGCTGCTGCCAACATAGCTTTTTTGATATTTTTAAAAAACAGAAATCACGAGCTCGTCACAAAATTCAGCATGCAAATCACATCAGTAAAAATAAAATCATTTATTAACAACAAGTTAAATTGTTAATTATAATTTTACGTCTCTTTGGCATTTTGTAGCCTCCCTCACATTAATGAAATGGATCATTCACTAATATTCATTTGCGAATTTTTATTTCAAAAATAATTTTAATAGAACATCTCATCAATCTGACAGAAACCTTTCATCCCCCGCTGAGTAAATCGGGGGTGAAAAGGGAGGGTAAAATGGCTACAAACAAAACTCATTACAACCTGGTTTACCTGATGCTCTGTTGTACCGTCGCCGCCTTTGGTGGCCTGCTGATGGGGTACGACAGTTCAATCATTTCAGGGGCTATTGAACCGTTAAGTACTTACTTCCAGTTAACTCCAGCAGAAACCGGCTGGGCCGTGTCCTGCATCATGGTATCAAGCCTGGTTGGCTGCCTTATTGCGCCAAAGATTTGCGATCACTTTGGTAGAAAACGCTCTTTGGCTGTTACCGCAGTGGTTTTTGCTGTGTCGATTATCGGGACGGCGCTGGCACACAACTTTACCGCCTTTATTCTGTTTAGATTGGTGGGTGGATTCGCAATTGGTTTAGCCTGTGTTATTTCACCAATCTATCTGGCTGAACTTTCTCCTTCAAAATACCGAGGAAGAACCACTGCGCTCTACTCTATCTGCTGCGTAGGGGGTCAAAGTGTGGTGATGCTGACCAACTTCTTTATCAGTAAGTCCATGACTTCAGAAGTGTTAGTTGATACCGGCTGGCGTTATATCCTTTCTTCGGCACTGGTTCCCTGCGCTGCGCTGCTGGTGTTTATCGCTTTTATTCCTGAATCTCCACGTTGGAGCGTGTTTAAAGGCCGCGATAAAGAAGCTATGGCGACACTGGGTAAAATATCCAACCCTGAGCACGCCAAAACGGTTTACGGCGAAATAAAGGAAAATATCAAAGTTGACCCTGCCAACATAAAAGGCAAGTTGAGACTGAATAAAAAAACTATTCCACTGCTGATTATCGGGATTGGCTTAGCTATTGGTAACCAACTTAGCGGTGTTAATGTCATCCAGTATTTTGGTCCAACGTTGATGAAAAACATCACTACTGACAACAACACAGCCATGTTTATGGCCTTTGTTCTGGCCTTCGCACAGTTCCTCGGGGTGGTCGTGGGCATGGGCTTGCTGGATAAAGTCGGTCGCCGTAAGCTGCTGCTGTGGGGTGCGCTGGCATCAACAATTTGCCTGGCCTATTCGTTTGGCGCTTTTTATCTGCGCTTCCCTGGCGTCTATTCCGTACTGGGCCTGTTTGCCTTTATGTTCCTGTTTGGCATCACCTGGGGCCAGGTTATCTGGACTGTGCTGGGTGAAATATTCCCAATGGAAATTCGCTCGATTTGCGTGGGTATTTCAGTGTGTTCGCTTTCAGTTGCCAACTTTGGGGTGAGCACTACCTTCCCAATCATGAACAGCAACCCTTACTTGCAAGAAGTCTTCCACGGCGGCTTCCCATTGCTGCTGTTCTCAGGTTTCTCACTAATTATGTTTTTCTTTACCTATCGCTTCGTTCCAGAAACTGCCAACGTTCCTTTGGAAAGAATCGAAGCTATTGCGCTGAGAAAATTCTATGGCCGCGATATTGAAGAAGACGTTCAGCCTATAAACGCTAAAATTATCAGCAATCTTGGCGACGGCATTAAATAACTTCCGCGGCGGTTTTTACTTAAAAGCCTGAATTCTTTAATCAGAATTCAGGCTTTTTTACTGGCGGCTTTGAGTAGACGCACGATTAAAATTTTCAGTAGCCAATCGGCGACAAGAGTTTAGGTTTGCCCTTATGGATTTACGACTGATATCTAACGGCACCAACTCCCCAGGCTGCGAATTGCAGCAGTCTACCCTCAAAATGACTGACAAACTCCAGCTCGCTGCTGACAGCGGCAGGAAAAAGGTCGATGCTAATTAGCAGCATAGAGAAGTTCAAACAGAGATCTGGGTTTGTGCTAAAAAATGAAAACTAAAAACCAAAAAAGAAAATTTCGTTTCATTTTGCATACTGCATCACAAAAACAGACAAAGTCATTTACTTTCAATAAATTAAAAACATAAACCTGTTTTACCCCTCACTTGAAATTGCTATTTTGTGAGCCAAATCATAAAAATAGTGCATTATAAAATTTCATTTTTATTGAAAATGAAATAATTAATCCTTAATATAATCTAAAGGCCAATCAGCATGGGTTGAGGATAGGATCAATGAACAACACACAAAAGAAACTGGACGTTATCTGTTTGGGACGTATTGCCGTCGATCTCTACGGTCAGCAAATTGGCGCACGTCTGGAAGACGTCGGCACTTTTGCCAAATACCTGGGTGGATCATCAGGCAATGTGGCATACGGCACGGCAATTCAGGGGCTGCGCTCCGGGATGCTGGCTCGCGTCGGCGACGAACATATGGGCCGTTTCCTGCGCGAAGAATTAATCCGCGTAGGCGTGAACACGGATTACCTCATCACCGATAAAGATCGTCTTACTGGTCTGGTGCTGTTGGGAATTAAAGATCAGGATACTTTCCCACTGATTTTCTATCGCGATAACTGTGCTGACATGGCGCTGACTCCCGATGATATCAGTGAAGACTACATCGCCTCATCAAGGGCGCTGGCCATCACCGGGACTCACTTGTCTCATCCGCACACTCGCCAGGCGGTATTGACTGCGCTGAATTATGCAAAGAAACACGGCCTGCGCCGCGCGCTGGATATTGACTATCGTCCGGTACTGTGGGGCCTGACCTCACTTGGCGACGGCGAAACTCGATTTGTTTCATCCGAAAAGGTAACTAGTGAAATTCAGGAAGTGCTGCATCATTTCGACCTGATCGTCGGCACGGAAGAAGAATTTCATATTGCCGGCGGCAGCACCGACACCCTTACGGCTCTGAAACGTGTACGTGAATTGACTGACGCCACGCTGGTTTGTAAACGCGGCGCGCTGGGCTGCTCAGTGTTTGAAAAGCAGATCCCCTCTTCCTGGGATGATATCAAACTGCAAACTGGCGTCCGCGTCGAAGTGCTTAACGTACTCGGCGCAGGCGATGCCTTTATGTCAGGCTTGCTGCGTGGTTACTTGAATGACGAAGGGTGGGAGCAGGCATGCCGCTACGCCAACGCCTGCGGCGCTCTGGTGGTATCACGTCACGGCTGCGCGCCTGCAATGCCGACCAAACTGGAGCTGGATGATTATCTGCTGCGTGACAAATCAGTACCCCAGCCTGATAAAGATGCTCGTCTGAATCACCTGCACCGCGTGACCACGCGCAAGCAGCAATGGCCGGAGTTGTGCATTTTTGCCTTCGATCACCGCAAACAGCTCGTGGATATGGCGCAGGAAGTGGGGGCTAATATCAACGAGATCCCGCGTTTGAAACTGCTGCTGCTGGAAGGTGCTCGCCAGGCTGCGAGCGAGGCCGGTTTGCACAATAACAGCGGTATTCTTGCCGATACCACTTTTGGCCAGAATGCGTTGAACGCAATAACCGGCGAAGGCTGGTGGATTGGTCGTCCGATTGAGCTACCAAGCTCGCGCCCGCTGCGTCTTGAACACGGCAACATCGGCTCACAGCTGATCGACTGGCCGCTGGAACACGTAGTGAAATGCCTGATTTTCTATCATCCGCAAGACAGCGCGGCGCTACGAGAAGAGCAGGAGGCGCTGGCGCTGGAGGTTTATCAGGGATGCTGCAAAACCGGTCACGAGCTGCTGCTGGAAATCATTTTGCCAGCCGACAATCCTGATCAGGATGAAAAATATTACGCGCAAATCGTTGAACGTTTTTACTCGTTGGGCATTCAGCCGGATTGGTGGAAGCTCCCGGCTCAAGGCGTCGAGAGCTGGAAAGCCATTAGCCAGTTGATTGATAACAACGATCCACAGTGTCGCGGAATATTGATTCTTGGCCTTGATGCGCCGGAAGAAACATTGAAAACCGGCTTTGCCGCCGCAGCTGATATTCCGTGGGTCAAAGGCTTTGCCGTTGGACGCACCATCTTTGGCGAATCATCTCGCCAGTGGCTGGCCAACAAGCTTAACGATCAACAGCTTATCAATGATGTTAAGCAGCGCTATTTGACCTTGATAAACTACTGGCGCACCTACCGTCCTGCCAGCAAGCGCTAAGCCGTAACGCCAGGCAGGCCTGATTCCTTAAGGATTCAGGCCTGCTTTTTTATGTGTTTTACATCACACTTTCTATAATTACCTTTCAGGCTTTTTTAATTCATTAACCATTACGGTATCGCCGATGAGTATTTTAATTCAGGAGCAACACCCACAACGCCTTTTATTACGCATTAGCATCGCGATGTTTATTGCCTATCTTGCCATCGGGCTGCCGCTCGGCATTCTGCCTCTTTATGTCCACCAGCAGTTGGGCCTCAGCGACGTATTGGTCGGTATCGCCATTGGTGCACAATTTATTACTACCTTACTGACTCGCAGTACAGCAGGTCGCCTGGCGGATAATCACGGCGCGCGTCGTACCGCACTTTCTGGCATGGCATGCTGTGCAGCATCCGGTGTCGCCACTCTGGCTGCCGCGTTGATGCCATCCGATTCGGTTTATCTGGCCTTCAGCCTGTTGATTATTGGGCGAATTTTACTGGGTGTTGGCGAGAGCCTGCTGCTCACTGGAAACTTGACCTGGGGTATGGGCCTTGCGGGCGAGGGATTGGCGGGCAAGGTGATGTCCTGGAACGGCATGGCGACCTACGGGGCGATGGCTGTCGGCGCACCGCTCGGACTGGCGCTATACCGCTCTCAGGGGATGGCCACCACTGCCGGTCTGATGCTGCTATTACCGCTGATTGCACTTTTGGTCGATCGCGGCGTGCCTGCGGTTGAAGCCCATGCTGGTAAACGCCAGCCGCTGAGTACTATCTGGGTTCGCATCTGGCGACCGGGGTTGGGCCTGATGCTGCAGGGTATCGGATTCTCGGTGCTCAGTGTTTTTATCACCCTGTATTTCAACCAGTTTGGCTGGTCGTATGCCGGATTCGCGCTGACCGCCTTTGGTGCCGCATTTATCGCGGTGCGACTGATGCTAGGTAATCTGCCAGATAAATTTGGTGGCATCAAAGTTGCACAATATTCGCTATTAGTAGAATGCGCCGGATTATTGCTGATTTGTCTGGCGGTTAACCCATTAATGGCGCTAGCCGGTGCAGCACTGACCGGCTGTGGTTGCTCGCTTATCTTCCCGTCGCTCGGCGTCGAAGTTGTGCGTCGCGTTCCACCAGAAGCCAGAGGCACGGCGCTCGGAGGTTATTCAGCGTTTCAGGATTTAGCCTATGGCGTTACCGGGCCTCTGGCAGGAATTTTATCGAGCTTTGCCGGTTATCGCAGCGTGTTCTTCCTGGCCGCAGGCTGTGCCTTTGTCGGTATGCTATTGGTAAAAATCGGATTGCAGCGAGGTAAAAACCAGTCAAATTACGCCACTTGCCACCAGCGGCATAAAAAAACAGCGAAATGAACTTTTTATACCGATAAAATGAAATATATAAGGTTATGCCAGTCATGAAGATTTTCTCAGGACTGGCCTCCACACCTGATATCTCCCCACGCGCCCTTGGGAAAAATTAAATTATATAAATCAACTTATTATATAAAAACCTTAATCGTTCAAGAACAAAATAATTGTTCCTTTCCAACCCAAAACTCTGCCATCGATCACAGAAACATAAATTCCATTAAATTTAATTTGAAACATTTAGTTCAAAGTAATAAGGTTATTTTAGTCGGGCGGCCCTTAGAGGGTCCTGCAAATTCATCACGGTCCTGAGGTAAGGTAGAGAAGATGGAAATAATCGCGAATTTCATAAACGGCCAGCGCACTACGAGCAGCAGTAAAGAAACTTTGCCGGTAACGAATCCGGCTACCGGTCAGGTCATCCGCCAGGTGACACAGAGCACAGAGCAAGAAGTGTTGAAGGCGATTGAACATGCACACAACGCTTTCCCGGCATGGTCCAACACTCCGCCACTGCGCCGTGCGCGCATCCTTTTTGAATTCAAGGCATTGATCGAAAAAAACCGCGACGAGCTGGCTGAGCTGATTGTCAGTGAACACGGTAAAGTATTTTCCGATGCGCTGGGTGAGTTGACCCGTGGTCTGGAAGTGGTCGAGTTTGCCTGCGGTATTCCAGAACTGCTGAAAGGCGAGTTCTCAAACAATGTCGGCGGCGGCGTAGACAGCTACTCGGTAATGCAGCCGCTGGGTGTTGTTGCGGGAATTACTCCATTTAATTTCCCGGCGATGGTGCCAATGTGGATGTTCCCGGTGGCATTGGCCTGCGGAAACACCTTTATTCTCAAACCCCCGGCCCCGGCACCTTCTGCCTCTATTCGTTTGGCAGAATTACTGAAAGAGGCGGGACTGCCAGACGGCGTATTCAACGTGGTGCACTGCGGCAACGACGCTGCCAGCCTGCTTACCACTGATGAACGCATTCAGGGAGTAAGCTTCGTCGGCTCATCCGGCGTCGCTCAACATATTTATGCTACCGCCAGCGCCCACGGTAAACGCGTGCAGGCCTTTGGGGCAGCGAAAAACCACGCTATCGTCATGCCGGATGCTGACCTCGACGCTACTGTGCAGGCAATCATGGGCGGTGCATTCGGTTCTGCCGGTGAACGCTGCATGGCGCTGCCAATCGTGGTTGCCGTAGGTGATGACACCGCTGACAAGCTGATTGCCAAACTGACGCCGCTGGTTAACGCGCTGCGTATCGGTCCGGGAAACCTGCGCGGTAAAGAAGAAAATGAAATGGGCCCGGTTATCTCCAAGGCTCACCAGACCAAAGTCCTCGGCTATATTGATCATGGCGTATCCGAAGGTGCAAAACTGGTTATCGATGGTCGTAACTATAAAGTCGATGGCCATCCTGAAGGATTTTACGTCGGCGGTACGCTGTTCGATAACGTCACCACCGATATGAAAATTTATCGTGAAGAGATTTTCGGACCCGTTCTCGGCATCGTGCGTGAAAAGGATTTCGAGTCTGCATTACGCACAGTTAACGGCCACGAATTTGGCAACGGTAGCGCGATTTTCACGACCAATGGCCACTATGCCCGCGAGTTTGTGCAAAACGTTGAAGCCGGGATGGTTGGAGTAAACATTCCAGTTCCGGTGCCGGTTGCCTTCCACTCGTTCGGTGGATGGAAACGTTCCGTATTTGGTGCGCTTAACGTGCATGGTCCAGACGGCGTTCGCTTTTATACTCGTATGAAAACGGTTACCACCCGTTGGCCGAGCGGTCAGCAAACCGTGGCGGAGTTCAGTATGCCGACGTTGGGTTAAACACTTACAAGGAGAGGATTATGTCCCGCTTGCTCAGTAAGCACGCGCCGTCACAAGACGGTCGTATTCAGCATATTACGCCAGAAACTGCGGGCTGGAAGTACGTGGGTTTTGACGTTTATCAGCTCAAAGAAGGCCAGTCCCTGACTCTGCCTGCGGATGATAAAGAACGCTGCCTGGTACTGGTATCGGGCCGGGCAAGCGTGGTCACCCCCACAGAAACCTTTGAGCATATTGGCGAACGTATGAGCCCGTTCGAGCGTATTCCAGCCTGGTCGGTTTATGTGCCGCACAATACTCAGTCTGAAGTTAAGGCCGAGTCGGCGTTAGAGCTGGCAGTGTGCAGTGCACCAGGCTTTGGCGACCTGCCTCCACGCCTGATCGCACCGAAAGACGTTGGGGTTGAGCATCGTGGCAAGGGTCGCAATAAACGCCTGGTGCACAATATTCTGCCTGACGACAAACCTGCCGATAGCCTGCTGGTAGTCGAGGTTTACACCGATGAAGGCGACAGCAGTTCTTACCCGAGCCATAAACACGATACGCCGGTGGCGGGGAAAGAAACCTATCTCGAAGAGACCTACTACCACCGTTTCGATCCGCCGCAAGGCTTTGCTTTACATCGGGTTTATACCGACGATCGCAGTCTGGACGAATGCATGGCGCCTTACGATCGTGACGTGGTGCAAGTGCCTCGCGGCTACCATCCGGTAGCGACCATTGCCGGTTACGATAATTATTATCTTAATGTAATGGCTGGTCCCGAGCGCAAATGGCAGTTTACCTGGGAGAAAGACCATGCCTGGGTCAATACCGACGCTTATCCGCGCAATAAAGAATAGCTTTCCAAAAATTACCCATATCGCTTAAACACAAAAGCAGCCTGCAGGCTGCTTTTTAAGATTTCAGTGGAGGAAAAATTATGTCTAGCCGCGCTAATTCCCCTTTCCAGCTTGCCGTTTGTGCCGAAATGGTGTTTCTGGACCTGCCATTTGTTGAACGCGTAAAACGAATTCATGAGGCCGGATTCGCAGTCGAGATTTGGGACTGGACCCAAAAAGACATCGATGCGCTGGCGGCCACCGGGGCACGTTTTACATCAATGACCGGCTATATCAGCGGCAATCTTCTCGATGATGACCAAATTGAAAAACTTTTGGAAACCGCCGAAATCTCGATAGAAATCGCCCAACGTTTGAACTGTCCAAGCCTGAACCTGCACGGCACCGGTCTAGACAGCCAAGGCTTACCGGTTAAGCCGGTGACAGAAGTCACGGGGGCAATGTGGATCAAGGCCTATCAGACCCTGTGCGCGATTGCCAAACTCGGCGAGCGCCATCAAAAAGTATTCTTGCTTGAAAACCTCAATACGCTGGTTGACCACCCCGCTACGCCTTTCGCCAAAGCGCGCGACACGTTAACGCTAATCTCGGCAGTCAACAGCCCTTGGTTGAAGATGAATCTGGATCTGTATCATGCGCAAATTGGTGAAGGGAATTTGATTGAGCTGATCCGCGAGTCTGCCCATTTTATCGGCGAGATTCAGGTGGCCGACGTCCCTGGAAGGAAGGAACCAGGGACGGGAGAAATTAACTATCCAGCAATCGCGCACGCCCTGTATGAAACGGGGTATCGCGGGGTGGTCGGTATGGAAGCCTGGGCATCCGGGGATTCCAGTGTGGCGATTGAACGCTTCCAGCAGGCGTTTGCAGTCAGACTGTAGTTTTCATCGCCAATGATACTGCGATAGTTTGCGCCAGACACATTGAGGCCACCTGAGAACGGAAACCGTCGAGCTGGGCCTCACGCACCACAAAACAGACATCGCTAAAGGCGGCAAGCGGGCTGACCTGGCTGTCGGTAATGGCAATCTGACGAGCACCGCGACGTGCACCAAGCTGAACTAATTCCATCGCCTCGCTGGCATACGGCGAGTAACTGATGGCGATCACCACGTCTTTTGGACTCACCATGCTCAACTGCTCCGAGAACATTCCGCCCAACCCATCGATTAGAAAGGCGCGACGCTCAAGATGGCGTAAAGCATAGGTCAGATAGCTGGCGACGCTGAATGAACGACGTAAGCCAATGATATAGATGTTATCGGCCTGTGAAAGCAGAGCAATCGCTTCGTCCAGTTGTTCAGCGCTGATATGCGTCGGCAGCTGCTGTAGAGCCTGTGCGTTAACCATCGAAAACATATTCAGTACTTCATCAGGCTTTTCCGGCGCAGCTGTGCCTTCATCCACAGAGGATTTTCTAAATAGCCGCGCCCTTTCTGTATAACTCACGGTTTCTTCCATCAGATGCTGACGGAATACCTGTTTCATTTCATTGAAACCGCTGAAACCAAAAGCGCTGGCAAAACGGATTAGCGTTGAAGGAGGAACATCTGCACGCTGCGCTATGGATGCCACCGTATCAAATGCCACGCTGTTACTATTATCAAGTATATAGCGTGCAACCTGTTTAAGACGCTTGCTCAAGCTGTCATAACGGGTGCGAATGTCTTCCTGTAAAATAGACAATTGAGTTGTATGTTTTGACACGGGAATTCGCCCTCTAGGACATCATGAAGAATAGTTAAGTCTACCAAAATGAACAAAATATTTCATTCATAGACTCCGGGCAGGATCCCATTTTATGAACATACCAGTTCAAACACGTTCCATTAACGGCTGGTCCACGCAGTGAGGCTTTCGTAATTGTCTCGACCAATCTGCCACAGGTCATCTTCCCAATGAGTTGGGCTAAGCTGTTCCGGGCACCACACACCGTCGTAGCCCGTGGCACGCACTGCCTCTATCCAGGCGGCGATATCAACCTCCCCCTCACCCGGCTGGTAGTCACGTTGCACCCATTCATCCCACTCTTCACCCTGACGCGCGGCCCGACCATCGCAGAAATGAATGCCGTAAATCAGGTTAACGTCCATCTGCGCGACTTCTTCGGGCCGAGTGTTGCCACCCGCGTGCAGATGCCAGAAATCAATCACCAGGCCAACGTTGTCGCGGCCTGCACGTTTAATAATCTCCAGCCCCTGGCTCAGGCTGTTAAAGCGAGTGAAAGCCACCACTTCAATCTGCAATTTTATACCGTACTGAAGCGCAATATCGGCTATATCACTGATATTTTTGATTAAAATTTCATTTCGCGCGTCTTCGTCCAGGTGATCCAACTCATTGAGCGCCATAATCTGCACCACCGGGCATTTCAGCACCTGTGCCGCATGACAGATTTTATGTGCCTCCTTTAACATCGCCGCACGCTCTTCGGGCTGATGCCGACCAATACGTTTAAGAGCATTGATACAGCTAATTTCAACGCCAAACTGTTCGGCAAAGGCATGAAACTTCTCGAGCGATCCGCCGTTATCTACATAGCGGAACAGATGCTCAGGCAGGATCTCCAACGCATCGAAACCTGTTTCACTGGCGAGACGCAGTTGTGTGACTGCGTTGCTGTACCAAACCGATACGCCGTGGAATGCTTTTTTCATTACAGCTCCCTAAAAACCCATTTTTTTTAAATAAGATAAACTTGCCGAAACATCAGCCAAACTTCCCGCTACATCTCGAGGATCGCGTTCCTGCTCAATGGTTATCCACCCCTGCCACTGATGGCTTTCGAGCGTAGCTTTCACCGCCGCGTAATCAATATCGCCCTGCCCCAGCGGGCACATTACGCCTTCAGCACAGGCGGTGAAAAAATCGGTGCCCCGAGCAATAACTTTCTGGAAAATGGCTTTGTTAACATCTTTAAAATGCAGGTAGTCCAGACGGTCAATGTAGCGCTCAATCCACTTTTCTGGAGACAGTCCGGCGTAATATAAGTGCCCGGTATCAAGACATAATCCCGCCTCAAAATGTGGAACGTCATCGGCTATCTGCGTTATTTCGTCTGCAAACTCGATGCAGCCTCCGGCATGAGGATGGATTACCGGCCTGACCTGATATTCCTGCATCGCGATATGCGAAATCTCGCGAATATTATTGACCAGACGTTGCCAGTCGTCGCGACTCAGCCGCGGAGCTTTACCAGACTGGCCGGCAAACCTGGCTCGTTCCGGGTTACCAAAATCAATAATCACCAGATAAGGCGGAGCAAACTTCCCAAGTGCGCGCGCGATGCGTGTATTACGCAACGAATGGCAAATCTTGTGAGTCAACTCGACCATTTTAGAAAAGTTGCTTTCTGAAACCAGATCATCAAACAGTGTCCCCGCTACCAGTGAAAGCTGATGTTCCTCCAGCGCCTGAGTCAGCACGGCGGGATCTTTCGGTAAAAAACCCCACGGACCAAGCTCGAGGCTTGAATAACCGGCCTGACGAGCTTCACCAATCACTTTTTGCCAGGCAGGCAAGTGGGGGTTTTTGGGGTCATCAACGCCCCAACTGCAGGGCGCGTTGGCTATGTCGTACATAGTTAACCTCATCAGTATTTAACTGCTGTTGGTAATACTCTGCACAAAACGAAAAAAACAAGCCATTTCTTTATATAATGAAATTATGATATCGTGACAATCATCAAATTAACCGATAAATTTCCCTCAATATAACGCTGGACTTAGCGCTTACCACTTATCGAGACTGGCTGAAACGGTCGCTCAATCTGAGACACAGTACATAAAAACCCTCGAGCAGCTCTTCTAACCGTGACTCTTCGTCAAAACAGTGATCGTCTACCAGGGCTTTTAATTCGTAACCCTCACTTCCTTGCCCCAATACCGGTTGCCCGGTCACGACCCAGCACAGTGCAGCTTGTAGCTCCTCCCACAGTTCTGCGCCCCAGGAAGTAAAGGTAGAGCTGTCCATCCAATCTAATGCGCTCCATAGCCAGAGCCGATCATCGATTACTGAAAAATAGAGGCTGGGGATATTAGTAAAACTGATTTCGATAGTGGAATGGGCGTCAAACTGACTGGACTCAACCGGATAACCCATGTTACTCAGGGTCTTACGCAAACGTTCGGCAATGTTATAGTGCATGTGTTCTTTCCTTGGAATTGACAATTTTTTAATGTGAAACAGTGAGCAGATAGCGTGTACAAACTAGAACGGTTCCGTTCTACAAACAGCTATAAATCGCTCAAATTGCGGAGGAAAAATGCACCCAGAACTAAAATTGAGTTTTTCTGTCGAGATCCAGGTTGATAAACCAGTCATTGTTAACGCGACAGCCGAGGGCGGCAAACGTCAGTTGATTTCAATTCTTGAAGGGAAAGTAAGCGGAAAAATTAATGGTGTTGTGCTGCCGGGCGGCATCGATAGCCAGATTATTCAACCAGACGGTATCTGTCATCTCTCCGCCCGCTATGGTTTACAAACAGATCAAGGCACTGTTTACATAGAAAATAATGGCATACGTCGTATTCCTGCAGAGTGGCGCGATCGTCTTTTTGATCAAGATATGTCGTTTTTTAATCAGATCCCGCAGGAGGATATCTACTTCAGAGCAGTGCCTAAATTCGAAGTATACAGTGATGCATTACGCTGGATGATCGAATCGATTTTCATCTGCACAGGCCAACGCACAGCAGAAGGCGTATCGCTGAAATTTTATGAATTATTATGAAATTACCTGCTTTTATTGCGCTTTTTTGCCGTTTAATTGCAAAGCTAAACGGGTAGCGAAGAGTTCAGCGCTACCTTGGTCAGTCCCCTTGGCAAAGCAGGATACAGTGACGGGATCGGCGCAATCGGGGAAGTGATACACCGCGTTAACGCAAAATGGCCCACCGCCAGAGTGGCCAATTGCCCGCTGTCCCCCGCCTACCTCGCCGCTCATCAGGCCCAATGCATAGCCGCATTTCGTCCATGGGCGGCCAGCCAATGCGCCCCCTAGCGGATAATGTTCCAGCATTTGCTGCAGCGTGCTTCCAGTTGCATGATTATTTCTGAAAATTTTCTTATTAAACAGTGCATCTAAAATACTGGCAGCATCATGCGCGGTGCCTATCAAACAGCCATGATAGACCCATCCGGGATGATAACTGGCCGCAGCTGGCCAATGCAGAGTGCTGAACTGCAACTGCGTGGTGGCAACTTCCACGCTTTTCAGCCCTAGCGGCGTGGTAATAAATTCAGCCACCAGTTCAGCGAAGCTTTTTCCAGCTACCTCTTCAATCCTTTCACGCGCCAGCATATATCCCACATTAGAGTAGCTCCAGCCCTCTCCTGGCAGGAACAGCGGATCATTGGCCAACACTGCATCCAGCATTTTATCCCGTGACCATGGCGGCAAATTTGCCGCTACGTCATGGTGATAATCTGAAAGCTGACCGTAATCTGCTACTCCGGCTGTGTGCTGCAAAAGTTGCCGTAGGGTATATTTTTGCCCTTGCAAAAACGCATCCAAATTCAATGAGCCATTTTCGGAAAGTTTTAGAGCACAAACAGCGATTACCGATTTGGTAAAGCTCCAATAAGGGAAACGAATATTGTGATCTGCACTTGAGGCATTAAGACCACTGCGGGTGATCCAGCTCCAGTGATATTCTTCCTGCATCATTGGCTCCTGACTTTGTCATTACCTTCAATCAAAAATTCATCGTTTCATAATAGTTGCCCTTACCGCAAGCCAGGCTCATTATTTATCGGCAAGAAGAGAAATATAATATTTTCCAGCGCATTTCTGATGACTTTAATTGAGGATAATACATTGATAATCATGTTTTATTTCGCTGTATTATTAATCTCATCCACTCTTTTCGCGGCTGAAGCAGCTGACAGTTTTTATGTTAATCCAAATTCTACAGCCGCCGAATGGGTAAAACAGCACCCCAATGATCCCCGCCAGGCTGTAATACAGCAGTCCATAGCCAATGTTCCGATGGCGCGCTGGTTTACCGGTTCCCTTCGAGATAAAGATAATCTGAGTCAGCAAGTGTCCTCTTATGTCTCCGCCGCCGTGAAAAAACATCAAATTCCGCTGATGGTGGCCTATAACATTCCCCACCGCGATTGCAGCGGCGTAGCCTCGGCGGGCGGAGCGGCAACACCCGAGAGTTACAGACAATGGGTTAATGAGTTTGCCAATGGCGTTAAAGGCAGAAAAGCCGTTATTGTGCTTGAACCAGATAGTCTGGGTGACATTGGCTGTCTTGATAAAGAGCAACAATCTGTCAGGCTTGGTTTATTAAAATATGCCGTCGATACCTTTAACTCTAAGGCACCCGCTGCTCAGTTATATCTTGACGCCGGTAATGCGCGCTGGAAACCTGCTGCCGTAATGGCTGAATATCTTGATAATGCAGGGCTTAAAAACGCCAAGGGTTTTGCGCTGAATGTCTCTAATTCCTATTCAACTCCAGAATCTATTTCCTATGCCGATAGGATAAATATCATCTTGCTAAAAAATTATGGCTATAAAAAACCCATCCTCATTGATACCAGTCGCAACGGTCACGCAGCAAAAGCGGGTGAATGGTGTAATGCTGCAGGTCCAAAATTAGGTATTCCGACACAGCAGTTATCCGCAAACATATTCGCCGCATGGATAAAAGTGCCGGGGAATTCCGACGGCGATTACTCCCCTAAAGCTGATTGTCATGGCGGACCAAAGGCAGGCGTATTCAGTGCCGATTTAGCAATGCGATTAATTAAAAATTAGTGTTTAATCAGGTTCCATCCAAGTCGTTTTAAAGTCGAACCAACCCAGATTATTCAGGTGAATTCCCTGTGCCTGGCTGGGACCTTTTAGACGCATCCAGTGATGGAACAGCGGCTGAAGCCAACCCTCGCCAACGACATTTTGCACTAACTGCTGAGAGCTTAACTGCTGACTGCGCCACTGCTGAAGCCATTGTTCAAACAGCACGCTGTTTCCACCCGAGATATTATTTTTCAGCAACGGCATTCCTAATAACCAGGCTCCGACATTCCATTCTTCCGGCACTGGAAAATTCACCGTTCCCAGCCACAAATCGGCTTCAGCTTCTCCGGTAGCCCAGAGTTCGTAACCAAGCTCGATAAGTTCCAACTCCACTCCCGCCTCGGCCAAAACCCGCTGCATATCTCCAGCCAGCATTGTGTATTCCGGATGCTGGGCATGGTAAGCCAGCCTTAAACGGCAAGGGGCTTTTGGAGCTTGCGATTTTCCGGCATCCATACAATGAAACCAGGAGGGTAATAAACTGCCGGTGGGCACCCAAAACTGGCGAATAGGTTCAATCAGTTGCTGGATCAGCAGGTTAGGATTAAGTTTTTCCCTTAACCAGCGCCGAGTTTCAATGGACTTCCAAAGCGAAGAGCGGCTGTCACACAACAAGAAATAGCCGCCACGTTCCAAAAACATTTCTATTGAAAAGTCTGAGGGCTTACCGGTAAAACTCACCGCGTGACCCGCTACATAATCGACGTCACTAATGCTGGAGCTCAACCACGCAGCGGACTGCCCCGGTAATGTTTGTGATGAAGAAACAGGTTCCTCTTTTTTCGGCAGCGTAGACAGATCCGGCCACATTAAAACTTCAACCTCATCAACCAAAGCGCGAAAACCAAAGTAATGATCGAAAGCTTTCAACAACAGATGCCAGTCATTATTTTCACTAACCTGATAGGGACCCGTGCCTATCGGACGCGAGGAAAAATCAGCACGAGACTGATGATCCGCGGGTAAAATAAGCGCCGTAGGGTGAGATAATAAAAGCGGCAGCTGATTGTCAGGTTCAGCAAGCTCCACTACAACACTCAATGTTCCGCTTTGATAGACTCGGGTGATATGTGAGAACAGTGGCTGCAATCGACAACGGTTAACAGACACAACAATATCCTCGCTAGTCAGCTCGCGACCATCGTGGAACTGCACACCCGGACGCAGATAAAATCGCCAGCTCAATGCATCAAGCTGTCGCCAATGGTGCGCCAGGTCAGGTTCTGGCAAACCATTCTGCTCATTGACGCGCGTCAACCCATTAAATATTTGCCGGACCAAATGCACCTCAGAGCGCCTTAATGGTGTACCGGGATAGAGATTGGGGAGCGAACGATAATAAGGAACGCGTAGCGATTGATAATCGTCGCGAATGCTATAACCCAATTTGCTGCGCAGCAAAGAAGTTACCAGCTGCTTTTCCTCTCCCAATAAATTGATCGCCTCGTCATAACTGCCCTGATCCAGCAATTTCTCCGCTTTTGCCACTAGCAGCTGATGCGAGTTTCTTAAAAGTCTTAGCTGCGAGCGATGCCCACGGCCCGCAACCGATAACCAGTCAATCCATCCAGCATCCTGCATCTGAACTAAAAGACTGCGCATATGGCGCTTACTACAGTGCAAATTATCCGCGAGTTGCTGCAGAGTGATGCTTACATTTTGCGTCGGAAACAGCTCCAGCAAACGCAGATATTGCTGTTCGAGGCGGCGACCAGTCATAAAAGAGGAACTCCAAATATCGAAACTCAGCAGTTTTTAATCTCACCTTTTTAGGCCATTATTTTTGAAACTGCAACAGGTGACAGCAAAGCGGATGCGCTGATCTACCGATTGCCATTCAGGAATATTGATTCTTAGGAAGATTGTTATGACCAAGTATTTGAATAAAGACACCATTGTTTGTATGTCACTGGCCGCAAGACCAAGCAATTTCGGCACGCGTTTCCACAATTATCTCTATGACGCGCTGGACCTCGATTATCTATATAAAGCTTTTACCACCAAAGATTTAAAAGGGGCTATTGCTGGTGTCCGCGCTTTAGGTATTCGTGGCTGTGCTATCTCTATGCCGTTCAAAGAAGAATGTATTCCGATGCTAGATGAATTAGATGCCTCGGCTCGTGCAATAAACTCCGTCAATACCATCGTTAATACCGACGGCTACCTGAAAGCATACAATACCGATTACATCGCCATTGCCACCCTACTCAAACAATATAACGTACCCACCGATTATTTTTTTGCTCTGCACGGCAGCGGCGGCATGGCAAAAGCCGTGGCCTGCGCCTTGAAAGACGCGGGTTTCAAGAAAGGATTTATTGTCGCCAAGAATGAAAAAACCGGTCCAGAGTTAGCAAAACTCTATGGATTCGAATGGCGTAAAGATATGACGGACCTTAACCCTGACCTGTTGATTAATGCCACGCCTATCGGCATGAGCGGCGGTGCAGATGCCGAAAAATTATCTTTCAGCGAACAGCAAGTTAATCACGCCAAGGTGATCTTTGAAGTTGTTGCCCTGCCTGCTGAAACACCGTTACTGAAATATGCCAAAAGCCAAAACAAAACGGTAATAACCGGTTCTGAGGTATTTGCTATTCAAGCAGTGGAGCAGTTTGTTCTTTATACCGGGGTTCGCCCTGATGATGAACTCTTCCAACAGGCAGCAAAATACGCGCGACAAGGAGCCTAAGCCTAATAAGTTCAACCTCAGTCTTTTATATAAAAAAACCTGTCGATACACGTTATCCGATAACATAAAAAATAGAAGGCGTACCCTATGAGCAATAACGTTTATAAGCATCTCATGACCGGCGTGTCACATATGTTACCCCTGGTTGTCGCAGGAGGTTTGTGTATCGCTCTCTCCTTTGTATTCGGCATTCAGGCATTTAAGGAGCCTGGGACCCTTGCCGCAGCATTGATGAACATTGGCGGCAAAGCCGCTTTTGCTTTAATGGTGCCGGTGTTGGCCGGATATATTTCATTTTCCATCGCTGACCGACCTGGACTGGCGCCAGGTTTAATCGGCGGAATGCTTGCCAGCCTGGGCGGTGCAGGGTTTTTAGGCGGTATCGTTGCTGGTTTTCTTGCTGGCTATACTGCCAGGTTCCTGGTTGAGAAGATCAAACTTCCCGCTGAAATGGAAGCCCTTAAACCGGTGCTTGTGGTGCCTTTGCTAGCCACATTATTTACCGGACTGGTGATGATTTATGTCGTTGGAGGCCCGGTCGCCTCAGTCATGAGTGCATTAACCACCTTCCTGGCAGGAATGACCACCGCCAATGCCGTATTGTTAGGAATAATATTAGGCGCAATGCAGTGCTTCGACCTGGGAGGACCGGTTAATAAAGCAGCCTATACCTTTGGCGTTGGCCTGTTGGCCTCGCAAACCTATGGTCCAATGGCCGCGATTATGGCCGCAGGTATGGTTCCCGCACTGGGAATGGGTGTGGCAACTTATTTGGCACGCAAGAAATTTAGCCAGCAGGAACGTGAAGCAGGGAAAGCCTCATTTATCCTCGGGCTATGCTTTATCTCAGAGGGGGCAATACCCTTTGCGGCGAGGGATCCAATGCGTGTTATCCCTTCCACTATGTGCGGCGGTGCATTGGCAGGAGGGCTATCAATGTTCTTTGGCTGTACGCTGATGGCACCGCACGGTGGCTTATTTGTCCTTGCCATTCCACATGCAGTAGGAAATGTCGGGATGTATTTGCTATCGATTATTGCCGGAACAGTGGTGACCGGTGCGATGTATTCAGTATTAAAACCTTCAATAGTTATTAGCACGGATGAAATAGAAACAGCAGAAGGGAGTTCCGCTTTTAATCAGCAAAGTTCACGATAAAATCATAATTTCCCGCCGACAGTAATAACGAACTCGCAGGGAAGCGAGTTTATATAGGTACTATCAGGTCAGCAAATCGGTACGCCAACACTTAATCCCATTGGTATGTTACCTGGAGCCACGCTTATTTTATAATTACCGCGAAATTTGAGTGCTTTAATGCTATTTAATTTTTTCTGACTTACCCAACTAAAAAGCTGAATCGATTTCAATTTTGATACAGCCACCCTCCTTAAGTCACAGTCCTCAATGAAAATAACTATATTAATCATCATTATTTGTGAGTAATCTCATACTTACGTAGATACTTAACCCCAATTACCCTTCAAGTGATTCGCTTCACGTTTTTATCCCGCTTAACTTTGTAGTCTGACGTTGGTTTAAGCTAAATCAATTCAGCTAAAGGGAAAGAGTGATGAAAAAGCGTATTCTGGCAGGCGCAATTTTAGTGTTGATCAGCGGTCATGCAGCAGCAAAAACCTGGGTGCTGACCGATGCTGACACCAGTACGGAGCTGGGGAACTGGCATATGAGCAGCACGCAGCTGAAATACTCAGGAGAGAATTTCAGCATCGATCAAAAGGTGCTGCACGGTGGCAAGCAGGAAGGGTCTAAGGTCATTACTATTACCAGTAAAGATGGCCTGACAATTATGCTAAGCCCGACTCGGGGCATGGATCCTTTGAAAGTGACAGGTCATGGGATCCGATTGGGTTGGGATTCTCCGGTTAATGAAGTTGTTAATCCGGCCTATATCAATCTTGAGAGCCGCAATGGTTTAGGTTGGCTGGAAGGTTTCAATGAGATGATGGTACGTGCAGGCTTCGAATGGACGGGTCATCCTGTCACTAAAGACGGCGTAATTTACACTCTGCATGGCAGAGCGGGTAATACACCGGCTTCAAAAGTTGAAGTCACGGTAGAAGACCAGGCTCCACACGAGATCCGTATTCGAGGTCTGTTAAAAGAACATGCATTTAAAAAATCCAATCTCGAAGTCTGGACTGAGCTGCGCTATATTCCCGGCCAAGACTCTTTTACCCTCCACGATGTGCTAACTAATAAAGCTGATTATCCGCACGACTATCAAATTATTTATCACAGTAATTTTGGCACGCCGATATTGGAAAAAGATGCCCGATTTATTGCACCATTAGAGTCGGTCTCCCCTTTCAATGATTACGCTAAAAAGGGTCTGAATAACTGGGCAACTTACAGTGGCCCGACCAAAGATTTTGATGAGATGGTTTTTAACCTAAAACCCAAAGCTGATAGCAACGGCAAGACTATTGCAGCAGTAATTAACAGCAAGGGTGATAAAGGTGCCTCAATCGAGTTTGATATCCATCAATTACCGCTGCTCACTATGTGGAAAAATACAGATACTCTTAAGCAAGGTTATGTTACAGGTATAGAGCCCGGTACAAATTACGCCTATCCAGTCACTGTGGAAAAAGAGCAAGGGCGGGTAAAACAGCTGCAACCAGGTCAAAGCACTGAATTTACTCTTACCTACAGTCTGTTAAAAGATTCAGCAGCCGTTCAAAAAGTTGAGCAGCGCGTTAAAGATATTCAGGGTAACGAAGTGGTTAAAATTGATGAGAAGCCAATCGCAGTAGAATAGTAAAATTCCTAGCATTGAAACGAGGGCCAGACATATTTCAATGTTTGGCCCTCTACATATTAGTCAGTTTTTAAACTGTTTTCATGTCGAGAAATTAAGAAGGTAATATATCTTCAATTGATAGCTCATCCCGATACATCTCGCGAATCATAGCTTGTTCAAATTGCTCACTAAACGATGGCGAGGTCGGTCGCGACCGTTGGATTAATTCAGTTCCCTCTTTGGGGGGCTGAGATACCAAGTTATTATTTTTAATAGCTTTTCGTAAATTAGTGATACATACTCCAGAGAGGGCTGCGTTGTCTTTAATGCTAAGTTGCGGGTGCATCTTTAATAGTCTTATAGCATAAGGGATATTTTTCTCTTCGGGCTCACGCGGTGTCGCCAAGCCGGCAAGTCTTCCGTTTTCTGACAACCCTATAAACTCACGCCTTACGCGCAGCGCATAATCATTCAAGCCGGAAATTGCCGCAATAGTATATGAACCCAATGTGGGATAAATAATTTTAAGCCGCAAAGCATATTGCAGATTGTTTTCGCCAGGATTTATCGGGGTTAGTAATTTAATCCTCTCACTAAACGGTGAAAATTTTTTAAAACCAGGCATAGAACGAAGATATTCTTCACTCACCTTAGCAATTCCTGCAATATCTACGACACTGAGGTTGGAATAGCAAGTTTTAAGGCATCGTGCATAGCTAGAGTTAGCCTCGTTCAACAGTTGTGGTGTGGCTAATAATATTGATTTAGCATTTTCTTAAACTCTGCAAGTCGGCCTATTGTATTTACATGACAACCGGAAATAATAGAAAAATCAACTACTTTAAGATGAGGGTAATTAATTTTTAGACGCCGAACATAATTACTATGGCTCTCAAATTCTTTGAGCTCACAGGTTGCTAAGTATTGATATGATTCTTTTCGTCCGGCATCTATTAAACAAGATGTTGGCATTTTCTGATTTTGGGAGACCTGAATAATATGCTCTCCCAAATTCGAAAATGACGCAGAAGATTCAATAAGTGGTTTGGCAGGTAAAACAGTCCCGGAAGAAATTGATAAAATTACCGATGGATAATTATTAACTGGAATATCAGTCATTGCGGCTTACTCGAACAGATTGTTGTTGTGCCCATGAAATCCGTCTGACCACGTCCTTTTTTCGTTTTAAATCTTTAATATTCATACGCTTACTCCCTTTCTTTGTTGCAAAGACAATAGCAAAATTGGAGAAGCAAAAAATCTGAAAAATAAAGATAAAAAAACCGGCATCGCGCTATTACGCTCTGCCGGTCTTTAAAGAGTTTGGCCTGACACTCAGTTCAATCAAACTTTGTTTATGGCCTTACCAAATCATCCCCATAGCCGATCCACTTGTAGGTGGTTAAGGCTTCGAGACCCATCGGGCCACGAGCGTGAAGTTTTTGCGTACTGACCGCCACTTCTGCGCCGAGGCCAAATTGGCCGCCATCGGTGAAGCGAGTGCTGGCGTTGACGTAAACAGCCGATGAATCGACCTCATTAACAAAGCGTTCTGCACTGCTGATTGAGCGGGTCAAAATCGCATCGGAATGCTCGGTGCCGTACTGACGGATGTGGGCCACGGCGGCGTCGAGATCTGCCACCACGGAAACGTTAAGATCTAAAGACAACCACTCATCCTGATAGTCTTCTTCTTTTACTTCAACCACTGCGGCCGGGCCATTTTTTAAATGCGGCAGCGCCGAGCTGCTGGCATGTAAAGTTACGCCCGCAAAATGCATTTTCTCGCTCAGCGCGGGCAGGAAGCGGCTGGCAATCGCTTCATGAACCAGCAAAGTCTCAAGGCTATTGCAGGCGCTTGGACGCTGCACCTTCGCGCTTTCGATAACTTTCAGCGCCTGGTCGAAATCAACGCTTTCATCCACAAAGGTGTGGCACACGCCAATCCCGCCAGTAATCACCGGAATGGTAGATTGCTCGCGGCAAAGTTTGTGCAACGCGGCACCACCGCGCGGGATTAGCATGTCGATGTATTTATCAAGACGCAGCATCTCGGCGACCAAGGCGCGATCCGGGCTTTGAATCGCCTGAACGGCAGCGGCGGGCAGCCCACACTGCTCCAGCGCTTGCTGGATGACATTGACGGTCGCCAGATTGGTGTGATGAGTTTCTTTACCACCGCGCAGAATGACCGCATTACCGGTTTTCAGGCACAGGCTTGCAACGTCGATAGTCACATTTGGGCGCGCTTCATAAATCACGCCAACTACCCCCAGCGGCACGCGGCGACGTTGCAGTTTTAAACCACTGTCCATCTGCGCACCGTCGATCACCTGGCCGACCGGATCGCTTAAGCGGCACACGTCGCGCACATCGTTGGCAATGGCAGTAAGACGCGCCGGAGTCAGCAGCAGGCGATCGAGCAGCGAATCTTTCATGCCACTCTCACGGGCGGCGGCCATGTCCAGCTCGTTGGCTTGAACAATGCTCTGGCTGTTGGCCTCGAGCATATCGGCAATCAGCAACAGCGCAGCATTTTTCTGAGCGGTACTTAATGTAGAAAGCTGGTAGGACGCCTGTCTGGCGGCTTTGCCCATTTGCTCCAACATATATAACTCCTTAACTTACGATCATATCGTCGCGGTGAACGGCAACGGGACCGTATTCGTATCCGAGGATGTCGCTGATCTGCTGGGAATGGTGTCCGGCAATCATGCGCATGGCATCACTGTTATAGCGGCTGACCCCGTGAGCCAAATCGCGACCGGTCAGGTTGCGGATGCGGATCACTTCGCCGCGCGAGAAGTCACCTTTCACGTCGCGAATACCTTTGGGCAAAAGCGAGCTTCCGCGCTCAAGCATGGCCGCAACCGCGCCGTCATCAACGGTAATTTCACCGGCAGGCGGTGCGCCAAAGATCCAGCGTTTACGGTTTTCAAGCGGCGTTTCCATTGCGTGGAAACGGGTGCCCACCGAATTACCGGCGATCACATCACCCACCACGCCCGGCAGACTACCCGCGGCAATAATAGTGTCGATACCGGCGCGGCAGGCAATGTCGGCAGCCTGTAATTTGGTCGCCATCCCGCCGGTCCCCAGCCCGGAAACGCTGTCACCGGCAATACCACGAAGCGCATCGTCAATAGCGGTTACTTCGCGGATTAATTCGGCTTCTGGGTTAGTGCGTGGGTCGGCGGTAAACAGGCCCGGCTGATCGGTCAACAGCAGCAGTTTATCTGCACCGGCTAAAATCGCCGCCAGAGCAGAAAGATTGTCGTTATCGCCGACTTTAATCTCGGCGGTCGCCACAGCGTCATTCTCGTTAATCACCGGCACAATGTGGTTGTCGAGCAACGCGTTCATCGTGTCACGGGCATTAAGAAAGCGCTCGCGATCTTCGAGATCGGCGCGGGTCAGCAGCATCTGCCCAATGTGGATCCCATATATAGAAAACAGCTGTTCCCACAGTTGGATCAAACGGCTCTGACCTACCGCCGCCAGCAGCTGCTTGGAGGCGATGGTGGCGGGGAGCTCGGGATAGCCAAGATGTTCGCGTCCGGCCGCAATCGCGCCAGAAGTGACGATAACAATACGATGCCCTGCCGCATGTTGCTGAGCGCATTGGCGCACCAGTTCAACAATATGGGAACGGTTAAGGCGACGTGAGCCACCCGTGAGCACGCTGGTGCCCAGTTTTACAACCAGTGTTTGGCTGCCACTCATAATCTTTCTGCCGTTTGTCTTGAATGTGAGAATCGAAAGCCCGAGTCATTCCGCCAGTTGTTTTTAAACAGGCAGCATGCGTTATGCCAGCCGGCATAACGCTATAATAATGACATACTATCGGGATAGAAAAAATCTTGGCGTTACGCGGGAAGCTTGATGGGTTCTCTGGGGAGATTTGCTGCCGGGACGAGCTTGAGTTCCATACCTTCAATCATGGCGTTAAGATTTTTATAGAAAGTTTGCAACGTGGTTTCGAGTTTCTCGACCACTTCAGCATCTTTAATCTTTTGCGCTTTCCAATGCCCGTCTTTATCGAACAATCCGTACTCGTAGACATAGGTAAACCGATCGCTATCAGCCTGCAGCTCAATCCACCAGCCCCAGAACTCGCGTTTCTCTGGCGCAGGCTTCACATTTACGCAAACTGCCAGACAATCAAAGAAGAAACGCTCGTTTTCACATTTCGCTTCACGGATATAAGGTCCCAACGTGCCGAAACGTTTCATCAGCCTGCTTTTAGGATGACCACTTGGTAACGTCATGTACAATCTCCTTATTTAAGCATCCATTTGTAGCAAACCTCCGGGAATTAGCAATCACTTTCGTTAGGTGATTTTCAACTTCAACCACTGGCTGATATCCTTCAGCGCCTGGTCAAAACTGCCATATAGCGGCTTCGAAGGAATTTCGATAACTTTGCCATTCGGGCAAGAACCCGCAATAAGACTGGATTCCTGCTTCGGACTAAACGGATCGTTGTCCCAGTAGGCAGAAAGCATTGGCACAGGTGTTCTGCGGCCAAGCAGCCCCTGCATTTTCAGAGAATACCTATTAAGTTCAACCCTTAACGCTTCGTTTGAAGCATTGGGCATCCCTATACGACTTGCCAGCACGTCCATATACATGTCGGGTATGCGCTTTTGGCATTCAACGTCGGTAAGCATTTGATGTACTACCGGTCCGAGACAGGCTACGGCCTTGATCCTGTGCGGCTCGAGATAGGCAAGACGCACGGCAATATTACCGCCAAATCTGGTGCCCAAAACGGCAATGCGCGTTGAGTTCACCCAAGGGATCTTGTCCAGTTGAGAAAGTACCTGCTGATGCAATACGCTGGTATCGGGAGTCAATTTAACGTGAGAAGAGAAGCCAACCGACGGCATATCGATAGTCATCATTGCGATACCCAACGGGGCAAGATAGCTGCGAAAAAGTCGATGATAATCGCTCTGCACAGTATCGAGTCCGCCGCAAACCAGCACTGCAGGGAATGGCGCCTCGCCGTTGTTAGGCAGGTGTACGAATCCGACAATCGGCTTTCCGCCTTCTCGTGGCAAAGAGAACTCTTTTAAGCCATAGGTCGAACTTTCGGCTGATTTTTCGAAAGCTTTATTACTCAACACCTCAGCCTGTTCCGCCAGCGAATCGCCTTTAATGTGCGGATAACCAGCGATGCTGTAGAAATTGGCGGCGCGCAGCCAATACTCGCTGGCCTTTTGTGCATCCTGCTGCTCCTGGGCTTGCTGCTGCCAGTACATCCCCTGATGCGACCACTCGTAAATCCAGTTACCGTTACGATAGCCGATTACGGTATCCAGCAACTGTTGATCGCTGCGCTCGGCAACTGAAACGGCAATTCGCGATAAAACCTCTTCAACTTCCAACGGATTGATGCCGCGCCACAGCCACATCAGGCGATTGATAGTGCGATACCAACAGGGTAAAGAATCACCTTCCAGCGCAGAATGAACCAGCGGCGAAGAGTGGCGATCGGATCGGGCAACCAGCGTCGAGGTTTCGGGATATTTAAAACGCGGTTTAAACAACGTTTCAGAAAGGTTAGCAGGTGCCATAACAGTGAGCGTCCTCTTTGACAGGCAAAAAGGCGCGGGCACACCTTCTCCAGACTCGGATTATAACAAAGTCTGGCAGGCTCGACGCACGACATAAATCAAAAACGCCCGCAGAAGCGAGCGTTTAAAATGATAAAAGCTTAATGCAGCACTGGACGCCTCTAAATCATTCAAGGGCAGCCAACAACCCTGCATTTTGAAGGATGAAGAGTGAAGAGCATCCTCTAAATCATTCGAGATGCAGGTAGGCGGCCACTGAATGAATCCCCAGGAGCTGACATGAGTCAGTAACTGGGGTGAATGAGGGCAGCCAACAACCCTGCATTTTGAAGGATGAAGAGGATTACTTGCCGACGAGAGGCGGGACAAACACCACGCCCATATCCCAAGGTTGTTCAATCCAAGTATTCTGTGGGATATCAACCACATAATCATCAACCAGTGGGCGACCGGCCGGCTTGGCGAATACGGTCACAAAATGCGCTTTTGGATACATTTCACGGATTGCCTGAGCAGTGCCGCCTGTATCGACCAGATCGTCAATTACGATAAAGCCTTCACCGTCGCCTTCTGCACGCTTAAGTACGTGCATTTCGCGCTGATTGTCGTGGTCATAGCTGGAAATACACACGGTATCAACGTGACGAATATTTAACTCACGAGCCAGCAACGCTGCTGGAACCAGGCCACCTCGGCTAACGGCAATAATGCCGGTCCATTGTTCTACCGGCAGCAGGCGCTTAGCCAGCGTACGGGCGTGAATTTGCAGCATGTCCCAAGTTACAACGTACTTTTCGCTCATTTTTTAACTCTCAAAAAAGGGATATCCCAGCCTGTAAGATTAACGGCTTTTAAAAAAATTATTCAGGGAAAATTTATTGCGCGAGATTATAGTGACTCCTGAGTCTAAAAACCAGCAGTTATCCGGCACAGAAAGCCCAAAATTAGCGGATTATCCCCTTTCGCTCACGCGCACGGCGTCGGAGAAAGTGTTATTCTGTGCTTCATTTCGTCATATCTTTTCGTCATCCAAAATCGGGAGACTTACAGTGTCTGAACTGTCTCAACTTTCACCACAACCATTGTGGGATATTTTTGCCAAGGTTTGTTCTATTCCTCATCCTTCTTACCATGAAGAAGCACTGGCTAAGCACATTATTGACTGGGCCGCCGAACAAGGCATCCATGCCGAGCGCGATCAGGTTGGCAACATCTTGCTGCGCAAATCTGCCACCGCCGGCATGGAAAACCGTAAACCTGTGGTGCTGCAAGCCCACCTGGATATGGTTCCGCAGAAAAATAACGACACCGTTCATGACTTCCTTAAAGATCCTATTCAGCCTTATATCGACAACGGCTGGGTAAAAGCGCGCGGCACAACGCTTGGCGCAGACAACGGCATCGGTTTAGCTTCTGCCTTGGCGGCACTGGTTGCTAAAGATGTGGAGCACGGCCCGCTGGAAGTGTTGCTGACCATGACAGAAGAATCTGGCATGGACGGCGCATTTGGTCTGCAACCAAACTGGCTGCAGGCAGAAATCCTGATTAACACCGACTCGGAAACCGAGGGTGAAATTTACATGGGTTGCGCGGGTGGTATCGACTTTATCACCACTCTGCCTCTGCAGCGCGAAGCGGTTCCGGATGATTTCACTACGCTGAAACTTACTTTGAAAGGCCTGAAAGGCGGCCACTCCGGTGCTGAAATTCATCTGGGTCTGGGCAATGCCAACAAACTGCTGGCTCGCTTCCTGTGCAAACACGCCGAAAAACTCGACGTGCGTCTGCTGGATCTGACCGGCGGTACTTTGCGCAACGCTATTCCACGCGAAGCAGTCGCTCAGCTAGCGGTTGCTGCCGACAAAGTTGAAGCTTTCAAAGCAGCGGCGGAAGAGTTCCAGTCTGTGATTCAGTTCGAACTGGCCGCGGTGGAAAAAAACATCAAGCTGGTGATCGAAGCTGCACACAGCGATGTAAAAGCCTTGAGCAAAGACAGCCAGAGCCGTTTCCTTGGCCTGTTAAACGCAACGCCAAACGGTGTGATCCGCATGAGCGACGACGTTAAAGGCGTAGTTGAAACCTCGTTGAACGTTGGCGTGGTGAGCATGAAAGAAGGTGAAGCAGAAATCATCTGTCTGATTCGTTCACTGATCGATAGCGGCAAAGACTACGTGGTCAGCATGTTGACCTCAGTCGGCCAGCTAGCAGGCGCGAAAACTTCGCCAAAAGGCGATTATCCAGGCTGGAAGCCGGACCCGGAGTCTCCGGTTATGGCGCAAGTCCGTGAAATTTATCAGGGTCTGTTTAATAAAACCCCGAACATCATGGTGATCCACGCGGGTCTGGAATGTGGTCTGTTCAAAAAGCCTTACCCAGAGATGGACATGGTTTCTATCGGCCCAACCATTACCGGCCCTCACTCACCGGATGAGCAAGTGCACATCGGCAGCGTTGACCTTTACTGGCAGTTGCTGACCGCACTGCTGAAAGCGATTCCAGAGCGCGGCTAAAATCCTTCAAACGGCAGCAAGGCGGCAACTGAAAGAATCTTCAGGAGCTTACACAAGTCAGTGACTGGAGTGACAGATGGAAGCCAACACATCTGCCGTTTGAAAGATGCGGATAATCAATATCCTGTAGATTTCAGACGGCAGCAAGGCGACAACTGGAAGAATCTTCAGGAGCTTACACAAGTCAGTGACTGGGGTGATGGAAGGAAGCCAACGCCTCTGTCGTTTGAAAGATGCGGATAATCAATATCCTGTAGATTTCAGACGGCAGCAAGGCGGCAACTGGAAGAATCTTCAGGAGCTTACACAAGTCAGTGACTGGAGTGATGGAAGGCAGCCAACGCATCTGCCGTTTGAAAGATGCGGATAATCAATATCCTGTAGATTTCAGACGGCAGCAAGGCGGCAACTGGAAGAATCTTCAGGAGCTTACACAAGTAAGTGACTGGAATGATGGAACGAAGCCAACGCATCTGCCGTTTGAAAGATGCGGATAATCAATATCCTGTAGATTTCAGACGGCAGCAAGGCGGCAACTGGAAGAATCTTCAGGAGCTTACACAAGTCAGTGACTGGAGTGATGGAAGGAAGCCAACGCCTCTGTCGTTTGAAAGATGCGGATAATCAATATCCTGTAGATTTCAGACGGCAGCAAGGCGGCAACTGGAAGAATCTTCAGGAGCTTACACAAGTAAGTGACTGGAGTGATGGAAGGAAGCCAACGCATCTGCCGTTTGAAAGATGCGGATATTACTCCCAGGGTAATAAAAGCTGCCGTTCTATCTGCGGATCCTGCAACGTGACGTGCAGTCCCACCAGCCTTACCCCTCGCCCTCCGCGCCGCATCTCCCACGCCTCTTGTGCAACGTTAAGTAAATCAGCCTTGTTCAACACTGGCCAGACATGCTCTTGAGTCGTCTGCTGAAAATCGTGAAACTTGAGCTTTACGCCCTGCCGCGCAATACGCAAACTAGGGCTTACACGAGTCAGGCGCGTTTCCAACTCCGGATAAAGCCGGTCAATCAGCTCGACGCAGCTTTCCCAGTCGTGGATGTCCTCAGCCAGCGTGCGTTCAACACCCACAGATTTGCGCAGGCGCTCGGAAGAAATCTCGCGTTCATCAATGCCCTGACAGCGCTCCCACAATACGCGTCCAAACTTGCCAAATCTTTTCAGTAATAGTGCTAAATCATAGCGTTGCACATCGCCACAGGTCATCAATCCCTGCTCTTCAAGCTTGCGGGCGGTGACTTTGCCAACACCGGGAATTTTTGCCAACGGCAGATCCTGCAAAAAGTCAGCAACTTTGTCAGGTGTGATCACGAACTGCCCATTGGGTTTATTAAGGTCTGAAGCGATTTTTGCTAAAAATTTGATCGGTGCAATACCCGCAGAGGCGGTGAGATTAAGCTCGTCGAAGATTGCCTGACGGATTTCACTGGCCATCAATGTTGCCGAACCGTTGCAGTAGGGGCTATCGGTGACATCAAGATAGGCTTCGTCCAGCGATAGGGGTTCAATCAGCGACGTGTAACGAGCGAAAATTTCCCGAATGCGCAACGAAGCTTCTTTATAGGCCTCGCCACGGCCAGGTATCACTTTAAGATGCGGGCATAGCTTGAGCGCCATCGCGGTAGACATTGCGCTATGAACGCCATATTTGCGAGCCGGATAATTGGCGGTGCTTATCACGCCTCGGCGGTCTTTACTGCCACCAATCGCCAGCGGGATATCGCGCAATGAGGGATCGTCGCGCATTTCAACGGCTGCGAAAAAGCAGTCCATATCGACGTGAATGATCTTGCGCATAGCCCCTTCCCTCTATGGATAACTGTATAAGTATACAGTTTGATTTCTTAATCTCAAGTGTCGAAATGAGACATTTAATCTGTTTGCGGAGGCTTAATTACCGAGAGTTTTGTAAAAAGCTGCAAATAAAGGCTTTTTTTCGCCTAATAAAGAAATAAATTACATTTAAGGCCATTGATAAAAATTTAATCAGTATTAATATGGCTACATTCAAACCTATTGAATATTTGTGGCAGTCCGCGACGTAAATGTCTGCGGATAAAAAATAATAGAGTTGTAAATAAAGCAGGATTAAGAATGGTCAGAATCGCGCTGCTACTTGCGATGCTTTTTAGTTTACCCGTTTTTACCATGAGCAGCGCTGTCGCCAGCGAACAGGCTCCGGTACAGGCCGGTGTTCAACAGCAATTATTAGGTTCCCCTGTTTATATTCAGATATTTAAGCAAGAGCGCACTCTCGAACTCTATGCAAAAGTCGAAGATAAATTCCAACTGGTCGGTGCTTATCGTATTTGCGATTTCTCGGGCGGTTTAGGCAACAAACGTCGTGAAGGTGATTTTAAAAGCCCTGAAGGTTTTTATAACATCGATATTCACCATTTGAAGCCTGACAGCAGATTTTATCGCGCTATTAATATCGGCTTCCCCAATGATTACGATCGCGCTCAAGGTTATTCAGGTAAATATCTGATGATCCACGGTAACTGTTTGTCTATTGGGTGCTATGCCATGACCGATGCCTACATGAATGTGATCTTTAATTACGTTCAGGCCGCGTTCGATAACGGGCAGCGCAACGTTGAAATCAGTATCTATCCTTTCCGGATGACTGACGCCAACATGCAATTAAATAGAAATTCTTACTACATTAATTTCTGGCGTCAACTGCAGCCTGGTTATGCCTATTTCCAGAAATACCACCAGCCGCCAAGCGTTTCAGTCATTAACGGCAATTATGTTGTTAATCAATCGCAGACTCTTACGCCACAGCCTTCACAGCTGGCGTTCGCCACAGTGAAATAATGCGAATTCGCCTGGAGCAATCTTGTTCCAGGTTTCATTGCCGGTAAGCGGCTGGGTCGCAATGACCGTGACGACATCGTTAGGTGTCGTCTGCTGCTGAAAATCAATCTCAACATCCTGATCCAGCAGCGTGGCTTTGCCAAACGGCGCGCGGCGGGTGATCCAGTGCAGATTGGTTGAACAATACGCCATCACAAAATGCCCATCCGACAGCAGCATATTAAAGACGCCTTTCTTGCGAAGTTCATCGGCCAGCGAAGCAATATAGCGAAACACTGGCGGCCAACTGCGAGGCGTGCGCGGATAACGTTCTGAAAGTTTGTGCAGCAACCAGCAAAAAGCATATTCGCTATCTGTTTGCCCAACTGGCCTAAGCTTGCCAGTATCCAGCTGGCGATAACCACGCAGCTGGCCGTTATGGGCATAGGTCCAGTTACGGCCCCATAATTCGCGGGTAAACGGATGGGTGTTTTCCAGCGACACTTCTCCACGGTTCGCCTGACGAATATGCGAGATCACGGCCAGCGACTTAATGGGATATTCCTGCACCAGCCGGGCAATCGGCGAGTTAAAGCTGGGCTGGGGGTCTTTAAACGTCCGGCAGCCATTACCTTCATAGAAAGTAATACCCCAACCGTCTTTATGTGGGCCAGTCAGCCCCCCACGTTGCACCAACCCGGTAAAACTGAAGCAAATATCGGTAGGGACATTTGCGCTCATTCCGAGCAGTTCACACATCGCCAGTCTCCTGATAAAACAAAATTGCCCAGGCAGGATTTATTATTCTGCCATCTCTTTTTCAATTAATAATATCAGGATGTGGATGATTTTGATGTGAATTTCTTGCACGCGGTCAGCATAGCCGAAATGTGGAACGCGAATTTCAACGTCGGCACCCAACGAGGCCATTTTTCCGCCGTCTTTACCCGTCAGAGTCACCACTTTCATGCCTTTGGCTTTAGCCGTTTCCAACGCTTTAATGACGTTGCCCGAATTGCCAGAGGTAGAAATGCCCAATAGCACGTCGCCCTTCTGACCCACTGCCTCAAGATAGCGTGAGAAAATATATTCATAACCAAAATCGTTGCTAACGCAAGAAATGTGGCTAACGTCAGAAATTGCAATGGCCGGATACCCTGGACGATTATCGCGGTAACGGCCCGTGAGCTCTTCAGCAAAGTGCATAGCGTCACAGTGCGAGCCGCCATTACCGCAGGACAACACTTTGCCACCGGCTTTGAAAGAGTCGGCAATCAGTTTTGCAGCACGTTGAATAGACGCAATATTGTTCTCATCGCTGATGAATTTATTAAGTACTTCAGCAGCTTCGTTCAATTCTGTACGGATAATATCCAGGTACATGGCAACCTCGTAGAGTTTCTTAGGCAAATATTCTGCGGTGCAGTGTAGCCGAAAGGGCAAAAGGCTAGAAGTCTTCCAGCCGTCTTACCTACGATACTTTACGCTTTTCACTCTTCGTGCTGTGACTTTGTGACGTAAGTTGTAATTAGAATGTAAACGCGTTGATAAAGCCATTGTCCTGGTCTAAAACCATAGTATCACCTCAACAGGTCAGACCTCCTACAACTTCAGGAGTTTTACTATGATAGTCCTTAGCATCGTTGCTTTATTCGTGCTGATTGGTGCCCTGTTTTATCACCGCGTCAGCCTGACATTAAGTAGTATTGCCCTACTGGTTTATACCGCTGCCTTGGCCGTTATTGGCTTATGGACTCCCTGGCTACTGCTGCCTCTGGCAATCATTCTACTGCCTTTAAACCTCCCTTCTTTACGTCGTTCCCTGTTTTCAGGCCCTGCGCTGCGTGCTTTCAGCAAGGTCATGCCGAGTATGTCGCGTACTGAAAAAGAAGCGATTGAGGCCGGCACGACTTGGTGGGAGGGCGATTTGTTTAGCGGTACGCCAGACTGGAACAAGCTGCATGGCTATCCGCAACAAACCCTGACCGAAGAAGAACAGCGCTTTATCGATGGGCCGGTCGAAGAGGCCTGCCGGATGGCCAATGACTTCCAGATAACCCATGAACTGGCAGACCTGCCGCCCGAACTTTGGGCCTACCTGAAAGAACATCGCTTCTTTGCGATGATTATCAAGAAAGAGTATGGCGGCCTCGAATTCTCTGCTTATGCTCAGGCCCGCGTGCTGCAAAAGCTGGCGGGCGTTTCAGGAATTTTGGCGATTACCGTCGGCGTGCCAAACTCCCTCGGCCCGGGTGAACTGCTGCAACATTACGGCACCGAGGAACAGAAAAATCACTACCTGCCGCGTCTGGCGAAAGGTCTTGAGATCCCGTGCTTTGCCTTAACCAGCCCGGAAGCCGGTTCTGATGCCGGTGCAATCCCGGATTTTGGCGTGGTGTGCATGGGTGAATGGCAAGGCGAACAGGTTCTTGGCATGAAACTGACCTGGAACAAACGCTACATAACACTTGCTCCAATCGCGACCGTGCTCGGCCTGGCATTCAAGTTGAAAGATCCTGAACATTTGCTGGGCGATACCGAAGAGTTGGGCATTACCTGTGCGCTGATCCCGACCGATACCCAAGGGGTCGAAATTGGTCATCGCCACTTCCCGTTAAACATTCCTTTCCAGAATGGTCCAACCCGTGGCAACGCAATTTTCGTACCTATCGACTATATTATTGGCGGTCCAAAAATGGCCGGTCAGGGCTGGCGCATGCTGGTTGAATGTCTGTCGGTAGGTCGCGGAATTACCCTGCCTTCCAACTCTACCGGCAGCCTGAAATCCCTGGCCGTTGCTACCGGTGCCTACGCCTATATACGTCGTCAGTTCAAACTGCCGATTGGTAAAATGGAAGGGATCGAGGAGCCGCTGGCGCGCATCGCGGGCAATGCTTACGTGATGGATGCCGCCGCTACGCTTATCACCAACGGCATTATGCTCGGTGAAAAACCGGCCGTACTGTCGGCAATTGTGAAGTATCACTGCACCCATCGCGGTCAGCGCGCGGTGATGGACGCCATGGACATTACCGGTGGTAAAGGCATCATGCTCGGTAACAGCAACTTTGTCGCCCGTTCGTATCAGGGTGCGCCAATCGCCATTACTGTTGAAGGCGCGAATATTCTCACGCGCAGCATGATTATTTTTGGTCAGGGTGCTATCCGCTGCCATCCTTATGTACTAAAAGAAATGGCCGCGGCTGAAAGCAAAGATTTAACCCGCTTTGACCGCGCCCTCTTTGGACATATCGGACATATTGGAACCAATAAAGTACGCAGCCTGTGGTTAGGCTTAACCCACGGTCGCACCAGCCGCGCGCCGGTTAATGACGCGACTCGTCGTTACTATCAGCATATCAATCGTCTGAGCGCCAACCTCGCGCTGCTGTCAGATATTTCGATGGGCGTGCTTGGGGGTAGCCTCAAACGTCGCGAACGTATTTCGGCGCGTCTTGGCGATATTCTCAGTCAGCTTTATTTAGCCACCGCTACGTTAAAACGCTATGACGAAGAGGGTCGCAACGAGGCCGATCTGCCGCTGGTGCATTGGGGCGTGCAAGACTGTCTGAATCAGGCCGAGACGGCGATAACCGATCTGCTGCGCAACTTCCCGAACGGTTTTATTGCTGGGTTGATGACGCTGGTGATTTTCCCGCTGGGTCGGGTACATCGCGCGCCTTCAGACTTACTAGATCATGAACTGGCTCGCATCCTTCAGGTGCCTTCTGCTACTCGAAGCCGCATTGCCCGCGGTCAGTATCTGGTGCCAAGCGAGCATAATCCAGTGGGTCAGCTGGAAGAAGCTTTACGAGATATTATTGCCGCCGAGCCGGTGCATAAAAGACTGTGTGAAGCGATGGGTAAAAAACTGTCATTCACTCGTCTGGATAAGCTGGCGCAGATGGGAATGGATGCCGGTCATTTAAGCGCCGAAGATGCTCGTATTCTATCCCGCGCGGAGGAAAGTCGCCTGCGCTCAATCAACGTCGATGAGTTTGAACCGGACCAGTTGGCGCAGCAAAAAGCGCCAGAGGAAAAACCATCGCCTAAACATACCGAAGCCGCTTAATAGATGGAAAATAGCCACCCTCACAGGTGGCTATTAGCTTACTTGCTCGTTGTGGTAATGATCACGTTGAGAGAGTTATTGGAAATATTCCAGCTCCCCTTTCCGAGGCTCACTGCCACAGCCGAAACAATGATGAAGATACAAAGGTATCTTTTCATTGCGCGGTCCTTGCTCAGACCGCTTCACGGAACCACCACCGGAGATAAAACCGTGAAACAAGCACTTAGGCGTGCCTGCGGTTACGGCCATTAGATATCCTTTTCTAAACCCGGTGCCCACTTGCTTAAGGTGGCGAAAAGGCCAGCGGCCATCCTACACCAATTTGGCTTAGGGATCGCTTGACAGAGAATAATATTAAGGTCAAAATTAAATCACTAATCTGTGCTTGCGTTAAGTTAGTTCAAGCCCGCTGGAAAGGCCGCTTACCGGACCAGCACAAAAAAACCGCCATTGGCGGTTTTTTTGTGGGCGGTGCACAGGGCGATTTTCAGAACTTTTTTCATAAAAGTCAGGAAATAATCAGCCTTTTTTCGGGCGAACGCGCATAGTAAGACCTTTCAAGAAGTAGGTCATTTAAACGCCTAAACCTACCGAAGCCGCTTAACAGATAGAAAATAGCCACCCTCACAGGTGGCTATTAGCTTACTTGCTCGTTGTAGTAATGATCACGTTGAGAGAGTTATTGGAAATATTCCAGCTCCCCTTTCCGAGGCTCACTGCCACAGCCGAAACAATGATGAAGATACAAAGGTATCTTTTTATTGCGCGGTCCTTGCTCAGACCGCTTCACGGAACCACCACCGGAGATAAAACCGTGAAACAAGCACTTAGGCGTGCCTGCGGTTACGGCCATTAGATATCCTTTTCTAAACCCGGTGCCCACTTGCTTAAGGTGGCGAAAAGGCCAGCGGCCATCCTACACCAATTTGGCTTAGGGATCGCTTGACAGTCGATATTATTAAGACCAAAATCGTCTTGCTTAGGCGTGCTTGCGAAACAATGAAATACATGAATATGATACCGCTGGAAAGGCCGCTTACCGGACCAGCACAAAAAAACCGCCATAGGCGGTTTTTTTGTGGGCGGTGCACAGGGCGATTTTCAGAACTTTTTTATAAAAGTCAGGAAATAATCAGCCTTTTTTCGGGCGAACGCGCATAGTAAGACCTTTCAAGAAGTAGCGCAAAACCTGATCACCGCACGGGCGATAGTTCTTGTGGCCTTCTTTACGGAAGAACGCGCTCAACTCACCTTCAGAAACTTTAAAATCAGCAGCAGCCAACACGCCCTGCAAATCTTCAGTTTTCAGTTCAAAAGCCACGCGCAACTTTTTCAACATCACATTGTTGGTTACACGCTTTTCAACTTCTGGAGCCGGGAAGCGATCGTCTTTACCACGTTTGAAGAAAATCAGACCATTGAGGAAGTTCGCCATCACTTCATCCGGGCAAACCATATAGTCCGCTTCGTCTTCTTTTTTCAGATAACGCGACATCACCGCCGGAGTAATAATTGTGCCGGTAGACGCCAGAATCTCAATCAGCCGGCCTTCGCTCAAGTCGAGCATATAGCGTACGCTGCGCAAGACATCGTTATTCATCATAATTCTTTATTCCCGTGTGGGTGATTGGTAACCGAGGAACTGCTTGGGGATTACCCGCTGGCGCCTCGTAGCCGGGCATTATACAAGTCTGGGACGCAAGCGCCCCTTCTTTCTGATGAGATATTTGATGTATCACGCAGCCTGAATCAAGGTCAGGCTGCTTTTAAACAATTAAGTGAAGGAAAATTAACCGTTTTGACGGATGCGAGCGATCAGCCCTTCGATATCATCAATTTGTGGTGCAGTAATAATTAGCCACTGGCCTAGACTTAAAGCATGACGCTGGCATTCGTGGCGCATTTCTTGGTCGGCAATGTTTTTCAGGTCAGCAACGTTCGAAAAGCCAATAGTGCGACGTATCAATTCAGAACCGCAATAGCCTACCGCATCATGCCAGATATGCTTGAGATAATGTTCCGCATAGCCCGGAATCTTAAAGGCCAGGTCCTGAGTTTTATCCCGTGCCAGTTGCAGGAAGCGCTCGGAGAAGCTCAGCCACAGATCACGTAAATCCTGTAAACGCTGTTCACGCCCGTCCGCCGCCTCACGCGTAGCCACCAAACCTGGTAATCCACAGTAATTCAGCAGCAGATTCCCCATGGCCGACCCCGGATCAAAACCAATCGGCCCATAAAAACCAAATTCGGCGTCGATCACTTTCAGACGACCTTCAGCGACAAAAATTGAGCCACTGTGCACATCACCGTGCAATAAAGCCTCAGCATTGCTGAGAAAACGCTGTTTAAGATCCCCTACCGCAATACGTAACGATATATCGGCGCGAAGTTCATCAACAGTAGGTTGCAAAGCAGCGTCATAACAATTGCGCTCATGCTCGATATACGGATCGGTAAAAAACAGATCTTCAGTGATCAGACAAAGCTCAGGGTTAAGAAAGCGGCCAACTTCCGATTTTTTATGCTCGGCGTTCTGATAAAGATCTGAAGTATGGAACAGAGATTGCGCCAGATATTCGCCAAGCTGGCTCGCAGCCTGAGGATAGTATTTGCCTTTTACCAGCTCACCGCGCCAGATTTCATAATCAGAGAGATCTTCTTGCACCATCACCGCCAGCTCAGGGTCATGATGAATAACTCTCGCCGTGTGCTGAGGGCAATGCTCATAATGGACAATCAGCGTTTCAGCTTCGATTCTCGAGCGGTCAATAGTCAAAGGCCAGGACTCACCTACACAACGCACGTACGGCAATGCCTGTTTCACAATGACTCGACTAATGCCCTGAGTATCGCGGATTTTAAATACCAGATTCAGGTTGCCGTCACCGATTTCATCGGCAGTTATCAACGACAGTGGATCGTCCACGCCACCAAACTGACGGGCATATTCCACGGCATCCGCGGCGTTAAATGTGTAATAACGTGACATCCTAACCTCTCGTAATCTTTCTTGTGCAACCCGACATGTTATGTGGTTCAACAAAGCCTGAAACCAGAATGGTGCTCGGCAAAAGCAAGTAGCCATAAAAGCATTTAGACGTCTATACATCCGAAACTTATGTTGGCAGAATAAGCAATCAGATGCAACCGCGCAACAGGGATTTCAATCACAATGCAGACTCTCACTACTACCAGTTTACGTATCCGTAAAAGTCAGCTGTGGATACTGGATCAGCAGGCTTTACCACAGCGCGCTGAATGGCATCTTTGTCGCAGCGTTGAAGATTTGGTCGGGCACATTCAGGCTCTGCGCGTGCGCGGTGCTCCACTGATAGGTTTATCCGCCAGCCTGCTGCTCGCACAGCTGGCCGAAGGCGGCATGCCAGTTGCAGATCTGCATCAGGCTCTGATTACGCTTCGGGAATCGCGTCCGACCGCGGTAAATCTGATGAACAATCTGGATCGAATGAAAACTGCACTGGAACAACGTTTTCATGTTCCGGCGATGGTGCAAGAAGCAGAAGGGCTGGTGGGCGAAGATCGTGAGCTGTGTAATCGCATTGCCAGCAACGGCGCGCAGCTGGTAGCTCCGGGTAGTCGCCTGCTAACCCATTGTAATACTGGCGGACTGGCCACTGCGGGCGTCGGCACTGCACTGGGCGTAATCCATCGTGCGCATCAACAGGGTAACGTTTCACAGGTATGGGTCGATGAAACCCGTCCTTTATTACAGGGCGGACGCCTGACCGCCTGGGAATTAGGCGAGCTGGGCATTCCTTACAAGCTGATTTGTGATTCGATGGCCGCCAGCCTGATGGCAAAAAAACAGGTCGATGCGATTTGGGTCGGCGCTGACCGCATTGCCGCCAACGGTGACGTAGCTAATAAAATCGGCACTTACAGTTTGGCGGTACTCGCGCGCTATCACGGCATTCCGTTTTACGTTGCCGCGCCGCATACTACCCACGACTCACACTGCCCTAATGGTGATGCAATACCAATCGAACAGCGCGCAGCGAGAGAAGTTACGGGCGTTTCTGGCAGTTTCGGCGACGTGCAGTGGGCACCGCAAGATGCGCAAGTTTACAATCCGGCATTTGATGTCACACCGGCCGAGTTGATCAGCGGGTGGGTGCTGGACAGCGGGGTAATATTACCCGAGCAGGTCAGAGACGGGATTTTTAAAACAGCCTTGAAAGCTTAGCTACGATTGAGACGCGAGTTCTCCATCCTGGCCGTCCTCCACTGTAAAAAAAGTGGGGGACGGGACTTTAAAAGCTGCTCCCTGCCTTATAAATTAACTAATTCCATTCACATCAATAAGTTAGATAAGTTTGCGAGAGGACTTTTTATTACTCACCGAGTCGCGGATAAGCATCGGCAATCGCGTCGCCAGTAAAATGTGCGACCCAGCCTTCTGGATTGTCGAACAGGCGTATTGCGGTAAATGACGGCGAACCGCCCATATCAAACCAGTGGCGGGTGTTGGCCGGTACCGAAATCAGGTCATTCTTCTCGCACAGGATCTGGAAAATCTTGCCTTCAAGATGCAGGCAGAATAAACCTGCACCATCGACAAAAAAACGTACTTCATCTTCGCCATGAATATGTTCGGACAGAAACTTGGTACGCAGAACCTCGCGCTGTTCATGGTCCGGACTCATGCTAATCACATCCCAGCTTTGATAGCCCTTCTCGGCCACCAGTTTGTTGATTTCATGCTGATAAGCGGCGATCACCTGTTCAGATTCAGGATTGCTGCCCAACTCGCGATCCGCCTGCCAGCGCTCGAAGCGAACATCGATTTTCTTCAATTCGGCGGCGATAGCATCACCATCACGACTTTCCCAAACAGGTGCTGAAGGATCGCTATCGCTGAAAATAGTCAGTGCACTCATTGCAAACTCCTGGTGAATGAGATCAGTTAAGTTCTATCTGATCAAAACGGTTAACCTGCCTGTGGTCACTCACTTCGTCTGGCTCGTCGCGAATCAGCTGCACCGTTTGCCAACCCGCTTCACGCGCGGCATCCAATTCCTGGCGAATATCAGACAAAAAGAGCAAATCCTGCGCCGGCAGCAGCAACTGGTCGGCAATACTTTGATAAGACGTTACTTCGCGCTTGGCACCGACGCGGGTGTCGAAATAGTCAGTGAACAGCGGCAGGAGATCCCCTTCTTCGCTGTAGCCAAATAGCAGTCTTTGCGCATCGACCGAGCCTGAAGAATAAACATAAAGTTTGATCCCCTGCTGCTGCCACTGCACCAACTGCGGCACGACGTCAGGATAAACGTGGCCGCGGAAATCCCCTTCGGTATAACCCGTGCGCCAGATAATGCCCTGCAACGTTTTCAGCGCCGGTGACTTCTCGTCTTTATCCATATAAACATACAGTTGGTCAACCAAGTCGACAATTTCTGCCTGCGGCTGGTTAATCTCTTCGCGCAATGCATCGAGCGCCTGCAGTACTTCCAAATCCTGTCCATGCCGGGTAATAAAATCGGCAAGGCGCGCTCTGGCATAAGGGAAAAGCACCTGATGCACGAAGCGGATGTCGGTTGTGGTCCCTTCAATATCAGTCACGATGGCACGGATCATTTAGCCTCCAACAGGCGAAGTTGCAGCTCACACTGGAATAAAAACTCCAGTCCTTCAAGATGACGGCGCGCGTGGGCAACAGTTTTGCCCCAACAGGTCAGGCCGTGTCCACGAACCAGAAAACCATAGTGTAGCGGATGAGACTGCGCCCATAAGGCAATCTCTGCTGCCAGAGCGGTAATATCCTGACTATTATCGAAAATTGGGATGATGACCGTATCAAGATGCGTGTGTTGGCCAGCCAAAGATTTCTGCATTTCATAGCCCTGCAATACCAGCCCGTCGCTGCGTTCAAGGCGGGACAACACGGTAGAATTTACCGAATGGGTGTGCAGCACCGCGCCAACTTCAGGAAACAACTGGTAAATCAGCGTATGTAACCCGGTTTCCGCAGACGGCCTTCTGCCGCTGGGTGCGTGGTTGGTCGCAATCTCGACGCGCAGAAAATCATCGCTGGTCAGCGTGCCTTTATCTTTACCGGATTCAGTAATCAGACAGTATTGATTATCTTCGCGCACCGACATATTGCCGCCAGTGGCCGGGCACCAGCCCTTGTCGCCAATCCAGCGGCAGGTAGCAAGCAAAGATTCCAAGGGGTTATTTTCGGTCATTGTTGTTCCCGCAAGCCATGCATTAAGGAAGTCCATCTCGCACTGATTCTACTTATTATGCTGATTCGCTATGAGCTAGACGATAAAAGCATTTAGCCGTTTAAACATCTAAGCGTCTCGATTGCCAAATATTATCATCGTGCGGTAGTATCAACCAATAGGTATCTATCATATTGGTATCGATGAGTACTATCACGATACGACTTTTTATCGCCCAGACAGCGACCGGAGCAAGAAAAGCCATGAGTACAGCAGCACTTATTCCACAGAGCAAACTGCCCGCATTAGGAACCAATATTTTCTCGCAAATGAGTGCGCTGGCGCAAAAGCATAATGCTATCAATCTGTCGCAGGGATTTCCCGATTTTGACGGCCCGGAGTATCTGCGCCAACAGCTGAGCGTGCACGTTGCGGCGGGGTCTAACCAGTACGCGCCAATGACCGGCACGCCTGCGCTGCGTAACGCGATCGCCGATAAAACCGAGCAGGCCTATGGCTATCGTCCCGATGCCGAAAGCGATATCACTATTACTTCAGGCGCTACCGAAGCGCTGTACATTGCCATCACCGCGCTGGTCTCGCAGGGTGATGAAGTAATAAGCTTCGATCCGAGCTATGACTGTTACGCCCCGGCGGTTCAACTGGCAGGCGGCATCAGCAGGCGTATTCAGCTTCAGCCGCCAGAGTTCAAGGTTGACTGGGCGCATTTCGCCGACCAAATCACCGATCGTACCAAAGTGATTATCATTAATACGCCGCACAATCCGACCGCGACTGCATGGAGCAAGCAGGATGTTGACCGACTGTGGCAAATCATCGCCGAACGCAATATTTTCGTGATAAGCGATGAAGTCTACGAACATATTTGCTTCGCCAAACAAGGCCATGCCAGCGTGCTGCTGCACCCGCAGCTGCGCCAGCGTGCGATTACCGTTTCTTCGTTCGGCAAGACCTTCCACATGACCGGCTGGCGTGTGGGTTACTGTCTGGCTCCTGCGGCAATCAGCGCCGAACTGCGTAAAATTCACCAGTTTCTGACCTTCGCAATCACCACGCCGGTACAGTTGGCACTGGCCGATATGTTACGCGAGCATCCCGAGCACTGGCAGGAACTGCCTGAATTTTATCAGGCCAAGCGCGATCGTTTGGCCCAGGGGCTGGCGAAAAGCCGTCTGAAAGTGCTGCCAAGCGAAGGCACCTATTTCCTGTTGGTGGATTACAGTGAAGTCTCTGATTTGGATGACGTTGCATTCTGTCAGTGGTTGGTTGAACATGTTGGGGTGGCCGCAATACCGCTGTCGGTATTCTGCGCCGAGCCTTTTCCCCATAAACTGGTCCGCCTGTGCTTTGCCAAGAAGGAAGCCACGCTGGACGCTGCCGCGGAGCGCCTGTGTCAACTTTAAAGATTTCGCTGTTGCAACAACCACTGGTTTGGCTGGACGGAGAAGCTAACCTGAAGCACTTCGACTCGCTGCTTGCACCGCTGGTTAATCGTGATTTAATCGTACTGCCGGAGATGTTTACCACCGGCTTCGCGATGCAGGCGCCGGAACGTGCATTGCCGGAATCTCGGGTGATCGAATGGCTGCATCAGTGGGCAAACAGGCTTAATGCCATGGTCGGTGGCAGCGTGGCGCTGTCGACGCCAAAAGGCGCAGTCAACCGTTTCCTGCTGGTTGAACCTCAGGGCAAGGTCCATTTTTACGACAAACGTCACCTGTTCCGCATGGCCGGAGAGCATAACTATTATGTCGCAGGTAAACGCCGGGAGATTGTCGAATGGCGCGGCTGGCGTATCCTGCCGCAGGTCTGTTATGACTTGCGCTTCCCGGTTTGGTCGCGCAACGGCCAGGATTACGATTTGGCGCTGTATGTCGCCAACTGGCCTGCTCGCCGCACTCATCACTGGCAAGCGCTGCTGACCGCCCGCGCGATTGAAAATCAGGCTTATGTTGCCGGTTGCAACCGCATTGGCGACGACGACAATGGCCACCATTACAGCGGCGACAGTCTGATCATCAACCCGCAGGGTGAAGTTTTGGCACGCGCCGAACCGAGTGCTGCGATGACTATCGAAGCAGAGCTCTCTCTGGAAGAGCTACAGGATTACCGCGAAGCCTTTCCCGCCTGGCGAGATGCAGACAGTTTCCTCCGCCACGAATAATTCAACTGATTAATTGCTGATAATTTCCTGATTATCAGCAAAATCCTTTGCCGTTAGCTGAACAATCAATAACAAGTTTTGATTCTGCTCATCATCCCTGAACGCCAATCTATAACCTTCAACAAATGTAAACTCACAATGCTTCAGGATAGCTGGTGTAATTCTTGCATTAAATACCCCCGTTAAAACATCTGACAGAGGGTAACTGATGACAATCACGTTTATTGCACACTCCACACCTGAACCTGCATTTTATGGTGCGCTGGCCGCGATACTTGCTGAGTTACGGGCGTTGCCGCTGTGCCACCTGCCGGTTAGTTACGACAGCAAACGCTTTATCAATGCTCGCCAATATATCTCTCCACAGGGACAGCAGATTGCCAGTGGCTTACTGTGGCTCGAGCGTTTGACTGGTCGCGGAGCCGGTGCTGAATTTGACATGGAATCTTTGATAAATCGGGCGCTTAGAGAAGATATTGTTGTCCCGCTAAATCAACCGCTTTCCTGCTCCTGCTATCAGGATATGTTGCAACAGATCCGCGAAAAAGACATCTCCATCGAGTCATTGCAGGTGGTGAAAAATCAGGACCGTTACCAGTTGGAAGACTGCGAAAGTGGCAAAGTACGCAGCAACGGCTGGGCGCGTGACAGCTTTGGCCGCTGGGTGCTCGGCTCAGTAACACAGCCGGTGATGCGCGGTGGAAAACATCTTCATTTGGCAATTTTAGGCGATGCCAGCGAGCATCGCGATAGCTATCCCGCCACACTCGCTGCACTGGGTGATGCCGCCGATGCACTGGCAATGAACATTCAGGTCACTTATATCCCGGCAAATTTAATGGGCAGCCAGCTCGAAAGTACGCTTTTCGATATTGACGGAATTATCTTGCCGGGCCTGGCGGTGCTAGGGTCGGAAAGCGTTCATACCAGTACCGCTAGCCAACTGGCGGTGGCGAAATGGGCGCTCGACAATCAAATGCCTGTACTGGGCATTAACGGCGGCATGCATATGATGGTGGCAGCGCTTGGCCAGAAAGTATTGGGAGACGAAGCGATCGCCCTGCCCGGCCCGTCAACACTGGGGGCGGTGCAATCCCGCCTGCCATTAATGGATGAGCCAGTGCGACAGGGAAATTACAAGGTAATGTTTAAGTCGGGCAGCAAGTTGGCAAAAGCCATGGGGAGAGAAGTGCAGATGCGCTATAACCAGCGCTGGCGGCTTAGTCCACATTTGCTGGACAAACTGTCGTGTGAGGGTTTGCAGGTAAGCGGCACCGATGAGTCAGGCCTGTCTGCCGAGTCGATTGAGCTTGAAAATCATCCGTTTTTTGTCGGCGTGCAGGGAAATCCCGAGCTGCAATCTCGCCGTGAACGTCCCCATCCGCTGCTGATGGCGTTCCTGCAACAGGTCCGCCAAAATAACAGAGAGCGGGACGTCAGCCACGATTCGTTGACTAAGAGTGTGCGGTTAAAGCATCCGTATTTCTTAATGGGTTAAACAAGGCGTTCAAAGTCACCGCTGCCAGGCAGGCGGCGCTTATCCCCGAATGCAGCAGAGTTTGTACCCAGTCCGGAAAGTGATCGTAGAAGGTAGGCATCACAATCGGGATCATCCCGAAAGCTATCGAAGTTGCCACCACCACCAGGTTCATATTGTCTTTGTAATCCACTTTCGACAATGTGCGGATCCCGCTGGCCGCCACCGATCCGAACAACACTACGCCAGCTCCGCCAAGCACGGGTGACGGAACCGATGCCACCATCGTGCCCAACTCTGGCAACAGCCCCAAAGCGATTAAAATTCCGCCTCCGGCCGCAACTACAAAACGACTTTTCACCCCCGTGAGTGCCACCAGCCCAATATTCTGGGCAAATGAACTCTGTGGAAATGAGTTAAATACCGGCGACAACGCGCTGCTCAGCATGTCCGCGCGTAGCCCTTTGGCGATGCGTTTTGAATCGACCGGCGAGCCGACGATCTCGCCGATCGCCACCAGACCAGCGGTAGTTTCAGTCAACAATACCAACACAATCAGTAACATGGAAAGAATTGCGGCGATATTAAACGTCGGTAAACCGTAAGCAAATGGCGACGGTATCGCCAATAATGGACCGTGACCCAGCTCTGAGAAATGTGTCTTGCCGAGAAACACCGCAACTACAGTAGCAAGCACCATGGCCAGCAACACCGCAACGCGGCTAATAGCCTGATTTCCAAAGCGGTTAAGTAGCAAGATCACTGCCAAAGTGAAAGCTGCCAGACCAATATTGCCGGTCGATCCCCAGTCTGCTGCGTGGGCATTGCCGCCCATCGCCCAACGCACCGCCACTGGCATCAATGACAAACCAATCACAGTCACTACCGTACCCGTAACTATTGGCGGGAAAAAACGGATGATTTGTGCGAAATAAGGCGCGATAAACAGACCAATCAATGATGAGACGATGACTGCGCCAAACACCTCTGGGAGACCACCGCCGCCGGTCACGATAGTGACCATGGTGGCTACACCCGCAAATGACACGCCCTGCACCAATGGCAGGCGCGCCCCCACTCCCGGCAAGCCCAGCGTTTGCAGCAGTGTTGCCAGCCCGCTAACAAACAGCGCGGCGGTGATAAGCATCCCGATTTGTGGAGCGCCCAAACCGGCGGCGCTACCAATAATCAGCGGCGGAGCAATGATACCGCCGTACATCGTCAGAATATGCTGCAAACCATAGGCAAAAGTTTTACCCGCCGGCAAACGGCAGTCTTCGGGGGCCTCACATGCGGCGTCGGGTCTGGAATCGTCTTTCATTGAGCCACTCCCCGCTGTCAGCTTCCGCGATAAGTTGAATAAGAATAAGGGCTGAGCAAGATAGGCAAATGATAATGCGCCTGATCGGCATAAATAATGACGTCAATAATCGCCAGGTTATAAAGAGTTTCACGACCTGTAGCCGCAAAATACTGACCGATGTCGGCATACAAACGATAATTACCCGCTTCTACGCCATTTGGCGTCAGGTCAGTCGCTCGCCCATCGTTGTCGGTGGCTGTTTCACTCATTTTCAGGCTGTGTGGACCGTCGATTTTCTCCAGCCAGACGCGAACCTGAGTTGCAGGTTTACCTAAAGAAGTATCAAGAATATGCGTGGTGATTTTGGTCATCAGTTAAATAACTCCTTAAAGCGCAGCACGGTTATCTGCTGTAACTGTTCGGCGGTTTCCTGCCATTCCTGCTGATCGCTGTTGTGTAAACGACGTTGCAAATGTTCAAGAATTTCAGCTGGCGTTCTGCCTTTGGCACGAATCAGAAACACTCGGTTAAAGCGCTGCTCGTACTGCTGATTGCCCGCAAGCAGGGCCTGAGTCGCTTGCTGTTCGAGTCCTAAAGATGCCTGCTCGGCGCGAGAAAGCGCGGCCTCTTTGCTTTCACCCGTCATCCGCTCACCAATCCGCGGATGCTGGGCCAGAGCGCCGCCGACTGCCGCTGACTGCCAACCGCTGCTGGCTTGAGTGGCAAAATCTACGGCATCATCGACAGAATTAAACGGGCGAGCGCTGCTCACCGCGTTTACCCACTGCGGGATATTCACGCAAGGGCTTAGCACGGCACGCACCTGCTCCGCTGACAGTGCATTAAATTCCTCTAAGGTCATCTTCGATCCCTGATTAATTTCTGAGTAATTGCAGATTTTTTACTGATTAAAGCTTAATACCGTATCGATATAGGCCTGCGTAGCGTAAGCCACGTCTTCAACAGTCACGGATTCATCCGGATGATGACTGATGCCATCCTTGCAGCGCACAAACAGCATGCCTACCGGCCAACGTTCGGCAATGGCGATAGCGTCATGCCCTGCTCCACTTGGCAATGGCATTGATGCGCCTTGCAGGGCCTCCACACTTTGCGCCAGTCGCTGTTGCAGGCTCGCATCACAAACCGTAGCCTGAATACCGTAAAACTGTTCAGCATTGAAAGTCAGGCCACGACGAGCGGCGATTTCTTTGGCTTTGTCCAGCAGCGTGGTCAGCAGTTCACCGAGCGCAACGTCTTCCGGCCCGCGCACATCGAGGGTCAGCTTGACTTCGCCGGGGATCACATTCACCGCGCCGGGGAAACTCTGGATATGTCCGACGGTTGCCACCAGATTTTTACCCCGCGCTGTCGTCAGGGTTTCAATGGCTACCATCCACTCAGCGGCGGCGGCCAGGGCATCCTGACGATGCCCCATCGGCACGGTTCCAGCGTGACCTGCATGCCCGATAAAACCGCAGTTAAGGCGGCGTGCGCCGTTGATTGCCGTTACCACGCCCAGCGGTAATTCGGCCGCCTGCAGGCAAGGACCCTGTTCGATATGCAGCTCAAGATAGGCACAGAAATCGTTGATATCGCGCTGTGAGGTTAAAATATCGGCTGGATTCAGCCCCAGACCGAGCATCGCCTCGGCGACAGAAATACCCTGCGCATCGGTGCGTTGCAGCCAGTCCTGTGGCCAAGTGCCGGTCAGACCGCGGCTTCCCAGCAGAGTGATGCCAAAACGCGTGCCTTCTTCGTCGGCAAAACCAACAATTTCCACCGCCATCGGCAGGCGAATGCCTTTCGCATGTAAATGCGTGACCACTTCAATCGCGGTAAGCACGCCCAGCGGGCCATCATAGCGACCCGCGTTGCGAACACTGTCGAGATGTGAGCCTAGCAGCAGCGCCGGAGCCTGCGAGTCAAGGCCTTCATAGCGCCCGCAAATATTCCCCACGCTGTCCTGCCAGGTCATCATGCCCACCGCGGCCATCCATTCGCCAACCAGCCGGTTAGCCTGAATATGCTGAGCGGAGAGATAAACGCGGGTCAGTTCGCCCGGAGTTTCGCTCAGTTCGGCCAGCGTGTCGCACCGTGCCATCACTCTGAGCGCCGCCTGCTCTGCTTCTGTACTCAATGGGATGGCTGCAATCATTACTGGCCTCCTGCCACGCTGGTATGAGTTGCCAGGGAATAGTGATCCCACGCCGCCTGAGAACCTGCGCCGTATTTAGAAGCGAAGCCCAGACGATTCAACACGGCTTCCAGCGCGACCAGAGTTTGCATCACACAGTCTTTGCGCGCGTTGTAACCCATGGTGCCGATACGCCAGATTTTGCCGCTCAGCGGGCCAAACGAGGTGCCGATCTCAATGCCGAAATCATTGAGCATAGTCGAACGAACCTGCTCGCCGTGCACGCCCTGCGGGATAACAACGCCAAGCACGTTATTCATACGGTGATTAAGGTCGCCAAATACCTCAAGCCCCATGCCCTGAATACCGGCCAGCAGCGCGTCGCCGTGCAGCTTGTGGCGCGCAATAGTGTTTTGCAGACCTTCTTCGAGGATCACGCGAGCGCATTCACGGGCGGCAAACAGCATGCTGGTCGCCTCGGTATGGTGGTTTAGGCGCTCAGGCCCCCAGTAGTCCATGATCATGCCGAGATCGAAATAATTGGAATAGATCATCTCTTCGTCGCCGTCGGCGTGATCGGCGGTGCGGATCCCCTCTTCAATGCACTTACGACGGCGGATCTGCTCTTCAAATTTTGGGCTGATGGTCACCGGCGAACTGCCAGACGGGCCGCCGAGACATTTCTGCAAACCGGCTGAAACTGCATCAATACCCCAGGCATCGGTTTCCAGCGCGTTTCCGGCAATCGACGCCGTAGCATCGCAGTAAAACAGCACGCCATGACGACGGCAAATTTCGCCCAGCTGTTCCAGCGGTTGCAGCATGGTGGTGGAGGTGTCGCCCTGCACAGTCAGCAGCCAGCGCGGTTTAACCGATTGAATTGCATCTTCAATCTGTTGCGGATCAAACACTTCGCCCCACGGCACTTCAATAGTGTGAACTTCAGCGCGGCAACGGCGAGCAATCTCGCACAGCAGATGGCCAAAGCGGCCAAATACCGGTACCAGCACTTTATCGCCCGGACGAATGCCAGACAGAAGCACGGCCTCGATTCCAGCGCGCGAGGTGCCGTCAATCAGGAAGCTCCACTGATTTTCGGTTTTGAACACCGCGCGATACAGCGCCATGACTTCATTCATGTAGTTGGTCATCGCCGGATCGTACTGGCCAAGCAGCTGGCTCGACATTGCTCGCAGCACGCGCGGGTCGGCGTTGATCGGGCCCGGCCCCATCAGCAGGCGGTTAGGCGGATTGATTTGACCTAATTTTGAGATGTCCACAGTAATTATCCTTTTTAATCAAAACATTATTAAATATCCAACATCATTCGAGATTCAGGCAGGCGGCATCTCAGTGCTTGCCCATTAACTGACTCTGCATCCTGAAAGATAAAGGATATTAGGAGGTGGCTTCGTTCAGGCCACGCACCGACGCAATAAACTGTTTAAATTCGGGAGTTTGCGGATTGGCAAACAGCGCCCGACTTTCGCCCTGCTCCCAGACGGTGCCCTGATGCATAAACACCACGCGGTCCCCGACTTCGCGGGCAAAATTCATTTCGTGTGTTACCAGCACCAGCGTCATACCTTCTGCCGCCAGCTGCTCCAACACTTTCAAGACTTCCCCCACCAGCTCGGGATCGAGCGCGGAGGTAATTTCATCACACAGTAAAACTTTGGGATTCATCGCCAGCGCGCGGGCAATGGCGACGCGCTGCTGCTGGCCGCCGGACAGATTAGCCGGATAATAATCCACGCGATCGGCAAGCCCGACCTTGGTCAGCATCTGAATCGCCAGCTCGCGGCATTCGGCGGCGCTTTTACCCAGCACCCGGCGCGGCGCCAGCATGACGTTTTCCAGCGCAGTCATGTGCGGGAACAGGTTGAAGTTCTGGAATACCATACCCACCGAACGGCTGATTTCACGCGCCTGTGAATCGCGACTGGAGATAGTCATGCCGCCGAGTTTAATGCTGCCGTCCTGATAGGCTTCGAGGCCGTTCATGCAGCGCAGCAGCGTACTTTTACCCGAGCCACTGCGGCCAATGATGCAAATCACCTCACCGCCTTCGATATCCAGATCCACGCCTTTCAGTACATGGTTCTGACCGTAATATTTTTGAACCTGATTTATAGTGATCAGCGGCATTACTTTTTATCTCCAAGCAATGTTCTTTCCAGATAGTGGCTGTAAAGAGAGAGTGGATAACACATCAGGAAATAGCCGCAGGCGACTAATCCAAAGACTTTAAACGGCTCGTAGGTCACGTTGTTAAGCATGGTTCCGGCCTTGGTCAGCTCGACAAAACCGATAATCGACGCCAGCGCGGTACCCTTGATGACCTGTACCAAAAATCCCACCGTCGGCGCGATGGCGATGCGCAGCGCCTGTGGAGCAATCACTCGCCACAGAGTTTGACCAAAACTCAGACCAAGGCAGCGGCACGCTTCCCACTGTCCTTTTGGCAAAGCATCAATACTGCCGGACCAGATATCGACCAGATACGCGCTGGAATAAAAGGTCAAGGCAAAGGCGGCGGCAGTCCACGGGCTGACGTTGATGCCAAACAGGCCCAGTCCGAAGAACGCCAGAAACAGCTGCATCAGCAGCGGTGTGCCCTGAAAAACTTCAACATAGACACGCACGACATTGACCAGCCAGCGGCGGCGCGTCAGGCGCATCAAAATGAGTGGAATAGTCACCACCGTGCCGCCAATAAACGCCACCAGCGACAGCATAATAGTCCAGCGCGCCGCGAGCAGCAGGTTGCGCAGAATGTCCCAGTCGGTAAAGGTCATCATCAGCTGTAACTCCCAAAGAAGCGGCGTCCGACGAGCAATAACAGCTGACGCATGGCAATCGACAGAGCCAGATAAAACAGCGTACAGACGAAATAAGTCTCGAAACTCAGGAAAGTGCGCGACTGGATCAGGCTGGCAACAAAGGTCAGCTCCTGATACGACACCTGCGACACCACCGACGATCCGAGCATCACGATAATGCACTGGCTCACCAGCGCCGGATAAATACGTTTCAACGACGGCGGCAAAATTACCCGAAAGAAAGTCTGGCTGCGGGTCAGGCCCAGCACGCGCCCGGCCTCCCACTGCCCTTTTGGCGTTGCCTGAATACCGGCGCGGATAATCTCGGTGCTGTATGCGCCGAGGTTAATCAGCATTGCCAGCAACGCAGCCTCACCGGCGGTCATTTTCAGACCCAGAGTCGGTAAACCAAACACGATAAAGAATAGCTGCACCACGAAAGGCGTGTTGCGGATAGCTTCCACATATACGCCCCACGCGCGTCGCAGTGCGACCTTGTTACCGCAGCGAATCGCCGCGCCAAGGATACCGATGGCAATACCACCGATAGTCGCCATGAATGTCAGCTCGATGGTGGTCCATAAACCGGCCAAAAGCTGTGGCAGATAGGGCCATAATGCTGTGAAATTAAGCTGATACGTCATGAAGATCCTCCGTTGCGCGCGACAGTTTTTTCATGGCAGATCAGGCACCCAGATTGGCTGGCAGTGGGGCTTTCATCCATTTTTCAGACAAAGTGTTTAAGGTTTTGTCCTGCAATGCCTGGTCGATCAACGCGTTAACTTTCGCCTTCAATGCCGGTTCGTCTTTACGCATGCCGATAAAGCACGGAGAGTCTTTCAGCAACACTTTGGATTCAGGCGCTTTCTGCGGGTTCTGACGGGCAATCGCCGCGACGACCAGATTACCGGTGGCGATAAACTCCACCTGACCTGACAGATAAGCAGACAGCGTGGTGTTGTTGTCTTCGTAACGTTCAATTTTGGCGTCTTTAGGTGCGATATCGCTTAATACCAAATCTTCTACGGCCCCACGAGTTACGCCGATAGATTTACCAGACAACTGCTTAACATCGCTGAGTGCGTCGCCTTTGGCACCAAATACGCCAAGGAAGAACGGCGCATAGGCCTTGCTGAAATCGATAACTTTTTCGCGCTCTGGATTTTTGCCCAGGCTAGAGATCACCAGGTCTACTTTGTCGGTCTGCAAATATGGCACGCGGTTGGCGCTGGATACTGGCACCAATTGCAACTTAAGTTTCATTTTGTCGGCCAGATAATGGGCCATGTCGATATCGTAGCCTTGCGGCTGCATATCGGTGCCAATCGAGCCGAACGGCGGGAAGTCCTGCGGGATCGCCACGCGCAGCACGCCACGTTGTTGAATATCTTGTAACTGATCGGCCAACACCAGCGGTGCCTGAACCATCAACATCGCTGCACCTACCCACGCCAACAACCGTTTGTTCATCTTCATTTACGACTCCCCGGGATTTAATAGTTTATGAAACGATAGATTCTTATTCCAGGCATTCTGCAACTAATGTGCCAAAAAATTAAAATAGCGCCGATGGCGCAGCAATACTGCGCTAGCTCAAGATTTACAAGGGGAAATAAGCAACGGACGTGAAACGAACTTTGCCCCGGAGTAGAGCAAAATGAGCAAACTCGAAAAAACATAGCGCACTTTTATTGTGCAAAAGCACCAATTCAGGGCTTTATTTTGATCTGTCTAGCGCTGTTCCAGCTCGTCCAGATCGTTATACAGGTCAGTTATCTGATGAATTCTCTGACGACCAGAGGCCAGCATTTCATGCAGCAAGGCGTTACTTAGTAAATTGGCGAGACTCATGGCGGCGGAGTAAGAGTCAAAGGCTGAAACACTGTCCAGCGAGGCGGCAAGATGCCAGCGCGCTAACGGGATCAATGATTGCGCCTGCGGTTCACAAATCAGCAGCACGGGAACATTCATTTGCTGCAGCTGGGTGAGAATCGCGCGGGCGGTGCGCGGGCGGCGACGGAAGGCGACAAAAACCACCACGTCTTGCGGCGTTAGATCAACCAACTCCTCGGACACCGTCTGGCCCGGCTGCGGCATCATGATCACCTGATTTCGCACCTGCAACAGCTGCTGGCGCAGGTGTAGAGCGACCGGATAGCTGTTACGCAATCCCAGCAAACGCACCTGTCGGGCCAGGCTTAGCGCGGTGATCACCGCAGTAAACTGGCTGCCGTCAATCTGGTTAATCCACTGCGTCAGGTTGGCCATTTCCTGCTTGTAATGACGTGACAGCAGCGTGTTGCCCTGCACCGCATCACGGCTGTCAGTCAACGGCATCCCGCTCTGGCGCAAAGTGCGCACTTCATCGCGCATGTCGCGATAGCTCGGGTAGCCGAGGCGTTTGAACAAGCGGCTGACGGTGGCTTTGGACACGCCGCTAAGCCGCGCCAGCTCGGCGCTGTTGTAGCTCATCAGGTCATCAATGTGATCGAAGATAAAATCGGCAACCCGCTGTTCCTGCGGCGTAAGCTCGGCGTAATATCCGCGCAGACGTTCATCGATCTGTTTCATTTGCTGTTTCCTGTAACCATCGTTTCAGCCGAAGATAACACGCCCAGTATTGGCTTGGGCAAATTAATTTTATCGGCTTTATCTCCTGCCGAGGTTCACATTTTTTAAATTTTTATCCATAAGGGGAGGATCTGGAACACCTCTTGCTTGTATGAATAGAGAAACGAATACAATCCGATTTTGAAAAGGAAGATGGCATGATTAACAGCAACAGCGCCCCGCTGGGTATGGCGGTTACCCCTCACCACCTCGCCAGCCAGAGTGCATTGGCGGTTCTGCGTGAGGGTGGCAATGCCATTGAGGCCATGGTAGCTGCCGCTGCCACCATTGCGGTGGTTTATCCGCACATGAATGGTCTTGGCGGAGATGGTTTCTGGTTAATCGTGCCGCCGCAGGGCAATCCGGTGGCTATCGACGCCAGCGGTGCCGCAGGCTCGCTAGCGTCGCTGGATTTTTATGCCGGCGAAAGCCACATTCCGCATCGCGGGCCAAAAGCTGCGTTGACAGTAGCAGGCACCGTTGGCGGCTGGCAGGAAGCGCTAAAGGTTTCAGCGGAATTCGGCGGCGAGCAAAAGCCGTTATCCCGATTACTGCGCGACGCCATTCGCTACGCGGCCGACGGTTTTCCAGTCACCGCCTCGCAGGAAGCGGCGACCCGTAGCAAGCGCCACGAACTGGAATTCATGCCATCGTTTGCCGAAGTCTTTGTGCCGCATGGGCACGTGCCATTGTGCGGGAGTCGTTTCACCCAACCGCGACTGGCCGCTACGCTGCTGCAATTATGCGACGAAGGGCTAGACAGTTTTTACCGCGGCTCGCTGGCTGACAGCATGGCCGCAGATATGCAAAAGCTCGGCATGCCGCTTACCCGTGATGACCTGGCCGACTATCATCCGCAGCGCCGCACGCCGCTGAAACTCAAACACAGTAAAGGCGAAATCTACAACCTCACACCGCCGACACAGGGTCTGGTCTCACTGGCCATTCTCGGCCTGACTGACCGCCTGAATCTTGAGGCGATGGACGAAGGCGCCACCATCCACAGCATTGTTGAAGCCACCAAGCTGGCATTTGGCCTGCGCGACCGCTTTATTACCGATCCGCGCATCATGTCTCAAGATGCACAGGCACTGCTCGACCCCGCCTACCTCGATGCGCTGGCGACGCGTATTAATCCTCATCGTGCCGCCGATTGGGGCAAAGGCAAGGGGCCGGGCGATACGGTATGGATGGGTGTGATGGACAGCAGCGGTTTGGCGGTGTCATTTATCCAGAGTATTTATCACGAATTCGGCAGCGGCGTTATTTTGCCGGACAGCGGCATCATGTGGCAAAACCGCGGTGCATCGTTCAGCCTTGATGCCGATCATTTGTTGGCTCTGGCTCCGGGCAAGCAACCCTTCCATACTTTGAATCCAGCCGCTGCGCGCCTTTACGACGGCCGCACCATGGTGTACGGCTCGATGGGTGGAGACGGCCAGCCACAGACACAGGCAGCCGTGTTTATCCGCCATATTATTCAGGGTAAATCGTTACAGGAAGCCATTAGCGGCCCGCGCTGGTTACTTGGCCGAACCTGGGGGCAAAGTTCAGATTCATTGAAACTTGAAAGCCGCTTCAGTCACGCAACGCTGGCTGGTTTACGTCAACGCGGTCACGACGTCGAGATGCTTCCTGAATTCAGCGAGGCCGTCGGCCATGCCGGGGCAATTATTCGCCATACCAACGGCATGTTCGAAGGCGCCTCCGATCCGCGCAGCAACGGCAGCGCAGCGGGTTTTTAATTTACAGAAGGGAGTGTTTACTCCCCAACCTTAGCCCTGCTCCAACGCAAAAGAGGCGGGGATCGATGAGAGGAAAATTTATGAAAGCGACACCTGCTGCAGCACCGGCCGACTGGGCGGCCTATATCAGCCAGATGGAAGCCGTGCTGGCTCTGGAACTGGACGACACGCGCCGTCAGGAGCTACTCAATCAGTTCACCCGTATCGCGCAAATGGCGCAGCCTTTGATGGACTTGCCGCTGGACCCGCGCCTGGAAATTGCCGGGGTTTATCACGCATGAAACCTTTACATCAGGCCAGCATTAGCGACATTCAGCAGGCAATCAAAAATGGTGAAGTTTCAGCCACCGAGATTGCCCGGCAAACCTTGGACAACATCGAGAAAGCCGATCCAGCGATCAACGCGTACACTCATGTCACTCATGCACGCATGCTCAGTGAAGCAGGCAAAATTGATAAACTGCGCGCCAGCGGTGCGACCTTACCGCCTTTGGCCGCAGTGCCTTACGCAGTGAAAAACCTGCTGGACGTTACCGGTCAGGTCACTCTGGCCGGGGCGAGCCTCAACAGCAGCAATCCGGTTGCCAAAGAAGATGCCTGGACGGTTTCGCGTCTGGCCGAACAAGGCGCGCTGCTGTCCGGTATGTTGAACATGGATGCCTACGCCTACGGTTTTACCACTGAAAACAGCCATTATGGCGCGACCCATAACCCGCGCGACCTCACACGCATTGCGGGTGGTTCTTCGGGAGGATCCGCCGCTGCGGTGGCCGCCGGACTGGTGCACTTTACACTCGGCAGCGATACCAACGGTTCGATTCGTGTCCCCTCTTCGCTCTCCGGCATTCTGGGCCTGAAACCCACTTTCGGGCGCATCTCCCGACGCGGTAGCCAGCCGTTTGTCGCCAGCCTGGATCATATCGGCCCGATGGCGCGCAGCAGCAGCGATCTTTCGCTGGTTTACGATGCCTTGCAGGCGTCTGATGCTGGTGACGCATTTCAGGCGCATAAGCCGAGCGTAGAAACTTTTTCACAGCTTTCTCGCGGTCAGCAAGGTTTGCGTACTGCCGTATTGGGCGGCTATTTCGATACCTGGTGTAACGATGATGCCAAAGCTGCTGTGAAACGTGTGGCACAGGCGCTGGAATCTCAGGAAGTAGTGGAAATGCCTCAGGCCGAACTCGCCCGTTCAGCGGCATTTATTATCACCGCTTCCGAGGGCGGTAATCAGTATTTGCCGTTGTTACGCACTATTCCCGAACAGTTTGAGCCGCTGTCGCGCGAGCGTTTGCTGGCCGGGGCGATGATCCCTTCAGCCTGGTACGTGCAGGCGCAGCGTTTCCGCCACCAGTTCCAGCAGCAAGTTCTGCCGATGTTTGAACACTGGGATATTTTGATCGCCCCTTCCACTCCGTGTCCGGCGACAATCATTGGTCAAGAAAGCATTGAAATCAACGGCGTTTCGCTGCCAACGCGCGCCAGCATGGGCATGCTCGCTCAACCCATTTCATTCCTCGGCCTGCCGGTAGTTTCGGTGCCATTAACAACTGCCAATGGGCTGCCGATTGGTTTACAGTTGATAGCCCCGCCGTGGCGCGAAGATTTATGCCTGCGCGCGGCCTGGGCATTGGAACAACAGGGGATCGTCAGTGCCAGCGCTTCGCTGGTTGGCTGATAAAGTGTTTTTAAATGAGCATCGAGAAAAAAATGAAAAGTGAAAATATCGATCGTCCGGCGATCCTGGCAGAAGTGAATGCGGCTTTTTATCGTTACGAGCAGGCGCTTATCACTAACGATACTGTGGTATTAGATGAACTTTTTTGGCATGACCCACGCACTGTTCGCTTTGGGGCCGGTGAGAACTTGTATGGCATCGACCAGATCCGTGAGTTTCGCGCCTCACGTCCGGCGCAGGGTCTGGATCGCAGTCTGCAAAACACGGTGATCACGACTTATGGCGACGATATGGCGATCGCCAGCACCGAGTTTCGTCGTGAAGGCAGCGATAAAACTGGCCGCCAGATGCAGACTTGGATCAAAATGCCCAGCGGCTGGCGGATAGTGGCAGCACACGTGAGCCTGATGATCTAAATTCCTATTTTTATATAAAAGTCAGGGATTTAAACCCCCTTCCCTCCGCCTGCGGGGGAAGGCTGGAATGTGGGAGCAAACGACTCAGAGCTTATCCAGCAACAGGTCTATCGCCATTAACATTCCTGACGAGCCAAAAGCCTGTTGCGGGCTTTCTTCGATGGCCAGCAACGTACTGGCCCGCGCGGCTGCCGGTGAATTCTCAGGTACGATGGCGATAACCTGTGCGCCGGAACTGACCGCAAGCCGCGCTATCTCGGCTAATCCCTGGTTTTCAGTGCCCACCGAAAGTATCAATACCGCCTGCTGCGCCGTCAGACCAGTCGCGCTCAGCCGCATCAATTCTGCATCATGAAAAGCATAAGCCGGATGACCCGCGCGCAGTAATCGACTCTGCAACTCGCTGGCAAACAGCGTACAACGGCTTTCGGCCGAGAAAATATACACTCCCTTAATTGCCGCTGAAATTGTTGCTGCTGCCTGCAAAAATGCCTGTTCGTCAAAAGCTGCCAGTTGACGATTTGCCTGCTGCTGACGTTGAATAATATTTTGCTGCCATGATTCAGAACCTAAAGCGGCAGATTTTACCGGCTGAGCCGCCATATATTGCGAACCCACCGCGCTGGCCTGCGCGAGTTTCATTCGCAGATCGCGAATATCGTCGCAGCCCATAGATTTTGCGAAACGGGTAATGGTCGCCGGACTCACTCCAGCCTGCGAGGCAAGCTGCTCAATGGTGGCCGAAGAGGCAAAAGCAACATCGTCGAGGATCGCCTGTGCGACCTTGCTTTCCTGTTGGCTGAGCTGATTTTGCTGCGCGCGTATTTGATAAATAATATCGCCAATGTCTTCGTAGCCGATTGATTTAGCAAACCGACGCATCATCTCGGCACTGACACCGGGCAATTTACCCAGCGAAGTCGCGGAAGCAAAAGCGATGTCTGTCCCGCCAGGCACGGGTTTCGAGACCAGCGTATTTGACGCTGGCGGCGAATGCTGTGCCCGCATGTGAGTCATAAAATCATTAATATCCTGACAACCCAACGACTTAGCGAAAATCGCTACCGTCGCGGTGCTCACTCCTGCGCGCGCCGCCAATTGCTCCAGCGTGGCAGCAGAGGCGAAAGCCGGGTTTTCGAGAATAACCTTGCCGACCTTTTTTTCCTGCCGGCTGAAGGTTCCCTGCAAGAATTGAATTTGATAAACAATATCCACTGCTAAGTTGCCCTTGTTCATTCATCGGCTGGTGACGACGTGCTGCATCTACCCTGATAATCCGCATAATTTTCGCACAGCGTCGTCTCTAAGCTCAGACTAGCAAAATGAAAATAATTTTCAAAGGGATTATCTAACTATTATTTCGATTTGCTTTTAGATACATCATAAAAACACAACCAATTGATAAATATATAATTTAATAAAACCATTAAACTTGCCGACGCAAAAATAAATCGCAGATCACAATCATGAAAAAAAATTTCACTCACATATTCAACCTATCCAACTGTTTTATATGATTTTTATTCAAAGTCATAATTAAAACCTATGAATTAGCCTATTTACTTCACCTCTCGCCTGGCGTTTTATATTTCCACGGCCACTGAATCCTACAAATGAGAAAATGAATTATGCAAAAGATTTTCCTATGCTGCGCCGCCGGTATGTCTACCAGTATGCTGGTGCAAAAAATGAAAAGTGAGGCCAATAAGCGTCAATTATCTATCGACATTGAAGCGGTTCCGGTTGCCGAATTCGAGAGAATTATTTCTTTGGCGGATATCGTTTTACTTGGCCCACAGGTTAAATATGAACACGCTCGCTTATCTGATATTGCCGCCACTCACGGCAAACGGGTTGAAGTCATTAATATGATGGATTACGGCACCATGCGCGGCGATAAAGTATTAGATCAAGCTTTGAGCCATATTTCCTGACCTCTGATTAATTAGATAATAAAACTTACCTATTTTCAGACAAAAGATAATGACGCCACTGTTCAAGGAGCTTTTGTGACGCTGGAAAATTTAATATTAGAAAGCGCAGATTTAGAAAATAAGCTGATGGAATTATTAGTGCAGGCAGGTAGCGCGCGCAGCGCATTATTGAGTGCCCTGCGCGAGGCTAGAGGAGGTGAAATTAGTAATGCACTGATTCTGGTAGACGAGGCTAAATTATTTATATCTGCTGCGCACAAAATACAAACTGAATTAATTGGTCTGGATGAAGGAACAGGGAAAATCCCCGTGAGTCTGATTCTGGTTCATGCGCAGGATCACTTGATGAACGCCATGCTTATTCAGGAACTCGCCAGCGATATGATTGAACTGTATCGCCGTAACCCACAAGGAAATTGAGATGACCAAGATAACCGTTATCGGCGGTGGCAGCAGCTATACGCCCGAACTTGTCGATGGACTTATTCAGCATCACGGTGAAATCGGCTTAAGCGAACTCGCACTGGTTGACGTAGAAGCCGGACGAGAAAAGGTGCAAATTATTGCCGACCTGACACGGCGAATGTTTACTCGCAACGGACTTGAGCAAGTCAAAGTTACAGTGCATTTTTCACTGGAGGAGGCGATAAGCGGTGCCAGCTTTGTTTTGACTCAACTGCGCGTCGGACAGCTCGCCGCCCGCGCAGCGGATGAACGGCTAGGTCTTAAATTCAACATGTTGGGTCAGGAAACCACCGGCGTCGGCGGCTTTGCCAAGGCGCTGCGCACTATACCGGTGATGCTGGATATCGCCGACGCGGTGGAAAAGTTTGCGCCAAATGCCTGGATTATAAACTTTACCAACCCTGCGGGCATTGTTACCGAAGCCGTTAGCCGCCATAGCAAGGCTAAAATCATCGGGCTTTGTAACGTGCCAGTGAACATGCATCACATGGTCGCCAATATGCTCAAGGCGGCTTATGAAGATGTCGAGCTACGTTTTGCCGGACTCAACCATATGGTGTGGGTGCATCAGGTGACTTTGCGCGGAGAAGATGTCACCGAGTCGGTGATTGAGCGACTGTGCAACGGTGAAACGCTAACTATGAACAACATTAAAGATACTCCCTGGCCACCGGCTTTCCTGCGCGCGCTGGGCGCAATCCCTTGCCCTTATCATCGCTATTTTTATCAGACCGAGGCGATGCTGGCCGAGGAGTTTACAGTGGCTGCCGAGCGCGGCACTCGCGCCGAGCAGGTGATGAAGGTGGAAGCCGAGCTGTTTAAACTGTATGCCGATCCCAATTTGGCTGAAAAACCCGAACAGCTTAATTTTCGCGGTGGGGCTTTTTATTCCGAAGTAGCCGTCGAACTGATCCGCGCCATTCACGGTAATTCCGGTAAAGTGTTAGTGGTCAATACGCAAAATAAGGGGGCAATTGCAGGACTTCCTTTTGATGCGGTTGTTGAAACTAACTGTGTTATTGATGCACAGGGCGCTCACCCTTTGTCATTTGGTCCTCTGCCGTTGGCTATGAATGGACTAACTCAGCAGATAAAGGATTTTGAACGCCTGACTATTGAAGCCGCCGTAAAAGGCTGCAGGAAAAGTGCAATATTGGCGCTGGTTACTAATCCATTAATTGGCAATGCCAATATTGCAGAAGAAATGCTTGAAGAAGTACTCACACTTAATCGTCGTTACTTACCGCAGTTTAATTAATACTTTTACCAAAATATTTCGATTCGCAGAAAGGCGGTCACTACATGGCTACTCAACGGCTGACTCTACTAATTAGCTGAGGTGAAGACAAGAAACCTACCAATCTGCGGATTGAAATATAAAGATAAAAGAAAGGGGGGACTATGGCTAATATAAATACACTAATAGAGCGTTACGTATTACCGGCTGCATTAAAAATAGCCGGACAGAAACATATATTATCCGTTCGCGATGGTATTATTCTTAACATGCCGTTTATGCTGATTGGATCGTTCTTTCTTATTTTTGCCTATCTCCCCTTCCCTAGCTATGCCAATTTCATGGGGGATTTATTCGGGGCAGCATGGCGCGATAAGCTGCTTTATCCTGTTAAAGCCACCTACGATATTATGGCAATTATCTCCAGCTTCGGTATTGCCTATCGGCTGGCAGAAAAGTATCGCGGGCTGGACCCATTAAGTACAGGCGCTGTATCCCTGGTGGCCTTTCTGCTGACCATTCCACAGCATACTTTATTTGCTCCAGTGGTTGGCGCAGAAGCCATGATGGTGAAAGGCGTACTGCCCATGAATTTTATCGGCAGTCAGGGCCTGTTTGTGGCAATTCTCATTGCGCTGCTTTCCACCGAGATCTACCGTTTTGTACACAATCGAGACCTGGTGATCACTATGCCCGAGGGTGTTCCGCCTGCAGTGGCAAAATCGTTTCTCAGTCTGGTGCCGGGCTTTTGCGTATTAGCGGTAGTGCTGGCGCTGAGGCTGATTGTCGAGGCCACGCCGTTCGGCGATATTAATACCATGATCGCCACGATTATCGGCATTCCGATGCATCACATTGGCGGCACTCTGCCGGGCATGATTTTCTCGGTAGTTCTCATCGGGCTGCTATGGACGCTGGGGTTGCACGGAGATGCCATCGTGCTGGTATTTATCCAGCCGATTTGGCTGTCGAATATGTCCGAGAACCTGACTGCGTTTCAAAATAACCAGCCGATTCCGCACATTATTACCCAGCAATTTTATGATTTATGGATAGCGCCGGGAGGAACCGGGGCACTGTTGGGATTAGTGATTTTTATGCTGATCCGCAGTCGCAGTGCGCAGATGAAACAGCTGGGGCGCATCGCTGCACCGGGCTGCCTGTTTAATATCAGTGAACCGATGGTGTTTGGTATTCCGCTGGTAATGAACCCGTATTTCTTCCTGCCGTTTATCCTTACGCCGGTGGTGCTGGTGATCGTCACCTACACCGCGATGGCGACCGGCTTGGTCACGCCGCCAGTGGGCATTGCTTTACCGTTTACTACGCCGATTTTCATCAGCGGCTATCTGGCAACCGGCGGGCATATTTCCGGCACGGTTATTCAGGTGGTGAATCTGGCTATCTCGATGGTAATTTACTACCCGTTCTTCCGCGTATGGGACAAACAGAAATATCGCGAAGAGCAGCAGCACATTTCCACTCAGGCGGCTCAGGCTCAGGCCGAAGTGAATGGCAAAGTCACGGTAGGGTAAAGTGATTGCAGGCCGAGAGCTTATAAACACTCGGCCTGTAAAGCATCAGGCTTGCTCTCGCCTCAGCTTCTGATGCTGTTCGAGCTCATAATCAATAAATGCGCCGATCATTGTGCGGTAAACTTTCTCAATAATTTCTTCGGGCAATCCTTCATCGGCGGCTTTGATACACACTTTATCGAGCACCTGCTGAACGCGATCGGGCGCGCGCACGTCAGCGTGGTCGGTTTTAAACGCCGCAGCGGCCTTAACACATTTTCCGCGCTGGGCGATCAGTCTGACCAGTTCATTATCAAGTTGGTCGATCTGATTTCTGACATCCTGAATTGACGAAAACTCCACTTAATGATCTCCATAGCTAGTACATGAGTTCGTTAGATTACAGGCAATTCGGGTTAAATCTAGTATTAAATCGAAGGGCAAAAGCGAGGCCTACGGCTCTGCCTATCCAGCCCTTCATTGAAAAGGCTATTAAAATAAGCAGAGCGTGTTTAGCTTTGGAGGATCGGGATGATTTACTTCACCGGATGATGCTTAACCCAGTGATCGGCGATTTCCTGGCGTTTACAGACCCACACTCGGTCATGTGATTCAACGTAATCCAGGAAACGCTGCAAGGCACGAAAACGCCCCGGTCGGCCCAAAATGCGGCAATGCATGCCGATTGACATCATTTTTGGCGAGGTTTCCCCTTCGGCGTAAAGCACGTCAAAACTGTCTTTCAGATAAGTATAAAACTGCTCACCGGTATTGAAACCCTGCGGCGAGGCGAAGCGCATGTCGTTGGTTTCAAGAGTATAAGGGATAACAAGGTGCTGGCGGATTTCGCCGGAATCCAGCTTTACCGGCGTCCAGAACGGCAGATCATCGCCATAATAATCGCTGTCATATTGAAAACTACCGTGCTCGGCCACCAGCTTGCGAGTGTTTGGACTATCGCGACCGGTGTACCAGCCCAGCGGTTTTTTGCCAAACAGATCGCCCAGAATTGCCACGGCTTTCTGCATATGCTCGACTTCTTGCTGCTGACTCATATCTTGATAGTGAATCCAGCGCCAGCCGTGGCTTACTACGTCGTAATCCGCCTGCTTAATCGCTTCTACCACTTCAGGATTACGCGCCAGCGCCATCGCCACGCCAAACACCGTTAACGGCAGACCTCGTTTTTGAAACTCTTGATGGATACGCCAGAAACCGGCACGAGAACCGTATTCATACAAAGAATCCATCGACATATGGCGGTCCGGGAAACTCGCGGCACCAATAATATCGGAAAGAAACTGCTCGGAACCGGCATCGCCGTGCAGAACATTATTTTCGCCACCCTCTTCATAATTAAGCACAAACTGCACGGCAATGCGCGCATCGTTCGGCCATTGGGCGTGAGGAGGACGGCCAGCATAGCCAATCAAATCGCGTGGGTAATCCTGGGTGAAACTGTAATCAATATCAGACATAAGATTCTCTGCTTGTTGCCAGTTATTAGGGTCTTAAATGGCTTTATAGGGTCTGCCAATCAGTTATTCAGACCTTTAAAGCGCCCGGAAAGGGGTTTGGAAATCGGATAATCGAGGTCACCAAATTTACTGGTGGTCAGACGCAGAGCATGCAGGGATTCAATCAGGCGCACTGCAGCACTCACGCCGTCGATCACCGGAATACCCAGTTCCAGGGTCAGCTCTTGCGCCAAATCGGCCATGCCACCGCAGCCAAGAACAATTGCTCCGCTGCCATCATGTTGTTTAGCTTTAATACATTGGTCACGGACTTTCTGCTGTGCGATTCCGCTGCCATCATCCAAAGATAATACTGGAAGATCAATCGCATGAAGGGCTGCACAGTGACGCTCAAAACCGTATTGATGCAAAAGATGACGGGCAATCACCAGAGTGCGTGGCAAAGTTGTAACCACAGAAAAACGCGTCGCCACGAGTGTCGCCATGTGCATCGCAGCTTCGGCAATGCCCACCACCGGTGCTCGGGCAATTTCACGCGCGGCGAACAATCCAGGATCGCCAAAACAGGCAATAATGTGCCCGTCAACGCCCGCTTCGCGCCCTGCCTTGACCTGCTGTAGAACGCCAATCGCTGCAATCGCCTCATCAAAATGCCCCTCAATCGAGGGCGCGCCCTCTTCTGGGCATACAGCGAGGATTTCAGTTCCCGGCGCAGCAACCTGACGCGCGGTTGCAGCCATCACTTCGGTCATACCAATACTGGTATTAGGATTGATTAATTGTATACACAGCGAACGGGGGAAGGATTCGGCCATTACTGCACTTCCTTATCGTGGGTCTGCGGCATCGCAATGCTGGAAAACATCTGCGTAAAGTCGGGTGTCGGGCCTTCGTTGTTCTCAAAACGCAGGCTGGCAACGATATTGTCAAAATGGCGGGCCATTTTATCCGCGAGCGCCGGAGCATCACGTTTTTTAAGCAGATCTAAAAGATCGTCGTGATCGTGGCAACGACATCCCTGCTGCCACGGAGCGCCCCAGGCGGCGATCGCAAGCGAGGATCGCAACGTCAGCTGGGAAACAGTCTCGGTTAACACTTTATTGCCCGAAATCGCCTGTAACTGCACATGAAAAGCGGCCGAAAGGCGGATCGCCGCTGTACCGTCGCGATCTTCGTGGGCTTTCTTCTCTTCACTCACGATCTTCTTCATGGCTGCCAGATGTGTTGACTGGCAGTGCGCAACAACTTCGCTCATGTTGGCGCACTCTAAAATCTTGCGTGTAGTAAAGACGCTGCGTGATTCTTCTGCATCAGGAACCGTGACGTGCGCACCACGTTTGGGCAAAAGTGTCACCAGCTGCACTGCGGCAAGGCGTTGTAGCACGCGACGGATCCCGGTACGACTCACGGAAAACGCTTCAGCCAACGCTTCTTCAGGCAGTTTGTTGCCCGGTAAAAGTTTATGTTCAACGATCGATTTTACCAATGCGTTGTAAATGTGGTCGTCCTTATCCTCAGTAAAGTAAGCCGTATTCAGGCCATTCCAGCTGGTCATCGTCACTACTCCGTATACCGAACATATAACTTATCGTATACATGAAATTCTTTTTTTGTATACAAAAAATGAGATTTGGCCTAATTCCTGCAATGAACATTTGAATGGTTAATTTTTTGGATTGCCGGACACCGGCCTCTCTTCTTTCAAATGTTGTTATGACAGGAGCACGATTTATGCCAAACAAGGGAAACACCTCTGCGGCAGCCCCGGAATTAAGTGCTGGTATCATCAAACCGCACTATAGCCCAAGGCTATGCAACGACGATCTGGCGCCAACTCGCGATCAGAATTGGAGCTGGTACAACATATTTTCATTCTGGATGTCAGACGTACACAGCATGGGCGGATACGTGGTTGCCGCAAGCTTCTTTACTCTCGGGCTGGCAAGCTGGCAGGTGCTGATTTGCCTGCTGTGCGGGATTTGTATCGTGCAGCTGTGTGCCAACCTGGTGGCCAGACCAAGCCAGCAAGCGGGCGTTCCCTACGCGGTTATTTGTCGTCAGGCGTTTGGCGTGTTCGGGGCCAATATTCCGGCGGTGATTCGTGGGCTGATCGCGTTTGCCTGGTACGGTATCCAAACTTATCTGGCAGCAAGCGCGCTGATGCTGGTACTACTGAAATTCTTCCCGGCGCTTAATCCGCTGACTCTACCGCATTGGCTAGGTCTTTCTGCATTGGGCTGGATTTGTTTTGGCGTGATGTGGGTGCTGCAGGCGATGGTTTTCTGGCATGGCATGAGCGCCATCAAGCGCTTTATCGACGTCGCCGGTCCAGCGGTTTATGTGGTGATGCTGATGCTGGCAGGTTGGATTGTGTACAAAACCGGTCTGAGCAATATCTCCTTTACCCTGGCCAGTAAATCACTGAGCGTTGGCCAGCAAACCTGGGAAATGATCACAGCAACCGCGCTGGTAGTGTCTTACTTCTCTGGCCCGCTACTCAACTTTGGTGACTTCTCGCGTTACGGTAAAAACATGAGCGAAATTCGCCGTGGTAACCGCTGGGGCCTGCCGTTTAACTTCCTGCTGTTTTCGATCGTCACTGTAGTGATTGTTTCTGGAACTCAATCGCTGTTTGGCACCATGATCACCGACCCGATTGAAACTGTCAGCCGCGTGGGTAACAGCGTTGCTGTCGCACTCGGCCTGCTGACTATGATTATTGCCACTATCGGCATTAATATTGTTGCCAACTTCGTGTCACCCGCGTTCGATTTCTCCAACTGTTCACCGCAGAAAATCAGTTTCCGTACCGGCGGGATGATTGCCGCTGTCGGCTCTGTATTGCTGACTCCGTGGAACCTGTTCCAATCGCCAGAGCTCATCCACTACACGCTGGACGTGCTGGGCGCCTTTATCGGGCCACTGTTTGGGATTTTGCTGGCAGATTACTACTTAATCAAACGCGGTCATCTTGACGTGGATGCGCTGTTCAACGCCACGCCTGCTGGTCGTTACTGGTATCGCAATGGCTTCAACCCGAAAGCAATCGGTTCACTTATCCCGGCGGTATTGATTGGGCTGGTCATTAGCTTTACGCCGAGCCTGCATCAGGTGGCGAACTTTAGCTGGTTTATCGGGGCATTCTTGTCGGGCGGTTTCTATCGCTTTATTGCCCGTCACGATCGCGCGGCCAGTACTTCAATGGGTTATGTAAAAGCCGAACTGGGCAAAGAATAGTTTAGGCCGGTTTAGAAACAGCGAAGCCCTGATTCATTGCTGAATCAGGGCTTCTGAATGTGGCGGAACGGACGGGGCTCGAACCCGCGACCCCCTGCGTGACAGGCAGGTATTCTAACCAACTGAACTACCGCTCCACTTTCTTACTGCTACTGCCGCTCCATGTCACTGGAACGAGGCGAATATTACGGTTGGTCAGTGATTCCGTCAATGCTTTTTCTGCCAAAAAAATTCATTCGCCTAGTATTTCGTCATCACGGTGATATAACCGCCAAAAAGCCATTAATTTTATTCAGTTGCCGGTGGCGCAGGACGCCATAAACAGCTGCCGCCTTTCTTCTGCACCAAATCGAGACGCGATTCATGCGCGACCAATTCTTCGTCGCTGGCCAGCAGCACCCGTAAACCCGATGCAGGACGCATAATGGGTTGAATATCAAGACCATCGGCACCGGTATTCTGCTCGCCCTCGTGGGAGAACTTCATTAGCGTCTGCCCACCGGTCATCATCAGATAGACTTCGGCGAGGATTTCGGAGTCAAGCAATGCGCCGTGCAGGGTTCGCTTGCTGTTGTCGATTAGATAACGGTCACTGAGCGCATCGAGGCTGTTGCGCTTGCCGGGAAACAGCTTGCGCGCCATAAACAGGCTGTCGGTTATCTTGCAGAAGGTTTCGGTTTTGGGAATGTTGCGTCCCAGCATGCCGAATTCGTAGTCCATAAAGCCAATATCAAAGTTGGCATTGTGGATGACCAGCTCGCCACCGCGAATATATTCAAGAAACTCATCGGCAATTTCGGCGAAGGTCGGTTTGTCGGCAAGAAATTCGTCGCTGATACCGTGAATGCCAAACGCTTCAGGGTCGATCAGGCGATCCGGCTTGAGGTACATATGGAAATTGCGACCGGTCAAACGCCGGTTGATTACCTCAACGGCACCGATTTCGATGATCCGGTGCCCTTCATAGTGGACACCCAGCTTATTCATACCGGTGGTTTCGGTATCGAGAACAATCTGTCTTGTAGGGGTAGTTAGCATATTGCAGTGCTCATAGCGCTCGTTTATGTCAGACTTGGCTTTTACATTCTGATGGAAGAGTCTACCAGAGATGCGCAAACAGGTAGAAATTTTCACCGACGGATCTTGCCTCGGCAATCCGGGACCCGGTGGTTACGGCGCAATATTGCGCTACAAAGAACACGAAAAACCCTTTAGTGCCGGTTATCGGCTGACCACGAATAATCGCATGGAGCTGATGGCGGCGATTGTCTCGCTGGAGGCATTAACCACGCCGTGCGACGTGACGCTGAGCACCGACAGTCAGTATGTTCGACAGGGCATTACTTTATGGATCCATAACTGGAAGAAACGCGGTTGGAAAACGGCAGATAAAAAACCGGTTAAAAATGTCGATTTGTGGAAACGTCTGGATGCCGCCATTCAAACCCACACTCTGAACTGGATGTGGGTCAAAGGCCATGCCGGGCATCCGGAGAATGAGCGCTGTGACGAGCTGGCGCGCGTTGCTGCCGGTAATCCTACGCTGGAAGATGTCGGCTATCAGCCCGAAAAATAACAGACTACGTTTACCCCGCCATACCTTGCGCAAATTTGTTTACGGAAATGAAAATAATTTGCGCATTTCTTCCCCCCAAAAGGAATCATTCCGCCTATTTATTGGCAATAAAAAGCCTATCCTTCAGGAGTAATATTAATTTAACTTTGTTGATTCAATTTAATATTCATCAGGCATGGTGCGAATTATATCGGTATCAGACAAGGTTTTTGAATATCAAAAAGGAGATACTATGTATAAAAGTTCAAATTTACCCGTGACTAATAGTGTCAGGGAGTTATCAAAACGATTTGGTCAGGCCTTGTGTGTCAACACCATTCAAAGCTCTGTTAAGCCCACCAACCCTGCAAGTAGTCGAATTATCGATAAAAAAATACATTTGATTTGGGTCGGTGATGACTGGCAAGGTCTAATAAAGCACAAAGCCAACATTGAAAATACAGCCCGAAAGAATCCGAAGTATCAGGTTGTTATTCATATTTATATAAAAAGCTCCGCAGGTAGTAATTTTTCGGATTTAAAGTTTGCAGAGAAAAATATCGAAACTGTTGATATGAATAACGAAACATGGTTTTCAATTTATAAAAAAAGCAAATATTTTAGGCAAGCAGAGCAGTCGATGAATGGCGAAAGGAAAAATTATGCATCCACCTCTGATATCTTGCGAAAAATTCTGATCCGCAATTTGGGCGGTATCTATAGTGATGCGGATGATATCTACACTGGCTCATTACCTGAAAAATTGATAGCCGATCCGCATGAGATCCTCACCACCAAGGGAACCACGTTTTCACGTTGGGGCAATGTGAAAGGCGTTCACAGTAGTGCCTTCGCCAGCCACAAAGACAATAATATTCTTATAAAAATTATCAAAAGCAGTTTTGAAGAGTTCGTTAAAAATGAGGACATTATTTATCGTAAAAATTCGACAACTAATCATCTAGATAATAATTTCCGGCTGAATTCGGGAACCGCAGGATCATTGCATTTTTCAAAATTTGTTATGAATCAGAGTGAAGCTTTCCAAAAGGCCTATATTCTTTCCGATCAAGATCCTGAACATCGTCTTGTCAAAAGACACATGCCGTTCGCGAGCATATTAAAACAGGTCGTTACCTCCGGCATTGGCGAGTTCGATAAAGACCAACAGCTTCGTATGGTGGAAGAGCTTGCCAAAAGCTCGGGCAGGATCATAATCTGAAAACCAACCATATATGATATTCCTTCCGACAGCCCCCTCATCTCTGTGAATTGAGCTTTTGCGCTGACCAGCAGAAACTTAAATCCTCAAAGCGTGCCTTTAATCCTCATGCTTTTTACGATAGCTTTTGTTGGCTCCCACCGGCTGGGCAATCGACTGACGACGAGCAGGCATTTTCTTGGCCGTCGGTAGCAGCGGCAACGTGCGTTTTCTCGCGACGATCACCGTCATACAGCCAAGCGCAGGAAGATGCGCGCTAAGCAAACGCCCCCCCTGCCGATGCCATGGCAACACTTGAAAACGAGCTTTAAACATCACCTCGTAGTTGAGCAGGCTTAGCCAGTCGATTAAGCGTGTCTGAGTGAACATGCGGCTATTAAATGGCTGTCGCTTGCGGAAAAAAGGCACGCATTTGCCTATTCCCAGTAAACTGAATGGGGCAAAGCCGCTCAACACCAGCCAACCATCGTCAATCAGCACTCTGTCGACTTCGCGCAGAATGCGGTGTGGGTCGGTGGCATAATTTAGCGTGTGGCACAGCAGGCAGGCATCTACCGATTTTTGCTCAAAAGGCAAATAGTACGGATCGCCCTGCACATGCAGGCTTTCGCCCTCTGGGGCAACGTTGACTTGATGCGAGATCGGGCAGTCTTCGCTGTTGATTTCAACACTTAAATTTCCGATTTTAAGCAAATGAAAGCCGTACAACTTGCTCCACCAGGGTTGCAGTTGCTGTTCAAGCGCGGCACGGTAGTAATCACCACGAGGAATATCATTCCACGATGAAGGCACCACCAGCTTTTTATGAATTTGGGCTGACTTCATATTTTGTGTTCAACTTTCAGGCAATTGCTTAAGGAGTATGTCATGAATCTTATCAGTATTCCGGCGTTACAGGACAATTACATTTGGCTGCTGGATGACCAAAAAGGTCATTGTGTGATCGTTGATCCCGGCGAAGCAGCACCCGTGCTCAAAACGTTGGCCGAACGCAATCTGACCCCTTCCGCTATCATGTTGACTCACCATCACGGTGACCACGTCGACGGCGTTAGCTCAATTATCAAACAGTTCCCTACTGTAAAAGTATACGGCCCAGAAGAAACTTCGAGCAAGGGAGCTAAGATAATTCTTAAAAATGGCGATCGGGTCGAAATTGGAGGGGTAAACTGGGCAATTTTTGCTACGCCAGGGCACACATTAGGTCACATTTCATACTATAGCGCGCCTTACCTTTTCTGCGGCGATACGATGTTTTCGGGCGGATGCGGAAGATTGTTCGAAGGGACGCCCGAGCAAATGTACCAATCGTTTCAACGCTTAGCTGAACTTCCTGACGATACGCTTGTCTGTTGCGCGCACGAATATACAGTCTCAAATCTTAAGTTTGCACGCTCAATTCTCCCAGATGATTCTGATATTTTGGTACATGAACAATCTGTGCTGGATAAGCGTAAAAACGGACAATCATCTCTGCCTACAACCCTAGGTTTGGAACGTAAAATCAACCTATTCTTACGATGCCATGACTCTGATTTACAAAACAATTTAAACCTTAACGGAAGCATTACATCTGACTGGCAAGTTTTTGCTCATTTGAGGCATCTCAAAGATACCTTCTGAACCTTTTAGTTGTCTTTTTTGACAGGGCAAAGTAGTATTGCTCGTCTTTTAAGCAACTATGACACACACATGAAGGCTAAAGCGATTATCTTCGCCTCAGTGTTGCTAGTGGGTTGCCAGGCGTCCAGGCAGGACGTCAAGGTACCAGAACAGCATGCACAGAGTTTGTCTTCGGCAAGTCAAAGTGAAGCAGGAGAGTACGCAGACGATGGGCAGTCGACATCGGCGCATTGGTTGGGCACTAGTGACCCCAATGCGCAAAAGAATCTGTGGAACTTCATTGGCGACGAGCTGAAGATGAAGGTTCCGGATAATTCCCGGATCCGTGAGCAAAAACTAAAATATTTAAAAAATAAGAGCTATCTCCACGATGTAACATTACGGGCAGAGCCGTACATGTACTGGATCACCGAGCAGATTAAGAAACGTAATATGCCGATGGAACTAGTACTGCTACCCATAGTGGAGAGCGCTTTTGACCCCAAAGCAACTTCAGCAGCCAACGCCGCTGGGTTATGGCAGATTGTGCCAAGCACGGGTCGAAACTATGGTTTGAAACAAAACCAGTGGTATGACGGTCGCCGCGATGTTGTGGCATCGACAACTGCTGCGCTTGATATGATGCAAAGCCTGAACAAAATGTTCGGCGGTGACTGGTTACTGACCGTTGCAGCCTACAACAGCGGTGAAGGTCGCGTGATGCAAGCGATAAAACAGAATAAAGCGAAAGGTCGACCGACAGATTTCTGGTCATTGGCGCTTCCTCGGGAGACGTCGATTTATGTACCGAAGATGTTGGCACTTAGCGATATTCTTAAGCATAGTAAAAAATACGGTGTTAGCTTACCGAAACCTGACGAAGACCGCGCATTGGCGCGTGTTGAAGTGGGCCAGCAGATGCAGTTAACTCAGGCGGCTGAGATGGCGGGCATGTCACTGACTAAGCTGAAATCGTATAATACCGGTTACAAGCGTAATGTAACGGCCCCTAACGGCCCTCATTACATTGTGTTGCCAAAAGCGCATGCAGATCAGTTTAAAGACTCTCTGGCTGATGGAGACATCAGTGCGGTGCAGGAAACAAAACTGGCGAGCAACAGCACGTCTGGCGCAGCTTCTTATAAGGTCCGCTCCGGCGACAGCCTGACAGGAATTGCAGCCAAACTGAATGTGAAGTCCAGTGACTTACAGCGTTGGAACAATTTACGCTCGGCGAGCGTGCTAAAAGTTGGGCAAACCCTGCAAGTGGCAGACAGCGGCGTTAGTGGCAGCAGCGACAGTATTACTTATCAGGTGCGCAAAGGTGACTCGTTATCGAGCATTGCCAAGCGCAACGGCGTGAACATCAAAGATGTGATGCGTTGGAACACGGGTCTGGACAACCTCCAGCCGGGCGAGAAGCTGACACTCTATGTCAGCGGCAAGCAGAGTCCTGACAGCTGATATTACTGTGAAATACTCGCTGTGATCGTTAGTAAAAGCACCTTCGGGTGCTTTTTTATTACCTGAAATTCAACGAATTTTCATAACACTCACAAGTTAAGAAATAATCCCCTTCCAAGTTTAAATCTGCAAAAGAAACGAGTTGAATCAGTGCGAAAACCGCCCCTTTAAATAAGATGACTCCACACTGGCCGTTACTATTAAAATAATACCCTCCTTCATAAAATAATATTTATCTCACCCATCAATTTAACCTTGAAAATACCCCCCCCACGCCACCTCGCCTTGCAGAATATTATTTTCCAAAAAGTAAAACTCATAGGCCATATGCTCTTTATCCTTCGAAATTCTGTGATTAGAGTCACAAAAATATGACATTAGGAATCTAAGCTGCTATATCTAATTAACAGTGAGAAACAGACCCGACCAGATAAAACACTTAATGGAGAGGGGATAGACAGTATTGCCGGCCTATATTTCTCACCTGCTACCACCTTGATTGGCCACCTATTTTTCCCCTCACACTCTTTCGCAAGGATGTATTTGAACCACTGATATAAAACTAGAAAATAAGGTACTTATGACGCAGATTAATCTAGAAAAGATTGAACCACTCTCGGAGACGCAGGGGGGCGAAAATAACGTTCCTGCCCAGGTTGAAAATAGTGAATCCAACAATTTTCTTAGCGCAGATGCGTTTCTCCTTACCGCCACAGGCATCGCTGCCATCGCTGGTTTTTTATATGGGTACGACACAGGGATTATTTCAGGCGCACTGCTGCAAATAACCCACGACTTCTCCCTCACAAGTCACGCGCAGGAAATGGTCACCAGTGCCATTCTTGTTGGTGCGGTTATTGGCGCTTTATGCTGCGGTAAACTGTCCAGCGTGATTGGTCGCCGCTATACGGTAATGACTGTCGCAGGTATTTTTGCCGTTGGCGTTATCGGCTCAGGTCTTTCTCCTACCGCTCTCTGGCTCGGTATGGCGCGTATCGTGCTTGGCTTTGCCGTTGGTGGAGCTTCGCAAATTGTTCCGGTATATATCGCCGAGCTGGCACCGCCGGCAAAACGTGGTCGACTGGTGACCTTTTTCAATATTTCTATCGGTATCGGCATCCTGACCGCTGGCCTGGTTGGCGCGTTTATGCAGGATATCTGGACCTGGCGCACGATGTTCTCGGTCGCTGCCATTCCGGCGCTAATCCTGCTTTTCGGCATGCTGCCAATGCCCGAGAGTCCGCGCTGGTTAGTGGGTCAAAAACGAACCAAAGAGGCGCGTATTGCGCTGAATATGGTCCGTGAGACTGACCGCGAGGTTCGCCATGAACTGCGAAATATTCAAAAAGTGCACGATAAAGTCGAGCGTAAAAGTGTCGCAGGCTGGAAAGATTTAAAACAACCCTGGATGCGCCCTGCCCTGTTTGCAGGTCTGGGAGTTGCCGCCTTTACCCAGCTTTCGGGCATCGAGATGATGATTTACTATACCCCGACCTTCCTGACCGATGCCGGATTTAGCCGTGCAGCGGCATTGCACTCCGCGCTGGGCGTGGCTGTGATCTATCTGGTGCTGACAATAATCGGCAAGTTGGTGGTTGACCACGTTGGCCGCCGTGCATTGACGCTGTGGATGATGCCAGGCGCGATCATCAGCCTGTTCCTGCTGGGCCTGATGTTTATGCTCGACAGCCATGGTCAGCAATACGGCTGGTTAATCGTGACTTGCCTGTTTGCCTTTATGGTGTTTAATTCCGGCGGGATTCAGGTAATCGGTTGGTTACTGGGTTCAGAAGTGTATCCGATGGGGATAAGAGAGAAAGCCACCAGCCTGCATGCTGCAACCTTGTGGGGTTCAAACTTGCTGCTGACCGCGACTGCGCTGTCATTGGTTAGCGTATTGGGAATTGGCGGTGCGATGTGGTTTTACGCCCTGCTTAACCTGTTAGGTTTCCTGTTTATCTTCTTTATGGTGCCAGAAACCAAAGGGCGCTCATTGGAGGAGATTGAAACTTCTCTGAAAGAGGGGCGTTTTTATCCTCGCCAGCAGAATAAAAAGTCCAAGGCAATGAAGCCCGTTGATGAGGCTGCCTAAAATTTAGATTAAATAGCATTGCTACACCATGCCCCGGTCCAGCATCCGCTGAGCGGGGCATTTTTATAGCTCGATTCCCGGCGACGGGCTCTGCGCCAGAAACTCGACCAGCAGTGGATTGTGATCTGAGGCACGAGTTTCAAGCACCTGCGCGCTGGTGACACTTAAACCACGATAAAAGATGAAATCCAGCGGTCGGCCAAAAGCGGTACGACGCAGATCGGCCGGGAAGCGAACTTCCTGCAAATTGACATTATTGGCGAAGCCGAATAGCGCATTAATACGTTGGCGGCTCCAGGCGTTAAAGTCTCCCGCCATCACTACCGGGCCTTTGTGATTGGCAATTTGCTCGCCAATCGGGTCCAGCTGCTTACTGTAAACGTCTACACCAATACTGAAATTTACCGCATGAATATTGACCACCATTAACAAACGCCCATCCACCAGCGGATAAACCGTGACCAGCGCTGATTTTGCCAGGCGTAACAGAGGTTCACGTTCTCGCAGTGGGCAGCAATAGACCGGATGCGCGGCGGCAAGCGTCATAACCCCGGAAGGGTGTTGAGGCAAGTCAAAAGCCGGTACCTGATCGGCAGCAAGGTAATGTGACGTGGCAAAATGGATTAGCGCCGGAGTGGTTTGCGCCTCCTGCAACAGCACTAGCTGCGCATCTTTACCAAAGCTCTGCAATACGGATAGCCAGTCAGCGCGCTGCTGCTTAAAGATATTCCAGACCATAATCCGCAAGATGTTCGAATTGGGCAGTGCAGCTCCCGGCGGCAGATCCGGTCCCAGATGTGCGAGCACACCAGGGAATATTTGCTCGACCGGTTGACCTGCAACATACCTCATTGCATACGTTTTTTTCGGCACACTGTTAACCCATTCTACCCAGCGTTGTTTTTTGAAAACGAACGCTGGCGATATCAATATCGTGAATCTGCTGTGCGGAAAATTTCCCTTCAGCGGTATTTGTCAGTATACGCCGCCGTTGGGTAAGACCCAATTTGTTTACATTGGTATACATCCTGTAGGTAAAAAAACCGATTTATCCGACGACGCATCAGCACTGATATGAGTAATGCGGACAGTATTCAGACAATTATCAGGTTTTACTCAGAGCATAAGAATTGGGAAAACTTGTGATTAAATGATAAAAACAGCCATAGTTGATAATTACTCATGCTGGAGAAGCAACAATGAAAGCAAGCTCAGAAGAGCTGATGGTGTTTGTGACTGTGGTGGAAAGTGGCAGTTTCAGCCGTGCGGCCGAGCAGCTTGAACAAGACAATTCAGTCGTTAGCCGAACCATTAAAAGGCTGGAACAGAAGCTTGGCATCCAGTTGCTTAACCGCACAACCCGGCAAATTAGCCTGACCCATGAAGGCGAACGTTACTTCACGCGAGTACAAAAAATCCTGCAGGAAATGTCGGCGGCGGAAAACGATCTGCTGGAGCATCGTAATGATCCTCAGGGTTTGTTGCGCATTGATGCCGCAACCCCGGTTATCCTGCATGTGCTTTCACCGCTGGTAGCAGAATTCCTTGAACGTTATCCCAAAATGACCCTGTCGCTCTATTCTTCCGAGAGCAATATCAATCTGATTGACCAGAAAGTTGATGTCGCAATTCGCGTCGGTGAACTGGAAGATTCAAGCCTGCGTGCTCGTAAACTGATGCTGAGCTACCGCAGCGTACTAGCATCCCCTGACTATCTGCAAAAATGGGGAACGCCAAAAAGTGTGGATGATTTGGCTAACCACCGTTGTTTGGGATTCAACGAGGTTATGGCATTAAATAAATGGCCGCTGCTGTGTTCCGACGGTCAACAACTGACTATTACGCCGTTTATCAGCGCTGGCAGCGGCGAAACGTTGCGCCAGCTATGCCTGGCAGGGAATGGTATCTCCTGTTTGTCTGATTTTATGACTCGCAAGGACGTCGTGAACGGCGATTTAGTCGAGCTGCTGGTGCCTGACCTGATGCGAATAGCTATGCCGCTGCATGCGGTGTATTACAGCGATCAGTCAGTAAGCACACGGATTCGCTGCTTTATTGATTTCCTGAGTGAAAAGCTGAGTTAAACAGGCTTTCTCTTGATACTGCCGATTTCATGAAAAAAGCCCAAACCTGGATCAGGGCTTTAGAGTGATGGACCGTATAAACTCAGAAATAAATCAGGAAAAAATCAGTCCCAATCTGGCGCTAACCCTTGCGGACTGACTAAACGCCCGTCGCGCTCCAGTAAGGCAATCTGCGCCAAATCTTCAGCAGTCAACGTCAGTTCCTGTGCCAAAAGATTACTTTGCAGATTGGCACGCTTGGTCGATGAAGGGATAACCGCATACCCCAGTTGCAACGCCCAGGCCAGTACCACCTGAGCAGGCGTGGCGTTACGACGCTCTGCGATTTGAATGATAGTTGCCTCTTTTAACGCCTCTCCGTAGGCCAGCGTCATGTAAGAAGTAATGGCGATGCCGTGTTGAGTCGCGAATTCAACCACTTTATTATTCTGCAGGAACGGCGATAGTTCTATTTGGTTGGTGGCAATTTCTGCCGCGCCTACCGCGTCGATAGCTTCCTGCATTAGCGCCACGGTAAAGTTGGAGATGCCAATCTGGCGAGTCAGCCCCAGCGCCTTTGCCTTGGCTAGCGCCTGCATGGTTTCTGCCACGCTGACCGCCTTGTTCGGCGACGGCCAGTGAATCAGCGTAAGGTCAACATAATTGGTTTTCAGCTTGCCCAGGCTGATTTTGAGGCTGTCAATCAGCGCATCGGCGGTTAGGTTTTCAATCCAAATCTTGGTGGTAATAAAGATATCTTCACGAGGAACCCCACTTTCACTAATCGCCTCACCCACTGCGGCTTCGTTGTCATAAATTTGTGCAGTGTCGATAGCGCGATAACCCAGTTCCAAAGCCGTAGTTACGGAATCTTTGACAATTTTATCTTGTAAACGGAAGGTCCCCAGACCAAAGGCAGGTATGTTCATTTTTACTCTCTCAATGTTGTTGTCAATAATCTGTGACCCCGTGAAAGGGTCAATATGGCGAGAGTATGAACGGGGAGTTAATGGATAAAAATAGCCCTAATCGCATAATACTTTTGATTAATATGCAACAGTCTGGCAACTACTCTTTGTGCTGATAGCACAGCCAATCGATATCAGGAACGGCCACTAAACGCGTTACCAGGGGATCATAATGCAAGCACTCAATTTCTTTGACATCGCCAGGCAAAGCGAGAGCCAAAGAATTCCCATCCTGTAAACCATGGAACAACCTACCCGTTGCTGAAGAAGAGAAAGTCTGCAGTTGCGGATTAATACTCAACTCAGCCATGGCCCAAATTCCCGATCCCTGCTGTTTTAATGCGGCTTCACGCAGGCACCAGAGCTGCCAGAATGCCTCCTTGGGCTGGGGCTGATGGCTTAACCAACTTTGTTCTTCCACGCTAAAAACTGCCTGAGCCAAGCGCAGCATGTTAGGCCTATCACGATGAACCTCGATGTCGCAACCTACAGCCCCATGCTTAGAGATCGCCACCAGCAGCCGATTGCCACTGTGGCTCAAGCTGAACTCAGGCTGTGCTGGATCGGCAAAAACGGGTTTTCCACCGGGCTGGATAACAATTTCAGCCAGCGTTGACTGGTTGAAAAGGGTAAACATAAGCTCGGCGAGCAGCGCCCTGCCTGCCAAAAAAGTTGCTGCGCGCTGTGGGCTAAAGCTCTTGGCGGCGGCCAATATGGCAGAGGGTAAACGCGCTGAACAACAAAGTTCGCTGACCAAACCGGTTGCCAGTGTAGTTTTCATCGTTATGGCCAACGACGGAATATAAGCGAAGTATTGATGCCGCCAAAGGCAAAGTTATTTGACTGGATAAATTCCGTATCAATTTGACGATTTTCGCCGATGATGTAGTCCAGATCGCCGCATAAATGATCCGGCTCGGTCAAATTAAGCGTTGGGAAAAATTGCCCCTCGTTCATCATCTCAATCGACATCCAGGCCTCCAACGCACCACAGGCACCCAAAGTATGACCAAAGTAACTTTTCAATGAGGATATCGGCGTCGTGCTGCCAAAAACTGCAGCCGTCGCGTTACTTTCGGCAATATCACCGCGGTCGGTCGCAGTACCGTGGGCATTGACATAACCGATTGCTGCAGGCGAGATCCCGGCCTGATTAATTGCTTTGGCAATACAAATTTGCATGGTTTCCTGCTGCGGCTGAGTGATATGCGCTGCATCGCAGTTAGTGGCAAAGCCGACAATTTCGGCGTAAATTTTTGCTCCGCGCGCTTGAGCGTGTTCCAGTGACTCAAGAATCAGCGTGCCGGCCCCTTCGCCAATCACCAATCCGTCGCGCTTTTTATCGAAAGGACGCGGTGAAAGACTGGGTGTATCGTTTTGCTGACTAGTGGCGAACAAAGTATCAAACACTGCCGCCTCTGAAGGACAAAGTTCTTCTGCACCACCGGCAATCATCACCTTCTGATAACCGTGACGGATAGCCTCATAGGCATAACCGATGGCCTGACTGCCCGAGGTGCAGGCGCTGGAAGTCGGGATAACCCGCCCCTTCAAGCCAAAAAATAGCCCGGTATTTACCGCCGTAGTGTGTGACATCATCTGCACGTAAGTAGTGCCGGTGATGTTATTGGTATGCTGTTCAGTCAGCATGGTAGCAAATTCGCTGACCGGTTTAGTGCTACCGGTGGAGGAGCCGAAAGCAATTCCCGTTTCTCCGCCAGTCAGTATAGGGTTACCAATCAGACCCGCCTGTTCCAGCGCCAATTCAGTAGAACGCGTGGAGAGCAGCGATACGCGGCCCATCGAGCGGATGCGTTTACGGGTGTAGTGTTCCGGCAGAGTAAAATCGTCGATGGGCGCGGCGATATGAGTATTTAAGCCCTTGTAGATCAACCACTCATCCATATGGCGCACCGCATTTCGGCCTTCGAGCAGGCGTGCGGAGATTGACTCCCAGCTATTGCCGAAGGCGGTAATTCCTTTCATTCCGGTGACAACAACTCGTTGAATACTCATACCATACCGCCGTTAATCGAAATCACCTGTCGGGTAACATAGCCCGCGATGTCTGACATCAAATAGCTGGCCAAACCGGCGACTTCCTCTGCAGATCCCATGCGTTTCAACGGGATGATACTCATAGCGGCCTCTACGGCCTGCGGCTGCATGTCGAGCATTCCAGTATCAATCAGGCCAGGGGCGATACAGTTCACGGTAATCTTGCGCTTGGCCAGTTCCAGCGATAGCGCTTTGCAGGCGCCAATAATGCCTGCCTTGGCGGCGCTGTAATTGACCTGCCCGCGATTACCGGTAATGCCCGAAACGGAGGAAAGCGCAATAATTCTTCCGCCCTGTCGCAGGCCAATCATCGGCATGACACAAGGATGCAGGACATTATAGAAGCCATCGAGATTGGTATGAATCACGCCATCCCAATCTTCATCGGTGAGTGCGGGGAATGCACCATCGCGAGTGATACCGGCATTATTTACCACCCCGTAGTAAGCACCGTGCGCGGCGATATCGGCTTCAATCGCCACCCGACACTGCGAACGATCGCTGATATCGAAAGCGATCGTTCTGGCGCTGCCGCCCGCCTGGCGGATCTGTTCGGCAGTATGCTCTGCGCCAGCAAAATCGCGATGATAATGCACCACCAGGGTGAAGCCGTCTTTTGCCAGTTGAATAGCAATCGCCTGACCAATGCCCTTGCTGGCACCGGTAACCAATACTGAACGCGTCATGTGGCTGTCCCCTGTAATAATCTTTTTGCTTCTTCAGCTTCAGGCTGATAAGTGTTCAGCCTGGCCTGCACCAGCTGCGTATCCACCTGAGTTTGGCTATCTCTGGATGCAATGGTGCATTCAAAGCACGCAAGCTTGTCGTCCTTTAACAGCTGGCTGACGTGAATGACCAACAAGCTGCCCGCTGGAAATGCCGCAATGCTGCATCTCATGCCGCGTCCGCCCAAAAGCATGCCAAGCTGCGGCTCACCCCCCTCTTGCTGGGCATGCCATCCATTCCACACGCCTACCGTCTGCGCCATCAATTCAATCGCAAACCACACAGGCAGCTGACCATGCTGGTCAAGAAATGGTGCCAACAAACCATCGGCGCTGACTTTTACCTCGCAACAGGCGGAGTCTTTGCCGACACCGAGGACATTTTCCAGCATCACCATCGGTGCTTCATGCGGTAAATAATGTTCTGCGGCCAGAAAAGTCATCACGGTTTACCCAACAGAATGCTGGCGTTATTACCACCAAAAGCGAAAGAATTGGAGAGGATTACCGGTTTTTTCAGCCGCTGTGGCTGTAAAAGCAGGCCAAACGCTCCCAAACTGGTATCCAGCTCAGCCATGGAAAAATCCTGTGGCGGCAACGGCAAATCACGCTCCAGGATAAGCCATCCCAAAGCAGCCTCTGTCGCTCCGGCGGCTCCCAGAGTATGTCCGGTGAGATGTTTAGTCGAACTACAGGGCGTAGCGCCTGCAAATAGTCGCTGAATCACCTGCGCCTCTACCCGATCGTTTTGCTCGGTCGCGGTACCGTGGAGATTAATATAGCCAACATCCTGTGAACTCAGGTCCGCTTGTTCCAATGCCATGCGCATCGCCTGTTCCGCGCCTTCTCCCTGCGGATGCGGGGCCGACATATGCCAGGCATCAGAAGATTCGCCTACGCCCAGTAACGCCACCGCAGCAGGTTCGCGGGTCAGCAGAATAAGCGCCGCGGCTTCACCAATATTGATGCCGTCCCGGTCGGCAGCAAACGGCGTGCAGCGGCCCTCAGACAATGCTTCGAGGCTGTTAAAGCCGTTGATTGGCATGCGACACAGGCTATCCGCGCCACCCACCAGCGCAACGTCAGCCAATCCAGATTCGATTAAACGCTGACCGCTGATGATTGCTCGGGCACTCGATGAGCAGGCGGTAGACAGCGTATAGGCCACGCCGCCAAGGTCCAGCAGCTTGCTCAGAAACTGCGAGGGGTCGCCCAGTTCCTGCTGCTGATAGTAAAATTCGTGTGGGAAAACGCCCTCTGGCTGGCTAAATTTTACCGCATCTTCACCCTCGGCAATACCAGAGGTGCTGGTGCCAAGGACTACCGCAACGCGATCTTTGCCGTATTTTCCGATCGCCCTCTCAACCTGTGGGCGTATCTGTTGCAGCGCGGCCATCAGCAGCTGATTATTGCGACTGCGATGACACGCAAGAGCTTGTGGTACTTCCGGCAATGCGCCTGATACTAGCCCAAGCCAAATGTTTTTTTTGCTGGTTAGCCATTGATCTTGCTGCTGCATACCCGGAGATTGCCGGGCGACAAGGTTTGCAGCGATCTCGTCAAGCTGTGATCCCAAAGCATTGACCATGCCGACGGCGGAGAAATAAATCATGCATCACCCCCGACGTTTTGAATCGCAATGTGGTAATGGAACACATGTTGAGTAATGGCCACCGGCTGCCGACTACTATTTTGCACGAGGTAATCAATTTGCGTAATAATCTGCCCTTTATCGTCATACAGCGTGCGCTGAGCGACTGTATCTACTAGCTTCCAGCCCACCGGCAGCAAAGGTTGCCAACGGTTTATCGGCCAGTAGCTCAGCATGATATCTGCCAGTACCTGATTGGCAGGCGGCAGTTGCGCAATCTTAATCGCCTGCTCGGTGTGAATGCCGTTTTGATCGTAGAGCACTTTAAACAGGCGGATCCCTACCGGCGAAAGTCCCGCCAGCTGCAGAGTTTGTCCGTCGGCTACCAGCAACACCAGCATCGATTGCTGCTTCCCGTCGACGGTGGCAGTCAACAGCTGTTGCTGTTCGAGCTTTTCATTCAGCTGTGGCGCTGGCAGCAACACCCGCACGCCAGGCTTTAGCCAAGCCTCCGGGCGCATATCAGGTTGAGAAGGCGTGGCGCATCCCGCGAGTAGCAGAGTGATTATCAAAAACAGCAACCTGCCTTTAATCATTTTTTTATTCCTCGTTTTTTCACCGGCAAGGTCAGCGGGGAAAGTAGAAAAGCGGTAAATATGCCGCTGCTTAGCACAATACCAAAACTGCTAATCGCCTGCGTTGAGCTGAACACCAACATGCCGAAAGTTAGCTGGGTGGTGACTACTGCCATAAAAATCGCAAACATCGAGGTTGTCGGCGTTCCCCGTGGATTGGTAAAGAACAGGGTGTAATTGATGCCAATTCCCAATACCAGAATCAGTGCCAGCAGCGAGAACAGATTTAAACTGTGCCCGCTCAGACCCAGCGCCGCGACACCCATTGCCAGCGATAATAGCGTTGGAATACAGCAAATCAGCCCGTGCGGCCAACGAAAGCGCCACAGGTAAATCGCAGCGATAACACCGGCGGCCAATGCTAATAGCCAGGAAAGCATCACGCGGTATTGCGCGAACAGGTCGCTAAATTCGGTTTTACGATCGATCCAGCCGACACCGGGCAGCGATTGCGCCAATGATTGCATGGCGGCGCTGTCGGTAACACCGTTGACCGGCACCAGCGCTGCGCTGCGCCCGTTTGGCAAAGATAGCCACAATAGTCGCCAGCCTTGACTCACCACACTTTGCTGCCATTGACCGGGCGAGACCCATTGCGCTGCAATATCGGCAGTCTTTACGCTGATCCCCGCCTTTTGCAGCTCGGCAGCGACCTGCGGGGCTCGCTCGGTTATCAAAGCCAGATCGGCTTTTTGTCGCTGCATCGACGGCAACCCTAGCAGACGATAACCCGCCACCAGCCCCTGCTTTTTGGCGATGATTAATTTAGGCTGCAATGCTTCTACACGCTGCAAAGTCAGCTCTGCGCTTGAGCCGTAAACCACCAACCATTTCTGGTCGTTGGACTGCCCGGTCAGCGCGGCGATTTGCCGCTCTTGCTTGAGCAACTTGGCAGGCAACGCTTGCAGTTGCCCGATATCATCGTTGGCGTGAAGTCGCGACCAGCCAATTACCGCCAACATCAGTACCGCGAGCGGCAGCCCGATTCGCAACGCTTTAAGATTGCGCCAGGCGTGCAACCAGCCAAGAATCAACGATATACTCGGCGTTGGGCCGACCGGTAGATGCCTGGAGAGATACGGATACCAGCAGATCACGGTAATACAGGCCGCGCTCAAACCTGCGGCGGCAAACACTGCCAACTGCTGCATGCCGGGGAAAGGCGCAATCAGCAGCATCAGATAAGCGACTACCGTTGTCAGCATCGCCATCGACAGCGCCGGAAACAGTTTTCTCAGGCTTTCCAACGGCGTGGACTGTGCGCCATGCACTCGCCGCTCGGTCAGAAAATACAGCGTGTAATCAGCGGAAATACCGACAATGCTGGTACTGAGCACCAGCGTCATAACGTGGATTTCGCCAAATGCCAACAGCGTGCTTACCGTGCCAGCCAAAGCACCAATGCCAATCGATAACAGGCTCAAAAACATCGGCACTACAGAGCGGAACATCAATAAAATCAGAGCAAAAACGCCAATCACCGAGGCCAGCCCCAGCGTTGAAATATCATGTTCTGCCTGTTGGCTGGCATAATTGCTGTAGAAAACAGTCCCACGCTCCAGCACTTCAGCCCCCGGCCACTTAATCTGAAACTGTTTTTTCAACTCTTCGAGCTGGTCAACAATCTGCTTGCTGCTGGTTAAATCGTAGGACGATGCGCGAAGCTCGGCGTGAAGTAAGTACCAACTTTGCCCTTTACTGTCTTTGGCTCTTAACCAGCCGTTATCCAACGCCATGCCAGCGCTGTTTTGCTGCTGTGCCATCTGCGACGCTCGCACCAATAACAGCGGATCGTTAGCCAATTCCTTGCCACTAACGCCAGCAAACGCAGAGTATACCTGGCCCATTATCCACTGAGACTGAGTGCTGGCGCCGCTGATTAATCGTGCGCGCGTGGCATCATCGAGCATCGCATTTCGATGCTGATAAAAGAACTGCCCCCACTGCTGTTGGTGGGCGTCATCCATCGGGCCTTCGACCTGTTGCAGCGCAGGCAGCTGGCGCAGGTGACTCAACCACCAGTTCAGCGCTTCATCTCGCTGCTCATTTTCAGGCGGGTTGACCAACCACATCAGCTGGCGGTCGAGCCGCTGACTAAAGGCCGCAGAAAGATCTGCTGGCACATCGGCCAGTTGCTGTTTGGGCAATAATGCCAGCACGCTGCTGTTGACCTGACTGCGGGGTATCAGCCAAAACAGTGTGGCAATCAGCGCCAAACAGATTAGCAGCCAGCCGATAGCCAGCTGACGATGGCGTTCAGGAAGAAAAATGCTGCTTCTCGGCATCAGTTAAAGTCTTAGGCTCGGTACGTTGATTAAAGAAGCGAATTTTCGTGCTGTCGCCCTGCATGTCATTGATATCGATATTATTCAGATAATTTTGGCCATCTAAAGTGATCGTTTTGAATAGACGGTTTAAAGGTGAGGTTTTAGGTTCAAGCACCAGCCTCCAGTTGCCCTGCCCAAGATCGCTGAAATTCAGGGTAAAGTTTTGCTCCAACGCCCGATGATCGGCATGAAAAAGCGCCGTTAGCAGCGAGTTAAACTGGAACATTTGCGGGTTATTTTGCGCTGTCACCACCTGCGGCGCCTGACCAGCCATAGTTTGCACCATTTTACTGTCTGTCAGTAACAGGCTCAGCGGAAAGGGTTTTTGTTGCTGCCACCAGAGACCATCGCTGCGTGAAATCAGCAAATTTCCGCTTGAATTGAGCTTCTGATCCATTCCGCTGACGCTGCGCTGCTGGCTAAATTCAGCGCGCAGCACCGGTTGTTGACTAAAGCGCTGCTGAAGCTGGTCGAGAGTCACGGCCTGTGCGCTTAAGCTAACTAAAGCGATAATTGTCAATAGAAAACGCATCACTGACTGATCCCCATTTTATCGAATAAAACTGGCGGCGAAACAAAACACATCTCTTTGCTTTCGATGTGAACTGCAACTTGCAGCGTATAGCCGCTGGTGGTGCGTTTGCCGGTTTGTAAATCGAAAATCTGATAGTCAATTCGCAAACGGTTTTCGAACTCTGTCACTTCCGCCTGCACAATAATCTGCTGCTCAAAGGTGACCGGCCCGCTGTACTTCACGCGCGTATCGACAATCGGCCAGACATAGCCTGAGGCTTCCATCTCGCGATAGCCGTAAGCAAACTGCTTAAGCAGCGCCTCGCGAGCAACCTCGAAATAGCGAAAATAATTGCCGTGCCAAACTACGCCCATGGGGTCAACATCGTGAAAAGGGATGGTTATCTCAACGCGTGTAGTGAAACGAGGATCGGATAAACGCAGATCTTTTTTCTCGGCCATTTCAATCAGACTCTCTATCAACGGGCACATCTTCGCGATGCTGCCAAAAATCGTAAAAATTGAACCAGTCATGAGGTGCGAGCAGGCTGTAATGCTCGAGGCGACGGGCATAGCTGTCGATAATACCCTGTAAACTTTGTTGCCGCGCCGCGCGTGGGATCAGCAGCGGATCGGCAAAAGGTTCAAAATAGATATTCAATTTTTTCTGCTGCATGATGCCAAACATCAAAAATACCGGCACGCGCAAGGCTGCCGCCAGAATGAAAGGCCCTTGCGGAAACGCCGCCGGAGAGCCAAGAAAATCGGAAAAAATCAGCCGCTGTTGCCCGCCACGCTGATAACCACCTGCCGACGTACGATCGCCGACAATTGCCACCCATTCACCGCGGTCTAATTTTTCACGCAGCAGAATTGCGGTTTCTGGCCCCATATTCGCCACTTGGATGAGGTTGACGTTAGCCTGCGGATTGATTTCTTTCATCACCTGATTGAATCTTTCAGCGTGTTGAGTAAACACGAGCGCATTCACTTTAACATTCTGGTCCAACTCGCCAAGCGCGCGGCAGGATTCAATATCACCCAGATGGGAAGCAATAATCAGCGTGCCTTTTCCGGTCGTGATTTGCGCCTCACAGCGTCCATTATCGACCAGTATCGCATCGCGCCCGAGCCGCGTGTCACCCCGCCAAGTCGCCAGCTTACTGAGCATCGCCTCGCCGAAACGCATAAAATGCCGAAAACTGCTTAATCGATAAGGTAACGTGACACCGCGAGTCGCAGCGAAATCAGATAAACGCCGCAGGTAATCTTTAGATGCACGGCGCTGACGTGCTCCGGACAGCCAAAAATAGCCAATTACTGGATAAAGCAGCAGTTGAAAGCTCTGCCGTCCCAGCACGCGATAAACGTTCATCATCAGGCGAATACCCCACAGCCCTTTACGCTCCTGGGTTTTAGACCAGTGAGGATCGCGGCTGGCGCTGTTGCGCAATCGCAGTAGTTTGGGGATCCGTGGCAACATGCCTAAAAAGAGCCTGGTATGCATCCATGAAATGCGCAGATTGTCTTTTAGCGCATCAAAATGCGACAGACCGTCAGGCGGATAAATCACTTGAGTGGGAATAAAGCGGCTGCGCGTGCCTTGCCAATACAATCGCACCATAATTTCGGTATCGAAATCCATTCGCTCGCCAATTGTATGCTGCTGCATCAGGGCCAGCGCCGGTCGCAGAGGATAAACGCGAAATCCGCACATACTGTCTTGCAACGAAAACGATAGAGTTTCGATCCAAACCCAAAAATGAGTGACATAGCGCCCATACAGACGTGATTTTGGCACCGAGTCATCATAAAGCGGCTTGCCAGAAATCAGAAACTCGGGGAATTCCTCGGCCTGTTTAAGAAGTTTGGGGATATCGCTCAGCTGATGCTGACCGTCAGCATCTACCTGCAAGGCATGGCTAAAGCCCATCCTGGCGGCTTCGCTCATGCCCCTCATTACCGCCGCCCCTTTGCCGCGATTTTGCGCCATCCTCAGTAGAGTTACCCATGAATACTGTGCGGTCAGGCGGTCGAGTTCTGTTGCCGTTTTACTGTCGCTACCATCGTCGACCACGATACAGGGAAAATTAAAAGGCTCAATGTTTGCTAACACCGCAGACATCGTGCCGCCGTGGTTAAAGCAAGGAATGAGAATACACGGGCGGAATGGCGCTTTCAGGGGCATAGGTTAATCTTCCCGCTGCTGGCCTGCCGCTCACCGCTATCGAAACTGAAAATCAGTTTATTTTTATCCTGAAGCCATTCTATCGATAGCGATACTTTCTGCTCTGGCAACAACGGCCGCTGAAACTTGATCACGTCAAATCCGGCAAAATTATTGATTACGCCAAGATCCTGGCGGGCGAAATGTATCACCCAGTTGAGCTGACTGACTCCGGGTAAAATGGGTTGTCCGGGAAAATGTCCTTTAAACCAGAAAAGATCGGCAGGCAGCTGCAGTTCAAGCATCAAGCTATGGTCAAGACAGTGTTTACTCAATACCAGTGGGAGCATCATAAAAACAGTTCCCGCAGTTCGGAATAAATTATTTTACCTTGTAAATTCATGGGGATAAATTGAATCACACGCCAAAATCGCGGTATTGCAACAGGAGCAAGCCAGCCTCGCAGAGATTGGCGTAATCCCTGAGTTAATGCAACCTGCGACTCTTTGCCTAGCAGTTCAGCCCCTGTAGCGCTTAGCACTATCACGGCAGCAACATAAGACCGATCTTTCTTCTCAATTTGCAGCACACAAGCCTTTGCTACTGTAGGAAGCTGACATAATCGCTGCTCTATCTCATCAAGGGAGAGTCGCTGTTCGGCAATCTTGACGATGCGATCCTGCCGACCCAGCAAATGAAACTGTCGGTTATTATCAGCTATTCGCAAATTATCACTTAACGGAATGCCTTCTGGCTGTGGGATTAATTCCGAGACTGCACGAGTAGGACTATTATTTTCGAATAACAGCTCGACGCCATCGAATAATGTCCACGGAGTTTCAGATAACCGTTGCTGCCGACTGGCAAGAATCCCGGTTTCACTAGTGCCATAAATATCAACTGGACAGACACCACAAAGCTGCTGTACGTGCGCTGCGGTTTCGACAGAAAGAGGGCCGCCCGCTGAGAATACCTGCTGGCATTTTACCTTTTCGAGATAAGGGTCAAGTCGTTGTAAAAAGGCCGGACTACTGATGACAGTCAAAGGGAACTGCTGTGCCATGGCAACCAACTGCTCGTGGACCTCCAGATTTTCTGCGAAAAAAGGCACTCTCAGACTTAACGGCAGCATAAAACGAAAAGTGAGACCATACATATGCTGAGACGAAACGGTTGCTGCCAAACGTCCCTTACGCAGACTCAGGCCCCAGCGCTGGGCAAGCCAGCGGCTTTCAGTTTGCAAACTGGTTATCGTTTTCGTGATTTTTTGCGGTTTGCCGGTCGAGCCAGAGGTAAACAGCACCACTGAAGCCGTAGCAGGAAATTCAGGCAATGGAATGAGACTGTCGTTTTCAGCAAGCGAATTTTCATCCGAAAAAGTAATCGGGAGCAAAAGCGTTGGGCACGGCAGGCTTAGCGAACAGTCTGTCAGCAGTGCGTCGAACTCGGACAGCTGCTCTTCCAAAAGCGATTGGCGCTGATGCCCCGGCAGCACAGGTATTTTGCCACTATAAAGGGTCGCCAGCATCGCCACGGCAAAGTGGTAACTGTTATCAAAACACAGTGCCCAGCGTTTATGTGGCAGGTTCTTTAGGCGCTGAAGCAACTGACTCACGTCAAAACGAAAGTCACTTTGCTGCCAGCGCTGCGTACGACTCCAGGCAACTAGCGAGTCAGTATCGGCTATTGAAGTCAGCCATTGTTCCATCGGCAGTATTAAACACGCTGGATCCATCTTCTGACTGTCCATTCAATACCCATTAATAAACCGATCAGCAGATAGCTGATACCGCCATTATATAAGGTCCAAACCGCTATATCCCCGAAAAGGCAGGTAAAGAGTGCTATGGAACCATTAATGATGAAAAAAGCACACCAGACTTGCGTCACTCGTCTCGTATATTTAACACCTCGGGGCGGCAAATCAGGCTGAGAGAGTCTGGCCAGTCGCTCCACGATGGGGGGCGAAACAAAAAGCGAATAACCAAATAACACTAGCAACAGGGCATTCACCACTACCGGGTAATAGAGCAGCATTTGCGTTTCATGCAGCAGCCAACTGGCAGACCCAAGCGCAATGCCCGTAATCGCTACTGTCCTTCCCAAAGTGGTCAACTGGGTTAGTTTCCCGCGAAAAGTCAGCAAGCGGAGAATAAATATCATTACTAGAACTGGCGCAAGAACGCTCTCCCCAAGTTTTCAAACCCAGCCAAACCACGAGCGGATAAGCAATGACCACGATTACCGTTATCACTTGCAAACAGGCTGACAGGCGAGAACTTGGAGTTAAACGACCTTCAGTCATTGTCTGATTACTGTTGTTCGGTTTTGATCAGTACGTCAATGGCGTCAACGACGTCTTGAACTGTTTTCACAGATTTAAAGATTTCAGGCTTGATTTTCTTGCCGGTGATTTTTTGCAGGTGCACCACCAAATCGACGGCATCGATACTGTCTAAATCGAGGTCTTCATACAGTCGCGATTCTGGCGTGATGTCATCAGCATCAAGCTCGAATAACTTGACTAAAAGTTCGCTAATTTGTTGATAAATTTCTGGCTTCTGCATACAACCTTCTCAGGAAATTTTGTTTCGTTTAAATACTATTTTAATTTTTGATTGATAAAGCGTACGAGCGTCGCAACCGAATAAAAATGCTGGCGCATCTCTTCGCTTTCGGCCGAAAGTACAACGCCATATTTATTTTTCAGTGCAAGGCCTAATTCCAGAGCATCAATGGAATCCAGACCTAAACCATCGCCAAATAGTGCCGCTTCAGTGTCTATTTCTTCCGGCGTCATCCCTTCAAGATTGAGGGTATCGATGATCAGAATTTTGATTTCGTTACTTAGTGGATCCATTGCTTATTTCTCGTTATTTTTCAACACTAACTCAGAATGCAGATGTTGAGTCAATCGTCTTGCTGCCAAAGCCAACGAAGCGTCACGGGCTTGTATAAAATCCTGGGGTATTACTTTGCTTTTAACTGTAATTACAAACTGGGGTTTAACCGGCGGAACATTGTACCATCGGCCCCGTTTGGTTAGCATTGGTGGTTCACAGGAAATAGAAACTATACGAATCTCACATCCAGCCCTAAGCGCAATATTGGCTGCACCTCGTTGTAAAACAGGCGCTTCTCCAGGAATTGTTCGTGTCCCTTCTGGAAAAATAAGAATCGTACCACCTGCTTGCAGTCTCTCCTCACAGGCATTCAGCAAGTCTTCAGATCCTGAGTTAATTAGATACCCGGCTGACTTAATGACGCCGCTGACAAAAGGATTTCTCAGCAATGCCTGTTTGACGATACAGTCACAACGCGGCATGCAGGATGCCAGTAAAACATAATCCAGCAGGCTAGGATGGTTAGCGACTATCAGACAACCTTTATCTTGCTTAAAAAGATCTGCGCCTACAATACGATAATTCATTACACCGGCTAGACGTAGTGAGTTAAGAAGCAGCTGAAAACTCTTTTTTATACTGTTTAAAGTCATCAAATTAAGCTTTTGTGGATCTTTTATAAACAACCGCAACAGGGTAAACCAGATGATAGAAAGGACTAATCCGCCAATTCCGAAAAATACAAAAAATATCCCGGTTGCTAACCAGCGCCACAGGCGGTTTATCAGGCTGGCTCGTTTCATGTCATTTTTTCCGGTATTTAATCCTTGCGGTTCATAGCCACTGACCGGATCCCGCACTAATGCAAAATGCGCTGTCGTTTTGCAGGTAATGTCTTATAAAACTTAAGCTCTGCGGTAAATCATCAACCTGAGTTTCAGCGATACGCTGGCAACTAAATTGCTCGCCCAGAGACAATACCAGCGCAATACAGTAAGGCGAATAGTTAGCACTGCTCATATCATCATAAGGTTTGGGAACGATGCCATCGAAATCCACTAATAGGACTTTATTTACCCCTTTTACAGATAGCATGGCCCGCGCTTCAATCATACCCTGCTGGAAACTGTCTTTTCCGGCAGCTAATGAGGTGACCGGCAAGGTATTTTTAGCAGTAATAGTCACCCAACCGGCAGCGGTATTGTGGACTGACATAGAAAAATCTGTGGGTGAAACCTGTTGTTCCTGGGCTAACGTCTGAAGAATTTTATAGGTTCTTTCAAGCTCGCCGTGACGACTGGTAAACACGGCCCTGTCTATTTGATGCCTTTCCAGCAATGCTAATGAGGTTTCTACCGCCAGGCGACTAACCAGGCTCATTCTGCGCGAAGACATCATTGGGATACGCTGGCTCTTTTCTATTTCGCCGCAGAATCTACTCTTTTCTGGTAAAAATGCCCATCGCAGCCAGGCTTCTGAAGTACTGACTCCCGGTGCAATTGCCTGCCAGTCAAGTACCGATAATGAGTAATTCATGTGACCTCAGGCTTTGGAATCTTAAGTGTCTAACTTCAGACTGTATTAGATTTCTTATCTGCTTGCACTCGTAATTGCGAATAATCCTAACCCGAGATTTATTATATGATCTTAACAGGATCTTGGTAAGAAAATATCAATACTCTATTATTTAATAAACTATAAACTTAAAAATAAGTATAATTTTTGATTAATTTCTCAAGTAATTAAAATTAAAGAATTATGTTTATAAAATTGGCTTAAGGGATAAAGTTTTTAAGTTTAAATTTTATTAAAACGTCAAAAATCTTATCGAAAGAGGAAGAAATGGGGATAAACGCGCGTGTTTTTCAGATTTAGAATGCAAAAAACCCTGAGCCTTTCGACTAGGGTTATGCAATTAGTGGCGGAACGGACGGGGCTCGAACCCGCGACCCCCTGCGTGACAGGCAGGTATTCTAACCAACTGAACTACCGCTCCACCGGTTCTTTCACTCACAACAGACAATCCGTCTGTTATCAGTTTGTCTTCGTTAATATTCCTTGTCAGGGGAATTGAAGACTAATTTGATGCATGGCAGTTTATGTATGACTCCGTCATACACCCTTCGGGCCGTTGCAAGCAACGTGCTAAAAGCGTTGCTTTTAGTCCTACTCTCTTCTCGAGCAGGCAACCGCCCTACTACTACACAGTACTACTTTTAATTTGATGCCTGGCAGTTCCCTACTCTCGCATGGGGAGACCCCACACTACCATCGGCGCTACGGCGTTTCACTTCTGAGTTCGGCATGGGGTCAGGTGGGACCACCGCGCTACTGCCGCCAGGCAAATTCTGTTTCATTCCAACCGCTTTCCCCATTATTCAGGGCAGCCATCAGAATCAATCTTTGAACAAGCTGAATATCAAAACTTAAGTCTTTGTGTCTCTCTAAAACACCTTCGGTGTTGTAAGGTTAAGCCTCTCGGGTCATTAGTACTGGTTAGCTCAATGCATCGCTGCACTTACACACCCAGCCTATCAACGTCTTAGTCTTAAACGTCCCTTCAGGGGACTCGAAGTCCCAGGGAAGACTCATCTTGAGGCAAGTTTCGCGCTTAGATGCTTTCAGCGCTTATCTTTTCCGCATTTAGCTACCGGGCAATGCCATTGGCATGACAACCCGAACACCAGTGATGCGTCCACTCCGGTCCTCTCGTACTAGGAGCAGCCCCTCTCAATCTTCCAACGCCCACGGCAGATAGGGACCGAACTGTCTCACGACGTTCTAAACCCAGCTCGCGTACCACTTTAAACGGCGAACAGCCGTACCCTTGGGACCTACTTCAGCCCCAGGATGTGATGAGCCGACATCGAGGTGCCAAACACCGCCGTCGATATGAACTCTTGGGCGGTATCAGCCTGTTATCCCCGGAGTACCTTTTATCCGTTGAGCGATGGCCCTTCCATTCAGAACCACCGGATCACTATGACCTACTTTCGTACCTGCTCGAGCCGTCACTCTCGCAGTCAAGCTAGCTTATGCCATTGCACTAACCTCACGATGTCCGACCGTGATTAGCTAACCTTCGTGCTCCTCCGTTACTCTTTAGGAGGAGACCGCCCCAGTCAAACTACCCACCAGACACTGTCCTCACCCCGGATAACGGGGCAAAGTTAGAACATCAAACATTAAAGGGTGGTATTTCAAGGTTGGCTCCACGCAAACTGGCGTCCCCGCTTCAAAGCCTCCCACCTATCCTACACAGCAAGGCTCAAAGTCCAATGCAAAGCTATAGTAAAGGTTCACGGGGTCTTTCCGTCTTGCCGCGGGTAGATTGCATCATCACAGCCATTTCAACTTCGCTGAGTCTCGGGAGGAGACAGCGTGGCCATCGTTACGCCATTCGTGCAGGTCGGAACTTACCCGACAAGGAATTTCGCTACCTTAGGACCGTTATAGTTACGGCCGCCGTTTACTGGGACTTCAATCAAGAGCTTGCACCCCATCAATTAACCTTCCGGCACCGGGCAGGCGTCACACCGTATACGTCCACTTTCGTGTTTGCACAGTGCTGTGTTTTTATTAAACAGTTGCAGCCAGCTGGTATCTTCGACTGTCTTCGGCTCGGGAAGCAAGTTCCTCCACCTAGCGACAGCGTGCCTTCTCCCGAAGTTACGGCACCATTTTGCCTAGTTCCTTCACCCGAGTTCTCTCAAGCGCCTGAGTATTCTCTACCTGACCACCTGTGTCGGTTTGGGGTACGATTCAATGTTACCTGATGCTTAGAGGCTTTTCCTGGAAGTGCGGCATCAACTACTTCACCACCGTAGTGGCTCGTCATCACGCCTCAGGGTTGATATGTAACCGGATTTACCAAGTCACACCCCCTACACGCTTAAACCGGGACAACCGTCGCCCGGCTAGCCTAGCCCTCTCCGTCCCCCCTTCGCAGTAACACCGAGTACAGGAATATTAACCTGTTTCCCATCGACTACGCCTTTCGGCCTCGCCTTAGGGGTCGACTCACCCTGCCCCGATTAACGTTGGACAGGAACCCTTGGTCTTCCGGCGTGCGGGTTTTTCACCCGCATTATCGTTACTTATGTCAGCATTCGCACTTCTGATACCTCCAGCAAACCTCACAGTTCACCTTCAACGGCTTACAGAACGCTCCCCTACCCAACAACGCCTAAGCGTCGCTGCCGCAGCTTCGGTGCATGGTTTAGCCCCGTTACATCTTCCGCGCAGGCCGACTCGACCAGTGAGCTATTACGCTTTCTTTAAATGATGGCTGCTTCTAAGCCAACATCCTGGCTGTCTATGCCTTCCCACATCGTTTCCCACTTAACCATGACTTTGGGACCTTAGCTGGCGGTCTGGGTTGTTTCCCTCTTCACGACGGACGTTAGCACCCGCCGTGTGTCTCCCGTGATAACATTCTTCGGTATTCGGAGTTTGCATCGAGTTGGTAAGCCGGGATGGCCCCCTAGTCGAAACAGTGCTCTACCCCCGAAGATGAGTTCACGAGGCGCTACCTAAATAGCTTTCGGGGAGAACCAGCTATCTCCCGGTTTGATTGGCCTTTCACCCCCAGCCACAAGTCATCCGCTAATTTTTCAACATTAGTCGGTTCGGTCCTCCAGTTAGTGTTACCCAACCTTCAACCTGCCCATGGCTAGATCACCGGGTTTCGGGTCTATACCTTGCAACTTGACGCCCAGTTAAGACTCGGTTTCCCTACGGCTCCCCTATACGGTTAACCTTGCTACAAAATATAAGTCGCTGACCCATTATACAAAAGGTACGCAGTCACCCAACAAAGTAGGCTCCCACTGCTTGTACGTACACGGTTTCAGGTTCTATTTCACTCCCCTCGCCGGGGTTCTTTTCGCCTTTCCCTCACGGTACTGGTTCACTATCGGTCAGTCAGGAGTATTTAGCCTTGGAGGATGGTCCCCCCATATTCAGACAGGATGTCACGTGTCCCGCCCTACTCATCGAACTCACAATTTGTGCATTTTTGTGTACGGGACTATCACCCTGTACCGTGCGACCTTCCAGACGCTTCCACTAACACACAAACTGATTCAGGTTCTGGGCTGTTCCCCGTTCGCTCGCCGCTACTGGGGGAATCTCGGTTGATTTCTTTTCCTCGGGGTACTTAGATGTTTCAGTTCCCCCGGTTCGCCTCGCATGGCTATGTATTCACCATGCGATAATGTGACGTATCACATTGGGTTTCCCCATTCGGGTATCGTCGGGTATAACGGTTCATATCACCTTACCGACGCTTTTCGCAGATTAGCACGCCCTTCATCGCCTCTGACTGCCTAGGCATCCACCGTGTACGCTTAGTCGCTTAACCTCACAACCCGAAGGTGTCTTTTAAACTCATAAAGAGTGACGCCGTTCGTAGCCGTGATTATTTGAGAGACTCTAATACAGGTGCGCATAACTCAAAACTTCTACGGAGAGTTATGTTCAGCTGTATCATTTCAATTTTTCAGCTTGTTCCAGATTGTTAAAGAGCAAAATACTTCGCAGCATACTGTTTCCAATATACTCTGAAGTATTTGATGTGAGCCGTATGGATATGGTGGAGCTAAGCGGGATCGAACCGCTGACCTCCTGCGTGCAAGGCAGGCGCTCTCCCAGCTGAGCTATAGCCCCATACAGTCACTAAACAGATACCTTTATCACTCATCGTTCAGATGAGTCAGCCAATCTTTTTCTTATCAAGGCGGAGTCACACGACGTTTGCTTGGTGCAAACGAGTGGGGCGACAACGCAGAGAAGGAAAGGATTGGTAGGCCTGAGTGGACTTGAACCACCGACCTCACCCTTATCAGGGGTGCGCTCTAACCACCTGAGCTACAAGCCTATAAAGGTATTTCTGCTCGTTACTATTTCATCAGACAATCTGTGTGGACACTGCACAATGCGTATCTTTAGGTAAGGAGGTGATCCAACCGCAGGTTCCCCTACGGTTACCTTGTTACGACTTCACCCCAGTCATGAATCACAAAGTGGTAAGCGCCCTCCCGAAGGTTAAGCTACCTACTTCTTTTGCAACCCACTCCCATGGTGTGACGGGCGGTGTGTACAAGGCCCGGGAACGTATTCACCGTAGCATTCTGATCTACGATTACTAGCGATTCCGACTTCATGGAGTCGAGTTGCAGACTCCAATCCGGACTACGACGTACTTTATGAGGTCCGCTTGCTCTCGCGAGTTCGCTTCTCTTTGTATACGCCATTGTAGCACGTGTGTAGCCCTACTCGTAAGGGCCATGATGACTTGACGTCATCCCCACCTTCCTCCGGTTTATCACCGGCAGTCTCCTTTGAGTTCCCACCATTACGTGCTGGCAACAAAGGATAAGGGTTGCGCTCGTTGCGGGACTTAACCCAACATTTCACAACACGAGCTGACGACAGCCATGCAGCACCTGTCTCACGGTTCCCGAAGGCACTAAGCTATCTCTAGCGAATTCCGTGGATGTCAAGAGTAGGTAAGGTTCTTCGCGTTGCATCGAATTAAACCACATGCTCCACCGCTTGTGCGGGCCCCCGTCAATTCATTTGAGTTTTAACCTTGCGGCCGTACTCCCCAGGCGGTCGACTTAACGCGTTAGCTCCGGAAGCCACGCCTCAAGGGCACAACCTCCAAGTCGACATCGTTTACAGCGTGGACTACCAGGGTATCTAATCCTGTTTGCTCCCCACGCTTTCGCACCTGAGCGTCAGTCTTTGTCCAGGGGGCCGCCTTCGCCACCGGTATTCCTCCAGATCTCTACGCATTTCACCGCTACACCTGGAATTCTACCCCCCTCTACAAGACTCTAGCTTGCCAGTTTCAAATGCAGTTCCCAAGTTAAGCTCGGGGATTTCACATCTGACTTAACAAACCGCCTGCGTGCGCTTTACGCCCAGTAATTCCGATTAACGCTTGCACCCTCCGTATTACCGCGGCTGCTGGCACGGAGTTAGCCGGTGCTTCTTCTGCGAGTAACGTCAATCGTTGCTGCTATTAACAACAACGCCTTCCTCCTCGCTGAAAGTGCTTTACAACCCTAAGGCCTTCTTCACACACGCGGCATGGCTGCATCAGGCTTGCGCCCATTGTGCAATATTCCCCACTGCTGCCTCCCGTAGGAGTCTGGACCGTGTCTCAGTTCCAGTGTGGCTGGTCATCCTCTCAGACCAGCTAGGGATCGTCGCCTAGGTGAGCCATTACCCCACCTACTAGCTAATCCCATCTGGGCACATCCGATGGCGTGAGGCCCGAAGGTCCCCCACTTTGGTCTTGCGACATCATGCGGTATTAGCTACCGTTTCCAGTAGTTATCCCCCTCCATCAGGCAGTTTCCCAGACATTACTCACCCGTCCGCCGCTCGTCACCCAGAGAGCAAGCTCTCCCGTGCTACCGCTCGACTTGCATGTGTTAGGCCTGCCGCCAGCGTTCAATCTGAGCCATGATCAAACTCTTCAATTAAAAGTTCGATTTGCTTAAACAAGTTAAGCGGTGCTCAAAGTTTACTTTCGTAATAATTCAAAAATGAATTACTGCTTGGTCACTCTAAGACTTGGCATTACTGCCTTGATATTCTGTTGCCACCGAGGTGGCTGATATCGTCTTGTGAGTGCCCACACAGATTGTCTGATAAATTGTTAAAGAGCAGTGAGTTACGCGCTTTCGCTTGCTAACTCGAGGTGGCGTATTCTACGCTTTCCTCTTTTGATGTCAACCGTTTATTTTCGCGGCCATCATCATTCTTAATACTTTCCGACTTGTTCACACCGCGTTGCTGCTGCGTTGTTCCCCGTCGATGGAGCGGCATTATAGGGAGGCTGACGGGAATGGCAAGCGAATAAATACAGTTTTATTTCGTTTGCCTATTTTTCACCCGCAACGCTCTATTTTAAGCCGTTTTTAATGGCTGTAGGCAGTTGCGCCAGGCTATCGAGCACTAAATCCGCCAATTCTTCACCTTCTATAGTGACCGGCTTACCGCTGCGGACTAAAATTTTAGTGCCTACGCCAGCTTTTATTGCCGCCTGAAGGTCTTCAATTTTGTCGCCTACCATATAAGAAGCCGCCATATCGATGTTAAGCTCTTCTTTAGCTGTCAGGAACATGCCCGGCTGAGGCTTACGGCAATCGCATACCTGCTTGTACTCTTCTATTAATGCATCGGGATGATGCGGACAGAAATAGATGCCGTCCAGATCGACGCCACGGTCTGCCAGCGACCAGTCCATCCATTCAGTTAACGTGAAGAACTGCTCTTCGGTAAACTTGCCGCGTGCGATACCTGACTGGTTGGTGACTAATACCAGTGCAAAGCCCATCTCTTTAAGTTTGATGCAAGCTTCAATGGTTCCTTCAATGAACTCGAAGTCGTCAATTTCATGAACATAGCCATGATCGACATTAAGCGTGCCGTCGCGGTCTAAAAATATTGCTGGAACAGTTTGTGTCACGTATTAGCTCCTGAGGGCTGATTGATGCCTCAGTATCGCATGTTTTAGGTAACGGTGAGAATGCTATCTGGTTGACTTAGACGTCTAGACGCCTTAGCATCCTTCCCATGTTCTGGAATTAGTTCCAGAGGGTTACTTTTTATACGTCACGGCTGTAAAGACAACATAAGAAAAATATGATTAAACTTTCCAACATCACCAAAGTGTTCAAGCAGGGTCAGCGCAACATCACGGCGCTGTCTGATGTGAGCCTTCACGTGCCTGCAGGACAAATCTATGGCGTCATCGGTTCATCCGGTGCGGGCAAAAGTACGCTGATTCGCTGCGTTAACCTGCTTGAGCGCCCGACTGAAGGAAAAGTTCTGGTCGATGGTCAGGATCTGACCGCCTTTTCCGAAAAAGAACTGACGCGCGCTCGTCGTCAAATCGGCATGATCTTCCAGCACTTTAACCTACTGTCGTCGCGCACCGTTTTTGGTAACGTCGCGCTACCGCTGGAGCTGGACAACCTTCCTGCCAAAGAGATTAAACAACGCGTTACTGAACTACTGAAGCTGGTGGGCCTGGAAGACAAGCATGATGCTTACGCCGCCAACCTGTCTGGTGGGCAGAAGCAGCGCGTTGCCATTGCTCGAGCGCTGGCCAGCAATCCCAAGGTTCTGCTGTGCGATGAAGCTACCAGCGCCCTCGATCCGGCAACTACACGCTCAATCCTGGAACTATTAAAGGATATCAACCGCCGTCTGGGCCTGACTATTCTTCTGATCACCCATGAAATGGATGTAGTGAAGCGCATCTGTGACCAGGTCGCAGTAATCAGCAACGGTCAGTTGATTGAACAAGACAAAGTCAGTGAAATGTTCTCGCATCCTAAAACTCCGCTGGCCCAGCAGTTTATCCAGTCAACGTTGCATCTGGATATCCCGGACGACTACGCGCTGCGCATGAAGCCGGAGCAGAGTGAAGGCAGCGTTCCTTTATTACGTCTTGAATTCACCGGCCAGTCGGTCGATGCTCCTCTGCTCTCGCAGGCAGTGCGTCAATTCAACATTAATAACAATATTATCAGCGCGCAGATGGATTATGCCGGTGGCGTGAAGTTCGGCATTATGCTGACAGAAATGCACGGCAGCGTTGAAGACACACAGGCAGCGATTCAATTCCTGCATGAGAATCAAGTTAAGGTAGAGGTACTGGGTTATGTCTGAGGCAATGATGTGGTTAATGGGCCGAGGCATTTGGGAAACTGTAATCATGACCCTGACCTCCGGCTTCTTCGGATTCGTGCTCGGCCTGCCGTTTGGCGTCCTGCTGTATGTCACCCGTCCGGGTCAGATTGCCGAGAACAAGAAGCTTTACCGGGTACTGTCGGCGCTGGTTAACATCTTCCGTTCTATTCCTTTTATTATCCTGCTGGTGTGGATGATTCCATTTACTCGCGTGATCGTCGGCACTTCTATCGGTTTGCAGGCTGCTATCGTACCACTGACAGTGGGTGCCGCGCCGTTCATCGCCCGTATGGTTGAAAATGCGATGCTGGAGATCCCAAGCGGTCTGGTGGAAGCTGCCCGCGCGATGGGCGCCACGCCGATGCAAATTATCCGAAAAATACTGCTGCCCGAAGCTCTGCCGGGCCTGGTCAACGCCGCGACTATCACTCTCATTACTCTGGTGGGTTACTCTGCCATGGGGGGCGCCGTGGGTGCGGGTGGTCTGGGGCAAATTGGCTACCAGTATGGTTATATCGGTTACGACGCCACGGTAATGAATACTGTATTAGTATTGTTAGTTGTACTGGTGTACCTGATTCAACTCTGCGGCGATCGCATCGTTAAAACAGTGACCCATAAGTAAAGACAAAACGGCGGCAGGGCTTCACGCCGCCCATAATTAATCACGACATAAAATGTATAGAGGATAGGACATGTCCATTAAATTTAAATCTCTTGCAGTAGCGGGTGTACTTCTGGGAACTCTGGCCGTAGCAGGTTGTGGTCCAAAGAAAGAAGATCCCAACCACATCAAGGTTGGCGTGATTGTTGGTGCAGAACAGCAGGTTGCCGAAGTTGCTGCAAAAGTGGCAAAAGAGAAATACGGCCTCGACGTGGAGCTGGTGACCTTTAATGACTACGTGCTGCCAAATGAAGCGCTAAGCAAAGGCGACATCGACGTTAACGCCTTCCAGCACAAGCCTTATCTGGATCAGCAGATCAAAGACCGCGGTTACAAACTGGTGCCGGTCGGCAACACCTTTGTTTACCCGATTGCTGGTTACTCTAAAAAAATCAAATCTGTTAGCGAGCTGAAAGACGGCGACCAGATTGCTCTGCCAAACGATCCGACAAACCTGGGCCGTTCACTGCTGCTGTTGCAAAAAGTGGGCTTGATCAAACTTAAAGACGGCGTAGGACTGCTGCCAACCGTTCTTGACGTAACCGAGAACCCGAAAAACCTGAAGCTGGTTGAGCTGGAAGCTCCTCAGTTGCCACGCTCGCTGGATGACAACAAAATCGCGTTGGCCGTAATCAACACTACCTATGCAAGCCAGATCGGCCTGACTCCGGAAAAAGACGGCATTTTCGTGGAAGACAAAGATTCACCTTACGTGAACCTGATTGTTGCTCGCGAAGACAACAAAGACGCTGAAAACGTGCAGAAATTTGTGAAAGCCTACGAATCTGATGAAGTTGACCAGGCGGCTAACAAAGTCTTCAATGGCGGCGCGGTTAAAGGCTGGTAAGAATTAAAGTATATTTGGATTTATTCAACGATAAATCTCTATTTACATAAAATACTCTCAAGGCGGGCATATGCTCGCCTTGTTATTTGTTGAATACCTTGCTTCAATAACGCCTCTTTCTTTTAATATAAAATATACCCCGTAGCATTTTAAATGCAGCAGGTCGCAGCCGTAGTCATCTCTGAGCCTTTTATAAAGCAATAACAGGGAAAATAAAGTTGCCACAGCCTCAGCGTTTTAATGGATGAAGGGTATGGAGCAGAGGACATATAATGCGTGCTTTACCACTCTGTTTGTTAGCCCTTTTGCTAGCTGGATGTTCCGCGGCTCACAGAACGCAGCCGATTTTTAACGAACACCCGACCTATGAACCATCGCAGCCAGCCAAGCCAAAGCCAGTATCGACTCGTCCTGCGGCGATTAAACTTTATAAAGATCCCGGCGCTCTGGTTGGCACACCTTTCCGCGATCTGGGTGAAGTATCCGGCGAATCTTGCCAGGTTAACGCGCATGACGCGCAGCCAAGCATTTCGAATGCTCGTAGAAGAATGTTGAACCACGCGGCGACCATGAAGGCAAACGCTGTGCTGCTGCATCAATGCCAAATCGTCAGCAATGTCACAGGGTGTCATCAACAGGCAGTCTGTCAGGGCTCTGCTCTGAACGTCAGCTTTAAATGACCGAATTTACCTTTAATGAAATAGGGAGGATCCATTCTCCCTATAAAGAAAAGTTCGCCGTTCCACGCCAGCCAGGTTTAGTCGAGGACGGAGTCGGTGAACTACATCTGCTGCCGCCATATAATCAGGCAGAAGCGGTTCGTGGTCTCGAGGATTTCAGCCATCTCTGGGTGATGTTTATATTTCATCAAACAATGGCGGGCGGCTGGCGACCCACGGTGCGGCCACCCAGGCTTGGCGGCAATGCTCGCGTCGGCGTTTTTGCCACTCGTTCTACCTTCAGGCCAAACCCGCTCGGCATGTCGCTGGTCGAGTTGAAGGGTATCCGCTGTCAGGGTAAAGAGGTCATTTTGCAGCTCGGCAGCCTGGATCTGGTCGACGGCACGCCGATTGTCGATATCAAACCTTATCTACCCTTCGCCGAAAGTCAGCCACAGGCGATTGCCGGTTTTGCTCAGGATGCACCACAGGCCAATATGTCAGTGACTTTTAGTCCGCTTGCAGAAAGCCAGCTTGCAGCCAATTTCGGCCTTTATCCTCACCTGCGCCGCTTTATTACTCAGGTTTTGGGGCAAGATCCCCGCCCTGCCTATCGTAAAGGGGAAGAGCAGGAACGTGATTATGCCGTTCATCTGCTGGAATTTAACGTCAGATGGCGCGTCATTGCCGACCAAAATCAGGTAATCTCGCTCGACCCGCACTAAAATTCAGTGGTTCTCTTTTGACTCGCGTCGGTCACTGGTAAACTATCCCACCGCAGGCTATCTCGGGGTGCGTAATAGCTGCGGATGACGACCGACTATTCGAATAATTTCACGTTCTCGCAGGCCTTGGGTCTGCAGACGATTTGCAGTGCTAACGGAACCAACACATCATGCGTACAACACAATATCTGCTCTCCACTCTGAAGGAAACGCCAGCGGACGCCGAGGTGATCAGCCACCAGCTGATGCTGCGCGCCGGGATGATCCGCAAACTGGCCTCAGGTCTTTATACCTGGCTGCCAACCGGTCTGCGCGTTCTTAAGAAAGTCGAAAACATCGTGCGCGAAGAGATGAACAACGCGTGTGCGATCGAAATCTCCATGCCCGTCGTGCAGCCTGCCGATCTGTGGCAGGAGAGTGGACGTTGGGAGCAGTACGGCCCCGAGTTGCTGCGCTTGGTCGATCGCGGCGATCGCGCATTCGTGCTCGGTCCTACGCATGAAGAAGTGATCACCGATCTGATGCGTAATGAAGTCAGCTCCTACAAACAGCTGCCTTTGAACCTGTTCCAGATCCAGACTAAATTCCGTGATGAAGTCCGCCCTCGTTTTGGCGTAATGCGCTCACGCGAATTCATCATGAAAGACGCCTACTCTTTCCACTCCACGCAAGAATCTTTGCAGGAAGGCTACGACGCGATGTACGCGGCCTACAGCAAAATCTTCACTCGTATGGGTCTTGATTTCCGTGCTGTAGAAGCTGATACCGGTTCTATCGGCGGCAATGCATCGCACGAATTCCAGGTGCTGGCGGAAAGCGGTGAAGATGATGTTATCTTCTCTACCGAATCAGACTACGCGGCGAACATCGAAAAAGCCGAAGCTCTGGCGCCAACCACCCCACGCGGTGCGGCAACGGAAGAGCTGCGCGTTATTGACACGCCAAATGCCAAAACCATCGCCGAGCTGGTTGAGCAATTCCAGCTGCCAATTGAAAAAACCGTTAAAACACTGATGGTTCGCGCGGTGGAAGGTAGCTCTCACAAGTTGGTGGCCCTGCTGGTTCGCGGCGATCACGAGTTAAACGAAATCAAGGCGGAAAAATTGCCACAGGTTGCCGCCCCACTGACTTTCGCGACCGAAGCCGAAATCCGCGAGCTGGTCACTGCCGGTCCAGGCTCATTAGGCCCGATTAACCTGCCAATGCCAGTCGTGATTGACCGCACTGTTGCAGTCATGAGCGATTTCAGCGCCGGTGCCAACATTGACGGTAAACACTACTTTGGCATTAACTGGGAACGCGATTTGCCGCTGCCAGAAGTTGCTGACCTGCGTAACGTGGTAGAAGGCGATGCAAGCCCGGACGGTAAAGGCACGCTGCTTATCAAGCGCGGTATTGAAGTCGGCCACATCTTCCAACTGGGCACCAAATACTCTGAAGCGATGAAAGCTACCGTTCAGGGCGAAGACGGCAAGAACCAGCTGGTAACCATGGGCTGTTACGGAATCGGTGTGACTCGCGTAGTTGCTGCCGCTATCGAGCAGAACCACGACGGTCGCGGCATCATCTGGCCAGACGCAATCGCGCCTTTCCAGGTTGCTATCCTGCCAATGAACATGAGCAAATCTTTCCGCGTGAAAGACGCAGCCGAAGAGCTTTACAACACCCTGCGCGCCAAAGGGATCGACGTTATTCTCGACGACCGTAAAGAGCGTCCTGGGGTGATGTTTGCCGATATGGAGCTGATCGGCGTTCCGCATCAGGTAGTTATCGGTGAACGTAATCTCGATGCAGAAGAGCTGGAATATAAAAACCGCCGCAGCGGTGAAAAGCAGATGATCAAAATCAGCGATATCGTTGATTACCTGCTGAGCCAGATCCCACGCTAGAAATTACGGGCAGGCTGATGACTTGCCCCTGATTGCCACATAAAAAAACGCCCGCCGAGCTTTTTACAGCCGACGGGCGTTTTATTTTGCTGATTTCATTGGTTTAGAAATCAGAGCCTATTTGCAGTGCTTGCTGGCATCGGCAATGATATTGCTATCGGCCACCAGCAGCTTGTGCCCTTTCCCTTCGTCGCCCCCTGGCTCAAGCTGGAAATGTCCATCCATCGAGACAAAGATCAGCTGATCCGGGCTATGACGTGCATCCATATAGGCTTTTTCCAGTAAACTGCTGGTCGCCACTGGAATGACTTTTCCCGTCGCGCAATCGGTAAACACCACGTTGTTGGCTTGATAATGCACCATGCCGCTCAACGGCATCGGCGTTTGCGGCATGCGTTGCTCTGCCGGTTTCAACTGGAAATGCTGCATCGGGTGGCTCGAGCTGGCGTGAATCTGTTCGCCATGCATATCCAGCATCTCAAGGTTGTCTCCGGCCGGGCGGAAATAACGTTTCTCGCCGTTTGCCTCGGTTAAGACCAGCTTATCAGCAGTGCGCGCCCAGCGCCCATACTGCGCATAAGACTGATTCCCCTTGGGTTTAACCTGATAGACTTCATTTAAAATATAAGTACCGTCCTGCTGCAGGAACAAAGAGGTTTCAATACCACCACAGTCGGCACACGGCAGCACGCCCTTATAGCTCTGCTGCATGGCTTCAAAAGGTTGTTCCTGAGCAAAAATCTTGTTGTGACATCCGAATAGCGATAACAGGCTGAGCGACAGCCCCATAGCAATCATTATTTTTTTCACAGTTTTCTCCCACTGCGTTTTAATCTTTATTTCACTCTGTCTTTCATTTTAAGACGAGCGAATTTTTCCTCTTAGTGCCTTGGTCGCACCCTTGCGAACTTTGCTTTCTACACGTCGAATTTTAGAACCGCGCGTCGGCTTGGTGGCTCGGCGTGGCTTTTCAACCACCATTGCCTGATCAATCAGCGAAGCCAGGCGAGCTATAGCAGCCTCACGATTTTGCTCCTGACTGCGATACTCCTGCGCTTTAATGACCACAATGCCCTCTGCGGTAATTAAATGATGCTTAAAAGCCAACAAACGTTGCTGATAATAATCGGGCAGGCTTGAAGCTTTTATATCAAAACGCAGGTGAATAGCGGTTGAGGTTTTATTAACATTTTGGCCACCCGCTCCCTGCGCGCGAATAGCGGTAAGTTCAATTTCGCCGTCCGGGATTTCGAGCCTGCCAGAAAGAATCAACACCTCTATTGCCCCGCCTGTTTCCAGTTACCGTCTTTCCACTCCTGGAAATGAATTTCCAGATTATTGTCAGGATCGGAAAGCCAAATCGCGCCGTCTTGTAAAGTCGCCTGCAATACCATATTGCGCTGACAAAAAGCCACCAGCTGTGACAACAGTTCATCATCAATATAGCGCACGCTGAGGTTTGAGTATTGGCTGACTTTATTTTGCATCTGTGACCACCAAACTTTGGCGGCTCGCTCACCATACGTGTAAAGCACAACTTCTCGCGACTGGTTGCAACCCTTTTTCAGACGCTTCTCATCCGGCAGGCCTAATTCGACCCAAAGTTCAATGCCGTTATGATCGTTTTTACGCCAGATTTCAGGCTCGTCTTCAGCACTTAACCCACGGGTAAAGCTCAAACGCTCGTGCGCGTGGCAAATCCAGGCCAGTAAACGTAGCATCATACGTTGTTCGATTTCAGACGGATGCTGCGCCAGCGTCAGGTTGGCATCAAAGAAAAAATTGCGGTCCATATCGGCAATATTTACTGCGGCTTTATAGATAGTTGCTTTTAACGCCATGGGAAACCTCAAAGTAATGGACGCACATTGTACTTGATATCAACATAAGATAAAGCTTACTCCCCCAGCTGATAACTCCATCATCTCTGTGCTATAGTCGTTTAATAACGGAAGTTTATATTTTCCCGACTGAAAGGCTTCAAACTATGTAGAAAGCAGCATTTCGGGAAAACATGGCAGGGTTTGTTCGAAAAGTTGCGTAAAGAGCCATTTCGAACAAGCTCTATGGGAGGACCTATGCAACAATACTCTGAGTTAGTACGCCGAAAATATGCCGAGATCGGCAGTGGTGATCTCGGCTATGTGCCCGATGCGTTGGGCTGTGTGCTAAAGGCATTAGACGATGTGGCGGCCAACGCCGAACTTCCGTCTTCCGTTCGAGAACAGGCGGCTTATGCCGCCGCTAACTTACTGGTGAGCGATTATGTCGATGAATGATGAGTACCAACCCATCAATTGCGATGATTACGATAATCTCGAGCTTGCCTGTCAGGACCATCTGGTTCTGACTCTGAAGATGCGCAGTGGAGAGCTTGTCGAGGCTAAAGCCAAAGATCTGTTGATGCGAAAAAAAGTGGAGTATCTGATTGTTGACTCGGGTGGGCAACAGTTGGAACTGCGGCTCGACTGGATTGAGAGCTTCAGTAATCCAAAAATTGGTACTGTGGTCGTTAGTGCTGAATAGCGAATAACATCAACCACCATTCAACTCAACAACTGTGTGTGCGGGCAATCTTGGGATTGCCCGTTTTTATTTAGGCCGAAGGCTGGTAATGCTGGCAGACTTGTCAGTGCTGGCTAGAATAGTAAGCCGCTAAGTCACTGATATCTTGATCTGAAAGCCCAGAGGTAAACGCCTGCATAATCCCCGCCTGCCCTCCCGTTCTTCCGCCATCTTTGTAAGCATGCAAAGCCAATCCCAGATAAGCCTCATTTTGCCCGGATAAATTGGGATAAAGCGTGTTGCTGGCTTTACCTGTTGCGCCATGACAAGCTGCACAGCTGGCAGATTTGGCCTGACCGTTGGCAATATTTCCCTCTGCCATCGCAGAAATACTTATCCACGCCAAACAAACGCCCAGCGCACTTCGAGATAAAAAATGCATCACTGCTCCCAAACCGGTTGCCCGGCGGTAAACTATCGACTTTCAGTATTCCAAAACAGTGACCAGGTAGCCTCTTGCGGGCCTGAGGTCAGTGCTTCACGAGTGATAAACAGCCCTGCTGCGGCAATTAGCTGCTCATTATAAAAAATCAAAGGGATGCGCTCGCGATCCCACGGTGGAACATTAAGTTCCTGCCAGAGTTTTTTTATGCTGCGGGAACGGTCACGCCCCACTTTATTGACTTCACCGCTGGCGTGAAAACGCACGGTAAGCATTTCATCAACGCGCGGTTTGCGTAGCGTTAATCCGTTTTGCCCCGCAGACGTAAGGGAAAGCTGCCCAAGACTTGCGGGCAGATCCAGCACCTCTTGCCCCTGCCAGGCAATGACGGTGTCTTTTAACGACTGCATTGGTGCCAACCAGTAAAGGCGCTGCCGATAACGTCGGATGTTGTGAGACCCAAGACGTAGCTGCGGCTCGGCATCTTCGCGGCTTAACGCCACTTCATCCCAAATCCGCTGTAGCTGCTCTCTCGATGGCATACTGGCCCCAAGCGAAGCCAGCCAACGGCGAATCAGAGCAAAACGCCGGGCGGCAGACAGATTTTCTAGCCCTTCAATCGATAGACTGCCTTGCAAATCGATGAGGTTATCCAGCGCTTCCTGCAATAACTCATCGAGCAGTAATTCCTGTTCGGCGCACAGGCTGGCGCTGCGAGCAGTGGCGGCAGCAAAGTGAGGCCACCGCTGATATAGCATCGGCAGCACGTCGAGTCGCAAAAAATTGCGGTCGAAACGCGTATCTTGGTTACTGTCGTCTTCGATCCAGACTAATTGATTTGCACGGGCATATTCTTCGAGCTGCTTTCGCTGCAGGCTAAGCAACGGCCTGATGACCGGATGCCCGCAAATTGAGGTTTCCGCGCTCATCGCAGACAATCCCGCAGGACCGCTGCCACGCTTTAATGCCAGAAGAAAAGTCTCACACTGGTCGTTAAGATGCTGCGCGGTGAAAAGCGTCTCATCGGCCAGCAGATTTTCAGTCAATGCGCGGTAACGAGCCTTTCGCGCCGCGGCCTCAATGCCTCCCTCCCGAGCATCCACCTTGACCGCCAGCGGAATAAACTGCACTTGCCAGAGCTGGCACTGGGCCTCGCAGCTGGCTGTCCAGCTGACAGCATGGGTGCTCAAGCCATGATTCACGTGCATGGCTCGCAGCTGTAAATCGGGCAAAACGCTGTCTCGCAGCCTAACCAACGCGTGCAGCAATACCGACGAGTCCAGCCCGCCACTTAACGCTACACAAACGCGACGCCGATCACCGAGCTGATGCTGTAAATGTTCAAGCAGCATCAGCTGGGTCCGTTGGCCGTTTCTGGCTATCAAAAATAAGATCAGTCGATTTCATAAAGTTCTAAAGGCAGATCGTCGGGATCGCTAAAGAAGGTGAATTTTTTACCCGTGTGCTCATCAACACGCACCGGCTCGCACTCGACGCCGGCTGTAGTGAGAAAGGCAACCGAGGCTTCAATATCATCGACACTAAACGCCAGATGGCGCAGGCCGCAGGCTTCAGGGCGGCTGGTTCTGGCGGGTGGAGACGGGAAGCTGAACAGCTCAATCTGATAGTGCCCATTAATAGCCAAATTAGCCATCCAGGAATCGCGCGCATCACGATAGACTTCAGACTGCAACTCAAAGCCCAGCACGTCACAGTAGAATTTTTTACTGACTTCGTAATCGCTGGCAATAATGGCGATGTGATGAATCTGGCGTAATTTAAGCATCCAAAACTCCTTTTTTCAGAACTTTAACCCAATACTTTCCGTCCTCGGTCAGCCTCGCGCCGTGAATATCGGTTTCAAAGCCAGGGAAATGTTCACCGATGGAACACAGCATTAGCAGGAAATCCAGCACGGCGCGGCTCTCTTTGGTAATCATCTCACCGGGCATCACCACCGGCACGCCGGGCGGATAAGGCAGGATCATGTTGGCCGACACCTGACCAACCAACTGATCAATTTCGCACTCTTCAATATTACCGCGCACCTGATGCTGGAACATCTCATATGGTGTCATTTTCATTTCCGGTAACACGTCGAATGCCTTGAGCATCAGCGAAGGCAGATCGTGTTTAATGATCAGCCTATGGATCCCTTGCGCCAGATCCTGAATGCGCATATGACGATAGAAGTCCGGATCTTCACCATAGAGATCCGGCAGCATGTTCTTTACTCGCAGGTTAAGATCGTAGGCGCGTTTAAAATCGGTTAAACCACGCATCAGACTCATCGATTTGGTTTTATCAATACCAATGCTGAACAGGAACAGCAAATTGTAAGGCCCGGTTTTTTCGACCACCACACCGCGTTCATCGAGGAACTTGGCAACCAACGCCGCCGGAATGCCTTCTGCCGAGAGATTGCCGGTTTCATCCATGCCCGGCGTCAGAATCGTCACCTTGATGGGGTCGAGATACATGTGCTCAGTATCGGCATTTGCAAAACCGTGCCAGTTGTCATCGGGATTCAGCGGCCAACATTCGGCCTCATCAATATCTTCCGGCTGCCAGACATCATAGAACCAGCCGTCGGTTTCTTCACGTAAGCGCTGAATTTCTTTACGAAAATGCAGCGCCCTTTCCACCGAACGATTAATCAATCTGCGCCCCGGATTCCCGCGCAACATCGCGGCGGCGGTTTCTGCCGAGGCTACGATGCCGTAGTTTGGCGAGGTGGTAGTGTGCATCATGTAAGCTTCATTAAAGGTGTTTTCATTGTAATCACCTTTAATGTGAATCATCGAGGCCTGCGAAAAAGCCGCCAGCAGCTTGTGGGTCGACTGGGTTTCATAGATGACTTTGCCGGGAATACGCTCGCCGCTCATACCACTTTTACCGTCATAAATCGGGTGAAAATTGGTGTAGGGCACCCAGGCGGAATCGAAATGAATCGAGGCAACATCGAGAGTATTTTTGATGTAATCGGTGTTGTATAACAGGCCGTCATAGGTGGAATTGGTTATCACCGCGTGTACTGGCCAGCTGGCGTCTTTGGTCTGTTCTACCTTCCCGGCAATGCTGTCACGGGTGAACTCGCGCTGTGGAATACCGCCCAAAATACCGTAGGCATTGCGCAGCGGGCGCAGATAGATAGGAATAATATTGGTCATCATCATCAGATGTGCCAATGACTTATGACAATTACGGTCGATAAGCACAGTACTCCCCGCCGGGGCCGAATACATGCCGACAATTTTATTGGCAGTTGACGTGCCATTGGTGACGATATAGCTTTGCTCGGCGCCAAAGGTGCGGGCAATATACTCTTCGGCTTCCAGATGCGGCCCGGTATGGTCCAGCAGCGAGCCTAGCTCGGTAACGGAAATCGACACGTCGGCTTTCAGCGTTTTAGCACCGAAAAAGTCGTAAAACAGCGTGCCAACCGGACTTTTAAGAAACGCGGTTCCAGCCATATGTCCTGGTGTACAAAAGGTGTATTTGCCCTCTTCCACATATTTAAACAACGCTTTTGTTAACGGCGGGGTAATCTGATCAATATATTCGTCGGTATACTGGCGGATTCGCTTGGCAATATCTTCAGCAGCGTTTAACGCATACTCGAAGAAATACAGCACCATACGCATATCATGCACGCTGACATCCATCGTCGAATGGGTGTTGATAAAGCCATAAAGTGGCAGATATTCGTTTAGCTCGTTAATATCGACACAAAGCTCGGTACTGTGCTGGTCCCAATCGAAAATGACGCCACAGATGCGCGCATTGCTTTCAATAAGTTTCAATAGGTCAGCGCGGTCACGAGGATAAATCGTCTTAAAGCCCAGAATCTCGAGGGCGGCATCCAATTCGCGGATTGGCTCATCTTTGTAATAGACCCCTTCCGGGCGCATGATGGCAATAATATTCATCTGACAAATCCTTCTGGTTTTCTACAACACAGGTTATCGACCCCTGCGGCTGGAGACAATAAAAAAGGGCAGTCCAAAGACTGCCCTTTAAATTTTATAATCGTTACTCAACACACTTAAATCGCGGATTTATAACCCTTGGGCATTCGTGATGTAGGTAAGCGGCAACTGCACTCATCCCCGGAGCTTACACAAGTAAGTGACCGGGGTGAGTAAAGGCAGCCAACACCCCTACATCGTGAAGGACGACAGGGATTAGCAATAACCGTAGGTCATTAAACGCTGATAACGACGATCACGCAGCTCTTCATTATTCAGAGCGTCCAACTCGCCGAGATCAGCTTCAAGCTGAGCACGCAGAGAAGCGGCCATTGCTGGAACATCACGATGCGCGCCACCCAGAGGTTCTGGGATCACGGAGTCGATCAGTTTCAGCTCTTTCAAACGTGGAGCAACAATGCCCATGGCTTCAGCCGCCAGCGGTGCTTTATCTGCGCTTTTCCACAGAATAGAAGCACAGCCTTCTGGTGAAATCACCGAGTAGGTGCTGTATTGCAGCATGTTGACTTTGTCGCCCACGCCGATAGCCAATGCACCACCAGACCCGCCCTCGCCGATAACGGTACAAATTACCGGTACGTTAAGACGAGACATTTCACGCAGGTTGCGCGCGATAGCTTCGGACTGTCCACGTTCTTCTGCGCCCACGCCAGGGTATGCGCCCGGAGTATCGATGAAGGTGATGATAGGCAGTTTGAAGCGTTCGGCCATTTCCATCAGACGCAGTGCTTTACGATAGCCCTCAGGTGCTGGCATACCGAAGTTACGGCGAATTTTCTCTTTGGTTTCGCGTCCCTTTTGATGACCAATGATCATCACGGCACGTTCACCCAAACGAGCGATGCCGCCAACGATAGCTTTATCGTCAGCATAGGCACGGTCGCCCGCCAGTTCATCAAAATCAGTAAAGATGTGCTTGATGTAGTCAAGAGTGTAAGGACGACGCGGATGGCGAGCCAACTGCGCAACCTGCCAGGCACCCAAATCTGAGAAAATTTTACGAGTCAGTTCAACGCTTTTATCACGCAAGCGCGCCACTTCTTCGTCCAGATTAATATCTAATTTTTCGTCTTGACGACTGACTGCAGTCAGCGAGTCAATTTTCGCTTCCAGCTCCGCAATCGGCTGTTCAAAATCAAGAAAATTCAGACTCATAGCATTCCTATTTTAGTCAAATTCCAGTTCAACCTGCTCTGTACCTACCAGAGACCGTAAATCAAGCAGCAGACGATCGGTTGGCGTAACACGCCAGGTAGCACCAAATCGGAGCCTTGCCCGAGCGTTCTCCCGTTGGTAATACAGGTGCACTGGTATCGTCCCCGATCGATGAGGTTCCAACGATTCACGAAGACGGTTCAAAAGCTGGTCATCAATTTGCCTGTCAGTCAGCGATATAGCAAGACCACGAGCGTATTTTTCACGCGCTTCACTGATGTCCATTAAATCACGGGCCATCATTTTAAGCCCGCCGTTGAAGTCATCAAAGCTGACCTGTCCTGTCGCGATCAGGATACGGTCTTTTTCCAACAAATGCTGAAATTTCTCTAAAGCTTCTGTAAACAACATCACTTCAAGACGACCAGAACGGTCGTCCAGCGTACAAATACCAATGCGGTTACCCCGCTTGGTCATCATCACCTTCGCAGCAACAACCAAACCCACTGCGATGGTCATTTTTCCCCGATCGGTCGGGTGCATATCTTTCAGGCGCTGGCCGCCGCCGTAACGCTCGATTTCTTTGAGGTACTGAGTGATCGGATGCCCGGTAAGATATAGCCCCAGGGTTTCACGTTCGCCATCCAATACCTTTTGTTCCTGCCAGGGAGTAACACTGGCGTAGGATTTTTCGACCTGTTCAGGCTCTTCAGCCAATACTCCGAACATATCAACCTGGCCAATGGCTTCCGCTTTGGCATGTTGATCGGCCGCTTTCAACGCATCACCCAGCGAGTGCATCAATGCTGCGCGATGCGGGCCGAGGCGGTCGAAAGCCCCGGACATAATGAGTTTTTCCAGAATGCGCCGATTAAGCTTTTTGGTATCGGAACGGGCACAAAGGTCAAACAGCTCTCTAAAATAACCGCCTTCGTTACGCGCTTCAATGATTGCTTCAATCGGACCTTCGCCGACGCCCTTGATAGCGCCGATACCGTAAACGATTTCACCGTCGTCGTTAACATGAAAATGATACAGACCGCTGTTGATGTCAGGCGGCAGGATTTTAAGCCCCATACGCCAGCATTCGTCGACCAGCCCAACCACTTTGTCGGTGTTATCCATATCCGCGGTCATTACCGCGGCCATAAATTCTGCCGGATAGTGCGCCTTCAGCCAAAGCGTTTGATAGGACACCAGCGCATAGGCCGCAGAGTGCGATTTGTTAAATCCATAACCGGCAAACTTCTCTACCAGGTCGAAGATTTTAACCGCCAGTTCACCGTCAATACCGCGTGATTTTGCACCGTCTTCAAAACCGCCGCGCTGCTTGGCCATCTCGACCGGATTCTTTTTACCCATTGCACGACGCAGCATATCCGCGCCGCCAAGCGAGTAACCGGCCAGCACCTGAGCAATCTGCATAACCTGTTCCTGATACAGGATAATGCCGTAAGTCGGCTCCAGAACAGGTTTCAGTGATTCATGCTGCCACTGAATATCAGGATATGACAACTCTTCGCGGCCGTGCTTACGGTCGATAAAGTTGTCTACCATGCCTGATTGCAGCGGCCCGGGGCGGAACAGCGCCACCAGGGCAATCATATCTTCGAAGCTGTCGGGCTTCAGGCGTTTGATCAAATCTTTCATGCCGCGTGATTCAAGCTGGAAGACCGCAGTGGTTTCCGAGCGCTGCAGCATGTCGAAACTTTTCTTATCGTCTAACGGAATAGCAGCAATATCAAGCGGTTCAAGACCGGTTTTAGCACGACGGGCGTTAATCATATTTAGCGCCCAGTCGATAATCGTCAGCGTGCGCAGGCCGAGGAAGTCAAACTTGACCAGCCCGGCGTATTCGACGTCATTTTTATCAAACTGGGTCAGCGGGTTTTTACCCTCTGCATCGCAATAAAGTGGCGCAAAGTCGGTGATTTTGGTCGGTGCAATAACGACACCACCGGCGTGTTTACCGGCATTGCGTGTCACGCCCTCCAGCTTGCGCGCCATATCAATCAAGGCTCTGACTTCTTCGTCGGCCTCATAGATTTCAGGCAGCTGTGGCTCAGCCGCGAAGGCTTTTTCCAGCGTCATACCCGGATCGGGCGGCACTAGTTTGGAAATACGGTCAACGAAACCGTAAGGATGGCCCAGCACGCGGCCCACATCGCGGATTACCGCTTTTGCCGCCATGGTACCAAAGGTAATAATCTGTGAAACCGCCTCGCGGCCATACATTTCGGCAACGTGATCGATAACTAAATCACGCTTTTCCATGCAAAAGTCGACGTCAAAGTCAGGCATCGAAACGCGTTCCGGGTTTAGGAAACGTTCGAACAGTAAATCGAATTCCAGCGGATCCAGATCGGTTATCTTCAGCGCATAAGCAACCAGCGACCCTGCGCCAGAACCACGCCCCGGCCCGACCGGCACGGCGTTATCTTTAGACCACTGGATAAACTCCATAACGATCAAGAAGTAACCCGGGAAACCCATCTGGTTGATCACCCCGAGTTCGATATCGAGACGATCGTCGTATTCCGGGCGTTTCTCTGCTCTGACTGCGGGATCTGGGAACAGGAATTCCAGACGTTCTTCCAAACCTTTCTTTGAGCACTCGACCAGGAAGTCTTCGGTAGACATATCGCCAGTCGGGAACTGCGGCAGGAAATACTCGCCCAAGCGGATAGTCACGTTACAGCGCTTGGCTATTTCAACGCTGTTGAGCAGCGCTTCGGGGATGTCGGCAAACAGCTCGCACATCTCTTCTTCACTGCGCATGTATTGCTGCGTGGTGTAATTTTTTGGACGTTTAGGATCGTCGAGAGTGAAGCCGTCATGGATAGCCACGCGGATCTCGTGCGCATCGAAATCACCTTCAACCAGGAAACGCACGTCATTCGTCGCAACGACGGGTAAACCGGTCTCTCCAGCCAGCGCAACTGCCTGATGAAGATAGTTTTCTTCATCCGGGCGACCGGTGCGGATAAGCTCAAGATAGTAGCGATCAGGGAAATATTGCTGATAGAACTCGACGCACTGATCAACCTGTAACTGATTAGAGCGGGTGAGAAATTTGCCGATATCGCCGTGACGGGCACCTGAAAGCAACAGCAGGCCTTCGTTAAGCTCTGCCAGCCATTCACGCTCGATAATCGGTCCTGCCGCACCGTAGCCACGCTGATAGGCACGGGAAATAATCAAAGTAAGATTCTGATAACCTTGATTGTTTATCGCCAGTACAGTCAGCTGAGCCAATTCGTCGCCCAGCATATCGCTATGGACGTTGAAATCTGCACCGATCAGCGGTTTGATCCCCGCGCCGTGTGCCGCCCCATAGAATTTAACCAGACCACAAAGGTTGGTGAAGTCGGTGATACCCAGTGCAGGCATGCCGAGGGCAGCGGCTCGTTTCACCAACGGGCCGACCTTGGCTAATCCATCAACCATGGAATAGTCACTGTGTACGCGCAGATGAATAAAACGAGGTTCAGCCATAGTCAGATACCAAACATATGAGGGTGGCAGTTATAAAAACTGGGTAAACAATGCTGCTAGAGTACCGCGATTAACCCGATACGACGACATTTTCCAACGCGCGCCTGACTGGAGCAAAGCTGCGACGATGATGAACGGTTGCCCCAAGTCGAGCAAGCTGTTCCAAATGTGCTGCGGTTGGATAGCCTTTATGCTTGGCAAAACCGTATTCAGGAAACGCTAAATCTAGCTCAACCATTTCACGGTCTCTGGTAACTTTTGCCAATATGGACGCAGCGCTGATTTCTGCCACGCGGCTATCACCCTTGACTACAGCCTGCGAAGGCATCGCCAGCGCCGGGCAGCGGTTACCGTCAATCAGCACAAAATCAGGCGTTACTGCCAGCCCAGCTACGGCGCGCTGCATTGCAAGCATGGTGGCATGCAGGATATTCAGTTCGTCGATTTCAGCCGGATCTGCGCGACCGATGCACCAGGCCAGCGCTTTTTCTTTGATTTCTTGATACAAAAATTCGCGGCGTTTTTCGCTGAGCTTTTTGGAATCAGCCAGACCGATAATTGGCCTTGCGGGGTCCAGGATCACCGCGGCGGTCACTACATCGCCCACCAGCGGGCCACGCCCAACTTCGTCCACACCAGCGATTAAATTAGCCTGTGGGTAGGTAAAAATGTCTGTCATTTATTCGCCAACTCTATCACCGCCTGCGCCGCCTGCTCGTCGGCATCGCGACGAATACTTTCATGAAGCGTCAGGAAGGTTTCTTTCAACTGATGACTTTTCTCCCCACCGGCCAGCAATGGCAGCAGTGCGGCAGAAAGTTTATCGGGCACGCACTCTTCTTGCAGCAGCTCGGTCACGATTTCACGACCGGCCAGCAGGTTAGGCAGGGAAACATAGTCCGTTTTAACCAAACGCCTGGCTATCCAGTATGTTACCGGTTTCAAACGGTAACCCACTACCATCGGACATTTTGCCAACATGCATTCCAATGCTGCCGTGCCCGAGGCAAGCAAAGCCGCGTCGCTGGCAATCATCGCATTACGCGCCTGGCCGTCGAGCAAGTGTGCTGGAAGATCGGGTGCAATTTCCGCCTTTATACGCTCAAACTGTTCGCGGCGTTTAGCATTAACCAGAGGTACCACAATGTGTAAATCTGGATAGGTTTTTCGCAACTGTAACGCTGTTTTCAGGAAATCGGCGCTGAGCATTTCTACCTCGGCGTGCCGACTGCCGGGCAATAGCGCCAGGCAATGGATATCCTGCGGAATACCTAACGCTTCGCGGGCCAGTTTTTTATCGGGATGCAATGGAATAGAGTCTGCCATCGTATGGCCGATAAAGCGGCAGGAAACGTTAAATCTGTCATAAAACGCTTTTTCAAAAGGCAAGAAAGCCAGCACCAAATCGGTGGCTTTGCCAATTTTGAAAACGCGTTTTTGTCGCCAGGCCCAAACTGAAGGGCTGACGTAATGAATGGTTCGAATACCGCGCTTCTTAAGGCGGCCTTCCAGCCTAAGATTGAAATCAGGGGCATCGATGCCAACAAAAACGTCAGGCTTAAGCTCGCTAAACCGTCGCGTAAGTTCATTACCGATTTTTAACAGGCGAGGTAGACGCCCAAGCACCTCTACCAAGCCCATCACCGCCAGCTCTTCCATCTCAAACCATGCCTCACATCCTTCTGCCTGCATTAGAGGGCCTGCGACCCCCACAAAGCGTGCATTGGGATAGTGGCTCTTGAGAGCCCGGATCAAGCCCGCGCCTAGAATATCGCCAGATGTTTCGCCGGCAACCAGGCCAATTGTCAGAACGGGCTTTTCCATTATTTCTTAAATCCAGTTGAGCAGCTTAAACAGCGAACCTGAGTGCGGGTTCTTTATTAGCGAATAATGCCGCGCGTTGAACGGGCAAAGAAATCGCTAAATGGCTGTACTGCCGGGAACTCGGCAGCAATGGCGGCAATCTCGGGGAGCGATTCTTCAAGCGTATTGCCACTGCGATAAAGCACTTTATAGGCATTACGGATAGCATGAAGAGAAGGTTTGTCAAAACCACGACGTTTTAACCCTTCGATATTAATACCGAAAGGTGTCGCATGGTTGCCCTGAGCTATAACGAACGGTGGCACGTCCTGCGCAACGCCGGAGCATCCGCCAACCATCACGTGAGCACCGATAATGCACCACTGATGTACCGCCGTCATGCCACCAATAATGGCAAAATCATCAACCTGAACGTGACCGCCCAAGGTTGCGTTATTGGCAAGGATACAGCGATTGCCAATTACACAGTCATGAGCAATATGGGCATTGACCATCAGCAGGTTATCACTACCTACTTTGGTCAGCCCGCCGCCTTGAACGGTTCCACGATGAATGGTCACGCTCTCACGAATATTGTTGCGATCGCCCACTTCAACACGCGTTGGCTCACCGGCATATTTGAGATCCTGATTGATTTCCCCAATGGAAACAAACTGGAATATGCGGTTATCGCGACCAATTTTGGTCACGCCATTAACAACCACGTGTGACTTAAGCTCGGTGCCTTCGCCAATCTCGACCTGAGAGCCGATATAGCAGAAAGGACCGATGTGAACACCGGCACCAATAACTGCCCCTTCTTCAACTACGGAGCTTGGGTGAATAAAGGCGGTTTTATCAATCACGGATTATTTCTCCTGACTACGGGCACACATCATCTGGGCTTCACAAACTACCTGACCGTCGACTAATGCCTTGCCGTTGAACCAGGTTACGCCGCGACGAGTTTTCTCGAAAACGACTTCCAGCACCATAGTATCACCGGGTACAACAGGCTTTTTAAAACGAGCGCCATCAATGCCAGCAAAGTAGTAAAGCTCACCTGGCTCAAGTTTACCGACGCTTTTAAACGCAAGCAGACCGGTAGCCTGTGCCATGGCTTCAAGAATCAGTACGCCAGGAAAGATCGGTTTGCTGGGAAAATGTCCCTGGAAACAAGGTTCGTTAAAGGAAACATTTTTAATTGCACGAAGTTTTTTATGCGGAGTGAACTCGATAACCCGGTCCACCAGCAAAAAAGGAAAACGGTGCGGAAGCAGCTCAAGTATTTCTCCAATACCAAAACCTTCTACGCTAACTTCATGTTCGTGATCGCTATGAGTAGGAGTGCTCAAAATACTCGTCCTGTCTAAAATTACTGATATCATCAATAGCACGGCCTGCGTGACCCTCAAAGAGGAGCATTCTGCAGGCCGCAAATAGAGACTAAGAATCGTAAAGGCAATGAATTATAGAACAAAATCATCACCTTACTTATTGATTTTTAGTGTTTGTTGTTGGTAAGTTAGTCTTCTTCGATTCTACGCTCTACAGCTTTTAAGCGTTTATTCATCTCGTCGATGTTCATAACCAACGCGGCGGTTTTACGCCAAACTTTGTTCGCCTGTAACGGAATACCGGAGGAGTATACCCCAGGTTCGGTAATTGGTCGCATCACCATTCCCATTCCCGTTACAACCGCCTTGTCGCAAATCTCCATGTGACCGTTAATGACACTGGCTCCGCCAATCTGGCAAGAACGCCCGATTTTCAGGCTACCGGCCATGATCACACCGCCTGCGACTGCCGTATTGTCTCCAATCACGACGTTGTGTGCAATCTGACATTGATTATCAATGATCACACCATTACCAATTTGCGTATCGTCAAGTGCGCCACGGTCGATGGTTGTGCAGGCGCCGATCTCCACAGAGTCACCAATAATCACAGTGCCAAGCTGCGGGATCTTCACCCAATTACCGCGATCGTTCGCATATCCGAAGCCATCTGCACCGATAACGGTGTTTGACTGAATCAGACATTTCTGACCAATTTCAACGCGATGATAGATTGATACATTGGCCCAGATACGGGTACCGGCACCAATTTTAGCATCTTTTCCGATAAAGCAACCTGCACCAATAATGACACCGTCGCCTAATATAACGCCAGATTCGATAACTGCATTCGCGCCTACTGATACTCGATCGCCGATTTTAGCATCGGGAGAGATAACAGCGCTCGGGTCTATGTCCTGAGCCGGTGCTGGCGTGGTGTCAAGTAACTGAGCCATGCGAGCGTAAGTCAGGTAAGGGTTTTTAACCACAAGTGCCGCACTTTGGCAAAAGGGCAGATCCGCTTCGGTCAACACTACAGCACCCGCATTACAGGTAGCCAACTGTTCACGGTAACGGCTGTTTGATAAAAACGTGATTTGCTCAGAGTGTGCGGAATGCATTGAAGCAATGCCGGTGATGACGAAATCGCCATCACCGTGCAATTGTGCATCCAACTGCTGTGCGAGATCAGCCAGTCGAATTGAAACCATGCTTATTTAACCTGTTTCAACACTTCGTCAGTGATGTCTTTTGCATCGTTAGATGCATAAGCCAGAGCGTTGGCGTCGATGACGATATCCAGACCATCTTTTGCTGCTACAGTTTTAACTGCATCCTGGATGCGGCCCAGGATTTTGTTACGCTCTTCTGCCTGACGCTTACGATTGTCATTGTCAAAAGCCTGAGCTTTTGCAGAGAAATCTTCACGGTTAGCCATAACTTGTTTTTCAAGTTTTGCACGATCAGCGGCTTTCATTGTGCTTGCGTTACGCTGCAGGTTTTGCATCTGAGATTGCAGAGCAGTTTCCTGAGCTTGCAGTGCTGTAGCACGGCCTTTGAATTCGCTTTCCAACTGTTTTGCAACAGCTTCACGAGCTGGCATTTGCTGGAAAATTTCTTGAACGTTTACAACACCAATTTTATCAGCAGCTTGAACGCTAGCTGAAGCAGCCATAACTAATCCGAGGCCTGCGGCGTATAACCACTTTTTCACTATAAACTCCTTCCATCACCCGTTTGTGCTCGAAAGCACAGTAATTTACGCATAAGGCCTGAGTAATTACTCGGACCTTATGCGTTTCTGCTGATAAGGCTCAGTAGTTTTAACAGATTACCACGTTTGACCGATGTTAAACTGGAACTGTTCTGGCTTATCACCTTCGTATTTCTTGACTGGCTGCGCATAAGAGAACGACAGAGGTCCCAACGGAGACTGCCATTGTAATGCGATACCGGATGAAGCACGAATATTGCCTGGTTTACTATAGTCTGGAATACCGGCAGCAATAGTTTCTGCGGTATTGTGCCAGTTAGTATCCCACACGGTACCAGAGTCAACGAACAACGAGGTACGCAGTGAGTTGACGTATTTATCACCCACAAACGGAGTAGGTACGATAAGCTCGGCACTCAACAGGCCCATCGCGTTACCGCCGACCGCATCGTCAGAGTTGGTTACCGGACAACCGTTATAGGAAGTCGCACCTGTTGGGCAGTTGTAGTAAGCCGCTTTAGGACCAATGGTATTCGACTGGAAACCACGGACGCTGCTTGAACCACCGGCATAGAAGTTGTCGTAGAACGGCACTTCTTTACCGCCCAGGCCGTCAGCATAACCGGCACGAGCACGTCCCATCAGCACCCACTTGTGACTCTCGGTCAGAGGCAGATAGCTGGTAGCGTCGAAGGTGACTTTATAATACTTGTTGGTTGAACCCGGAACAGTAATTTTACCGCTCAGGCTGGCTTTGGTACCCGCTGTCGGGAAGAAGCCACGGTCCAGGTTGTTGTAACCCCAACCCGTAGTCAGGAAGAAGTCATTGGCGCTAAAGCTCGCGTCCGACGTATTATTCTGACCCGCGACAACGTTTGGATTTTTGCCCGCACTGTACAAGTAACGGAACATCGCAACCTGCGGTTCCATGTTGGACAGGTCATTGTGGACATAGTCCGCACCCAGACGAAGCGAGTTGTTCTCGTTGACCGGGAAGCCCAGCGTGGTGCCGAAACCGTAGCTCTTGTTGGTATACTCGGACAGGTCCGCGTCATCTGCTTTAAAGTCGTTGTAGAAGAGACGGCCGCCCAGGCTCACGCCATCAACCGTGAAGTACGGGTTGGTAACAGTCAGCTCGGTATAGGTTTGGTAATCATTTTTAGTGCCGGTAATGCCAGCCTGATAACCCGTACCTAACCAGTTATCCTGCTGAACGCCGACGGTAAAGCTGACGCCGCTTTCTGAACCGTAGCCTACGCCAAAGTTAAATGTACCGGTGTTACGCTCTTTAACTTTATAGACAACGTCAACCTGATCGGCAGTACCCGGAACGCGCTGAGTTTCAACATCAACGGTTTCGAAATAACCCAGACGATTCAGACGCTCTTTACCTTTGTCTACCAGATCGCTGCCAAGCCATGCACCTTCCATCTGACGCATTTCACGACGCAATACGCTGTCTTTGCTGGTGTCATTACCTTCAAAGCGAACGTGGCGAACATAGTAACGGTTACCGGCATCGACATTGATATGCAGAATAACGGTTTTGTCTTTATCGTTGATTTCAGGCTGCGTGGTCACTGTTGGATACGCGTATCCATAACGACCCAGCAAAGCTTTGATATCATTCTCGATTTTGGTCACTTTGGCGCCGTTATAAAGCTCACCATTGCTGATTTTACTCAGACTTTCGATCTCAGCCGAGTGACCTTGCATGTTACCCGCAACCTGAACACCGGCAACTTTGTACTGATCGCCTTCGTGGATATTCAGGGTGATGTAGATACCCTTCTTGTCCGGCGTCAGACTGACCTGAGTCGAGTCGATGTTGAAGCGCGCGTAACCGCGATCAAGGTAATAGCTGCGTAAGGTTTCGAGGTCACCAGAAAGTTTTTGCTTCTGGTATTTACGATCCCCAATGACGTTCCACCACGGCACTTCGTCACGTAGCTGGAACTGGGAAACTAATTGATCGGTGCTGAATGCGTGGTTACCGACGATGTTGATCTGCTGGATTTGAGCAGACAAACCTTCGGTAAAGACCAGTTTCAAGTCAACGCGGTTGCGTGGCAAAGGAGTCACGACGGCTTTTACCGACGCGCTGTATTTACCGACGCTGTAGTAAAAGTCCTCGAGGCCCTTTTCGATATTCGAGACTTGTGTACGGTCAAGCGCGTCGCCAACCCGGACGCCAGAGGCATCAAGGTTTTGTTTAAGCATGTCATCTTTCACCGCTTTATTGCCGGAGAAAGTGATGCTGGCGATGGTTGGGCGCTCTTTGACTTGAACAATCAGGGTATCGCCATCACGCAGAACGCGAACGTCCTCAAAGTTGCCAGTGGCAAACAATGCACGAATGGTATTACTGATATCATCGTCGGTAACGGTATCACCTACGCGAACCGGCATATTGAGTAACGCCGCACCGACGGCAACGCGCTGGAGGCCTTCGAAATGAATATCCTTCACTACGAATCCATCTGCGCCGTATACGGTCGCGCTGCCAAACAGCAGCGACGCTATGAGCAACTTTTTGATCGCCATCGTTGTTATGCGTCTTCCTAACCTAATCCCCGCCTTAAAGACGGGAGAAATCATTGAAAAGTGCAAGCCCCATCAACAACACCAGCAAAACTGAGCCAATGCGGTAACTGAAGTCCTGAACTCGCTCGGAAACTGGCCCACCCTTGAGCTTTTCTATTGCCAGAAACAGCAGGTGACCACCATCTAACACCGGTAATGGGAACAGATTGATAATACCGAGATTGACACTTATCAATGCCAAAAACATAAGGTAGTAAACAAATCCGTATTCAGCTGACAAACCTGCGCCCTGTGCAATGGAGATAGGGCCACTCAGATTATTCAGCTTCACATCGCCGGTTATTAACTTGCCCAGCATATTGACCGTTAACTTCATCAGTTGCCAGGTTTTATCCCCAGCCTCGGATAACGCTTCCAACGGCCCATACTGGCGAATCGTTTTATACTCGTCAGGCAGTGGGATAATTTTTGGTACTACCCCGGCAAAACCCTGCACCTGCCCTTTACCCACTGATTTAGTGTCTGGTATCAGCGTTAAGTTCAAAGGTTGTCCGTTGCGCTCGACGTCTAATACCATCGATTTGCCAGGATTATCGCGTACCTGAAGCGCAAAAGCTTGCCAACTTACCAAAACCTGACCATCAACTTTAACGATCCTGTCTCCGGCTTGCAAACCAGCCTTCTGCGCAGCAGAGTCAGCCTGTATCTGAGCCAGAACAGGCACTATCTGAGGCCCACGAGGAATGATCCCCAGGGCAACGACAGGATCCTGTTTTTCCGGGTCAAAATGCCAGGCGTCGAGATCAAGTTGCTTTTCAACCACCTGGGACTGAGATGAGCCAAACGGCGCAACTCCGATGGTCGTTTTCGCATCTCCAATTTCGCCAATCAACGCCATGCGAACAGATTCCCAATCAGGCGTTTCGATACCGGCAACTGACTTAAGTTCCATGCCCGGTAAAATATTGGATTGTGCAGCAACGGATTGCGGCGTAATTTCGCCGACAACCGGACGCACGCTGGGAACGCCGATAATAAATACTAACCAGTAGGCGAAAACAGCGAAAATGAAGTTGGCGATGGGGCCCGCGCTGATAATGGCCGCGCGCTGCCAGACGGCTTTGTTATTGAAGGATTTATGAAGAAGTTCCGGGGCGACCGCTTCAACACGCTCATCGAGCATTTTGACATAGCCGCCCAGCGGGATCAGGGCCAAAACGTATTCAGTTCCCTGTTTGTCGGTTCGACGCAACAGCGCCTTACCAAAACCGACCGAGAAACGTTCAACGTGTACACCGCAGCGACGAGCAACCCAGAAATGGCCAAATTCGTGCACGGTGATAAGCACCCCCAATGCAACGATAAAGGCGGCCAGGCTCCAGAGTATGTTCATCATAATCCTAACTTTCCCTTAAAAACTGCCGCTGGCAGAAGATTAATACACCAACAGCATCAGACAGGCAAAAACCGGCACCGCAGCAGTTAAACTGTCAATACGATCCATAATCCCGCCGTGGCCAGGTATTAAATTACCACTGTCTTTAATCCCTGCTTCACGCTTGAACATGCTTTCGGTTAAATCACCAAGAACAGAGGCTAAAGCGGCAATCACAGAACAAATCAACAGGGTTACAGGAACTACGTTCAACGGCGCATAGCGCCCAAACAGCCAAGATATCACTGCAGAGGTCAACAGACCCCCAACCAGACCTTCCCAGGTTTTACCCGGTGATACTTTAGGCGCCAGCTTGTGTTTGCCAAACAGCTTACCAAACAAGTAAGCGCCGGAATCTGCACCCCATACTAACAGCATCACGTACAGCAACCACCACGCACCGCTGTAATGATTTTCTGCATAGCCATAAAGGCGCAGCGACAGCATGCCCCAGAAGAAGGGAACAATGGTCAATAAACCGAAAATCAGTTTAAGCGCACGCGAATTCCGCCATGCCGCAGCAGAGCCGGGATATGAAACAACCAGCACAAGCGCCAGTATCCACCAGGCCAACCCCAGCCACAGTGAACCGCTGATTTGCAGCAGGTGAACCGACTGTTGATAGGCAGGAAGACTCAACATCATGGCAGTTAATACAAACCCGCAAAGAATAGCCAACCATACACGCTGAGTTCGTGACTTGTATCCGGCAAATTGTCCCCATTCCCAGGCAGCCAACATACTGACGACAATAGTAACGACGGTAAAACCGACAGGCGGTAATAAAAATAGCGCAGCAATGACCAGAGGAATCAAAATCAAAGCTGTAATAATGCGATACTTCAGCAAAAGTTCTCCCTAGGACGCATCGGCGCCGATAGGTGTAGTCCCCCCGAAGCGACGCTCGCGTTGTGCAAAAGCATTCAGCGCACCTTCAAAGACAATTTCATCAAAATCAGGCCAGAGGACGTCAGTAAAGTAAAGTTCCGCATAGGCTATCTGCCAAAGCAGGAAATTACTGATACGATGTTCCCCACCGGTTCTGATCACCAGGTCAACAGGTGCCAACTCACTCATACAAACTGAAGCATCCAGTGCCTCTTCCGTGATTTGGTCCGCCCGAAGTGTACCAGCTTCAACCTGACCTGCCAGCTTCTTTACGCCTTCAATGATATCCCAACGTCCACCGTAATTGGCGGCAATGTTAAGAGTCAGGCCATCATTGTTTTGTGTCAGCGTTTCAGACTTGCGGATCATGTCCTGCAGACGCGAGCTAAAGCGGCTGACATCGCCAATCACCCGCAAGCGAACATTATGTTTATGCAGGCTTTTCACTTCGCTGTTCAAGGCGCGAATAAAAAGCTGCATCAACGCAGAAACTTCCTGAATTGGGCGATTCCAGTTCTCACTGCTGAAGGCATAAAGCGTGAGCGCATCTAAATGATGGCTTGCAGCAAAGCTAACCGCTTTACGTACGGACTTTACTCCCGCTTTATGACCAAAGACTCGCATTTTTCCCTGGCGTTTAGCCCAACGGCCATTCCCATCCATAATGATGGCTACATGGCGCGGTAGCAGACAAGTTGTATCAGTCATTTGTTGATTTTCGAGCGACATAACCCCTACTCTTTTCCTTCAGCTAGAATTAACGACGTCACCTGAAACCCTGCATTCGCGTGCATGATGGAGCGTGCGCGTAAAAAAGCCGTGAACCCAACAGGCACGGCTTCACCTGACTACCAACGTGCTAAAAATAAATATGTATTGCCATGAAACACAATTATACGTTGTCAGGAGGCGCAGACTATATCATTTCAACGTTGTTCGAACAAACAGCCTCAACCAATGACGCATAATTTTACAGAGTAAATGTCTTTAATAACAAGAATGCGCTGTCTCTGGCAGAACGGTCTATCTCTAAAACCTCTTCTACGCAGCTAGGTTCTGCAGGCAATGGTTTTTCCAATACTTGCTGATTCAGTCTGGCAATGTCACCGAAGCGAATCTGCCCTGCGAGGAAGGCCGCAACCGAGACTTCATTGGCGGCATTCAGCGTCGTAGTGGCAGACTGGCCAGTACGACTCGCGTCAATCGCCAACTTCAGGCACGGATAGCGAACATAATCTGGCTCGCTAAACGTTAACGCCCCCATCTTGCAGAAATCCAGTGGTTGGACGCCTGCTGAAACTCGCGCAGGATAAGCCATCGCATGAGCGATTGGCGTGCGCATGTCCGGAGAACCCAGCTGTGCCAGCACGCTACCATCAATGTAGCGAACCATCGAGTGAATCATCGATTGAGGATGAATGATCACTTCCATCTGTTCCGCAGAAGCATTAAACAGCCAGCGCGCCTCAATATACTCCAGCCCCTTATTCATCATGGTGGCAGAGTCGACGGAAATTTTACGGCCCATTGACCAGTTTGGGTGTGCACAGGCGCGTTCCGGCGTCACGGCGTCAAACTCTGCCAATGGAAGTTCACGGAACGGACCGCCTGAGCCGGTCAGAATAATGCGCGATACACCGTTTTCTTCCAGTGAGGCATAGCCCATCTGCTGCTGCACCTTTTCGGGCAGGCTCTGGAAAATAGCATTGTGTTCGCTGTCGATCGGTAATAGCTGACTTTGGCTTTCACGTACCGCATCCATAAAGATGCGACCACAAGTTACCAGGGATTCTTTATTTGCCAGCAATACGCGTTTACCGGCTTTTACTGCCGCCAGCGTTGGCAGGAGTCCTGCTGCTCCAACAATAGCCGACATAACCTGGCTGACATCATCCAGCGCTGCAAGTTCGCAGGCGGCGTTAACGCCGGAAAGAACCTCGGTTTTACTCCCCTGCTCCTGCAGAACAAGGCGCAGTGCTGCTGCAGACGTCTCATCGCCCATCGAAGCATATTGCGGGGAAAACTCGAGGCATTGCTCAGCCATTACCTGAACATTATTTCCGGCGACCAGCGCACGAACACTAAAGGCATCGGGATTAGAGCGCACAACCGAAAGTGTGCTGGTGCCTACAGAACCCGTGGAGCCAAGAATAGTCAGTTGCTTCATGAAGGTACTCAGTATAGCGATAGTCATTATCGGAAGTGACACAGTCTGTTACTCATCGGGCCGCTTGTCTATCAGATTTAAGCACCAAATGCTGTGGTTCACTACGAGGGAATGCTGCCCATTTTATTGATAAATTCTTAATTTACAATTAAGTATGGGAGTTTTAGGAGAAATGCCGATTTAAAAAAAATTAAGCGCCGCTTAAGCGACGCTTCGTAAACTGCCTGCGCAATGATTAGAAATCCAGCAATTCGGCTTCTTTATCACTCAGAGATTTGTCGATTGACTTGATGAAGACATCAGTCATTTTCTGAATATCGTCTTGAGAACGGCGATCTTCATCTTCACTGATTTCTTTGTCTTTCAACAAAGCTTTCACTTTGTCGTTGGCATCACGGCGCACGTTACGCACTGAAACACGGCCCTGCTCTGCTTCGCCACGTACGATCTTGATCAGATCTTTACGACGCTCTTCAGTCAGTGGAGGCAGTGGAACGCGGATGGTGCTGCCAGCAGACATTGGGTTCAGACCCAAATCTGAAGTCATGATGGCCTTTTCTACAGCAGCGCTGATAGAGCGGTCAAACACGGTGACTGCCAGAGTACGAGCATCTTCTACGACTACGTTCGCCAACTGGCGCAGCGGAGTTTTTGAACCGTAGTAATCAACCTGAATACCATCGAGGATGCTCGGCTGTGCACGGCCGGTGCGGATTTTGCTGATGTTGTTTTCGAATGCTTCAACGCATTTGCCCATGCGAACTTCAGCATCTTTTCTGATGTCATTTATCACGTTGCGAACCTTTGGAAACAGATTACTAGGCAGACCATAGTCTTAGTATAGTCCGTGAATATTCAAAATGGTCGTCTGGGACAACAGCAGGTTATTCGCCTTTGGAAATCAGCGTACCTTCGTTTTCGCCCATAACCACGCGGCGCAGTGCGCCTGGTTTGTTCATATTGAAAACACGAATTGGCAGATTATGGTCACGAGCCAGCGTAAAGGCGGCAAGGTCCATGACTTTCAATTCTTTATCCAACACGTCAGTATAAGTCAGGTGGTCGAACATGGTCGCGTCTGGGTGTTTAACCGGATCGGCAGAGAACACACCGTCAACTTTAGTCGCTTTCAGAACCACGTCGGCTTCAATTTCAATCCCGCGCAAACAGGCCGCAGAATCGGTAGTAAAGAATGGGTTGCCAGTACCGGCTGCAAAAATCACGACACGGTTATTACGCAGCAGGCTGATTGCTTCGGCCCAGCTGTAATTGTCGCAAACGCCGTTAAGCGGAATTGCCGACATCAGGCGCGCATTCACATAGGCACGGTGCAGTGCATCACGCATTGCCAGACCATTCATAACTGTGGCCAGCATTCCCATGTGATCGCCCACCACGCGGTTCATTCCTGCCTGAGCAAGACCGGCACCACGGAACAGGTTCCCGCCGCCAATCACGACACCCACCTGGATGCCCAGCTCAACCAGTTCTTTAACTTCCTGTGCCATGCGATCCAAAACGCTCGCATCGATACCAAAACCTTCACTGCCTTGCAGGGCTTCGCCACTGAGTTTTAGCAGGATACGCTGATAAACGGGTTTCGCATTGGTAGCCATGGTGTCTGTCCTAAGAAGCAATGTGTCGTAATGGGATGGTCGTTTTTTTTGCATCACAAATCCTGTGATGTTATCAGACAAAAACTACAGTCTGACATAACTGCTAAAGGGTTGAACCCCTGGATATTTCAAGGCTGGATAAAACGGAACCGCCAATTGCAGCGGTTCCATTTTTTGCATCAATCCAGCATTAAGACTGTTTGCTCATTGCAGCAACTTCTGCAGCAAAATCAGTCTCGGCTTTCTGGATGCCTTCGCCCACTTCAAAGCGGATGAAGTTAACAACGTCAGCGTTGTGCTCTTTCAGAACCTGAGCAACAGTTTTGCTTGGTTCGATAACGAAAGGCTGACCAGTCAGAGAAACTTCGCCGGTGAATTTCTTCATGCGGCCTTCAACCATTTTCTCTGCGATTTCTTTAGGCTTGCCAGACTGCAGTGCGATGTCCAGCTGAACCTGGTACTCTTTTTCTACAACTTCTGCAGAAACGTCTTCTGGCTTAACGAACTCTGGCTTGCTTGCAGCAACGTGCATAGCGATTTGCTTAACCAGCTCTTCATCGGCACCAGTAGCAGAAACCAGAACACCGATGCGAGCACCGTGCAGGTAGCTACCCAGAACGTCGCCTTCCAGAGAAGCGATACGGCGAATGTTGATGTTCTCACCGATTTTGGCAACCAAAGCAACGCGCTCTTCTTCGAACTGTGCTTTCAATACTTCAACGTCAGTGATTTTGCCAGCGAAAGCAGCATCCAGCACTTTTTCAGCGAAAGCCTGGAAACCACCATCTTTAGCAACGAAGTCGGTCTGGCAGTTAACTTCAAGGATCAGACCGTAGTTGCCTTCGATTTTGGTTTTAATCACGCCGTCAGCAGCTACGTTGCCTGCTTTCTTAGCAGCTTTGATCGCGCCAGATTTACGCATGTTTTCGATAGACAGCTCGATGTCGCCGTTAGCTTCAACCAAAGCTTTTTTGCAGTCCATCATGCCAGCGCCAGTACGTTCGCGCAGTTCTTTTACCAGGGCAGCGGTAATATCAGCCATTGTAGTTTCCTCGATTATCCCAGTGCAAAAAGTCGTTTTGCAGTAGGATATTTCTCGCATTTAAGATAAGCAAAGGGGGCCAATTAAGGCCCCCTAACCAACATATTCAATACCTGGTTAATAAGGGCTGCATACCCATCATCTTTCAATCTGCATGTGCGTTGGCTGCCCTCGCTCACCCCAGTCATTTACTGATGTAAATTCCGGGGGATTCGTTCAGTTGCCGCCTTCCTGCACCTTGAAATCTATTGGGTATATCGGAGCCGTCCTTATTATTCAGCTTCTACGAAGCTTTCTTCTGCCTGAACAGCCAAGTCTTGAGAACGGCCTTCACGAACAGTGGCAGCAACGGCGCTCAGGTACAGATTCACTGCACGGATTGCGTCATCGTTACCAGGGATAACGAAGTCAACGCCATCCGGATCGGAGTTGGTATCAACAATAGCGAATACCGGGATACCCAGGTTGTTAGCTTCTTTGATTGCAATGTGTTCGTGGTCGGCATCGACAACAAACAGTGCATCAGGAAGACCACCCATATCCTTGATACCGCCCAGGCTATTTTCCAGCTTCGCAAGCTCGCGAGTACGCATCAGAGCTTCTTTTTTGGTCAGCTTTTCGAAAGTGCCGTCTTGTGATTGAATTTCCAGATCTTTCAAACGCTTGATTGACTGACGAACGGTTTTCCAGTTAGTCAGCATACCGCCCAACCAGCGATGGTTCACGAAGAACTGATCGCAGTTGTGTGCAGCGTCTTTTACCGCTTCGCTTGCTGCGCGCTTGGTACCAACGAACAGGATCTTACCTTTACGGGAAGAGATCTTGGTCAACTCAGCCAGAGCTTCGTTGAACATTGGTACAGTCTTCTCAAGGTTGATGATGTGAACCTTGTTACGTGCGCCGAAGATGAATGGCTTCATTTTCGGGTTCCAGTAACGGGTCTGGTGACCGAAGTGAACACCGGCCTTGAGCATGTCGCGCATGGAAACAGTTGCCATGATAAAACCTCTATAGTAAATGTTTGGGGTTATGCCTCCACGTATCCCGTGCAACCGACCCCGTAAAAAGCCATCGTCAGACAGCAATTCCAGAGCACCCCGGCGCAGGTGTCGATACGTGTGTGTTATTACTTATTAAACGAATAAGTACACAAATGAGTGAGTGTTTGGCTCATCCACTTTTTGCCTGCTGCAACTAGACCTGAGTCTTTCTGCAAAGACAATACAGTGATTGCCGGCGCGCTTTATACCATAAATTCGGACCAGAAACCAACTAAACTTAAACAAAAGCGCGGCGGAAGAATGATAATTTGGCAGCTCAGAACAGGGCTGATACCATGAGCCCATCTAATATTATTGTCGACCGGCAGGCATAAAGAAAGGCTGTTTTAGCAAAGGTCGTCAAAAACATGACACCCGCAGGATTCATTCATGGCAATTTCAATCAAAACACCTCAAGACATCGAAAAAATGCGCGTCGCTGGCCGCCTGGCTGCCGAAGTGCTGGAGATCGTCGAACCGCACATTAAACCCGGCGTCAGCACGGCTGAACTTGACCGCATCTGTCACGAGCATATCACTGTGAATCAGCAGGCCATCCCTGCCTGCCTGGGTTACCACGGCTTTCCGAAGTCAGTGTGTATCTCGATCAATGAAGTGGTATGTCACGGTATTCCAAGCGACGAACGTCTTCTCAAAGACGGTGATATCGTCAACATTGACGTCACGGTCATCAAAGACGGTTTTCATGGTGATACCTCAACCATGTTTATCGTCGGCAAGCCAACCATTCTGGGCGCGCGCCTGTGCCGTGTAACGCAAGAAAGCTTGTATCTGGCGCTGAAAATGGTCAAACCGGGTATCCGACTGCGTACGCTGGGCAAAGCAATTCAGCAGTTCGTTGAAGCCGAGAAGTTCTCTGTGGTTCGCGATTACTGCGGACACGGCATCGGCGAAGGCTTCCATGAAGAACCACAGGTCTTGCACTATGATGGCGATGACGGTGGCGTGGTGCTGCAGGCTGGCATGGCTTTCACCATCGAGCCGATGGTAAACGTCGGTGGTTTCCGTATCCGCACCATGAAAGACGGCTGGACGGTGAAGACGCAAGACCGCAGCCTGTCGGCACAGTACGAGCACACTCTGGTTGTCACTGAGAACGGCTGTGAAATCATGACGCTGCGTAAAGATGAAACGCTGCCAAACATTCTGGTTCACGAGACTACAGCAGCAAACTAAGTCTTGAAAAAATTTCGAAGCCGGCGCAAAAGTCGGCTTTTTTATCATAGTGTCTTGTCGTCTATTTACATCAATGCAGGGCTACGCACTTATGTCTGATTCATTTCTGTCTAAAAATCTTATCCATCTAGCCTTGCCCCTGCCGGTCGAGATTACCCGCGCATTCCCTGACAAACCCGCTTCGCCCTCAACATATAAAGATAACGAGCTGGATCGCCAATCGCTGAAACAGCACATGGATGAATTCCAGCTTTGGCTGGCCGACGCGTTTAACTGCGGGCAACGCGTCGAGGAGCTGGTTGCCGCTCGGGCGCTGTATATCGATCAGATGCTGCAACGACTGTGGATCTTCTATGGTTTTGATAAAATTCCTGAAACTGCAATGGTGGCCGTTGGCGGCTATGGTCGCGGTGAGCTGCATCCGCTTTCAGACATTGACGTGCTGGTCCTCAGCCAGAAACGTCTTAACGAAGATCAGGCGCAGCGCATTGGTGAACTGATTACCCTGCTGTGGGACCTCAAGCTTGAAGTTGGCCACAGCGTGCGCACGTTGGAAGAATGTTTGCTGGAAGGCCTGGCAGACCTTACCGTTGCTACCAACCTGATTGAATCGCGCCTGATTTGCGGCGATGTCGCTCTGTTTTTGAATATGCAAAAGCACATCTTCAGCGACGGTTTTTGGCCCTCTCCAACCTTCTTCCGGGCGAAAATCGCCGAGCAGAATGAACGCCATCAGCGCTACCACGGCACCAGCTATAACCTCGAGCCGGATATAAAAAGCAGCCCCGGCGGCCTGCGTGATATCCACACCCTTTTATGGGTTGCGCGTCGCCACTTTGGTGCCACGTCGCTGGACGAAATGGTCAGTTTCGGCTTCCTGACCAAGGCCGAGCGCAATGAAATAAACGAATGTCAGAGTTTCCTGTGGCGTATCCGTTTTGCGCTGCATCTGATCCTCAACCGCTACGATAACCGCCTGCTGTTTGATCGTCAGCTCAACGTTGCTCAACTTTTGCAATATCAGGGTGAAGGCAATGAGCCGGTCGAGCGGATGATGAAAGACTTCTACCGCATGACCCGCCGCGTCGGCGAGCTGAATCAGATGCTGCTGCAACTGTTTGATGAGGCGATTTTGGCTATCGGGCCAAATGAAAAACCGCGCCCGCTGGACCACAACTTCCAGCTGCGCGGCGACCTTATCGACGTTCGCGACGAAACACTGTTTGACCGCGAGCCGCAGGCGATTATCAGCATGTTTTACCTGATGGTCCGCCATCGGGAAATCAAAGGCATTTATTCGACCACCGTGCGCCTGCTGCGCCGCACCCGTCGTCATTTGCAAACGCCGCTGTGCATGATCCCCGAAGCGCGTGAAATTTTTATGGCTATTTTGCGTCATCCGGGAGCCGTTTCACGAGCACTGGTGCCTATGCATCGCCACAGCGTGCTATGGGCCTACATGCCGCAGTGGGGCCTGATTGTCGGCCAGATGCAGTTCGACTTGTTCCATGCCTACACTGTCGATGAACATACCGTTCGCGTGCTGCAAAAGCTGGAAAGTTTCGCCGATGAAAATACTCGTCCGCGCCATCCACTGTGTGTCGACCTGTTCCCACGCCTGCCGCAGCCAGAACTTTTGCTGATGGCGGCGCTGTTCCATGACATTGCCAAAGGCCGTGGCGGCGATCACTCAGTGCTGGGTGCACACGATGCACAAGAGTTCGCCGAGCTGCACGGGCTGAGTTCCGTAGACAGTCAGCTGGTTTCGTGGCTGGTGCGCTGTCACTTACTCATGTCTGTCACCGCTCAACGTCGCGATATTCAGGATCCTACTGAAATTCAGCAGTTCGCAGCCGAGATGAAGACTGAAAACCGCCTGCGCTACCTGGTGTGCCTGACGGTGGCAGATATCTGCGCGACCAATGAAACGCTGTGGAACAGCTGGAAGCAGAGCCTGATACGCGAACTGTATTTCGCCACTGAAAAACAGCTGCGTCGCGGCACGCAACATACTCCGGACCTGCGCGAGCGGGTGCGCCATCATCGATTGCAGGCCTTGGCGCTGCTGCGTATGGACAATATCGACGAAGAGGCGTTGCATCATATCTGGAGCCGCTGCCGTTCCGATTACTTCCTGCGTCACACGCCAAATCAGCTGGCCTGGCACGCCCGCCACTTGCTCGATCACGACTCCACCAAACCACTGGTGCTGGTGAGTCATCAGGCGACGCGCGGCGGAACCGAGATCTTTATCTGGAGCCCGGACAAACCTTATCTTTTTGCTGCCGTGGCGGGGGAACTGGACAGGCGAAATCTGAGCATCCACGATGCACAGATCTTTACCAACCGCGACGGCATGGCAATGGACACCTTTATCGTGCTCGAACCGGACGGCAATCCGCTGACGCAAGACCGCCACGAAACTACTCGTTTCGCGCTGGAACAGGCAATGCTTCAGGCCTACCAGCCGCCTCGTGCCCGTCGTCCGTCGCCCAAGCTGCGCAATTTCAGCGTGCCGACCGAAGTCAGTTTCCTGCCAACGCATACTGATCGCAAAACCTACATGGAGCTAATCGCGCTGGACCAACCGGGCTTGTTGGCACGCGTGGGGGAAGTATTCTCAGATTTGGGTCTTTCACTGCACGGCGCAAGGATTTCGACCATCGGCGAGCGCGTAGAGGATTTGTTTATTTTAGCCAACAGCGATCGTCGTGCGCTGGACAAGCAAACCCGCAGGGAAATTCAGCGAAGATTGACCGAGGTGCTCAATCCGTTCGACAAAATATGATACAAATAACGCTTGGCTTTTTTACTTTCAACATCACTAGCAGATAAAGAGAATAGTATGGAATTGCAAACCGTCATTGAACAGGCCTTCGAGCGCCGTGCCGACATAACTCCGGCTAACGTTGACAACGCAACACGCGACGCGGTTAACCTGGTTATCAATAAAATCGACAGCGGCGAACTGCGCGTTGCCGAAAAGATTGACGGCGAGTGGGTGACCCATCAATGGTTGAAAAAGGCGGTACTGCTCTCTTTCCGCATCAATGATAATGAAGTGATGGAAGGTGCGGAAAACCGTTTCTACGACAAAGTACCCATGAAATTTGCCGACTATGACGAAGCGCGCTTCAAACGTGAAGGCTTTCGCGTAGTGCCTCCCGCCGCCGTGCGCAAAGGTTCGTTCATTGCACGCAACGTGGTTCTGATGCCGTCATATGTGAATATCGGCGCCTACGTGGATGAAGGCACTATGGTTGATACCTGGGCTACCGTGGGTTCATGTGCGCAAATCGGTAAAAACGTGCACCTTTCTGGCGGCGTAGGCATCGGCGGCGTACTGGAACCACTGCAGGCCAACCCGACCATCATCGGCGACAACTGCTTTATCGGCGCGCGTTCAGAAATTGTCGAAGGCGTAATTGTTGAAGACGGCTGTGTGATTTCCATGGGCGTTTACATCGGCCAGAGTACCAAAATTTATGACCGCGAAACGGGTGAAATCCATTACGGTCGCGTTCCCGCAGGTTCAGTGGTAGTTTCAGGCAATCTGCCGTCAAAAGATGGCAAATATAGCCTGTACTGTGCAGTGATCGTTAAAAAGGTTGATGCCAAAACGTTAGGCAAAACCGGCCTTAATGAGTTATTACGCTCTATCGACTAAACTAGAGAGGCGGGTTTATTAACCCGCTTTTTTTTAAGGTGTTTTCGGCGTTTTGGTATAAACGATAAGTTTAAACAATAAAAGGAAGGTGCCGCATGTATGACAATCTGAAAGGCTTGGGGATCACTAATCCTGATGACGTGGATCGCTACAGTCTGCGTCAAGAAGCAAATAACGACATTCTCAAGATTTACTTCCGTAAAGACAAAGGTGAGTTTTTTGCCAAAAGCGTAAAATTCAAATACCCGCGTCAGCGTAAAACCATCGCCGCAGACAATGCCGGACAAGGTTACAAAGAGATTAACGAGATTAGCCCCAATCTCCGCTATGTCATCGACGAGCTGGACCAAATCTGCCAGCGCGAACAAATTGAAGTCGATCTTAAGCGCAAAATTCTCGATGACCTGCGTCACCTGGAATCGGTTGTTGCCAACAAGATTTCCGAGATTGAATCTGACCTCGAAAAACTGACCAGCGGCCGATAAATATTTTCTTTCGTACTCTTGAATGAAGACTCAAAGATTCCGAGGGGCAGGAAGGCGATAACTCAGTGACCCCCAGTAACTGACACACGATTCAGTTACTGGGGGGCACGAAGGCAGACAAGCTCGAAAGATGATCAAGATTAGACGATTTGCGTCGCCCATTTCTCAACCCATGGCAGTGCTACCAACTCTGGCTCTGGGTGTTCAATCGCATCGATTTCCAGCATCTCGCCCATGCGATTTGCCCCCTGCTCTTGCAGCATGTCATCCATCTTATGACCGCCGCCACAGAAGAAATCATAGCTGCTGTCGCCGAGCGCAATCAGGCCATAACGCAGCTCGGGCTGATAGCCAATCTTATCGCGAATTGCCTCATACAAAGGTGCAATACTGTCGGGTAAATCGGCCTGACCAGTGGTTGAGGTAACGATTAACACGTAATGATGGCGATAATATTGCCAGGCTTCCAACGTGCCTTCTTCAAACACTTTAACCTGATGCCCCTGCTTCTTGAGCAGTGTTTCGGCTTCTTCCGCCACCAACAACGCATTCCCGTAAACGGTACCTACAAAAATACCAATCTCAGCCATACCGATTTCTCCCTTAATTGAATCCTGAATTGTTAACTATCCTGACCCGCCTGCTCAGGAAACTCAACCCTTTCCAACTCGCTCGCGCAGCCTAGCCAGTCAAAGCGTGTTACTAACTGCTGCCAGCGGCTGTCCCATGGCGCAGTGATCGTCAATGGTTCGCCGCTAATCGGATGATCCAGCTGCATATGGCTGGCATGCAGCATCAATCCTGGACAGTCAAAATGCTGTGCCATACCGCGATTCTGCTTGAGGTCACCGTGAGCCGTATCGCCGATAATTGGATGCCGCAAATGCGTCATATGACGACGCAACTGATGCTTACGCCCGGTTTCCGGCGTTAACTCGACCAGGCTATAGCGCGCAGTTTCGTACTTGCCAATGGCTACTGGCATCTCTTTTCGAGCCAATACGCGATAATGGCTGACTGCTGGCTGGGCCGGTTTATCCTGAGTCGCAAACTTGTCCGCAATTTTGTCCTGCTCTTCAGTCAGCGCGTAATCGACCGTGCCATCTTCCATCACGTAACCCCTCACCACGGCGTGATAAACCTTGTTCATTTGGTGAAGTTCAAACTGCTGTGAAAGCAAACGCGCAACCTCGCTCGACAATGCCAGCAACAATACGCCTGAGGTCGGTTTATCAAGACGATGCACGGTAAACACGTGCTGACCAATCTGATCGCGCAGAGTTTGCATCACAAAAACGGTTTCATGCCGGTCAAGCCAACTACGATGGACCAGCATACCCGCAGGCTTGTTCACCGCGATCAAATGCTCGTCCTGAAACAAAATTTCCAGCATGTCAGTCTTCTATGTTCAGTAAATCATCAAGGCGTTGCAGCTCATTATGCAGGCGAATCTGATCGGGCAGAGCCATTTCATAATAAGGAGTAATGGCAAAACGGGTCGGTAAACTCGCCTCGGCGGCCAGAATTGCGTGCATGCGCGGGATCAACACCCACTGCAACCACTGCTCGGCCGACATGGTATCTACCGAAAAAGGTTCTTTACTTTCGAATGCATCTGGCTCAGGCGGCATCGGCTGCCATAGAGACAGTTCACGCATAACTTGCTCAATATCCTGCAATATCTCGCGGACTTGGTTTTCTGTACTCATCGATCACTCTCTGCATTACATACGGGCGGGTTGGAGGGGCGCGCGTAAAAGGGGCAAAGCATAGCACTGAAGGCGCGGCTCCCCAAATTTCTGCGCGACGGGCAAAACTTTTTATTAAGCATAGCCCCCAACAATCAACTATCAGTTTTTCATACTGGTACTGCAATAAAGCTACGGGCAATATAGGCGCACTTTACATTAACTGACTTTAAAGATGCCTGCGAAACCGATAACACCTATTAAAAAACGCGCAACCCCCGTTAAAGCCATGATTGCCTCCGTCTCCGGCTATGCGATGGACGGTTTTGACCTACTTATTTTGGGCTTTATGCTACCGGCCATAGCCAGCGAGCTGCACCTTGATGCTTCGCAAAGCGGATCGCTGGTAACCTGGACGCTGATAGGCGCAGTGCTCGGGGGCGTCATTTTCGGACCGATTAGCGATCGATTTGGCCGTATCCGCGTACTCACTTTTACTATTTTGATGTTCTCACTGTTCACCGGACTATGCGCCGTGGCTCAGGGCTATTGGGATCTGCTGACCTACCGCACGCTGGCTGGCGTCGGTCTGGGAGGAGAATTTGGTATTGGCATGGCACTGATTGCCGAAGCCTGGCCAGTTGAAAAGCGCAATCGAGCCTCGGCCTATGTTGGTATGGGGTGGCAGTTGGGCGTGCTGATGGCAGCGTTCCTCACCCCGCTGCTGCTGGGCTTGATCGGCTGGCGCGGAATGTTTCTGGTTGGACTGCTGCCCGCAATGCTCTCTTTCCTGATCCGCAGAACTATGGGTGAACCTGAAGAGTTTATTAAACAATCTGCATCAACCAGGCAAGAATCGCTGATGGCACGCCTGCGCCTGCTTTTTAAAGATAGTGAGACGACAAAATGTAGTTTAGGCATTTTGATCCTCACCTCCGTGCAAAACTTCGGTTATTACGGCCTGATGATTTGGATGCCTAGCTACCTTTCCAAAAACTTTGGTTTTTCGCTGACTAAATCTGGGTTATGGACTGCCGTGACCGTAATCGGTATGACGCTCGGAGTCTGGCTGTTTGGCGTGCTCTCCGATCGCTTTGCGCGCTGGAAAATTTTCCTGATTTATCAAGTTGGCGCGGTGATAATGGTCATCGTATACGCGCAGTTGACCGACCCAATAGTGATGCTGTTTGCCGGTGCGATCATGGGCCTGTTTGTAAATGGCATGATTGGCGGCTACGGTGGCCTTATTTCTGACAGTTACCCAGTCAACGTGCGCGCTACGGCGCAGAACGTGTTATTTAATCTAGGGCGTGGGGTCGGGGGGTTTGGTCCGTTAGTGATTGGCATGCTGGCATCAAAGGTCGCCTTCACTGCGGCAATTAGCCTGCTGGCGGCTATTTATTTACTGGATATCATTGCCACTGTTTTCCTGCTGCCAAAAACGCAAGGCAAGAAAGAAGATAGTCTTGGCGCTATTGGGTAATCTCGGGGGATTAACTCGAGGAAAAATCCAAAAAGTTGGGGGTACTGTTTGCACAGTACCCCCGGTTCGTTTTATAGCAATCCAGCTACCTGTGTGCTCCCTGCTCAATCCGTGAAAACTTGTCCTGTGGTTATCCTAACCAGCCATCCCTTGCAGCGTCCAACTTTCATCCTGACGTATCGTCCTAGTCATCCTGACATTCATCCTTTAGTCTTCCTGACCCACCAAACTCCTGTTTTGGCTCTCAATCTCCATCCTGGAGGTGTCCCTTGTTTCTTCCTGAAACTTCCTTGCATAATCCGATGCGATCCTGACTCTTCCTGAGTCGTCCTCTTCTTTATGAAACAGTCATCATCCTAATGCTCTGTCTCATGCCTTCCTTTCGACAAACTTAGAATCGTCGATTTTGAGGTTTGTGACAAGGCTAGCGGTATGACTTACATTATCCTTACATACCCCCCAAGAGAGCCAAAACAGGTTAAGCTTATGTTTTATGGTTAATATTATAATTAACACGGAAATTATTAGCAGGAAATATAAGAGATCTCTTACAGAGTTTGTAAGAGATCTCTCACAAGGTTGTAAGCCAAATTTCCCTTAAACTTAATCAGGGAACTTGCGGGACCAGCATTGTAAGGAATTCGGACAATGATGACGAGAGGATCGTTCTTTTTTTACTGCCGAACTCTTCCAGCATGACTTCGCCGGTTAAATTACTTAAAGAGAGTAGCATTAATTCCGAATCGGTAGTCGCCAGAAAAACAGTGGGTTCAAGCTTGAGACGTTTTTGCGTGAGCAAATGACCAATTAAATTTTCCTGTAGGCGGATAAAATCATCCTCACTCCAGACCTGAACCAAGGTAAAGGTATGATTAAGATAGCTGGCATGCATATCACCGGAAAACTGTGAGGTATAAAAGGCATGAGCTTCCGGACGCAGGTTCAAATCAAGCGCTCTTTCAACGTTAGCAAGTTCAGACGGCGGTGTAAAAGGCCGAGGAAGCCAAAAAACTTGATTATCACTGCGGCTAATGGTGCACGAGGACTCCACGCCAAAGAGTTCTTCACTGCCAGGAGCATTGCCCGTTTTCTGCTGCCACAGGTCAACATAGCGCTGAGTAAACCCCCGCAGGGCTTCAGAAACTTCAAGGTCCATATTTTTTCTCATCTTCAGGGTCAGCAGTGCGTTAAACTAGGGTCAAACGCAATTTATTTTTTATTGTACCAATCTCTTATCAAGGTGACAGCATGTCTTCCTATCAGGATAACCCCGCTCTTTCTCAACTGACTCTCGGCAAAGCGACACCTTATCGCGATCAGTATGACGCCACTCTGCTTCAGGCGGTGCCTCGCAGCATGAACCGTGAGCCGCTTGGCTTGTATCCAGATTCATTGCCTTTTCACGGCGCAGATATCTGGACGATGTACGAGCTGTCATGGCTCAACGCCAAGGGCTTGCCGCAGGTCGCCGTAGGTGAAATCAGCCTGGAAGCAGACAGCGCAAGCCTGATCGAGTCCAAGAGCTTTAAACTCTATCTCAACAGCTTTAATCAGACAAAATTTGATGACTGGGCCAGTGTTCAACGTACTTTGGAAAGCGACCTAGGCGCCTGTGCGCAGGGTAAGGTCAGTGTTGTCCTGCGTCCTTTGAGTGAGGTTGAGGGCGCGCCGATTGGCCGCTTCGCCGGGATTTGCATTGACGCACAAGATATTGAAATCACAGATTATGCCTTCAGCACCGATTATCTGCTTGATGCGACCAGTGACAAAATAGTCGACGAAACGCTGGTCAGCCATTTGCTGAAATCCAACTGCCTGATAACCCATCAACCCGATTGGGGTTCGGTGCAAATCCAGTATCGCGGGCCGGCTATCGATCGCGAAGCCCTGCTGCGTTATCTGGTGTCATTTCGAAATCATAACGAATTCCACGAGCAGTGCGTTGAGCGCATCTTTAACGATCTGCTGCACTTCTGCCAGCCAACACGCCTGGCAGTTTACGCACGATACACCCGCCGTGGCGGTCTGGATATCAATCCATGGCGGGCGAATTTCCTGTTTGAGCCTTCCAATGCGCGGCTTGTCAGGCAATAACGCCCCACTTTGTTCAAGAACTGAGCTGTCAGTCGGCGAGCAATGGTAAAAGCCTATGGACAGGTTTACTGTTAAAGAATAACAAGCACGCAAAACATCATTAACGCGGCGTTAATAAGGAGCAACTTTGATTACACATATCAGCCCACTTGGCTCAATGGATTTGTTGTCTCAGTTGGAAGTGGACATGCTCAAACGCACTGCGAGCAGCGACTTATATCGCCTCTTCCGTAATTGTTCTTTGGCTGTGCTCAACAGTGGCAGTCAGACTGACAGCAGCAAAGAGTTGCTGGACCGCTTTGAAAGCTTTGATATCAACGTATTACGTCGCGAACGTGGCGTAAAACTTGAACTGGTAAACCCGCCTGAAGAAGCGTTTGTCGACGGGCGAATTATCCGCTCGTTGCAGGCCAACCTGTTTGCCGTGTTGAGAGATATTCTGTTCGTTAACGCGCAGCTCAGCAGTGCAGGGCGTTATCAGGATCTCGACCTGACGGACTCGGTCCAGCTAACTAACCTGGTGTTCTCCATCCTGCGCAACGCCCGCACCCTGCATCTGGATGAAGACCCCAATATGGTGGTATGCTGGGGCGGCCATTCGATTAACGAAATCGAATATCAGTATGCACGCAACGTCGGTAGCCAGTTGGGTCTGCGCGAACTGAATATCTGTACCGGATGCGGTCCTGGCGCGATGGAAGCTCCGATGAAAGGCGCCGCTGTCGGCCACGCACAGCAGCGCTATAAAAACAGCCGTTTCATCGGGATGACCGAACCGTCAATCATTGCCGCCGAGCCGCCTAACCCGCTGGTAAACGAGCTGGTGATCATGCCAGATATCGAGAAACGTCTAGAGGCCTTTGTGCGTATTGCTCATGGCATCATCATATTCCCTGGTGGTGTGGGCACAGCGGAAGAGTTGCTGTATTTGCTGGGGATTCTGATGGATCCGGCCAACAGCGATCAGGTACTGCCGCTGATCCTCACCGGTCCGAAAGAAAGCGCTGACTACTTCACCGTACTCGACGCGTTTATCCGCGAAACGCTGGGCGACGAAGCGCAAAAGCATTACACCATTATTATTGACGATCCGACCGAGGTGGCAAGGCAGCTCAAGCGCGCCATGCCGTTGGTGAAAGAAAACCGTCGTAACAGTGGCGATGCTTACAGCTTCAACTGGTCGATTCGTATCGCGCCAGATTTGCAGCTGCCGTTTGAGCCAAGCCATGAAAATATGGCTAATCTCAATCTGCATCTCAACCAGCCACCAGAGCAGCTGGCAGCCGCTTTACGCCGCGCATTTTCGGGCATTGTGGCCGGTAATGTCAAAGAAGTGGGCATTCGCGCGATTCAAAAAAACGGGCGGTTCAAGCTGCATGGCGATCCGCTGCTGATGAAGAAGATGGACAGCTTGTTACAAGGTTTTGTAGCTCAGCATCGTATGAAACTACCTGGCACGGCTTATGTGCCTTGCTATGAGATATGTTCCTGATCTTGATGCTTTTATTCTAATATTCATCCGCTTATAAAAGCGGGTGAATATATCAACAAATCCCGCACCTCCAAGCAAAAGTGAAATTGCGCGCCCTCTCGCAATTCCCCGCTGCAAGCTTGCGCAAACCGACTTCCCCGATGCCATCGAACCGAAATACTGATACCCTCTCGGTATGAAAATTCACTTATTAATCATCGACGCGCTAAATCTTATCAGGCGCATTCATGCCGTACAGGGATCACCCTGCGTCATTGCCTGCCAGAGCGCCGTTAATCAGCTGATTCAGCACACTCAGCCAACCCACGCGGTTGCTGTATTCGACGAGGACGATCGCCACGATAGCTGGCGACACCAGTGCCTTCCAGACTACAAGGCAGGGCGAACGCCAATGCCGGAAAACTTGTTTGCTGAAATGCCTGCATTAAAAGCCGGCTTTGAGAGTATTGGAATTGCCTGCTGGCACGCTGCGGGGCAAGAGGCGGACGATCTCGCCGCCACCCTTACTGCCAAAGTAGCTGGCGCTGGTCATCAGGTAACGATTGTTTCTACCGATAAAGGCTACTGCCAGTTGCTCGCACCCGAGGTACAAATACGTGACTACTTCCAGAAACGCTGGTTAGACATGCCGTTCGTGCAGGCAAGTTTCGGCGTACTTCCAACCCAGCTAACAGACTACTGGGGTTTGGCAGGTATCAGCAGCAGTAAAATTCCGGGCGTCGCCGGTATTGGCCCAAAAGCCGCGGAAACCTTGCTGAGTCAGCATCCGACGCTGGAAGAGCTGTATCTGCACCTGAATGAAATACCAGAAAAGTGGCAAAAGAAACTGCGCGAACATCAGGAAATGGCATTCATAAGCCGCCGCGTCGCAACGCTGCAAACCGATGTAATTTTGAAGGGAAATCTACAAGATTTACGGCTCAAAGGCTGAGCCGTAATTTAGAAACTTCAAGGGCGAAGAGGTACAATCCTCAAAGTCATTGGAGCTGTGGCAAGGCGGCTAGTTTGAGAATCCCCGGGAGCTGACACAAGTCAGTGACCGGGGTGAGCAAACGCAGACAACGCCGCTACAGCTTCAAGGAACACAAAATATTCCTCTAAGCCATTGGAGTTGTAGCAAGGCGGCCAGTTTGAGAATCCCGATGAGCTGACACAAGTCAGTGACTGGGGTGAACAAACGCAGCCAACGCCGCCACAGCTTCAAGGAACACAAAATATTCCTCTAAGCTATTGGAGTTGTAGCAAGGCGGCCAGTTTGAGAATCCCCGGGAGCTGACACAAGTCAGTGACCGGGGTGAGCAAACGCAGACAACGCCGCTACAGCTTCAAGGAACACAAAATATTCCTCTAAGCCATTGGAGTTGTAGCAAGGCGGCCAGTTTGAGAATCCCGATGAGCTGACACAAGTCAGTGACCGGGGTGAACAAACGCAGCCAACGCCGCCACAGCTTCAAGGAACACAAAATATTCCTCTAAGCCATTGGAGTTGTAGCAAGGCGGCCAGTTTGAGAATCCCCGGGAGCTGACACAAGTCAGTGACCGGGGTGAGCAAACGCAGACAACGCCGCTACAGCTTCAAGGAACACAAAATATTCCTCTAAGCCATTGGAGTTGTAGCAAGGCGGCCAGTTTGAGAATCCCCGGGAGCTGACACAAGTCAGTGACCGGGGTGAGCAAACGCAGACAACGCCGCTACAGCTTCAAGGAACACAAAATATTCCTCTAAGCCATTGGAGTTGTAGCAAGGCGGCCAGTTTGAGAATCCCCGGGAGCTGACACAAGTCAGTGACTGGGGTGAACAAACGCAGCCAACGCCGCCACAGCTTCAAGGAACACAAAATATTCCTCTAAGCCATTGGAGTTGTAGCAAGGCGGCCAGTTTGAGAATCCCCGGGAGCTGACACAAGTCAGTGACTGGGGTGAACAAACGCAGCCAACACCGCCACAGCTTCAAGGGCGACGAGGATTTAGCGCTCGTCGCGACGGCCCGGCACCACAGGCCAGAAACGACGTACGTGAACCGTGACCTCTTCGCGGTCATGGTAAAGCTGCTTGGCAAAGATTTCCGCATTGATGTCGTTTTCTTCAAGACGCGATTTCATATGCGCGAGGATCTGTGAAACTTCCTCATAGCGCTTTTTCATCGGCAACTTCAGGTTGAAGATGGCTTCGCGGCACCAGCCGTTGACCAGCCAGTCGCCCATCAGAGCGGACACTTTGGCTGGAACTTCCACCATGTCGCAGACCAGCCAGTAAATGTTGCTACGCGTTGGTTTGTATTTGAACCCGTCTTCACGGTGATGCGTTACCTGTCCGGTCATCATCAGGCTTGGTGCCATAGGGCCGTTATCGATAGCATCAACCATCATGCTGCGCTGCACCAGCTGATAGGTCCAACCGCCCGGGCAAGCGCCGAGATCGACCGCATGCATGCCGCTGGCGAGGCGTTCTTCCCACTCATCGGCTGGAATAAACACGTGAAATGCTTCTTCAAGTTTCAGTGTCGAACGGCTTGGCGCTTCGGATGGGAATTTAAGCCGCGGGATCCCCATATAGAACGGAGAGTTGTTATTGCTGTAGGAATAACCCACGTAGCAGCATCCCGGCGCGATAAAGAATACGTGCACCACGGGGCGCATGGCGTTCTCTTTTTTACCCAGCACGCGCTGTTCACGCATGGCGGAGCGGAGCGGCACAGTAAGCTTGCGGCAGAACTTGGTCAGTTCTTTACTTTCGTTGGTATCAGGAACTTCAACGCGCAGCTCACCGCCGTTGGTAACAACCCCCTGCAACATGCCAACAATCGGCGTGACACGGTCTTCCGGCGGCAGATCTTTCAGCAATTCACCGACCACCAGCATCTGGCGGGCAAAAATCAGTTCACGAAAAGGAATGTCTTTCGCCAAACGATCGGCATCTTCCTGCTGATAGCACTCAAACAATACATAGCCGCTGCCTTCTTTCACGCGGGCGAAACCGAAAATTTCTCTTTCGGCCGCTTTGGCGGTAATTTCAGCCGCGCATTCTTTCTCAAAGCCAGAGCGGCAGTAGAGTGCAAGTTTATTATTCATGGCGTTGAGCCTTTTTTCCCAGACGCAGCGCGCCGACTAACATCAATAACCAACCAATCAGGAAGAAGGTTCCGCCGATTGGTGTAACGAAGACCCAGAATCTGAGTCCTGACAGCGCCAGACAATAAAGACTGCCGCTAAATAATACTGTACCGAGAGCCAGACACGCGCTGCTCCAATAGAACCACAGGCTGCTACGATGCTGCATAGCAACGCCCAGTGCCAATATAGCCAGAGTGTGTACGCTCTGATAGTCCAATCCAGTGTGGATCCACGCCATTTCGGCGGCTCCCAGAGACTGGCTTAATACGTGTGCACCGAATGCACCAAATGCTACGTAGACAAAACCGCTGAGTGCGGCAAAGATTAACATTGCACGACTGGTCATCTTTATCGTTATCCTTCAACTTTCCTGATTCAGGCGCAACCAGGGCACTCCTGAATCATGAGATATCCTGATTTACGTTTGCGGCTGATCGTAGCGGAAGCGCAATTTCTCTTGTTCACTGGCAGCCCGTGCCAGGATCCACTGACGAAAGGCGGCTATTTTACCCAGTTCTGCCTGACTGTCATGACAAACCAGATAAAAAGCGTTTTTACTGATTAAAACTTCATTAAACGGACAAACCAGACGCCCGGCTTCGATCTCGGTCTGCGCCATCACATTATTCGCCAACGCCACGCCCTGCCCGTGTACTGCAGCCTGAACCACCATGGCACTGTGGCTGAAAATCGGCCCCTGTTGCACATTAATATGCTGCAACCCCAGTTGTTTGGTATAAGCCAGCCAGTCACGCCGCGAAGCGTCATGCAGCAAGGTATGTTTCGACAGGTCTTCGGGCGTCTTCAGCGCATTGTCGCCCATTAACAGTGACGGCGCACAAACCGGCAGTAAGTATTCGGCATATAAACGCTCGGTGCGTAGACCCGGCCAGTTGCCGCGACCGTGGAAAATAGCTACATCGACGTCATCCGATAATTTGTCTTCATCGCGATCAACCGCCTGGATGCGCACATCAATGCCCGGATAAGCTGAGTTAAAGCCAGCCAGCCTAGGCACCAGCCATTGAATGGCGAAGCTTGGCGGCAAACTTACCGTTAATGCGCCTTTGGCACTGCGCGCCTGAAGCTTGCGCGTTGCTTCATTCAAGGAGGAGAAAATTTCTTTTATGTCGAGGTAATAACTCTGCCCCTCTTCTGTTAACAACAGCGAGCGATTACGGCGACGGAACAGTTTTAAGCCCAAAAAGTCCTCAAGTGACTTGATCTGGTGGCTTACTGCCGCCTGAGTGACGAAAAGCTCTTCTGCCGCCTTGGTAAAACTAAGGTGGCGAGCAGCGGCGTCAAACACGCGTAAGGAGTTTAGTGGAGGTAAACGTTTAGACATGAAGTGGACACTTCTCATTCAAGCCATCAGTCAAAGACTTTGGCGCAAGTTTAGTTATTAGTTTTTTTAATCCGAGACATTATAAATTGTCCATTGAGGATGTACAGGCAAAAACCTATAGTTGCGCCACTTCCAGTAGCCGGAACGAAAAGTTGAATGGTATGAGGATGCCGTGATGCTTTTGGCTTGTGGTTGTGATGTTGTGTTTGTATTGTCTGGCAATCCAGACCAGTAGCTTAAGCGCTACAAATTTTCACTTCCTGTACATTACCCTGTCTGTCCAAAGTGATTTTTTAGCACCGCATTTTGCGGTGCTTTTTTTTAACCATTTTTTGGCTAGGGGTGCCTCATCTTAAGAGAAAAGGCACCCGGAAGGAATTATTTCCCTTCAACCATCTCTTTTACTTCTGACTTATTAATCTGCTGTTTGTTACCATAGGCATCCGTGTAGCTGATCATACCGGTGTCACTGTCAGTGCTTGGTTTGCCTTCTGCCACGATGGTACGACCATCGTTGGTGTGCATCACATAGTTGCTTGAACAAGCAGCCAGGGTACCGGCAAGTAAAACAGCTGAAACTACCGCGAAGATCTTCTTCATAATTAACTCCTGTAGATTAAGATGCTTGAATTTGCGGGGAAAACCTCGCTTAAATTCGTCAGACGTCCTATTTCAGCATAACAAGCATCTGGTAAATTTCCAGGTAACCATTCTTAAAGGTGATATAGATTTGCTTTTTCATCATAAGCAGCCATATATCCGAGTAAGTAAAACATCGGCCAGACCAGGATTTTAACACTATGACGCCTTTTGATTTCACCGCTTTCCGCCGCCAATTTCCGGCGCTGCGCGAAGATGATTCACTCTCTCCCTGCTATCTCGATAGTGCGGCAACGGCGTTAACGCCGCAGGCAGTGATCGATTCTACGGTGAACTATTATCAAAATGCGGGTGCGACGGTGCATCGCAGCCAGCATAAAGCCGCGCAGTCATTAACTGAAGAATTCGAGCAGGCAAGACAAACAGTTGCCGATTTTATCAATGCCCCGCGTGCAGAAGATATTATCTGGACTCGTGGGACCACCGAGTCGATCAATCTGCTGGCGCAAAGCTATCTGCGCCCGCGTTTACAGCCGGGCGACGAGATTATTGTCAGTCAGGCAGAGCATCACGCCAACCTGATCCCCTGGCTGATGCTGGCCGAACAGTGTCAGGCCAAAGTCATCACTTTGCCTCTTAATGATGATTTCCTGCCGGATATCGCCGCTCTGCCTGCTTTGCTTAACCCACGCAGCCGCCTGCTGGCGATTACCCAAATGTCCAATGTCACGGGTGGTCAGCCCGATCTCGTAGCCGCGATCGCCCTCTGTCATGCCAACGGCACGCCAGTGATGGTCGATGGAGCACAAGGCATAGTGCATGGCGTCACAGACGTAAAAGCAATGGATATCGATTTTTATGCCTTCTCCGGCCATAAACTCTATGGCCCGACGGGTATTGGCGTGCTCTACGGTAAAACGGCGCTGCTTGAATCCATGCCCGCCTGGCACGGTGGTGGCAAAATGCTGACGCAAACCAGCATGCAGGCGTTTATACCACAGCAGGTTCCTCAACGTTTCGAAGCCGGCACGCCGAATATTGCCGGAGTGCTGGGGCTAGCCGCGGCGATTAAATGGTTAAACCGCGTAGAACGCGACGCAGCGGAGGCCTATAGTATTCAGCTTGCAGATTTTGCGGAGCAGGCATTGGGCAGCATTGAAGGTTTTCGCAGTTTCCGTAGCCGCGGGTCATCGGTGCTGGCGTTTGATATCGCAGGCATTCATCACAGTGATATTGTCGCGCTACTGGCCGAAAAAGGCGTCGCACTTCGCGCAGGGAAACACTGCGCCCAACCACTGACCGAAGCGCTGGGTGTTAGTGGAACGCTGCGCGCCTCGTTTGCTCCTTATAATACCCGGCAGGACGTTGAGCGGCTGGTGTCGAGCGTGAAGTTTGCCGTCGAGCTTTTAGCAGATTAAATGAGAGAACCTATGTTAGCCCCGCATCCTTTTGGATACCAAATCACCGAATCCTCTTTAATAGAGAAATTCTCCCATTTTCGCCTGTGGGAAGACCGTTACCGTCAGCTGGTGCAACTAGCCAAGGCGCTACCACCGCTGGAAATATCGTTGAAAATCGCCGATATTGAACTATTTGGCTGCGAAAATCGCGTTTGGTTAGGGTTTGAAAAGTTGGACAACGGCGGTATTCATTTTTACGGCGACAGCGAAGGCCGAATCGTTAAAGGCCTGCTGGCCGTATTATTAACCGCGGTCGAGGGGAAAACGGCAGAGGAAATCCTGAATCAGGATCCCTTGGCATTATTCGATACTCTGCAATTGCGCGAACAGCTGAGCAGCAGCCGCGCCAGCGGGTTGGCCGCACTTGCGCAAGGCGTGAAAACTATCGCCCGCGCCTGCTTATAAATTTTACAGACTAAACATCTTAGTCACTGTAAAACGGCCAGCCTTTGAATCTGCTGCCGCCGGTTGCCGTTAATGACTTGGGTGAACAAGTGCAGACAACGCAGCTGTAGCTTCAAGGGCGACGGGTTTAGCAGCCTCGCGCTGAGCCTTGGCCATCATCTTCTTCAATACGTGTGATACCGCAACAAAACCGAAGCTTGCCGTGACCATGGTCGCGGCACCAAATCCTGACTCGCAGTCCATGCGTTTAGGGCCTTCGGCAGTAGCGCGCGAAGCACAAACCGAGCCATCGGCCTGCGGATACATCAGCGGTTCGCTTGAGAATACGCAGTCGATACCCAGCTTGCCTTTGTTGTTCCTGGTGACGTTGAAGTCGTTCTTCAGGCGTTCACGCAGCTTCGCCGCCAAAGGATCCTGAATAGTTTTTGCCAGATCGGCGACTTCAATACGAGTTGGATCAATTTGCCCCCCTGCCCCACCAGTAGTCACCACCGGGATTTTATAGCGACGGCAGTATGAAAGCAGCGCGGCTTTTGGACGCACGCTGTCAATTGCATCAATTACATAGCTGAAATTACGATTCAGCATTTCCGCGACATTATCCGGGGTAATAAAATCATCCACGCAGGTGACCTGACACTCCGGGTTAATCGCCAGAATACGCTGCGCCATTACCTCGGTCTTCGATTGACCGACGTTTTCGCGCAGTGCGTGGATCTGGCGATTGGTATTGGTGACACAGACATCGTCCATATCAATCAGCGTTATTGCGCCAATTCCAGTTCGCGCCAAGGCTTCAGCCGCCCACGACCCAACGCCACCAATTCCGATCACACAAACATGCGCAGCAGAAAACAGCGCCAGGGCCTGCTGACCATATAAACGTGCAGTGCCGCCGAAACGTTGTTGATAAGCCTCAGAGTATTCTGCTGCCATGTTGAGTAACCTCTCTATCTACTTACTATTAATTGTCTGCAAAAGGATTCTTGGCCCCATCAGCCGGTACCAGCTGGGACCCACCGCTCATCGGTGCCTCCTGATAAGAGGTCATAAACGGCTGGGCGGCCTGCGACGATTTTAACACCCATACGCGGCCATAGTGATTATAAAATCCTGCCGGAATCGCGGCTTGGGGACCAATTCCTTGATACATATCGAAATGTTGCCCTTTAATCGCGCCACCTACGTCCAGCGCCACCATCAGGCGCAGATGGTATCTGCCGGTAAATTTGCCTTCGTTATTCAGCTCGGGTACTTCAGCCAGCAGCGTGGTACCTGAAGGGATCAGGGAACGGTCTGATGCTACTGATGCCTTGGCCACCAATGGAACGCCCGCCGCGCCGCGAACAGGGGTGTAAGGCTCAGGTTTGAAGAACACGTAAGAAGGATTTTGTTCCAGCAGCTCGAGAACCTCGGCCGGGCTGTGAGTATCGGCCCAATGACGAATTGCCTGCATCGACATATCCTGACGCGCGACTTCGCCACGGTCGATAAGGATTTTACCGATACTGCGATACGCATGGCCGTTTTTGCCGCCGTAGCCGAAGAAGGTCAACGGACGACCGTCGCCGTAATCAACATAACCACTGCCCTGCACCTCCATCATGAAGTTGTCCATCAGGGAATTGGTATAGGCAACCGCGTAACGGCTGCTCAGGGCACCGGCATAGATAGAGGCGCGGTCAGGTAAACGGCCGCCGCGTGCCTTTGGCGGCATACGATAAAGCGGATACTGGAATTCGCCCTGCGGAGTATAACGGGCCTGTACCACCGGAGTGTAGTAGCCAGTGAACTGCACATTGCCGAAATTGTCGGCACCTTCCATTTGATAGGCACTAATACCGTACTGACTCAGGGTGCGAGTGTCGGCACCAGCACGAGCCCATTGCTCAATCGCACTATAGTTTGAGTTGTTACGGTTATATAAGGTTGAAGACGCGGCTTGCACTTCCAAGACCTGGTCAGCGTAATCTCTGGCATTGACGGCTTTGCCGGTCGCATTGGGCTGATTGACATACTCAAGCGCGTTATCGAGTCGCCCATCTTTATATTGCTGGCCCCGATCGGTGGGGCGGGATGAACAGCCAGCCAAAATGGCGATTACCAGTCCACTCAGCAAATACTTAGTCCAACGTCCTTTCATTAATGCACTCTCTTGCTCAGGGGGGAAAATCTTTGGTGAGAACGATAACAAAGGGGAGTAAGGAAAGGAATTGTACCCAACAAAAAAATGCTTTAACGAAAAATAGAGGGATTAACCAGCACAATGAGCAAAAAGGGAGCAATAAAACGCTTTATCTCAATCAAATACAAAAAGGGGTTGCATCATTTCTCACGGGGAGTATAGTTCGCCTCCATCGGACGCGGGGTGGAGCAGCCTGGTAGCTCGTCGGGCTCATAACCCGAAGGTCGTCGGTTCAAATCCGGCCCCCGCAACCAATTCGATGCAGTTGAAAAGAATTGGATAAAGCGTTCGATAAGTACGTGATTTAATAGCGTATATAGTGTAGAGTAAGTCAGCAGTAAACGGACGCGGGGTGGAGCAGCCTGGTAGCTCGTCGGGCTCATAACCCGAAGGTCGTCGGTTCAAATCCGGCCCCCGCAACCAACTGACTGAAGTACACGATGGGAAGTAGTGAAGAAGAAGACAGCAAGCATTAGACGGACGCGGGGTGGAGCAGCCTGGTAGCTCGTCGGGCTCATAACCCGAAGGTCGTCGGTTCAAATCCGGCCCCCGCAACCAATCTAATGTCTTTTAGAAAAGAAGCTGTTAAAAACAAGCACCCAATAGGGTGTTTTTTTTTGCCTGTAATTTACCCCCTTCTTAATCATTATTGGTTCGATCTAGCGCCTTGCCAGCATGCCGCCATCGGCGAAGTAAGCTTTGATCCCTGCTAAAATCGACTCGGCTATCTGCTGCTGGAAATGAGCAGTTCGCAGTTTACGCTCTTCTTCAAGATTACTGATGTAAGCCGTTTCAACCAGAATTGATGGAATATCCGGCGCTTTCAACACTGCAAACCCGGCCTGATCAACTTTGTGCTTGTGTAAATGATTGACCTTGCCGATGCGAGTTAGCACCTCTTTACCAAACCTCAGGCTGTCATTGATAGAGGCGGTTTGCACCAAATCGAATAAGGTGTGATCCAGATAGCGATCGCCGCTTTTACTGACTCCACCTATTTTATCCGACTCATTTTGTGTGTGGGCTAAAAAACGCGCGGCGGCACTGGTTGCCCCTTTGGTCGAAAGTGCGAACACAGAAGATCCTCGTGCGGCGCGACTGGTAAACGCGTCGGCGTGAATCGAAATAAACAGATCGGCTCGCTGCTTGCGCGCCTTGGCAACCCGGACCTTCAATGGAATAAAAATATCCTCATTGCGAGTCATATAGACAGTCATATTGGGCTGCTGCTTGATCAGTTTTTGCAATCGCCGCGCAATTTGCAGCACCACGTCTTTCTCACGAGTTTTATGTTTACCTATTGCTCCCGGATCCTCACCGCCGTGACCGGGATCGAGCATAATAATAATTGGCCGTTGATGCCCTGCCCTCCCATCCTTTTTCTTTTCTGGCGGTAAGGTCCTGGCAACATTTCCTCGATTGTAATCTTCAAGCAGCGCCAATAGCGGATCATCGCTCTCACCATCACTGCTGGTTTGCGGATTATTCTCGGGATAAAGATCGATAACCAGCCGATGACGAAATTCTGCAACTGGCGTCAGGGTAAAAAGATGTGGGCTGATGGGTTGCTTTAACTCGATCACCAGGCGAACGGTTGATGTGTCGAATTGCCCAACCCGCAGTTGCTGAATATTTGGATCCGTTGAGGTGATTTTCTGCCCCAGCTCTTTAAGCACCGAGTTAAGCTGAATTCCGGAAATATCCACCACCAGTCGAGCAGGGTTTTGTAATCTAAACTGCTTATACTTGAGCGAATAGTTGGATTCAAGAGTAACGCGGGTATAGGTCGAGGAAGGCCAGACACGGACTGCAACAACATGCGAAGAGGCAGCCATACCGATACGACTCACGCTCAACAACAAGGTTGCCGCAGCACTTTGCAGGAGAAGGCGGCGGCCAGAATTATGTTGTTCGTCAGGCATGTAGTCTCAAAGATATCTAAAGATGAATAAAGGTAACAAAAAGCAATGAGACAAACTTTAACGAACTCTTCTCCCACTGTCACCCACAGGATTGTCAGGATTTTTCAGTTTTTGGTAGGTTAGAAATAATTGAATTTCAAAAACAGAGATTTCTTACTTGCCACACAGCCCTAAAAGAATAAAAATACGAAAATTACGAATAAAAATGCAAAAGAGGTTTTGCCGTGAAGGAACGAAGCACTGAATTGGTCCAAGGTTTTCGCCACTCAGTTCCCTACATCAATGCTCACCGGGGTAAGACTTTCGTTATCATGCTCAGTGGTGAGGCCATCGAACATGAGAATTTCACAAACATAGTCAATGATATCGGGCTGTTACATAGCCTGGGGATTAGGCTGGTTGTGGTTTATGGCGCACGTCCACAAATCGACAGCAACCTTGCCGAGCATGGCTATGAGCCGACTTATCACAAGAATACTCGCGTTACCGATGCCCGTGCTCTGGAGTTGGTGAAACAGGCTGCCGGACTTTTGCAGCTCGATATTACGGCTCGTCTGTCGATGAGTCTGAACAATACGCCGCTGCAAGGCGCGCATATCAACGTCGTCAGCGGCAACTTTATCATTGCGCAGCCGCTTGGGGTTGATGACGGCGTGGATTATTGCCACAGCGGCCGCATCCGCCGTATCGATGAAGAGGCGATCCATCGTCAGCTCGACAACAATGCCATCGTGCTGCTGGGTCCCGTTGCTGTTTCTGTGACCGGAGAAAGTTTTAATCTGGTGTCCGAAGAAGTGGCGACCCAGCTGGCTGTTAAACTTAAAGCAGAAAAAATGATTGGCTTTGGCGCCGAGCAGGGTGTTAGCGACGAAGATGGCAATATTATTTCCGAACTGTTCCCCAATGATGCGCAAATTTTCATCGACAAGATTGAAGACGTTGGCGAGTATCATTCAGAAACCGTGCGTTTCCTGCGCGGGGCGGTTAAAGCCTGCCGCAGCGGCGTGCGTCGCAGTCATTTGATCAGCTATCAGGAAGACGGTGCGCTTATACAGGAGCTGTTCTCGCGCGACGGTATTGGTACACAAGTCGTGATGGAAAGCTCTGAACAAGTGCGCCGAGCGACTATCAACGACATTGGCGGAATACTGGAATTAATCCGCCCTCTTGAACAGCAGGGTATTTTGGTACGCCGTTCTCGCGAGCAGTTGGAAATGGAAATCGACAAATTTACCATCATTGAACGAGATAACCTGACCATCGCCTGTGCGGCACTGTATCCGTTCCTTGATGAGAAAATTGGCGAGATGGCCTGCGTTGCCGTTCATCCCGACTATCGCAGTTCTTCGCGCGGGGAAATGCTGTTGAAACGCGTTGCGAGTCACGCCAGGCAAATGGGCCTGACCAAGCTGTTCGTTTTGACTACGCGCAGCATTCACTGGTTCCAGGAGCGTGGCTTCAAACCTGCAGACGTTGATGTGCTGCCGATTCAAAAGCAGGAAATGTACAACTATCAGCGTCGTTCCAAGATCCTGATTGCCGACCTGTAAATAAGCCTGCTGTAGACCATTTGAAAAGGCGGGGTGAAATGACCTCGCCTTTTACTTTATCTCAATTTAACCCGCTGTTAGCCTCTCAACTAACCCACTGCGTCGCTGTGTTGGAGTTCGAATTGCCAATCCCAGCACTTTCTCACTGGAATACAGCGATAACTGCCGCTTGGCTCGAGTAATCGCGGTATAGACCAGCTCGCGCGTCAGCACTGGTAAAAAATGATTAGGCAAAACTAATAGCGTATGCTCGAACTCCGATCCCTGAGATTTATGCACTGTCATGGCATAGGCGGTATCGTGAATTGGCAAGCGGCTCGGCTGTACTGACTTGATTTGCCCATCCGGCAGTTGGAAATAAACTCTTAACTCACCCAGCTCATTATGTAACGCAATTCCGATATCCCCATTAAATAATCCCAAAGCACTGTCGTTGCGGCTGATCATTATTGGACGACCTGCATACCAGCGACCGCCGAGGGCTATCGGTCGGCGAATTAACCCCTGACGTTGCAACATTTGCTCGATACGCTCGTTTAAACCTGCTAGCCCAAACGGGCCTTCGCGCAAGGCACAGAGCACTTGAAAATCACCAAAAGCTTTTAAGATCACCACAGGATCGGCACTCGCCGCTACCGCCTGCAAATAAGGGCGGTAACCGGCAACACAGGCGTCGAGCAGGGATTTAAAATCGTCAGTCTCGCTAAGCGGAAAATTGCCGAGATCGGCTAAATTACGTGACAAAATCCGGCGTGCCAACGGGCTGTCACCGGCATTCACCGCTGCCGCCAAAATGCCTATTCCCGAACTGGCATCAAAGCGATAGCTCTTACGTAACAGGCATAGCGCATCACGCACGCTGGCTGGATGTTCCAGTTCATTACCCTCTACCAGGCAACCCGTTAGACGTTGCAACTGATCGGCGCGAGCGGGACTGTAACCCTGTTCCGCAAAACGACAGATATCACCCAGCACGGCACCCGCTTCAACTGATGCCAACTGATCGCGGTCACCCAGAAAAATTACCCTGGCCTTCGCAGGCAGCGCGGCAATCAGCCTCGCCATCATCGGCAGATCCACCATCGAAGCCTCATCAACTACCAGCACGTCAAGGTGCAGTGGATTGCCCTGATGATAGCGCATCCTCTGGCTATTAGGCTGAGCACCCAACAGGCGGTGCAGAGTAGAGGCTTCATCAGGAAACTGGCCACGCTCTTCATCTGTTAAATCAAGCTGACGGCTGGCCTGCCCCAGTGATTCAGTCAGCCTTGCCGCAGCCTTGCCGGTTGGCGCAGCAAGCTGAATACGCAGGCGCCTGTCACTTTGTAGCTGTACCAGCGCGGCTAATAACCTGGCCACGGTGGTAGTTTTTCCGGTACCGGGTCCGCCTGATATAATCGAAATTCTTCGTGTTACTGCCACCGCAGCGGCAACTTTCTGCCAGTTAACCTCATCGCTTTCGGCAGCACCAAACAGCTGGTCAAGCACCGCTCGCAGGCGAGGTTCATCCACCGCCAGTTCATTACCCTGCTCACCCAGCGCCAATAAAGGATTGGGCTCATCATTGATAAAGAATGCGGCAACCTGGCCTTCATCCTGCCACATACGCTGCAGATAAAGCCGCTGTTGCTGCAAGACTATCGGGGTGGCCTGACTACCGTCCCCCACCGCTGGATTACGGGCAAGCAGCTCTCGCCAAACCGCCTCATCTGGCTCACCGGCAGCCTGCCACAGGCCGCTGGCCAAAGCAGGAAAGCGCCCCTCAAACAGCGTATCGGGTTGTAATTCACTTAACCGAAGACAAACATGCCCGCGCCCGGCTTCGGCACTAAGACTGGCAGCCGCCAACATTATCGCCGGATCATTTCCTGCTACCATGCGAGCAAACTGCACATCCAGCGCACGTAAAGCGCCCAAAGCGATCGCCTGTTCATAAAGCGCCATCATGATGCATTCTCCTGTTGCAGGGATGCCAACCTCGGCAACTGCTCACCTTTAAACAGGGCGTCCATCGAATGAATAAACTCTTCATCGGGGCGTCGACGGAAAATGCCGTTGTCAGGCTTATTAGAATCGACCCCTCGGAGAAACAGGTACACCACGCCGCCAAAATGTTGTTGATAGTTGTAGTCCGCCAACCGATGCCCAAGATATCGGTGCAGGGCCAGAGTATAGAGCTGATACTGCAAGTCATAACGATGCTGCGCCATGGCATTTTCCATGGCCGACTGGGTATATGCGCTGCTGTCTTCGCCAAGCCAGTTGGATTTATAATCAAGCAGGTAATAACGACCCTGCCAGAAATAAACCAGGTCAATAAAGCCCTTTAGCATGCCACGAACTTGCTGGAAATTTAGCGGTGGGCACTGTGCTGACAGCGCATCGTAATGCTGCACCAACGCGTTGAGATCCTGCGGTTTCAACAGGCCGTCGATAGGCAAATAAAACTGCAATTCGGACTGATGTTGCGCAGGTTCCAAAGCGCTAAGCGACATACCGGTGTCATCAAGTGGCGTGGTCAATACGGTATCGACCCACTCTTGCAAAATCGGCAACCACTCAGCGCTATAACCCTGTGCCTCAAGCATCTCCTGCAACCACTCCGGGTCGACGGGTTGGCTAAAATCAATTTCTTCGAACAGGCTATGCAAGAACGTACCGGGGGACGCACCACGCGGAAAACTATGCGCCGTCATCTGCGGCTCGCTGTCCTGCGGTTGTTCACCGGCAGCATCAACATCAAGTTTTGGCAGCAGATCCTGTGCCAGCGCCGAGCCGTGCTGTTGTAGCCCGGAATAGCTGGTAACGCGCCAAAAATCGGCCAAAGTCCGGGTCAGGTGCGCGGCGGCAAGCTGCGGCGTCTTTAACTCGGGCGGAATCCAGACTGTCGAATCAATCGGTTCGACGGCAGTAACGGCAACGTTTTCATCAGCCAGATTTTGCAGGCATTCTGCAAGATATGCCGCATCACCCGCCTGCCCGTTCTGAACCAGATAACCCAAAGCGCCAAGATGCAGGTCGGTGTCACCCTGCTTCTTGCGCGTACCCTGAATCAATGGCGCAATCCCGATACTGCAGTGATAGATCGAACGAGTCAGGGCGACATACAGCAGACGCAAGTCTTCTGCCAGACGCTCCTCCTCGGCGAGCTGAAGAGTTTGCTCATCCTCGCTTAGATCCAGCAAAGCGGCAAAATTTTCACGATCGTGATACAGGCCCCGCTGTTGCTGGCGGAAATTACTGATAAATGGCAACCAGACCAGCGGGTATTCCAACCCTTTGGATTTATGGATTGTGACTACTTTTACTAGATGTTTGTCACTTTCCAGACGCAGCTGCTGGCTTTGGGCCTGAGAGTCGGGTTGCGCTATCTGCTGTGCCAGCCAGCGTACCAACGCATGCTCGCTGTCGAGCTGTGCCGCCGCTTCCTGCAATAGTTCGCCCAGATGCAGTAGATCGGTCAAACGCCGTTCACCCCCGGGATTTGCCAGCAGGTCTTCGGCAATGTGCCGCTGCATTATCAGGTTTTTAAGCATCGGTAATACACCGCGTTGCATCCAGCGCTGACGATAGCTGTCAAACTCGTCTACCAGTTTGTCCCAGGCGATCTCATCCTGACTCAGCGCGTCTAGCGTCAAGGCATCCAAACCCATCAAACCGGTTGCCATGGCACTGCGCAGGGTTCTTTCATGTTCTGGCGTCAAGACCGCCTGTAGCAGCCAAAGCACATCGAGCGCTTCCGGAGTATCAAACACACTGTCACGATTTGAAAGATAAACAGAAGGGATGTTGAGCATGCTGAGCGCATCGCGGATTAATGCCGCTTCGCGACGGCTGCGGATCAAAATTGTGATGTCAGAAGCCTGCACCGACCGACGTTTTTCGCCTTCGATTAACCACGCCTCCTGCTGCTGCCCAGCAGTTAACCAATCGCGGATCTGCGCCGCACAGTGTGCCGCCATAAATTGCTGATAATCGTTTACCCCAACGCCTTCTCCCGGCTGAACCCAGCACTGCATCCCCGGTTGAGTTTTGCCGTGAAGCTCGAAACCAAGCGCCGTGTTTTTTGACGCAGGTTGCACGGATATAAACGGAATTTGCGAAAACAGAAACGGTGACGCTAGCCGGGAAAATAGCTGGTTCACGCTCCTGACCATCGACACCGAGGATCGCCAGTTAGTGTCCATAGTGTAATGAGAACTGACCTCAGAGCGTGCGCGCATATAGGTAAAAATATCGGCGCCACGGAAAGCATAAATTGCCTGTTTTGGGTCGCCGATCAGCAGCAGTCCACACTGCGGTTGATTACCGTAAAGGCAATTAAAGATGCGATATTGTTGTGGATCGGTGTCCTGAAATTCGTCGATCATCGCCAGTGGATAACGCTGACGGATCGCCTGTGCCAATAGATTTCCAGAAGGCTGCTGTAAGGCATTGTCGAGACGGCTCAGCAAATCATCAAAACCCAACTCGGCGTGCTGACGCTTTTCTTCGGCTATAGACTGACGTATTTCGGTGAGCGCGCGAGCAATCACCAAATCGCGAATCGTCAGTGATTCTTCATAAAGCCGGTCAATCGCGTCAAAAATTGCATGCTGCGGCGGCTCGCCTTTTTTTGTTTTCTCCAGCAGAACCGACTGCCGGAAACGCTCAAGCTCCTTCGGCAAAGTGTAGCTTTCGGTGGATTGCGAGGCCCAGGCAGCCACGGCCACCAGCCAGTTGGGCAGAAAACGAGTACTATAGCTGCGTTTATCTACCCCAGACTGAGTGATGATGGCCTCGATATCTGCCGCAGCGGATAACCACTGTTGCTTGATATCATTCAGGCGCGCAACAATTCGCTGATGTCGGCTCTCCAGCGTTTCCCCTTGTTCCGGCGGAAAGCGCAATTGTGGAGCCTCTCCGTGGAGATAAGATGACAAATCAGCTAACAGCGCCTCAGGGCCGCTCCACTCTTGAGAAATAATCCGAGCAATATCAAGCGGCAATGGGTAACAATAGCGTCGCCAAAAATCGGCGCAGGCCTGTCGACGCAGCGGCATCTCGTCTTGTATCAGCGTCTGCTCAAATAAGATCCCGGATTCAAAGGCATTGTGCATCAACATGCGCTGGCAGAAACCGTGAATGGTGTAAATTGCCGCCTCATCCATTTGCCGCTCTGCCGCCAATAAAGTCGATGCAGCTTCAGAAAGGTCAGCAATTTCAGTCATTAACGCCGCCAGCATTGGGTTATTGCTGGATTTACGAATACAGGCAAGCCTTAGCTCATGAATATTGCTACGGATGCGCCCACGCAGCTCTTCGGTTGCCGCTTCGGTAAAGGTCACCACCAGAATTTCTTCTACCGTTAACCTGCGGGCGAAAGCTGCCTGCCCGCCCAGCCCCAATAGCAATCGCAAATACAGCAGAGCCAGGGTGAACGTTTTTCCAGTGCCCGCAGAAGCCTCAATAAGTCGTTCGCCGGATAGCGGCAAAGTCAGAGGATTAAGCTTGTGCGGGATTATTACTGTCATTATTTATTAACCTGATGTGGAAAGGTTTTTTGCAAACTGGACGTCGTCGGATAGGTTTTCCAACCGACAGGAGCCGCATACGCAGGCGTTTGGCTATCCTTTCCTGAAACTTGAGAAAGCATGGCAAACCCGGTTTGCTTAATCACCGCCTGATGATAGAAATCAGCCAGTTCTTTCTGAGTCAGCCCCTGGATGACCGCAATCACTTTCTCACGGGTATTAAACCGATCGTTGCCACGGCTAAAGTCTTCAGAAAATCGTCCAATTTCCTCGCCCATAGTCTGCGGGCGTTGCTGCATATCGCTTAATAGCCCCTGCTTATACTGACTAAACTCGCTGTCTTTCATTTCACGCAGGCGTTTTTCAGCCTGCGGGTAAAACGCCAGATAACGCTCATAAAGATATTTAGGCTGTTTACTGTTACTTTGCAGCAGGAAACCTATTCCCCACTGCTTGCCAACCGGCATTGGGAAGGCGAATACAGCATAGCCAAGCTGTTCCTGCGTTCTCAACTGGCTGTAGAACCAAGGCTGGATAATCTGCCCTAACAAGGCGCTGTAGCCCATGCTGCGGACTTCATCGTAGCCCACTGGAACATAGACTGCCGCCAAAGCAGAATCGGTTGAAGTACCCACCCGCTGCATGTTGACCTTCTGCGGGTGGTTCACAATGATGCGGCTACCTCGCCACCATGTTGTCCCCTGAGGCTTCACCCTGGCCTGAATATTGCTGACCATTTTCTTTACTTCATCAGCAGTCATATTGCCATCGACCAATACTTCCAACGCCCCTTTATCCAGCAATTGTTTACGATAATTTGTAACCTCTTGCAGAGTAATGTCTTTCACCAGCTTCTCGCGCACATCACGCTCGCTGTATGGGATACGGGAGATCAGCTGCACAGGTTGTAACGCCAGTTCAAACGCCTTGCCTTTGTCGGCAGAATCAAGCCGCTCCAGATACCATGATTTAGCCTGATCGAGCTGCTGTTGGGTCGGCACTACCTTTGGATATTCCTCCACCAGCTCGCTAAGCAAATCAGGCAAATGATCGGTGAAGCCGTTGGCATTGAACTCCAGGCCGTGATCTGGACTAGTGGAAAAACTAATGCCGCCGATCGACGCCTGATAGCTCAGCTGGTCAAAGGCTACACCGGTCAGGTAATCATTCAGACCATACATCACCTGCTTTTTAGCCGTATCTAGAGACTCTTGGCTACGAAATGCCAAAGTAACGTCGGCCTTGGGTTCAGCACTGAAATAGTGGCTTGGCATATAAAGGACGCGCAAACCTTTCTGATTAACAATGAGTTCAGGATGCGTTTGCGTATCGCTTTTGTTTACCAGATCCAAATTTTCAGGAATATACGGGTTCAGCTTAGGTAAAGATAAACTGATTTGCCCTTCCATCTGACGCCATTTAGTAAAATCATCGGCTGGGACTTTATCAACCTCATAGGGTGCATCAACAAAATAGGCCATTTTATTGTGCGGCTCATCAGGGCTGATAAACCAGTAACGCGCCTTCTCTGGCGTCAACCCGTCCAACCGGTTATCAATCGCCTGCGGATCAAATCGGTCGGTGATATAAGGCGAATCCAGCACGTGATCGACCGGTACACGAATCATGGTATCAACCAACCACTCTACGTAGTCCATGTCGCGGGTGACCGCCGGATAGCGGAAATCCAGCGCCATTACGTGAGCGATTTCATCGAAATACTCTTTTTTCACACCTTGAGAGCGGATAAGAGACAGATAATTGAAAATAGCGGCAATGACCTGATCTTTATTAGCCATGCCCTTATCAGTGAGGGACACCGAAATAGCAAAGATCCCCTGATTTCGCTGCACCATAGGGTCTGCCCCAGCACTGATACCATCTGCCAAACCTTGTTTTTGCAGCCAATCAGACAGGGTATTAGTGCTTCGATTTCCTATGAGATAGCTGACATAGGTGTCTGTCTTGCTCCTGAAGGCAGCACTGTTATTGTCGATGGCAAATTCCAGACGCAGCTGTTTGCGCGGCTCGGCCGGAACATAATGAATGATTATTCCCTGTTGGGCAGGCGTAACGCTCGGTACAGTGATAGGCGGCACTGTAGCGTTATGATTAGCGATTTTGCCAAAGGTGTCGGAGGCAATCTGTGCCAGTTCAGCCAAAGGCTTGTTGCTGTAAATGACTCCGACCATTAGATTTGCGGAGTAATAGCGATGGTAAAAGTCCACCAGCGCATCATGCAGTTTATTTCCCGGCTTATCGCGCAGGGTTTCGAGATTCCCCCCCGCATAGCGAGAACCAGGGTGCGCAGGATTCAGTGTTTCAGCTCTGACCTGGCCCATGCGCATACCGTCGCGTGAGCGCGCCATCGTCAGTTCAGCGTTTACGGCGTTGCGTTCTTTGTCGGCATAGTTGGGGTCCAATAGCGGTTCACCTACCGCATCGGCAAGGCGATCTACCGCCTCTTGCAGGGCATCGTTTTCAACTTCAAGGTAGAACGCAGTGCGATAAGAAGCCGTACTGCCGTTATGGCTGCCGCCGTGCATTTTCAGAAATTCTGACAGGCTTTCAGGTTTCGGATATTTTTTTGAACCCATCAGCAACATATGTTCGGTAAAATGCGCCAAACCTAACTGTCCATTAGGGTCCTGAAGAGAACCCACGGAAACGGCAAGTGCTGCCAAGGACTTAGAAGCCTGATTATCAGAGACCAGCAATACCGTCATGCCATTAGCTAATTTAATAGCCTGATACTGACGAGGATCATTCTGGCTTTTATGAATTGTTTCTGTAATTGGTTGCCAGTCTGTTGCGGACCAGACTACGGGGGCCCAAAACGTCATCAACAACAGTAACCCGCTTACACGGGTAAGCTGTTTCAACATTACCTGTCTCCCTTGAATAAAAAATAAAAAAGAGGCTAAAGAGTCGGATGGTGCGAGCCCGTAACCAAAAGCGTACTTAATAATTAAGACCTCAGGGGTAGCAGATAGTTTTGGTTTCTCTGCCCTTTTCAAACTTTGCAGGTCTTTATGCCAGATTATGTTGTACCACTGGCAAAAGAAAGCGTTGAGCCTCAGCGATTATTGTCTGAATATTTTCTGAATCAAGCTGACGCATCACACGTTGAACGTAAGGGTCCTCCCCTTCGCCCGGTACTCGGCTATCCCCTTGCCAAGCCTGCACTAGCTTATTGATTCCTTTATTTTGTATCTCAGGATCACTATTTATGGTCCCATTGGTCTTGTCAAAGCATACACTTAGCCACGCCCAGCCGCTTTTAGTTAATAATTTCAACGGTGAGCAAAGACCTTGTTTGTAGCCATCGATTAACTGTTGAAGATGCTGTTTGGCAACCTCAGGTTTCAGATTGCCATAGCGAAAAGCAGTACCAGTCCGGCCAAAAATACGGCTTTCGCCCATACCGCCACTGGCACAATAGATAACGTGCTCAATCCACAACAAAAGGCCATCACGAGCAAGCAGTGCGGCAGGACGCCAACGTAAAAGGCCATCGTCTTGTACCTGGTGCATCCAACCGGTTATCTTGCAGTCCTGCAAAGTAAGCCCCAACTCGATACTGCTGCTATCGGCACGTTCTTCACGCACAATTGCTGCAAGTTCTGCCATGTCCTCACACTGTTTGTTCCAAAAAATCTCACCAAAAGAACCATAAGGCAATCCACCAGAAGCTTTGGTATGACTGAACAAAATAGCGGGATCCTGCTCTTCGATCAGAGAATTCAGAAGCTGCGTATTCAACTGATAGCGATTGAGGTTATCAACAATAAAAGGCTCTTCATCAGACAGCTCGGTCTCTTCAATCAGAAAGCTGACATTAAGACGCATCTGGAAAAAAGCTTTCACCGGATGCCGGTAAAAACGCAACAGGCCATCCAGTGAAATCTCAGTTAAGGTTAATTCGCTTAGTGGTTGATTGAAGTCACTGGCCGGGGTTCCTAACCCTCCCGCTGCGGGTAACCACTCACTGGCGAAGCTTGGTGCCTGAGCATCAATGTCAAAGTTACCGGCATCAAATGGCGTTCTTGAATGCAACTGTTCAAGATGCTCACGTACTCTTCTCTCACTCTCATCGGCATTGAGTTTTTGGTCATCCTGCAGGCAATAACTCTGCCCGACATACTCGAGTAATTCACTGACTAACACCGAGGGATAGCGCACGCTGTTGTCTTGGATTGAACGGCTGATATAGCTGATATAAAGCTGATTCTGAGCCGAAAGGATCGCTTCCAGAAACAGGTATCTATCATCATCACGGCGGCTTCTGTCGCCCCGCTTAACCTGCTTTGCCATCAGGTCAAACCCCAGGGGCGGCAAAGTTCTTGGATAAACCCCGTCATTCATACCCAACAGGCACACCACCTTGAATGGGATAGAGCGCATGGGCATCAGGGTACAAAAATTGATTGGACCGGCCAAAAAACGCTGACTGATACGTTCTTGATCCAGTCGAGATGCTAGTTCATCACGCAAAATCGAAATCGGCACATCGTCAGGATAACGCGCAGCTACCCCCTGATTCAGCACTTTTTGCCACTGTTGTTCAATTAGCGCCAATGCAACTTCGGTTTCGCCTTCAGGAGAAAAGAAGGTCATCAATAGCTCATGACAAACAGGCAGCCAGTCTGTCAGGCTTCGCGCCTGCGAGAGGCGAATGCGCCACTGGCTAAGTTGCATCAGCAACTCGGCCAGGTGCCCGGCAAGCTCCGCAGCCAACCCCGTAGACTCATCATAGGGCAGTACCCCTTGCCAATCCCCGGCGCGGCTATCCATGGCATAACCCAGCAGCATGCGGGTTAGTCCAAAATGCCAGGTATGTTGGCCAGTAGCAGGTAGCGCCAATTCACGAACGTTATCATCATCCAATCCCCAGCGAATACCAGACTCGCCTACCCATTGGCGTAACAGCCGCAGGCCGTCTTCATCAATCGAGAAACGCGTGGCTAATGCGGGTACTTCAAGCAACGCTAAAACCTGCTCGGAGGTAAAACGGCTCAAAGGCAAGTCCAGCAAAGAGATAAACGCTTGCAGTGCCGGATGAGATTGGCTTGCTTTACGGTCAGAGATAGCAAAAGGTAAATAGCGCTCTTTAGGGGCATTACCAAATACCGCCTGAATGTAAGGCGCGTACGCATCGATATCTGCCACCATTACAATGATATCACGCGGCGTAAGGTCTGGGTCATGCTCCATCATCGCCAGAAGGTTGTCGTGTAAAACTTCAACCTCTCTCTGAGGACTATGACAGAGATGCACGCTCACGGAATTGTCGGATGCCTGCAAAATGCGCTTTGTTTCGCTACTGTTGAGTGTTTCCGCAGTCATGCCAATAACCGCTTGGTCCTCAAGATCGAGCATATCTTGTTGAATGGCGTGTAACAGCGTTTCATTTCCGACATCTACAAAGGCATGTACTTCCTGAATGCCATCAACTTGCGACAGCAGGTACATGTGATCCCGCCCCAATTTGCCCCAGGATGCCAGCAGTGGATTGCTAAGGTTTTGCTCACCGTCTTCATTAAATAATTGCTCTGCCAGCGCAGGGTCTCTGAACAGCCCTGATTCACTTTTCTCAAGATAATGTCGCCGCTTGCGACTTTGCAGCCGTGCCAAAAAAGCGTAATTCTGAATATCGCCCCAATAATATTGGCAAGGGTTGGTAAACATCAGATGAATATCAATGTGTTTCCCCAAAGCTTGCAGCGCTTGCAGATAAACCGGTGGCAGAGCAGAGATACCGCAGATGAAAACTCTCTTCGGCAATCCATCGGGGCAGACAGCAGCTTTATTCAGTGCTTGAATAAATCGCTCATAGAGATTTGCCCTGTGCCATTCAGGTTGCTCCAGCTCTTGAGTGTATTCGCAAAGCGCTCGCCACAGCGGAGCCTGCCATTGTTGAGAGGCATCTAACTCTTCATCTACCAGACTGCCCTGCTGCCAGGTTTTAAGCCATTCGGGGCGATAAACCAGATATTGGTCGAAGAGGTCAGCAACTCGTGCCGCAAGTTGGTGGATCTTTCTCTTATCGCGATCGTCAGTCAGATAATGCTGCAACGGTGCAAATTCTGGTTGTTCAAGCTTGCCCGGCAGCAGCCACATCAGCTTCCAGGTCATCGCATCTTTACTAAAGGCACTTTCTTTGGGAATACCAGGCAGAACTTTGGTAAACATGTCCCAGATGAATGTCGCAGGCAGAGGAAAAGCAATGTTGGCGGCAATCCCAAATGACTGAGCTAGTTCCATCTGTAGCCATTGAGCCATTCCGGGACTTTGAACCAGTATGACCTCTTGCTCAAAAGGATTATCCAAGGGACGCCCCTCGATAAGGCTGGTCGTCAGCATTTTTAGCAGGTCTAGCTGATTGGAATGGTACACCGTAAACATAGCTGTTTCCTTGAGGCCCTTAAGCAACAGTTAAGTGGATCCGCTGCAACTCAGAGAAAAGTTACCGGGATATTTCATACTTTACCGACCGACCACGTTATTGCAAAGGAAGCTGGGCAGTCTGAGGCATTATTGTTTAGTAAATCGATTTTTTGCCCTAAAAGTCGTCAATTGGTTTGCAAATCAAACGACTCAACTGACTGGTATAGCGCATTGGCGTCGTGACTGTCGCAGTCACCTGTTGACATGCCGGTGACATCTGAACCGGACTTATATCCACCCGCCAGCCAATTTTCTCAATGACCTTGCCTTTGCCTGTAATGGCAAAACTCTCAAGCTGTTCGTGGGCCTCGCTCCATGCCTGCCTAACCTGCCACTGACGAGTAAACCCCTGACTTAATGACTGATAATAATGCAGTAATCCCAGAACCGAGATTGAAAGCAGCAACATAGCGATCAGCGTTTCTGGCAGACTTAATCCCGTCTGATTCTTTTCGACACTTAATCTATTCATAGCACTGGGTTTCGTCTTTAAATGGGCAAAAAATCAAGCCAGCCATTTTGTATGGATTCAAAGCGACTTGCTCCTGCTTCTGCCGTTTTCAAGGTCGCCAATTGATAAAGGTAGACCGGTAAAAACCCGGCCAGATACCGCCCTTCCCCTCTTAATACATATTGCCCTTCCGTTGCCGAGGGCCTAACGCAGCTGCGCAATGTGGTACCTGAAACCAAAGTTGATGAAGCCTGAGTTCCCGCCCTTGATGGTTGCTTAAGTTGCGAAGACTCGACGCACTGCCATTGCTCGGCATGCTGATAACTCCCGCTTTGTGCCAAGCCCCAATTGAGCGAAGAAACTGCAAGCTCCCAGGATTGAAAGTAAGTTTTCTCACTACGGGTCAATGCCAATGCCGCATTCAGATGTTGATTGACTGTATTCAGGCCCAACAGCCCCAATGTCATCATCATCATGATAGTCACGATTAGCGCACTGCCGCGCTGACGAAAATTAGACCCATTAATCTGCTGACTCATTGGATTTTCACCACTGTATTCAGCCAACTACTCACTTTTGGCGTTTTCTTCCAGTTTGCTTTTATTTCCATGGTTAGCAATGCGCTACCGCTGGCTGCGCGGATAAGCGACAACTCAAACTGACTGAATTTCACCTCGCCGGGGTCAAGCATGCGCTCCCAACCAGAGCCATTGCAGTTAGCCACCCCGCGCTGACTTTCGATCATGCCGTCACGTAATCGGTAACCAAAATACTCTGACTCTGCATTCCCAATAGGTTCCCATCGTCCATTACGATTGAGATCGTAGGCTACAATAATGCATGAGTTTTTTACTTCACCACTCGCCTGGCCGATGACCAACGGCTTGCCACTGCAGGTTCCCGCGCAAAATCCTGCTCTTCTAAAATCCTTTTGCAGTGTGCGTGCCGTTTGCCGCAACAGCTGATCTAGCTGGTAATGTTGACTCAGTTGCTGTGTTCGCTGCCTGAGCATCGGCAAAAACTGCATCGCCCCCAAAATCAACATGCTGCCAATCCCCATCGCAAGCATCGTCTCAGGTAGAGTAAAGCCTTTAGCATTCAACATACGGCCATCCCTGCGATCGATTTTCCTTCACTGCACAAACGGATCCTGCCACGGGCCGAGAGTATGACTCTTATCGTACCTGCGGCATTTGTTAATGTGATATGACCGGCCTGAGCCATATTTCGCAAGCCGTAAAACCCCATAGTTTTTTCAGAATAAACACCCACTGTTATATCAGGTGCCGTTGGCTTAAAGAGGCTGTCGCCAGCCGAGGCACAATCCGCAGGTTTAATGCCGCTACCTACGCAACCAGACTTGCCGACGATCGTCCATAGCAAATGACTTAGATTGTATTGGTAGGACTGAGCCTGTAATCCGCTCAGATAAATCCGCAGCATCTGTGCCTGTTGCTCAAGCCGGGCTCGTTGCTGATGTTCTCGCCAGCCTTGCAACGACCCAATGCTTAGCATCGCTATAAGGCCAAGCACCAGCATGATTTCTATCAGGGTCATTCCGCGCTCTTTTGCCGATGTGTGATTTTTCATGTGGCAAGTTTACGGGGAGAAAAGGTGATGAAAAGCAGGGAAAATGGGGTTTCCAGGACATCTCGCAAAAAAACGTTAGAGATTGCAAGAGGTGACAATCAAACAGGAATCTCTATTCCAAACTCTGACATTGGCATCACAAAGTAATTGGAAAATCACATAACAGGAGTAAAAAAGAGGGAGAGGAATATGGGGCCAGGAAGAGAAACTGCCCGGCAGGATAGCCGGGCGTTAAAGAAAGTTTAGATTGCAACAGGCGCTTTAATAGCCGGATGCGGGTCATAACCTTCGATTTCAAAGTCTTCAAAATTATAATCGAACAGCGAGGCAGGCTTGCGTTTGATGATTAATTTCGGTAATGCACGCGGTTCACGGCTCAGTTGCAAATGCGTCTGTTCCATGTGATTGCTGTAAAGGTGGGTATCACCACCGGTCCAGACAAAATCACCGACTTCAAGGTCGCATTGCTGCGCCATCATGTGCACTAACAGCGCGTAGCTGGCGATATTAAACGGCAAGCCGAGGAACACGTCGCATGAACGCTGATAGAGCTGGCAAGACAGTTTTCCATCTGCAACGTAAAACTGGAAGAACGCATGGCAAGGCGCCAAAGCCATTTGATCGAGCTCGCCTACATTCCAGGCAGAAACAATAATACGTCTGGAATTGGGATCATGCTTCAGTTGGTTAACCACATTGGCAAGCTGGTCTATCTGCTTGCCGTCAGGTGCGCCCCAGGCACGCCATTGCTTGCCGTAAACCGGGCCAAGGGAGCCATTTTCATCGGCCCACTCGTCCCAGATAGTGACATTGTTGTCACGCAGATAAGCAATGTTGGTTTCACCCTTCAGGAACCATAGGAGTTCATGAATGATTGAACGCAGGTGACATCGCTTGGTAGTGACCAGCGGAAAACCTTCTTGCAGATTGAAACGCATCTGATGACCGAAAATCGACAAAGTACCTGTTCCTGTACGATCGGCTTTTGGCGTGCCTTCATCAAGCACTCGCTGCATTAATTCCAGATACTGTTTCATATTACCTCAAGACAATTGTTTCTGCGGGCGACGGTAGGCCCAGACGAACATAATGATACCAAAGACGATCATTGGGATGGAGAGAATTTGCCCCATACTGATGATACCGTCGAATAAACCGAGCTGGGCGTCTGGCTGGCGGAAGTGTTCCACAATAATACGGAAGGCACCGTAGAAGATCAGGAACAGGCCAGAAACGCTGCCCATCGGGCGCGGTTTACGGATAAACAAGTTAAGAATGATAAACAGCACCACACCTTCAAGCAACAGTTCATAAATTTGCGAAGGGTGACGTGGCAGAACGCCATATTGGTTTAACAGCGGTTGCCATTTAGGATCTGCAGCCGCGATAGCCACGTCCTCATCGTGAGAACCTGGGAACAGCATCGCCCAAGGCACATCGGTGGTAACTCGGCCCCAAAGTTCGCCATTAATAAAGTTACCTAAACGACCAGCACCCAGACCAAATGGAATTAAAGGCGCAATAAAATCAGAAACCTGGAAGAAAGTGCGTTTGGTGCGGCGTGCAAACCACAGCATCACCAGAATTACGCCAATCAAACCGCCGTGGAATGACATGCCGCCATCCCAGACTTTGAACAGATATAGTGGATTATCAATAAACAACGGCAGGTTGTAGAACAGCACATAGCCTACTCGGCCACCGACAAAGACACCCAGGAAGCCCGCATAAAGCAGGTTTTCGACTTCTTCCTTTTTCCATCCGCTGCCGGGTTTGTTAGCACGACGGACGGCCAGCCACATGGCAAAAACAAAACCAACCAGATACATCAAGCCGTACCAGTGAAGTGAAATCGGCCCTAACGAAAAAATGACCGGATCAAACTTGGGAAACGCCAGATAGCTGTTACTCATCCATCACCACAAATTATAAGTTGTTGTGGGCCAAAAGTTTAACTCGATCATTATCATACCAGCAGTAATTAGCTTCCCGAGAGGGAGTTGCCATGGGTGCAGCTCGGCGGCGAATTAGCATGCCAACATAACTACAGCTTCAATCACGACAGGTAACAATATGAACGACTCAAGGCCAGAGGGTGCAAAGCATAGCATAAGAGAACAGTTGTCTGTTCCAACGGAGCGGGAAAAGATCTGTAAAAAAAAGTCTCCTCACAATGCAATGCATTAACGTGAAAAGACTTTTTAGCTAGCAGAAAGTGCTAGTTAGTGCGTTATTTACCGCCGCGAATAAGTCCGCCGAGGCCACGGCGCTCCATAAATGCTGAAGTCATGTGTCGCACCTCGCTGGTAAACTGCGCCTGTAATGTGCGAGCTACCAGTTCCTGGGCATCGGCAAGATCAATCTGTCGCAGGAGATATTTGACTCTGGCAACGCTGCGGCCGTTCATGCTCAGATTGCGATAACCCATGCCCACCAACAGTAGTGCCCCCATAGGATCGCCAGCCATTTCGCCACACAGGCTAACATCAACACCGGCGGTCGCCCCGTCGCGTGCTATCTGGTTCAGTACCCTCAGCATAGCTGGGTGAAGGCTGTCATAAAGCCCGGCGACGCGGGTATTGTTGCGGTCTACGGCCAGCAAATATTGCGTCAGGTCATTAGTACCGACAGAGATGAAATCCACACGCCCGGCAAGAGATGGCAGCATGAAAATCATCGAAGGAACTTCAATCATCACGCCAATACGCGGTTTTGGCTGCGCGTAACCCAGCGCCTCCTCGACCTCACGTCCGGCGCGATCAATCAGCCTGCGAGCTTCATCGATCTCTTCGAGACTGGTGATCATCGGTAACAAAATACCCAGATTTCCCGTCGCCGCATTAGCACGCAGCATGGCTCTGACCTGAATGAGGAAAATTTCCGGCTGGTCGAGGGTAATGCGGATCCCGCGCCATCCGAGGCAAGGATTCTCCTCACTAATCGGCATGTAAGGGAGCTGCTTGTCGGATCCAATGTCCAGCGTACGCAAAGTTACTGGTTTGGCCGGGAATAGTTGAAGCATCCCCTGATACTGCGCGACCTGCTCCTCTTCAGAAGGAAACCCGCTTTGCAGCATAAAAGGAATTTCCGTGCGATACAGGCCAATACCATCGACACGGCCGCCAAATAATTTCTCATGGTCAGCGCTTAGGCCAGCATTCAGCATCACTTGAACTCGCTCGCCGCTTTGCATTTTGGCCGGTTGTTCGACATCGCTCTCGGCGCGCTCACTCAGTTCCATTTCTTCACTGATTAAGCGGCGGTACTCATTGACCAACACCGGCTCAGGATCGATCAGCAGCTCGCCGCGATAACCATCAACAATCAGCTGCCTTTGGTTGAGGAGCGAAGGCTGAATATCAGCCCCCATAACTGTCGGGACGCCCATGGCGCGTACCAGAATTGCCGCATGAGAGTTGGCTGCACCGTCACGCACCACCACACCTTTAAGGCGTTCCTGAGGAACTTCTGCGAGTAGCGTGGCCGTTAATTCATCTGCGACCAGAATAAAATTCTCTGGCCACTGGGTATCACCCTGAATGCTATCGTCAAGATGGAAAACAAGGCGTTGCCCCAAAGCACGCAAATCGCTGCCTCGTTCACGCAGATAGGTATCTTGCAGGCTGGCAAACTGTGCTGCGAATTTCTCTACAACCTTTTTAACAGCCCATTCAGCCACCGCGCCCTGATCAATTTCATCAAAAAGCTCGCGCTTGAGTCTGGCATCGTTAAGCAGGTGAGAATAGAGATCGAAAATGGCTGCACTTTCTTTCTGTGCGCTGGCGGTAAAGCGTTTGCTAAAACGACGAAATTCGGCACCCGCCTCTTCCAAAGCGCGCGTCAGGCGTTCCCGCTCGCGGATGGGGTCGAGCGTCGAAGCCATATAAACGTGATCGAGCGAAGGCTGATTGCTATCCTGCCAGCCGATGCCGATAGCTACACCGGGTGACGCAGGTAGTGCTTTGACTCGTGTTTGACGAAAACGCCCGTATAAGACGTTGAGTTGAGCCTGCGAAAGAATCGCCGCCATCTGGGTTGCCAGCGTGACCATGAAAGACTCTTCGCTTTCGTCAAACTGACGGTGCTCGCGCTGTTGAATAACCAAAACGCCCAGCAACTGACGGCGGTGAATAATCGGCACGCCCAGAAACGAGCGGAACAGATCTTCTTTAACCTGCGGAATATATTTGAAGCTTGGATGGCTCTGAGCATCTGCCAGATTGATAGGCTCTGCAAGACGGCCTACCAACCCGACAATGCCCTCGTCAAATGCGAGCGCGATAGTTCGCCCGCGAGGCTTTTTCAAACCTCGCGTAGCCATTAGGTAGTAACAACGACGATCGTTATCAGCGAGATAGATCGAACACACTTCTGTATCCATCGCCATGCAGGTTTCATTAACCAGCACATCCAGCGCATCATTCAGGCTGGACGCCATCGCTACCTTTTCAACTATTTCTCGCAACCGCGTGAGCATTTCTTCGTGACTTAGCCTCTTTTACGACGATAAGCAGGAGGTGTTCGGCTAACCGGCACTTCCTGCATTGGCATCACAGTGGTGGAAAATTCCTTCATCACCCGGCGATACACGTCACGTTTGAATGACACTACCTGACGAACCGGATACCAGAAACTCACCCAACGCCACCCATCAAACTCGGGCGTGCTGCTGCGCTGCATATTGATGTCTGCATCATTACACATGAGTTGTAGAAGGAACCATTTTTGCTTTTGGCCGATACAGACCGGCTTTGTGTCCCAACGCACCAAACGTTTTGGCAATTTATAGCGTAACCAGTTGCGAGTCGAAGCCAGAATTCGAACGTCTTTTCTACTCAATCCCACTTCTTCAAACAGTTCACGATACATGGCTTGCTCGGCCGTTTCTCCGGGGTTGATGCCCCCCTGCGGAAACTGCCATGAGTGCTGTCCATATCGACGGGCCCATAACACTTGCCCCTGTTTGTCACAGATTACGATACCAACATTCGGGCGGTAGCCATCATCATCGATCACCGGACTACCTCGATAAGCTTAAAATGCATAGATACACTGATTGTTTCATACTACTACTAGGCGGTAAACCACTGGTTATCACTCAGTTCAAATGGGGAAATCAGGGATAACTTTGTCAAATTATCGAAGTTATAAACAGCCTCTCGCGTTTTACGCCAATTTTATTCACTTTTTCTGTGGATAGGTGTGTGAAGAACATAAGAGTAAGAGGGGTAAAACTAATTCCAACCTGCGTGGCACCTCGCAAAAATATAAAATAAAATTCATATAAAACATATAAATAATAAGATATCCACCGCTTTAATACAGGTGTTATCCTCAGGCGAAACCAGCAGAGATCCTAAAGTGGCGAAAGATCGCACAATGTTGATTTTATCCACAGATAAATCCCCAATACAGGTTATATATGGGACAAAACCTCATAAAAACCCCCTAGTCAAGCCTGTAAATGGAAACAGTGCTATCAAATATTGTGGGTTATCCCACAAATCTGTGGATAACTAGGTGGAAGATCCTGTTCATTATGCCCTTCAACGGGTGGTCAACTCTAAAAATTAGCTTAATCATTGGGAATGAAGGATAAAAAAACCTGCGACAAATCATGCTATTATTCGGGTTAATCACAGCGTCGAGATTTAATTTTCTGTCGACGCGAACGATTGTTTGTTTTTTGACCAATGAAAATGAGACTTTTTTATGTCGATCCCTCTGCCCGCTCTTAAGCCACCTCAAGATGAACATGCCCTGTTTCACCGTGCTCAGTCTTTGGCAGGTTATAGCTTAGGGGAGCTTGCTGAGCGGGCTAATATGGCGATCCCTCCTGACCTGAAAAGGGAAAAAGGTTGGGTCGGCATGTTGCTTGAAGTTTATCTAGGCGCTAGTGCAGGCAGCAAGCCAGAGCAAGATTTTCCGGAGATAGGCATTGAACTCAAAACTATTCCGATAGATGCCTCAGGCAACCCTTTAGAGACAACCTTTGTCTGCGTGGCGCCGTTAACTGGCAATAGCGGTGTGACCTGGGAAAGCAGTCACGTCAGACACAAGCTGGCACGAGTACTGTGGATACCTGTGGAAGGCGAGCGACAAATCCCGTTGGCGGTGCGCAGAATCGGCAGCCCGCTGCTTTGGAGTCCATCAGTAGAAGAGGACGAGCAGCTACGGCAGGATTGGGAAGAATTAATGGATCTTATCGTTTTGGGAAAAGTTGAGAGTATTACAGCTCGTCACGGCGAGTTCCTGCAACTACGCCCTAAAGCAGCCAATAATAAGGCCAGAACCGAGGCTATCGGGGAAATGGGCCAGCCAATCATGACCTTGCCGCGTGGCTTTTATTTAAAGAAGCGTTTTACTCGCGAATTGCTGGCTCGTCATTTTTGGTTATAAACCTTTTTATTACCAAATAACACGCCACAGCTAAGCTCGGCGCTGCATTATGCTCTTTTTTTGCTAATCTTAAATGAGTGGTCTGTGATGACCCATTCCAGGGGATACATAATGAAAAATGCAGTGAAGATCGTCAGTACGATAGCTTTGGCATTTATCCTCGCAGGTTGCTCGAGCGACTATGTGATGGCAACTAAAGATGGCGATATGATTTTAACCAACGGCAAGCCAGAGCTTGATAAAAGTACCGGCTTACTGAGCTATGAAGACCAACAAGGCAATCATCGCCAAATCAATAACGATCAAGTTACCGAAATTATGGAACGCTGATTTGGCGAGTGTCTTACCCATTGAATTCAGCAGCTTTAACATCCGTTAAATTTAAGCACCGGCGTGAAGTTATGCCGGCACTTGTGTTTACAATGGATGTGTTCTGCGAATGGCGGGCACGGTAGCGACAGCAAGTTCAAGGCTGGCTATCACCGCCACAAGGCTTATAAAACACACTTTTCCAGCTTCTACCAATACCCAGCCTCCAAATACCGGAAAACCGAAGATTCCAACAAAATAAGAAACAACAAACCAGGTCAGTGCTGCATGCCTATTTTCTAAATCAGATTCATTGATAGCCCAGGTTTGGATGACTGGATAAACCAGTCCGTATCCCAAACCGGTCAACACGGCAGACATTATCTGGAATGAAGGATGAATATTGAGCCCCAGCATGCACAGAACGCCGAGTATTAAACACAGCATTAATGAACTAACCATTTTTAAACGCGGTAATACAGAAAGATAGCGAGCAAATAAGAGTCTGGAAATAACCACTGTTACGGCGTGGACGGCAAAGAAAGTGCTTGCCCGTGAATCTGTACCATCAACCAGTGAACTTTGAAAAGTCATTATCGCAGAAAATACGCAACCGCCTAAGCCCACCATAATGATGGGCCTGATTGCGCTACTTAAGCCAATTTGGGGCAATTTTTTGACCCATGATCTGGTAGCTGACTCATGGATACTCCGCCTTTCTTTAACACCAAACACGATCAATAAAAAAGATGCCAGCACACCGGCAAGCCCAACATAATTAAATGCAGAATGCAGACTCACTTCTGACTGTTCAACGATTGCGGTAAGTAATATCGGGCCGCCACAAATGCCTGCCATTTGGAAGGCACTAAAACGAGTAAACCAACTGCCTCGATTTAAATCATTGATACGTTCTGATAATGCCATTGGCCCGCTGATATAAAACATTCCCCATCCCAGGCCAATAAGCAACGCGGCAAAATTGATTATGTGTCCGCAATTATCACTCGACGAGCCAAGCATCAGAAACCCTGCCGCTAAGGTCAAAGCGGCTATTGCAGCAAGCCACGCGGCTTCAACCAATCCGGCAAACCACCCGACTAAAGGTACCCCGATCAATGTGCCTATCAATGCAAAACTCATCGCTATGCCGGTGTCTATGTCACTCCCTCCCTGCATACTAAAGTAGCTTGATATCAGAAAGGTAGCGCCATAACCCGCGGCCATAAATAAGGTTCCAAATAATAAAAACAGCGCTGAGGTCGTTCGCATTTTAAACTCCATTTAAATAATTATTTAGTGATGAAGGGCGTGGGCACCATATTGCGAAGTTTTTTTAGAACCTCATTAATTCTCAGGCAAACGTATTTTACTTCTTTTTCGTTATTAAACCTTCCGAACCCCAAACGCACACTTGACCGTGAGTTGGCATCGCTTAGGCCAATCGCCTTAAGAACATGGGAAGGTTGTCTCCCAGCCGAATTACATGCTGATCCCGCTGATAAAGCTATTTCAGGGATCTCTAATAATAAAGAGTCGGCATCAATACCCAAAAAAGAAATATTTAATAGACCAGGCAGGCATTCCTGGTGATGACCATTGATGCAAAACCCATCGTGATCAACATTAATATTTTCAAGAAAAATACTTTTTAATCCTTTTAGTCTAATCGACTCTTGTTGAAGAGTTTCCATTGCGATTCTTACTGCATGCCCAAAACCGACAATTCCAGGAACATTCAAAGTCCCAGAACGCAAGCCATTTTCTTGCCCTCCGCCTAAGATCAAAGGTTCCAATATTATTTTTTTTAATGAATTATTTATATACAGCGCTCCAGAACCCTTGGGGCTGTAAATCTTGTGCGCGCAAAACGAAGCCATATCAATATTCATTGCCTGAACGTCAAAGTATATTTTACCTACCGCTTGCGTGGCATCCGTGTGAAATACGACATTTTTATCGAGACAAATTTTCCCTATTTCTTCAATTTTTTGAATGGAACCTATTTCATTGTTAGCAGCCATTATCGACACAAGGTAGGTATCATCTCTTACTGCATCGTAGACTGCCGAAGGTGATACTACCCCATCCCTTTGCGGAGCTAAGTAAGTGACTTCAATACCTTGGCTTTCAAGTCTCGCACAACTTTCCAGCACCGATTTATGTTCAATTGTCGAGGTAATAATATGACGGCCAGAAGCTTTTTTTTGCATACCACAAATTGCCAGATTTACTGATTCAGTAGCCCCTGAGGTGAACACAATTTGATGTGAATGATGAGCATTTATCGCTTTAGAAATCTCGGCCCGTGCCTGTTCGACAGCACTGGAAGCATCCCATCCCAAGGAATGGCTTTCACTTGAAGGATTTCCATAATTAATTGTTAAATAAGGAATTATGGCATCAAGCACTTGCGGATCTATCCTGGTAGTTGCAATATTGTCTAAATATATAGGTCCCTTGCAGCTGCTCAATTTTTTTTCCTTTATAAAATTTCTTATTTTAAGAACTGATGAATTTTGGAGGAAAGATGATCTCTCCTCGACTAATCTCACCGGCTTCGCTGACAAGATTTAACCTAATTGCAGTATTGAGACCTAGCAAATGACTTAACTGTATGCCGCGTGCAAATATCAAGCTTTTTGACCAGGGGCTTTCTTCAAAGAACACGTCTAAAAATGCATGAGCATCCTTCTTTCCTCCTGCAGCTCTATCAAAATATTCTTTTGTTATAGCTCCGCAAGTCAATTTCAGGCTTTGTGCCTGAGCCACAATTGATTCATCTTTCACCATTTCATTACTATAGACTTTAGTTACAAGCCTTTGATAAATATCTTGCGAAATATCTTTAGTAGAAATTATATGCATTAAATGCTGCCTGGCAGAATCCTCATGAATGGCGATTATTTTATCCAGCGGTATTTGGTACTTTTCTGAAACAGGTTCGTATACCTTTCTTATGGTTGGATGTAAATTATTTATTCGAGGATGCCGTTTTTGAGAATTAGTCAGTCCTTCAGTCAAAAACTGAAGGCGAAAAATACCTATATGATCGAAAGCTACTGATATTTTTGGAAGATACCCCTGATCTTCTCTAATCTTATGAGCAAATTTGAGGGCAGCCTCAAAAGCTGCCACTTGGCATTCAATATCAATGTTATTATTATCATTTATACTGACTCTTGAATTGCCAGCAAGAATACTAATCTTTTTGACAGGCTTGGACATGAATGAGCACCTCCCTCTTCCTTGAGGATAAATGGCTTAAGCTTTATAATAACTTTTAGTAAAAACAACTATCGCACTGGTTAGCCAGAGCGATGAGAATAGTAATTTATTAAGCAAAAAAACAGCGCGAACTTGATATTTCACCACTATTTTACAAAATAGAGATCCACTTCAAATTACTACTGCAAAACAAACTCTCATGATTTTAATAATTAAAACAAATATTAATATGTATTTAATAAATCAATTTATTTTAAATAAAATATAACTTACTAATGAATAAACTCTGATAAAATTCGCTTAAAAACGAAAAGTATTTACTCCTGCCCACACATACCTCAAGGTAGCAAAACTGGCGCTTTACTCCTTTGCTCTTCCCCCTCCGGCATCCCTTGTATATAGTCAATAATGCGTGGCTGCTTAGATACGCGCTTGTTTGGCTATAAGAGGGCGATGCCTGCTCATGCAGCACGGTTCAACGACCACACATTCAAGCGCCAGCCAGACATTCTCAGACACTAAGGAAGACAGGCAATGCAATATCACCGTATACCCCACAGTTCTTTAGAAGTGAGCGTACTGGGATTAGGCACCATGACCTATGGTGAACAAAACAGTGAAGCAGAAGCTCACCAGCAACTCGATTACGCCGTTGCGGCAGGGATCAACCTGATTGATACTGCAGAAATGTATCCTGTCCCTCCGCGTCCGGAAACTCAGGGTTTGACTGAAAGCTACATCGGCAGTTGGATTAAGGCGCGCGGCAATCGTGAAAAAATTATCCTTGCCAGTAAAGTAGCAGGACCTTCACGAGGCAATGATGCGTCGATTCGCCCAGGGCAGGTGCTGGATCGCAAAAACATTCGTGCGGCGCTGGATGCCAGCCTGAAACGTCTTAATACCGACTACCTTGACCTGTACCAGTTACACTGGCCCCAGCGCCCGACCAATTTCTTCGGCAAGCTTGGCTACACCTACAGCGAAGACAACTCGGCGGTAACCCTGCTGGAAACTCTCGAGGCACTGAACGAGCAGGTGCGTGCCGGTAAAATCCGCTATATCGGTGTGTCAAACGAGACGCCCTGGGGTGTGATGCGTTATCTGCAGCTGGCAGAAAAACATGATTTACCACGCATTGTCTCCATCCAAAACCCTTACAGCTTGCTGAACCGCAGCTTTGAGATTGGTTTGGCGGAAATTAGCCAGCACGAAGGGGTCGAACTGTTGGCTTACTCAAGCCTGGCATTTGGTACGCTGAGCGGCAAATATCTGAATGGCGCAAAACCGGCAGGCGCGCGTAATACGCTGTTTAGCCGCTTTACCCGTTATTCTTCAGCCCAGTCGGAAGCAGCGATTGCCGAATACGTCGGATTGGCGAAAAAGCTGAATCTGGATCCTTCGCAAATGGCGCTGGCATTTGTTCGCCAACAGCCATTTGTTGCCAGCACTCTGCTGGGTGCAACCACGCTGGAACAGCTGAAGATTAACATCGACAGCCAGGACTTGACGCTGGACGAAGAAGTGATTAATTCACTGGAAGCCATCCACAAGCGCTTTACCATTCCTGCGCCATAAGCGATTACAGAATTGCAAAAGGGCGCACGCAGCGCCCTTTATTTTTTCTACGGAGTTTTACTTTCTGCTGCGTTTTTGTTTAATCTGCCAAGCCCATAGAGCCGCAATCGCCAGCGCGAATACCACGCCGAAGCCGACGCCGATAGCAATAACCGGCGCTCCCACCAATACCACCAGCGAGTAAAGCCCCAACATCAGTAGCATCGCGGTATTTTCACCAAGATTTTGCACGGCAATCGCATTGCCCGCGCCGACAGTCTCTTTGCCTAAATGCTGCAATAGAGCATTTAATGGCACCACGAAGAAGCCGCCGAGCACGCCAATCAGTGCCAGCAGAACATAAGCATTCAGCATGCTGTGTTGCAGGGCAAATAGCACCACCACAACGCCAATGCCGATACCCGCAGGCAGACAACGCTGCACCGTTTTCAAGGTTATCAAACGTGCTGCAGCACCGGCACCAAAGACTATTCCCACGGCGACCATCGCGTTTAGCAGAGTAGGTGTAGTGTTATCGCTAATCCCCAATGCTACCGGCACCCACAGCACCAGCAGGAATCGCAATGTCACCCCCGCTCCCCAGAACAAACTAGTGCCAACCAGAGAGAAACGCGTGTCGGCATCGGCCCACAGTGAGCGGCAGGCGTGGAAAAAGGTCGATGACATGCGGCGAGGATCCCAGGATTGCCCCGGGCGTGCCGCCGTGAGTTTGGGAATAAACACGTTGGCCGCCACGGCAGCCGCATAGGCCAGCCCGCAAATCATCAGGGCCGCCGTGATATGCCAGTCGGCCAGAGCGCCGCCCGCGACCGATCCCAGCAGGATTGCCGCGATGGTCGAGGACTCCATCAGACCGTTGGCCTTGACCAGCTTATCGCCGGAGGTGATTTCCCCGAGAATGCCGTATTTGGCCGGAGAATAGGCCGCAGCGCCAACGCCAACCAGCCCGTATCCCAGGAATGGGTTAAAGCCAAAGCAAATTACCAACGCGCCAATGAGTTTCAACCCGTTGGCAAACATCATCACCCTGCCCTTGGCAAAGCTGTCGGCAAACTGGCCAACAAATGGCGCAAGAATAATATAGGCAGCCACAAAGGCCATTTGCAGCACTGGCTGGCTCCAGTCGGGATAAAGCTGCTGTTTGATCAGAGCCAGCGTCGCGAACAGCAAGGCGTTATCACCAAAGGCGGATAAAAACTGCGCGACGATAACCGCAGTCATGCCACGGGACATCAGGGGAAACTTGCTCCCCAGGGGCTTAATCATGCTTTACTCTCCGGTTTTTCTGCCATTTCGCGCAGGGTAACAAAATCAGGTTTTCCGCTTCCGAGCAGCGGCAGCGCTTTGATAACGCGAATATCACGCGGCACGGCCAACTCTGGAATGCCCAGCTCGCGAGCACTTTTGCTGAGCTGATCGCGCGTCAGCTGCGGGTCAGTGGTGAACAACACCAGCGCTTCCCCTTTAGCATTATCACTGCGAGAAGTGGCGGCATGCTGGGCTTCTGGAGATCCGTGTTGCGCCAACAGCTCAACGTTTTCCAGCGACACCATTTCGCCGGCAAGTTTGGCAAAGCGCTTCACTCGACCGCGAATAGCGCAATAACCTTGCTCATCCAGCGTGACAATATCGCCCGTGTCATACCAGCCCGGCTCAATTTCCCCCAGCGCGTTTTCTGCCGTCGGCAGTTCAAGCTCGCCCGGATTCTCTACGCGCAAATAGCCTTTCATGATGTTAGGGCCGCGTAATTGCAGTCGACCGCCTTTATCGATCCCCGTCACCGGCATCAGGCGTGATTCCATACCCGGCAGGATTTTGCCCACGGTATTGATTTTGGTCGACATTGGCACGTTGATGGCCACCACCGGCGCGCATTCAGTCACGCCGTAACCTTCAAGAATGCGCAGGCCAAACTTGTCTTGCCAGATTTGTTTGGTACTTTCAGAAAGCTTTTCGGCACCGGCCACAACATAACGCACGCGCGCGAAATCGTACGGATGGGCAAAGCGGGCGTAGTTACCCAGGAAGGTCGAGGTGCCAAACAGCACCGTACAGTTTTGGTCGTAAACCAGCTCCGGCACGATTCGGTAGTGTAATGGGCTTGGATAAAGAAACACGCGCGCACCGGTCATCAACGGGGTAAATAAGCCCACGGTAAGGCCAAAAGCGTGGAACAGCGGCAACGCTGACATAAAGCGATCGCGCGGGGTGAAATCAGCGACCGTGCGAATTTGTTCGACGTTGGCGATAAGGCTAGCGTGTGAATGTACTACGCCCTTGGGATTGCCTTCGGAGCCTGAAGTAAACAGCACCAGCGCCGCATCATCTGGCTGTTGAAAGAGCATCGCGCGGCGCGGGAAAATGAGATGGAACAAGATCCACAGTTTGTCCTCTTTGGTCACCGTATCTTTTAGATCTTCCAGATAAACCCATTTGACTTCAGTGACCTGCTCCGGCAGGTGGGTAAGCTTGCCCTTCTCCAAAAATTGTCTCGAAGTGACGATGGTTTCAATCTGCGCCGCTTTCACCGCGCTTTTGATCCCCTTGGCTCCGGAGGTGTAGTTAAGCAATGCAGGAATACGGTTGCGCATCGAGGCACCGAAAATCGCCGCCGCGGTGATGGTAGCATTGGGCAGCAGCATGCCGACGTGCTCCCCCTCGCGGGTGAAGCGTTGCAAAATACGGCTTACGCCCAGCGATTTTTTCAACAGCCCCTGATAGCTGTCTTCTTTGAATGCGATATCGGCAATGCAGGGTTTGCGGCGGCCATAGCGAGTCTGCGCCGAAAGCAGTGCCTGATACAGTGTTTCGGGTGGGCGGGTCGCCATTCGGGCGTTCATCATGATGCCGTGCAGCTGCTGCCCTGCGAGAACACGACGGTCACGAGCGCGCGGAGCCTCTGGCATGGCCACAGTTTGCGCGGGCAGAATGTTGATTGAGATTTTCGGGAACCAGCGCAATTTGAAGCTGCCCAAAAGCCGGCTAAAAATCGTGAACTCTGCGCCATCGATGCGGATAGGGATCACCGTTGCCTGGGATTTTGCAGCAACAAAAGCCGCGCCATCATAGATTTTCATCAACGAGCCGGTCACGGTAATACGTCCTTCAGGAAATACGACTACCGGTCGCCCTTTTTCGATTTCGCGCACCAAGCGTTTAATCGCCATCGGTTTGGCAGGATCTAGCGGCACAAAGTCGATATAAGTGCTCAACCAGCGCATATACCAGCTCTCGTTAATGGTCGAGTACACGGCGAATACGGGCTTTATCGGCAGAAACAGCACCAGCAGCATGCCGTCGAGAAACGAAACGTGATTGGGGGTCAGTAACATTTTAGGATAGGTGAACTGGGCGTTTTCCGGCGTTACGCTGATGCGGAATATCACCTTAAACAAGGCGCGAAAAAATGAGTGTAACAACCGATAGAGCATCCCGTTCTCCTGTTATATGAACCTATTCGAATAAGAACAGGCAGTTAACGAGGTTAGCATAATGGGGCTTTGGTTGACGACAGGTAAGGGAGTTTAAGAAAAAAATCAGAGAAAAATCTGAGGCAAAAAAAACCTACGCATCTGCGTAGGTTGGTGCAATTTTAATCGGTTTCAACATGCAGAACATGTTGGATGATTCACCAATCAATACCTCTGGGATCACCAACATTAAAGAACACTGCCGCAATGCACTACCTTTCAATCGCAAGAGTTCTGCGCAAACTGCAACCAACTGTAAAATTACCACACTGGATGTAATATCAAGGTTCTTTAGATGTGAATAAAAAGTTAACGTCACGAATGCAGGCGAAAAAAAACCTACGCATCCGCGTAGGTTGGTGCAAGTGTAATCGGTATCAACACACAAAGTATGCTGATGATTCACCAATCAATACCTCTGGGACTGCTAATGTAGCCGCTCGGGCCAGCCAACCTCCAGCAGCCAATCGCAACATAGCTTCGCAAAGTGTAACCAGCGGTGAGATTCAAACAGCCGATACTTCTACCAGACAACTCATGGCGTTAGGCCCTTGCGTCAGGCGCGATGTGCCGATATCAAGCGTCAGAACATTCGGATTACCTGACTGCTCGGTTTCCTGCCATTTTTTGCCGAATCCCGGATTGAACCATGACCCGGTAGCCATCAGTACGACACTGCGGGTAATACCGTCATTAAAGGAAATTCCAGCCAGACAGCTACCCCGCTCATTACTGACTTTCACCACATCACCGTTTTTAAGCTGGCGCTGGGCGGCGTCTTCAGGATGCATAAACAGCGTTTCCTTACCGCCGATTTTATTGTTTTGCGCCAACGATGTTTGGTCAAGCTGACTGTGCAAACGGTCCTTCGGCTGAATAGATATCAAGTGCAGCGGCCACTTTTTCGCCGTTTGCGATCCCAGCCACTCGATCGGCGGCTGCCATTCTGGATGAGGGGCGAAATCATCATAGTGATAGTCAGCAATTTTCTGACTGTACAGCTCAATCTTGCCGCTTTGCGTGCCTAGAGGGTTAGCGCGCGGACTTTTACGGAACGAGTCAAAGAACACATAATCTTTCTCCGGTTTGGGCAACTCGATGTAGCCGCGCTCCCAAAAAGTCTCAAAATCGGGCCACTCAATGTTGGTTCCGTCCTGCGCCTGCCCGCATTGCTTATAGATGAGGCGCAGCCAGGCGTCTTCGTCGCGCCCCTGGGTGTAAGCTTCGCGATATCCCAGCCTGTCAGCCAGTTCGGCAAAAATATCGAAATCATTTCGCGCCTGATGCTGCACAGGAACAGCCTGATGCATCGCCAGCACGAATCTGTCGCGCGATGAGCCACCAATATCATTGCGCTCGAGCGATGTCGTCACTGGCAGCACAATGTCGGCCATGCGGGCCGCGGGAGTCCAGACATTGTCCTGCACGATGACCGTGTCGGGCTTTTGCCAGCCTTCGACCAGCCGATTGAGCTGCTGATGGTGATGGAACGGATTGCCGCCGGCCCAATGCACCAGATGAATGTCTGGATAAGTCTGGGTTTCCCCCTGAAACTCGTAGGATTCTCCGGGGTTAAGCAGCATATCGCTGATTCGCGCCACCGGGATCGACAGACCCGACGGGTTTGGACCCGTGCTGAGCGCAGGCCCCGGCGTATCGAAACGCGGGTTGCCGACGCCGTTCATCGAACCATGACCAAATGAAAAACCGCCGCCCGGCAGGCCGACTTGCCCTAACATTGCCGACAGCGCAATCATCATCCAGTAAGGCTGTTCCCCGCGATGGGCTCGCTGAACCGCGTAGGCACAAGTGATAAAACTGCGCACGCCAATCAGCTGGTCTGCCAGTTTCGCGATACGCGCGGCAGGCACTCCAGTGATAGCGCTGGCCCACGCAGGTGTTTTCGCTACACCGTCTTTAACACCGTTGAGATAGTCGGCCAATTGCGGATAACCCACGCAGTGACTGGCGAGAAACGCAGTATCCTGCGCCTCTTTTCTTTGGATCTCATAGCCTAACGCCAGCATCAATGCGACATCGGTATTCGGGCGGATAGGTATCCATTCGGCATTGACAAATTCAGGGCAGTCATCGCGCATCGGGCTGATATTAATTACCGGTGTGCCTTTTTTTGCCAACTGCTCCAGCGCAGGTTTCAGGGTGTGTTCCACCGCGCCGCCGGAGGCGACCTGGGCATTTTTCAACGCCAGCCCACCGAACGCCAGCAAAATATCGCAATGCTCAACCACGCTCGGCCAGGTCGTAACCCTGCCAGTAAGCGGCGTGTAGGTGCCAATCACATAAGGCAGGAAAAACTGCGCCGAACCCCAGCTGTAGTTACCCTGCTGATCGACAGCGCCGCCACCGGCGAAATAAAAACGTCGCACCAAAGAGCGGGCATGATGAAGGCGTCCGGCTGATGACCAGCCGTAAGAGCCGCTGAAAATCCCGGAGGCACCGTAGCTGTCGCGCACGCGGCGATTTTCTTCAGCCACCAAATCCAGCGCCAGATCCCAATCAACTTCAACAAAATCCTCTTTGCCGCGCAGGGTTCGGTCGCTGTTTTCGCGTTTTTGCAGCCAGGAACGACGGACTGCAGGTTTGCGAATACGCTTGTCGGAATAAACCAGTTCTGGAATAGAGGCCAGCATCGGCGAAGGGTCGGCATCCGCAGAGTAAGGTTCACACCTGACTAAGCGGCCGTCTTCAACCACGGCCGTATAGGCACCCCAGTGAGCAAGCTGCGGATAGCGTTTAATTGACATGATTCTCTTTTTTGCGATTTGATGGTTATCGCTAACAAAATAGCAATCCTGCTTGCGGTACTCAAATCACAAATCGGCATAAAAGAGTGAATAACGTCTTAACGCGCCATTTCAAAAATCTGACGAGCTTTAAGGCTTAAAATAGCCCCTTTTGCCGAGGTTTATTCGCTGTTTCAATGCGCTTGCTTGAGAAGTTGCGATCTACGTCCCTTGCAGACACCGACTTTTTCCGCAAAACTAGGCAATGTAAACGTTTACCCTCAATTCGTTGGATACTCAAAATGGCTACGATTAAGGATGTCGCAAGACTGGCGGGCGTTTCTGTCGCAACAGTTTCACGCGTGATAAATCACTCCCCCAAAGCCAGCGAAAGCTCGCGCGATGCTGTAATGAGCGCGATGCAACACTTGCAGTATCATCCCAATGCCAATGCTCGAGCACTTGCCCAGCAGGCGACCGAAACGCTGGGCCTGATCGTCTCTGACGTCTCCGATCCTTTTTTCGGTGCCATGGTAAAAGCGGTTGAACAGGTTGCCTATACCACCGGCAATTTTTTGCTGATTGGTAACGGTTACCACAACATTGATAAAGAGCGGCAGGCCATTGAGCAGCTGATCCGCCATCGCTGCGCTGCGCTGGTGGTCCACGCAAAAATGCTGCCTGAGGATGAGCTTGGCAGTCTGATGCAACAGATCCCGGGCATGGTGCTTATCAACCGAACTCTGCCGGGTTTTGAGCACCGCTGCGTGGCGCTTGACGACCGTTACGGCTCCTGGCTCGCCACTCGACACCTTATTCAGGCCGGGCATCAGCGCATCGCTATCCTGTGTTCGACCCACGATATTTCCGACGCCCGCGACCGGCTGCAAGGTTATCTTGATGCATTGAATGAGCACGGAATTCCGGTCGATGAAAGGCTGATTGTTTCTGCAGAACCCGATGAAATCGGCGGCGAGCAGGCGATTACCGAACTGCTTGGCCACGGTAAAAACTTTACCGCGGTAACTTGCTATAACGATCCGATGGCCGCTGGCGCGCTGTCAGTGCTGAGCGATAACGGCATCGATGTGCCGGGAGAAATTTCGTTGATTGGCTTCGATGATGTGCTGATCTCACGCTATCTGCGCCCAAGGCTGACCACCATTCGTTATCCGGTCATCGCTATGGCCAATCAGGCCGCGCAGCTGGCACTTGCTCTCGCCAAAGGCCAACCGCTGCCGGAAACGACCAATATGTTCAGCCCTACGCTGGTACGTCGTCACTCGGTCAGCGTACCCAACCAGTAGCTTTCTATCCCCTTGTTATTAAAAATAAATAAATTGAAAACAAGGGGAATCAAGTCACACGACAGGTTAACGCTTACGTTATACCATTTTACCCTGGAAGATCGGCACCGACTCAAACAGGTAGCCGTCAAACTCAGGAGCATCAACGTCAGAAAGCTCCATCAGAGTATTTTTGACGTTTTCCATGTGCTGCCACATCGCCTGGTAGGAGCCCATCACGTCGCGTCGGCGCAGTGCGGCAAGAATGTTTTGATGATCGGCCAACCACTTCAGGCGATAACCACGGGTAGCAATATGGCTGTGCAGCTGTTTCCATAACGGGCTAGATTCTCGATGGGCCCAGATGTTTTTAACTGAATCCAGCAGCATCTGATTTTGCGTGGCCCCGGCAATCAGCAGGTGGAACAGCTTGTCGTTATCGCCGCTTTCATCATTGGCAACAATGGCACTCTGTTCCTGCTCCAGCGTGCGGCGCAGGTTTTCAATGTCCGCTTTAGTGGCCATTTTGGCAGCAAAAGCAGCGATGTTGCTCTCAATCAGCTGTCGCGCCTGCAGGAGTTCAAAAGGCCCAATCTGCCCCTGATACAAAGAATCATCCCGCCCTTCTTCTTCCAGAGGAATGCGTACAACGTAAACGCCTGATCCCTGACGGATATCTACAATCCCTTCCAGCTCAAGCATCAGCAGTGCTTCGCGGACAATAGTACGGCTCACGCCATAAGTTTCAGCCATATTGCGCTCGGGGGGCATGCGCGAGCCAATAGCAAAATGTCCCTGTTTGATTTTTTCACGCAGATCGTGACCTATTTCCTGATACTGTTTTCTTTCCTGCGAAACCACGGCCTTGTCCACTTTCCCACCTTACCCGCGGCAACAACCGCAAATTATGCCCCGTGACAGGCCGCCCTCACGCAGAGAAGCGGCCCTCGTTGTGGCCTAGTCTACCAAACCCAGCGCCTGATCGAGTACCTTTGCACCATTTAAGGTGCCATAAGCTACAGAATCAATCACCGCGATGGGAATGTGATAGTGATCGGTAAGTTTTTTATTTTCAGCCAGTTTGAAACGAACCTGCGGGCCTAGCAGCACGGCGGTGACATCCTGCGCGTAAGCTTCCAGCTCATCACGCAGATTTTGCTCGGGAATGGCATAGATTTTATATTCTAGCCCTCGCGCCGCGGCCTCTTTCTCCATTTTGGTAACTACCAATGAGGTCGACATGCCCGCCGAGCAGGCTAATACGATACGTTTCATAGTCATTCTCCGGGTTATTTTTCTTCATCATCCAGGGTTAATGAAAGCTTGCGTTGGTCGACCAGCGCTTTAAACCAGTGCGAAGATTTCTTGCGGCGGCGCTGGCGTTGATTATCCAAATCTATTTCGATCAGCCCATAACGATTCTTGAAAGCATTCATCGGGGAAATGTTGTCGGTGAAGGCCCACAGCATGTAACCAAGGCAATTCGCGCCTTCTTCCCGCGCCTTTAAAGCCCAATAAATATGTTCGGCAATAAACTCGATACGGTAATCGTCCTGTATTTCCCCACTCGATGCCTCCCGGAAACGGCCTTCATCCTCAATACCCATGCCATTTTCCGAAATAAACCATGGCTTGTTGCCGTATTCAGTTTTCATCCGCATTGCCATGTCATAAACAATTTTTGGATAAATCTCCCATCCGCGCGACTTGTTCATACGGCGGCCTGGCAGCTCAAAATGCTCGTAATAATAAGCAGGATGGAAAGGCGTTTCTTTATTCCATTCCCGACTTGGCGCTTTTACCCGATGCGGGTAATAAAGATTAATTCCCACCTCATCGACAGTATTTTCGCGAATAATATCCAGCTCTTGCTGCGAATAAACAAAGTCAATCCGGTGTTTAGCCAGCAGATCGAGTAACTCCTGTGGATAAGCGCCCTTGATTAATGGGTCGAGAAAGACCCGGTTATAAAATAGGTCATAAAGATGCGCAGCCTGCCTGTCATGAGCGGCAGAGGAACGGGCGTAAGTTACTTCAGGATTGAGAATGACGCCAATACTGCCGTGATGGGAATATCCCTGCTCGCGGAAAAGCGCTACGACTTTAGCGGTTGCCAATACCTTGTGATGATTCCACTGCATCCATTTAGTGGTATTTTGCTCATAAGGCCAGCGAATAGCGTCGAGATAAACTCGCGTCTGCACTACAATCGGCTCGTTGAAAGTAAACCAGCGATTCACTTTGTGAGCAAAACGCGCAAAGACTTTCTCGGCATAAAGCACAAACAGTTCAACGACCTTTTTTGAACTCCAACCATCATATTTTTCAATTAGATAAGCGGGAAGTTCATAGTGTTCGAGGCACAGCATCGGCTCTATGCCAGCGCTGCGCATTTCGTCCAGCAAGCTGTCGAGGTAGCTGGCGTACTCTTCATCAACGATGCCGTTTTCATAATCGGTAAAAAATCGCGCCCAGTTGATGGAGGTGCGGTAATGGGTCAGGCCGCTGGCTTTCATCAGCGCCACGTCTTCTTTGTAACGATTGATAAAATCCGTAGCTTTGGCCGGTCCGAAGCCATTGTGCCACACGTGACGATCGTTTTTGTACCACAGGTCTAGATACGAATCCTGCCCCTGTTTTTTGCCGTCCCATCCTTCTGTTTGCCACGCTGACGCGGCGGCTCCCAGGATAAAATCTTCTGGAATATTTATCGAAACCTTACTCATGACTTACCTCCATTTTAAAGTCAGGCCGGGCGCTGTACGCCAGCAGATTGATTTTGAAGAGCTTCTTTCTGTGCCTGTTCCGCGCGACGAGAAGCGACTTTGACGAACGGCAGATAAACCCCGGTCGCTACCACAATGCACACCAACTGAGTGACCACGGCTCCCATTGAACCCGCGGTTGACAGCCAGGCGTTGATTACGGGCGGCGTAGTCCACGGCACCATCACCACCGCGCGTCCTGCAAAACCGAGGCTGGTCGCGAAATAGCCAATAGTGCCGGTAATAAGTGGTGTGATAACGAACGGAATGGCGAGAATCGGATTAAGCATGATCGGCATGCCGAAAATTACGGGTTCATTGATATTGAAGAAGCCCGGACCAAGTGAAAGCTTGGCAATTTCTTTCATCTCTTTGCGGCGAGTCGCCATCAGCACGGCCAACAATAAGCCAATGGTGCAGCCGGAGCCGCCAATACTCATATAAACGTCCCAAAAAGGCATGGTAATGATGTTGGGAATTTCTTTACCTTGTTCAAAAGCGGTCATGTTGACCATGATTGCGCCAAGCAGCAGCGGTTCGCGGATCGGTTTAATCATCTGATTGCCGTGAATACCGATCACCCAGAACAGTTGCGATACAAACATCAGCAGCAAAATACCCGGCAGGCTTTGCATTACTGATTCAAGCGGGCGTTGAATTACCTGATACACGGCGTCGTAAAGATAAATACCCGTCAGACGATGGAAGACAAACCCAAAAGTCGCCACTACTATCACGGTAATAATGGCCGGAATCAGCGCAGAGAATGAGGCAGAAACGTTAGGCGGTACGCTTTCTGGCATTTTGATGCGCAGCCGGTCAAAAGACTCAAGCTTGGAATAGACTTCGACGGCGAGGATGGCAATAAACATTCCCAGGAACAGACTTTTAGTATCAGAGAACTGTTTTGCCATAACGTCTTTCACCTCCTGCATATGTCCGTTAACCATCATATCCAGCGTGGTTGGCGTGACAGAAATAAAGCAGATGACCGCCAGCAATCCTGGAAATAATGAGCGTGAGCCGTTTATTTTTCCGAGTTCAATACCAATCAGAAATACGGCACCGATAGTCAGAAAACTCAGCGTGGCGTAATTAATACTGGTCATGATCGGTTTCAGTGTGGCGAGAAACGAGAACATCTCGAAATGCGCCAGACCGTTTTTCGGGTCCATCACCATATTCGAAATAAGCACTGAAAATGCACCGACAATAATCACCGGCATCAGTGTGATAAAAGAGGCCTTAATCGCCATAATATATCGCAGGCTATTAAAGGTGTTGGCAAAGCCCCCCAGAGAATCAATAAAACGGTCTTTATAAGACATGACAGCACCTCTGCGAATTGCATGGTTGTGTTTTTACACTCATTGGTATGCCAAAAAATAGCGTAACTGAGCTTTATTTCTGTGATCTCATTCTCAGAAGCAAATATTGGAATTCCAATATGATGAATTACGCCAATTTTGGTATGCCAATATGGATTTATCTATGACTTTTGACCTTGAACAGACCAGTCTTGAACAAACGATCATGGAACTGCTGATCAATTCAGGAGAAGCTCGATCCTGTGCCATGATGGCGATTCAAAGCGCTCGCCAGCAAAATTGGCAGGAAGCACAGCGGCAATTAGAGGCGTCACAAACTGCGGCCCGCGAGGCTCACAAGATTCAAACGCTGTTGATTGGGCTTGACGAAGGGAGTGGGAAAATCCCGATGACGCTGATTATGGTGCACGCACAGGATCACTTAATGACCGCAATGCTGTGTCGCGATCTGGCAGAGGAAATTGTGCTACTGCGGCAAGAGATGTTCGCCAAAAATATCTCGGTGTAAAAGTAATAAAAAAGCCGTGGCGTTTATCACGACACGGCTTTTCCAACTCATTGATAGGTTAGATGAGTTCTAACGCCAGCAGCTCTTCAATGGTCTGACGGCGGCGGATAAGACGCGGAACGCCATTCTCAAACAGCACTTCCGGGATCAGCGGACGGCTGTTGTAGTTTGATGACATTGAAGCGCCATAAGCGCCGGTGTCGTGGAAAACCAGATAATCGCCGATGTTTGCCTCAGGCAGATGGCGAGTCTCAACGCCGCCTCCAGCCTGCTGGGTAAACACATCACCGGATTCACATAGCGGCCCGGCAATCACCGATTCGCGCAGCGGCTGCTGGCTAAGGTCACGCCCATCAACAGGCAGCACGGAAATATGGTGATAGCTACCGTACATCGACGGACGCATCAAATCATTGAAACCGGCATCGACCAGCACGTAATGACGGCTGCCCATCGCTTTGGCAGCGCGAATTTGCGCCACCAGCACGCCAGATTCTGCTACCAGGAAACGACCCGGTTCAATCTCAAGGCTGACCGGATGCCCAAGATGTGCGGCAATCTGCTCACGAGCACGGTTCCACAAACCATAATAATGGCCGGTGTCGATTGACTCACCGCCAAACTGGTAAGGGATTGACAGGCCGCCACCGGCAGAAATCGCTTCAATATCATGGCCCAATTCAATAACCTGCCGCACCATGGTATCGCACACCTGCTCGAGATGCTGGTAGTCAACGCCAGACCCGATGTGCATATGAATGCCCACCAGCTTGAGTTGATAAGTACGAATTTTTTCCAGCGCCTGCGGCAGATCGCCAAACCAGATACCGTGCTTGCTGTTTTCACCGCCAGTATTGGTTTTTTGACTGTGGCCGTGACCAAAACCGGGGTTAACGCGCAACCAAATCGGATGTCCAGGTTTCTGCTGACCAATCTGCTCCAGCATATCAATGGAACCCGCATTGACCGGGATTGATAATTCCGTGACACGATCCAGCGTCGCCTGATCCAGCAGATCGGCGGTAAACACTATTTCACTGTGCTCTCCCGACTGATAGCCCGGCTTAAAACCGGCTGCCAGCGCGCGCTCGATTTCGCCTAAGGAAACTGAGTCCACTTTTACACCCTGCTCGCGCATCAGGCGCAGTATATGAATATTGGAGCTGGCTTTCTGGGCAAAACGGATCACGTCAAACTGGCGCAACTGATTGATACGTTGCTCAATAACCTGTGCATCATAGGCCCAAACCGGGCAGCCAAATTCTTTAACCACTGCCAGCAAATTATCAGCGTTGAGGGCGTTTTCTTTATTCAGCAGATCAAAAGGCATCACGTTCTCCGGCGGGAGCCACGCTGTTTCAGCGCCACTCTCGATATTAAGGGTTTCTAACAATCTGGCTTGATTATGCCGCAGCGCTTTTCGGGATTAAAATATCTATTTAGCGATAGTCTATTCATTTATGATATAGCTTATCCCAATCGAGGAGATAGAAAATGCCTGCCCTGTCACTGCGCCATATCGAAATATTTCACGCTGTAATGACTACCGGCAACCTGACGGAGGCCGCAGCGTTATTGCAAACGTCTCAGCCAACGGTCAGTCGCGAACTGGCGCGCTGTGAAAAGCTGCTGAATCTACAGCTTTTTGAACGGCGGCGTGGGCGGTTATTCCCCACTGCGCAAGGGCTGCGGCTGTTCGAAGAAGTGCAGCGTTCCTACTATGGCCTTGATAGAATTATCAATGCTGCCGCGGGTATCCGCCAGTTCGAACAGGCGCAGCTGTCGATAGTTTGCCTGCCGGTGTTTAGCCAGTCGCTGCTGCCCGCTGTCTGCCAGATTTTTTTGCAGCAGCATCCACAAGCCAGCTTTAATATCGTGCCGCAGGAGTCGCCGCTGCTGGAGGAGTGGTTATCGGCGCAGCGTCATGATTTAGGGATCACTGAAAACTCGCACACTCCGGCGGGCACCGAACGGCAAACGTTGTTGACGCTCAATGAAGTCTGCGTTTTACCGGTGGGTCACCCTTTGGCAGAGAAAGCGATTATCACGCCGCAGGACTTTAGCGATTTGAACTATATCAGCCTGTCGGCTACTGATAATTATCGTCAGTTGTTGGATGCGCTGTTTAGTGAACACAACATTTCGCGCCGCATGGTGATGGAAACTCACAGCGCTGCCTCGGTGTGTAGCATGGTCGCGCAGGGGATTGGTGTATCGATCGTTAATCCGCTTACCGCGCTGGAATACGCGCAAGAAGGTTCGAAAGGCGCCGGGCGAATCGTTGTCAGGCGGTTCAGCGAAAATGTGCCTTTTACCGTAAGCCTGATCCGACCGCTGCATCGCCCGGCCTCGGCGCTGGTTGACGCCTTTATTAACCACTGTCACCAGCAGGCCGAGCATTTTCCTGTTCGCCTGGCCGAAGCGCTTGGAGAATAGAGGGCAAAAGCCCCATCAACGAAAACAAAGCGCAACCCTCCATGATCAGTAATCTTCAACCTTCACGTACTGCCCTGTGGCCTGAACGTTTTCCCCAAACCCGCAGTCTCCGGTGGTTTTCAGGCTCAGGCTCTGCCCGGCAAAGCTCATGGCGACTGTGCAGTCGGAGCCTGCAGCGCTGACATCATTAATCGAGTTATAAAGTGCCTGATGATGTTTAATCGCTGTCATGGTAGAGAAATCCCCGGTATTAGGACCGTAGTACAGCGACATCGTGCCCATAAACATTCCCCGAAATTGAATAACATACTGACTCTCTTCAGGTTTTACCTCGACAGTGTTCCAGCTCCCCTGCCCGGCATACTGCCAGTAAAGTCCGGCAGGATCTTCTGTGATCGGTTTGGCGAGCAGCTTATTTTCAACTTTTTTGAAGTTGAATTGGGTCTTTCTGTCCTGCGGTGCCAGACTTAACCAGGCTTTGGCTTTGCCATATTGGCCCAGATGTAGATAGGTCAGCGCAATATTGTTATAAGCAGTAGACGTCTCGCTTGCAGGCAAGTGGCAAAATTCGCTCCAGGCAACCTGATTGCGAAACAGGTTTTGCGCCTTGGTGTAATCACCCTGTTGGTAGGCCACCTTGCCTGCCGAAGCATAAATACCTGTCTTCAGGCAGTCAGTTTTAATATCGGGCTCATCAATCTTTGCCCAAACGTTAAAGCACATAAACCAGCCTGCCAAAAAGCATGCAGGCAACCAAAATTTCATTGATCTCCCCTTTGTATTGCTAACTTACTCACTGTGGCAAAGGTATAGAACTGTGGCGGACGAAAAACATCCTTACAAGTAGGGCATTGCCCTCTCGCACACTGTCACTCATTCTGGGATGATTAGGAACCACCACTTATTAATATTTTATATGGCTATTTATGACTAAAAAACCTGGGAAAACGGCACGGTGGCGTGCAGTCTGGCAGCTGATTAAGCCCTATTGGCACTCTGAAGAGAAGTGGAAGGCCTGGGGCATGTTGGCAGCAATCATCATTCTTTCGTTGGGATCTGTCTACCTTAGCGTGCAGTTTAACGAATGGAACCGCGTTTTCTACGACGCACTGCAAAACAAAAACTTCCCGATCTTCAAGCAACAGCTGTTTAAATTTACCTGGCTGGCTCTGATATTTATTGTCGTATCCATTTACAAGGTTTACCTGACGCAAGGTTTAGAAATGAACTGGCGTCGCTGGATGACCAACCAATACATGGATAGATGGCTTCATAATCACGCTTATTACTATACCGAGCATCAGCATCAGGTTGATAACCCCGATCAGCGTATTGCCTCCGACCTAAGCGCGTTGACCTCGGGCACTTTGTCGCTGTCTCTCGGCCTGCTTTCGAGCCTGGTCACGCTGTTTTCGTTTGTCACTATCCTGTGGTCGGTCAGCGGGCCAATCAGCTTTATGCTCGGCTCGCACAACATAACCATTCATGGTTACATGCTGTGGTTTGCACTGCTTTATGCGCTGGTAGGGTCGGTTATTGTCGGCTTGATTGGCCGTCCGTTGGTTAAACTAAGCTTTAACCAGGAATGGTTCGAGGCAAACTTCCGTTTCGGTCTGATTCGTATCCGTGAAAACAGTGATGCCATCGCGCTGTATCACGGTGAAAAAAGTGAGAAAAAACAGCTGACCGATAACTTTGAAGCGATCAAGTCTAACTGGTGGTCCTCGATGCGCGTCACTCGACGCCTGAACTTTGCCAGCTCGTTCTACGGTCAGTTTGCGATTATTTTCCCGATCCTGGTTGCTGCCCCGCGCTATTTCTCAGGTGCTATTCAGATGGGTCTGCTGATGCAGATTTCCTCCGCATTCGGGCAGGTACAGGATTCCCTTTCCTGGTTTATCAATGCATTCAACGATCTGGCTAGCTGGAAGGCCTGTGTTAACCGTCTTGCCGGTTTTAATGCTGCCATCGATCAGGTTAACGCCCAACCGCGCAATATCTCTCTGGGTCACGCAAAAGGCAGTGATTTGCAGTTAGATAATCTGACTTTGAACCTGCCGAATGGCAACCCGCTGTTCTCATCGGTTTCTGCTTCACTGGCGACCGGTGAGCGCGTACTGGTGGCCGGGCCTTCAGGCTGTGGCAAATCTACGCTGCTGCGGGCAATTGCAGGAGTATGGCCTTACGGCTCTGGCGAGATTAATACCGCCGAGAACAAGAAACAGCTTTTCTTGCCTCAGCGCAGTTATATTCCCATTGGCTCACTGCGCGAAGCTTTGACTTATCCAGAGGAGACCAGCCTGGAATACACTGACGAGCGGCTTTGCGAGGTGCTGGAATGGTGTAATCTCAGCTATCTGCAACCGGGGCTGGATCAGTACGCTAACTGGAGTCAGCGCCTGTCTCCGGGTGAACAGCAGAGGCTGGCATTTGCCCGCGCGATGCTGATTAAGCCTGAGATTTTGTATCTCGATGAAGCGACAAGCGCGCTTGACGATGATACCGAGCAGCGAATGTATTCCCTGTTATTGGAAAAACTGCCGAATACCACCGTGCTCAGCGTCGCCCACCGCAACAGCGTGGCCAAATATCACCAGCATTGCTGGCGTTTTAGAGTTCAGGATGATGGCCAGTGCAATATGACGGCGTCAAACTTGCATCCAGAACTGGTAGTAAATAAGTAATTGTTAAGCCCTCCTTTGATTAAGGGAGGGCTTTCTCTCTGTAGATTCTCTTCTTTTTAGTCACACTATTCTTCTCGACGATAATCCGTTGCGCTGTCTCATACGACGAAAATCCTGTTGCAGCTTATCGAACAGTTTGATGCTTTTGAGTTCATCTTTATCATCGAATGGCGCTGTTTCTATTTTTAGCGGAGCCGTTTGCTCGCGGCTTACTTCAATGATTTTATTCGTCCACGGAATTTTTGCTTTAGATTTTAGGTACTGATTAAAAACAACGGAAAACTCCTTTAACCCAGGTTCAGGGACAGCTTCCGGCTCTAATTTTTGAAGTTTTGAAAGATGAGCAGGCTTGGGCGGAACCGGAGGCTTACTCACCACCGGCGGCTTCTCAGGCACAGGCTCGCTGATTTTTGCTGATCTTGAACTTTCGTATTTCCCCACATTATCAATATCTTTATAAAAATCGACCAACCCTTTAAAACTAACCTTTTTTTGCCCATAAGGCGTTGCGGCTTTAACGGCTGGAGGATTGATCATATTTAACCGGCTAATTTTATAGCCATGCAAAGGCTTTTTTGGCTCGGCTTTACCTCCATCAGTAGACTCTTTAATCAATGGCTGGGTCTGGATTCTGGGCGTTATATTTTCCTGAGGAATCACAGCATCAGTTTGCGTTTGCTTATCCGCGAACTCTTTTACCGTTAATGTTCGCCAACTTGATGAGCCGTTATCCCCGAAACTATTCTGGACCTCATCAATATCAGCATATAACGCCTCATATCTAGCTCGTGTATTATTTAATAGCTTCATATAATCTTTATTAAAAGATATCTCCTCCTGAGGTATATTTCTTACTGTAGTCATTGCCTGGCAAAAATTCGATGATTGCAAGGTGGCTTTGACTTGCTGATACGGCGTTACGTTTACTTGGTTGTTTAATGGCGTGTTCTTATATATTCTCAAAAGGTTGCCCTCCCTGGCATAGTCAAAAATCATAGAATCATTGATTTGTTATTCAATATGTTTACGAGAAGCTAAATCAGCATTAGCTTCTAATGCAAGTTTTGTATAGAGCGAGCTCTGTCCGTGGTTATTTATTCTTTCGGCCGGATCTTTTTTATTAAAATCCACTGAAAGCACGGGTGATCTTACTACTCCGTCCCAGATGTTAAATTGGCCCTGTGGCTGCCTAAAAACCATGCTACTTTCAAGTTCAGCCGGGGTCATTTCTTTCCTCATCCAGGAAAACTTATCGCCGCCCAAAGATTTTTTCTCATATTTATCAAGAATAGAACCGGTAGGCGAGTTTGGCGTTAGTGCTTCTTTAATGCTCACTTCCTCCCCGGCGCTTTTATTCTTGCCAATAGGGCCAAACTTGGCGTAGACACTGCTGATAATTTTAAAATTTTCTTTCCCCACCTGCTCTTCAGGTTTTATTTTACCTCGAGAAATAGCATCTAAATTTAATTTACCTACAGCAAGACCTATAACACTACTTTTCTGATATGACTTTAGAAAGTTTGTGACTATTTTCTTCTCCGTGTTGAGGTGATTTATTTCACTGGCAAAATTTGACGTTATTTTCTTGGCAGAGTTTTTCAGTAATTCAATTAAATGATTGGTTCTAGGGGAGATATTTGCTTTCTGAATAAACTCTGCTCCTATTCTTTGGGAGGCAAAGCTTAATTGGCTAATTGACATGGTAATTCCCTCGGCAGTTTGGGTCTGAAATGTTTTGACGTCCAGACATTACCTCCCTGCTGGCAATATGAACAGTCAGAAAACGCTCATTTAAAAAAACGAGCGTTTTCTATAAGACTTTATTAATAGAACCTTTAACTGGCTAGCTTAACTTTTACATCATTGGCTATTTTTTCCACCTGCGGACCATAAATCACATGGACATCTGTCTCGGTTACTCGTTTCACGCCCATAGCTCCGGTTGTCATCAGCGTTTTATCCACTACCTGCGACATGTCTACGACTTTTACTCTCAATCGCGTAAAACAGCAGTCGACGCTGGAAATATTACCCTCTCCCCCTAATCCTTTAATTATATTGGTCGTCTTTTCACTCGCGGAAGATGTTGCTGCAGAGGTTGAAGCAGGACCCACCGCCGAGGTTCCACGCAGGTCTTCGCTTTCGGCATCATCTTCACGGCCAGGCGTTTTGATCTGCATTCTGGTAATTACCCAACGGAAAGAAAAATAGTAAAGCGGTGCGTAAACGATCCCCAGAATCAGTGGATACCACCAATGCGTTTTGCTCCCGCCAAGAATCCCAAAAATCACCCAGTCAATTGCCCCGCCCTGCACATTACCAATCATCACGTGCAGTGATTGCATCAGTACAAAGGAAATACCCGTCAATACGGCGTGCAAAATGTAGAGCACCGGCGAGATAAAGATAAAACAGAATTCCAGCGGTTCTGTGATGCCAGTGGTGAATGAGGCTAGCGCCCCTGCCAGCATCAGCGCCTTTACGCGCTCTTTATGCTCAGGTTTGGCGGTGTGGTACATCGCCAATGCCGCAGCAGGAAGGCCAAACATCATGACCGGGATTTTCCCCTGTGCCAGAAAACGGGTTGCCTCCCGCGTGACGTCATCGCTCACAGCTCCGGGATTAGCCAGCGAGGCGTTGAAAATATTCAGCGCGCCCACCACGCTTTGGTGGTCCACAGTCGCCACGCCGCCCAGCGGTGTAAAACGCACGGTTTCATTAATAATGTGATGTAGCCCGGTGGGAATAAGCAGCCGTTCAGAAGTCGCGTAAATAAATGTGCCGACTTCTCCTGTTCGGCCAATCAGCTCACCCACCCACTGAATCCCCAGCGCTACGGTCGGCCAGACGAGAGAAACCAAAACGCCAACAATCGGCAGCACCACTACGGTAATAATCGGCACAAAACGGCGGCCACCAAAAAACGCCACTGCGGTAGGCAAAACGATCGTGTAAAAGCGGTTATGCAGGAACATGGTAATTAGCCCGACCAGCACCCCGCCGAGGACACTCATGTTGTAGGTAAAAATCCCCAGCGTGTTGGTGAACTCAGAGGCAAAGATCATCGCGTCGCTGGACGACATGCCCTGCGCAGTAAGATGCTGAACCGACGTGGTCGCCGGAGTAATGTTTTGCGCCAGCAGGCTGTAATTAATCCCGACATGCAGCCCGACGAAACCAATCACTGCGGAAAAGGCAGCGGTTGCCTTCTCTGCATTGGCCAGTCCCATTGCCGTAGCCACGGCGAAAAATATCGGTAGATTGGCAAAAAGTGCGCTCGACACCTGACGAATAAAGCCGATGACCAGCTGCAAAGCCCTCAAATGGGTAAATGTATCGCCAGTGACATTGGGGTTTTGTAAAGCCGATGCCAACCCAAGAAAGATCCCCGCTGCGGCAATAACCGAGATGGGTGTCATCAGTGCCTTGCCTAAGTCATGGATTTTGCTTCCTAATTTCAACATGTGCTTTCCCTCGGAGTTCGTTGCTTAAAAAGCGTTCACTATTGAGTAAAGTCACACAATGAATTGCTGTATAGACCTGTAGGCCAGGACTATGAAAGAGATCACAGTTTGTTAACATTTAGAAAGCAGAGTATAGTGTAGCAGTTAGTGCTATCTGCTTAGGGAAAGTAGGGGTTTTGCAGAAGGTTTGGGCGAAAAAAAGCCCACATCGGACAGTGGGCATCAGGGTTGCGATATACCGATTTTTATAAACCGGTTGCAACAATGCAAATGTGAGAACTGCTCGCTCTCAAGGAGTACGTTAACGGCATTTATCGGATAACAGCAGTCATTTCTGGTAAGGCCACTGTTAAAAAGTATTTCTTACTTTGATCGGGATCATACTTTTATGAATTCCTGCAAAACCTGAAAAGCAGAATATCCTTCTGCTTTATGCTGATAAAATAGTTTTGTATGTGACTATTTTTCGCCCTTGGGTTTTAAAAGTTCTAAAATTTGATAGCTATTCACAAAATTCATTATCAGATTTGACTTTTCTTGTCACGAAACATTGAAATATTTAGACATATCTAACAACCAAATACTTACAGAGTGAATTGACCGCCTCTCGTATAGTGGGGGACTTATTGAGAATGATTGTTCTCAACCCCCCTAAGAGAGTGAATTCTATGCGCCTGAAGGTTCTTTCTGTCAGTACTGTGCTACTGCTTTCCGCTTGTGATGGGTCCAGTTCGGCCCCGCAAGCAGCTGCCCAAGCTCCAGCTGTTGAATACGTCACCCTGCAATCAAAACCAGTTACCTTGACGACTAGTCTGCCAGGCCGTACCGATGCGGTAAAAACTGCAGAAGTTCGTCCTCAGGTCAGCGGCGTGATTTTGAAACGTACCTTTGTTGAAGGTGGTGAAGTCAAGGCTGGTCAACAGCTTTATCAAATCGATCCTGCAACTTATCAGGCAGCTTATGATAAAGCACTTGCCACCTACAAAAGCGCAGCGGCAACCTCTACTCGCTACAAAGGTCTGGTTTCCTCCAACGCCGTCAGCCGCCAGGTTTATGACGATGCTGTAGCATCGACCGGCGAAGCAGCTGCCGATCTGGAAACAGCCCGCGTCAACCTGCAATACACCAAGGTTTATGCACCAATTTCTGGCCACATTAGCCGCTCCACCGTGACAGAAGGTGCATTGGTCACCAACGGTCAGACTACTGACCTGGCAACCATCACTCAGCTGAATCCTATCTATGTTGACGTCAGCGAATCATCCACTGATTTGCTAAAACTGCGTCGCGCTCTGGCTGAAGGCAAAGTCGCTTCCGCCGGTGAAAATGCGGCCAAAGTTCAACTGACTCTGGAAGACGGTAGCCAATACAGCCTGCCGGGTAAACTGGAATTCTCCGAAGTGACCGTAGATGAAGGTACAGGTTCTGTTACGCTGCGTGCCTCGTTCCCCAACCCGAATGATGAGCTGTTGCCAGGGATGTTCGTTCACGCAACCCTGAGTCAGGCTGTTGATCAGAATGGTATTCTGGCTCCTCAGGAAGCCATCATGCATAACAACAAAGGCAAACCTTATGTCTATATTGTTAATGCAGATAACACCGTTGAAGAACGTGACATCAGCACTGGCCCAATGATTTCTGGTGACTGGCTGGTCACTTCCGGCTTGAATGCCGGCGATAAAGTCATTACTGACGGACTGCAAAACGTACACCCTGGCGCCAAAGTTAACGGCAGCGAACGTAAAGAAGCAGCCCCGAAAGTGGACGCAAATCTGTCAATGACTGATCCATCCGCGCAATAGAGGAACACAGATGTCTACTTTCTTTATTAACCGCCCGATATTCGCCTGGGTGGTCGCGATTGTCATTATGTTAGCCGGTGCGCTATCGATAATGAAATTGCCAATAAACCAATATCCAAACATTGCGCCTCCAGCCATCTCTGTTGCCGTTACCTATCCTGGTGCATCAGCCGAGACGACTCAGAACACTGTAGTTCAGGTAATTGAACAACAGCTGAACGGTCTGGATGGATTACGTTATATCGAATCGCAAAGCGCCAGCGACGGTAGTGCGACTATCATCGTTACTTTCGATCAGGGTACTGACCCGGATATCGCTCAGGTTCAGGTTCAGAACAAAGTGTCTCTGGCCGAATCTCAGCTGCCGACCGAAGTTGTCAATCAGGGGATCCGCGTAGCCAAGTATCAGCAAAACTTTATGCTGGTAGTCGGCCTGGCCTCGACTGATGGCAAGCTCAGCAACTCCGACTTGGGTAACCTGCTGGTGACCAAGATGGAAGACCCGATCGTGCGTACCAAAGGCGTGGGTGACTTCCAGGTGTTCGGTTCAGAGTACGCGATGCGTGTCTGGCTCGATCCGGCCAAGATGTACAAATACTCGCTGGTTCCTAGTGATGTTACTACTGCGATTGAAGCCCAGAACGTTCAGGTTTCATCCGGTGCGCTTGGCGGTCTGCCAACCATTAAAGATTCAAAAATCAACGCCACTATTATTGGTAAAACGCGTTTCGACAGCGTTAAACAATTCCAGAACGTGCTGTTGAAAGTGAATCCGGACGGTTCTCAGGTTCGTTTGAGTGATATTTCGAACATCGATCTGGGTCCTGAAAGCTACTCTATTTCCGGTGCCTACAACGGCAGTCCGGCTACGGGTATCGCATTACGGCTGGCTACCGGCGCGAACGTGCTGGACACTGCCAACGCGGTTAAAGCCACCATCGCCGGTTTGCAGTCTTCATTACCTGCAGGCGTGAAAGTTGTTTATCCGTACCAGACTTCACCAGTGGTTAGTGCATCGATTCATGAAGTGGTGAAAACCCTGATTGAAGCGATCATCCTGGTGTTCTTCGTGATGTTGCTGTTCCTCCAAAACCTGCGTGCGACTCTGGTAACGACCATGGTAGTTCCAGTGGTGTTGCTGGGTACCTTCGGTCTGTTGAACGCATTTGGCTTCTCGATAAACACCCTGACGATGTTCGGGATGGTGCTCGCCATCGGCCTGTTGGTGGATGACGCCATCGTGGTGGTAGAGAACGTCGAACGTATAATGCACGAGGAAAAACTGTCGCCGAAAGAAGCGACCATCAAGTCGATGGCGCAGATTCAGGGCGCGCTGTTTGGTATTGCACTGGTACTGTCTGCCGTATTGGTTCCAATGGCATTCTTCGCCGGTTCCACCGGTATTATCTACCGTCAGTTCTCGATAACCATCGTTTCTGCGATGGCGCTGTCAGTGCTTATGGCGCTTATCTTTACCCCTGCGCTGTGTGCAACTATTATCAAGCAGGGTTCTGATGAACAGAAAACCACCGGATTCGCCGGCTGGTTTAACCGTAACTTCGACAAGGGCGCAGCTAAATACACCTCCAGCGTTGCGGGCGTAATCTCCCGTCGTCGTCTGTTTATGGTGATTTATCTGCTGATCGTGGTCGCCATGGGTTATATGTTTACCCGTGTTCCAACCACCTTCCTGCCGGATGAAGACCAGGGGATTCTGTTCGTGCAGGCAACGTTGCCAGCCAACGCCTCGGCTGAGCGTACTCAGGCAGTTCTGGATAACGTCCGTGAATACTTCCAGAAGAATGAGAGCGCCAACGTGGTTTCCGTGTTTACTGCCAACGGCTTTAGCTTCGCCGGTCGTGGTCAGAACGTCGGTATCGGCTTCGTTTCATTAAAAGACTGGGATTCCCGTCCAGGCACGGCAAACAGTGTGCAGTCCATCGCCGCACGCGCCATGGCTCACTTCTCGACGATGAAAGATGCCAAGGTGTTTGCCTTCGTACCGCCAGCCGTACTTGAGTTGGGTAATGCCACCGGTTTCGACTTCTATCTGCAGGATACCAACGCGCAGGGCCATGCAGCACTGATGGCAGCACGTAATCAGTTCCTCGGAATGGCGGCCAAAGACAAACGTCTGATGGCAACGCGTCCAAACGGTATGGAAGATGAACCACAGTATCAGCTGGAAATTAACGACGAGAAGGCAAGTGCTCTGGGCCTCAGCCTAAGCGACATTAACGCCACCTTGTCTGCGGTGTGGGGTTCAACCTACATCAACCAGTTCATGTTTAATGACCGTGTCAAGAAAGTCTACATGCAGGGCCGTTCTGCATCGCGCGTAACGCCTGAAGATTTGAACAAATGGTATTTCCGTAACAGTTCTGGTCAGATGGTTCCGTGGTCTGCGTTTGGTTCAGGTAAATGGGTCTACGGTTCTCCACGCTTCGAGCGCTTTAACGGCGTGTCATCGGTAGAGATCCTGGGTTCACCGTCTGCGGGTTATAGCTCCGGTGATGCCACTAAAGCTGTGCTCGAAATTGCCAAGAAACTGCCACCGGGCTTCAAAATCGCATGGCACGGTTTGTCATACGAAGAGCAGGCAGCGGGATCGCAGACTCCAGCACTGTATACTCTGTCGATTATCGTGGTATTCCTGTGTCTGGCAGCACTATATGAGAGTTGGTCTATTCCATTCTCTGTCATCCTAGTGGTTCCATTGGGTATACTGGGTACAATCGGTGCAGTATTACTCCGTGGATTATCCAACGACGTCTTCTTCCAGGTAGGCCTTTTGACTACGGTGGGGCTGGCAGCCAAGAACGCCATCCTGATCGTTGAATTTGCCAAAGAACTACACGAAAAAGAAGGAATGTCGCTCATTGATGCAGCCGTAGAAGCAGCTAAACTCCGTATCAGGCCAATTATTATGACCTCGATGGCGTTTATCCTCGGTGTTATACCTCTGACCATTTCGCATGGTGCAGGTTCTGGTAGTCAGCACTCGATCGGTACTGCGGTAGTAGGTGGGATGATAACGGCAACATTCCTGGCGATTTTCTTTGTTCCAATGTTCTACGTGGTCGTGGTTAACCTATTTACACGTAAGTCAAAAAAACAAGATAAGCCGCATTCAGATACTGAGGTTTCGAACCATGAATAAACCACGTTTTGCGCTGCCAATGTTCTCAGCGCTGACATTGACTATTTTGGCCGGCTGTACCATGGAGCCCAAGTACAACCGACCGGCACTGCCGGTTGCGAGTGACTGGACCACCAGCAAAGGCGTTGATGCTGGTAAAATCCAGGACATCGGCTGGAGTCAATTCTTTAATCAACCTGATATGAAGCAGGTGATTACTTTAGCTCTGGCAAACAACCGCGACCTTAGGGTCGCGGCATTAAACGTCGATACCGCGCGTGCGACCTTCCAGATTGATCGTGCAGCACTGCTGCCGACGCTGGATGGCACCGCCAGCGGCACCGGTACTCACCTGCCTGCCGGAATTTACTCGACCAAAAGTACCGGCGCGGTTACCTATCATGATTACTCGGCTGGCGTGGGTGTAAGCGCCTACGAACTTGACCTGTTTGGTCGCGTTCGCAGCCTGCGTGATCAGGGTCTGGAAACTTACCTGGCAACCGCAGCAACTCAGCGCGCAACTCAAATCAGCCTGGTAGCCCAGGTTGGTGAAGGTTACCTGAGCCTGGCGGCAGATAACGACTTGCTGAAACTGGCTATCGATACTGCCAACAGCCAGAACAATTCTTACCTGTTGACCAAACGCAGCTACGATCAGGGCGTAAGCAACTCGCAGGATCTGGCTCAGGCCGAAACCACCGTACGTAGCGCGCAGGCTGATATCGCGCAATACACCCGTCAGGTTCGTCAGGACGTTAACGCCCTGACCCTGCTGGTCGGTGCCGAAATCCCAGAAAAATTGCTGCAAAATGCCAGTCTGAACAACAACTGGAACTTCCCGCAAACCCCGGCGGGTCTTCCTTCAGACCTGTTGACGCGTCGCCCGGATATCATCGCAGCCGAGCACACACTGAAAGCGGCCAACGCCAACATCGGTGCAGCGCGTGCAGCGTTCTTCCCACGCATCTCTCTGACCGGTTCTTACGGTACCGAGAGCGGCAGCCTGAGCAACCTGTTCAGTGCTGGCAGCGGCGCATGGTCATTCGGTCCGTCACTGAGCATTCCTATCTTTGACGGCGGCGTGAACCGTGCAAATCTGGATATTGCCAAGGACGAGAAGAAAATCGAGATTGCCAACTACGAGAAAGCCATTCAGACCGCCTTTAAAGAGGTTTCTGATGGTCTTGCCGGTCAGGCAACCTACGGCAATCAGTTGAAATCTGTTCAACAGGCGACCGATGCCAACCAGCGTAACTTCGACCTGTCACAGCAGCGCTTCCAGGGCGGCGTAGACAGCTACCTGAGCGTACTGGTTGCGCAGCGTTCACTGTATGCCTCTCAGCAAACGCTGATTTCTACCAAACTGGCGCAGTTGAACTCTGACATTACTCTGTTCAAAGCACTGGGCGGCGGCTGGAAGGAGTAATCTTCCCTCCCCTGTCATCAGAAACAAAAACGCCAGCAAATGCTGGCGTTTTTTTAAGGCTGAAAACATGCTTAATGCTGGTTAATGCGTTCTGTCAGCGTTTCTACGATAAAAGCGTTTAAAGATTTCTGCTGCTCGGCAGCGGCAATATTCAGGCGTTCACCGAAAGACTCGGGAAAACGTAAAGTAAAAGTCTTCACTTTTTCCTGATTTTCATAGGGATCAATCCCTGTTTCACGGCAATCATCCAGATATTCACTTAAAGATATTTCACCTTCCCGGTGAAGCCCCTGAATGCTGTCAGAGACAAAATCACAGTAACCAGACAAACCTAAAAATTTGCCACGAAACATACCGATTTCAGGAACGTAAGTAATCAGCGCAGGAAGATCAGCGATGATCATAGTGTTAAGTGCCGCACTTTTTTTAGTCATAATCTACTCCAATACTTTCAAGCCATTCACGCAAACTGACGATGGCGCCTTTATCCGTATCCGGTGAAGGATGAGGTCGATGAAAGCGCGCAATATTGCCATTGAGCAAAAATCGTATTCTTGATCCACTGCCTTCTTTAATTTCGCCGCCCATAGCCAGAATTAGAGATTCAACGTCTTTCCATTTTAAGCTGCTCACGGTTGGCACTTTAAAAATCTGCCGCAGCGTTTCTTTGTCTCTTCTTCTTACTAATATTTCTAATGCTCTCATCCTGTCAGTCCATGACTTCAATTTGTGAAACCACACTAAGAAGAAGTATCTATGAAGTCAAAATATGAAGTCAATCATTCAATCAGGTTGTGCTTTGGTTTAGAAACAAAAACGCCAGCAAATGCTGGCGTTTTTTTGGACAAGAAACAGGAATAGAATAATTATTCGGGTGCTTTCCAGCCACCGCCGAGAGCGGCGATGAGTTTGACGCTGGTCACCATCTGCGTGCCGAGCAGGGACAGTACATTCTGCTGCTGGCTCAGACTGGTATTTTGCGTCGTTGCCACGTCAAGATAGTTAATCATCCCCGCCTGATACTGATTGAAAGTCACCCTCGCGGAGTCTTTGGCTGACTGGGCCGCATTTTGCTGGGCAGTCATCTCGCTGTCGATGGTGTGCAACTCAACCAGATAGTCTTCCACCTCACCCATGGCGGTTAACACGCTTTGGCGATAAGCCGCTACGTCTGCATCATACGCAGCTTCCGCTTCGGCAACCTTGCCGCGCGTTGCGCCAAAATCAAGCACCGTCTGGCTCAGCTCGGGCCCTAACGACCAGACGCGATTCGGCAATGTGAACAGGTTATGCAGCGCCGTGCCGGTAAAACCTCCGCTGGCGCTGAGGGTCAAGTCAGGATAGTACGCGGCTGTCGCAACCCCCACCGCCGCATTGGCCGAAGCCATGTTGCGCTCGGCAGCAGAAATATCCGGGCGGCGCTGCAACAGTTGCGAAGGCAGGCCCGCCGGAATGGACGGCAGCGTAAACTTGATAGGCTCTGCCGCAAGGCTGAACTGGGCCGGAGGCTTGCCGATCAGAATGGCGATTGCATGTTCGAGCTGCGCGCGCTGCCACTGCAAATCCAGCGCCGAAGCTTTGGTGGTTTCGAGCTGAGTTTGCGCCTGCGCCAGCGTCGCCCGCGAGGTGTTGCCACCGGTATACTGATTCTGAATAACCGTCAGGTAACGCTGATAGTCATCAACGCTTTGCTGGTAGAGCGCAATCTGCGCGTCCATCACCCGCAGTTGGAAATAATCCTGCGCCAGCTCGGACTGCGCGCTCAGCGTGGCGTTGGCCAGATCCGCCGCGCTGGACTCCGCATTGGCACGCTGTTCTTCAACCGTGCGGCGCAGCTTGCCCCAGATATCAAGCTCCCAGCTCGCTCCGAGACTCACCGACTGTTTGTTGCCGGCAACCGACCCAGTGCCGCTGCGCGTGCTGTCACCCGTGGCGGTAACCTGCGGGAAAAGCTCGGCTCGCGCCTGTGTCACCAATGCCTGCGCCTGGCGATACTGCGCGGCATACTGCGCCACGTTCTGGTTGGAAATTTGTACCTGGCTCATCAGAGCAGAAAGCTGTGGGTCCTGATAAACCGACCACCAGTCGCCCTTGCTCTGGTTATCTTTTGGCGTAGTCGCCGTCCAGCCTTTGGCCTCTTTAAAGGCGGTCGGCATTGCTACCTCAGGACGCTGATAGTCAGGACCAACGGTACAGCCGACCAGCGCTAACACCAGCGCCAATGGGGCCAGACGAAAAGTCCGGGAACCTGCTTTAATTGATGTCATCACGGGCTTCACTTTATTAAAAATCATTTCGAATGGCCTTCAGATCCGGCTGGCGTAGGGTGCGGACGAATACGCGCCCATAAACGCCTGGTCGCACGGCTGCTTCTGTCCATATAGAGATAGACAACCGGCGTGGTAAACAACGTCAGTATCTGGCTCATTGCCAGGCCACCGGCAATTGCCAGCCCCAGCGGGCTTCGCAGGTCAGCATCGCCGCCGCTGCCCAGCGCCAAAGGTAATGCACCGAAAAATGCGGCCAGCGTGGTCATCATGATCGGACGAAAACGCATCAGGCAGGCCTGAACTATCGCCTGCTGCGGCGTTAAACCTAGCCTGCGTTCGGCATCGAGCGCAAAGTCGATCATCATAATGGCGTTTTTCTTCACGATACCGATCAATAGCAAAATACCGATCAGCGCAATCACCGTTAGCTGCGTATTGGTTATCAGCATCAGCAACAATGCACCCAATCCCGCCGATGGCAGCGTTGAGAGGATGGTCAGCGGATGAATATAACTTTCATACAGCATGCCCAGCACGATATAAACCGCAGCCAGCGCCGCCAGAATCAGCCACGGCATTTGCTGCGCCAGCGCCTGAAACGCCTGCGCAGTGCCTGCATAACCCGCCTGAATCGTATCCGGCAGCCCAATTTTAGCCATCTCGGTTTTTACCGCCGCCTGCCCCTGCTCAATGGAAACACCATCGGCCAGGTTAAAGGAAACCGTGGTGGTTGCCGACTGCCCCTGATGCGCCACCGACAGCGGTGCGTTGGCGCTGCTGAAAGTCGTAAATGCCGACAGCGGCACCTGAGTGCCGGAGCTGGTCACCACATACATTTGCTTAAGCACATCAGGGTCGTTGGTGAAGTCCGGCGTCAGATACATCACAACGTGATACTGGTTCAGCGTTTTATAAATAGTGGCAACCTGGCGCTGCGAGAACGAGTTATTGAGCAGCGCATCAATGGTTTTAACGTTCACTCCGAGCTGCGTCGCTTTGTCGCGGTCAATATTCAGCATCACTTCCTGGCCGCCGGTCTGAGAGTCAGAATCGACCCCGGTCAGTTCCGGCAAAGTGCTTAGCGCCGCTTTGACTTTCGGCCCCCACTCGCGCAGCAGCCCGAGATCGTCGGCCTGAAGACTGTATTGATACTCAGAATTGGAGCTACGACCCCCGACCCGCAGATCCTGCGCCGCCATCAGAAACAGCTGCGAGCCGGGAAGCTTGGCCGTTTCCATCATAATGCGGTTTGCGACCTGGTTAGCCGTGGATTTACGCTCGCTGAAATCTTTCAGTCTGACAAAAAACATTGCCGTGTTTCGTGACCCGAAGCCGCCGTTACCTGCCGAACTCAGCACCGCCGAAACGTCCGGATCGCGCTGGATAATCTTGGCATAGTTGATCATCTGCGGCTGAATAGACTGGAATGAGGTGTTCTGGTCGGCGCGCAACATGCCCATTAACATGCCAGTGTCCTGCTCGGGGAAAAACCCCTTTTCGACCACGGTATAAAGATAAAAATTCAGCACCACGGTGAGCAGTAAAACCAGCATGGTCAGTGGCTGATGGCGCATTACCCAATTCAGCCCGTTGGAATAGGCCTTCAGCAGGTTATTCAGCCAGCGTTCAATAAGGCGATAAATATGCGGCTGGCGTTTTTCTACCGGCGGTTTGCGCTTCAGGAAACGGGCGCACAGCATGGGCGTCAGGGTTAACGACACCACCATCGAAATCACCAGCGACAGCGACAGCGTGACCGCAAACTCGCGGAACAGGCGGCCAACAATACTGCCCATCAGCAAGATAGGAATAAACACTGCAATCAGCGACAGCGTCATCGCCAGCACGGTAAACCCGACTTCCCCGGCACCGCGAATAGCCGCCCTGACCGGACTCAGCCCTTCTTCTATATGTCGGGTAATATTCTCGAGCACTACGATGGCGTCATCGACCACAAAACCAGTCGCGATAATAAGCGCCATCAGCGACAGGTTATCCAGGCTATAGCCCAGCAGGTACATGATTGAACAGGTACCGATCAGCGAAACCGGCAATGCCAGAGCCGGGATCAATACTGCCCGGCCATTGCGCAGGAATACAAACACCACTGCAATAACCAGCAGAGTAGCTTCCAGCAGTGTGGTTTCCGTGTCGCGCAGAGATTCGGAGACAGTCGGTGAACGGTCCAGCGCCATATTGAGTTTAACGTCGCCCGGCAGCTCTTTTTCCATCACCGGCAATGCGGCTTTAATCGAGTTGATGGTGTCGAGCATGTTAGCCCCGGCCTGGCGCGTCACCGCAATCATTACCGCTGGCGTGCCGTTGTAATAACCGACATTGTATTTGTCTTCAACCGAATCATAGACGTTGGCAATATCGCCCAGGCGAATCGCGTTACCGTTTTTATAGGCCACAATCAGCTTGCGATACTGCGCTGCGGTGCTTTGCTGACCGTTACCCTCGACCATCCACGATTGATCGTTGCCCTGCAACACCCCCTTCGGCAGATTGGTGGTGCTGTCGGCGACAGCGGTGCGAATGGTGTCGAGTGAGATGCCAAAAGAACTTATCAACTGCGGGCGCAGGTCGATTCGCACGCCCGGCAACGCACTACCGGTCAGTGAGACTTGCCCCACGCCGTTGACCTGCGCGATTTTCTGCTGCAACTGGCTCGAAGCGATATCATAAAGCTGCCCGTTGCTGCGCGTTGAAGAAGTCAGCGCCAACATGACGATCGGCGCATCTGCCGGGTTGGCTTTACGGTAGGTCGGCAGCGAAGGCATGCTGCTCGGCAACAGCGAGCGAGAGGCATTGATCGCCGCCTGCACATCTCGCGCCGCGCCGTTTATATCGCGGTCGAGATCAAACTGCAACACGATGCGCGTGGAGCCTTGCGAACTGGATGAGGTCATTTCACTGACCCCGGAAATGGTGCCCATCGCCCTTTCCAGCGGCGTAGCTACCGTGGCCGCCATGGTCTCCGGACTCGCGCCCGGCAAGCTGGCGGTGACCATGATAGTCGGAAAATCCACCTGTGGCAGCGGAGCCACCGGCAGCAGGTTATAGCCCAGCAACCCCAGCAAAACAATTGCCGAGGTGAGCAGCAGCGTAGCTACCGGTCGAAAAATAAAGAAGCGGGAAATATTCATTCCTGTTCCTGTACTTTACGGCGAGCCGGACGCCAGCGGGTGGCCAGTCGGTCAAACATCAAATAGATGACCGGCGTCGAGAACAGCGTCAGAACCTGACTAAAGATAAGGCCGCCGACGATGACCAAGCCCAGCGGCTGGCGCAGTTCTGCACCACTGCCGCTGGCCAGCATCAACGGCAGTGCGCCGATCAATGCAGCCATAGTTGTCATCAGGATGGGGCGGAATCGCAGCAGACAGGCCTGATGAATGGCATCTCGCGGCGACATATGGTGCTTCTGCTCCGCCTCCAGCGCAAAGTCGATCATCATGATCGCATTCTTCTTGACGATACCAATCAGCAGTATCACCCCGATTAGCGCAATCAAACTGAACTCTGTGCCGCTGAACAGCAGAGAAAGCAGCGCACCCACCGCGGCTGACGGCAGCGTAGACAGAATAGTCACCGGATGGATAAAGCTCTCGTAAAGGATGCCCAGAACCACATACATTGTCAGTAAAGCCGCCAGAATCAACCACAGCGTATTGCCGGTGGCGCTCTCAAACGAGGCCGCAGAACCCTGATATCGCAGAGTAATACTGTCTGGCAGAGCTATCTCCTGAGTGGTTTTCTTAATCGCCTGCTGCGCCTGTTCAATTGAGTAGCCATCATTGAGGTTAAATGAAACCGTGACTGCTGGCAGCTGATTCAGACGCGCCTGCAACAGCGCGCCAGTGCGCATGTGAATAGTAGCAATAGACGTCAGCTTGATCATTCCGGTCGTCGAACTGTTGGACGTAGACGATGAGCTATTGCTGTCGGTACTTGTCGAGCTACTGCTGCCAGTCGTTGAACTGGTACTGCTGCTGGAACTGGAATTTAAGTTCGTCGAATTACTGCTGGTCGAACTGCTGGTGCTGGTACTGCTTGAGTTATTGCTGTTGCTGGTCGCCAGATAGATATCATCGAAAGAGGCCGGCGATTGCTGATACTGCGGCGCAACTTCAAGCACCACGCGATACTGGTTGGACTGAGTAAAGATAGTTGAAACCAGACGCTGGCCAAAGGCGTTATACAGCGCAGTATCGACATCAGAAGCGGTAATCCCATAGCGCGATGCAGCATCACGGTTGAGTTCAACATAGGCCACTTGCCCCTGATCTTGCAGGTTGCTGACTACGCTATTGAACTCCGGCTCATGACTAAGTTTGTCGAGCAGCTTAGGCGTCCATGAAACCAGATTGGCGCTATCGGTGTCATCAAGCGTAAATTGATACTGGCTCGGAGTGACCTGATCATCAACGGTCAAATCCTGCGAGGCCTGCATATATAACTCAATACCCGGCACAGAAGACGTTTCCTGCTTCAGACGGGCAATTACCGCCGGGGCGCGATCGTCACGCAAATTGATGGCTTTGAGGTTTATCTGCAAACGCCCGCTGTTGAGGCTGGTGTTATTGCCGTCGACACCAATGGTCGAGGCCACACTTTCAACGTCTTTATCCTTGAGAATTGCCGCGGCCAGCGCCTGCTGACGGCGACCCATCTCACTGAAGGACACGTCCTGCGAGGCCATGGTAATACCTTGGATCATGCCGGTGTCCTGCGATGGGAAAAAACCTTTCGGCACAATCACGTACAGCAGCCCGGTAAATACCAGCGTTGCCAGCGCCACCAGCAGTGTCAAACGCTGATGGTTAAGTACCACCGTCAACATGCGGTCATAACCAGCGATCAGTTTGTCAAACACCTGACCGCCCTTGCGATAAAACTTGCTCTGTTTCTCTTCGGGAATATGCCGCAAAAGATAGGCACAAAGCATGGGCGTCAGAGTCAGCGAGACCAGCATCGACACGACGATCGACACCGCCAGCGTAATCGCAAACTCACGGAACAGACGACCCACCACGTCACCCATAAACAGCAGCGGGATCAGCACGGCAATCAGCGAGAAAGTCAGTGAAATGATAGTGAAACCGATTTGCTGCGAGCCTTTCAGCGCCGCCTCCATCGGACTTTCTCCGTCCTCGAGGCGGCGAGAGATGTTCTCGACCACGACGATGGCGTCATCAATGACAAAACCGGTGGCGATAGTCAGCGCCATCAGTGACAGGTTATTCAGACTGAAACCGCACAGGTACATGACGCCAAAAGTGCCCACCAGCGACAGCGGCACCGCCACGCTTGGAATAAGCGTCGCAGCAATGTTGCGCAGGAACAGGAAGGTCACCATCACTACCAGCGCAATCGACAGCAGCAGCTCGAACTGAACGTCGCTGATTGAGGCGCGGATGGTTTGGGTACGGTCAGAAAGAATGGTGACCTTGATTGAATCCGGCAGCGAGGCCTGCAGTTTTGGCAACTGAGTCTTGATGTCGTCAACCACGGAAATCACGTTGGCACCGGGCTGGCGCTGCACGTTGATAATGATTGCCGGTTTATTGTTGGCCCAGGCAGAAAGATATTCGTTCTCCGGTGCTTCGCTCAGAGTAGCGATATCTTTCAGGCGCAACGCGGCACCGTTGCTGTAGGTCACAATCAGATTGCCGTACTCGTCGGCGGTACGCAGCTGATCGTTGGCATCAATAGTAATGGAATGGTGTTTGCCGTCGAAACCACCCTTGGAGCCGTTGACGTTGCTGTTGCCGATAAGCGTATTAATGTCTTGCAGCGTCAGGTTGTGTGCAGCAAGAGCGCGTGGATTCACTTGAACACGTACCGCAGGCTGATGCCCACCGGCCAGCGTCACCAAGCCTACGCCCGAGATCTGCGACAGCTTGAGCGCCACGCGGGTGTTCACCAGATCCTGTACTTTAGTCAGCGGCAACGAGTCAGAGGTCACTGCCAGCGTAATTACCGCGCTGTCGGCCGGGTTAACTTTTTTATAGGTCGGCGGATTGGGCAAATCGCTGGGTAGAAGGCTGTTGGCGGCGTTAATGGCCGCCTGAACTTCCTGCTCGGCTACGTCCAGCGACAAGTCGAGAGAAAACTTCAGTGTAATAATCGATGAACCGGTGGAGCTGGTGGAATACATCTGGCTCAGACCAGACATCTGCCCAAGCTGGCGCTCAAGGGGAGCCGTAACGCCGGAGGCCATCACATCCGGGCTTGCACCTGGATAAAGCGTGGTCACCTGAATAGTCGGATAATCTACCTGCGGCAGCGCCGAGGTGGACAGCATGTTGTAGGCAAAAATGCCCGACAGCAGCACCGCCACCATCAACAAGATGGTGGCTACCGGCCTTTGGATAAAGAGGCGTGATGGATTCATTTAGTCCCGCTGTCTTTGCCGGTGGTGGCTTTATCTACGCCGGTTTTATCGGGCTGTGCGGTGCCTGTCGCCGAGGCTGCTGCACTCGCTGCAGTCACGACTTGAACTTTGGTGCCGTCGTTCAGTCTGTCGATACCGGTAGTAACCACCCGATCGCCCGGCTTGACGCCAGACAACACGGCAATCTGATCGTCGCCATAGTTTGGACCCGCTTTGACAGCGGTACGGGTCACGCTGCCATCGGTCTTGATGACATAAACAAAGTCGCCGTCGGAGCTTAGCTGTAAGGCAGCAGATGGAATAACGGTAGTGTTTTCGAGCGTTCCAACCTGCAAGCGCGCATTGACAAACTGATTCGGATACAGCGCATCATCGTTGTTGTCGAACACCGCTTTAAGCTTGACGCTGCCGGTACTGGTGTCGATTTCATTGCTCATAAACTGTAGCTTGCCTTGCGCCAGAACCTTGTCGCCGTCCTGATCAAATGCCGTCGTAGGCAGAGTTTGCCCGCCACGCAAAGCTTTAAGGATGGTTTGCAGGTTGCTTTGCGGCACGCTAAAGGTCACAGCGATCGGTTGAGTCTGGGTAATAGTGACTATGCCAGTAGTTGAACCGCTGCTGACAATATTGCCCGGATCCACCAGGCGCAGGCCAACATGGCCGCTGATTGGCGCGGTAATACGGGCATAAATTAGATTTAGCCTGGCAGCATCAATTTGAGCCTGATCGGCTTTGACTGCGCCACTGTACTGACCAGCTGTGGCAATCTGGCTTTCCAGATCCTGACGCGCCAGAGAGTCCTGAGCATAAAGTTTACGATAACGAGCCAAAGTCAGCTGGGCGCTTTTCTCAAGTGCCTGATTCTGCGCCAAATCACCCTGATACTGTTCCAGCGTAGCCTGATAGCTGCGCGGATCAATCTGTGCCAGCAACTGCCCGGCTTCAACTTTCTGCCCTTCGGTGAAAAATACCTTCATTAACTGGCCATCGACGCGGCTGGTCACCGTCACCGAAGCATTAGGGATTACCGTACCCAAAGCGCGCAGATACACTGGCACGTTAGCCTGTTCTGCAACTCCAGCCTGCACCGGCGTTGGCCCCCCCGCTCCTGCCATACCGCGCATGCCACCGCGCATCCCGTGCTGGCGATGATCGTTACCACCCGGCGCACCACCGGATGTGCTTGCACTCTTATGAAAAAAGAAAAACCAGGCCAAGACCGCCAATACGATCACAGCAATGATAAACCACAAAGTTTTGCGGCTTTTGGAACGAGGTGAGGCAGTTGGCAGCATAAATTTCTTAAGTTCGCACAGTGATGGGAAGAAAACAGCTGAAAAGGGTCGTTCAACCGAAAGGCCCATTATCCAGAATTTACCGGTAGACTGTTTTTAGGGCAACGTAAAGATTACGTAAGCAAGTATGACAAAACAAGTCACTAAGAGTGATAATTTACACAACAATATAAAGGATAAGGTTTTGTGATTATAGAGGTTATTGCGAAGACTATAAGGGGAAAGGCTCTCAGTATAGAGAGCCGCAATAATTGTTATTTTCCGCCATCCACGGAGAGGATCTGGCCGCTGACCCAGTTGGCCCAGTCGGAAGCAAAGTACAGCACTGCGTGGGCGATATCTTCAGCGGTTCCAAGGCGCTTGAGAGCAACATTTTGCACATGCCGCCGCTGCCCTTCTTCGCCCATCGCTTCCCACTGCCTTTCGGTAGAAGGATTGCTGCGCACAAACCCCGGCGCGACATTGTTGACTGTAATATTCCACGGCCCCAGCTCGTGAGCAAGCTGTCGAGTCAGGCCAATCTGCCCGGCCTTTGCACTGGCGTAGGCCTGAATGCCAGTCAAACTAACTCCCAACCCTGCTCCGCTGGAAATATTAATGATACGGCCGAATTTGCGCTGCTTCATTCCACTCACCGCAGCCTGTGACATCAAAAACGCGCCGTTAAGATTCACCGCCACGATGGCCTGCCACTGGGCAAAAGTCACCTCTTCCACCGGCTGGCCCTGCTGCCCGACCACGCCACCCGCATTGTTGACCAGCGTATCGACACTCAAGCCCTGCTCTTGCAGCGCAGCAAACAGCGCGTTTACCGCAGCGGGATCGCTGATATCCGCCTCGACAGCGAGGCAACGTTCGCCAGCAAGCGCAGCGGTCTCCTCCACCAATCCTTTCTGGATATCGCAGGCAATCACCTGCGCACCGCGCTCGGCAAAAGCCAGACAAATTGCACGACCAAAACCTTGCGCCGCGCCGGTCACCAACACCGTGCGCTGCGAGTAATCAAAAGGATTTTGCATAGGGACTTCCAGCCTCGTTAATTTCAAGCAGCGCCAACGTTTCCAGGGTCTGCGGCAATTCGCCGCGCTCAACCAAGTGAATCAGGTTAACTAACCGCGTGGTCAAAGGCATCGGCAGATTGAATCCGATACCAATATCAATAGCGGGGGCTATCTGCGCGTCAATCTCGGTCTGGCGCTTGCGAACCGCCAAATCACGCCAAATTCCCGAGTGGGATTTGGCCGAGCGACGATTGTGAGCCACCATGTCGTCAAACGATTGCGAGGTGTGCTCCTCCGTGGCATCCGGCAGAAAAGCCGAGGGGTCAAAGCCATCAAAGCCCTGCAAAACAATACCCTGCGCGTGCGCGACAGCACCTAATTCACGCGCCAGCGCGGTGAGCACCGGTCTGAATTTTGGCATTGCCAGCACGTCGGCGATGCTGTCATCGGTGAGCGCAGTGGCAAACAGCAGCGCGCCGTAGATCATCTTGGCCCACAGAAATCCCCAGATATTCGGGGTCAGGATTGCCGATGAATCAAAGCTAAGCAGCAGGCTGTAAAGTTCTTCGGTGCGCGGGCGGGTAATGCCATCCAGTTCGCCGAGCACGACAGCGCCACGGCCGCCATGATGAATCACGCCCGGCTCAATGAAATCGGCTCCGAAATTAAGGAATGCCCCGACCGTGCGCTCGACGCCAATGACATCGGCAATGACTCGCTCGTTAAGGCCGTTCTGCATTGAAACAACATAGCCTTCCGGGGCTAACAGAGGCGCTATCTGGTGAATTGCGTCAGGGGTATGATGAGATTTGACCGCCAGCAGCACGCAGTTATAAAAACCTTCAAGCTGTTGGGGCAGATAGGCCTGAGCCTGAACCTTTCGCTCCCCGAGCGGGCCGGTAATACGCAGGCCGTGCAAATTGATCGCCTCGACATGTTCGGCGACATTATCAACAAAAATAACCGAGCGGCCGGATTCAATAAGCGATGCGCCTATTGCGCCGCCGATGGCGCCTGCGCCCCAAATGACGATGGGCGACAGCGCCTGCGGCTGATAGGGATACATATCTTCTTCAACCAGAGTGGCTACTGACATCAGTTCTACCTCCGAGTTAAAAATCTTCGAAACAGCGGTAGCATCGTTGCGGATTAAAGCGCGTCAATAATCTCGCGCGTTTCCGCCAGAGCGATTTCCCAGATTGCCAGCATCTCCTGGTCGGGACGCTGATAATATCCGCCGTAGTTGCCGTCCCCGAGATAGGCCCGCGCCCTTGTCGGGTCGAGTTTGCGTAGCGCCGTCAAATCTACCATCGGTTTCTGTTGCTGCGGCTGAGTTACCCCCGCCAGCCGTGTCCACGGGAAATTTTCCATCCACGAGGCGTGCGAAGCCACCGAATCGATAGAAAGTACTTTTTCCAGCGTTTTAGGCGCATTCCACCAGTTATGCAGCTGCACCGTCAGGCCGGGATTATTGACCATCCACTCGCTGATAATGTTCTGCGCCGGTGAGTTACCGCCGTGGCCGTTCACAAATAATATGCGGCGAAATCCCTGACGTTTCAGGTTGTTGAGAATGTCGTTGAGCAGAGCCACATAGGTGTTCATGCTCAGACTGATGGTGCCGGGATAATCGCTAAACGCGGGTGTCATGCCAAAAGGCATAACCGGGAAGACAGGTATACCATAAGGCTCTGCGGCCTCAGATGCTACCCTTTCTGCCAGAATCGAGTCTACGGAAAGGCTCAGGTACGCGTGCTGCTCAGTACTGCCCAGCGGCACAATCGCACGATCGTCGGTGGCAAGATAGTTCTCCAGCTGTTGCCAATTCATCTCACTGATTTTCATTAAGGTCCCCGGTGTTGGACGCTTGAAAAATACCCTGTTGCAGCAGCGGTACGACCACCCGCTGAATTTCCCCTGCATCAGGAACATGCCTGTATTCAAAAGAAATTTGCCCCTCACGAAGCTGTGAGATGAGATCCTGAGCGCCTGTTGCGTAAACCAGCGCATCGGTCTCTTTGATAAGCTCGGCAAGTTGCGGATCATTGCGATGAACCACAGTGACCAAAGTAACGTGCGGTGCAAAACGCTCGACACCGTGAGTCATCAACGAGGTAAATTCCGGGAAAATCGACACCACTAACGTTTTGGTCAACGGCTCCAGTGAAGCCAGCGAGCGACGCGTCGATTCAGAAGGAATAAAGCTGATATTCAACAACGGCTGTCCGGGCATCAACTGACTGACTTCACGCCGACGATGGGCGAATGTCAGCAGTAAATCGGCGTGACTTACCCGTTGACGCAGCAATTCATCATTTTTCAGACTAGTTAACGTGGTTGCTTCAACCTCGGCAATTTCACCCAGCGTTTCGGCGATACAATTGGCGTAATCGCGCGCCGCATCAATAAAATTACCAATAAGAAAGACCGTTTTCTTTCTTAACTGGCGCTGCCTTTCGCTGAAGCGGTTACTTACTAACGCGCCCAAATCGGTGGCGTTGTAACCCATTAAAATTCCGCAGTTTATCAAGGCATCAAGATGCTGATGCAGCTCACTCAAATGCGCACCGGATGAACCCAGCAACGCCGAAGCATCAGCAATAAAAGTTCCTGCGCCGGGTTTGCTGTAAACCAGCTCTGCCGCTTTTAATTCACGATAAACATGCGCGACGGTCATTGGCGCAACCCCGAGCAGATCGGCCATTTCCCTGACCGAAGGTAGCTGCTCGCCGGGCTTCAAAGCGCCAAAAGTGATTGCATATTCAATGGTTCCGCGCAGCTGTGCGCCCAACGGAATCGAAGAGGTACGGTCGAGGTGGAATTCCATGGCCTGCCTTGGTAACTGTACTGGTCTGATAATACAATAATGCTGTTTTTTACATCAATGCAAGCCGTTATCATAAAAAAACGCGCAAATTATCTCCACACTCAACCCTCAGCCACTTTGTTGCATTTTTTTTGCACGAATTATTGACAATCCGTGACCAATGCTTCAAATATCGTATTAGTTAACTAGAACACAATCCTCAACAGCATTTTTACAGGTTTCGCCTTGGCAGTTTAGAAGGCAAAAATATTTTTCCTGACGAGCACTTTATTCTGATGAACAGAGGGGCATGGTAATGAAAGTTAAGACAAAATTGACCTTGTTAGCCTTACTCGCAACCGGCGCGCTCAGCACGCTGTCCGCGCATGCCGCCGAGGTAGTACAGCGCGGTGGCACACTGGTCTATGGCCGTTACGCCGACAGTAATTTCCTTGAACCCGTCCTGAACGAAAGCAATAACGATATCTGGATCCTCTCGAACCTCTACGACACGCTGCTACTGCCAACCGATGACGGTAAAGGGATTAAACCGGGCCTCGCCACCGCGTGGAAACTGTCTGACGATGGCAAAAGCCTGACCATCACCCTGCGTCCTGATACCAAATTCTCTGACGGTTCGCCAATTACTGCGCAAGATGTGAAATGGTCGCTGGAACGTGCCGCCAAACCAGGCAACGGCGTATGGCAGTTTCTGGTCAGCGCAATCGATAACGTAAGCATCAGCGATCCACATACCGTGGTGGTGCATCTTTCTCATCCAGACCCGGCGATCCTCAGCGCGTTAACCGTATTTAACACCGCGATCATGCCGGAGAAACAGTTCGAAGCTGAGCCCGGCGCGACCGATCACGACAAGGCCGCGGCGTTCGCCGAACATCCAGTGGGTTCAGGGCCGTTTATCCTCAAATCCTGGCAGCATAACTCCACCATGACGCTGGTGCGCAACCCTTATTACTGGGCGAAAGGTGCGGACGGCAAGGCGCTGCCATACCTGGACAGCATCAAGTTTGAAATTGTGCCCGATGACGCCACGCGTATTCTTAAACTCCAGTCCGGCGAGCTGGACGGTGCGGAATTTATCCCTTACTCACGGGTAAAGGAGTTGCAGGGCAATGCGTCGCTTGACATGAAACTGTTCCCATCGACCCGTGTAGAAGTCGGCAGTGTTAACGCTCGCCCTGAAATCGACGGCAAACCGAACCCGCTGGCCAATCCCAAGGTTCGCGAGGCTCTGAACTATGCGACTGATAAAGATGGCATTATTCAGCTGGTCACTTTTGGAATCGGCAAACCGATGACCTCATTTATGTCGACCTCGACACCGCTTAACTCCGGCACTAAACCGTTGTATCCGGTTGACGTCGAAAAAGCGCAGGCGTTGATGAAAGAGGCCGGTTACCCCAACGGTTTTACCACCAGCATGAATATTTTGGCGGGTAACGAAGACAGCCTGAGCATTGCCACCGGCTTACAGCAAATGTGGTCACAGATTGGCGTTAAACTCACGATCAATCAGATGGATAACGCCACGCTGAACGCCAACTTCCGCAAAGGCAACTTCAGTACACGTATTGGCCCCTGGACCGATGACATCGCCGATCCCAACGAAATCACTTCCTATTACGCCTATTCGAAAAATATTCAGGCGCTGCATTCAGGCTGGAAAAGCGACAAGTTAGATCAGCTGTTCGAGGCCTCGCAGAAAGAGACTGATCCAGCCAAACGCAAGGAAGAGTACAAAGAAATTCAGGACATTTATAACAGCACCGGCCCAACGATTCCGCTGTATGAAAGCTCCTATCCCGTTGCGTTGAAAAAAGACGTACAGGGATTTGTGCAGATCCCGCTCGGGAATAATATCTTCACCTCAACCTGGCTGAAGAAGTGATCAAACACGATTAAAACCCACGACTTAAGGCTGTAATTAATTAAATTGCAGCCTTGAGTATCAAGGTTTGAGGTCATCCCTTGACTGAATTTTCATATATTTTAAAACGCATACTGTTAATCATCCCCACGCTGCTGGTGATTTTGGTGGTGACCTTTACCATCGTGCGCCTACTGCCGGGCGACCCGGCGAGTGCGATGATTGGCGATCGTGCGACCGACGCCGACGTGGCGCGAATCAATAAAGAATTGGGTCTGGACCAGCCCTTACCGGTGCAGTTCTTGTATTTTGTGCGTCAGGTTGCGACGGGGAATCTGGGCAACTCTTACGCCATGCACGCGCCGGTCACCTCAGTGATTGCCGAACGTTTACCGGTCACTTTGCTGCTGACCGGCATGGCGGCGTTGTTCGCGATCGTTATGGCGATCCCGCTGGCCTTTGTCTCGGCGTTAAAACGCAACAGCGCCACCGATATCACCATTCGCGGCGCGTCGCAGGTCACGCTATCGATGCCCTCCTTCTACATCGGACTGGTTTTACTGACTATTTTCGCCGCCCAGTTGCACTGGTTTCCGGTAGGTGGCTACGGCGACAGTTTTGGTCAACGTGTTTATCACCTGTTTTTACCGGCGTTAACGCTGGCAGTGAGCATCACTTCGGTACTGATTGGCAGCCTGCGAAACTCGATTATCGCCGTGCTCGACGCTGAATACGTCACTTTTGCACGCGCCAAAGGCCTGAGTACGCGAGTGATTCTGATGCGCCACGTATTGCGTAATTCACTGATCCCGATGCTCAGCCTGTTTGCCTTGAATATCGGCACCACGATTGGCAGCGCGGTTATCACCGAAACCGTATTCGCCGTACCGGGCATTGCCCGCCTGATGGTCGACAGCATTTTCAGCCGTGATTATCCGATGATTCAGGGGCTGGTTATCGTGCTTTCGGTGCTGGTTTCACTAATTTTCCTGATAACCGACATTGTGCAGGTGATGATTGACCCAAGGAGAGCAAGATGAGCGAGCTTATTGTCCAGCGTTCGATCACCCGTAAATGGCGCAAACATCTGCCGTGGTCATCGGTTTTGGGCTGCGTAATCCTGGCGTTTAGCTTGCTGACCGCCTTTTTCCCGCATTTAATCGCAACCGCCAATCCGTTGAAATTTGACTATCGTGCAATCCTTAAAGGACCGAGCCTGCAACACTTTTTCGGCACCGATAACTTTGGTCGCGATATCTTTTCGCGGGTGATTTATGCCTATCAAATCGACCTGCAGATTGCCTTTTTCACCACTCTGTTCCCGATGGTGTTCGGCACCTTGGTTGGCCTGCTAGTAGGATATTGTGGCGGGATAGCCGAAACGCTTTTCCAGCGCATCGTCGATGCAGTAGTGACATTTCCGCTGCTGGTACTGGTCATCGCCATCGTCGCTATTCTCGGCCCTGGCCTGAACAGCATGTATATCGCCGTTGGCATCATTTACTGGGTGTTCTACGCCCGTTTGATAGCTGGCGAGGTCAGCATTCAAAAGCGCCTCGAATATGTTGCTGCCGGAAAAGTCATGGGTTATAGCCCGTTGCGCATTATTTTTCGACACGTGCTGCCCAACGTGATTACTACCACGCTGGTGTACTGGATGACCGATATGGCGCTGGCAATCCTGCTGGGTTCCAGCCTGGGTTATCTCGGCCTCGGCGCGCAGCCGCCAACGGCAGAATGGGGCGTGCTGATTGCTTCCGGGAAAAATTTCATGGATACCGCCTGGTGGCTCACTATTTTCCCCGGCATCGCGATTGTGTTGACCGGTTTGGGATTCAGTCTGTTTGGCGATCTGTTGTCAGACTGGCTTCGTCCGGGCAGCCGATAGCCCGGCAGCAACAGGGAACCGACCTTAAGCCGTTAGCAAATGATGAGAGCAAACTATGCCCAGCCAAACGCGCGAACAGAATATTGATACCGAAAATTTGCTCGATGTGAGCCAACTCAACACCCAAATTCACACCTCGCGCGGCAGCCTGCGCGCGATTCAAGACGTTAGCTTCAGCCTCAAGCCGGGTGAAATTCTCGGCTTGGTGGGCGAATCCGGCTCGGGAAAAAGCGTCACTTTGCGTTCTTTGCTGCGCCTGATGCCGCCAAGTGCAGAAATTTCCGGCTCGGTAAAATGGCAGGGTCGGGAGATCTCGACCATGAAACCCGCCGAGTTGCAGTCAATCCGCGGCGGCGAGATAGCAATGATCTTTCAGGAGCCCATGATTGCCCTCAATCCGGTGCTTACCGTGTGGCGGCAAATCGAAGAAAGCCTGCACGCGCACACCGACTTGAACCGCAAGCAACGGCGTTTGCGGGCTATCGAACTGCTGAATCAGGTTGGGATCCCCGCTCCGGAAAAGCGCCTTGATGACTATCCGCATCAGTTTTCCGGCGGTATGCGCCAGCGAGTCATGATTGCGATTGCGTTGGCCGGTAACCCTCGCCTGCTGCTAGCCGATGAACCGACAACCGCGCTGGACGTCACCATCCAGGAGCAAATCCTCAAGCTGTTATTCAGCCTGCGTGACCAGCTTGGCATGGGCATTATCTTTGTTACACACGACCTTGGGGTGGTTGCCCAGCTATGCGATCGCGTGGCGGTGATGTATGCCGGGCGTATCGTCGAAACCGCGCCGGTCGAGGAGATCTTCAGCCGACCTCGCCATCCTTATACTCAGGGATTGATGGCTTCTGTCCCGCAAAGTGGCGGCGAGCGAAAACCGCTGTTGTCGATTGAAGGAACGCCACCTTCACTGCTCGACCTGCCGTCGGGGTGCAGTTTTAATCCGCGCTGCCGCTATAAAACCGAGGTTTGCCTGCGCGAGGTGCCGATGCTGGAAGTGATTAACGCCGCTCATCAGGTGGCCTGTCATCATCACGCCGACCTCAAGGACAGTTTAGCGACGACACAATCCCCGCAACCTTCGCTGGAGGAGCTTTAAGATGAGCGCAATCGTAGGCGATAAACAGGCCAAACCCGGAATGCCGATCGTCAGCGTTGAAGAGGCGATGGTGCACTTTCCTGTCACTCATTCGATTATGGACAAGATTCAGGGCAAGCCCCGCCAGTTCGTTCAAGCATTAAACGGCGTGCGCCTTGAGCTGATGCGCGGCGAAACGCTGGGCGTGGTTGGCGAGTCCGGCTGTGGAAAATCTACCCTTGCTCGCACCATGGTTGGTCTGCTGCAAACCAGTGAAGGCAAAATTTATTTCAACGGCAAAGACATTTCTACCCTGCGTGGTAAAGATCGCCGCAGTTTTAATCGCCAGGTACAGATGATTTTTCAGGACCCCTACAGCTCGCTGAACCCGCGAATGACCGTAGGCCAGATGCTGACCGAGGCGTTGTCAGTTCACAAAATGTGTGCCAAAAAAGACATTCCGGCGCGTATTCGAGAGCTGATGGAGCTGGTGCGCCTGCCGATAGATGCTATTGATAAACTGCCCCACGAGTTTTCCGGCGGTCAGCGCCAGCGTATTGGTATTAGCCGCGCGCTGGCGGTCGAGCCGAAAGTGCTGATTGCCGACGAGCTGGTTTCTGCGCTGGACGTCTCGGTACAGGCCCAGGTAGTGAACCTGCTGCTGGATTTGCAACAAAAATTGAGCCTCACCGTGCTGTTTGTAGCCCACGATTTACGGCTGGTGCGGCATATTTCTCACCGCGTGGCCGTGATGTATCTCGGTGAAGTAGTTGAAGTGGGCGATACCGAGACGCTATTTCAAACGCCGCTACATCCTTATACACAGGCGCTTTTACGCGCGGCTCCGACTATGGATCCACGCGACAGAGGAAAAAATGTCAGTCTGACCGGCGAGCTGCCTAGCCCGCTTTCGCCACCTTCTGGTTGCCGTTTCCATACTCGCTGCCCTTATGTCACCGACCGCTGCCGTAAGGAAAGACCTATTCTGCTCATTAAACCCGGCGGCCAACGGGTAGCCTGTCATCTGGTTTAAAAACCCGTTATCAGATCAATAGTTCAAAGGGCGAACCAGGCGGTTTGCCTTTTTTTGTTTAAATTGAAGAATAATTAATATTGACCTCCGAGTTGCCCTTGATATCTTAAGGTATTGAATATTTTCTCAGCACCCAAGCGATCCCTGCGAGACATGCCGGTGCGATTTTAAAAAGGCAAAGCGAGTCACTATGAGCATTAATCCTCATTCCAAGCCCGTTATCGGCGTAACGTTGGATAGTGAAGAAGCAGGTGGATACGCAGATTATCCGTGGTACGCATTGCGCCAGAACTATATGGCCAGCCTGGCCGAACTTGGTGCCGTGCCTTTGGCCTTGCCGCATCACGCGGAGCTGTCTGACGAATTTTTGTCATTGTGTGACGGCATTATTATCACCGGAGGCGCGTTCGACGTCTCTCCCGAGCTGTTCAACGAGCAGCAAGTCAGCGATCAAATCCGACTCAAACCCGCTCGTACCGAGTTTGAAAAAGCGATTGTGCAAGGCGCAATGCTGCGAGATATGCCGTTACTGGGTATTTGCGGTGGCGAACAGCTGTTGGCAGTGTTGACCGGCGGCAGCCTGATTCAGCATATTCCAGATGCTTTACCGGATGCGCTGGAGCACAGCACAACGGTTGATACCAAGAATGCGGGCGGAAAGAAGCGCGCTCGTCATCAGGTTGAAATCCTCGACGGCACTAAGCTTAGCCGGTTAGTCAGCGCTCGCCATTATGAGGTTAATAGCTCCCATCATCAGGCAGTTAAAACCTTGGGTAAAAATTGCCGCGTCAATGCTATTTCTCCAGACGGCGTGATCGAAGGCGTTGAATGCGATGACTATTACTTTTGTATCGGCGTGCAGTGGCATCCGGAATATTTACAACACGAGCATGACCGAGAGTTACTGAAAGCCTTTGTTGATGCTGCAGATGACTATAAAAATGCGCGCCGTTCATCGGGCAAGGCGATGGCTAAGGCGATGAGTCAGTCGCACGGGCAATAATTCGTTATGACTGCAATCGCAACTCAACTATGACCATTAAACGATGACCCTTAAAACATCGATCACTAAAACATCGATCACTAAAACATCGACCCAGCCTGAGGCTGACCTTGGAATAGCTATTGAAAATCAGGCGCAGATAGTTGATTGGCTTGGAAAACTGGGCATTCGCAGCGAAGTGATTGCTCACCGCACTTTGCCGTTTTTCCCGCAGGTCGATGAAAAGTCGCTGGTGACTGCACAAACCAATGCCGACGGTAAAGCGTTTCTGTTAACTCTGGAAGCGGCGTCTGCCTGGTGGAAAATGTGCGAAAGCGCCAAAGTTGATGGTATTGAGCTGTATCTGGTCTCGGCCTTTCGCAGCGTCGAGTATCAGATGAACCTGATAAAAATTAAACAGCAGCTGGGCATCCCTCCTGAAGAATTTTTCACCTACCTCGCCCCTCCAGGCTGTAGCGAGCACCATACCGGCTGCGCGATTGACATTAATACTCCCGATTGCGACGAGGTCAGCGGCGTGTTTGGCGACACTCCAGCCTTCGAATGGCTTCGTGATAACGCCTTGCGCTTCGGCTTTAAAATGTCGTTCCCATTAAATAACCCGTGGGGATTTATCTACGAGCCGTGGCACTGGTGCTGGCATCCCGCCGCTGATTAAATCTGATTTACGAGTTGAGATAATAAGGATAGGTAAACAGCAGCAGCTGGCAGAGGTTCAGCGCGAAATGGAACAGGGTTGAGGTCCACAGACGGCCGCTCCACATCCATGCCAAACCGTAGATAACCCCAGCCAAGGCGGCAAACACCATCAGCATTACGCCTCCGGCAATATGTGCCAATCCAAACAGTAATGCCGTGACAAACAGCGCGGGAATAGGCCCTAACCAACCTGCTAGACGCTGTTGCAAATAACCACGAAATAGCGCCTCTTCCGCCAGCGAGACAAAAAACAGGTTTGCCAGTACGAAACTTCCCAACCATTCAGGAAAATGCGCTTCGATCCGCAATCCACCAAGACCTACCGCAGTCAGCAACAGGGCCGGAACGCTCAATATCAACAGTAGCCAGGCCCAGCGAGCAGGACGATAGACTGAGGGTCGATAAAAAAGAGTGGGAAGCGCCATCAGCAGAATGAACGGGATGATCGCTTTGTCGAAGTTAAACCACATCGAAAATGGCGCACTTTGCTGACCGACTTTAACGGCATCGATTATTTTGGGGTTATTAAAACCGGGAAAAATATGCACAAACAGCCCTATCGCGCAGGCAAGCAGCAGAACCTCGCCTGCGGGCTTTAAGCCGCGCCAGAAGCCGTCTCCGGCTTTAACGATCAGACAGATCAAGCCGATGCCGGCAATCGCCAGCAGTCCACTAAAATCAATAACTTTATCTATCATGCCCCAGCCGAGGGCTATCAACATCAAACAAACGGCGGTTCCACGATGCAACCGCAGCATCGCTAATGAACCCGCTAATATCCACCACATAATCAGAAGCTCCCTGCTTTCCATTGGCCTTCACAGCCTTTTGCGGAGGCCAATATACAGGATTTTCGCTTACGATTATGACTCGGGTGGCAATGCGTTGAGGATCCGTTTCGCCTGGCTCGCCGTCAGAGGATAATTAAAGAAGCGACGATAAAAATCCTCTGTTGCAGAAACAATATTCAAATCAGGGAAAAGTTCAGGATGTAATTTCTGTGCAGCCCACTGGATTTGCAACGCGGCTTCGGTGCCGTAACGGTCCCAAGGGAACACGCCTGACGGATTTTGCCACACCTTGTGCTGCTGCACCGCTTTCAACGATTGGAACAGCTTGCCATAGTCCGAGTTGTCCAGTGTTCCTGCCCCGGCGCCGATGATAATCACGTCGGGTTTCCACGCCAACACCTGCTCCGGCGACACCTCTTTCATATTGCCTTTCACTTCGCTGGCGACGTTAATGCCACCGGCCAGGCGGATCCAGGTATCAATCAGCGTATCGCTGCCGTCAATTTTCAAAGGATGCAGCGACTCGATGTGCAGCACGCGCGGTTTTTGTGCCTCGGTCAGCTTGCTGGTTTTCGCCTGAATTGCAGCAATCTGCCGATCGAGATATTGATTATACAGGCGAGCCTGTTTCTCGGCCTGCGGCGTTCCCAGCACCGCGGCAGTGGTCAGCATCGCGTGTTTCATCGACGGAAAATCGTCGAATTGCACCTCGACGGTCGGCAGCTGTGCCTGTCGATACGCCGCAACGTCGCCGTTGCCTTTCGAGGCAAAAACTACATCGGTTTTATCCGTCAACAGCGTTTCGCTGTTAAAAGTCACGCCGCGCACGCTTAACGCCTTGTTGAGCGAAGGCTGAATTAGAAACATCCAGGGTCTATCTTGGGCATGATTAACCGTGGCGATGATTTTATCCCCGGCTCCCAGCGTCATCAGCAGTGAATGATGCGCATACCACGCGTCGGCAATGCGATTGACGTGGTCGGGCAACGTTATCTTTGTTCCCGAATCATCAATAACCTGCCGCGCAGCCAGCGCGGCGTGCAAAGGTGTGAGTAATAGCGTTGCGGTCAACACCAGCGCCTTGGTTTTAATACTCATAACAAGCCTCGAATTCTGGGTAATTAGAAATCAACCTGCATGGAAAGCTGCGCCATGCGAGGATCGCCCAACGAAGCGCTGGCGTAACCACTGCCGGTATAACCGTTCAATCCGCCCGGAACAATATTGGTCCAGTAATGACGATTGGTCAGATTGGTCACGTCCAGACGGAAAGTCGTGGCGGTGCCGAGCAAAGTGGTGCGGTAAGCAGTGCCGAGGTCAAAAGTCGCATAGCTGCCGACCCAGGTCGAATTGGCGTTATCCGTTGAACGACGGCCCACATAGTGACCTGCAGCATTGATAGACAACCCCTGCACCTGCGGCAAATCATAAACCACCAGCAAATCACTGGTCACGCGAGGAAGACCAACGACCTGCTTGCCGTCGGTGCTATCCGAGCCGGTATCGTGCAACAGCGGGTCGAGCCAGGTGATGCCACCAAAAATGTGCAGGTTCGAAGTCAAATCGCCGTCGGCCAACAGTTCAAGGCCCCGGTTGCGCTGCTTGCCGGCAATACCATAATCGCCGTTGGTCAAGGTGTAAGCATACGGGCGCTGGATTTGGAACACGTCTGCCGTCAGCAGCAATTTATCATTGACTGCCAGCTTGCCGCCCACTTCGACCTGCTTGCTGCGATAAGGAGACAGAATAGCCCCGGCATTATTACTGCCGCTTGGTGCAACATCGCCCTGTTGCAGGCTGTCGGCATAGGTGGAATAGAGTGTCAGGTTTTCAACCGGCTTATACATCAGGCTGGCAGAACCGCTGAGGCCGTGGTTGTCAGACTTGCTGCTGCGAGTACCGGTTTTCGCGTAGTTGTTGGCGGTCAGGAAGCTTTCGCTACCTGCCAGCAGCAGGCTCCACTGCGGGCTAAAGGTTAAGGTATCGCCCAACAGGAATGACTGCTGAGTGCTGGTCGCCGAATGATAGCGGTCAGTAAAGTCAGGGTAATCCGGCTCTTTGAATTGCAATGGATCGTCAAGATTCGCCGAGCCAAGCGTGGTGGTTGCGCCGCCAATCGGGTTGAAGTTTTTCCAGACAAAACCGCGCATCCCCATCGACAGATCGTGCGAAATCCAGCCAGTATCAACGCGACCGGTCAGGTTCGCCATATAACTGTTGATGGTGAAACGACTGGCGGTAGCGCTGGCAACGGTAGAGGTATAATCCCCTTTATTGTCTGTCAGCGTATTGGTTACCGCCGTGGACTGACGATCCGCTACCTGATGCAGGAAGCCGAATTCGCCGAGCCAGTTGCCGTCGAAGTCATACTTGAAATGCACGCTTTCGGTAGAAGTCTTGTCATCGTCACCGGCGTAATACTGCCCAAAGCGACCGTTGGTCGGATTGAGCGCGCTCGGAAACGAGGTGCCTTTCGCCAGTGCAAATTTACCCGGCAGGCCTTTCTGATAAAAATGGTAATAGCTGAAATTGGTCTGCATGGTCAGCTTGTCGGTTAGCTGGAAATCCAGCCCCAGACTGGCCAACTGACGGCGGCGGGTGCTGCCGCTGGCGTAACCACGACCGTCGTCATCGAGCAGGTTCAGACGATATTTAACCCGGTCTCCGCTGTCCAGCGGCCCGCTAAGATCGGTGGAGATCTGTGGCCCTGTACCGGTGCCGCCGCCAACGGTAATGCTACGCTGTGGCGTATCGGTAGGACGCCTGGAGACAAAGTTGAAGATCCCCGCCGGGTTGGCCGGGCCGTAAAGCGATCCTGCCAGTCCGTTCAACACTTCAATCGACGAAAATTGCTCGGCAGGATAATCAGTAGTAGAGACCACGTTCAGGCCATCGATCATCGAATTCTGCACCACACTGCCCTGCATACCTCGGGACTGAGGGCGCGCGCCGTCGCCCTGAACAGAAGGCAGGTAGCGATAAAGATCCGTCACGCTTTGCAACTGCTGACGTTTAATCAGCGATTCCGGCAACACTTCAATTGAATAAGGGGTATTGGCAATGTCACGCTTGCCCAGACTGCCTAAAGTGGCCTGTTTATCGGGTGAGGCCGGTTCTGATTGCGTGGTCGCTCCAGGCGCCGTGGCATTAACAACTACGGTATCGTCGGCACGAGCGTGCGCCGACAGAATTAAAAAAGACGCTGCGCAGGTAAATAAATTTTTATTTAACATTTATATTTTTATAAGTAACAAGATCCCCACCGCACATGCAAATGTTGCGGTTATGTTGCTGAGATACCTCAATAAACCGGGGGATAATTAAACAGTAAAATAATGCTATCATCGATATATACTGGTGTACATAACGAAAAACTTATAATTTATTTACGTTTCTGTCTTTCAAATAGTTAATTTAGGTAATTAATCATATTATTATTTGCGCAGTGTATTTTAATATTTCCCCCTGATATTTGGCATGATGTTTTATAACTATCTTAATAGTTTCAGCGAACCGGTTAACGACTTGACCCACTTTTCCGGCCCCGCCAGTCCTAAGCCGTCCAACGTTTCCAGTGACAGATTACGCGCAGGAAAAGCCTGACGATAATCTTCAAAACTGTGCATCGCTCGCGCAAATGCAGGAAAAGGTACGATCGCGACCTCACCGCCAGCCTGCATGGCTTTATGTAAAATGGCCTGAATCTGCTCTGCTGTGGCCTGCAAGATTGGCACCGGTAATTTTGAGCTGACATCGACGGCTTTCCCTTCTATATCAGCCAGTTGCTCACCCGCCAGCGCCGGGAATTTAGCCGCCAGACCAATCGCCACCGCGCTGCTGGTATTTGCCAGCAGGCCCACGGGAAGTTCTGGATTTACAATCACTGCAATGCGCATCGTCTCTGACACAATAGATTCCTTTTCCAAGTGGTTAAAAGTTAGAAAATCATAACCAGATTTCGCGGAAAAGTGCTTCCTAATAATCTTCAAAATGCGCTAAATTTGGTAACCTCTACCGAATAGATACTAATAATAGGAACTTTATGCCCACTAGACTGTTTAGTCTGTCCGATATCAAACTCATGAAACAGCTGCAGATCTCAGGGCGCATCACCAATCAGGAATTGGCAGAGAAAGTCGGCATGGCAACCTCCCCCTGCTGGCGGCGAGTAAAACAGCTCGAGGAGAGTGGCGTAATTGCGGGCTATCAGGCTGTATTGGACCGCCGAAAGCTTGGCCTCGGCATCCTGGCCTTTATCAGAGTAAAAATAGACAGCCACAGCGAGGAGGAGGCCCAGCATTTCGAGCGTCAGGTCGAGGCGCTGGAGCCGGTAATTGCCTGTTATGCCGTTGCGGGCGATGCAGATTTTCTGTTGCAGGTGGTGGCCAGGGATCTTGACAGTTTCTCGACCTTTGCCATGTCTACCCTACGTCGCCTGCCCGGAATCAAAGAGATGCAAACCACGCTGGTATTGCGCGAAGTCAAACCGCTGACCGCGCTGCCGGTGGGGTATTAACCGTTTCTTAATCCCTGAGAAGGGCGTTGCAGCGTTGGGTCAAAGGGATTGATATTACGGCCAATAATTTCGGCTTCTTTTTGCAGCAGACTGACAACCACCGGTAAACGCTCCGGATTCAAACGCTCGGCCAGGGTACCGACACTGAGCGCGGCTACCGCCATCCCCTGCAAAACGCCACTCGCCCGCCGATATCTCCGGTAAAAGTGCGGATAGGATAAGGGCCTTCGTTGCGATCCAGGCACACCGCGTCATAGCCATCGCGCACCAGTAAAAAAAGTGCATCATTAAGCCTCGCACGGAGTCGCAGCAACACTGGGCGGCGTGCTGCTGATGTCAGCGCAGTGTGTGCTTGCCAACAACAGCTCGCCGGAATTGGCGCAAAAACTGGCGGCCTGGGTTATCTCGCCTGAAGCGCAGAAACTGGCGCTGGATCACGCCGCCTACAGCCCGACGAATACTCAGGTTACGGAAAGTGGCGCTGCCGGAGAACAGTTAAAACAGATGCAGTCTTACGTTAAAAACGCCGTGGTGCTGGACTGGAAAACCATTAATCAAAATCGTCCTAAATGGAACACCCAGTGGAACCGCAGCGTCGAGCAATAAGATAACCACCTTTTCCAACTCAGGCAGGGGCGTGAATCGCCCCTTAACCCAGCACTCTTTTCACGCAGCCTTTAAATACTCTTACGCCAATTTCTAGCGCCTCAAGGTCAAAGCGCATCTCAGGATGATGTAGCCCCGGCGTCAGATTGGCACCCAAACCCCAGAAACCCGTTTTCACCTGCGGACACTGACGCGGATAGTGGAAGAAATCTTCACTGCCCGGCGTGAATTTCGGCTCGGTCAGACCTTCAGGTCCTAACACTTCGACAATCGACTCGGCAATGATTGCTGTTATCTCATCGTTAACGATAGCCGCAGGCATCTCCTTCATCACTCTAATCTCAGCGCTGGCACCCAATGCCGCCACGCTGTGTTCAATAGCTTTTAACACCTTGGCTTTAAGCTCATCCATCGGCTCGTTGTACTGCGAACGCAGATCCCAACAAACGGTCGCGATATCAGGCACCGAGTTGGTCACGCCTGCATCGCAAAGGAAACGCGTAGCCTTGACGCTCCAGGTCAGGTTCGGCGCAAGATGAATCGTATTGACCGCCTGTACGGCAGCCACGGCGGCGTCCAGCGCATTAATACCAAGATGCGGACGCGCCGCATGCGAAGGCAGACCGGTAATCGTTGCCTCGACGGTCGCGCAGGCCGAATACAGCATCGCCGGAACTGCCTGCCCCATAGGGCATTCTTCCAGTGGACGAACGTGAAAACCCAGCAGCATATCGATGTCGTCCAGCACGCCGCCTTCTACCATCGCCAACGCCCCCGTTCCCAGCTCCTCGGCAGGCTGGAACAGAATTTTAAGACGGCCTTTTTTGACTATCCCTTCCTTTATCACTTCCTGAGCAGTGGCCAGCACCACTGAAGAATGACCGTCGTGACCGCAAGTGTGACGCGCGACCAGCTGACCATCGATAATATGACCGAGCGCATCCATATCTGCGCGCAACGCCATCACTGGGCCAGGTTGGCCGCTGTCCAGCTCGGCAATAATGCCGGTGGTGCCGTTAACATTTCGGGTGACTTTAAAACCTGCCGCTTCCAGTGCCTCGGCGATATAGGCCGAAGTTTTGAACTCCACGAAGCCCAGTTCGGGGATCTGATGCAAATGCTGATAGTGAGCTAATGTTTTTGACACGAAATCGTCTCCTGTAAAACTTCACAGTTACTGTTTAGGCCGAAATGCGTTATCAGGAGATAATCCGCATAACAATCATGGCGATAATAGAGTTGAAGATGCTGGTCAGCATTAACAGCGGCCAATATTTTTTCGGCACATCGGCAACACCCAACAGGCGGCCCATGTATTGCAACTGCGACCCCATCAAGAAGATTGCAGGAGCCAAAATAGTGATTTGCGCCGGGTCCAGCGTGCCTTTGGTCAACAGGCTGATCGCCACACCAGTACCAGCCGATGATGACAGCCAGGCAGTCAGCAACACGGTTACCGCCTCTCCCGGCAGCCCCAGCAAGCCCATTAATGGTGCAAAAACGTGACCAATCAGGTTCATTACGCCCAAGAGGTTCAGGATCTCGGAAATGACGTAAGCCATGACCACGTTCGGCATCAGGTTATTAATTGCGATATTGAAACCTTTGCGCGCACCAATAACGAAAATATCAAACGGATTATTATTAACTTTGGCTACATTACTCATTCTCAAAATCCTTCTTATAAACAGTACTCAACATAAAGCGAACAAACACGGCACCGACAAATTTCAAAACAAACATCAACAACAGCGGGATAATCACCGGCAGCGTTAATGAAGCAAACATTGCGGACCCAATCGAAAAATAGTTATTAATAAGTCCCGCGCCGGAATACTGCCAGGCTCCCATGATCACCACGTCTTTGCGGGTGATGCGTTTGCTGTCGTACAGCTCTTTACTCAGCGCTGCGCCCGCGTCGGTACTTTGCAGGTCAGTAATCAACGCCAGTCCGGTATGCCCCGGAATGCCGAGGATCGGTTTTAGCAATGGAGTCAGTAACTTGTGCGCCGCACGAATAGCGCCGTAATGGGTGAAAATTTCCAGCAGGCCCAGTGCCAGCATCACCGTCGGCACCAATGACAGCGCGAACAGGAAGCCGGCTTTAGCTGAGAGTCCGCCTGCGCCGACGAAAGTATCGGTAGCCGGATTTTTCATTGTGCCAAACGAGCCACCCAAGGTAGTAAAGTCAAAAGCACCCAGCCAGGCCTTGCCGTCAACTTTCAAAAACGCGCCCGAGAACATCAGGATTACGGCGATCAGCGCGATGTAAGCGCCCTTACCCACCTTCCACTCTTCGGCCTCTGCCGCCGGTTTATCTTCAGATAGTCGTGTGTCTGTCATGCTACTTCCCTTCTTTAAAGTAATATCAAAAAATCAATTAATCTGGTGTGTTAATAGCTTTGCGAATAATTAACCTTTCATCTGCCGGTTTTTTTCACTTAATTAAGAGAACGCAGGATCCGTGCCAATATCAGTTAAATAACTAAATAAACTAAAAGATCGATTATTAGATGACTAAAGAAAAATAAATCAGAAAATAACACTTAAGAATGCAATAAAATAAAAACAGAAAAACCGCCCCTAATTAAATAAGGACGGTAATAAAAAGCCTAATAGCCATATTAGTGATTACACATCTCAACGCACTACCTCGGGATGATATGCACCAAAATAAGGCCCTGCTTTGGAGAGCAATTTAGGCGTTATTTGATCATCCTTGCGGCATGTCCTCGCCGAGAATAATTTCGGCAATCAACGCAGCGCGTAAAGGGATGTCGGCAACAATAATATGTTCATGACGGGCATGAATTCCCAGGCCGGTAGCCCCTAGACCATCAAGAGTGGCAATGCCGAGTGCCGAAGTAAAATTGCCGTCACTGCCGCCGCCCACTGATTTACCCTTGAGATCAATGCCCAGACGTTTTACTGCCTGCTGCGCCTGTTTGAACAACGCCAGATTTTGCGGTGTCTGTTCCATCGGCGGGCGCGTCATGCCGCCAGTGACTTCAACTTTCGCGCCAGCAAGGTGTGGCACACAGGCTTTGATTGCCGCCTCCACGCGCTGCCCTTCAGCCAGATTGGTCACCCGCAAGTCAACGCCGAGCTGGGCATGGTCGGCAACAACGTTTAACTTGCCCCCGCCTTTTGCGACACCGATGTTAATGGTGGTACCGATTTCAGGTGCGCCCAGACTTTGCAAATAGATAATTTGGTGCGCCATCTCAAGCACCGCACTAATCCCTTCTTCGGGGTTATTCCCGGCATGGGCCGCGCGACCGGTGATGTGAACCTCAAAACGCCCGGACCCTTTGCGAGCTATCTTAGCCTCATAGGTTTCCGCCACTGCCGGTTCAGCGACTAACACGCGGGAAGAACCGCTGGCCTGCTGCTCAATCCATTGACGAGAGCTTGGACTACTCAACTCTTCATCAGATGGACAAATAAATCGAATACTGTGAGCCGCCAAACCGCCGGTTTGCTGAAGTGCGCGCACAGCCCAGATTGACTGGACCAGCCCGGCTTTCATGTCCAGCACGCCCGGCCCGTAAAGCTTGCCGTCTTTTTCGATCATCGGAATTTCGTCAATGTCCCACACGGTGTCGAAGTGCCCGAGAATGCTGGTTAGCTGCGGTCCGTTACCGACGTTGAACGACAGATGATTGCCAAGTATCTCCTGATGGCAAACCTCTGCCGCAACGCCGAGGCGCTCGGCGACAATACTTTGCAAGACTTCGCCACAGAGATCGGTTGCCTCTTTATTTAACGAAGGGGACTGTGCCTGCACTAGACGTTTAATATCGCCAAGGATCAGCGCGGCGTTCTGTTGCAGGTAATCATATGCAGATGACATAAAGGTTCCTGGTGTTGGCGACGGTTTATTAGTCTATTTCGATTATCACCAACCTAACGGGCTAGTTAAATGTCCATTCAATAACTATATTGTTGACCTATGGGCAACACTCGCGAGCGCAAAAAATGAGCCAGCTGTTTCACGAAAAACAAATTAGCTATTTGTATGAAGTCGGCATTCAGGGCGGTATTCGTCGAGCCGCGGATATTCTGGGGATCAACGCCTCAGTGATCAGTCGCCAAATTTCCCTGCTGGAACGCAATTTGCAACTGCCTCTGCTCGAGCGTAAAGGCCGTACCGTGGTGTTGACTGAGGCCGGAAAATTGCTGGCCGATGATTTCTTTGAAAGCCGCGAACGGCGCACGCGGCTAGAGCGCCATTTAAAAGATCTGCGCTATATGAAAGGCGGTGCGATCACTATTCGCGTTGGCGCGGGTCTGGTCGATACTTTTGTCGAATACGTGCTGAAGACTTTTGCCGCCTCTTATCCCAACGTGTTTGTCGAGATTGTGGCGGGCAATATGCAGGAAACGCTTGCGTCTATTGTGCAGGGCGAGGCAGATATGGCGCTGGCGTTTGGGCCAATTGGCAACCCAGAACTGAAACGTCATAGCTTCCCGTGGGGGCCGATTTGCGCGGTGGTCAATCCGCAACATCCGGTCGCAAAATTAAAAACGGTGACTATCGAGGAACTGAGCAAGCATCGGTTGATCTCGCTGAGCGAAACTTTTGGTTTACAGCGACATATGAACGCAATGTTCCAGAGTCAGGGCTATTTGTTTACCCCCGCTTACCGCTGCAACCTGTTTTCAACCGCCATGAGCCTGAGCATTTCGGGCATGGGGATTTCATTTATGAGCGCCCAGGCGGCGGGCGAACGCATCGAGCATAACATTCTGGTCGCAGTACCTATCGACCATCCAATAGCCAGCGAGGCGCAGTGCCACCTGCTGCGTAATTCCGACCGGCGATTTACTCCAGCGGCGCATCATCTGTGGCAACTGCTGCTGAATTTTTTTCAGCAAAAGGGGGAATGAATCCCCCTATTCACTTAGTGAAACGCGCTCATCAACTTGCCGAGAATGATGCCCACAACCCCAAAGTCGGCATCGCCAAAGGTGGTTGAATTCGACAGGCCGCCGAGCACCGAGAGCAGAATCGCGGGCAGGAAGGAGATAATCAGACCATTGACGAAAGCGCCGACAATAGCTCCGCGACGCCCGCCGGTTGCATTACCGTAAACTCCCGCGGTTGCGCCGCAGAAAAAATGCGGCACCAAGCCGGGAACAATAATGCTCAGCCCCAACATCGGGAAGAAGAACATACAAATCAGACCCGCGCAGAAGCTACTCAGGAAACCGATAATCACCGCGTTCGGCGCAAACGGGAATACCGTCGGGCAGTCGAGAGCGGGCTTGGCGTCTTTTACGACTTTATCGGCAATGCCTTTAAACGCCGGTACGATCTCGGCAATAACCATACGCACACCGGCCAAAATGATGTATACGCCCGCAGCGAAGGTAATCGCCTGAATAATCGCAAAGATAATATAGTTCTGCCCGCCGCTAACCTGAGTTTCGGTAAACTCTTTGCCAGCGACCAACACCAGCACAATGAACAGAATTGTCATGGTCAGCGCAATGGCTATCGATGAGTCATGCAGGAATTTCAGATGCTTGGGCACCTTAAACTCTTCAGTAGAGCGACTGCCCTTGCCAATAAGTTTACCGACCAGCGCTGCGCACAGATAACCCGTTGATCCGAAATGGCCTAGCGCAAAATCGTCGCTGCCGGTAATTTTACGGGTGAAGGGTTGCAGAATGGCTGGCGATATTACCATCAGCGCACCGAGGATCAGCGCGCCAGTCAGTACCAGCGGGAAACCGCTCATACCACCGGTCGCTAAAATAACCGCCAGCATCGCCGCCATATAAAGCGTGTGGTGCCCGGTCAGGAAGATGTATTTCAGCGGCGTGAGTCGCGCAAATAGAATATTGAACAGCATGCCCAATATCATAATCATCGCGGTTGAGGTGCCGAAGTTTTTCTGTGCAATCGCCGACACTACATCGTTATTTGGCACTATGCCTTGAATATTAAACGAGTGAACAAATAACTCACTGAAGCTGGTTAGCGTGGTGGCAATAACCCCTGCACCGGCAATTAAAATCAGGAACCCCATAATCGTTTTCAGGGTGCCTGAAATCGTATCGGAGAAAGATTTCTTCTGTAATAACAGGCCAATTAATGAAAACAGGCCGACAAGAATAGCAGGTGTCCCTAGAACATCATTAATAATAAAACTGAGCATAAAAGACTCCAAATAATCGGTAATATTATGCCGCTGAATTTCTTTTTCCTAAGCCCGGCTTTCAGACACAGGGTCATAGCGGCCGCCGGATGGCAGCCTGAGAGTTCAGTGATTTATCGTTATAAACGTTATAAATTATTGCTTAGGATTTCTTTTATTTTTGCATTATCCAGTAAATTATTCAGACCAAACACCGTGCGTTTTCCGTCGTCGAGGCTGGCTATAATTTCATTTGAGCCGATATAAATATCCGCGGCTTCAGACTTGGCCGAGCTTAAATCGGTGTGGCTAACTTCAGCCTCTTTTCCCAGTTCTTTAATGATTTTCTTGACGTTCATTTCAACAATAAAGCTACTGCCCAAACCGTTACCGCAAACAATCAGGATCTTTTTCATTTTGTTCTCACACCGTCGATTAGTATTTTTGGATTAGTGCATTCAGTGCCGGATAGGTATCGGCCTTAATTAACGCCTGGAAGTCATCTTCATCACTGAACAGCTCTGCCAGATGTGAAATCATCTCCAGATGTTCCTCGCCGTTGATGGCGCACAGCATCACCACGACATACACCGGATCGTTTTCCTCCGATTCGAAATGCACGCCTTGTTTGACATACAGCAATGATAGCCCGGGGGTAATCACCCCCTCTTCCGGTCTGGCATGCGGCATCGCCAGCCCCGGCGCGATCACGTAGTAAGGACCCAGCTTCTCGTGCGAAGCGAAAATGGCCTCGACGTAGCAGGGAGAAATGGCTCCGGCGGCCAATAAAGGCGCGGCGGATAGCCGGACAGCATCACGCCATCCAGCGGTCTGTTCCACGATTTTGACCCGGTCTGCTGTTAGCCATTTGGCGAGCATGGGAACCTCACTGATTAAACGTTTTCAGGAGTATATGTGATGCATCCGATTGTTTTCTGTGATGGGAATCGCAAAAGCTGTTAGCGCTAACACGCAATTCGATAACACAATGTTAACGCTAACAATTATAAAGTCTATCGACTATAATTGCCGACAGGCGTAAAAAAGGTCCAGGCGATCGCGGCACTATTGCGCATCAGACGACAGGGGAAAAAATGAAGGCAAAACAACGGCGAAACTCAGGGAAGAGTACTCTGGCCGACGTCGCAAGAATGACCGGCGTCAGTACGATGACCGTTTCGCGCGTGCTTAGAGAGCCGGAAAAAGTGTCGCCGCAGGTAAGAGAAAAAATTGAGGCGGCGATCAGCGAACTCGGTTACGTGCCTAATCTGGCCGCCAGTAGTCTGGCCTCGTCAACCTCACGTCTGATTACTTTGGTGGTGCCCTCCACCAGCACGCCCGGTTGTTCGCAGTTTTCCGAAGCGCTGCATCAGGTATTGAAACCTAAAGGCTACAATATGATCCTCGCGGAGGATCATTTTACCGCCGCCGATGAGTCAAGGCTGGTTGAAATGATGCTGTCTTACAACCCTGCCGCGATGGTGATGTATCAGTTCGATAGCAGCGAGGAGAGCAATAATCTGTTGCTAAAGTCGACTATTCCGGTGGTTCAGGTCGGCGGCACTATCGCCACCCCGCTTGGCATCAATATCGGCACTAACTTTGGTTTGGCAATCAAGCAGCTGATTAATGCGCTGGCATTGAAAGGCTTTCACAACATTGCTCTGCTGTGCGCCGCCCACGAACATCATATGGTGCAACAAATTCTTAGCGGCTGGCACTCTGCCATGCTGTCTTTAAACCAGTCACCGCATCGAGTGGTTAGCACTTCCTTACCGCCAACGGTTCAAACCGGCCAGCAATTGCTGCCCGAAATTTTGCTGAACTGGCCCGAGCTTGACCTGCTGATTTGTACGTCGGACGAGCTGGCCAGCGGAGCCATCGCCGCCTGCCACAAAAAGGGCATTTCAGTACCGGCACAGCTGGCGATCGCCGGTCTGGGCGACGGCGATATCGCGCAAGTTTGCTCACCGGCACTGACTACCGTGGCGATCCCTTACAAGCAGATGGGCACGCTGACCGGCAAACTGATCCTCCAGGCCATTCAGGGAGAAGAGGTGGAAGAGAACAGCACATTGCCGACCCAGCTTATGCTACGTGGTAGCACTGCCGTTCACTAATGTTGCGTGCACCAACTGGCGTAACCAGCGATGTGCCGAATCGACCTCTGAACGCGGATGCCACATTTGCGACACAGTAATACTTTGCGTTTTAACCGGTAATTCAAAGGCGTAGAAGCTGGCTGCCGTTCCCTCTTCCGACAGATAGTTCAGAAAAGACGCCGGCACCAGCGCGACCAGGTCAGACCCTCTTGCCACCGCCAGCGCGGAATGAAAGCTCGATACCACGGCGGCAATATTGCGCTGCAACCCCAGCTCTGCCAGCGCTTCATCCACGGGTCCGCTGGCTTTACCACTGCGCGTCGCGACAACGTGATCGCAGGCAGCATAATCTTGGGCGGTAATTTCCCGACGATTTTCGAGAGTGTGCCCTTTACGCACGACACCAATAAAACGATCCCTGAACAGTGCCTGCAAGCGGATTTCCGGCCCCATTTCCCCCAAGACGCCAATTTCGAGATCGACCAAACCTTCGCGCAAGGGCCGGTCGCTCTTCTCCGGCTTGGGCGCAAAACGCAGTCGCACGCGCGGTGCCGCCTTGACCGCAGCCGCAATCAGCGCCGCGCCGAAAGCCTCAACGAAACCGTCATTGGCTCGCAGGGTAAAAGTGCGGTCCAGCGTGGTTAAATCCAGCTCGGCCTTCGACGGGCTTAGAACCGCTCGCGCCTCGGCCAAAATATGATGCGTGCGCTCGCGGATCTCCTCGGCGTAAGGCGTCAACACCATATTTCGCCCTGCTCGTACCAGCAAAGGATCGCCGGTTGCCTCGCGCAAACGCCCCAACGTTCGACTCATCGCCGAGGCACTTAATCCCAGACGGCGGGCCGCGCCTGCTACACTTCTTTCTGCCAACAGCGGGGCGAGAGCAATCAGTAAATTCAGATCGGGTTCAGTCATGGGCCTGCCTTTTCAAGTGAGAAATCACTTTGCCAGAAAGCGGATTTTGGTCTCTTTGCGCCTGAGCCATACTAATGCCCTCGCCGAAAACTTGAAAGGCGCTCTATGCAGCTTATCAATGCAAATGCTGCGTCTTCCGCCTTATCTGAGACAGGCGTAAAGTTTCTCAACCGGCAGCAATCCTGCTTAAGTAACCCTCCAGAGGAAATAGAGATGACAACAGATTCTGTACAGAAAACCGTTTTGCTTATCGGCGCCTCGCGCGGTCTCGGCTTAGCAATGGCGGAAGAATATCTCAAGCATGGCGCGAAAGTGATCGCCACCGGGCGAGCTTTATCAACAGATAAACTGTTGCAACTGCAGAAAGTCTGGCCGCAGCAGCTTGAGGTTGAGACCGCCGATATCACGGTGCCGCAAGACGTCGATGCGCTGCATGAAAGGTTAGGAAACCGCCAGATTGACCTGCTGTTCGTCAACGCCGGGGTTAAAAATGCCGACGGAGAAACGATTGCCGATGTTTCGACAGAAGAATTTATTCGCGTGATGGTGACCAACGCACTCAGCCCGCTGCGAGTGGTTGAGAAATTTGAAGATTTGGTGCCGCCGACGGGTTCAATTGGCATTATGTCATCGGGTCAGGGCAGTCTGACCAATAATACCAACGGCAATTATGAAGTTTATCGCGGCAGTAAAGCGGCGCTGAATATGTTTATGCGCAGCTTCGCCGCCCGCCATAGTGAAGACCCGCGTACCTTGCTGCTGATGGCACCGGGTTGGGTGCAAACCGATATGGGAGGGCCACAGGCGCGCCTGACCATTGATGAAAGTATTCCAAATCTAGTGAAAACTATCGAGACCTATTCAGGCGTTCCGGGACTACATTATCTGGATTATCAGGGGAAAGTCGTGCCTTGGTAAATCCGGCGCTGCTTTGTTTAATCGAGGGTCTGAGAAGGTATCTGTAAAGCAGAGTGAAAAATGAAAATAAAAATGCCTCCTCAGACTTTGTTTGCGCAGTTCAAAACTCTTTCGCAGTTCAAGGTCCGAGGAAGCATTTATTCACGCGGTGATTAAATTAAGGCTTAGAGGCCCAGCGCCGTAAAATCCGCTGCATCATGGCGTTCAGCCAGTTGCTTCTCCCCCCAGGTGCGGTTGACGATACGTCCACGCGCGACTGCTGGTCGAGCTTCAATCTCATTGGTCCAGCGAAGCAGGTTAGTGTAAGACTTGGCATCGATAAACTCTGCCGCCTCGTAAAGCAGGCCTTTAACCAAAGCGCCGTACCACGGCCAGATAGCAATATCGGCGATTGTGTATTCGTCACCGGCGATAAAGCGATGCTCGGCCAGCTGCTTGTCGAGCAGGTCCAGATGGCGCTTGGCTTCCATGGTGAAGCGGTTAATGGCGTATTCGATTTTTTCCGGCGCATAGTGATAAAAATGACCAAAACCGCCGCCGACGTATGGCGCAGAACCTTGCAACCAGAACAACCAGTTCAGGGCTTCGGTGCGCTTGGCGCGATCTTTTGGCAGTAAGAAACCAAACTTATCGGCCAAATAAAGCAGGATTGCGCCGGATTCAAACACTCGCACCGGTTCGTCGCCGGAAACGTCAAGCAGCGCCGGGATCTTGGAGTTTGGATTAACATCGACAAATCCTGAGGAGAACTGATCGCCCTCGTTGATGCGGATCAGATGCGCGTCATACTCCGCCCCTGTCACACCCAGCGCCAGCAGCTCTTCCAGCAAAATAGTCACTTTCTGGCCGTTGGGCGTGCCCAGGGAATAGAGCTGCAATGGATGTTTGCCGACGGGCAGTGTTTTCTCGTGAGTCGCGCCAGCCACGGGGCGGTTAAGCTTGCCCCATGCGCCGCCAAGTTCGTTATTGGTCCAGACTTTAGGTGGTTGATAACTCATAACACTTCCTCTGTATTTGTTAGATTGAAGGCACGGCTTTACCCCAGTGTAGACCAGGCCCGTTGACTGCGGATACTCTGCCAGTGCTGTCGATGGCGCGTGATAGTTCTCACAGTTTACGAATTCATTTTTAAAAGCCGCCATTCTTCGCCCAGCAAGAAGCAGCAAAACAAGCTCAATTGTTAATTTAAAGTTAAATTAATGATCTAAATATCTAATCATTTAACATGATGGCATTGATTTGGTGGATGGATTAGCGTCATGTGTAGTTAAATTTAACCATAAATTAACATTATTTATTATAAACAATAACAATTACGGACTTTTATCACATATTGTTAACTTTTAAACGATGGGCCAGTTCGACCTTTGTTAATCTCGCTGTGTGGAAAAAATAACCACCCTACACATAACAAAGGTACAGCCATGAAATTTAACCACGCATTAATCAGTGCATGTGTAATTTCAGCATGCATGTTGATCTCAACGCCAAGCTTTGCCGCCAAGCCTTACGATATTGCCGTCGTCGCTAAAGTCACCGGTATTCCATGGTTCACACGTATGGAAGTCGGGGTAAAAGAAGCCGCTACCAAATTAAACGTTAATGCCTATGAAGTCGGCGCTTCTACGCCAGATCCGGCACAACAGGTAAAAGTCATTGAGGATTTGATCGCTAAAAAAGTCGACGCGATTATTGTGGTGCCAAATGATGCCAAAGTATTAGAACCGGTGCTTAAAAAAGCTCGTGAGGCCGGAATTGTGGTATTAACCAATGAATCTCCCGACCAGCGAATTGGCCAATGGGATATTGAAACCATCGACAGCCAGAAATATGCCCAAGCCAATATGGATGCGCTGGCAAAAGCTATGGACAGTAAAGGAGGCTACGCTATTTATGTCGGTTCACTGACTGTGCCATTGCATAATGCCTGGGCCGATACCGCGATTAAATATCAAAAAGAAAAATATCCCGATATGCATGAAGTCACCTCGCGCCTGCCGGTGGCTGAAAGTATTGATAAGTCCTATTCCACTACTCTCGACTTAATGAAAGCCTATCCGGATCTGAAAGGGATTATTGGATTTGGTTCATTAGGCCCAATTGGTGCAGGTCAGGCGATTCAGCAAAAACGCGCCAAGAATAAAGTTGCCGTCGTCGGCATAGCCATGCCAGCGCAGGCCGCGCCGTATCTGGTTCGCGGTGATATCAAAAAAGTGCTGCTGTGGGACCCGAAAGACGCGGGTTTCGCGCTGGTGAGTCTGGCAGATCAAATGCTACAGGGTAAGGCAGTCACCAAAGATCTGACTATTGACGGCCTGGGCAAAGCCGACGTCGATATGGATACCGGCGTGATCCGCTTTAACCGTATTCTTGAAGTTTCGGCAGATAATGCCAAAAGCCTGGGCTTCTAAAATAATAATCGCTTCGGCACGGTTTTTTAAAATTACAGTTAGTTATTTTTAGTAGGTTATTTAATATATCGATGCCTAACCCGCATCGATATATCACCAGTGCAGTAAGGAAAATGTCGATGAATAATATTGCGACGCTTGACTCCAGCCAGAGTCATTCTGCTTCCTCATCCGAGGCATTAATCAGCCTCGAACATATCAGTAAAAAATTTCCCGGCGTATTAGCGCTGGATAACGTCACTCTGACTTTGAATAAGGGCGAGGTTCACTGTCTGGCCGGGCAAAATGGCTGCGGAAAGAGCACAATTATTAAAGTTATCTCCGGGGTTTATCAGCCTGAAAAAGGCGCGGCAATTATGCTGGATGGCAAATTATTCCATTCGCTAACCCCGCAGCTGTCTTCTTTTTACGGCATTCAGGTGATTTATCAGGATTTATCGTTATTCCCTAATTTATCGGTAGCCGGGAATATTGCCATTCACCGTTATTTACCCGGCGGCGATTTCTGGGTGCATAAAGACGCAATGCGCCAAAAAGCTCTGGCGGCGATGAAACGCGTTGGCGTGGCGCTGGATCCAGATCGCAAAGTTGAAAAACTGTCGATCGCCGATCGCCAACTGGTCGCTATCTGTCGCGCCATCGCCGCCGACGCCAGCCTGGTTATCATGGATGAACCCACCGCCTCGCTGACGCGTACCGAGGTCAATGGCCTGTTGCGAGTCGTGAACGAGCTTAAAGCGGCCAATATTTGCGTAGTGTTTGTCAGCCATCGCCTCGATGAAGTCATGGAAGTCGCCGATAGAATCAGCGTGATGCGAGATGGCAAGCTGGTCGGCACCTATCCAGCCAGCGAACTTGACAGCAATGAGCTCGCGTTTCTCATGACAGGCCAGCGTTTCAGCTACAGCCACCTGCCCCATCGCGCGCCCGCTGATGTCACACCGCTGCTGGAAGTCAGTCACCTTAGCCGCGCCGGGCAATATCAGGATATTTCCCTGTCGCTGCGACAGGGCGAGATCACCTCAATCGTTGGACTGCTCGGCTCCGGGCGAACCGAGCTGTGCCTCAGCCTGTTCGGCATGACCCGCCCCGACAGCGGCGAGATCCGCATTAATGGCAAGCCGGTGAGTTTTCGCAGCAACCGTGACGCGATTCGCAATGGCATCGCCTATGTTTCCGAGGATCGCCTGACTCAAGGGCTGATCATGGAGCAGTCGATCTACGACAACACACTGGTTTCGATCTTCAACAAGCTGCAAAAACCCAGCGGACTGATGAATCATCGCAAAGCTAAATCGGTGGTTAAAGATCTGATCCGTGACCTGAATATCAAGGTCTCTGACAGTGCACTGCCGGTGAAAACACTGTCCGGCGGTAACGCACAGCGCATCGCTATCGCCAAATGGGTGGCCACCGAGCCGCATATTCTGATCCTCGACTCCCCCACGGTTGGCGTTGATATCGCTAATAAAGAAGGGATTTACCGAATTGCCCGCGATCTTGCCGAGTCGGGCATGGCGGTGCTGATGATTTGCGACGAAATCCCGGAGGCCTATTACAACAGCCATCGCGTGTTGGTCATGCGCAAAGGTGAGCTGGTCGCCGAGTTCTCGCCGCACCAGTGTAGCGAACAGCAGATTGCGGAGGTGATCAATGCGTAACCATTTATCAAAAGCCCTCTCTTATCATGAGTTTTGGCTTGGGGTGCTGGTGTTATTACTGGCGGTTGGCCTGAGCATCAGCACCAAAGAATTTCTGACCATCGGCAACCTCACCGATGTCGCCACCAGCTATGCCATTCTGGGGATTCTAGCCTGCGGCCTGTTCGTAGTGCTGATCGCTGGAGGGATCGACATTTCGTTTCCGGCGATGACCTCGATTGGTCAATATGTAATGGCGAGCTACATCATTCATCACGGCGGCAGCTTCCCGGTTGCTTTCGCGATGGCGATGGGCGTCGGGCTGTTGCTCGGATTGGTCAACGGTTTTCTGGTCTATTGGTTACGCGTGCCGGCAATCATCATCACCATTGCGACGCTAAATCTTTACTACGGCCTGCTGGTGTATTTCACCGACGGTACCTGGCTGTACGGCTTCCCCGACTGGTTTATGAACGGCATAAACTGGTTCTCGTTCACCGCTTCCGACGGCAACGATTACGGCCTGACGCTGCCGCTGCTCAGCCTGGCGGCGGTGATTATCGCCACTGGCGTGCTAATGAACCGCACCCGTATTGGTCGGCAAATCTATGCCATGGGCAGCAATCGCGATGCAGCATCGCGGCTGGGCCTGAACATTCTGCGATTACACTTTTACGTTTACGGTTTTATGGGGCTGCTGGCGGGCATTGCCGCCGTGGTGCAAGCGCAAATCACCCAATCGGTAGCGCCAAATTCGCTGTTGGGCTTTGAGCTAACAGTACTGGCGGCCGTGGTATTGGGCGGCACAAGCATGACCGGCGGTCGCGGTTCGCTGACCGGCACCATTCTCGGCGTAATGCTGCTGGCCTTCCTGCAAAACGGTCTGACGCTGCTGTCGATCTCCTCTTACTGGCATCAGGTGTTTAGCGGAGTGATCATTCTGGTCAGCATCAGCAGCACCGCGTGGAATGAAAAACGCAAACTGGCGAAGGGTATTTAACATGAGCACATTAACCCGCTTTATCCCCGCTGACAGAATCATCCGTTTGCAGGTGTTGATCATTATTGCCGTCGCCCTGCTGTTCTCCTTCACGCTGGGTAAAAGTTTCTTCAGTCTTGGCAACTTCCAGTCCATCTCTTCGCAACTGCCGATCCTTGGCATGCTGGCACTGGGAATGGGCATAACCATGTTAACCGGCGGCATTAATCTGTCGGTAATCGCCGGAGCCAACGCCTGCTCACTGGTGATGGCGGCTATTCTGGTCGCCCACCCCGATCAGCCACTGTATTTTGCGCTGGCAATGCTGGCGGGTATCGCCGTGGCAATCGTGATTGGCCTGCTTAACGGCTCGCTGATTGCCTACATTGGCGTCTCACCCATTCTCGCTTCATTGGGCACTATGACCCTGATTGCCGGGCTGAATATTCTGCTTACCGGAGGAACGGTTATTTCCGGTTTTCCATCTGCTATTCAGTACCTTAGCAGCGGCAATCTGCTAGGAATACCTATTGCGCTGGTGCTGTTTCTACTGGTGGCGTTTCTGCTGTGGGTCGTGCTCGAGCACACCACGCTGGGCCGAAGTTTGTACCTGATGGGCTCCAACGAGCAGGCCACGCGCTTCAGCGGTGTCAGTACCCATCGCGTGACGCTGGTGGTCTATGTACTGTCGGCGCTGTTTGGCTGGGCGGCGGCGCTGCTGATGATGTCGAAATTCAACTCGGCCAAGGCGGGTTATGGCGACTCCTACCTGCTGGTCACTATTCTGGCCTCGGTGTTGGGCGGCATCAATCCTGACGGCGGCTTTGGTCGAGTGATTGGTCTGGTGCTGGCGCTGGTGGTATTGCAGATGCTGGAAAGCGGCCTGAACCTGATGGGCGTCAGCAGTTATCTGACCATGGCGCTCTGGGGCGGCGTGTTGATCCTGTTTATCGCATTACAGAATCGTAAATCATAATCGACTTTAAAAGACATTGATTACAGAGACATAAGGATCTAAACATGGCGAGTTATTTTATTGGCGTGGATGTGGGAACTGGCAGTGCTCGCGCAGGCGTGTTTGATTTGAAGGGACACATGGTCAGTCAGGCCAGCCGCGACATTACCTTGTACCGCCCGAAAGCCGATTTTGTGGAACAATCCTCGGATGAAATTTGGGCCGCCGTTTGCAACGCGGTAAAAGATGCAATGAATCAGGCAGATATCAACCCGATTCAGGTCAAAGGCATGGGCTTTGATGCCACCTGTTCGCTGGTGGTGCTGGATAAAGAAGGCAAACCGCTGACCGTGAGCCCCTCGGGTCGCAGCGAGCAAAACATTATTGTCTGGATGGATCACCGGGCGATTTCACAGGCCGAACGCATTAACGCTACCGGCCATCGGGTATTGGAGTTTGTAGGCGGCATTATCTCGCCAGAGATGCAGACACCGAAGCTGCTATGGCTCAAACAGCATATGCCGACTACCTGGAGTAACGTTGGCCATCTTTTTGATTTACCTGACTTCCTGACCTGGCGCGCAACCAGCGATACTGCCCGCTCGCTATGTTCTACTGTCTGTAAATGGACCTATATCGGCCACGAAGATCGCTGGGACACCAGTTATTTCAAGCAGATCGGTCTTGAAGATTTGCTGGATAACAACGCGGCGAAAATTGGCAGCGAGGTGAAAACCATGGGCCAGCCGCTAGGACACGGCCTGACGAAAACTGCCGCCCGTGAACTGGGGCTGATGCCGGGCACCGCAGTGAGTGTATCGATTATCGATGCCCACGCCGGAAGTCTGGGAATTCTTGGCGCAAGCGGCGCATCCGGCGAGACCGCCGATTTCGACCGCCGTATCGCGCTGATCGGTGGTACTTCGACCGCACACATGGCGATGTCGCGATCTGCTCGCTATATTGGCGGCATCTGGGGACCCTATTTCTCTGCACTGTTGCCGGATTACTGGCTCAACGAAGGCGGTCAATCGACCACCGGCGCACTTATCGACCACGTAATTCAGTCACATCCCTGTTATGCCGATTTGCTGAAGCAGAGCAAAGAACGCGGTAAAACAATTTATGAAACCCTGAATGCGCTGCTGCGCGAGATGGCGGGAGAACGCGAAAATATTGCTTTCCTGACCCAGGATATTCACATGCTGCCCTACTTCCACGGCAACCGTTCACCGCGCGCCAATCCGACCTTAACCGGCACCCTCACCGGCTTGAAACTTTCTCGCACGCCGGAAGATATGGCGCTGCATTATTTAGCGACTATTCAGGCGCTGGCGCTAGGTACGCGGCACATTATCGAAACCATGAATCACAGCGGCTATGCGATAGACACCATGATGGCCAGCGGCGGCGGTACTAAAAATCCGGTGTTTGTTCAAGAGCACTCCAACGCGACCGGCTGCGCGATGCTGTTACCGGAAGAGAGCGAGGCGATGCTGCTAGGCAGCGCAATGATGGGCACTGTGGCTGCGGGAGTGTATGAATCGTTACCCGAGGCGATGGCGGCCATGAGCCGTATCGGCAAGACGGTGACACCGCAGACCAACAAGATCAAAGAGTATTACGACCGAAAATATAAGGTATTTCATGAGCTTTATAACGATCACATGAAATATCGCCGCCTGATGCAGGGAGAATAAGCGCTTAAAGAATGATGTCGTACTGTTTGCGGCTGACTTCGCTAAAACCGGTGATCAACGCCTGGCGGCAGAGCTGCTGATAACGCGGCTCGCTGACCAGCCTTTTCAGCGCTTTTCTCAGCCCGAAGATTTGATCGGCAGAAGTGTTGGGGCCGGTAATCAGCGGCAACCCCGGAGTAAGCGGCGTTTCACCGATCACCTTCAATTGGGCAAGCGCCTGCGGCTGATATTTCTTTAATAAAGCAAAAGTCACGCAGTCGATAGCGGCAATATCCGCTTCGCCCTGCTGAATCGCCTGCAAAGATTGGCGATGGCTACCGCTAAAGATAATCTGACGAAAGAAGCAGCCGTTTTCACTCAACGGCTCAACCATTTTGCGTAGCGCATTAAAACCCGACTGCGAATCTTCGCTGTTGCATACCACTACGCGCTGGCGAAAATCGGTTACCCCGGCTCCCATATCTTTCTGGCGCGTGACTAAAAAACTTCGATAACCCAACCCTTCACAGCCCGGCGCTGAATAGTGGAAACAGCCCAGCGGTTGCACATCTTTTAGACGGGTCACCAACGGATAGCCGCAGGTTTGGCTTAACAACAACTGTGGCTGTTGCCAGTGTTGAATCAAATCTTGTGGCCAGGATAAAGACGCATTGCCAGCAGTAAGGCCCTCTTCTGCCATCAGCTCACGCAAACCCGACCATAGCGCGTCAACATCAGGAGGATTTACCGCATACATCGGTAAAGAAACTGCATTATTCATGCTTTTCGCCTACGTTTTACAGGGATGAGCGCCCCGGAAGGTTGTGCTGCACTGAGTGATAATTAAGATTAAGAAAAAGTATACGCCAGATCAAGGCTGCTTGATTAATCACCGATCTGGCCTGCGGGTCTTCTGCCGCTCATTGTTCGAGAAAATAGCGGATTTTGGTTGGATGACCCTAATATTTAATAGGCTCAGAAATATCAACTAATTTACGGGTGTTGATTATTTATCGTAATTTTAGTTTTCAGCCAATACGCATACGCCACAGGGGCTGCTGTTAAAATCTTTTGTGAGTCACAAAACATGTATTTTCTGACTTAAGGAAGGCTCAAACAGAATTACGCGCGATAATTTAACTTAAGTTATTTTTTCTGCGTCAGAAGTGCTTAAGTCACTGTCGTAAAGTTGCAAAGCGGCAGCTTCACTCTATAGTTCGATGACTAAATTGAGTTTCAGGGGAAACACATGAGATTAAGCGGCATTTCCAAGGGATTTTTCATCCTGATACTTTTCATCGTGACATGGGCGTTTCTGGATGTTTTACAGCCGTACTATTCGTCCGTACTGTGGGCGGCTATTTTAGCGATAATTTTCCATCCGCTAAAAACCAAGTTCCGAGACTGGCTTGGAGACAAGAACGGCATCGCGGCATTGCTGACACTGCTGGTGATCTGCCTGATTGTATTCACGCCATTGGCGGTTATCGCCTCTTCACTGGCGATTGAGTTCAATGTGGTTTACAGCAAGCTGCAGCATAACAATACTCAGCTTCCGACTATTATTGCCGACGTTATCCAGCATTTGCCGGTCTGGGCGCAGCACCAAATGGCCGAATACAACCTCGACACTGCTGCTGGCATTCAGCAAAAGCTCTCTGGTTTCGCACTCAAAGGCAGCCAATATCTGGCTGGCAGCGTGTTCCTAATCGGTAAAGGCACCTTTAGTTTCGTGGTCGGCTTCGGCATTATGCTGTACCTGCTGTTCTTCCTGCTAAAGGACGGAGCTTATCTGGTAAACCTGATTCTCGAAGCACTGCCTCTAACCAAACCCGTTAAACATCATCTGTTTATGAAGTTTGCTGCGGTATCTCGTGCCACGGTTAAAGGCACCGTTATCGTTGCCATCGTACAGGGCGCGCTGGGCGGATTGGCATTCTGGATAACTGGTATTGAGGGCGTTTTGCTGTGGGGCGCGCTAATGGCCTTCCTGTCTCTTATTCCGGCGGTAGGTTCTGCCATTATCTGGGTTCCGGCGGCGATTTACTTCTTCGCCTCCAGCCAGCTGTGGCAAGGTATTTTCCTGGTCGTGTTCTTTGTCGTTATCATCGGGCTGGTGGATAATATTCTTCGCCCGCTGCTGGTAGGTAAAGATACTAAAATGCCTGACTACATGATCCTTATCGCCACGCTGGGTGGTATGGAAGTCTACGGTATTAACGGTTTTGTGATCGGTCCACTCATCGCTGCGCTGTTTATTGCCTGCTGGAATATTCTTTCCGGCCGCGATAATGAAGAAAATATCGAAGAGATTGACGAAGACTTTATTGAAGACGGCAAAGCACCGCCTGAAAACTGATAATTTCGATTCCTCACAACTGAGAGCGGCTAATTACCGCTCTTTTTTATTTTTTTGGATCCGCCAGCAATATTCCCTCTTGTAGCCCATCATTCCCCATTTCAAATACTGTCACTGATTACCCTCTATAAACTTCAACTTAATGCCGAATAAAACTCTGTGACCTGGCGCGCGTTTACCTTTTACTCTCACTTGTCATCGTTGATAAAACGTGCAATGTTTATTTTCACAAAAAATAAAACATCGGTTTACCTGACGAACCGACTGATAATAAAAGGAAAAAAATGAATGAGCCTGGCGTAGCAAGCCTCGACGGCGCTTTGCAGCTGTTAAACCTGCTGGCAGACCGCCCTGGGATCGGTCTTAGCGAAATTGCGCGCCGCAGCGGTATTACCAAGTCGCGCGTCTATCGCCTGCTATCGACCCTCGAAGCGCGGTTCTATGTCCAAAAAAGCGGCGATCCGGCGACTTATCGTCTGGGGCACCAAATTTTGGTGCTTGGCGTCAGTGCTCGAAGCCAGAACTTGCTGCTCTGTGCGGCAGAACCGTTGCTTGACCAACTGAGCGAACGCCTAAACGAGAATCTACAAATTCGCCTGCGCGAGGGTGAAGAAGTGGTACAGATTATTTCTCGCACCTCAAAACAGACGCTTCAGGTGAGAAGCGCGGTAGGTAATCGTCGACGTTTGGGCGAAGGCCCTTCGGGAAAGTTGCTGCTGGCCTACGCCACGCAGGCTTTACAGGACCAATATGTCGAACAGGCAAAAGATCCAGCGCAGTTATCCGCTCAGCTAAGAGAGATACGCCAACAACAGCTCGCCCGCTCGCGGGGAGAACTGACGCCGGGAGTCTGGGCCTTTGCCGTGCCGATATTTGATAGCCGCCGTGAATGTATCGCGGCGTTAAGTCTGAGCGCACCTATGCAGCGCGCCGAGCCGAGCGCCGATGAGGTCATCGAACAACTAAGCCAGGCGGCGGCACAAATTTCGGCGCAGCTGGGATGTTCATCCTACTCCACACTTTAGCGGTTGTTTTATCTTGAACAGAGGGCAACACCATGACTGAATCCAGCCTGACAACGCACAATAAATTCACCAGCGGCAAGCAAATGAATCCGACGCTGGTTTTACTGTTTATCGTGGTCGTGGCAGTCGTCATGACCTGGATACTCAGCTCGGGGGAATTTCAGCATCAGGGTCAAAAGGTGATCCCAGGAACCTATCAGGTCATTGAAAAACATTATTCACTGACCCAGATGCTAGGTCTTGGAGCAGCACCAGCCGCGGGACAGGCCGCGCCGGTCGGCATTATTGACGGCGTAATGGCTATCCCGGCGGGGATTGTAAAACAGGCAGGGCTGATCGTCATGGTACTGTTTATCGGCGGGATGTTTGGCGTACTGAACCAGTCGGGCGCGATAGAAGCCTCGCTGGAACGTCTGCTGGGTATCACCAAAGGTAATATTTACTTTCTGGTACCCACGCTGATGCTGGTGTTTTCAGCGGGCAGCACCTTTATGGGGCTGGCGAAAGAGTATTTGCTGGTCATCCCGCTGGTGGTGGCCTTGATGAACCGGCTTGGCTTGCCCAATATCCTCGGGCTGGCGGTTGTCGCTGTCGCCGTCAAGGTCGGCTATCTGGCGTCTGTCACTAATCCTTATGCGCTTTCCATCGCGCAGCCGCTGGTTGGGGTGCAGATATTTAGTGGCCTGAGCATGCGTTTGGCGGCCTATGTGCTGTTTATGCTGACAGGCGTCGCTTTCGTTTTATGGGCGATACGCCGACACGGCCCCGTTGGCGGCACGATCGACACTTCGTTCTCTACTCAGCCGCTTTCGCTGCGCCACTGCCTGATGATGTCGACTCTGCTGGTTGGCATCGCCTTTATGGTTTTTGCCGCCAATCAATGGCATTGGAAAAACACTCAACTCTCGGCCTACTATTTGTTTTTAAGCATGATTTTCTCGGCAATGAGCGGCATGGGTGCCAGCGCGTCGGCGGATGCCTTTGTCGGCGGGATGAAAAAAGTGCTGATTGCCGGATTACTGATTGGGCTGGCAACGGCGGTTGAAATCGTGCTCAGCCAGGGCAAAGTGATGGACACCTTAATCAACGCGCTGGTGCAGCTGGTCGGGCAGCACGGCCCGTACATTTCGGCTTACGGCATGTTTATCTGCCAGCTATTACTGGACATTGTGATCCCTTCAACCTCGGGCCAGGCTGCTGTCACCATGCCGATACTCGGGCCACTGGGGCAGCTTTCCGGCGTTGCGCCACAGACCACCGTGTTTGCTTTCCTGATGGGCAACGGGCTAACCAACATGATAACGCCCACCTCCAGCGGGCTACTGATTTTCCTCGCTTCTGCACAAGTGGGATGGACTCAGTGGGCGAAGTTTCTGCTGCCGCTGTTTCTTATTTTTGCCGCGCTGGCGATTGCGATGCTAACTGTCGCAGTCGCCATCGGCTATTAACTTATCCTTCGATGGAAAACGATAATGCAATCTGAAACCACAATGACTCTGCTTGAAAACGTGATGATCACCCTGCGCGATGGTGTAAATCTGGCAACCGACATTTATTTACCCGCTGGCTCAGGGCCTTTCCCGGTGGTGGTTGAACGTACGCCTTATAACAAACGCGGGCAGTCACGCTCTGAGGTGAATGTCGATGGCAGCAAACTTTCGCGTCGTGATATGGCGCAGGCATTGGTCAATCGCGGCTATGCGGTGGTATTTCAGGACTGTCGCGGCTGTTATGGTTCCGAAGGCGTGTTCACAAAATATACCTCAGAGGGCGTCGATGGCTTCGATACCCTGCAATGGATTATCGAACAGCAGTGGTGCAATGGAGATATCGGCAGCATGGGGCTGTCGTATGCTGCCCATACCCAGCTGGCGATGGCCTGTCTTAATCCACCCGGTTTGAAAACCATGGTGCTGGATTCCGGAGGTTTTCATAATGCGTTTCAGTGCGGTATTCGCCAAGGTGGAGCCTTCGAACTCAAGCAGGCAACCTGGGCCTACAAATGGTCGCAGGAAAGCCCGCTGGCGCAGCAAAATCCGTTGATTCGCAAGGCATTGGAACAGGAGAATATTCTCGACTGGTTTGCGCAAATGCCGTGGTTTCCCGGACACTCCCCGCTGCGCCACGTCCCGGAATATGAAAATTATTTGTTCGAGCAGTGGTCGCAGGGCGAATTCTCGGATTATTGGCGACAAAACGGGATTTTTGCCGCCGAGAGTTTTGAGCAAATTCCTGATATGCCGGTGATGTTTATGTCCAGCTGGTACGACGCTTATGTCAGCTCGACGCTGGATAATTTCAAGGCATTTTGTCAGGGCAAAACCTATCCACAGCGATTGATCATGGGTCCGTGGTTGCATGGCGACCGTAACATCACCTTTAGCGGCAACGCCGAGTTTGGGCGCGCCGCGGCATTTGATAACAACGTTGCAGCCGACTGGATGACCTGCAGGCTCGACTGGTTCGATCGCTGGTTAAAAAATCCGGCCAGCAAAGAGGCACCGCACGAGGTTGAAGTGTTTGTGATGGGCGGCGGGGGCGGCGATAAAAATGATGCCGGGCGTTTGCAGCACGGCGGAAAATGGCTTAACAGCGATCAATGGCCGTTAAAAGGCAGCCAACCCACCACCCTGTTTTTACATCGTGACGGCGCTCTGTCTTGCGAGCAACCCTCCCGCTCTGCCGCCCCGCTGAGTTATCTGGCGGACCCGCATCACCCAGTGCCGACGATTGGCGGTTCCGTGACCTCGGGCTTGCCGGTATTTCAGGGCGGCGCGTTTGACCAGCGCGAAAGCAGTGAATTTTTCGGCACGCGTGGCGATAATTTACCGTTGAGCGCGCGCGCAGATGTGCTGGTATTCCAGACTCCAGAACTTGAAAAGGATCTATTGGTCGCAGGAGACGTGACTATCAAGCTGTGGATTTCCAGCTCGGCGCTCGATACCGACTTCACCGCCAAGCTGGTCGACGTTTATCCGCCCTCAAAAGATTATCCGCAGGGCTATGCGATGAACATCACTGACGGAATTATTCGCTGTCGTTATCGCCAGGGTTGGGAAAAAGAGCAGCTGCTTTCACCCGATGAAATTGTCGAAGTCACTATCGCGCCTTTTGCCACCTGTAATTTGTTCAAAAAAGGGCACCGCATTCGCCTGGACATCGCCAGCAGCAATTTCCCGCGCTTTGACTGCAACCCCAACAGCGGCGAACCGGAAGGTCAGGCAAGATTGAAACAGACGGCGACCAATCAGGTATTTGTCGATTCTCTGCGGCCATCGAGACTGATCATCAGCGTTTTGCCCCTCTGATCAGGCAATGGAAAAATTGTGATTGCGCTGAACGAACAACAACCGTGAACCAAGATTGTGCAGGTTTAAAAATCGCCGACTCACGAACACTGCGGGAAGTGAGAAGGATTTCCTGGAATACAGCCCGGATCTACCGGCCCGCCGGGCTGCAGCGGCTGTGTTGGCTGCCGTGGCTGAACTGGTTGTCTTGGCTGGGCCGGTTGATTGGGCAGCGGAGGTTGTGATGGCTGTCTTGGTTGGATTGGCTGCCCCGGCTGGATGGGTTGCCCGGGCTGTTGCGGCTGGTTAGCCATAACCGCAAATGAGGTCAGCAAAAACAATACGCCCAAAATTCTTTTCATAATTCCTCAGCAATTTTTCTTGAAGCAACTTTCCAAAGGTAATTATAGTGCCTTGCAATTTTCTACGCCGAGCTATTGGCTGACAAGGCATGCTTTAGTGGAAATTTTTATTTTAATCATAGACTTAAATTCCGACTTTCAACTAAAAAACTCATACAAAGGTCCTCTATTCATAATAGATAAACTTACTTAAAAAAACTAACCAATTACTTAAAAGTTAATCACAAATAAATTAAAACAAGCCAAATTGATAAATTAATTTCATATGAAATTTAATGGCATTTGTGTTCAATACGCTAATTTTATGGCAATAAGCAATGATTAGAAAACAAAATTCATCTCAATTAGCTTAATAACACTCATCAGTCAGCACAAATATTTATCGGTTGAGGCTCAAGAAAAGGTAAGGATCTCTTAATACAGCGGCGTGTTATAAGGAAATGCTGGTTAATAATTCTCGAAAATAGTGATTACTTATGGAAGCTTAAGGAATTTGGCCCATCCATAAACATCGTGTAATAAAAACTTAACCTTTGTACATTTCACGAGATAAAAACACTCTAGATAATAAAAAAACAACTCAAAATATCGAAAAATAAAAAAACAAGGTTAAGTACTCATTATCCTATCGATTAACATAAGTTTCCTCGCTTTGAAAATAAATAAGGCTATTGTTGATAACACCTTAACTAATAAATTTTGGAGGTTCTGTAGGCATTTAAAAAAAACCAATTAATTGTTTTAAAAAAACCAACAAGATAATTAAATTCAAAACCGTCATAAAAAAATAAATTATTTAATTAGGAAATTCACATGAATAAAAATATAATTTTTAACCTATTGTTATTATTCATTTCATCACCCGTTTTCGCGGCCACAGTCCCACCTTCCGTCACTTGCCTGCCTGAAAATCAAACCAATTTTTCGAATGCTATCCCCTGTTACAGGCAGAATCTGGCTGCAACCCCCCTGAATTATACTTTAACTAGCACTCAGGTTTATGGTGACGTTCAGGTTAATCGGTATCAATTACAATCGCAGTCATGGTCGCCCTCTGGATTGGTGTTACCAGCTCAGTGGGTTGAAAATATTGCCATCGCAATCCCTGCAAACCCAAAGCCAGTACGTGCGTTAATTGCTGCCGATATCAGTGAGGACCTTTTGTACAATGTTGCCGAGGCGACAAGAACGATAACAATTTCAGTCATTTCAATTCCAAGCACCAACCTGATTTACGCAAATGACGGAATACCGCGTAATGAGGATGATAGCGTTTCCCGCAGTTGGCGTTTATTTTTAGATAATCCCGCTCAAAGGCAATTACTGCCACTGCACGTCCCTATGGCTGCCACTATTTCACAGACAATAAGGCTGGCTAAAGAAGAGCTGAAAGAGGAAGGCATTACACAGTTCATAGTAACCGGAGCTTCAAAACGCGGATGGGCTTCATGGTTGACCGCTATATCAGACCCAAGTGTTGTTGCTATAGTACCGTTTGTTGCTGACGTTTTAAATACGCAGCAGATAATGCAGCATATGTATAAAACTTATGGTGGCAACTGGCCTATTGCCTTTCAGGATTATTACAACCAGAACCTTGATACTTTAAGAACCTCCGCCAATTTCACCACATTAATGAAAATAGAAGATCCATTACAATATCTTGGAACACCTTATCAAGCAGGCCTTACTATTCCAAAATATATAATTAATGCAAGTGGCGATGATTTTTTCATTCCTGACAACACAAGATATTTTTATGACCAGTTACCTGGGGTAAAATCTCTTCGGATTGCGCCAAATACTGATCATAATGGGATTTTTAACTTTATCCAACAATCTTTGATAAGCTTTGTTAACCGTATTCAAAATGCTACCGCTTTGCCAATTTTAACCACAACCTATAGCGGGGCTGTTAATAATAAACAAATGACAATAAATTTTTCCGAGAAACCTACACAGGTAGTTCGCTGGACGGCAACCAACACCGCCTCAAGAGATTTTCGATATGCTTGCGGTATTCGTTATCTATCTTCTCCCCTTCAAGTATCCGGAGCTAATACGGTATCTGTTTCATTGACTAATACTAATCCAGGCTGGCAAGCATCGTTTATTGAAGCAACTTTCAGTGATGGTTACGTTGCTACGAGTCAGGTGAACATTGTCCCTGACGCCGTTTATCCAACTGTGGCTCCCCCTTCAGATGGTGCGGCATGCCAAACATTATCCGGTCGATAAATTTAAAATGAAATTAGAGCTACACATAATATTAGCCAAAACTTCAGCAGTTTTGCTCAGCTAAATCCAATACCTAAGTGATTATCCACTGGCTTGCTATTTTGCCATCCTTCGATTTTTTAAAGCTGAAAACTTGGGCCTAAGCAGCATATAATCATCATAAAAGATTAAAAAACCAATAATTGTTTCAACGATTAAAATAATAAGCATTAAAACTCATATTTAACCTTAAAAAGGTAAATTTTCTCGCATTTAAATTTAAGAACAGTCACTCTTATTTGGTTTTTGACTTATCAGGGATGTCCATGATATCTCTCATCAATCTTGAGTTATTCATTCACTACACTGTGAGACTTTTTCTTTAGCATTTCTTTTAATTTTACAGTCCAAATTTAAAACTATTGATTAAGATCTCCATGCATTGATAAAAGAATCTTATAGATGACGAGAGTTAACAATGAGAAATAAAAATGAACAAAGAGCATTTCCTCACAATTCTCTCTTATAAAGGGATCACATTAAAGTTCTTGAACATTATCAAACATGACGATGAACTTTCTGCAGTACTTTTAATTCATTTAATGTTTGAAAAGATTATTGAAGTATGGGTTGAATCAATAACTAATAATCCTAGATTTTTTGCAGGCACTCCGATGACCTTTGCTGCCAAACTGCAAGTGGCACAAAATTTCCAAATGCCAGGGCATATCCTCAACACTTTAATAACGTTAAATAAAATTAGAGACACGTTTGGAAATGAGGGAAGCAAAGAGAATATATCCAACGAAGAAATGATTGAGTTGGGGAAGATTTCAATTACTGTTAAAGCGCATAGCCTTTTCAGAAAGCTGCCAACCTGTAGTGTCATTACTAACGAAGGTAAAAAGATTTATAAGGACTCTGCCAATAATATTAAATTATCAATACTCTTCACTATGCTTTATCAAGAAATAATCATAAATGTAAGAGAATCAGACTAATCGGCCTAAAAGGTAATAGTAACTACATAAACCAACCTTAACATAGAAGATAAAATTGATAATAAATAGGGTTATTATTATGTCTTATAATATGGGTAAAGCTTTAGTTTTCTAATTAATAAATGCTCATTGAACAGTAATTACTTCTGAAGAAACTACCGAATACTTGAAGTATCAAGACAAAATTATTCTTATCAAAGAGCAATATAAAAGCGCGGTAACTAACTCGATTAGCGCGCTTTTAGGTATTTGGACCTAAAAAAAGAGTTCGACCCTTAGCATGATTACTTAGCGTAACCTTCAGTAGAGATAGTCAGGGTGACTGCATCGCCTACGGCTGGAACGAATTTGTCTAGCTTAAAGTCAGAACGCTGGATGGTGGCAGTAGCGTCAAAACCAATCGCCTCTTTCTTCACCATCGGGTGCATGCCCTGCTTGTTCAAGGTAGCATGCAAGGTGACCGGCTTGGTGATACCTTTGATTGTCAGATTACCTTCAACATCAAATTTGTTGCCACCGGCCGCTGTGACTTTAGTGCTGTGGAAAACAGCTGAAGGATATTTAGCTACGTCAAAGTAATCAGCACCCAAGAATTCTTTGGTCAACAAAGGAACGTGGGTATCGATTTTGGTAATTGGCAAGGTCACGTCTACGCGAGACTGCGTAGGATGATCTTTATCAAACACGATAGTACCTTTTGTACCAGGGATATCCGCAGTTGGATGAGATAAACCGAAGTGGTCCCAGGCCACAATGACCGAGGTGTGGTCGGTATCCAGGGAATAGTGCATGGCCGCAGCCTGAGAAAGAGGAGCATACAGACTTGCTGCAGCTAACAATGGCAATGCAATCTTGGTAAAGCTTTTCACTCGGATATCCTTTTTAAAAATAAAACAGTCATTAGACTATGGTTCATATCCTTAGATAGGCATAACGAAAAGTTTTGTCTTTACCCTTCAAATATATTGATAAATACCTATGCGTTATTATTTCAAGAACCAAAAAGTAATTATTAAACTATAACAATCAACACCTTAATAAAAATAATTTAATATTGTTATTATTTCATTTTGATACCTTCTTATAGGAAATAAATACTGTCTATTTATCAGGATAGATAGTATTTCTCCCTACGTGTAGGATCTATATATATTCAAATTAGCTATAAAGATTATCTACTGACCAAATGATGAATGGAAAACACCCAATGGATTGGGACTGCAAAATAACCGTACATAAAAGCCTGTTACAACGCACTCTACAATCCCGCAGTATGATGGCAATCGGCGCACTTTTCACCATGATAATCCTGACCCACTGGACCCTAGATTTTCTGTGTTGGTTTACCAGTGAAGTGGTGTTTAAAGTCTAATATTTTTCTTAGACATCATGTCTCTAAGCTAACTGACAGAATGCTATGAAAATGGGTAATAAAGGGTGGGATATTTTTTCGTTCCGGGAAATGACAAAAGGCCGGGATCCCGGCCTTTTACTAGCAAACAATAACAATTAGTCAGTTGCTTTATTTTTCAGGTCAACAGCGCCCTGCTTGGTTTTGTCCCAAGTTTTCTCTGTACCCTGCTTGGTGCTATGCCACGCTTTCTGAGTGCCTTCGGTAACTTTACTACCTGTTGAATTAGCCTTACCTTCAGCCGCATGCTTAGACTTAAGCTTCATCTCAGAGCCCTTGTCTTGAGCATGATGCAGCTTCTCTTTTGCAGTATCTGCACCTTTGTTTGCCTGAGCAACAGTATCATCGGTCGCTGAACTGGTAGTCGTTGCTGCGAATACAGGAGATGCCAAAAGTAATGCGGACAAAGCCAAAATAGTCTTTTTCATGATTCCCTCATTTTCAGATATGTTAGGTACACGTCATACAGGATGGCACAAATCTGAAAAAAGCTGACTAGGATATAGCTGAAAGATGAAGAAAAATTGAATGTTATAACGAAAAAGTGATCTAGGCAGCTTTGAGAATATAATGTAGTTTACTATGGTGAATTAATGGGTTACGGTTACTTTAGAAAACTCGACTTCCTTCTGGATTAAAATATCAAAACCATTACATTACGCCCAATTTTTGTATTAAAGAATCACCTTTACTCTCACCTTGCATATTTACGCTCATCGGTTGTAGAGAAACCATCTTCAACTTTGTAAGTTTTATTTTCTTGTTAGTCTTTAGCTCAATTCACACCTTTCTAAAATTCCTATTAAGGCTTTTAGCGCCCAGTTATTACCGTCGATTTTTCGTTTAAGATACCCAAAACTTTCTTTTGAAGAAAAAAATAAATCCAGTACAAAATACTTATTTCCAATCCATTAAGTGCAACATTCCTAAGGCAGTTACTTGAATGGCATAGTTTGGGCAGGGGAACTAATTGGCACGATTAGTAATAAAAAGACCAAAATCTTCATATTTACTAAAATAATAAGGTAAAATGCACAATGCTATGCCATGAAGATAAAAAAACGCTTGCAATATATACAGGTCTATCTTTTATTTTTATATACCCTCTTATTTATGCAGGTTTATTTTACCGAGACGATCTGGATAGAGCTATCACTGGTCAATACGGATGGCGAGGTTTAGGAAGGCCGGCAGCTGACATACTGATGCGAATTCTATCTGCCAGTGGCCACTATAATCTTGATCTGTTTCCATACACCACGATTGCGTCGTGCTTTTTTTTAGCTCTCTCAGCTCTAACTTTCAAGAAACACCTCAGTAAGATAGAAGTTCCACATGCAAAATTCGTCGCTTCGCTTTTAATATTCAATCCTTTTTTATTACAAAGTATTTTATATAGATATGACTGCCTAGGTATGGTTTTAGGTTGTCTTCTCTCTGTCGTTGCCTACACCTACAATAATAAGAACACATTCCTAAGAACCGCAGTAATAGTCGTATCTGGTACTCTGTCCTTAATGTTTTATCAGTCATCGTTTAACATTTTCATAGGGTTACTCGCTGTAGATATCATGGTTTCAGGAAGTAAGTCAGAAATAAAAATTCATGATAGTTTAAAATTGATTTTTAAAAAGCTCGTAATTTTTATCTTTATTTATTCTTTATATAGGCTTTTCCTTTTACATAAACATATAGCACGATCGGAGTTAGTTAGCTTTGATATAAATGGTTTAAGGCAGATATTCGATACTATTAGCTCTCTCTACGCCCTTATATCATCTTACTTCTGGGGACCCGTATTTATTTACTTTATAATTCCAATCATTTCCATGGCTTTTTTAGTTATTTTTAAAAGGGGTGTGGAAAATAAAACAAAATTATTATTTTATGCATTTTCATTAATATCTATTCTAATATTTATTTTATCCCTTATGGGACCAATGATACTATTAAAATACTCACCAGTACTTCCAAGAACTCTTTATTCATTTTCAGTGTTACTCATACTCATCGCCATTCCAATTACTTTCTACTTTCCAAAGCTAAGATATTTATCTTTACTGCCTGTAGTCTGTAGCTTTGCATTCAGCGCACAGTTAAGTAGTGCTTTAACCTCACAAAGAAATTATGAGGATTTTATTTTTGGCATGATCGCTAAAGATGTCATAACACACCCTGATATAGTGTCAACCATTACCGTTGGGCAGGTTAATATTAATGAACGAACTCAGTTGATTCTAAATAGTAAGCCGTTGGTAGGTTATTTTTTAAGTCCAGCGACTCAATTTTTGGCATCATTTCAGTTAATAAACAAAGGTCTTACATCGACTACTTATGGGTATGGCGAGGAGGAAAATAACAGCCAAGTCCTGCAAAAATTAATCATTGACGGGGTAAGGCCTGAAATTAAAAATGCAGAGTACTCAATTTACTTCAACAAAAATGTAGCAATTATAAAGTTAGGTTCGACAAAGTAGGATGATCACTGATGCTCTGGGAATTGCTTCTGGAGCGGTGAAGGGAATCGAACCCTCGTATGCAGCTTGGGAAGCTACCGTTCTACCATTGAACTACACCCGCTTCGGTGTGTGATTGGCATTATAACGGGTTACGCGGTGGTGGCAAGGAAGCATCTAGATAAATGTCAGATTTTTAAGCATTTAGATCAAAATAAAGGGATTACCTGCATTGCAGGCAACCCCTTTTAAGTCTATTCAATCAACCTCTACGCTTACTTAAGCGGAAGCAACATTTCGATATTCTGACTGCCCAGCTGTTTTGGATCGGTGATGACGTTTTTATCTTCACGGACCTTTTTAACATCGTCAGCGGTGACCTTATCCCCAGCAGTGTTGCCCCAGCTAGTACGGATAAAGTTCACTACATCAGCAACTTGCTGGTTGTTCAAACGCCAGCCGAATGCAGGCATGGTGACGTTCGACGGGGCACCAATCACGCCCGGCAGAGTGTTACCGGTCAACACGATGTGGATAAGCGAAGCAGGATCTTTCGCCAACACGACCGGGTTGCCCTTAAGCTCAGGGAAGAAGCGTTTGTAACCAGTACCGTCGGTTTTATGGCAAGCGGCGCAGCTGTCTACGTATACCGAAGCACCCGTTTTGCTGTCATCGCCTTTCCACAACGCTTTCGCTTCAGTATCGTCAGGTGTAAAGACAGGCGTGCTGCTGTCTTTAATATCCAATGACTTTAGATACTTAGCGATAGCCGTCGCATCTTCAGGCGTCAGGTATTGCAAGCTGTGCTTAACCACGTCGGTCATGCCACCGAATACGGCGGTGTGGTCATTACGGCCGGTACGCAGGAACTGCACCAGGTCGTCTTCGCTCCAGCGTCCCAATCCGTCACGGTTGTCGCCGCGTAGATTGCTCGCGGTATAGCCGTCAATCGGGGCCGCGCTACCAGACAGGAATTCGTTGCCATCGTCGTTATTCATGGCTTTTTCCTGCATGGTGATGCTGCGAGGCGTGTGGCAAGCGCCACAGTGTCCCAGACCTTCAACCAAGTAGCGTCCACGTGCCAATTGCGGATCTTCATTCATTTTTCCGGCAAAAGGCTGCACTTTTGGAGCAAAAGCGGTTCGCCAGATTGCCAGCGGCCATCTCATCGACAGTGGCCATGGAATATCGCTATCACGGTTTGGTTGCGCCACCGGCTGAACACCGTGCATGAAGTAGGCATACAGCGCCTTCATATCTTCATCGCTGACCACAGAGTAAGAAGGGAAAGGCATCGCCGGATACAGCGTCTGGCCGTTCTTCGCTACCCCTTTTCGCACCGCGTTTTCGAAATCTTCCAGCGTATAGTCACCGATGCCATTAGTTTTATCTGGCGTGATGTTAGTGGAATAAATTGCCCCGATCGGCGTCACCATCTTCAGACCACCAGCGAAAGGTTTTCCGCCTTCCGTGGTGTGACATGCCACGCAGTCACCGGCCTTTGCCAGATATTCACCGCGTTTGATCAAATCAGTACCGGTATTGTCATCGGCCAGCGCGGCAAAGGCCACCGAGCCCAGGAACAAGGCAGAAAGTAATGTTTTCATAGCGATTTCCTTATGCCTGAACCAATGGGCCTGGGTTTTTCAGATAGGTCTCGCGAATTGCTTTTGCAGACCAATAGGTTAACGCAGCAACCATGCCGGTTGGGTTATAGCCCAAACCTTGCGGGAACGCCGACGCGCCTGGAACAAAGACGTTATGCACATCCCAGCTTTGCAGATAGCGGTTGATGGCACTGGTTTTAGGATCTTCACCCATGATGGCGCCGCCATTCATGTGAGTTGTCTGATAAACCGTGCTGTCAAAATGCGTATCGGCAGTTTTAGGCGAGCCAGAGATCAGCTTCGGATTCATCGCAACGGCAATTTTGTGCATTTTGTCGTGCATAAACTGCGACATTTTGATGTCGTTTGGCTGCCAGTCAAAGGTCATACGCAGCAGCGGCTGGCCATAAATGTCTTTGTAGGTTGGATCAAGATCCAAATAGTTCGCGCGATAAGACTGGTGCGCACCGTGGGCGTCCATCGAGACGTTATGGGTGTAAGAGTCCGCTACCGCAGCTTTCCATTTACTGCCCCAGTTCGGCGTGCCCGGAGGAGTCGCCACACCTGAAATTGGTTTTGAACCGGCCTGGTTGACCCAGAATGGTGAACCGCCAACGAAACCGTATTTACCATGGTCAAAGTTGTCGGCGTTAAAATCGTCAACCGCCACACCGTTACCACCGGCACCGATAAAGGTGTTGGTGAACTTGTCGGTCTCAAAGAAGGCTTTGATCGTTGTCAGGTTTTGATAGGCAAAGTTACGGCCTACTACACCTTCATTGGTAACCGGGTCGTAAGGCTTACCGATACCAGACAGCAGCATCAGGTGTACGTTATGGAACTGGAATGCGGAGAGGATCACCAAATCTGCCGGCTGCTCAACCTGCTGGCCAAGTGCGTCAACATAAGTCACGCCAGTAGCGCGTTTTTTATCATCGGTCAGGTTCACGCGCAGCACATAAGAGTTATTGCGCAGCTCAAACTGGGACTCCTGGCGCAGTGAAGGCAGGATGTTGACGTTCGGTGAAGCCTTGGAATACATGTAACACGCGTAACCACTGCAATAACCGCAGAAGTTGCACGGGCCCATTTGCGCGCCATAAGTGTTGGTGTACGGGCCTGAGGTATTGGCAGAAGGCAGGTCGTATGGGTGATAACCCACCGCTTCGGCCGCTTGTGCAAACAGTTGTGCAGAATAGGTACGCTTTTGTGCCGGCAGCGGGAATTTATCAGAGCGGTCGGGAGCAAACGGGTTGCCAGTACCTTGCGCGCCAGGCTGCTGCTGGCCTTTGATGGTCCATGGTGAACCGGAAGTCCCAAACACTTTTTCAGCTTTGTCGAAAAACGGCTCTAACTCGTTGTAGTTAACTCCGAAATCCTGAATAGTCATACCTTCCGGTATAAATTTCTTACCATATCGCTGCTCATAGTGGCTGCGCAGGTTCAATTCGGCTGGATCGACACGGAAATGCACCCCCGACCAGTGTAGACCTGCACCACCGGTACCGGTTCCAGGAAGGAACGCGTTAAGCTGGCGATAAGGCATAGCGGTCTGAGTCATGTTATGACGAATGGTCACGGTGCTTTTGGACAAATCCTGGAACAGCTTTTTACGGATGTTGTAGGTCAGCTCATCCACAACCTGCGGATAGGCGCCGTCTGGATAAGTATCGCGACTTGGTCCACGTTCAAGCGCAACTACGCTCAGACCCGCTTCAGTCAGTTCTTTGGCCATGATCGAGCCTGCCCAACCGAAACCAACGATTACGGCATCCACTTTTTGCATTGTTTTAGACATAGTTACGCTCTTTCACCACTGATAGACACCGGCGGGAACGGATAACGTTCGCCGCGTTCAACCCAGTCCATAAAGTCTGCACGGGCACCGGGGAATCCAATTAACTTCCAGCCGACCATCTGGTGATTGCCACCGTGGATCGGATCGCTGAAGAAGCCTTCTCGAGTGTTTTGCAGTAGGAAAGAGAAGAAAACCTTGCTTGGAACCTGTTTGAACTCGGCTTTACCGCTCTCAAATTCGCCCAGCAGCTGCTCTTGCTGATCATTATTCAAATCTTTGAATACCTTACCGAACTTGTCTTTCGCGTAGTCATTTGCGTCAGCGATACCCAGCTGATAAATGGCGAAAGGCCCCAACGGCAGCTGATAACCGAAGTCGTGCTCGGCCTCCGGGTGGAACGGACCCTGCATATACCAGTTGGCACCGGTTGCGTAAGGCGTATCCATCTGGCGGTCGATAAATTCGGGAACACCGGCTTCCAGCGCGCCAGCGCCGCGATCGTCAGCAGGTATCAAACGCGCGACGGCAGCTTGTAAAAATGCATACTCTTCGGCGGTGAATTTGGTTGGATGATAATCCGGAGCCTTCACGGCAGCCGATGAATCGGACGGTTTCGCATCATTGGCCTGAGCAGGCGCAGACATTGCCATGAAACCGGTTCCATTTAAAGCCACGGCAGGTGCAATTGCAATGGTTTTGAGAAGGAAGTCTCTACGGGAATTTCCAGTATTTTTAGACGACATAGCAGGTGTTGTGATAACCAAAAAGTTGAGGAAATTGTTATACGCCTATTACAAGCGCTATAAGTTGTTAATTTCTTCCTTAGAGAAAAGGAAGAATATGTAAAAATTTTACCACAATGTTAATGAGTGTAATTGGCGATTGATGCCAATAAATGTTTCTTCTTGTAAAATCGTGGTGAGATAATGCAAATTACCTGATAAGTATTACAGATAATTTTTAATGAAATTTGGACATGAAAAGGTTTTCCAGCCGAGCTTGGCCGGTAAAAAACAGATTTACTTCAGAGGGATAGTACGGCAGAAGTGCTCCCCCCTCATTTGCAGAGGAGGGAGTTGCAAAATTATTTCTGTGGGCGCATTGCCGGGAACAGAATAACGTCGCGGATGGTGTGGCTGTTGGTGAACAGCATAACCATACGGTCAATACCAATGCCGAGGCCGGCAGTTGGTGGCATACCGTGTTCAAGCGCAGTTACGTAATCTTCATCGTAGAACATCGCTTCGTCATCGCCTGCATCTTTCGCGGCAACCTGATCGGCGAAACGCTGTGCCTGATCTTCTGCATCGTTCAGCTCGGAGAAGCCGTTACCGATTTCACGTCCACCAATGAAGAACTCGAAGCGATCGGTCACTTCAGGATTTTCGTCATTACGGCGAGCCAGCGGAGAAACCTCTGCCGGATATTCAGTAATGAAGGTCGGCTGAATCAGGTGACTTTCTGCTGTTTCTTCGAAGATTTCACAAACTACGCGGCCCAGACCCCAGCTTTTCTCGATCTTGATACCCAAAGACTCCGCGATAACGGTCGCTTTAGCCATATCGGCCAAGTCTTCCACGTTAGTCTCAGGACGGTATTTCAGAATTGCTTCTGTCATGGTCAGCTTGGTGAACGGCTTGCCGAAGTCGAAGGTCTGATCGCCATACTGCACAACGCTGCTGCCAAGAACAGTTTCAGTCAGGGTGCGGAACAGAGATTCGGTCAACACAATCAGGTCACGGTAATCCGCATACGCCATGTAGAGTTCCATCATGGTGAACTCTGGATTGTGACGCGGAGAGACGCCTTCGTTACGGAAGTTACGGTTAATCTCGAATACGCGATCAAAGCCGCCCACTACCAGGCGCTTGAGGTAAAGCTCTGGCGCAATACGCAGATACATGTCGATGTCCAGCGCATTGTGGTGAGTGATAAACGGACGCGCAGACGCACCGCCCGGGATCACCTGCATCATCGGCGTTTCTACTTCCATAAAGTCCTGCTCAACCATGAACTTGCGGATGCCAGCCATGATTTGTGAACGGATTTTGAAAGTGTTACGCGAATCGTCGTTAGCGATCAGATCAAGGTAACGCTGACGGTAACGGGTTTCCTGATCGGCAAGGCCGTGGAACTTGTCTGGCAACGGACGCAGCGCTTTGGTCAACAGGCGCAATTCAGTCACGTGGATAGAAAGTTCGCCGGTCTTGGTTTTGAACAGCTTGCCGCGAGCGCCGAGGATATCCCCAAGGTCCCACTTCTTGAACTCTTCGTTGTACTGACCTTCAAGCAGATCGTCACGCGAAACATACAGCTGAATGCGACCGCCGACGTCTTGCAGAGTCACGAAGGAGGCTTTGCCCATGATACGACGGGTCATCATACGGCCACCAACGGTAACCTCGATGTTCAGTGCTTCCAGCTCTTCATTTTCTTTATCGCCGTACGCAGCGTGCAGTGCATCGGAAATGCTATCACGACGGAAATCGTTCGGGAAAGCGATGCCTTTATCACGCAAAAGGGCCAGCTTCTCACGACGCGCTTTCAGCTCGTTGTTAAGTTCCTGCGCGTGTTCTGCGCCCTGTGGCTGCTGCCCAGATGGTTGTTGCTCAGACATTTCGGTTCCTTATAACCCGGCTTTCAAACTTGCTTCGATGAATTTATCCAGGTCGCCATCTAATACGGCCTGTGTATTGCGTGTTTCAACACCCGTGCGCAGGTCTTTGATACGAGAGTCATCCAGAACGTATGAACGGATCTGGCTGCCCCAACCGATATCGGACTTGTTGTCTTCGGCCTGTTGTTTATCAGCATTTTTCTTTTGCATCTCAAACTCATAAAGCTTCGCCTTAAGCTGCTTCATGGCCTGATCTTTGTTCTTATGCTGTGAACGGTCGTTTTGACACTGCACCACAATGTTGGTTGGCATGTGGGTAATACGTACCGCAGATTCGGTTTTGTTTACGTGCTGACCACCCGCACCAGAAGCGCGGTATACGTCGATACGCAAATCGGCCGGGTTGATTTCGATATCAATATCGTCGTCAACTTCCGGATAAACGAATACGGAACTGAAAGAGGTATGGCGACGACCACCGGAGTCAAACGGGCTCTTTCGCACCAGGCGGTGAACGCCGGTTTCTGTACGCAGCCAGCCAAACGCGTAGTCGCCAATGATTTTGACGGTGGCAGACTTGGTGCCAGCAACATCGCCATCAGACTCTTCAATGATTTCCGTTTTGAAGCCACGGGAATCAGCCCAGCGCAGGAACATACGCAACAACATGCTGGCCCAATCCTGAGCTTCAGTGCCGCCGGAGCCTGCCTGGATGTCGAGATAGCAGTCGGCGCTGTCGTATTCACCGGAAAACATACGACGGAACTCAAGCTGTTCCAGCTTGGTCATCAGCACGTCGAGTTCGGCTACGGCTTCGTTGAAGGTTTCTTCATCTTCAGCCTCAACGGCCAGTTCCAGCAAACCAGTTACGTCTTCACGACCTTGAGTCAGGTCATCGATGGTATCGACAATGGCTTCCAGCGCCGAGCGCTCTTTGCCCAGCGCCTGCGCGCGTTCAGGTTCGTTCCATACGTCCGGCTGTTCCAGCTCGGCGTTTACTTCTTCGAGACGTTCTTTCTTGGCATCATAGTCAAAGATACCCCCTGATAACCGCGGCTCTTTCGGCCAAGTCCTGAATGCGGTTTTTTACCGGATTAATTTCAAACATGATTTTTTTCGCGTCTTACGTTAAGTCGTTTATGGCACAGCGCCATTCGAACCGCGTATTCTAAAGGAATATGCGGCTGTTTTATACCCTTGTTCCTGCAAAATACCGGACAGTTCCCGCCCGCCAAGTCTGTTAACTTAACGCGGCCACAAATGTTGAATCATCAACTGAACACTGCGATTACCGCGATATTCGTTAATGTCGAGTTTGTAGGCCAGCTGAACTTCGCGCACGCTGCTGTCAGGCCAAAGCGTTGGATCGATATTAAACGCAATGCCATCGAGTAGCGGCCCCCCGCCCAGCGGTTCGATCATCACCTTAAGGTGGCGCTCTTTTAACAGCTTTTGCTGCAAAATACGGAAGGTGCCATCGAAGACAGGTTCAGGAAAAGCCTGTCCCCACGGGCCGCCATCGCGCAGCATTTCTGCTGTTTCCAGCGACATCTGCCCAGACGTGAGTTCACCATCCGACCACACCACGCCTTCAAGATGGGACGGGTCGAGCCATTCACCAACCAGCTCGGCAAAACAATCGCGGAACTGGTCAAACTTGCTTTCTTCCAGCGAAAGCCCCGCTGCCATGGCGTGACCGCCAAATTTCATCATCAGCCCCGGATTCAGCGTATCGATGCGCTCCAGCGCGTCGCGCATGTGCAAACCCTGAATGGAACGCCCGGACCCTTTGAGCACGCCCTCGCCCGCCGGTGCAAAAGCAATGACCGGGCGATTGAAACGTTCTTTCAGCCTCGAGGCCAGAATACCGACCACGCCCTGATGCCATTCCGGGTGATACATCGCCAGCCCCAGCGGTAAATCTTCCGCGCTGGTTTCAAGCTTTTCACACAGCGCCAACGCTTCAACCTGCATGCCTTGTTCAATCTCGCGACGGGTCAGGTTCAACGCGTCCAAATCACTCGCCAACGCTCTGGCCTGTGCCATATCTTCCGAGAGCAGCAGCGCAACGCCAATAGACATATCGTCGAGACGACCCGCCGCGTTGAGCCGTGGGCCAAGCGCAAAACCCAGATCGCTGGCAGTTAGCTGACGCGCGTCGCGCCCGGCAATCTCAAGCAGCGCACGAACGCCGGGACGACACTTGCCGGCGCGGATGCGGTTAAGCCCCTGATAAACCAGAATACGGTTATTGGTATCCAGCGGAACTACGTCGGCGACGGTTCCTAGCGCGACTAAATCTAGCCATTCAGCCAGATTTGGCATTGCCAGTCCGCGTTGTTCAAACCAGCCGCTGTCACGCAGTTTACTGCGCAGCGCCAGCATCAAATAAAACGCGACACCTACCCCGGCCAGCGATTTGGACGGAAACTCACAGCCATGCAGATTAGGATTAATAATCGCTTCTGCGGCGGGCAGCGTGTCGCCAGGCAGGTGGTGATCGGTGATCAGCACCTGAATGCCTTTCTCGTGTGCCAACTCGACGCCCGCGTGTGACGAGATGCCGTTATCTACGGTTAAAATCAGCTGAGCGCCGCGTGCTGCAGCCTGTTCAACCACTTCAGGACTTAGCCCGTAGCCATCTTCAAAACGATTCGGCACCAGGTATTTCACGCTGTCACAACCCATACTGCGCAATGACAATACGGTAAGCGCGGTGCTGGTCGCACCATCAGCATCAAAATCCCCGACGATCATGATTTGCAGCCTTTCGGCCAGCGCAGTTTGTAGCAGGCTGACGGCCGCATCGATGCCATCAAGCTGTTTATAATCGAGCAGGCCGCGCACACCACGCTCGAGTTCCTGACTTTCTTTTACGCCACGCATGGCATATAGACGACGCAGCAAAGGCGACAGGTCGGCAGGTAAATCTGCGCCGTCGTCAACTTCACGGCGTCTGAGCTGGGTCTTCACTGTCACTAAATCAACCTTACAAAGAGTTACCAGAGCGCGCGGCTATCAATCTTCGCGCCCGTAAATTAATTAGGCTTTAATACCAAGCATGGCGGCCATGGCCGCAGGCGGTTGATAGCCCGGAACAAGTGTACCGTCTTCAAGTATCACAGCGGGGGTACCCGTTACGCCAAGCTGCTGGCCCAGCTCAAAATGTTTGGAGATATCAACCTTGCTATCGGCAGTTTTGGCAATCGGCGAAACCTCTTCTCCGCGCATCGCTTCGTCCAATGCCTTATTGCGATTGCCGGTATTCCAGATCGATTGCATCTGTTTTTCGGTTGGCGAATCTAAACCGGCGCGCGGGAATGCCAGATAGCGCACGGTTATGCCGAGATCGTTATAGCCTTTCAGCTGCTGATGCAGGCGATGGCAATAGCCACAGGTAATATCGGTGAAAACCGTGATCACCCTCTGCTCTTTTGCCGCCTTATAAACGATCATCTCATTTTGCAAAGCGTTGAGTTTAGTGATCAATGCCTGATTACTGAGATTCACGGGGCGCTCGCCGCTGACATCGTATAAAGGCCCTTGCAGCACGTACTTACCGTCTTCGCTGACATAAATTACGCCTTGTGGCGTCGTTACTGCCTTCAAACCTTTTACCGGCGAGGCGCTAACTTCAGCATTTTCGAGACCAATCTTGCTAAAAGTCGCCTTCATTGCGGCTTCATCGGCATGGGCAATATTGCTCAGACCGGAGGCTAGCAGGGCCAGCATCATGACACTTTTTTTCATCGTTACGTCCTGTGTTTCCCTCAGGTCAGGCACGAGGGTGATGTTGTTGATGTAGCTGCTTTAAACGCTCCGTTGCTACATGAGTATAAATTTGTGTGGTCGACAGATCGCTGTGACCTAAAAGCATTTGTACCACGCGCAGGTCCGCACCATGGTTCAGTAAATGGGTGGCAAAAGCGTGTCGCAGCACGTGAGGCGACAGTTTTTCGGCGTCAATGCCTGCCAGCACAGCATAATGCTTTATTCGATGCCAGAATGTCTGACGTGTCATTTTTTGGCTGCGATTGCTTGGAAAAACAATGTCTAGTGACTGTCCGTTGAGCAACCAGGGTCTGCCGTGCTCAAAATAGTTTTCGAGCCAGTACACTGCCTCTTCCCCCAGCGGCACTAATCGTTCTTTATCACCTTTACCAATCACGCGGACCACGCCCTGACGTAGGCTGATATCGCTGAGTGTCAATCCCACCAGCTCGGAAACACGCAGACCGGTAGCATAAAGTAGCTCAAGCATCGACTTGTCGCGCAGCTCCAGCGGGATGTCAGTGCTGGGAGCAGCAAGCAGCGACTCCACCTGCGCTTCACTAAGATCCTTTGGCAAGCGCTGTGGCAATTTAGGCGAAGACAACAGCGCGGTCGGATCATCTTCACGCAGCGATTCGCGGTTTAGATACTGGAAAAAACGTCGCATGGCACTCAGCAGGCGCGCTGAACTGCTGGCCTTGTAGCCGCCGTCAACCCGCTCGGCCAGGAACGACTGCAAATCGATAGCCTGCGCCCGAAGCCAGTCGGTATTATGATGTTCAAGCCAGCTTAGCAGCGACTTCAGGTCCAAACGATAGGAAGCCAGAGTGTTTTCGGCGAGGTTTCGTTCCAGCCATAGTGCATCGAGAAACTGCTCGACCAGCATTTGGCCATCGTCTGGTTTAGGCACATTTTCTCCTTTATCCTGTTTCCAGGCATTGCTTACAGTGAAGGTAACACCCGCGCATTATGCCTTAATTTGGCACAAGTCTGGTACACTCAACGCTATTCATTGATTGACTCAGTACGGCAGCAAGAATAATGAAAATCGGTCTTTTCTACGGTTCAAGCACCTGTTACACCGAAATGGCAGCAGAGAAAATTCGCGAAATTTTGGGCGAAGACTTGGTGGAACTGCACAATTTAAAAGATGTCGAGCCATCCAGAATGGAGGATTACGACATACTTATCCTTGGGATTCCTACCTGGGACTTTGGCGAGATTCAGGAAGACTGGGAGGCAGTCTGGGACCAGCTCGCCACCTTGAACCTGCGCGGTAAAATCGTTGCTATGTATGGCATGGGCGACCAGCTCGGTTACGGTGAGTGGTTCCTCGATGCTCTGGGCATGCTCTACGATCGACTGCTTCCTTTAGGCGTGCAATTCATCGGTTTCTGGCCAATTGAAGGCTTCGAGTTCACCAGTCCCAAGCCTCTAAGCGCCGATGGAAAACATTTTGTCGGTCTGGCGCTGGATGAAGTTAATCAGTTCGAAATGAGCGAAGACCGACTGCAAGAGTGGTGCGATCAAATCCTGCTCGAGATGGACGCCCTGCTTTAGTCGCAGCAAATACCTAACTCTGCAAGTTAAAGGCCTTATGAACAAAAGCAAGAACTGCCAGCCGCCTGCGAGAATGCCTAAAGCGGGTGGTGGTGGTTCTTGGCCGGCTCCGAATCGCGCTTGCCGGTAAGCAAAATTTGCCGTAAATGCCGCCATTCAGCCTCGCTCATGCTGTCAGATGCGAGCCACAGTTTCTGTTTGTTGCTGCGAAATATCCGACGCCACCCGCGGCGCTTTTGCTCTCGTGTCAGTGATAACAGTATTCCGCTGTCGATCATCCACACAGGCTGCCTGATACGCCACTCAAGTTTACGCCACAGCAGTCGATCCTGTGCCAACAGTGCTATTTCACCGTGTCTGGCGCTGATGCGGCGTTGACTGCGGATTGCCTGCGAAACCATGATCACCAGCAATACCAACCAGATTATCCAGTCGCCCGGCGGCCACGGCAGCAGCAGAATCAGCAAAATCACCATGCCATGAACAGCCAGCGAAAACAGCTGGCTACGCCACGACACGCGAAGATCACATTGCCACAGGGCCACGGTCTTTATTTCGCGTCTGAATCAGGCTAACAATACGTTTTAACTCGAGATCGTTCGGCTCACCGTAGTTCATCAGCCAGTTAAACAGATCCGGGTCATCACACTCCAGCAGGCGAGCAAACTGCGTTTTATCTTCATCGCTAAGGGTATCAAACTCATACACAAAGAACGGCATGATGGCCATATCCAGCTCTTTCATGCCTCGGCGGCAGGCCCATTGGATGCGGGATTTATTGTTTATATCCATTGTGCGGGTATCCATTTTTGTAGAAATACGGCAAATCTGATTTTTATCATTTCAGGGGGGATTCTATCAGCCCAGGGTCTTGAGGCGTAACTTTTCAGCTCACTGATGCCACAGGATGTTAATTTTTGGACGACATGCCGCAAAAGTTCCGGCATCTCCGGCAACAACTAAGCAATCGATGCGAGACATCCCGTAAAGAGTAGCAATAAGTGTTTTCAAAGCGGGTAAGCTCTTTTACCATGCCTGTATACATCCCTGCATCAGCTGCCCAGGATTAGGACATCACATGACGTACAAGTACCCGTTTCCTCCGCAAAAACCTTCATCTTCGTCGCACCTTCCTCTGACCGTTGTGTCTCTGGAAGACTGGGCGCTGGTCACCATGACCGGGGCCGATACTCTCTCTTATTTGCAGGGTCAGGTTACCGCCGACGTCGAGAAGCTGGCTCCTGAACACCACGTGCTTTGCGCCCACTGCGACGCCAAAGGCAAAATGTGGAGCAATATGCGTCTGTTCAAGCGCGGCGATGGCATGGCGTTTATCGAGCGCCGCAACCTGCGCGATCAGCAGATGACCGAGATGAAGAAGTACGCAGTGTTCTCTAAAATTACCTTCGTTGCCGATGATGACGTGGTCCTGCTTGGCGTCGCCGGTTTCCAGGCTAGCGCGGCGCTGAAAGGTATCTTCGCCACCCTGCCTGACGCAACGACTCAGGTGGTGCAAGAAGATGAATCTACACTGCTTTATCTACCACTGCCTGCCGAGCGCTATCTGATTGTCACTAGCCCGGAGAAAGCGCAGCAGATAACGGAGGAAATCGGCGAACAGGCTCAGTTGAACGATAGCCAACAGTGGCTGGCGCTGGACATTGAAGCCGGATTCCCAATTATCGATACCGTTAATAGTGTGCAGTTTATTCCACAGGCCACTAATATTCAGGCGCTTGAAGGTATCAGTTTTACCAAAGGTTGCTACGCGGGCCAGGAGATGGTTGCACGCGCCAAGTATCGCGGGGCGAACAAGCGAGCACTGTATTGGCTGGCGGGTAAATCCAGCAAAGTTCCGGCCGCGGGAGACGATCTTGAGCTTCAACTTGGCGAGAACTGGCGCAGAACAGGCACAGTATTGGCTGCCGTTCAGCTTAATGATGGCGCAGTGTGGGTTCAGGCGGTGCTAAACAATGATTTAGACACTGACAGTGTGCTGCGCGTGCGTGATGAAGCCAGCAGTACTTTGCGAGTTCAGCCACTGCCGTACTCTCTGGAAGAAGATAAATAATAGGTTAACCAGGCAATCACCCCAGCGCTTCGCCTATGCGCAACGCTGGGGAACAAGTTAGAAGTAGTAATAAATTTTAGACGTAGTAATAAATTGCCAGAAAATGGCAGAAGCACCCGCCCAACACAAAGCCGTGCCAAATTGCATGGCCAAAACGAAAACGCTTGGAAGCATAGAAGATCACGCCAAGCGTATAGATGATGCCCCCGGCTGCCAGCAGGATGACACCTCCTATCGAGAGTTTCATTGCCAGCTGATAAATCACAATCAGCGACAGCCAGCCCATCGTCAGATAAATCACCAATGACAGCACTTCAAAGCGGTGTGCAAAGGCCAGTTTAAAAATCACCCCAAAACCGGCGATGGACCAGATAACGATCATCAGCCCTTTTGCCAACGGGGAATCGAGCCCGACCAACAAGAACGGCGTGTATGTCCCGGCAATCAATAAATAGATTGCGCAGTGATCGAGCTTTTTAAGCCAATATTTGGCCCTTTCATGTGGAATAGCGTGATAAAGCGTAGAGGCAGAGAACAGCAAAATCATGCTGCCGCCGTAAAGGCTGTAGCTGGTAATGGCAGTGACATTGGCATTGACGCCAACAGCCTGAACCAATAACAGCACTAGGCCGACAATGCCTAAAACGATGCCAACGCCATGACTTATGCTATTGGCGATCTCTTCTGCCCACGGATATCGATGTGGTGAAACTTTATCCATTTATTGAGAACCTCGAGACCAGGAAGCTAATAATTACCACGACCAGAAATTAAACAATTTTGTGCATTGGCACTCTAGCTGACAACGATTCCAGTGTACACGTGTAAGCTTAAAAATTGTATATGCCGATGTAACTACCCCTTAAGCAACTTTACAATTTATGTCTGAATGCTGAGGGCTGTGTCTGGGATAATTAGTATCAAATATGCTTAAAGCATGATTTTTTTACTCTTTAGCTTTATCGTATTAACTCAAATGCATTTGAAATGCAGGGTTAAAGGATTTTTCTGAAATAGCCGTCTCTAATGACTAAGGTGTAATTATGTCCGTAGCCTCCCCGGCACTTGATTTCGGCCCGATGACCGAAATTTTTCAATTTCTTATGGAAATCGATAAATTGAAAAGCGTGCAACGCCGTACCAAGGTTCTGGGTACGCAGCGTCAGGAAAACTCGGCGGAGCACAGCTGGCATTTCGCCGTTGCCGCGATGAGTCTGGCACCTTTTGCCGGTAAAGACGTCGATATTCAAAAAGTTATTCGCATGGCGCTGCTGCATGACATCGTAGAGATCGATGCCGGTGACGTGCTTGTCTACGATCTGGCTGCCCGTGAAGCTATTCATTCCAAAGAGGTCGAAGCTGCCTGTCGCCTGTTTGGCCTGCTGCCTGCTCCTTTGAATCAGCAATTTCGCGACCTGTGGGACGAATACGAAGCTGGCGAAACGCCAGAAGCGCGGTTTGCCCTGGTCATTGACCGTGTCTTGCCGGTGGTGATGAACCTTAGCAATCAGGGGCAGAGCTGGGTCGAGAACAACATTCGCCTTGAGCAGGTATTGTCGCGCAACGCCTTTATCAGCGAAATTAACCCGCAACTGTGGGAGCATCTGCTTGTGCACCTCAACCATGCGTATGAGCAGGGCTGGTTAAAGTAATCTCGCTCTAAAAATTTCATTAGACTTTGATTAATAATGAGATTTAAAACGACAAAGCAGCAATTAAAACCCCGGCAGTCTGGAAAATCCAGTAACCGGGGGAAATGTTGAAATATTTATATGGCTGTGGTGCATAAATGACAGCGGATAAATTAAGGCACTTTTAATGCAGTCTGCTGGTTGTATGGCATCATAATTTCATCAGCCTGCTTTTGCGCCGCTGCGGCTGCCGCTTCCGGCGTCAGCTTGGCATCATTCATCAAGGCTCCTAACTGGTTTTCCATTGCCTGACGCACAGCCACTGTTTCATAGGTTGCGTACCACGGTTGAGCATATTTCAGCTGCTGCAAGGCGATTTCCGCGCGCGGATCCCTGGCAAGATAGTCCTTCATTTCCGGCGTGTCGTAAGAAGCGATACGCGGTGAGAAGTAGCCGGTAAATCGACTCCAGCTGCCGTTTACTTTCGGGCTGACAAGGTATTGCAGGAAGGTATACGCTGCCTTTTTCTGATCTTCAGAAATACCTTTAAAGCTCACCAGACTTGCGCCGCCAATGGTCACTGCGTTGCGTACTTCTTTTGGCATCATCGCCACGCCCAGCTCAAAATCCTTGGTATTTTCACGCATAAAGCCCAGCGCACCAGTGCTTAACATCGCCATCCCCAGCTTGCCGGAGAAAAAAGCTGCGCTTATCTGTTTAGAATTCAGCACGCCCTCGGGCATGACTTTGTCGCGATACACTAGATTCTGCCAGAAACGCAACGCGCCAATGGTCGATGGCTGGTTGTAATAGACTTCACCGGGATAATCGGCATTGTAGTAGTTACCGCCATTGGCACGGGTCAGTGCAGACAAAATCCAGGCACCGTAATCATCATTGGTTGAAGGCAGCATCACGCCCCATTGCCCTTTTGACTGGTCGGTCAATTTTTTGGCGTCGGCCAGCAGCTCCGTCCAATCAGTCGGTGGATGATCGATTCCAGCCTTCTTGAACATGTCCTTGTTGTAATAAAGGATTGGCGTCGAGTTATGGAAAGGAATGGCGTAGGTCACGCCATTGACCTGCGCATTTTGACGCATCGCTGGCCAGAAGTTTTCTGTCAGGAACGGCGTGGCTTTTTCATTACCGTATTTGAACAGTTCGTCCATTGGCAGGATTTCATTTTTAATCGCCAGATCGGCAGTAAAGTTGGCAGACATAATCACCAGCGCCGGTGGCTCACCGGATTTCGCCGCTGCTTCGGCCTTGACCTTGGTGGTATCATAGCTGCCAGTAAAAATACCGCGCACCTCGACATCGTTCTGTGACTGGTTGAACTCTTTGATTACTCGAGTCATTTCCATTGTCAGTTTGCCGTCTACCGGCGCGGGAAACATAAAATCGATATTCTGTTTAGCTGATACAGCGCCTGCAGTCATCATGGTGACTGCTAAGGTGAGCGCCTTGATATTACGCATGTGAACTCTCCCGGTGTAAATTTTGCTGGTTTTGGCCTGAAAAAAAGTGAAGGTCTTGCAATGAAAAGCTCAAGCTAACCTGTTGATTGGCCTGTGGTGCATTGCCACGGTTTTCTCTCAGGTAGCGGATTTCGCCGAGCGCCGTTTGTGCATGATTCAGATAATCAGCCCCCAGCAGCTCGCAGTAGGTCAGTGAAGCCTCCAGAATGACCCATTCGTCAGATTGATGAAGTTCCCCGCCGTTGATGCCCACGTTATCGTTGATATGCTCGGGTCTGATGCCCAAATACACCTCGGTCAACTGACGAGCATGAGCAGTATCAGGTAATTTCACTGCCTGATTGGCGACCATCACCACGCCGTCGCGGCAAGGAAGTTTGAAAATGTTCATCGCTGGAGTGCCGATAAATCCGGCAACAAACAGATTGGCGGGATGCGCATACAGCTCCTGCGGCTTGCCTATCTGCTGTAAATGTCCGCCGTTGAGCACCGCAATACGGTCGGCCATGGTCATGGCTTCCATCTGATCGTGCGTCACGTATACGGTGCTGGTTTTTAACTGTTGGTGCAGGACCATAATGCCGTCGCGAACTTCTGTACGGAGACGGGCATCAAGATTCGACAGCGGTTCGTCCATCAAAAACAGTTTCGGGTCCCGAACAATGGCTCGCGCCATGGCCACGCGCTGGCGCTGTCCACCGGAAAGCTTGCCCGGTTTGCGGCCCAGCAGCTCACCCAACTGCAACAAATCTGCGACACGATCCACCCGTGCACGATGCTGTGACTTGGGTTCGTTACGCATGCGCATGCCGAAAGTGATGTTCTGCTCGACGGTCATGTGCGGAAATAGTGCATAGTTCTGGAAAATCATCGAGAAATTACGCTCTCGTGGTTCAAGGTCGGTAATGTCAGTGCCCGCCTGCAAAATCCGCCCTTCACTCACCTGCTCCAGGCCAGCCAGCAGCCGCAGCAGCGTACTCTTGCCGCAGCCGGACGGCCCCACCAGCACCAGAAACTCACCATCGGCGATTTCCAGCGACAAATTATTGACCGCCATGCTGCCTTCAAACTGCTTGCTGATATTTTCCAGACGGATACTCGACATTATTTTTCATCCACCGGGCAGCTGATATTCGCGTCGTAAAGATATGGACCCGCGTACTGCGTCAGGGGATGCAGATAGCTGACCAGACCGGTGTTATTTACCAGGCGATGCATCAGACAGGCGGCGGGCTCGAGGTTGTAATACGGCGCAGGATTTTCGTGGAAGTACGGCACCTGATGCACAGTACCGGGGATGGTAGTGATAATCGCCTGTCGATACTGGGTAAAAATGAGACGATGAGTATGTCCACAAAATACGCGAACCAAAGACGGGAAGCGGTCAATCAGCGCCAGCAGCTGGTCACCATTTTCACAGGCGATGCGGTCCATCTGCGCTGAACCCAGTTTCATGGGTGGATGATGCATAAAAACTGCGGTCGGTTTGTCGCCGCCCTGCTCCAGCTGCGCTTCCAGCCATGACAGCGTTTCCAGCGTCAGCCAGCCTTTGGACTCTCCCGGCAGGCTGGTGTCAATAAACAGCAGGCGCATGTCGAAATCATCGACCGCATAATGCATGTTTTGCGGGTCAGTGCCCAATTGCGGGCACAGCGGGCCCATGGCCTCAAGAAATTGGGCTTTATCGTCGTGATTTCCGGGAATGATATACAGCGGGTAATGCAGATTGCTCAGCGTCTGACGCGCCACCTGATATTCGCTGGCTAAACCGCAGTTAACGATATCGCCGGTAATCACCACCGCATCCGGGCGTTCTTCCAGCGCATTGAGCTGGCTCACCACTTCGGCGTTGCTGCCATTAACGTCAATGAAATCATACAGCTTGCGGCCGTGGCTGCGGAAATGCATATCGGAGATTTGAGCTAGAAACATGTGAAATCCTTATTTGATGCCTGAAAAGCCAAAGCTTTTAAGGAACTGTTTTTGAAAGAGAATAAAAGCCAGCATCAGCGGGAAGCACACCATCAGTGTTCCGGCGGTAATTAATCCCCACTGGCCGCCTGACTCGCCCCCCATGGCAAACGACACCAGACCCACGGTCAGCACCTGCTTGTCCGGATCGTTGAGCACCATCAGCGGCCATAAGTATTCATTCCAGTGATAGGTGATGCTGACGGTGGCGAACGCCATGATCGCCGGCCAAGACATTGGGATCAGTACGCGAAACACCACTTGCCACCAGCGGCAGCCTTCCATCAGCGCGGCCTCTTCAATTTCTTTCGGAATAGCGAGAAATGCCTGCCGCATCAGGAACACGCCAAACGCCGAGGCGAAATACGGCATCATGGTGCCGGTTAGCGTATTCAGCAGGCCTATGTGTTTTAGGATCATCATATTGGGCACCATCATGATTACCGGCATAATCATCAGCTGAATCAATAACAGGTAGAACAGCGTCTGTTTGCCGCGAAATTCGTGATAGGCAAAAACATAACCGGCGGTAGTAATGGTCACCAGTTGAACCAGAAAGGTGCCGAAAGCGAAGAAAATCGTGTTGGCGTAGAGACGCAACCAATCGGCGCTTTCCCAGGCCTGCTTAAAATTGTCTAAAGTCAGCGGAAAACGCGGCAGCATTGAGGCCATATCCGCTGAAAAACTGCTTTCACTAAACGCTGACGACAGCATCCAGATAAACGGCGTTAGCCAAAGCAGCGCGGCACAGCAGAGCAAGATCGGCAGTGTCATACGCGAGCTGCGCCGCAACAGCAGCGAACTTCGACGAGCCGTTGCTCCCACGGCGGCAGACTTCTTCAACAGGGGCTGTGGCGAAGTTTCAACGCTCATGGTGGGCTCCTCTTTCCAGAACGCGCAAATTGAGAACGGAGAAAGCAAACAGCAGCAGCAGGGTGATAAAGGTGGCGGCAGATGCTTTGCCTAAATCGTGGGTGTCATTTGCAAGGCTTTGAATGTAATAGAGCAGCACGGTGGTGGCGTTATTCGGACCGCCCTGAGTCATTACCGCAACGTGGTCAATTTGAGTTATCGAATAGATAAGCGCGATAGTAATTACAAAACTGAGGGTTGGCCGCAGCAGTGGCAGAGTGATATAGAAGAAAACCTGCGTGCGCGTTGCGCCTTCCATCAGCGCGGCTTCGCGGGCTGAAGCAGGAATTGACTGTAATCCGGCGAGGAAAAACAGCATGTAATAACCGGCAAATTTCCACACGCCGATTACGCTCAACGCAATCAGCGCGCTATTGCTCATGCCGAGATAGTTATTGTTTTGCGGACCGAAAAATTTGGCGAGATAATAGTCAAGCAACCCCATGCCGGGCATAAAGATAAACAGCCAAAGTGTCGCGGCACTGACCAGCGGAATAATCATTGGGAAGAAAAAAGCAGTGCGCAGCCAGCGATTCAGGCCGGTGTTTTCCCACAGTGCCACCGCCAGCAGCAAGGCCAGCACGATACCGGGGATCACTGTCATCAGGATATAGGCGATATTGTTGAGCAGCGCGCGCCAAAAGACGCCATCCGCAAACAGGCGTTGATAGTTTTGCAGACCGACAAACGGCGGATTGTCGCTCGCCATGCGGCTGTCGAACAGGCTGTCCATCGCTGACTGCAGCAGCGGGAAGTAGGTAAAAGCTAACAGAAAGACTAGTGTCGGCAGTAAAATCAGATAAGGGAAAATCTTGTGTCGCATCGCTAATTTCCAGCGGGTCTTGATAGGATGCTTACCCTAGTCCTTCTGTATTTCAGTAAAATGTCATTCTGGTGATTATTTACTACCTAAATGTTATTGAACAAGCAGCGGTTGCGCGCTGTTTTGACGCTCCAGGGCTTCTTCATAAGTTGGCATCGATGATGCCGCGCCAGCCCTTTCAACACACACCGAAGCATAAGCCGAGGCAAAAGTTGCCGCCTCAGCCAGCGCTACACCGCTAGAAAGCTGGGCCGCCAATGCGCCGTTAAAGGCGTCACCTGCGCCGGTGGTATCTTTGGGTACTGCCGGGAATGCGGCAACCAGCTGTGTTTCACCCGCCACCGACAACAGCGCGCCCTGCGTGCCCAAAGTAATGATCAGCGCATTAATACCTTTGCCATGTAAAAGCTGCGCCGCCAGCCGGGCAGAAGGCAAATCGTGAACCTGGACTCCGGTCAGCAGCGAACACTCGGTGGCGTTGGGGGTCAGCAAATCGACCTGCCCCAATAGCGCATCGGATACCGGCTGGAAAGGAGCAGGATTGAGAATAATATAAGTCCCCGCCTCTTTGGCGATACCAATGACTTTCTCGATCGCTGGAAGGTTGTTTTCCAGCTGAGTCAGCAGGATATCGGCGGCGGCAATCGCCGGACGACAAGACTCGATCTCTTCTTGCGTGAAAGTCAGATTGGCCCCCGGATCGACAGCGATCATGTTTTCCGCATCGACCCCTGCGACGTAAATCAAAGCATTACCCGTTGGAAAATCACCGGTAGAAAACAGCGTTACCGCGTCAAATCCTGCGCTATCAAGGTGGCGACGGGCAAAGGTACCGAAATCGTCGCGCCCTACCTTGCCGATGTAATGCACCCGAGCTCCGGCGCGCAGCGCGGCGACGGCCTGGTTCGCCCCCTTGCCCCCCGCGCCCATCATGCTGTTATGAGCTATCAATGATTCGCCCGGTTGCGGGAAACGCGACATTCCCGCCACGATATCCAGATTAAATGAGCCAAGAACGCAGACTTTGCCTTTTTTCATGCCTTTCTCCTTACGGGCATTTCTATGCCGGAACCCAATGGTTCACCACGCTGATCGGTGGGCTCAAAACGATGAAAATCTCGCTGCGCCGCCAGACAGGCTCCACGACAGCCGGTCTCGTCAGTCACACCACTGAGCACAATCTTCAGGCCGTTGGCCGGTTGCGGGCCACGCAGATGGCTACGGATCTGCTGCTCCAGCCGCGTCAGCGGGAATCCGGCCATCGACAATACGCCGCCACCGAGGATCAGAATTTGCGGATCGAGAATGTTCATCTCGGTAGCAATCGTCCGCCCCAGTCGCTCCACAAACTCCAACAGATCCGGATGCTCGCCGTAGATAGCAAACACCTGTTCAAAGGCTGTATTGGCAGCATGCTGTCTTTTCCAGCCGGCCAGCCAATTACCCGAAGTCAGAGTCTCGACGCAGCCGGTTTTGCCACAGGGACAAAATGCCGGATTTCCAGCCAGAGGAATGTGACCCAACTCTCCTGCTGCGCCGTGCGCACCGTGATAAAAGTCCCTGTTCAACCACAGACTGTTGCCCATTCCGGTCCCGAGATACAAACCTACTGCCACATCAGGAAGCTGGGGAAGACGGGTTAAATCCCACCACATCAAATGGTTAACGTCTTTATCCATCACTACCGGTAGCCCCAGACGATCGCTGAGCAACACCGCAACCGGCTGGTCATCCAGCGACGGAATAAACGGCAGCGACAGCACAGTCTGCCGGTCGCGCGAAAGGATCCCCGGCAGACCGAGCATAATCCTGGCGACCTGCAGCGTTTTCCCAACCTGATGCAAATAGTCACTGATAAGCTGTTGAAGTCCGTTTAAAGGATCGCTGAGTCCAGCCCAGGACTGCGTCGCGACCTTTTGATATCCTTGAAAATTCTGATTCTCATCCATCAACATCAAACGCGTGTTGGTGCCGCCAATATCTACGCCGAGAAAATGCTGCATACGGCTCTCCTGCCCTTAGGCTGCCTGACGTGCCAGACGCATCTGATCGAGCATTTTGTCCCAGGCTTTATCCAGATCTTTATCCAGATTAAACAGGCCAGAAGTGCCCACGATTAATACCTCTGCGCCTGCGCCCATCAGATCCTGATAAGTGCGCTCGTTGCAGGATCCATCAATTTCGATCAGGTATTTGTAGCCGTGTTTGTTTTTTAGATCACGCAGCTGGCTGACTTTATTAAGCATTTCCGGGATAAATGGCTGCCCGGCATAGCCAGGATCGACAGTCATGATGGTAATTTTATCCAGCAGGTGAATGTAGTGCTGAATGAATTCTACGGGCGTCGCCGGGTTAAGCACGATGCCGACTTTCTTGCCAAACGATCGGATCTGGTTGATCACCCTAAACGCATCGCGATTGATCGTTTCAGCATGCGGACAGATAAAATCGGCACCGGCCTTGGCGATCGCTTCGATGAAATCGGTCGGGTTTTCCACCATCATATGAACATCAAGCACCAGCTGAGTGTGCGGGCGGATCTGCTCGATAAAGAACGGCGACAGTGTGATATTTTTCACGTAATGCCCGTCCATAATGTCGATATGCAACATGTCAGCGCGGCGGTTGAGCACCGATAATTGTTCTTTAATATCAAACAGGCTCATGCACATTAACGAAGGTGAAATTTTATATTCCATGGCGTTTTCCTAAAGGCCCCAGAGGCCGATATACAGGTTAAATGTCGGTAATTTCGATTTAAAGTAAGCTTGCTCGCGCTTTTGCAGCACTGCGGCGACTGGCCCGACGTTGCAAATAGCGGGTGCGGAAGAATTTCACGGCCAAAACCACAATCAGCACCGCGCCCCACATCGCCAGGCTAAAATGCGGGCTGACGTTTAATAGATTTAAACCAGTGGCAATGACCTGCAAAACAATCAGTGACAGCACCACACCACTGACTTTACCGAAGCCGCCAAACGGGTCGGTGCCGCCAAGAATGATCGCCAACACGGTAAGCAGGAGATATGAGTCGCCGTAGCCCATTCGAGCCGAGTTAAAACGAGCCATCATGATCAATCCGGCAATCACGCACAGCATGCTCGACAACACATAAATGGCGATCAATACGCGGTGAGTGTTCACTCCACTAAAGTGAGTAGCGTTGATATTGCTGCCGCTCATATAAATATATTTACCGAGGCGGGTGCGTTCGAGGAACACTGAAATCAGCACCGCAGTGGCGAGAAACACAATCAGTGGGAACGGGATGCCCAGCACGGTTTCGGCACCGATAAAACGCACGATGTCTGGCATACCACTCAGCGCCGCGCCGCGAGACAGGTAAATCCCGATGCCGTTAACCATGGTCATGGTAGCCAGCGTCACCAGAATTGGGTGTGCGCCGATATATGCCACCAGCGCGCCGGTCAAAATGCCAATCGCCAGTGCCAGAATCATTGCTCCAACCAGTGCAATGGTCAGCCACACTGCCTGCATCAGCATGCTGGCATCCGGCGGCAGATAGGTCATAAATACCCAGGCCATCAGCAGACTGGTCAGGTTGGCGGTAGCGATAATGCATAAATTCAGACCGCCGCTGAGGATCGGAATAAACATCGCCAGCGTTAACAGGCCCAGCTCAGGCAGTTGAAACGCCACGCTCATAAAAGTGGCGTCGCTGAAGAAACGTCCCGGCATGGCAATACTGAAACCAATGACCACCAGAACCAGCAGCAGCGACAGCCCCATATTGGTCGGGTCCATTCTGAAGCGCGGGATCTGTGGCAGATTGCCGTCGGTTTTTTGTTTCATATTCAAACTTTTAGATTTGGCAAACATGGTTGCACTCCTTGGAAATCAGGCAAAACCAACGTCGGTTTCTTTGCGTTTTTTGTAGTGCGTAACGGTGATAGCCACCACAATCACGACGCCGATGACCACGTTCATAAAGTAATTGGATACGCCGATCAGGTTGAGTCCGTTTTTCAGGATGCCAATCAGGAACACGCCCATGAGTGTCCCGACTACGCTACCTTTGCCGCCGTTGAGACTGGCTCCGCCGAGCACTGCGGCCGCAAGCACGTCTAGCTCGCCGCCGACCAGCGCGTTTGGCACCACTTCACCAACGCGATAAACCTGAACCAGCCCGCCGATGGCCGCCATCGCGCCAAGATAGCCGTAGGCAAACAGGTGCAGCAGGCCAACGCGAATACCGATACGGCGCGCTGATTCCTGATCTCCGCCAACCGCAAACAGTTGGCGTCCAAGGTGCGTTTTGTTAAGCAGAACCCAGGTCAGCGCCGCGACCGCCAACATCACCACCAGCGGCAATCCTATCTGGTAACTTTGAGTCCCTACGCTAAATGGCAGGATTTTCAGCGGCGTAATCAGCCAGTCGGGCAGGTCATACAGGCTAGTGCCCTTGGTCAGCCACATCAGCATCCCGAACAAAAACGACTGCATACTGATGGTCACAATGATCGATACGATACGCAGGCAGTAAATCAGCACCGCATTCACCATTCCCAGCGTGGTGCCGATGGCGATGGCCAGCACGATGCTGCCCGCTGGATTGCTCATCCCATAGCTTATTGCCAGTGTCGCAATAATGTACTGCACCACCGAAGCCACGGCGGCGAAGGAAATATCAATCCCGCCGGTCACCAGCACGACAAACAGTCCCAATGCGAAAATGCCGCTGACTGCGTAACTTTCGCTGAGATCCAGCAAGTTGCGCAGGGTAAGAAACTGGCTGGTAGATAAAGAGAAAATGATGATTAATACCACCAGCACCCAGGCCAGATAGCCTTCGTTGGTAGAGGGTTTGAATCGATTAAGGCTAAGCATTGACCGCCTCCGCAAGCTGCTGCTGAGTTATCCCGCGAGGGAAATATTCGCCGAGCACGGTGCCTTCGCTAAAGTGCAGCACCCGATCGCAGTTGAAATACACTTCAGGAACCTCATCAGAGATAAGCAAGATTGAGATCCCCTCTGCTGCCAGTTGGTGGATAAGTTGGTAAATACTGGCTTTCGCGCCGACGTCTACGCCCACGGTTGGCGAGTCGAGGATCAGGATCTTCGGCTGTGTCAGGACCCACTTGGCAAGTACGATCTTTTGCTGATTACCGCCGGAAAGCGTCGAGATCGCCTGATTCGGATCCGCGACTTTGACGCCAAGTTTTTCGATCCACTGGTAGACGATCTTGTTTTTGCGATACTCGTCGATCAGGTGAAAACGGCTGCGCAACTGGTCCATGATCGCCAGCACCGTGTTGTCTCCCACTGATTGCTGCTGCACCAGACCCAGCGTCAGGCGATCTTCCGAGACATAGCCGATACCGGATTTGATCGCGTCTTCATGGCCGCGAAAACGCACCGGCTTGCTGTCGAGATAGATTTTGCCGCTATCAGGTTTAGTCATACCAAACAGGCTCAGCGCCAGCTCGGTTCGCCCGGATCCCAACAAACCACAAAGGCCCAGAACTTCACCCTGATACAGTTTGAGATTAACGTTGTGATACTGTCCGGCCCGGCTGAGGTTATCCAGCTCGAGCATGATTCGCTCGTCGTGCTGGTTAGCAGCTTTCAAGGCATAATTTAGCTTGAGGCCGGTCATCAGCTCGGTCAGCCGTTCGCTACTGACTTCGGCGGCCGGGAAAGTGCCGACCTTTTGCCCGTCGCGAATAACCGTGACACTGTCGGAAATCTCCAACACCTCATCCAGGCGGTGACTGACGAACACCACGCTGATACCCTTATTTTTCAAGTAATGCACGGTTCGCAACAGCTGATTGACCTCGGTGCGAGTCAACGATGCGGTCGGTTCGTCCATAATCACCAGACGCGCATCCGCCACCAGCGCACGACAAATTGCCACCTGCTGACGCTGGGCAATCGGCAGTGAAGAGACTTTGCTGTCAAGATTGAGAGTGAAATTCAGCTCTTCAAGAATTCGCTGCGCGGTTTGGCGCAGACGGCCCGGTCGATACCAGCCGAGCAGGCCGTGCAGGTTGTGTTCGAAAGCGATGTTTTCTGCCACGGTCAGATTCGGAAACAGCGACAGATCCTGATAGATCACCTGTATGCCGAAACTACGCGCCTGATCCGGCGTTAAGCGATTAAATGAACGATCGCCCAATGTAATTGTGCAGCCGTTATCTGGCTGATAGACCCCCGAGATAACCTTGATAAGCGTGCTCTTACCGCAGCCGTTGGTTCCGGCCAGGCAGTGCACTTCGCCCGGCATCAGCCGCAAAGAAATATTGTTCAGCGCGCGCTGTCCGCCGAAGGTCACGGAAAGATCCTTGACGTCGATTAACGGCTTCACGCCTGCAACGTCGGTGGTGTCATGCTGGATAATCTCGGAGATCGCCATAATTACAGCCCCATTTTGACCAGTTTCGGCAAGTTTTCTTTGTCGAGACTTTCTGTACGGTTGCCCACAATAGTGTGTGTCGTTTCATCGACTTTCACTTTGCCCATTCCCTCGATATCCATGCCGTCAGTGATTTTCTCGCCTTTGGAAATCATGCCTGCAATACGCACGAAGATTTCGCCTGCCACCATCGGATTCCAGATATAACCGCCGGTAATTGCGCCGCTTTTAACCAGTGAAGACCCCTGACCCGGGCTGAACGGCCCGAATACACAAATATCGCCCGCCTTGCCGCGGTTAAGCACCGCGCGGCCTGCGCCGATGGGGCCTTGCGAACCGATGGCCAAAATACCCTTCAGATCTGGATACTTAGACATCAAATCATTGGTGGTACGAATGGTGTCATCAAGAGATTCGGCAACGCCAAAGCGGTCACCCACCTGATGCATGTTCGGATAATGTTCCTGCTGGTATTTCACCGCTGCGTCGGCCCAAGTCTTGTGGACTGGCACGGTCAGACTGCCGACATAAACTGCATAACTGCCGGTCTCTTTCATACATTTCGCCAGTGCAATCATATGGTTGATGCCGTGCTGCTGTGCATCGACCATTTCAAAATCCCAGTTGGCGTATTTCTGATCCGGTGATTCGTGGGTAATGACTTTGATTCCGGCATCGCGAGCGCGCTTCAGCACTGGCTCCAGCACTTTGGCGTCGTTGGGCACCACGCCGATAATGTCGACTTTCTGCGCAATCAGGTCTTCAATCGCGCGAACCTGCAAGGCTGGATCCGCACCTGTCGGGCCAACCTGCCAGGCATCGATCCCCTCTTTCGCCGCTTCTTGCTTAATGCCGACTTCCATCGCATTGAACCAGGGATTTCCGCCGACTTTAACCACTACCCCCATGCGGATCTTGTCGGCCGCGTGGGCAGACAGAGACAGACATGCCGTGGCAAACAGGCAGGCAAGGACAGTTTTTTTCATGTTATTTACTCCATAAAATGTCAGTTTTTTACCGCAGTCAGTGGATCGCCACGGCTGTTATTGTTGTTGTGACTTATAGGTAAGATGTCATTCAGATGTAGTGGGATTTCCCCGGTGTATCTTGGTGCTGACTTGCTTACTCCTGACCGGCGCAACCTCAATGACGTTGACGTTGCTCCAGGCCAGTTCCTGACGGAATTCGTCGTCTTCCAGCGAATCGGTGATCAGCGTATCTATCTCGCGGTAGTGGCAAATACGAGCGAAAGAGCGGCGACCAAACTTGCTCGAGTCGGCCAGCAAAATCTTGTGCTCTGAAGACAGCAACATTTGCTGTTTAAGCCGCGCATGATGCTCGTTGCTTTCGCGAATTCCGCCTTCATGACTGATGCCATGACAGGAGAAAAACAGTTTGTTAATCACGAACTCTTTTAAAATCTTCTCGGCCAGTACGCCGATAAAGTCTTCATATTTCGCAGAATATTCTCCGCCCAGTCCGATAGTTTTCACGTTGGCCTTGGCGGCCAGAGTCTGGATGATATGCAGCGAGTTGGTCAGCACCACCAGTTGAATATCCGGCAATTGACGCGCCAAAAACCAGCTGGTCGAGCTGCTGTCGAGCAACAGGCAGTCTCCCGGATTAATTAACGACAGCGCTCGTTTGGCGATGCGGGTCTTCTGGTCTGCCGACTGATTGCTACGTTCACGAAATGACTCGCCCTGTTCGATTTGCTCGATATGCGAGGCAACATACAGCTTTTCGCTTTCTTGCTGATTAACAAACACCGCCCCGCCGTGGCTGCGTAACAGCACGCCATGTTTTTCAAGCAACGCCAGGTCGCGGCGCGCGGTTTCCATGGATATTTGGCACATGGCGGCCACTTCCTGCACCAGCACTCGACCACGCTGGCTTAGGACTTCGGTAATAAAGCGATGACGTTCAACAGGCAGCATTTTTTTCCCCTTCCCGATGATTAATAAGATACGCAAGCTGTGACTTTCAGAATGCGCGTTGCCTCAAAGCCGACCGTGCAGTCTTTCTGCTGCACTCATCGTGTGACACACATCTAAATAAAATGAAAAAAGATGAAACGTTAAGCTTGGAAAATGTCGCATCGCACGCATTAGTCAGGAATTATTCTTGCAAGCGGTCATCGTGTTCGCAGCAAACGGTCACAATCCCTCGTGAAACAAAATGACCGTTTATGACCGTTTATGTGGGATTGACCGAATTCGGTCATCATGCAGGGTTCTGTTGAGGAAAAAAGTGACCTGGGTTCGTTAAGACATGTTTAAGATTTATGCCATCGCATTCTCTGCAATGGAAAGAATTAAAAATCGCTCATTTCTTGGCGATGAGCTGTTTTTATAACCAGTGAAACAGAAGGCTGTGATAATGTGTTTATATTGATACGGAGGATGTATGAAATATAAAAAATATCTTGAGAATCGTCACAAGCAACTCTTGGCTTATGCGATATATAAAGCGGACCAGTATTTCCGTTGCCACCTCTCTTTTGGCCGAGTCATTAGCACCTCAAGAGATTGAGCGACGACTTCACCAACTTCATGACTCAATGCTTAACACTCCCGGAATTTAAATTGGGCTGTATTTAAGCGCTGAACAGCTGAGTCATCAGTTAGTTGAAAAGGTTGAAAATAAATTATGGCCCTCTGTAAATTAGCAGAAAAATATCTAAAAACTATTTGATATTAAACCAGAGCCAAATAAATCATTATTACATTCTAATTAAAAAGCGACCTATTAAGGCCGCCTTTAATATTAGAGACACTTTAATGTACTTACATTACTTATAACGGTTTTTTGGCCGTTTCTTTGGCAGCGAATACCGCGAGCAGGGTGATCAGCAGCGTGACCGTGACATACCCAGAAACAGCCAGCGTAGTGCTGTACTCTTTATATAGCGAGGTGATGATCAGTGGCGCAAAGCCGCCGCCAACGATGCCCGAAAGGGTGTAGGCCAACGAAGAGCCAGCGTAACGGACACGGGTTGGAAACTGCTCGGTCACGAAAGCCGCCTGCGGGCCGTACATAATGGCGTGAACCTGTAAACCGCCAATCACCGCCAGGCAAATCAGCACCGGATGCGCACTGTCGAGCAGCATAAAGAATACGAACGACCAGACAATCGCCAGCACGGCTCCCATGATATAGACCGGGCGACGCCCCCATTTGTCTGACAGCGCCCCAAACATCGGCACGGTAATCGCATTACCCAGGGCACCGAGCATGGTTGCAGTCAGCGCCAACGGACGTGGCAAATGCAAAACAGTCGTGACGTAGGTCAGTGTAAAGACTACCACCAGCGCATAAAGCACGTCGGAGCCGATACGCGCGCCACCCGCTACCAGCAACGGGCGAAGATGCTGGGTAAACACTTCTTTAATCGGCGTGTGGGTGGTGTTTTTGCTGCGTTCAAGTTTAAGAAACTCCGGCGTTTCGCCAACGCCACGGCGCAACCATAGGCCAAATAGCACCAGCACCAGGCTCAATACGAATGGGATACGCCAGCCCCATTGCTGGAAATCATCGGCGGAGAGAAACACCGTAGCCAGTGTGATAATACCGGTGCCGATCAGCGTGCCGCATGAAGGGCCGACCTGTGCAAAAGAGGCATTGCGGCCACGTTGCTCGGGCTTGCCGTGTTCCATAGACAACAGTACTGCGCCGGCCCATTCGCCGCCGAGAGCGATGCCCTGAATAAAGCGCAGGGTAACCAACAGCAGCGGGCTCCAGATACCCCAGCTTGCGTAACCTGGCAACAGGCCCATCAGCGCGGTGGTTACGCCCATGATAACCAGTGTGGTAACCAGTACAAATTTTCGACCCAATACGTCGCCTAGATGACCGAATACCATGCCGCCAATTGGCCGTGACACATACCCCACCGCATAGGTAGAGAAAGCCAGAATTGTCCCCACTAGTGGGTCGAACGATGGGAAAAATACGTGGTTGAAGATAAGCGCCGCCATAATGTTATAGACGGTGAAGTCGTACCACTCCAATGCAGTGCCGATGGAACTAGCCGCCGCCAAACGCCCGGTATTAGGCCGTTTATGCCCTACGCTTTCTGCATTTGGGGGCAAAGTTTTGGGATTTTCGGTAGAGGAAAGACTCATGATTTCAACTCCTGTGCGGTAAGTTGCCAGCTGAGGCCGTAATGAATCACGTCAGCCAGTGGGCAGTCGAGAGCGTGACAGGCATGAGCAGCCAGGCGTTGGGAAGCCTCGGCGCTGCTGCTTTCAATCAACATCATCGACAGTAGCTGACGATTGTCTTTAGACTCTTTAGGTAGGGGCGTGCTCAGCGCAGTATCCGGCGTCAGCAGGCTAGAGCTGATAAAACCGGCGTGAGCAAACAGCATTTCACCGAGTTCAGTGATTTGGCTCCCTTCTTTTCCGGCAGTCAGTGTAATAATTGCCAGATGACTGCCGCTGCCAAAACCGACTACGGCATCAATCGCGCAAACCCGGCGCATCGGCGAAATCATTTTTTGCAGATTCGCGACCGACCATGCCGTCTGACGGGTAAAGGCGGCGTGGTAAGCTTCTGAAGTGAAGCTTTCCAACGATTCCGTTTTGTACAGGCCGAGATATTTACGCCCGCCCTGCAAGGACTGATAGCGGGTGCCGGAAAGAAATCCTTCAATACGTACGCGTTCTTCCACGTGCTCGCGGTCGTACCATTGGTTAAAGTCCGCTTCATCCTGAGCGGCCACATTGGTGGCTACAAAAAGCATGCCTGGTTTAGAAGAAGTCATCATCGGTCCTGTATTTATCCAGAGTTGTCGTTACGTGTTGTGTCTTTTTTTTATAAATTTAGGTCTTGAGATTTAAGGCAGCGCTCGATTTCCAGCGCCCAGCTCATTAGCGCTTCGTCCTGCATCGGCAAAGCCGCAACCATTAATCCAACCGGTGCCGCGCCGGATTTCTGGCAGGGTAATGACACCGCACAGCCATCGAGAAAATTGATTACCGAAGGGTTACGCAGTGCTGCACCGTTGACGCGGAAATAGGTCTCCTCGTCGGCTTCCAGCTCGGCAATTGTCGGGGCAATAAACGGCACCGTTGGCATCAGCAGGGCATCATATTGCTGAACTTTACTGCTAATCCGCTGCTGCCAGTCAGCACGCTGTTGCACCAGCTGCACTCGGTCTTTCTCACCTAACGGTTCGCCACGGCAAATACGTGAAACGACGCGAGGATCGTAGCCGTCTGCGCGTGCGGCAATCAGCGGTTTGTGCCAGGCCCAGGACTCCAGCGCGGTAAAGCCGCCGGTGGCATTGATGCTGGCAAGCTCAGAGATTTCGCCAAGTGGGATTTCGCTGATTTTTGCACCGGCCTGTTTCAGGGCAGCAATTGCAGCAGCAAAGGCCGAGCTGACCTGCTCGTCGAGCCCATCCAACACCAGCGTTTGCGGGATAGCGAAATGCGCTGCGGCCAGATCTTTAACGGTGAGTGAAAGAGGTTGCCCGGAGATTGCAGCATCAAGCGCAACGCAGCTGGCTACGTCGTGGGCAATAGTTCCCACCGAATCAAGAGAGGCTGAAAGCGGCAGCACGCCAGCCATCGAGATCCTGCGCGCGGTGGGTTTGAAACCGGTCAATCCGCAGAAAGCGGCGGGAATACGCACCGAACCGCCGGTGTCGCTGCCAACCGCGCCGAAGCTCATCGCGTCACTGACAGACACCGCTGCGCCCGATGAAGATCCGCCCGGAATGCGGCGAGATTCGCGATCCCAGGGGTTTGCAGGCGTGCCGTAATGGGGATTGATCCCTAAACCCGAGTAGGCAAATTCGGTCATATTGGTTTTACCGATAATCACCGCGCCAGCGGCCAACAGGTGGGTCACTATTTCTGCATGGGCTGCCGCAGCGGGGGAATCGGCCAGCACGCGAGATCCCCCTGTCGTGGCCTCGCCCTGCACATCAAACAGGTCTTTAATCGATATCGGCACACCGTCAATCGGCGAAAGCGCCTTATTGGCTGCACGACGAGCGCTAGATGCCGCAGCCTGCTCCCTCGCCCACTGCTCATAAACTTGAGTAAAGGCAAGACTGCCCTCGCCCTCAGTGTCTCGAATATTTTTCAGTGCTGTTTCAGTCAATTGAGCAGAGGTCAGATTGCCTAAAGCCAATTGTTCAATCGCCTGCTGCAAACTTAAAGGAAAAGGAGAAGTCATCACGGTGTTCCTTGCTTCAACTAAATCGGGTTTGATCACCTTTAGGCAACCACGGGCAGTTCAAGGCTTTGGTAGGCATGGCTGATGCTGCGCCCTAAACGCTCATCAACCAGCTCCATACGAAACTCTGTTGCAGGACGAATGCCACCTATGGCTGCGACAGTGCCACAGGTCATACCCAATCCATTCGCCGGAAGCGCTCCCTGATTCAGATAGCGGCTCAGCAAATCCCCTGGTTCGCGCAGAGTGGAAAGTGGTCCTTGTTGATAAAGACGATACTCGCCGTCTTCTTTTATCCATGCGCGCAGAATCAGTTGGTCCCAATGTTCTGCAACGTCGCTCATACGCCAAGCTGTGGTCGCCACGGGTTTAACGCAGAGCTGCTTGGAAAGCGCAACGCTGTGGGATTCCAATTCACGGTCGGTATGGTCGGAAGCTAACGAAACATATAGCTCACCCTGATGAGTAAAAATAAATACTTCGGCTTCGCCAGAGCTGGCAGATCCAATAACTTCTACTGTTTTATTTTGTGTCAGCTGATTTGCAGCTACGCGATAAAACAGCGGCACTGCACTCGGACGGGGCACGCCCAGCGCTTCAAGTTCACTGATATGGTGCATAATCGCTTCAGGATCTCGCCCGGCCCAACCGGCAATCACCAATTGGTCTATATTGACCTCAAGCGTTGCTGCGCTTGGGCTAGCAGGCTGTGTTACCGATAATTCGGCGGGCAGAGTAAAGGTCAGTTTCATGGGATTAGATCCTTGTTTATCGATTCTTTTTAAAAACACAGTGAAATTTCACTATAACTTCATTCATTAAATAAGCGATTTCCGTGCCATGTTTTTGTGTAGAATGTCTAAAAATCTTTTCAGCAGGAGCTGGATGTGAAGACCGATGTCACACAAACGCAGGAAAGACCGGTGGATAAAGCCGCAGGATTATCATTGAACGAGCAGGCTTACCGAGGTTTTAAGCTGGCTCTGGTCACCCTGAGCTATAAGCCGGGTGAATACTTGAATACCGCGCAGGTGATGAATGATTTGTCGATGGGCCGCACGCCTATCAATCAGGCTATTCATCGCTTGGCGAACGAAGGCTTGCTGCAAATCATTCCGCGCAAGGGAGTCATGGTGTCGCCTTTGTCGATCGACGACGCGCTGGAGCTGATTGAAGTTCGTCTGGCAAATGAAATCTTGTGTATGAAGCTGGCCAGTCAGCGTATCTCGCCGCAGGATATCGTCGAGCTTGAAGCCATTAACCAGCAGATTGAGTCGGCCAGTGAGCTGCGCGATCGCAATCAGCTGATGCTGTTGGATAATCAGTTTCATCAGTTGCTGGCGAAAATCACCGGTAATAAAATGCTGATAGATATTCTTAGCGTGCTACACGCACAGGCTCAACGTTTCTGGGCCAGCTCGTTGTCGAAAGAGGGACATATGCAAGAAGTGATCGAGGAGCATCGGGCGATTATCAGCGCGCTGGCGGCTCAGGATGCGCGCTCTGCCGCCGCCGCCGCAGAGGTGCACATTCTTTCATTCCGCAACGCGTTACTGCGCGGGTAACAGTTAACCCGCGCCGGGTAAAACTATCTTCCACCCGCTAAATCGATAAAACTGCCGGTGACGTAGGAAGCAGAGTCGGACAGCAACCAGGCAATGGCCTCTGCGACTTCTTCTGGCTCGCCGCCGCGCTGCATCGGCAGATTGGCTTTCAATCTATCGACTCGGTCAGGCTCTCCGCCGCTGGCGTGGATTTCGGTGTAAATCAAGCCCGGCCTGACACAGTTAACGCGTATTCCGTAGGGAGCTACCTCCAGTGACAGCCCGGTAGTCAGAGTATCAACTGCGCCTTTTGAGGCCGCATAATCGATATATTCACCTGGAGCCCCCAGCCGCGAAGCCGCCGAAGAAACATTGACGATCCCTCCACCCTGCCCGCCATGCTTTTTGGACATCACTTTTACCGCTTCGCGACAGCAGAGAAAATAACCAGTCACGTTAGTACTCATCACTTGATTAATTCGCTCGGCGGTGAGGTTTTCTATCGTTGATTGAGTAAACAGAATGCCTGCATTATTTACCAGCGCGGTCAGCGGCCCGAGTTCACGAGCTATCTGCGTGAACATGGCGACGACTTGCTGTTCATCGGCGATATCAGCCTGAATAGCGATTGCCTGGCTGCCTCTAGCCGTTATCTCGTTAACTACCTTTTGCGCCGCCTGAGCATTATTCAGGTAATTAACCGCGACGCGATACCCCTGTTCAGCCAGCAAAATCGCGGTGGCGCGACCAATTCCACGGCTTCCACCGGTTACTAAAGCAACTTTAATCATCATCTTAAACCTTAAGCTAACGTCATCCATTGATGAATAAAAATAAGGACGTTGTACTGCCCGTTTTTTACCCAATTAAGTATCATGCTTAATGTACTGCCACTAACATAGCCAAAATTAAAGGAATAATTAACAATGAAGCCGATTTATTCTCTGCTCAACTCGCGCGCCATCAACGTACTTTCTGCTTTGACCCGAAAAAATCTTGCTGGCCTGATCCTGGCTTTTACAACTCTCTTCGCAGTAACACTGCACGCGCAAGCCTCTGAAAACGGCAGTCTGCCGGGCCTGATCAACGAGCGGCTTTCTTATATGAAGGACGTGGCAAGCAGCAAAGCCGAGCATCATCAGCCGGTTGAAGCGTTGGAGCAGGAAGAGAAAGTATTACAGGCAACCCAAAAAACCGCCGAAGGTTTGGGACTCGATCCGCAGTCTATAAAACCGTTTATTGTGGCGCAGATGAGTGCAGCGAAGGCGATTCAATACCGCTATCGCGCAGACTGGCTTGCCTCCCCTGAAGATAGCTGGAAACCGCGCCCGCTGGAGGAGATCAGAAAGAGTATTGCTGCGTTGTCGGACCAAATACTACATCGTCTGGCCGACGAGCTGAAGGCCAGCGGTAAGATCTCTCCTGACAGTCAGGCCGAATTTATTGCAGAAATCCAGCAAAAGAATCTTGGTAAAGCCGATAAGGTTCAATTGTTTAAAACATTAGAGCAGGTTCGATTAAAAGATACACATTGATAACAGTAAGTTATGCAATATGAGCAAAAGTTGCTATTTTGTGAGATAACACATTTCGAATCATTTGGTTCAATGTATAATGCGCCGGATTTCTTTCTGCACACCAGGCCTTATATATAATGAAAACCAAATTTTTGACTCTTTCTCCGTTGGCGGCCAGCATTCTGCTCTGGTCTGCGGGGAGCATTGTTCAAGCACAAGCTACTGATTTTCTTAATCAAGATACGTTGACCGGTGACTGGGGTGGCTATCGCACCCAGCTGAAAAACGACGGTGTCACCCTAAGCGGAGAGTATGTTTCTGAAACTGCTGGTATTTTACACGGTGGTATTAGTAACGGCACTCGCTATGCGCAACAGGTAAAAATTGGCGCAACCTTCGATTTGAGCCGCATGTTTGATGTCGAGCATGCAGGTACTTTTCAGCTAACTATTAATGACCGTCGCGGAAAAAGCGCTTCCAACGATCTGGTCGGCAACCGTTTGCCGATGCAGGAAGATTACGGCGGCGAATATACCAGGCTTTCTGAGTTCAGCTATTCCAACTGGCTGCTGACGCCGAAACTGACCTACAAAGTCGGCCTGATGGCGATGGGTAATGATTTTGGCGGTATGCCGATCCTGAGCAACTTTGTGAACGCCGGATTCGATGCTCACCCGCTCAGTTTGTCCGGCGGTAGCGGCTGGGGCAACTATCCGACCGCACATTTTGGCGGTGAAGTCAGATATGACTTTGACTCGGGCTGGTCTATTCATACCGCTATCTTTGATGTTAATCCGCGCACCAATTCGGCCTCTTCAAAAGCCTTCAAGCCGTTCACTCACGGTACGACCGGCGCGATTATTCCTGTCGAAGCGATATATGCCTATCGTGGCGCGTTGCCGGGTCTTTATAAATTTGGCTACTATCACGATACCTCCAAGGTTGCGCGCATTGGCAACAGCAACAGTCGCACCAAAGGCCGTAACGGTGGATACGTATTGGGCGACCAAACCGTTTGGCAATCTGAGACATTAAAATCACAAAACCTGCATGTATTTGGCCAGTGGACCACCGCCGATACTCAGAGCTCGCCTTTCCACCACTGGTATTCTGCCGGTCTGGTACTGAATGGACCTTTCGAGGCGCGTCCTAAAGACTCTATCGCCATCGGCTATGGCAGAGCGGTTTACAACAAGAAAAGCCGCAATGCCGATATTGATAGCATGATTGATGCGGGCAACTATTATGCCGCCGGTGTGGCAGACAATCTGAGCATGGCCGAGAAACTGGTTGAACTGTCTTATAACGTGCAGGCGACGCCTTGGCTTTCTGTTCGCCCAAGCCTGCAATATGACAAGGATCCCGGCGCGTTCTCCAGCAAAAAGATCACTGATGCCTGGGTAGCTGCGGTACAGGTTAAAATCGAACTTTAATCTCGATTCTCCCTGTTGATTTACAGAGATAGATGATTAAAAAAGCAAAAATCCCTGACAGTGATGCCAGGGATTTTTTTATTGCCGACTCTGCTGACTTAAAGCAGGGTTAACTCACGGCGATTATTCGTAATCGCTGATCGGCACGCAAGAACAGAACAGGTTACGGTCGCCGTACACATCATCAAGACGCTTCACGGTTGGCCAGTACTTGTCTTCGGTGCCTGCCGGGAATACCGCCAACTCACGGGTATAATCGTGAGTCCAGTTGCAGACCAGTTCCGCCTGCGTATGCGGTGCGTTAACCAGCGGGTTGTCTTCCAGCGTCCATTTACCCTGCGCGACGTTTTCGATTTCGCCACGGATTGCCAACAGTGCATCGACAAAGCGGTCGATCTCGACTTTGCTTTCAGACTCGGTCGGCTCAACCATCAGCGTACCCGCTACCGGGAAAGACATGGTAGGCGCGTGGAATCCGTAGTCGATAAGACGCTTGGCAATGTCCATTTCGCTGATGCCGGTCGCTTCTTTCAGCGGGCGAATATCCAGAATACATTCGTGCGCAACGCGGCCGTCGCGGCCGGTGTACAGCACTGGGTAAGCATCTTTCAAACGCGTCGCAATATAGTTAGCGTTCAGAATGGCCACCTGGCTCGCCTGCTTCAGACCTTCGGCACCCATCATGCGGATGTACATCCAACTGATTGGCAAAATAGATGCGCTGCCGAACGGCGCCGCAGAAACTGCGCCATTTTGCGTCAGTACGCCATCAATCTGTACCACGCTGTGACCAGGAACGAACGGTGCCAAATGCGCTTTTACGCCGATTGGACCCATGCCCGGGCCGCCACCACCGTGCGGGATACAGAAAGTTTTATGCAGGTTAAGGTGCGAAACGTCGGCGCCGATATAGCCCGGAGTCGTGATACCGACCTGTGCGTTCATGTTGGCGCCGTCGAGGTAAACCTGACCGCCATACTGGTGAACAATCTGGCAAACTTCGCGAATAGTTTCTTCGTAAACGCCGTGAGTCGACGGGTAGGTCACCATGATACAAGACAGCTCGTCGCCAGCCTGCGCCGCTTTCTCACGCAGGTCGCTGAGGTCGATATTGCCCTGTTTATCACAGGCAACGACCACCACGCTCATACTGGCCATCTGTGCCGACGCCGGGTTGGTGCCGTGGGCAGAACTTGGGATCAGGCAGATATGACGGCTGCCTTCATTGCGGCTTTCGTGGTAATGACGAATTGCCAGCAGGCCCGCATATTCGCCCTGCGCGCCAGAGTTAGGCTGCATACAGATTGCGTCGTAACCGGTTAACTGCACCAGCCACTGTGACAGCTGACCGATCATTTGCTGGTAACCGCTGGCCTGCTCAATCGGGCAGAACGGGTGCAGTGCAGCGAATTCAGGCCAGGTGATCGGGATCATTTCTGCCGCGGCATTCAGCTTCATGGTGCAAGAGCCCAATGGGATCATTGCCTGATTTAGCGCCAGATCCTTTTTCTCAAGACGGTGCATATAACGCATCATCTCGGTTTCGCTGTGGTACTTATTGAATACCGGATGAGTCAGGATTGGATCCTGACGCAGCACGGCGGCCGGGATCGAGTTGCTGTCAGTGCTGACAGCCTTGTCCAGCTGTTCGATATCCAAACCGTGATCGTCACCCAGCAGCACGGAGAACAATACTTGCACGTCTTCGCGCGAGGTCGCTTCATCCAGCGTAATGCCTACAGCATGATGAATATCGGTACGGAAGTTCAGACCAAAGCTCAGAGCACGATCCAGCACCGCGGCTTTATCTTGTACTTCGACGCAAAGCGTATCGAACCAGCTGTCGTGACGCAGCGACAGGCCGCCTTTCTTCAGGCCAGCGGCCAGAATATCAGTCAGGCGATGGATGCGACCGGCAATGCGTTTCAGACCTTCAGGTCCGTGGAACACGGCGTACAGGCTGGCAATATTGGCCAACAGCACCTGAGAGGTACAAATGTTGGAGTTAGCTTTTTCGCGACGGATATGCTGCTCGCGGGTTTGCATCGCCATACGCAGCGCGGTGTTGCCTGCGGCATCGCGGGAAACGCCAATGATACGACCCGGCATTGAGCGTTTGAATTCGTCACGGCAGGCAAAGAATGCTGCGTGTGGACCGCCGTACCCCATCGGCACGCCAAAACGCTGTGCAGAGCCGAAGACAACGTCAGCGCCTTGCTTGCCCGGTGCGCCAAGCAGCACCAAAGCCATGATGTCAGCGGCAACGCTGGTGATGATTTTGCGAGATTTCAATTCAGAGAACAGCGCGCTGTAATCGTGGACCTCGCCGGTAGTGCCTACCTGCTGCACCAGCACGCCGAAGATACCTTCGAGATCTAACACTTTTTCTGCTTTATCGACGATTATCTCGAAACCAAAGGTCTCGGCGCGGGTGCGGACCACGTCCAGCGTTTGCGGATGCACATCATCGGCCACGAAGAAGCGGTTAGCATCTTTCAATTTGCTGGCGCGTTTGGCTAACGCCATGGCTTCGGCAGCGGCGGTAGCTTCATCAAGCAAAGAAGCAGATGCCAGATCCAGACCGGTCAGGTCGAGGGTCAGCGTCTGGAAGTTCAGCAGTGCTTCAAGGCGGCCCTGGGAAACTTCAGGCTGATACGGAGTATAAGCGGTATACCAGCCTGGATTTTCCAGCATGTTACGCAGGATAACCGGCGGGGTCAGCACCGCGCTGTAGCCCATACCAATATACGATTTGTAGCACTGGTTCTGGCTGGCAATCGCTTTCAGCTCAGCCAACGCCTGATGTTCGGTAACTGCATCGCCAACAGCCGGAGGGCCAGGTAACTGGATATCCGCCGGAACTATTTGCTGGATTAAGGCGTTCAACGAGCTAGCGCCTACAGTATCCAGCATTTGTTGCTGCTGTGAGGATGAAGGGCCGATGTGGCGACCAATAAAGGCTTCGCTGTGTTCAAGTTGGCTGAGAGTCTGAGTCATTTGCTACGCATTCCTGAAATCTTGCATTGAGGTATCGAGAGCTAACTAAATCTTTATTTAAATCTGCACCTGCTGTTGCGTTTGCAAATGCAACAGCAGCATTTCTCTCTTTCATTGGAGCTACAGCAAGGCAATAAGTCTGAAGAGTCTCCGGGAACTTACTCAAGTAAGTCACCGAGGCCATCAAACGCTGCCAACGCCGCTGCAGCTTCAAGGACGACGAGAAATTTAGTCTTCCAGAGTGGCCTGATATCCGGCTGCATCTAAAAGATTGTCCAGCTCGGCTTCATCGGAAGCTTTAATCTGGAACAGGAAGCCTTCGCCGTAAGGCGCGCTGTTAACCAGCTCAGGTGAGGATTCCAGTTCGCTGTTGATAGCCACAATTTCACCGCTAATTGGCGAATAAATGTCGGATGCGGCTTTAACGGACTCTGCAACTGCGCAGTCTTCGCCCGCGTCAACGGTGCGACCAACCTCTGGCAGATCGACGAATACCATATCGCCCAACAAGCCTTGCGCGTGTTCGGTAATGCCAACGCTATACAGGCCGTTGCCTTCTGAACGAACCCACTCGTGAGAGGTTGCGTATTTCAATTCTGCTGGAACATTGCTCATAAATAATCTCCGAAAAAGTTTGTTCTAAATTTAATAAATATTATTAAATCAAAATTTTAGCTGCGCATTACATCAGGCTTTTACCGTTGCGAACAAAGCCGGCCCTGGTCACTCGAACCGGCATTTCACGATTGCGGATCTGCACAATCGCCTGCTCGCCAATCCCGGCCGGGACACGAGCCAACGCAATGCTATAGCCTAAAGTTGGCGAGAAAGAACCGCTGGTGATCACGCCTTCCTGCACATTACCGGCAGCATCGGTAAAACGCACCGGCAGCTCGTTACGTAATACACCTTTTTCGGTCATGATTAAACCAACCAGCTGTTCGGTGCCAGCGGCGCGCTGTTTTTCCAGCGCATCGCGGCCAATAAACTGACGATCTTCCGGCTGCCAGGCGATAGTCCAGCCCATATTGGCGGCCAGTGGTGAAACGGCTTCGTCCATTTCCTGCCCGTATAAATTCATTCCAGCTTCCAGACGCAGCGTATCGCGAGCGCCCAGTCCGGCAGGCTTCACGCCCGCCGCCAGCAGCTTTTGCCAGAAATCAGCCGCTTCTTCTTGCGGGAGCGCAATTTCATAACCCGCTTCGCCGGTATAACCGGTAGTGGCAATAAACAGAGAACCGGCCTGAACGCCGAAGAATGGCTTCATGCCACTGACGGCCTGTTTTTGCTCGTCGGTAAACAGCGTCTGTGCGCGTTCCTGTGCCTGCGGGCCTTGCACGGCGATCAGCGCCAGGTCGTCACGAACGGTAAGCTCGATTGAATACGGTTTGGCGTGTTCGCTTATCCACGCGAGATCTTTTTCACGGGTCGCGGAGTTAACGACCAGACGGAAGAAATCTTCGTTAAAGAAATAAACAATCAGATCATCGATTACGCCGCCGGACGCATTAAGCATGCCGGTGTAAAGCGCTTTGCCCGGTTGAGTCAATTTTGCCACGTCATTTGCCAGCAGATAACGCAGGAATTCGCGGGTGCGTGCGCCGTGTAAATCGACGATGGTCATATGGGAAACGTCAAACATACCCGCATCGCGACGAACAATATGGTGTTCATCCATTTGGGAGCCGTAATGCAGCGGCATCATCCAGCCGTGAAAGTCGACCATTCGTGCGCCACAGGCAACATGTTGATCATATAACCGAGTCTGCTTTGTCATCTTATTCCTCATTCTTTCCAGAGCGATTTACTCAATTGCGACCCGCCGCTCATCAATGGATGAGTCAAGTGACGGTGCAAGAATTGTGCCGACGCAAACGATACCTTTATCCAGACGTTATCACTGAATGACCCTGCTAACCATAAGTTAAAATATTCGTTGTTCAGGATTTGTCAGAAAATGGCGGAACGTATAATGCAGAGTTTTTCGCTGGAAAAATGCGGTTTATGACGCAATATCTATAATTAAACAGCAAATTGATTGATGTTATATAACGTGAGGGCCAGATTTCGCACCATTTGCAAAGTGAGAAATCCAGCCCCGGATTAGATAAAGTAATGGAAAAAATGCACTGAAATTAGATTATTTCAGCTGAAGTTCTTTGGTTTGTAGATACTCGGGAAGATCGTTCAACCCCATTGCCTGACGCAGCAGTTTTGGCTTCACGCCCGGCAGAGAATCAGCTAGCGTCAAACCAATATCACGCAGTAATTTCTTCGCCGGATTATTGCCGGCAAACAGTTCACGGAAACCTTGCATGCCGGCCAGCATCAACGCCGCGCTGTGTTTACGTTTGCGTTCAAAACGACGCAGGTACATATGCTGACCAAAGTCTTTGCCTTCGCGCTGCAAGCGTTTGATTTCTGAAGCCAACTCGGCAACGTCCATAAATCCGAGATTCACGCCCTGCCCGGCCAAAGGATGCACAGTGTGCGCGGCGTCGCCAATCAAAGCCAAACGCTGGGCGGCAAAACTGCGCGCATAGCGGCCCGTGAGCGGGAAGGTCTGCCGCTCGCTAACCACCTCACAGACACCGAGGCGCAGGTCAAAGGTACTGGCGAGAACTTTGTTAAATTCCGCATCAGACAGTGCCGCCAGTCGCTCAGCCTCTTCAGGCTCGACAGACCACACAATAGAAGACAGATGCGCATCGGACAGCGGCAAAAAGGCCAGAATGCCTTCACCGTGGAACACTTGCCGTGCCACAGATTGGTGCGCTTCGTCGGTGCGAATTGTCGCTACCAGTGCATGATGGCGATAGTCCCAGAAGGTCAGTGGGATATCGGCGTGCTGGCGCAACCACGAATGCGCGCCGTCGGCACCCACCACGAGACGCGTGGTCAGCATGCGGCCATCTTCAAGGGTGATAAAAGCTTCATTCTCGCCCCAGGCGACATTTTTCAACTGCGCAGGTGCCAGAAGCTCGATGTCGTTCAGTTGCTCTGCGCGTTGCCACAGAGCGCGATGAATGACCTGATTTTCGATAATGTGTCCGAGATGGCTAAAGCCGTACTCGTCGCTGCGAAACGCGATTTTGCCAAAGCTGTCGCGATCCCACACTTCCATACCTTGATACGGATTGGCGCGCTGAGCGATGATATTGTCCCAGGCTCCGATATGTTGCAGCAAACGCTCGCTGGCGGCGTTGATTGCCGATACGCGAACGCCGGGAATTTCAGGCAGCGGAGTGTCGTCAGGCTGCTGGTTTTCGAGTACTGCAATACGCAGGCCGCTGCCGCTCAGGCTACAGGCCAGCGCCAGTCCGACCATGCCGCCACCGGCGATAACCACATCAAAAGATTGCATAATTTAATTCATTCCTGTCATTTTCTGCGGTCAGGCTGAGCCTGCGCAAGCGCCTTCAGCGTTCTGTCCAGCCCAAGGTACGGCGGGTAAATGCATCACGCAGCGGAGGGATTCGCTCCATTGCCATCAGGCCAAGATTACGCCCTGCGACCAGCGGCGTATAGCGGTTGGCAAACAAACGCACCAGGCCATCGGTAATGCCGACGGTGGCCCGCTGGTCAGGCTGACGGCGCTGTTGATAGCGGCTTAAAATCTGGTAACTGCCGATGTCCTGCTGTTGCTGCCAGGCTTCGGCGAGCGTTTCGCTCAAGGTCATTACGTCGCGCAGACCAAGGTTGAAGCCTTGACCCGCGATCGGATGCAGCGTTTGCGCCGCATTGCCAACCAGCGCCAGACGATGGCTGATATGCCCGCTGGCGGTTAATAATTGTAGGGGATAACTGTGACGCGCGCCGGTTTGCAGCATTTTCCCAAGACGCCAGCCAAAGGCCTGCTGTAGCTCAAATAAAAACTGTTCGTCGCTCCAGCCCTTCACTTCGGCCTGCTTTTCAATAGGATGGCACCACACCAGTGAACTGCGTCCTTTCGACATTGGCAACAGTGCCAGCGGGCCGTGCTCGGTGAAACGTTCGAAAGCGCGTCCGCCGTGTGGCAAACTCGTGGTGATATTGGCGATCACGCCGACCTGCTGATAGCTCTCGCGCTGCCAACGGATGCCACAGGCCTGCGCCAGTGTAGAGTTTGAGCCGTCAGCGGCCACCAGCAAGCGGGCCTCCAGTGTTTCGCCGTTATCCAGCGTGACGCTGGCGCTGTCCGCGCGGCGGTTCACTGTCACCACGCGAGCCGGACAATGCAAATGCACGCCCGGTGCCTTCGAGAGCAAAGAAAACAGGCGTTGCCCCGCGTCGTGCAGCTCAACGACCTGCCCCAGCGCCTCGACGCCATAATGTTTGGCATTGAGATTTACTGAACCTGCGTGACCGCGATCGCTGACGTGGATATCGGTGATCGGCGTCGCGCAGTTGGCCATAACCGACCAGACGCCAATAGCCGACAGCTGTTGGCAGGTGCCCTGTGCCAGCGCGATCGCTCGGGCATCAAAGCCGGGATGGGTAAAATCTTCCGGTGAGGTCGCTTCAATCAAGTGCACCAGCAGGCGTCCCTGAGTCAGCGAAGAAATCGCCAGCGCCAGAGTCGCACCAGCCATGCCCCCCCCTACAATAATCATGCTCATGCTATTTTCTTGCCGCCGCCATCAGTGCTTCGATATCGTCGGCCTCTTTGACCACGTCGCCAGTCAGGATTTCGATACCCGTTTCAGTAATCACAATGTCGTCTTCAATACGGATACCAATCCCGCGATAGGCTTCCGGCACGTCGGCGTCCGGGGCAATGTACAAGCCCGGCTCAACGGTGAGCACCATGCCCGGCACCAGCGTGCGGCTGCGCTCGACAGTGCCGTAATTACCAACATCGTGGACGTCCAACCCCAGCCAGTGAGATAAACCGTGCATAAAGAACTGGCGGTGGGCCTGCTCGGCAATCAGCTGATCAACGTCACCTTTCATCACGCCAATCTCCACCAATCCCTCAACCATGACACGCACGGCGGCTTCGGTAGCTTCCTGAATGCTGCGGCCCGGTCCAAACACCTCCAGCGCCTTGTATTCGGAGGCCAGCACGATGTCGTAAACCTGACGCTGTGCCGGAGTAAACTTGCCGCTGACCGGGAAGGTGCGAGTGATATCACCGGAATAATTCTGGTACTCGCAGCCGGCGTCGATCAGCACCAGATCGCCATTGCGCAGCTCGCATTCATTTTCGGTGTAATGCAAAATACAGCCGTTTTCTCCACTACCGACAATAGTGTTATAAGACGGCGTGCGCGAACCGTGACGACTGAATTCATAATGAATTTCGCCCTCAAGATGATACTCATACAGACCGGCTCGGCAGGTTTGCATTGCACGGGTATGGCCTTTGGCGGTGATTTCACCAGCGCGGCGCATAATGGCGATTTCCTGCGGAGATTTGATCAGGCGCATCTCATGCACCCACGGACGCCAGTCGGTGACAGTTGCTGGAGCAGAAAGATTCTGGCGAAAACCCTTGCGCAGTTTTTCCATTGCGCAATCGACAATACGGTCAGCGTAAGCGTAATAACCCTGAGCGTGATAAACCACGTCCAGCCCGTTCAAAAGCAGGTGCAGCTGCTCGTTGATATCATCAAACGGCAGCGCGCGGCTAACGCCCAAATGCGCAGGGGCAGCATCCTGACCGAGGCGACGACCAAACCAGATCTCGGCGGTTAAGTCACGTACTCGATTAAATAGCACCGAGTGATTATGATTTTCATCGCTTTTTACCAGCACCAGCGCCGCTTCTGGCTCGTTGAAACCGGTTAGATACCAAAAATCGCTACTTTGACGATACGGATATTCGCTGTCGGCGTTGCGAGTTGCCTCCGGTGCCGCAAAAATAATTGCCGCGCTGCCGGGGGCCATTTTGGCGATAAGTGCCTGACGACGAGCCTCGTATTCCTGCTGAGTAATGGTCACTGTAGTCATCACCTACTCCTGAAATCGGATGTTATCCACGTTAACTGTTTTTATTGTAAGGACTTAAGGCTCAATAGTCTGAGCAATTAATGCAGGGTACGCTGATTCTCGGGTGCCGTCGGATGGCTGCGGCTAAATTCGCCAAAGCAAAGGATTGAAGCCACGCGAACGTATTCGACGACCTCTTCCAGTGACTGAGCCAGCATCTCCTGATCTTCGTCATCATCGTAGCCCAACTGACCAATACTGCGCAGGTCATCAATGGCTTCGCCGACTTCGCCTTTAACTTTGGCAAGCTTGGGCTGCATCATGCCGAGGCCCAGCAGGAAATGGTTGACCCAGCCAGCCAGCGCATCGGCGCGTTCGAAAACGCTGGTATCGTCAGAGGGCATCAGCATCTTAAATTCAAAGCTGTCGTCCTCCAGCGTATCGGCGGTGATTTTTCGCAATTGTTGAAGCATATCGGCCAACTGGTGGCTAAAAGCCATCCCCTCGTTGGTCAGGTCATGCACCATCGTCAGCCAGCTGCCGTCACGGTTGCCGCCGCAAAGTAAACCACTGATAAGCCCGTGCATTTCTGCCGGGGTCAAGGCTACGGACTGCTGTTTCAGGCTTTGATTCAGCGAATCATAGTTTGGATAGGTATTCTCAATAGACATGCGCATTCGCCATCGTTGGCAGGTTAAGTTCGTGTTATGCTACCACCAAGGCAAGTCTCAGTACCAGATTAGCTCGCTATGCTTAAGTGCTTAACGGCGTTGCAAATCAGGAGTGAGGTATATATAGTTGCGCCCGCTTTCGATGTCCTGTGCGTTTCGGCAGTGTTTCAATCGGAGGCCGGCGAATAATATGGCAGGAAGGTGGCATGTCTGCACAACCGGTAGATATACAAATTTTTGGTCGCTCATTAAGAGTAAATTGTCCGCCAGAACAACAAGAAGCGTTGAACATGGCTGCAGAGGATCTTAATCAGCGGTTGCAAGATCTTAAAGTTCGCACTAGAGTCACAAATACAGAGCAACTAGTATTTATCGCGGCATTGAACGTCTGTCACGAACTTGCTCAAGAACGCTTGAAAACTCGCGATTATGCCTCCAATATGGAACAGCGTATTCGGATGTTGCAACAAACCATCGAGCAGGCTTTGCTCGAACAAGGACGCATCACTGAACGTGAAGGGGCGCCTTTCGAATAAGTCAAGCTGTTGATATTTATCTCTTTCTATGAGAGACTGTGTCCACAGTAAGAATACAAAATTTCTCTGAGATGTTTGCCAGCGGGCCCGTCCCCTGAGCCGATAATTAGTACCAACAGAATGTGATGATCCGCAATCGGTGCGCATGCTCGGTCCGCCGAGAAGCCTAAAGATTGTGACTGAACGTTCACCTTGAACCATGGGTTCAAGGGTTACAGCCTGCGGCGGCATCTCGGAGATTCCCCTTTCTCCCCTGCAATATTTTCTCTGGCTTTCTCTATGTCTTTTACAGCTCAACACGCGCTGGTCAGGCAGGCGATTCGTACCGAAGTACGTCAGCGCAGAAAACAACTTACCCAGCAGCAACAGCAAGTCTTTGCCTTTCAGGCAACTCAGCGTATTGCCCGTCATCCCAAAGTTCAGCAAGCTAAAACGCTGTCAGTGTTCCTGTCGTTTGATGGCGAACTCGACACTTCTCCGCTGATCGACCGCCTGTGGCAAGACGGCAAACGACTGTGTCTTCCAGTGCTGCATCCATTCACCGAGGGACATTTACTGTTCTTAAACTACCGTCCTGGCACCAAACTGGTACGGAATCGTCTGAATATTTTCGAGCCGGAGCTGGACGTTCGCGAGATTTTGCCGCTCGGCGAACTGGATATCATCCTGACACCGCTGGTCGCCTTTGACTCAACCGGTCAACGGCTCGGCATGGGCGGTGGCTTTTACGATCGCACCCTGCAAAACTGGCGCGAAAAAGGCCCCTATCCGATCGGCATTGCCCATGACTGTCAACAGGTTGACACACTGCCTAGCGAAGAGTGGGACATTCCGCTACCGGAAATTCTCACCCCAAATCACAGCTGGCAGTGGATAAGCTAAACGCTGGAATGCAAAAAGGGCCTCAATTGAGGCCCTTTTGTTTTGCTTAACAATTTTTAGAACAAGCGTTAAGCAGATTAGTACAGCAGGCGAGCACGAATGGTGCCCGGAATGCCTTTCATCAGCTGCAATGCGGTGTCGACCGTTTCAACGTCGGCTTCAACGTCGATAACCACGTAGCCCACTTCAGGGCTGGTTTGCAGATACTGAGCGGCAATGTTGATACCCTGCTCGGCGAAGATTTTGTTGATGCTGGTCAGCATGCCAGGACGGTTTTCGTGGATGTGCAACAGGCGACTGGCATTTTTGCCGTGCATCGGCAGCGAAGCTTCCGGGAAGTTAACCGCTGACAGCGTTGAACCGTTGTCAGAGTATTTCGCCAGTTTACCCGCCACTTCCAGACCAATACCTTCCTGCGCTTCCATGGTAGAACCACCAATGTGCGGAGTCAGGATCACGTTATCGAATTCACACAATGGTGAAATAAACGGATCGCTGTTAGTCGCTGGCTCTTCAGGGAATACGTCGATAGCCGCGCCAGAAAGATGCTTGCTGCGCAGCGATTCACACAGCGCCGGGATATCAATAACCGTGCCGCGTGAGGCGTTGATCAGCAGTGAGCCCGGTTTCATCTGTGCCAGCTGTTCTACGCTAATCATGTCTTTGGTATTAGCGGTTTCTGGCACGTGCAGGGTCACGACATCGCTGGTATTCAGCAATTCATTCAGTGTCGGGATCTGTTGCGCGTTGCCCAGTGGCAGTTTGCTTTCGGTGTCATAGAAGAAAACGCGCATGCCCAGGCCTTCCGCCAGGATGCCGAGCTGAGTGCCGATGTGGCCGTAACCAATGATGCCCAGACGCTTGCCACGCGCTTCATAAGAACCTACAGCAAGTTTGTTCCAGATACCGCGGTGTGCTTTGGCGTTGGCTGCAGGAATACCACGCATCAGCAGCAGCATTTCACCCAGCACCATTTCTGCTACAGAACGGGTGTTGGAGAACGGCGCGTTGAACACGGGAATACCGCGCTTGGTCGCAGAGTTCAGGCTTACCTGGTTGGTGCCGATACAGAAACAACCGACGGCAACCAGTTTTTCAGCAGCGGCAAAGACTTCTTCGGTCAGTTGGGTACGGGATCGGATCCCTACGAAATGAGCATCACGGATCGACTCTTTCAGCGCTTCGGTATCCAGCGCTCCTTTATGAAATTCAATATTGGTATAACCAGCGGCGTGAAGGGTGTCGATCGCACTTTGGTGAACACCTTCAACCAGCAGAAACTTAATTTTGTCTTTTCCGAGTGATACTTTTGCCATTTCCCGACCCTACTGTTTTATTCATACCGGCAGTAATGCATACCGAAAGTGATTTTCATGCTGAATGCAGACTTCAGAAGTCACTGCTTTATGCAGTTCACAGTCAACATAACAAAATTTTTGCGTGGGGCAATACAAACGATTGCCTGCCCCATAGCACAAGCCCTGAGCGGCTTGGCATTTTTCAGAACTAAACACTCACAATGCAGGCCATGCCGGAGGTAAACATTAAAACTGCGCAGTTATGTGACATAAGTCACCAAATTCGCCGCTTTAAATAAAAGATGATTCAATCTAAAAATTATCATCTTCATAACATTGCATTATGGCTAGCCATCAAGGCAGAGCTTCTGCTTATCGAAAAACGACTATTTAACGATTTTTTTAACGCCGTCCGCCGTACCTACCAGCGCGACATCTGCACCACGATTGGCAAACAGGCCGACGGTTACCACACCGGCAATGCTGTTGATCTTGTTTTCCAGCGCGATGGCGTCGAGGATTTCCAGATTGTGCACGTCGAGGATTACGTTTCCATTGTCAGTGACGACATTCTGTCGATACTCCGGCAAGCCGCCAAGTTTGACCAGTTCACGAGCCACGTAGGAGCGAGCCATCGGAATGACTTCAACCGGCAGCGGGAATTTACCCAGCACGTCGACCTGCTTGGAGGCGTCAACGATGCATACAAACTTGCGCGCGATGGCAGAGATGATTTTTTCACGAGTCAACGCCGCGCCGCCGCCTTTGATCATCTGCATGTGGCCATTGATCTCGTCGGCACCGTCAACGTAAACGTCTAACTCATCGACTTCATTGGTATCAAAAACGTGAATGCCGTAGGCTTTAAGCTTGGCGGTCGAAGCTTCGGAACTCGACACCGCACCTTCAATCTGATGTTTAATCGAAGCCAGCGCGTCGATAAAGTGCGCCGCCGTTGTCCCGGTGCCGACGCCAACAATAGTACCCGGCGTGACATACTCCAGCGCAGCCCAACCTACCGCTTTTTTCAATTCATCTTGAGTCATAATGATTTCTCTCTGGCAAACAACCCGACGTTGTTGAAGTGTGAGTAGTATAAAGCAAGGCTCGAAGGAACGGTGAGCAGACTCTCACAGGAAAAGCATAAGATTTTGTGCGCCACAAATTTAAACAAACTGTGGCATAGTGTCTGAATATGTACTAAATCCCGAACGAGCCAAGGAATAGATTTTCGATGAAACGCCCAGACTATAGAACGCTGCAAGCGCTGGACGCCGTGATCCGTGAACGCGGTTTTGAACGCGCGGCACAAAAGCTGTGCATTACCCAATCCGCGGTTTCGCAACGAATTAAACAGTTGGAAAATTTATTTGGTCAGCCTCTGCTGGTGCGAACCGTGCCGCCTCGACCGACCGAACAGGGTCAAAAGCTGCTGGCGCTGCTGCATCAGGTTGAATTACTCGAAGAAGAGTGGCTCGGCAGTGACAATACGAATGACAGCAATGACACGCCGCTGCTGCTGTCGCTAGCGGTCAATGCCGACAGTCTGGCAACCTGGCTGTTACCGGCGTTGAAATCCGTATTGGTCGACTCGCCAATTCGTTTAAATCTGCAGGTTGAAGACGAAACCCGCACCCAGGAACGCCTGCGTCGTGGTGAAGTGGTAGGTGCAGTCAGTATCCAGCCGCAGCCGTTACCGAGCTGCCTGGTGGATCAACTCGGAGCGCTAGACTACCTGTTTGTAGCCTCAAAAGGTTTCGCCGAACGCTATTTCCCCAACGGCGTCACGCGTTCTGCACTGCTGAAAGCCCCCGCGGTGGCGTTTGACCATCTTGATGATATGCATCAGGCATTTTTACAACAAAACTTCGACCTATCGCCGGGCAGCGTGCCCTGCCATATCGTGAACTCGTCCGAGGCTTTTGTGCAACTGGCGCGCCAAGGCACCACCTGCTGTATGATCCCGCATTTGCAGATTGAGAGAGAGTTGGAAAGCGGTGAGTTAATCGATTTGACGCCGGGATTGTTCCAGCGTCGTATGCTGTTCTGGCACCGATTCGCGCCGGAAAGCCGCATGATGAGAAAAGTCACTGACGCCCTTTTGGCACACGGGCGTCAGGTTTTACGTCAAGACTGATTTACTTTTCGTTCTTCAGCTCGAAAACAACATCGACCTGATCGTCAAAGTGAATGCTTTGCTGCTCGTAGGTTTGAGCGGCATCACTTTGGCCCGCAGCGTCAGCAGTTTTATACATTCTGGCGACCGGCATCGGCTGATAATTGGCGACGTGATAGCGAATGCTGTAAACCTGCCCAAGCTGGCTGTGGAAACCTTCAGCCAGCGCTTTCGCCTGCTGGGTGGCGTTATCAATCGCTTTCTGACGCACCTGATTACGATAGCTGTCTGGATTGGCAACGCCCAACTCTACCGCACGGATCTCGTTCAATCCTGCACTCAATGCCCCGTCCAGCAGTTCGTTAAGTTTATCTAGCTGGCGCAAAGTAACCTGCACTTCACGCACCGCACGATAACCTTTCAGCACGCTGCTACCGTCTTTCAGGTAGTTATAGTCCGGCTGAGTACGCAGGTTGGCGGCATTGATGTCTTTTTTATCGATCCCGTTCTTTTGCAGGAAGGCAAAATACTCGGCAACGCGCTGATCGGCCTGTTTCTTGGCAGAAGCAGCGTCTTTCGCAGAAACATTGACTTCAATAGCCAACGTCGCAATGTCCGGAACGGCATCGACGCTAGCTGTACCTGAAGTTACCACATGCGGTCCCTCTGGAACTTCAGCAGCCTGAAGTGCAGCGGGCAGTGTCCCTAATCCCAACATAGCGGCCATAGCCAATGCTTTCAATTTCACAGTGTTTCCCTCATTCATCTGGTGAGCGACAACCCTAGCATAGTAGTTTGGCAGCGAAATTAAGATTAGTGAGAAATATTTCAAAAATGCAGGTTTTGTAACGCCAGTTGTAGGGCAATTGCCCACATCACAGTGCCGACTACCAGATTAATCGCCCGCTGAGTTTTCCCCTGATTAAGCCACGGTGAAAGCAACGCCGCGAGCACTGCCAGACCAAAGAACCACAGTGTGGAAGACAGCACCGCCCCAAGAGCAAACCATGAACGTTCATCGCTGGCGAGACGCCCGCCAAGACTGCCCAGCACCACAAAAGTGTCGAGATACACGTGTGGATTAAGCCAGGTCACCGCCATCATGCTGGCCACAATGCGCCAGCGACTTTGCCCCATCGCCCTGGCTTCTACCTGCTGCGGGTTAGGAGAAAATGCCGTGCGGAATGCACCCCAGCCAAACCACAGCAGGAAAGCCACGCCACCCCAACTGACGATAAATAACAGTGTCGGATAAGTATCGAGCAGCGCGCTACCACCGAAAATACCGGCGCAAATCAGTGCGATATCGCTAATCGCACACAGTCCGGCAATCATCAGATGATACTGGCGGCGAATGCCCTGATTCATCACAAAAGCATTCTGCGGACCGATGGGTAAAATCATCGCCGCGCTGAGCATCATTCCCTGCAAGAAGATCGAAAACATTGTCGATATGTCCTTAAAACATGTGTCATAGGAGGTAATGATGCAAATTGTAAGGCACGGCCATCATTAGAGGAAATTGATATTTCTAATCGAACATTAGCTGAGCTAATTTCACTCAAGGCCTTTTATATTAAAAAAAAGCAAATTTAATATAAATAAATAATTATGTTTACTGATTAAATAACTTAATTAATAGCTAAAAACACGTCTCCAATTTTAATCAAATAAAGACTTTTAATTGAAAATACATTTGATAACTAACGCTACTGGGGTTTAATAATTTCAGTTAGTTAAATTAGGCCTTCTAAAGAGCTGGCAATATAAACTACGTAAGACAAATATGCCGCCCATCAGCATGATTAATTTTTAGGATAAAAAGGAATATTATGAAATAACTAATTAAACTTTCAGCTATAGCCATTACTATCTGTTCTGTATTCTGCGGTGCAAATGCTTTGGCCACCTATAACAGCAAGGCTTTAACTTCATACCCAGATGAAATAGCAGTAACAGATTCTAGCGCGCTGCCCGTTGCCAATGCAGGTAAAGACCAAATTAAACTTAAGACCAACGGTTGGCCCGGTTCAATGAATTTACTTGACGGTAGATTGAGTAAAAACGCTGTCTCCTATCATTGGGAAATCCTTCACAGCACTGTACCTATGGAGCTAGAATCGGGTGGTTAAGGTCCAATAAAAATCGGTCGCTCGATGGAAGGTAAAACTGTTTTTGCAAATGTTGCAGATGGCACGCAAGATCCGAGGGAAGCTCATCAAAATGAGGCTATTTTCGAATTAACTGTCACCAATAAAGACGGCAAAAAAGCCTCTAGCAGAATGAAAATGATCTTTGTTCCAGCCACGGCCAATATCAAAGGCAGCAGAGTAATTGCTCAAGGTGAACCTTTGAATTTGTCATTTGAAAGCAATATTACCGGCAATGTTAAATATATATGGGAGATTTATGCCAAAGATGTGGACTATTCATTAATTCAATACACAAGTAAAACCCCCGATTTTACGTTCGATACTGCGGCTTTACCTCAGGGTGAATATCAACTGATAGGGTATATTAAGAGAGGTGGAGGCAAGGACTTTCTTGATGCTAAAAAAATCGAAAAGCTGACTATTATAAAAAGAAACATTAAATTAATTTGATGGCACAACCAGGCCGAATCAGCTTGTAACTTATAATTAATAAATAATATAGCAAAAAGCAAAACGCCCTGAGCTCAGGGCGTTTTTCGAACATAGCGGACGTTATTCAGCCTTGGCCAGTGCAGCTTCCTTGGCTTTTGTTTCAGCAGCAATAGTTTCAGCGCTGCGGAACAGATGCACGTCCATTTGCGGATAAGGGATGCCGATGCCGTTAGCATCCAGCGCTTCCTTAAACTGCTCAAGCAGGTCCCAGTTAACGTTCTGGCCATCGGCATTCGTTGTCCAGTAGCGCACGACGAAATCCAGGGTTGAGGCGCCCATGGCGTTCATACGGATCACAATGCCCTTATCTTTCAGAATACGCTCATCGGCATTGGCAATATCACCCAGCACTTGTTTAACTTTAGCGATTTCTGCGTCGTAAGAGACACTGACGATAATATCAGTACGTCGAGTCGGCTCACGGGAGGTGTTGATGATGTTACCGGCGATCACTTTACCATTAGGGATAACAATCACCTTGTTATCAGGGCTCAGCAGCGTAGTTGAAAAAATCTGCACGTGAGTTACGGTACCTGCAACTCCGCCAAGATCGACATATTCACCCACGCGGAACTGGCGGAACATCACCAGTAACACACCGGCGGCGAAGTTTGAAAGTGAGCCTTGCAATGCAAGACCTACGGCCAAACCTGCAGCACCAATAACGGCTATCACCGAGGTAGTCTGCACCCCAATTCGCCCTAAAACAGCGATAATGGTAAAGGCAATAATGGCGTAGCGTACCAGCGCCGCCAGGAAATCAGATACCGTCAGGTCAATATTACGCAAGCGCATTACGCGGCTTACCGTGCCGGAGATAAGCTTCGCAGCCAGCAAGCCGATTACCAGAATAAACACTGCGGCAACGATATTGACCGCATAGTGAATCAGCAATTCCTGATTTTTGGCTAACCACAGTCCCGCACTGTGAAGTCCACCCACTACATTTAAATCTTCCATTTAACACACCCTAGCAAGCAATAATAAAACCAGACATTCGCACTCAATCGCAGGACGAATGATGCCTAAGCCCTTAAGGGTACCCAAGATTTAGCCTGACTGCCAATCGGTGTGGCCGTTATGCAGACTTTTTACACGTTGTTAATTGGCTTTTCGCTGACTCGTTGAACCGTTTTGAATGCTTGTAACGGACCGCGTCCGCTGAGGGTGAAAACTGACACCAGCGTAAACGCCAGCGCAATCAAACCAAGGATAAGATAGGTGCCATGGAAGCCCACTTTGCCATACATATCGCCAGCGAATACTGACATAAAGATCATCGCGATTTGCTTGAAGAAACAGAAACACACCAGATAAATGGTGGCCGAGAAACGCACCTCAAACACCGAGGTAATGTATTTGAAACAGCCGACAATCAGGAACGGGATCTCAAACATGTGCAGCGTTTTCAGTAGCACCACTTCTACCGGCGTGCTGGCGAATGAAGAGCCGATGATGCGCACGGACATAATAGTGCCCGCCAGTAACAGCGCATTCTTGCCGCCGATGCGATTAACGATTGCCGGGGCAAAGAACATGATAAACGCATTGAGCAACTCGCCCAGCGTGGTGATGTAACCGAACACACGCGTCCCCTGATCAACATTGCTGAAGAAAGAGGTAAAGAAGTTGGCGAACTGTTGGTCGAATACTTCATAGGTGCAGGAAACACCAACCACATACAAGCCGAGGAACCACAGTTTTTTATCTTTCAGCAGCTCTGCGGCGAGACGCAGACTAAACGGTTTGGAATTGGCACCCAGCTCGTTGGCGACCTTGGCGGTTGAGCCGACTGCCGGTTTGGCGAGCAACAGCAGGATAGCCAAGATAACCGCACAGCCGGACCCCAACCAGAATACAAACTGGTTGTTAATGGTGAACATAATGCCCACCACCGAGGCGCAAATAGCCCAACCGACGCAGCCAAACATTCGCGCGCGCCCAAACTCGAAGCTGCTACGACGGCTGACCTTCTCGATGTAAGCCTCAATTGCCGGTGCGCCGCCGTTGTAGATGAAGCCGAGGTAAATCCCGCCGACTATCGATCCCATTAGAATATTAGTTTTCAGCAGCGGACCGAACACGTAAATAAAGAACGGCGCAAACAGAACCAGCATGCCGGTGATGATCCACAGCAGATGTTTTTTCAGCCCAAGCTTGTCGGACAACAGACCAAACAGCGGCTGGAATACCAGTGAGAAGAACGAAATACAGGCAAAAATAATGCCGGTATCACTCTGATTGATATGATTAATATCATGCAGCCAAATCGGGAAAAACGGAAAATAGGCACCCATGATGAAAAAGTAGAAAAAGAAAAACAGTCCAAAGGTCCAGAAATTAGTATTTTTTAGATAATTCATTGGTCACTCCTCGGCCGAAACGGCAGCCGTATCCCGCGCTGGAATACGGCAACATGCTTACTTACGCACCCAGATAAGCGAATAGCGATATTCGTTGTCCGTCAGTAAAAAGTCCGGGCTCACACTGGGACTCCACGAATCATCGCCGCCGATACCCATACGGAAGGCGTCGATGTTCAGCCAGGTGCCCTGCTCTTCATGCAGCAGATGGCGATGGCTGGTATCCATCAGCTGGCGCAGGCTGTAACGACTGAGGCCGAAGGCAAAATCGCCCTGCAGCTGCCAGTCACCATAATTTAATTCGTGAGTTCCACCGCGCGAACCGTTTTCAGACGGAAAGACGTAAGGCGTATACAGCTGTTCCAGTGGCAACTGCCAGCGGGAGAACTGTGCCGCCAGTTGGCGATCCGGATAATTTTCGTGCGGCCCCAGTCCCAGCCATTCGACCGTTTCTGCTACCTGGCGCAGCTGGCAACTCAGGCCAATACGCGCCGGAGAAGGCAGGCTGCTGGCAACTTGCACCCGCACGTCAATACGCAACTCTCCCAGTGTGCTGATGTGGTAGTTTTTACGGCTAATCAGCACAATGTTCTGCGCATAGGCAAAGGTGTGCTCAGTTTCAATACTGAAGCCATCGACTAATTGATGAGTTTCGAAACGCAGCAACTGGCTTTCGAGTTCATACATCCCGGCCTTTTTCCAACGCTCGACCCAGGCATTAGGATCGATGCGCGTGGCCTCGCTGACGCCGATGTCATTATCCAGCGGCGCGCGAACAAACTGGTCACGCAGCGGAGAAAGCAGCTGCGCCTCTTCGCCATGCCACCACTGTTCGAGCAGTCCGTTTTGCTTGTTGAACTGCCAGCGCTGATCGCCGACGGCAACCGTGAGCTGATTTTCTGTTGTCGCCAGCTTAGGTGCGCTTGAGTTTTGCTTGACGGCAACAGGCAGTGGAAGCGCGCGCGGAAGTGACCATTGATGCCAGGCAGTACGATGCTCCCTGCCAGACCATTGCGTAGCATCCGGCTGATAAATATCAATATTCAGCCATAGTTGACCCGGTGTTTCGACTGCTGGATAGTCACCGAGCTGAATACGCTGGCGGCCCTGCGGCGGGATATCCAGCGGTTGTTCGCCCTGGCAGACTGCCTGACCATTCAGCTCAACCCGCCAGTTCAGGCGCTCGTTATCGCTATGCCGGAACAGATAATCGCTACGCACCTCAACCACCAGCGGTTCAATGCTGACCAGATCGAAATGGAAAAACTGTTGCGCGCGCTGGGCTTCAAACAGTGCCGGATGCGGCGTGCGATCCTGAAAAACCAGGCCGTTCATGCAGAATTGGCGATCGTTGGGCTTGTCGCCAAAATCACCGCCGTAGGCAGAATAACTGACGCCATCGTCACCGACGCGAGTCAGACTCTGGTCAACCCAATCCCAAATAAAACCGCCCTGCAAACGGGGATAATCGCGAAACGCCTGCCAATATTTGTCAAAACTGCCAAGACTGTTACCCATGGCGTGAGCATATTCACAAAGGATCAGCGGACGGGTTTCGTCAGGCATGCCGATCCATTTTTTGATCGACCATTTAGGCACCGCATCAAACGGCTGATCTTGATCGACGCGGGCATACATCGGGCAAATAATGTCGGTGGCCGCCGAGTTGGCCCCCCCGCCCTCATACTGCACCGGGCGAGTCGGGTCGGTAGATTTTATCCAGCTATATAAAGCATCGTGAGTTGAACCATACCCTGACTCGTTCCCCAAAGACCAGATAATGATGCAAGGATGGTTGCGATCGCGCTGCACCATGCGGGTTACTCGTTCGCTGAAGGCATTGAACCACTGTGGATCGTCGGAAAGGCGGTTCATCGGCTGCATGCCGTGAGTTTCAATATTTGCCTCATCAACTACGTAGAGTCCGTAGCGATCGCAAAGTTTGTACCAAAGCGGATGATTCGGATAATGCGAGCAGCGCACGGCATTGAAATTATGCTGCTTCATCAGCAAGATATCTTGCAGCATGGTCGCCTCGTCGATCGCCTGTCCTTTTTCAGGATGATGTTCGTGACGATTGGTGCCGCGAATCAGTAGCGGTTGCCCATTGAGTTTCAGCAGGCCATTAGAGATTTCAACCTGACGAAATCCCACGTCGTAAGCTTCGGCTTCAATCAATCGATTATCGGCATCGAGCAAGGAAATCACCGCTCTATACAGATGCGGCTGTTCGGCGCTCCATAACAGCGGTTTTGCCAACGGCAGACGCAGCGTCACTTTGTCGAAATAGGCGCCCCGTTCGTCAATAGTTTCGCTGCCAAGTTGCTGCGTTTCATCGGCAACCTTCTGATTACCTTGCCAAAGTGTGACTTGAATTTTGTGCGTACTGGCCTGTACAGGCGTGGCGTTCACCACGATTTTGGCTTCCAGCTCGCCGAGTGTGAAATTGGCATGCAAATGAGTATTTAGCTGGATATCACTGAACTGAACCTCTGGCTTATGCAGCAGGCTGACATCGCGGAAGATGCCGCTCATCCGCCACATGTCCTGGTCTTCGAGGTAGCTGCCGTCGCTCCAGCGCAGCACCATCACCGCAAGGCGGTTATTGCCTGCCTGCAAATAATCGCTGAGGTCAAACTCGGCCGGCAGTCGGCTGTCCTGTGAATATCCGACCCACTCGCCGTTGCACCACAAATAGAACGCAGAATTAACGCCGTCGAAGATAATTCTTGTCTGACCCTGTTTGCGCCAATCCTCTTGAACTTCAAATGTGAGCGAATAACATCCCGTGGGGTTTTCATGGGGTACAAACGGCGGATTTACCGGAATAGGATACTGTACGTTGGTATAAATTGGCGCATCATAGCCCGCCAGCTGCCAGTTGGCAGGAACCTGAATGGTGTCCGACGCGGGCAGATCCTCACTTAGCCACGAAACAGGGACCCTCTCCGGGCTGGTGAAATAACTAAAGGCCCATTCGCCATTTAACAGGTGACGGCTGACGGAATCACGATCTTCTTTAGCTTCTTCAACGCTGCGCCAGCTCTGAAAAGGAGGATGCGCCGCCAGGCGATTAACCTGGGTGCAAACCGGATTCTCCCAATCTCTACGCGCCAGTACCTCGATTAACGGTTTTTTTACCTGATCATTATTACGCTTCATAAATCCACCCAAAAAATGTTATGCGCTCACATTAATGAGTCAAACATGGGGCGATATGAAAATTAAGTAAAGAAAGCAGCGTTCAGAAGGCGACGAGGATCACAAAATCCCCGCCAGATGCGCACGGAAAGGCTTAAAGCTGTTCCAGCTGACGAGCGATTCGTTTGAGCTCTAACGCCAGTGACTTGGCGGAATCGGTCCGCTCACCCGGCGGCGAGGTGGTCTGACGTTCCATCAAAGTGGTATTAAGCAGCAGTGATCCCGGATTGGCCTGCGATGGATTTTCCAGCATCTGCACCAGACGAGTTACACTTTCGCGACCGCTCAGGCGAAAGTCTTGCGCGATAGTAGTTAAAGGAGGTTGAAAATAGGCGCTGTCTTCGGTGTCATCATAGCCAACCACCGAAAGATGCTGCGGTACCGCAATGCCGCACTGATGCGCAGCTCGAAGCACGCCGAGAGCCATCTGATCGTTAGCGACCAGAATCGCCGTCGGCCGCTGCGGCTGGTTAAGCAGAGTCAGAGCCAACTGATAGCCAGAAGCCGAGCTCCAGTCACCGTGCAGCACATTAAAAGGTGTAAGCTGCTGTTCGACCAGTCCGCCAAGCCAGCCCTGATAGCGCAGGCGGGCAGATACTGACTCCAACGGGCCGGTCAACAGGGCAATGTCACGATGGCCCAGCGCCAGCAGATGGTTCAGCCCCTGTCGCGCACCTTCGCTTGGATCAAACAGAATACTCAGCAGATCAGCCTGTGGATCAACATCGAGAAACAGCACTGGCAGATTACCGCAGCACTGCTTCACTTCAAGGGCGTTAGCGGTTTCCAGCGGCACGTTGATCAGAATGCCGTCAACGCGCTGGGCAATCAGTTCGTTTACCGCCGCGCGGCAGGACTGCAACTGCAAATCTTCGACCATCGATATCACCACGTGATAACCGAGCTGGCTGGCCCGGGTTTTAATCGCCGAAGCCCCCTGGGAAGGCGCATTAAGGGCCAGATTAGTACTCGCCAGCCCGAGGGTAAAACTCTGCTTTCCTGCCAGCTGCTGCGCCATGCGGTTCGGCACATAGTTCAGCTCATTCATTGCGGCTTCAACCCGGATGCGCGTTTTCTCAGCCACCTGAGCCGCCTGATTCAGCACGCGCGAAACCGTCTGATAAGAAACACCAGCGTGGCGGGCGACATCCTCGAGCGTAACTGACCTTGGCTTATTCAACGGCGATTTCCTGTCTGGGTTGATAAAAGACAATGGGTCGAGGCGATGTATCCATGCCCCTGACAATGAATTAATGATAACAGATTTCACCGCTGTTCGAAGAGCAGGCGCAGGCAACCCGATGCGTCGCACTAATTTGGTTCAACATTGGTCACTTTCAGAGAGTTTACTGCTCAAATCATGCACCGAATGCCATTTAAAAGCGTAAATCACAGCCTGAGGGGATTATTTACGCATATCCTGCGCATAGCCCTTAAAAATATTTATATAAACATTTCAATATGTTATGAAAATTAAAGTTTTGTGCGTCATGCAATGGCCTGAGAATTGCTTTATCCGCTGCCAATAACAGTTTCTAATTTTGGGGAAAATTAATGGATAAGTTGCAGAAGGATGGTCAGCTGAAAAGAGGGTTAAAAAACCGCCATATACAGCTGATCGCTTTGGGTGGTGCTATCGGCACTGGTCTGTTCCTTGGTATCGCTCAGACGATAAAAATGGCCGGACCCTCAGTACTTTTGGGCTATGCGATTGCAGGGATTATCGCCTTCTTTATCATGCGTCAGCTCGGTGAAATGGTAGTTCAAGAGCCAGTAGCCGGATCGTTCAGCCATTTCGCCAACAAATATTGGGGCAGCCTGGCGGGCTTTATGTCTGGCTGGAACTATTGGGTGCTGTATGTGCTGGTCAGCATGGCGGAACTCACCGCAGTGGGCATTTATGTTCAGTATTGGTGGCCTGAGATCCCGACCTGGGTCTCGGCGGCGGTATTCTTTATCGCGATTAATGTCATCAACATGAGCAGCGTGAAAATTTACGGTGAAGTGGAATTCTGGTTTTCGATCATCAAAGTGGCGGCAATTGTCGGCATGATCGGTTTTGGTGCCTGGCTGTTGGCCAGCGGTCACGGCGGCCCGGAAGCCAGCGTGGCAAACCTGTGGCAATTCGGCGGCTTCTTCCCTCACGGCGTTAAAGGTCTGGTGATGGCGATGGCGGTGATCATGTTCTCGTTCGGCGGCCTGGAACTTATCGGCATCACCGCCGCCGAGGCCGACAATCCGCAGAAAAGCATTCCGAAAGCCACCAATCAGGTGATTTATCGCATTTTACTGTTTTACGTCGGCGCGCTGGCAGTGCTGCTTTCACTCTATCCATGGCAGAAAGTAGTCACCGGCGGCAGCCCATTTGTTCTGATTTTCCATGCGCTTGACAGCAATCTGGTGGCCACTCTGCTCAACGCCGTAGTACTTTCTGCCGCGCTTTCTGTTTATAACAGCTGCGTGTTTAGCAACAGCCGCATGTTGTTTGGTCTAGCTAAACAAGGCAATGCCCCTGCCGCCTTGCTCAAGGTTAACGGTCGCGGTATTCCATTCAATGCGTTGAGCGTTTCGGCAATCACCACCGCGCTATGCGTGCTGCTTAACTATTTGATGCCGGGTCAGGTATTTGAAGTACTGATGTCTCTGGTCGTGGCTGCGCTGGTGATTAACTGGGCGATGATCAGCATTACTCATCTGAAATTCCGTCGCGCGCTGCATATCGCAAAACAGAAAACCAGTTTCCAGAGCCTGGGTTATCCGCTGACTAACTTGCTCTGCCTGCTGTTCCTGGCCGCGATTCTGATCATTATGTATATGACGCCGGGCATGCAGATCTCAGTCTGGCTAATTCCTGTCTGGCTGCTGGTGCTGCTGGTCGGCTATCAGTTCAAGAAAAAGAAAAATACCACTGCGGCGATAAAAGTTGCCTAAAAAATCAATAACCTTGAAACAGGGCTAAAAATGAAAAAGTTATTACCTTGGGTATTGCTGGTCGCCGCCGGGAGCGCCAGTGCAGAATCACATCTTCAAACTGTTATGAAACAAGGCACCTTAAACGTCTGTACCACCGGCGATTACAAGCCTTACACGTTTCTAAAACCTGATGGCAGCTATGAAGGTATAGATGTATCAATGGCCGAGTCATTGGCAAAAAGTCTGGGCGTGAAAGTTAATTTCGTGAAATCCACCTGGAAAACGCTGACACCGGACCTGGTTGCGGGCAAATGCGATATCGCGATGGGCGGCATTTCAGTTACGCTGGCGCGTCAGCAACAGGTGTTCTTTGCCGAAAGAATGGATGTTGATGGAAAAATCCCGTTGGTACGTTGTACTGACGTGAAAAAATATCAAACCCTCGCGCAAATTAATAAGCCAACGGTACGCTTGATTGAACCGGCAGGCGGCACCAATGAGGTGTTTGCACACGCCTTTTTGCCTGAAAGCAACCTAACGTTGTCGCACGATAATGCAGGCATCTTCCAACAACTGGTTGATAAAAGAGCCGATGTGATGATAACCGAGGCTTCCGAAGCGCTTTACCAGAAAAAATCGCACCCGTCCCTGTGTGCGGTAAATCCTGACAAGCCGATGCAGTATGGCGAGAAATCTTACATGCTGCCCACTGACGATATCAGCTGGAAGCTTTATGTTGACCAATGGCTACATCTTGCGCGGGCCACTGGCGAATATCAGAAAATTGTCGCAGGCTGGATGTAATCCGTTTCCGCAGATTTCAGACATAAAAAAGGGGCCGCCTGGCCCCTTTCGTCTGTTTGCACCAAAATGCGCAATTACAGAGTGTTAACGTCGTTCAGCTCTTCGAAAGCCTGTTCCAGACGAGTCACCATAGAGGACTGTGCAGAACGCAGCCATACGCGTGGATCGTAGAATTTCTTGTTCGGCTTGTCTGCGCCTTCCGGGTTACCCAGTTGCGCCTGCAGGTAAGCTTCGTTCTTTTTGTAGAACTGAAGGATACCGTCCCAGTTAGCCCACTGAGTGTCAGTATCGATGTTCATTTTGATAACACCGTAGCTTATAGATTCTTTGATTTCGGCAGCTGAAGAACCTGAACCACCGTGGAACACGAAGTCCAGGGAGTTGTGCGGCAGGTTGTGTTTCTTGCTGACGTAATCCTGAGAATCACGCAGGATAGTTGGGGTCAGTTTAACGTTACCTGGCTTGTAAACGCCGTGAACGTTACCGAATGAAGCCGCGATAGTGAAGCGTGGGCTGATTGCATTCAGTTTTTCGTAAGCGTAATCAACGTCTTCTGGCTGAGTGTACAGCGCAGATGCGTCCATGTGGCTGTTATCAACGCCGTCTTCTTCACCGCCAGTGCAACCCAGTTCGATTTCCAGCGTCATGTCGATCTTGGCCATACGCGCCAGATACTTGCTGCAAATCTCGATGTTTTCTTCCAGCGGCTCTTCTGACAGGTCGATCATGTGAGATGAGAACAGTGGCTTACCGGTAGCTTTAAAGTGTTTTTCACCTTCGTCCAGCAGACCGTCAATCCAAGGCAGCAGTTTCTTCGCACAGTGGTCAGTATGCAGGATAACCGGCACGCCATAGTGTTCAGCCATCAGGTGAACGTGACGCGCACCTGAGATAGCGCCCAGAATCGCGCCGCCCTGTGGAACGTCAGTTTTCAAACCTTTGCCCGCGATAAATGCAGCGCCGCCGTTAGAGAACTGAATAATGATAGGACCTTTGACTTTCGCAGCGGCTTCGAGAGCGGCGTTGATAGAGTCGGTGCCTACGCAGTTAACTGCAGGGAGAGCAAACGCATTTTCTTTAGCTACTGCGAATACTTTCTGAACGTCATCACCAGTGATAACACCAGGTTTTACGAAATCAAAAATTTTAGACATATTACGTTGTCCTGTATCGTCGGTCGTAGATGGATTGAATCGGATTACAAAAATTAGCGTGGGCAGACAAGCAAACTCATCCGCCCTGTATTATTACTTTTTAGCACGCTCTTCCAGCATCACAACGGCTGGCAGCTCTTTTCCTTCAACGAACTCGAGGAATGCGCCACCACCGGTAGAGATGTAGGAGATTTTGTCAGCAATACCGAACAGGTCGATTGCTGCCAGAGTGTCGCCGCCGCCTGCGATGGAGAATGCGTCGCTATCGGCAATGGCGTGCGCCACGATTTCGGTTCCTTTACGGAAGTTAGGGAACTCGAACACGCCAACCGGGCCATTCCACAGAATGGTTTTGGCGTTTTTCAGGATCTCGGCCAGACGCTGTGCAGACACGTCGCCCATATCCAGAATTTGCTCTTCGTCTTTGATATCGCTGGTTGATTTCAGCGTTGCGGTTGCGGTCTCGGAGAATTCGGTCGCTACGCGCACATCAGTTGGAACCGGAATATCGCAGGTTTCCAGCAATTTTTTGGCAGTGCCTACCAGGTCAGCTTCATACAGTGATTTACCCACGTTATGACCCTGAGCGGCCACGAAGGTGTTGGCAATACCACCACCGACGATCAGCTGGTCAGCAATTTTGGACAGCGCGTCAAGCACGGTCAGTTTGGTAGAAACTTTTGAACCACCAACAATTGCAACCATTGGACGAGCCGGGTTACCCAGCGCTTTGCCCAGTGCTTCAAGCTCTGCAGACAGCAGCGGGCCTGCACAGGCGATTGGAGCAAACTTGCCCACGCCGTGAGTCGAGGCCTGTGCGCGGTGCGCGGTGCCGAAAGCGTCCATCACGTAAACGTCGCAGAGGGCAGCATATTTTTTAGACAGCGCTTCGTCGTCTTTCTTTTCGCCTTTGTTAAAGCGAACGTTTTCCAGAACAACCAACTCGCCTTCAGCAATATCAACGCCGTCGAGGTAATCTTTAGCCAGACGAACTTTTGAACCGAGCTTGTCTTTCAGGTAGTTAACAACCGGCAGCAGCGAAAACTCTTCGTTGTACTCGCCTTCGGTAGGACGACCCAGATGCGAGGTCACCATCACGCGCGCACCCTGCTTCAGGGCCGTTTCGATGGTTGGCAAAGAGGCACGAATACGTGCATCAGACGTCACTTTACCGTCTTTAACCGGCACGTTCAGATCCGCACGGATCAGTACACGCTTACCTGCTAAATCCAGGCTGCTCATCTTAATTACAGACATGGTGAATCCTCTCGTTGATTCTTTTAAAGTTGCTGAGGGCGTAACCAGCCGTGGCTGATTTGCCTTACTAGAAACCGCTTGCGGACATGGCCAACGTGGTATCCAACATCCTATTGGCAAAGCCCCACTCATTGTCGCACCAGACCAGAGTTTTGATCAGGCGCTGTCCACTGACCCGCGTCTGGGTGCCATCGACGATGGCGCTGTGCGGGTCATGGTTAAAATCAGTAGAAACTAATGGTAGTTCGGTATAGTCAACAATACCACGAAAAGCACCGTTCGATGCCTTTTGCAGCAGCTGGTTAACCTGCTCAACGTCTACTTTTTTGGAAACAAAAACGCTTAAATCGATAGCAGTTACGTTGATGGTTGGCACACGCACCGAGATCGCTTCAAAGCGGTCACAGAACTTCGGCATAATGCGTGTGATGCCGGCAGACAGCTTGGTATCAACGGGAATAATTGACTGGCTGGCTGCGCGTGTACGGCGTAAATCCGGATGATAAGCATCGATTACCGGCTGGTCATGCATCGCAGAGTGGATGGTGGTGACCGTGCCAAATTCGATGTCGAACGCGTCGTCCAGAAGTTTGATAATCGGAATAATACAGTTGGTGGTGCAGGAAGCGTTGGAGACGATGCGGTGCTCGCGTTTGAGTAGATGGTCATTCACACCATAAACTACGGTGGCGTCCAAATCGTGCCCGCCGGGATGAGCGAAGAGGATCTTCTTTGCTCCGGCGGCAAGTTGGGCTTCACCATCTTCACGACTGCCGAAAACGCCGGTGCAGTCGAGCACCACGTCAATGCTCAGCTCACCCCAAGGTAACAGGCTGGCATCGGGCTGGTGCAGCAAACGGATGGTGTCATCGCCGACTGAAAGCACATCGCCTTCCTGCCGCACGTCCCAGGCGAAGCGGCCATGGCTGGAGTCATACTTCAACAGGTGCGCCATCCCTTCGGGGCTGGCCAGCTCATTGATTGCCACGACGCTGATTTCTGCACGGCGACCAGATTCGTATAAAGCGCGCAATACGCTACGGCCAATGCGACCAAAGCCATTAATTGCGATACGTATTGGCATACTTCTCCCTGTTACACGGTTGTTACCTAATTACGATAACCCTATAGTAATGCAGTGCGCCTTTGCGGTGAATCATCATTGCACCTTATTGGATGCAATTCGGAACTCAACACCCCTTCCAATCTGAACACGTTAACAACCAGCATCGGACGTTCACTAAAATAGCCACAACTGAAACGGTTCAGCTGAGCATAAACCAAACTATAGACAAAGGAAATATTTCGCTGCAATTTGGAGCACTGCCCTTTGCGTTCGCTGAAAAAATCAACAACCCACGCGCTTTTTCCGTTAACAAGATGGCTATTCTATTAAAAAAGAGATTTAAAGGGATTGATGCAAGTCAGGGCACGGGTTTTTTATTCGAATTTAAAACCCAATTTTCAGGCAAAAAAAAGCCCCGATTTTCATCGAGGCTTTTATCACCACGGCGCGTTCAAAGCGCTGTGGCGAGAGTTGATTTTACTTCAACAGTGACTGTGCTTTGGCAACGACGTTATCCACGGTGAAGCCGAACTCTTTGAACAGCAGCTCTGCCGGAGCAGACTCACCGAAGGTGGTCATGCCGACGATAGCACCGTTCAGACCCACGTATTTGTACCAGTAGTCTGCAATGCCGGCTTCCACGGCAACGCGTGCGGAAACCGCTTTCGGCAGCACGGATTCGCGGTAGGCCGCATCCTGCTTGTCGAAGGCGTCGGTCGATGGCAGTGAAACCACCCGCACCTTGGTGCCCGCTGCGGCCAGCTTGTCGGCGGCTTCTACGGTGATGCCGACTTCTGAACCGGTGGCGATCAGAATAACCTCCGGCGTGCCTTCACAGTCTTTAAGAATGTAACCGCCGCGCGCCACGTTGGCCAACTGCTCGGCGGTACGCGGTTGCTGGGTTAGATTCTGACGGGAGAAGATAAGCGTGGTCGGGCCGTCGTTGCGCTCGATAGCGTATTTCCACGCCACCGCAGACTCAACCTGGTCAGCCGGACGCCACAGGCTCATGTTCGGGGTCACGCGCAGGCTGGCCAACTGCTCGACCGGCTGGTGCGTCGGGCCGTCTTCGCCCAGACCAATGGAGTCGTGGGTGTACACGAACACGTTGCGGATTTTCATCAGCGCGGCCATGCGTACTGCGTTGCGCGCATATTCCACGAACATCAGGAAAGTTGCGGAATACGGCAGGAAACCGCCGTGCAGCGCGATACCGTTGGTTATCGCGGTCATGCCGAATTCGCGCACGCCGTAGTGAATGTAGTTACCGGCATTGTCGTCGCCGATGGACTTCGAGCCGGACCACATGGTCAGGTTGCTCGGTGCCAGGTCAGCGGAGCCGCCCAGGAATTCCGGCAGGATTTTACCAAACGCTTCCAGCGTATTTTGCGACGCTTTACGGCTGGCGATGTTTGCTGGTTTGGCCTGCAAACCTTCGATGAATTTCTGCGCCTCGGTTTCCCAGTTCAGCGGCAGCTCGCCGTTGACGCGACGATCAAACTCTTTGGCCAGCTCTGGGTGAGCCTTGGCATAGGCCGCGAACTTGTCGTTCCAGGCGGCTTCTTTCGCTTTACCGGCCTCTTTGGCATCCCACTGCGCGTAGATATCTTGCGGGATTTCAAACGGCGGATAGTTCCAGCCAATCGCTTTACGCGTTGCGGCCACTTCGTCCGCGCCCAGCGCTGCGCCGTGCACTTCGTGAGTACCGGCCTTGTTTGGCGAACCGAAACCGATGATCGTTTTGCACAGGATCAGGGTCGGCTTGTCGGTCACCTTGTGGGATTCTTCGATGGCGGCTTTGATAGCGTCAGGGTTGTGGCCGTCTACGTGGCGGATAACGTGCCAGTTGTAGGCTTCGAAACGTGCCGCGGTGTCATCGGTGAACCAGCCTTCTACGTGGCCGTCGATGGAGATGCCGTTGTCGTCATAAAACGCGGTCAATTTGCCGAGTTTCATGGTACCGGCCAGCGAGCAAACCTCGTGGGAGATGCCTTCCATCATACAGCCGTCGCCCATAAAGGCGTAGGTGTGGTGGTTAACGATGTCGTGACCTTCGCGGTTGAACTGCGCGGCCAGCGTGCGTTCGGCAATCGCGAAGCCGACGGCGTTGGCGATCCCCTGACCCAGCGGGCCGGTGGTGGTTTCAACGCCAGCGGTGTAGCCGTACTCCGGGTGACCCGGAGTTTTTGAGTGCAGCTGACGGAAGTTTTCCAGCTCGGTGATTGGCAAATCGTAGCCGGTGAGGTGCAGCAGGCTGTAAATCAGCATCGAGCCGTGACCGTTTGACAGCACGAAGCGGTCGCGGTCAGCCCAGTGCGGGTTGGTCGGGTTGTGGTTCATATAATCGCGCCACAGGACTTCGGCGATGTCGGCCATGCCCATTGGGGCACCGGGGTGGCCGGAATTTGCTTTCTGCACGGCGTCCATGCTGAGTGCGCGGATAGCGTTCGCAAGCTCTTTACGAGAGGACATGTTCTACTCCAGGTCGGATTAAAAAAGCAGTCGAAAAAATCATTTTCTCAAACTACGGATTAAAACAGCAATCTCTATTACGGCAGGAACACACTTCAGGAAGCGAGCGCTGGGGGTATAGAGTTTTTAGTCTTGCCAACTATATCGCCAGCGCCGACAAAAACCAATCGCGGCACACAGCTTATAAGGAGATGTTGTTTTGGCAACGTTTCCATAAAAATTTTTGCCGCCGTTTTCAGCATTTCACTGCCAAGTTGCCGAATTAACAAACAAAAAAACCCGGCATTGCCGGGTCTCACAAACGTGATATTGAAAACAAGGACGCTTAAGCGCCTTTCTTGTCTGCCTGCACGTGCAGCATTTCAAGAGCCAGCGTTGCCGCTGCCAATGCCGTGATGTCTGACTGATCGTAAGCCGGAGCAACTTCCACGATGTCCATACCGACAATATCGAGGTCCAGATTTTTCAGACCGCGAACCAGTTTCAGGGCGCGATCGGAGGTCAGGCCGCCGATAACCGGAGTGCCGGTGCCAGGCGCGTGAGCCGGGTCCAGACAGTCAATATCAAAGCTCAGATACACCGGCAGATCGCCAACGATTTGCTTAACCTGTGCAAGAATATCGTCAACGGTGCGATCATTAACCTGAGCAGCATCCAGCACGGTGAAGCCGAGATCTTTATCAAACTCAGTGCGGATACCAATTTGTACCGAGTTTTCAGCGGAAATCAGCCCTTCTTTCGGTGCATGATAGAACATGGTGCCGTGGTCGAATTTGCTGCCGTTGGAATAGGTATCGGTGTGGGCATCAAAGTGAACCAGCGCCATCTTGCCGAACTTGCGATGGTGAGCGCGCAGCAGTGGCAGAGTGACAAAGTGGTCACCGCCGAACGACAGCATGCGCTTGCCAGCCGCCAGCAGTTTGTCCGCGTGCTCTTCCAGGTTATCGACCAGAGTTTGTGCGTCGCCGAATTCGTACACCACATCACCGCAGTCCACTACGTTCAGACGCTCGCGCAGGTCGAAATCCCACGGCCAGCGCTTGCCTTCCCACGCCAGATTCACTGACACCTGGCGGATAGCCGCCGGGCCAAGACGCGAACCAGAACGGCCTGAAGTCGCCATATCGAAAGGAATACCGGTAATTACCCACTCGGCATCGCTATCGTAAGGCTCGAAATTCACCGGGAAACGCAGGAACCCAAAAGCGTTGGAAACCAGCGAATTATCAAACTTGTGCCCCAAAGTACTCATCACTTATCCTTTTATAGAAACCTCGCCCGAGCACTGACTCGGCGAGGCTATAGTTCTGTATTGTCTAATCCAGCGAATAGTCTATCGAACAGACTTATTCGTCTTCTAAATAGGTGTAACCGTACAGTCCGCTCTCGAACTCTTCGATAAACTGCGCCTGCAGCTCGGCATCAAGATCGGTTTCTTTAACCTGATCGCGGAAGCGGGCCAACAGCACGTTGGGGTCAAGCTGCACATATTCCAGCATATCGGCAACGGTATCGCCCTCGTCGGACTGCTGTACCTCGATGCTGCCATCAGGGAATACAAACACGTCTACCGCAGCAGTGTCGCCGAACAGGTTATGCATGTTGCCAAGGATTTCCTGATACGCGCCAACCATAAAGAAGCCCAGCGCCGGAGGATTTTCCGGATCATAAGGAGGCATCGGCATGGTAGTTGCTACCCCGTCGCCGTCCACGTAATGATCGATAGTACCGTCTGAGTCACACGTAATGTCGAGCAGCACGGCGCGGCCAACCGGTGGCTTGTCGAGGCCTTCCAGCGGCAACACCGGGAACAGCTGATCGATACCCCAGGCATCCGGCATCGACTGGAACAGCGAGAAGTTGACGTACAGCTTGTCGGCCATACGTTCTTGTAGCTCATCAATGATTGGGCGGTGCGCGCGATTGCTGGGATCAAGCTGCTGCTGGATCACGTTGCAGATATTCAGGTAAATCTCTTCCGCCCAGGCGCGCTGGGTCAAATCGAGAATACCGTGCGCGTACTGAGAATGAACGTCGTGCAGGTCCATCTGACAGTCATGCAGCCACTCACGCAGCGAACGACGGTTTTCTGGATCGTGCATTTCGTTCCAGGTATCCCACAGGCTCAGCAGCGCACGCGGCGCATCTTCGGCAGGGGCAATCGGCGGCGTAAATTCATTGCGCTCAACGCCGATAACATTTGAAACCAGTACCGTGTGGTGTGCCGTTACAGCACGACCAGACTCGGTTATCACTGTTGGATGCGGCAGGCCGTGTTCATTACAGGCATCGCCAATCCCCCAGATCACATTGTTGGCATATTCGTTCAGGCCATAGTTCACCGAGCAGTCAGACTGCGAGCGGGTTCCTTCGTAATCCACACCCAAACCGCCGCCGACGTCGAAACACTGAATGTTTACGCCAAGCTTGTGCAGTTCGACGTAGAAACGCGCCGATTCACGCACACCGGTCGAGATATCTCGAATGTTCGACAGCTGAGATCCAAGGTGGAAGTGCAGCAGCTGCAGGCTGTCTAAACGATCTGCTTTACGCAGCATTTCAACCAGTTGCAATACCTGCGCGGCGGCCAGGCCAAATTTGGATTTCTCGCCACCGCTGGACTGCCATTTGCCAGAACCTTGCGAAGACAAACGCGCACGCACGCCAAGGCGCGGGATCACGTTCAGGCGTTCGGCTTCTTCGAGCACCAGTTTAATCTCGGTCATTTTTTCAATAACCAGATAAACCTTGTGACCGAGCTTTTCGCCGATCAATGCTAGGCGAATGTATTCACGGTCTTTATAGCCGTTACAAACGATCACCGAACGAGTCATGCCCGCGTGCGCCAAAACGGCCATCAGCTCGGCTTTGGAACCTGCTTCAAGACCCAGCGGTTCACCGGATTCAACCAATGACTCAATCACGCGGCGATGCTGGTTAACCTTGATTGGATAAACCAGAAAATAGTCACCCTCGTAGCCGAAAGATTCGCGCGCACGTTTAAAGGCGGCGTTAATCGAGCGCAGACGGTGTTGTAAAATTTGTGGGAAACAGAACAGCGCAGGCAGACGTTGACCATCCTGCTCGCGCAAGTCTTTCACCAGCTGAGCCAGGTCTACGCGGGCCGAAGGTACGTCCGGATCGGGACATACGCTGATGTGACCGAGCTCGTTGATGTCGTAATAGTTATTGCCCCAATAGGCAACGTTATAAGTGCGCAGCATTTTGCTGGCATCACGGTCGTTCACGGCAACCTCCTGCATGGAGCGCAAAGAAACACTGTCGCCCGCATGTGACGGACGGTGGGAATGCATGTCATCAGACATAGTTAATACCCTTTTCTACACTGACAGCATGGCCAGCCACTATTGCAGTAACAACAGGTGAGAACAACCCGGACAAAGCTGATAAACGGCGTGCAAATGCCGGTTGTTCAACCTGGGCGAGAAGTTGATCACTCATATAATTGTAAATCACGTTGTCAGACTCCGTGAAACGAGCCAGTAGAAACCATAGGACATAAGCCCCAAATGGTCGCAGGCTATCTCAATATTTGTGCGGTTGACGGCGTTTAACCGGCCCGAGAATCTTGAGTAGCGCCAAAATGTCTGAACCTGACCTGTCTATAAGCATGCGGCGTTATTACCCGCTGTTTATAACATTGGATAGATGACAGAATTTTTTCACAGTGGTGGGACGCAGAAATAAAATGCGTCTGCTGAGGATGCTGTTGAAATGTAACAAGCGGTAAAAAGTGGGTCATTAACCTAACCACCTCCACAGGTGCCACGCAAAGCCACGGGCATCCGGCCATATAGGGCAAAAAGAGAACAGTAATTACTGGAATACGCTGAGTTAATCCTAGAGTGATGAAACATGCCAGCGCGGGGGCGTTTATACCGATAAGGATGTAAAAATGCAAAATGAAAATGGGGCCAAAAGGGTATTCATCGTTGAATATCACGCTAATTGGGCACGATATGAATACGGGTGCAGTAAAAAAGGGCTGGCAATCACCTCAAAAGCTAGCCTAAAATAGCCATCCAGATGTTAATCCGTCTACTTTTTGCAACCGTCAAACGGCTTCAGGAAGGGCTTCAAATCTGACCTATTTTCATGCTGCCTAGTTTGGTAGCAGTCTCTAACCCGTCGTATGAAAGGTAAAGAAGATAATGGCTAAACACCTCTTTACGTCCGAATCTGTTTCAGAAGGACATCCAGACAAAATCGCTGACCAAATCTCTGATGCCGTTCTCGACGCGATTTTAGAACAAGATCCCAAGGCGCGTGTCGCGTGTGAAACTTACGTTAAAACCGGTATGGTTCTGGTTGGCGGCGAAGTAACCACCAGCGCCTGGGTTGATATCGAAGAAATCACCCGTAACACCATCCGTGAAATTGGCTACGTCAACTCAGAAATGGGCTTTGATGCCAACTCTTGCGCCGTGTTGAGCGCCATTGGCAAACAGTCTCCAGACATCAATCAGGGCGTTGACCGTAGCGACCCACTGGAACAGGGTGCTGGCGACCAGGGCCTGATGTTCGGTTATGCAACCAACGAAACCGACGTTCTGATGCCTGCTCCGGTGACTTACGCTCACCGCCTTGTACAACAACAGGCTGCGGTTCGTAAATCAGGTTCACTGCCCTGGTTGCGTCCAGACGCGAAAAGCCAGATCACCTTCCAGTATGATGAAGGCAAAATCGTCGGTATCGATGCTGTTGTGCTGTCTACTCAGCACTCAGAAGAAGTTAGCCTGAAAGATCTGCAAGAAGCGGTGATGGAAGAGATCATCAAGCCGGTTCTGCCGACCGAATGGCTGAACGCCTCTACCAAATTCCACATCAACCCGACTGGCCGTTTCGTTATCGGTGGTCCAATGGGTGACTGCGGTTTGACTGGTCGTAAAATTATCGTTGATACCTACGGCGGCATGGCTCGTCACGGTGGTGGTGCATTCTCCGGTAAAGATCCATCCAAGGTTGACCGTTCTGCTGCCTACGCTGCACGTTATGTTGCTAAAAATATCGTGGCTGCTGGCCTGGCTGACCGCTGTGAGATTCAGGTTTCTTACGCAATCGGCGTAGCTGAACCGACTTCAATCATGGTTGAAACCTTCGGTACGGGTAAAGTTTCCAACGAGCAGCTGACTCTGCTGGTTCGCGAGTTCTTCGACCTGCGTCCATATGGCCTGATTCAGATGCTTGACCTGCTGCACCCAATCTACAAAGAGACGGCAGCTTACGGTCACTTCGGTCGCGAACATTTCCCTTGGGAAAAAACCGACAAAGCCGCTCAGCTGCGTGAAGCTGCCGGTTTTTAATAGCTTCGCTACTAAAGCCTTCGCTTAGGATAAAAACTGAGCAACAGGTTATGAACCCTGCCTTCGCGGCGGGGTTTTTTTATGTCTGGGATTTGGTCTCGCTTTGATTAAAAACAGACAGAAAATGCCTAAAATGAAAACGGTTACAAGTTATAATCTTTTACGAATTAAGCTATTACACTAATAGTAAATAACAAACGGACAGGAATTGATTGCTTTAAAGCAAGGGATATACTAAAAACTGTAAGCCGCTAACGGCCCACCATAATAAAGTCATAATAAAGCAAGCCCTGACACAGTTACCCGCGCTGGATTAAGTGTAAGCGATTACAACTATGTGATCTGGCGCACTTTTTAGTACTGTAAGGGCCAATAACATAACAGGCTAAGCATTATAGTCATTTTCGGAGGCAGGATGAGTAACTCAACGTCATATAAGGCAGGGAAGCGCTCTAACAAGAGTGTGACTTTTTTTGTCTGTTTTCTCGCTGCATTGGCTGGGCTGCTATTCGGTCTGGACATCGGCGTAATCGCAGGTGCGCTGCCATTTATTAGTCATGATTTCCAGATTTCAAGCCATCAGCAAGAGTGGGTTGTAAGCTCGATGATGTTCGGCGCAGCGGTTGGTGCTGTGGGCAGTGGCTGGATGAACTTCCGCATTGGCCGCAAGTATAGCCTGATGATCGGTGCCGTGCTGTTCGTAATCGGCTCACTGGGTTCATCCCTGGCTCCAAACACTGAAGTTCTGGTTATCGCTCGCGTGCTGCTGGGTCTGGCAGTGGGTGTTGCGTCTTACACTGCCCCGCTGTATCTGTCAGAAATCGCCCCGGAAAAAATTCGCGGCAGCATGATTTCCATGTACCAGTTGATGATTACTATCGGTATTCTGGCGGCTTACCTGTCTGATACCGCGTTCAGCTATAGCGGCGCATGGCGCTGGATGCTGGGTGTGATCACCATTCCAGCCCTGCTGCTGTTGGTTGGCGTGTTCTTCTTGCCAGACAGCCCGCGCTGGTTGGCAGCTCGTGGTAACGATGAAAAAGCCCGTCGCGTGCTGGAAAAACTGCGCGATACCAGTGAGCAAGCGAAAAACGAACTGAATGAAATTCGTGAAAGCCTGAAAGTTAAACAGGGCGGCTGGCAGCTGTTTACCGCCAACAAAAACTTCCGCCGCGCGGTATATCTCGGTGTTGGCCTGCAGGTCATGCAGCAGTTTACCGGTATGAACGTCATCATGTATTACGCGCCAAAAATCTTTGGTCTAGCCGGCTTTGCCAGCAGCGCTGAACAGATGTGGGGCACAGTTATTGTCGGATTGGTCAACGTTCTGGCGACCTTTATCGCTATCGGTCTGGTTGACCGTTGGGGCCGTAAGCCTACTCTGATCCTCGGTTTCCTGGTAATGGCCGTCGGTATGGGCATTCTTGGGACCATGCTGCACATCGGCGTGGAATCAATGGCCGCGAAATACTTCTCGATTGCTATGCTGCTGATGTTTATTGTTGGTTTCGCAATGAGTGCCGGTCCGTTGATCTGGGTACTGTGCTCCGAAATTCAGCCGCTGAAAGGCCGCGATTTTGGTATCACAGTTTCTACTGCGACCAACTGGATTGCCAATATGATCGTCGGTGCAACCTTCCTGACCATGCTGGACAGCCTGGGTAACGCCAATACCTTCTGGGTCTACGGTGCGCTGAACGTGGTGTTTATCTTCATCACGCTGGCACTGATTCCGGAAACCAAAAACGTTTCTCTGGAACATATCGAACGTAATCTGATGAGCGGTAAAGCTCTGAAAGATATCGGCCAGTAATACTCCGCATGCTTGACAAGGCGCTCAATGAGCGCCTTTATTTTTGCCTTGTCAGGCAAGGTAAGAACTTCTTCTATCGCCATTTTTCTTGCCTAAAACCGGCTATCAGATTTATGCTTTACCCATGAAAAGCACTAGAATCCCCATTGCTCTGCAACAAGCCGTCATGCGCTGTATGCGCGAAAAACTTCAGCTTGCCAATCAGAAACTGTCGGCCACGTATCCTGAACCTGAAATCAACTATCAGCAGCGCGGCACCAGTGCGGGCACCGCCTATCTGCAATATTGGCAGATACGCCTCAATCCGGTGTTGTTGATGGAAAATCAGCAGGATTTTATCGATGAAGTCGTGCCGCACGAGTTGGCGCATCTGCTGGTCTATCGCCATTTCGGCCGCGCCGCTGCGCCTCATGGCAAAGAGTGGCGCTGGATGATGGAGTCGGTTCTCGGCGTATCCGCCAGCCGCACGCATCAGTTCACCGTGACCTCGGTGCAAAGCAAAACTTATCCCTATGTCTGCCAGTGTCGCGATCATCAACTGACCGTGCGTCGACACAATAAAGTGATGCGCAAAGAGGCGGAATATCGCTGTAGCCACTGTGGGTCAGTGCTGCATTTTAAGGTTGGGAATACCGGTTAGTCCTCTCGATTAGACCTCTGCCTAACTCGTTAAAATTTATCAAAATTCTCATTGATAGCAAATTTTGCATCCAGTACTCTGCCTGCTTTTGATTATCAGGCTGTCTGGAATATGTCTCGCAAAATTCTGCCGTTGCTGTCTTTGATTATTTTTACTTCTGCCCACGCTTCTAGTGAATCCCTCGATCATCTCAAGATTAACAACTTCAGCCAGGCCAAGGCGGCGGCAGTGAAAATCAACCACGATGCGCCGACGTTTTATTGCGGCTGCAAAGTAAGCTGGAATGGAAAAAAAGGCACGCCTGACCTGCAATCCTGTGGCTACGTGCCGCGTAAAAGCGCCCAGCGCGCCAGCCGTATCGAATGGGAGCACGTCGTTCCTGCCTGGGAATTTGGCCATCAGCGCCAATGCTGGCAAAACGGTGGCAGAAAAAATTGTGCCAAAGATGCTGGCTATCGTCAGATTGAAACTGACCTGCATAATCTTGAACCCTCCATTGGCGAGGTTAATGGCGATCGCAATAATTTCCAGTACAGTCAATGGAATAGCCCGGCGGATCAATACGGTCACTGCGAGATGAAAGTCGATTTCAAAGCCAAGGTAGCCGAACCGCCAGTCCGCGCGCGAGGAGCGATTGCCCGCACCTATTTTTACATGCGTGACCGCTATAACCTGAGCCTGTCGCGCCAGCAAACGCAGCTTTTTAACGCGTGGAACAAGCTTTATCCAGTAACCCCATGGGAATGTGAACGCGACAATCGCATCGCTGTCGTGCAGGGGAATCATAACAACTATGTTCAGCAGGCTTGCCAGCGGGGAAACAGCTAACCTACTATATCTGACTAATACGCCTGTCACGCACGCCCCTGCCCTTTTTGCCTGGCCGGGCGTGCTGCCTAACCGCGCCGAGGCGCTGTTTTTTTATCATAGGATTAAAGCCTCACATGCGAATACCCCGCATTTATCATCCTGAGTTGCTCAGCCCGCATAGCGAAGTCATTCTCGGCGAAGACGCAGCCAATCACGTCGGCCGCGTGCTGCGTATGCAACCAGGGCAGCAAATCCAGCTGTTTGATGGTTCAAATCAGATTTTCACCGCCAGTATTACCGTGGTAGACAAGAAAAGCGTGCGCGTGCAGTTAGCCGAGGGCGAACTGGCTGATAACGAGTCGCCATTGAATCTGCATCTTGGTCAGGTTATTTCTCGCGGCGAGAAGATGGAATTCACCATTCAAAAATCCATCGAATTGGGCGTGAACACTATTACACCGCTGTTTTCTGAACGCTGCGGCGTTAAACTGGACGGCGAGCGGCTGGCCAAAAAACTGCAGCAATGGCAAAAAATCGCCATCGCAGCCTGCGAACAATGCGGGCGTAATCGTGTTCCGGAAATTCGCGAGGCCATGCAGTTGGAACAGTGGTGCGCCGAAGGAGACAACAGCCTGAAGCTAAATTTGCATCCACGGGCCAGCCACAGCATAAATACGCTGCCACTGCCGGTGGAACGTGTGCGATTATTGATTGGTCCAGAAGGCGGGCTTTCCGCCGACGAAATTGCAATGACCACGGGCTATGGATTTACTGATATCCTGTTGGGACCGCGCGTTTTACGCACAGAAACTACAGCGCTCACCGCCATTACCGCCCTGCAGGTGCGATTTGGCGACCTGGGCTAGAAGCCGTCTCTAAAGGAGAGAAGATGATTAAGCTTGGCATCGTGATGGACCCTATTTCATCCATCAATATCAAGAAAGACACCAGCTTCGCCATGTTGCTGGAAGCTCAGCGTCGCGGCTATGAACTGCATTATATGGAGATGAATTCTCTATATCTGCGCGGCGGTGAAGGCCGTGCACACACTCGTAAAGTGCTGGTCAAACAGGATTACGAAAGCTGGTATCAGTTTGGTGACGAGCAGGACATTGCTCTGCAAGACCTCGACGTAATACTGATGCGTAAGGATCCACCGTTTGATACCGAGTTTATCTACGCAACCTATATTCTCGAACGCGCGGAAGAGAAAGGCACGCTGATCGTCAACAAACCGCAAAGCCTGCGCGACTGTAATGAAAAGCTGTTTACCGCCTGGTTCCCCGATCTGACGCCAGACACGCTGGTAACCCGCAATGCCACGCAGCTGAAATCATTCTATAAAGAACATAACGATGTGATCCTCAAGCCGCTCGACGGCATGGGTGGCGCGTCTATTTTCCGTTTGAAGCCGGAAGATGCCAACGTATCAGTGGTGATCGAAACCCTGACCGAACACGGCAGCCGCTACTGTATGGCCCAGAACTACCTGCCTGCGATCAAAGACGGCGACAAACGCGTGCTGGTTGTTGACGGCGAACCCGTGCCTTACTGCCTGGCGCGCATTCCTTCTCAGGGCGAAACCCGTGGCAACCTCGCGGCCGGTGGTCGTGGTGAAGCGCGTCCATTGAGCGAAAGCGATTGGGCGATTGCCCGTGCCGTAGCGCCAACTCTGAAGAAAAAAGGCCTAATCTTTGTCGGCCTCGACATCATCGGCGACCGCCTGACCGAAATTAACGTCACTAGCCCGACCTGTGTCCGTGAAATCGAAGCGGCATTCCCGGATATTTCTATCACCGGAATGCTGATGGACGCGATCGAAGCCCGCCTGGCTGCGCGATAAGCTTAAATCATCATAACTGACTAAAGATCCTTTAGATTTCGTGTTCTGGCAAGACAGCACGCAGAAGCCAACTCAGGTAAGTGACTGCGGCGAGCGAAAGCTACAGCCGGGGCGCGAAATATATTGGATGGACATAAGAAATGAATTTACAGCACCACTTTTTAATTGCCATGCCCGGACTGGAAGAGCCCATGTTCAAACGCTCGGTCATCTACGTGTGCGAACACAACGATGAAGGTGCCATGGGCCTGGTTATCAATAAACTTGTCGATGACTTCACCATTAAAAACGTACTCGACAAGCTGGAAATTGAACCCACTCCACGCGATCCGGCAATTAATCTCGATCGCCCGGTGTTTTCCGGCGGCCCGCTGGCTGACGATCGCGGATTTATCCTGCACACGCCGCGCAAAGGTTTTGGTTCAAGCATTCAGATTTCCGATCAAACCATGATCACCACGTCAAAAGACGTGCTGGAAACTCTTGGCACTCCCGACCAACCGCAAGACGTGCTGGTTGCGCTGGGTTACGCCGCCTGGGAGCAGGGTCAGCTTGAGCAGGAACTGCTAAACAACAGCTGGCTGACTATCGAAGCCAATAGCGATATTATTTTCCGCACGCCGATTGCCGAACGCTGGCGCGAAGCAGCCAAAATGATTGGTATCGAAGTCAGTCAGTTGGCGATTCATGCAGGTCACGCGTAATGGGAAACCGCACGTTATTTGCTTTTGATTTCGGAACGAAAAGTATTGGCCTGGCGATTGGTCAGGAAGTCACCGGCACCGCACGCCCACTGACTTCTTTCAAAGCTCAGGACGGCACTCCAGACTGGCAAAAAATCGAAAAACTGCTTAAAGAGTGGCAGCCTGATTTAGTAATTGTTGGTCTGCCGCTCAATATGGATGGCACCGAGCAGCCGTTGACCGCCAGAGCGCGCAAGTTTGCCAATCGTCTGCACGGCCGTTTTGGCGTTCAGGTCGAGCTGCACGACGAGCGACTCAGTACCGTCGAGGCTCGCGCCGATTTGTTTGAACGCGGAGGTTTTCGCGCGCTGGACAAAGGCAGCGTGGATGCCGCATCGGCAGTGATCATTCTTGAAAGCTGGTTCGAAAATCAGTGGAACAAACCCGAAGCGTAATATTGCCTTACGGTTTCGCTCAACAGGTTATTGCCTAGCCTGCCAGCAACCCGGCGTTGATTCGCTGTTGCCTGCTTTGTTCGAAAGTTTGCATGCCGGCCTCAGCGCCGGTTTGCAGGCTGTCTTGCAACTGATGCGTTTTACCTTCACGAATCAAATTGCACACTGCCGGTGTTGATGTCAGCATTTCGTACAACCCGATTCGACTACCGTGCTGTCCCGGCACCAGCTTTTGGGCCAGAATTCCGCGCAGACTTCCAGCTAGCTGTGCGCGAACATAGGCCTTTTCATCGACAGAGAAAACGTCTACCAGCCGGTCTACCGCCTGCGCAGCATGACGTGCATGCAGCGTTGCCAGCACTAGATGCCCGGTCTCAGCAGCAGTAAGTGCTAAACGAATGGTTTCGCTGTCACGCAGCTCGCCCAGCAATAGCACGTCGGGATCTTCACGCAGTGCCGCGCGAATAGCCTGAGAAAATGACGGCGTGTGCGTACCCAACTCACGCTGCTGAATTAAACAACGCTGGCTGGTGTGCAAGAATTCTATCGGGTCTTCCAACGTGATAATGTGCCGGGGTCGAGTCTGATTGAGATAACCTATCATCGCTGCCAAAGTGGTCGATTTTCCACTGCCTGTGGCACCCGTTATCAATATCAACCCGTCTTCCAGCGCGCTGAGATGCTGCAAAACACTCGGCGTCTGCAAATCCTCAAGGCTGGGGCACGAATGCGGCAAAGGGCGAATCGCCAGTGACAAACCGTTAATCTGCTGGAAAAAATTAACTCTGACTCGACGTCCGTTGACCAGCGTCACCGCAGCGTCAGTTTGTCCCTGCTGCAGTAAATCAATCTGCTGCGCATCGGCAAGCCAGCGCTCGCTAAGGGCTTTAAGCTCTTGGTGCTCAACCAGTGACGAGTCTTGACAGGCAACCAGCTCACCGTCAACGCGTAACATTGGTCGGTGCCCGGTACAAAGGTGCAGATCGGAGGCGTTTTGCTTTACACTAAGCTCCACAAAATTATCGATATCCATTTGAAACACTCCTGAGCCACTATGAATCAACGTCAGCAATCAGCTATTGCAGAAAATCTACAGCAAGTCAGGGATCGTATCGCGTCTTCTGCGGCGCTTTGCGAGCGTTCTCCACAAGAAGTGACTTTACTTGCAGTCAGCAAAACCAAACCTGCGAGCGCTATCGAAGAAGCAATCGCCGCCGGGCAACTGGCCTTTGGTGAAAACTATGTGCAAGAAGGCGTAGAGAAAGTTGCCGCCTTCGCCGATCATCAACCCGCGCTGGTCTGGCACTTTATCGGGCCTTTGCAGTCCAATAAAAGTCGATTGGTGGCTGAGAATTTTGACTGGTGCCATACCCTCGATCGACTGAAGATTGCTCAACGCCTTAACGAACAGCGTCCTGCAGGCAAGGCGCCGTTGCAGGTGCTGATTCAGGTGAATATCAGCGACGAGCAAAGTAAGTCCGGGATTAAACTGAACGACGTTGCGCAGCTGGCGGCAGCTATTGCCGAGATGCCTAACCTCACCCTGCGCGGGCTGATGGCTATCCCGGCGGTAGAGACAGAATATTCGCGCCAGCTGGCAGTTTTCAGTCAAATGAGTGAGGCTTACCAGCAATTGAAGCAGAACTATCCTCAGGTCGATACGCTGTCAATGGGCATGACTGACGATATGCCCGCCGCGATTGCCGCAGGCAGCACGATGGTCCGTATCGGTACTGCTATCTTTGGTGCACGGGATTATTCAGCTTAAAAATTGGAAATTTTAAACGGCTACCCCAACTCACTGGCGTTGTCAGCCGACACATAATGCAGCGACGACCTCAGGTTTGACGGGTATAAAGGAGCAATGATGCAACATCGTAAAATATGCTTTATAGGTGCCGGCAACATGGCAGGCGCCATTATTGCCGGTCTGGTCACCAGTGGATACCCTGCTGATTTGATCACCGTCTGCGCGCCATCAGCCAAAAACCGTGATGCTCTGGCCGAAAAATACGGCATTAACAGCAGCGGCGATAACATTAATGGCGCTAAAGAGGCCGCAGTTGTGGTGCTTTCCGTAAAACCTCAGCTAATGGCTGACGTCTGCACTGAACTGCAAAAGCAGGTCGATTTTGCTGACAAGCTGGTGTTGTCCATCGCCGCTGGCATTAGCGTCGAGCGTTTCTATACACTGCTTGGCAACGGATTGAATATAGTACGTATTATGCCTAACACGCCGTCTCTTGTGGGCAAAGGTATGAGCGGATTATTCGCTCCCGAGCAAGTCAGCAAACAAGATAAAGAATTCAGCGGCGAGCTGATGACCGCAGTCGGCAAGATTTGCTGGGTCGATAGTGAAGCAGGCATCAATCAGGTGATTGCCGCCGCTGGCAGCGCTCCGGCCTATTTCTTCCTGTTTATGGAAGCAATGCAAAAAGAAGCCGAGCGTCAGGGACTGAGTGCCGACAATGCGCGCCTTCTGGTGCAACAGGCGGCGAGCGGTGCAGCCGCGTTGGTCGAGGCTAACCCTGAAACACCACTGTCTACATTACGCGAAAATGTGACCTCTAAGGGCGGTACGACTTTCGAAGCGCTTAAAGTTTTCAACGAACGCCAGCTTCCTGCGATTGTGGCTGAAGCAATGCAGGCGGCCATCACCCGCGCGCAGGAAATGGAAAAGCTTTTTTAGGTTTTGAGATTGAGTTTTAAAGGTTTAGTTTTACATCGGGCCTGCTGCGGCAGGCTTGAAACTAACTAGAGTAAAGCGTCAACGATTCAAAGTGTTGCTTTGAATTTCCGATCACAAGAATAAGGTTATTTATGCTCACGCTGACTTTTCTGGTCAAAACACTGATTGACCTCTACGTCATGGTTTTACTTTTACGCATCTGGATGCAATGGGCGAGAACCGATTTTTACAATCCATTCTCGCAATTTGTTGTTAAAATAACCCAGCCGATTATTGCGCCGCTGCGCCGAATCATTCCACCGCTAGGGCCAATCGACAGCGCCTCGCTGCTGTTGGCATTCCTGCTGATGACAATAAAGTATCCGCTGCTGCTGCTGATTCAGGGAGGAGGGATCGCGCTTAGCCCGTATAACCTGTTGTTCGGCCTGATTGCGCTGGTCAAGTCAGCCGGTTATCTGGTGTTTTGGCTAATCATCATCCGCTCGCTAATGAGCTGGGTGAGCCAAGGTCGCGGCGCGATGGATTACGTGTTAATGCAGCTTACCGAGCCGCTGATGGCACCGATTCGCCGCATTATTCCAGCAATGGGCGGCATCGATTTTTCGGCCATGGTGGTGATCCTTATTCTGTATATGCTGAACTATCTCGGCATGGATTTGTTAGGCGAGCTTTGGTTCCTGTTGTGATCCCCGGCTGCTAAAAACGCCGCGGCCAGGAGCTTTCCTGCTCGCGGCGTTAAATTTTTTAATTCAGGAAGTAGAAATGCAAAAAGTAGTACTGGCCACCGGCAATCCCGGAAAAGTGCGTGAACTCGCGCACTTACTCGCAGACTTTGGTCTCGAAGTCGTGGCGCAAACCGAGCTGGGCGTTGATGACGCAGATGAAACCGGTCTGACCTTTATCGAGAACGCCATTATCAAGGCCCGTCACGCAGCTCAAATAACTGGCTTGCCGGCTGTTGCCGATGATTCGGGGCTGGCGGTAGATTTTCTCGGCGGCGCACCGGGTATTTATTCTGCCCGTTATTCGGGTGAAGGTGCGACCGATCAGAAGAACCTCGAGAAGCTGCTTGATGCCTTGAAAGACGTGCCGGAAGGCCAGCGTCAGGCACAATTTCACTGTGTTCTGGTCTATATGCGCCACGCAGAAGATCCAACGCCGCTGGTGTGTCACGGCAGCTGGGCGGGTGAAATTATTCGCGCTCCGGCCGGTGAAGGCGGCTTTGGCTATGATCCGATATTCTATGTTCCGTCGCTGGGCAAAACTGCCGCAGAGCTGACGCGTGAAGAGAAAAGCGCCGTTTCTCACCGAGGTCTGGCATTGGCTCAGTTACTGCAAGCCATGTCCGGGGCTGCTGAAAAAAATGCGTAAGCTACCGCCGTTAAGCCTTTATCTCCATATTCCGTGGTGTGTCCAGAAATGCCCTTACTGCGATTTTAATTCGCATGCCCTTAAGGGCGAAGTGCCGCATGACGATTATGTCGCCCACCTGCTGGCAGATTTAGATGCCGATGTGCATCTGACTTCAGGTCGCACGATCGACACCATTTTCATTGGCGGCGGGACGCCAAGTCTGTTAAGCAGCGAAGCGATGCAAAACCTGCTCGACGGTGTTCGCGCGCGCCTGCCTGTTTCGCCCAACGCTGAAATTACCATGGAAGCGAACCCTGGCACGGTTGAAGCCGATCGTTTCAGCGGTTACCAGCGCGCCGGGGTGAACCGCATTTCAATCGGCGTGCAAAGTTTCAGTTCTGAGAAGTTAGAGCGTCTGGGTCGTATTCACGGCCCTGATGAAGCTAAACGCGCCGCGCATCTGGCAACCGATTTGGGCCTGCGCAGTTTTAACCTCGACCTGATGCACGGCTTGCCGGATCAGACGCTGGAACAGGCGCTGGACGATTTGCGTCAGGCAATTGCTCTGAATCCTCCCCATCTGTCCTGGTATCAGCTGACCATCGAACCTAACACCCTGTTCGCCTATAAAACGCCGGTTTTACCCGATGACGACGCGCTATGGGACATCTTCGAGCAAGGCGATCAATTGCTCACAGCAGCTGGCTATCAGCAGTACGAAACCTCTGCCTATGCCAAACCGGGTTACCAGTGTCAGCACAATCTGAACTACTGGCGTTTTGGCGATTATCTGGGCGTTGGCTGTGGCGCACACGGCAAACTGACTCAACCGGATGGCAGCATTCTGCGCACGGTAAAAACCAAGCATCCGCGCGGTTATATGCAGGGTCGTTACATGGACAAACAGCATGAAGTTGAGAGTAAAGAATTGCCGTTCGAATTCTTTATGAATCGCTTCCGGCTGCTGGAAGCCGCGCCGCGAGAAGAGTTCGCAATTTACACAGGACTGGAAGAAAACAGCATCCGCTCGCAGCTCGACGAGGCGATAGCCAAAGATTATCTGCTGGAGACGGCGACCCATTGGCAGATTACCGAAAAAGGAAAACTGTTCCTAAATTCACTGCTGGAACTGTTTTTAGCAGACTAAGCGGGTTCACTCCAAAACGGGGGAAGGGATCGCTATCATCCCCTCCCCTATCTTTAATCTAAAACTGCCAATAACAGCCTGCCGTTACAATGCAGCTAACAGAAATTACTTAATATCTGCCAAAAGTTCGCGGCGCTGCTCTTCCAGCGAGGTCACGCGGTTACACACGTTATGACCAAAGCCTTCAAACTCACCCTGCTGACGTTGCCACTCGGCTTTCACTGCCTGCTGCAAGCCGCCAAGGTTGCTCATCATCGCCTGCAACGGATTACCACCGCTGGACAACTGACGGGTGCCCATCTCGTTCATGCTGTCTTGCATTACGCCGCCCATAGTCTGATCAATCAATTGCTGGCCTTGCTGCTGCACCTGATCGATTGCCTGATGGTGGAATACCAGCGAGTCAGGACGTTGCTCGATAATGCGGTTCATCTGCTGTTTGAGTTGGCCATCCAGGGTCTTGAGACGATTACGAACATTGCTTTCAGGGCCTAGCTGCTTGACGATCACGCCGTCCATCGCCACCCGTGCCTTCTCAAGATGCTCTTTGGCGCCTTGATCGATCCACGGTAAATCACGACGCAGCGCTGACTGATAGTCCACAGCCTCCTGACGCTGTTTGGCGTTCAGGGAAATAGATTTGCCGTTCTGGCTTAAATCGCCATTTGGCGAAATCAGCAGGTTTCCGCTAGCCCCCACTACCTGCACGGTATCTTGCTTGATCACTACGTCGTCCTGAGGCTTGGCGCTGCACTGAAATTCAGCATGTGCCTGAAGCGCAGTCAAAGCCAGCAGGCCGATCAGGCCGTTTTTCAATCCCGTTTTTGCTAACATATTTACTCCCTTGAGTACGGACGGCGGCAGGAAATTTTAGCAGCCCTGCCAGCACCCGATTTAGAATATTGAACGGCCAATGCGTTGTGCCAGTATTTCTAAGGCAGCGGTTCCTGCCAAAGAGTTCCCTGCGGCATCAAGTTCAGGTGACCAGACGGCAATACACATCTCTTCTGGCACAACGGCGATAATTCCGCCCCCAACGCCCGACTTGCCCGGCATCCCTACGCGATAGGCGAATTCACCCGCGCCGTCGTACATGCCGCTGGTGACCATGAGTGCATTGATGTGACGCGCCTGACCAGGCTCAAGCAAAGGCTCTTCACTGCCCGGTGCCTGACCTTTGTTGACCAGGTAGAGGAATGTTCGCGCCAGCTCGCAACAACTCATTTTAAGCGAACAGTAGTTAAAATAGGTTTGCAGTACGGTAATAACATCGTTTTCGAAATTACCAAACGACTTCATCAGATAGGCGATGGCCGCATTGCGATCTGAATGCTCGAACTCAGAACGCGCCACCAGCGGATCGTAATGAATATCCTGCTCGCCGGAGAGCTGGCGGACCACTTCCAGCATCCGCTGCTTGGGTGCCGCGAGGCGTGATTGCAGCATGTCGCAAATAACCAGCGCGCCGGGATTGATAAATGGGTTGCGCGGTTTGCCCTTTTCCAATTCCAACTGTACCAAAGAATTAAACGGCTGCCCGGAGGGTTCTTTACCTACGCGCTGCCAAATCTCGTGCTCTTCATAGCGGCCGAGCGCCAGCGTAAGGCTCAGCACTTTGGAAATCGACTGGATGGAAAAACGCGTTTGAGCATCACCGGCAAAAAATTGCTGGCCGTCCACTGTGCAGACCGCAATGCCTAGATTATTGGGATCGACCGAGGCCAGCGCCGGAATGTAGTCCGCCACTTTTCCCTGACCAATCAAAGGCCGCACCTGCAACAGAATTTCTTCCAGCAGCCCGTTATCTAATTCAGTCACCACCGTCGTTCCTTAAGATATTTATAAAATACTTAAAACGATCCCCAAAGTAATTGGAGCGACAGCAAGGCGGCAAACAGACGAAGCCCGATGAGTTTATTTGTAGTTCATAACTACAAGTAAGTGATTCGGGTAAGCAAGAGCAGCCAGCACAGCTGTGGTTTCAAGAACAACGGGGATTAAAATAAAAGCGCCATGAAGGCGCTTTGGATAGCTGCGGATTTAGAAATCAATCCCACCAGATATCGAACAGTTCGCTAACTTCAACGTCCTGCATTTTATGGTCTTCCAACCATTTTTTCACCAGCTCACGATGCTCATCGGTGCAAAGACCGATTTCCTGCAGGCAAACCAGACCTTCCCATTGCAGATAACCGCTGCCGTCAAAAGCCAGTTTGCCTGGCTCGATAGCGCCTTCGATGAATGCGTCCAGAGATTCGTCAATAGTATTAACGTCAGTGCCTTCCGGGAAGCGCCATTTTACTGAGAAACCCAGCTCTTGAAACTCTTCAATGTGTAACTTCTTACGTAAACGACGACTACGGTTCTTAGCCATTATTGCTTCCTCTCAAACATCAGATCCCATACGCCGTGGCCTAAACGCTGACCACGCATTTCGAACTTGGTAACCGGGCGCGACTCTGGGCGTGGCACAAAGTTGCCTTCCGCCGACAGGTTACCGTAAGCCTCAACGCCGCTCATCACTTCGAGCATGTGTTCCGCATAAGGTTCCCAGTCAGTCGCCATGTGGAATACGCCACCCAGCTTTAATTTACGACGCACGAGTTCAACAAACGGGGTCTGAACGATGCGGCGCTTGTTATGACGCGCTTTATGCCACGGGTCAGGAAAGAATAGCTGCACCATGTCGAGTGAGCCATCGGGGATCATGGTTTCGAGAACTTCGACTGCGTCATGGCACATCACGCGCAGGTTCTCGACACCCTCTTCCTTTGCCGTCATCAGGCAGGCACCGACGCCCGGTGAATGGACCTCAATGCCGATAAAGTTATGTTCCGGGTGCTGCTGGGCCATTGTCACCAGCGAAGTCCCCATTCCGAAACCGATTTCCAGCACAGTATGGGCTTCACGGCCAAACAGCGAGGCAATCTCGACAGGCTGCGACTGATACTCAACGCCCATCACCGGCCACAAATTTTCCAGCGCATACTCTTGACCTTTAGTCAGGCGGCCCTGGCGGCGCACAAAACTGCGGATACGGCGCATGGCGCGACCGTTTTCATCAAACTCCGGTGAAATGACGTCATTTTTCATAGTGCTTTCTATCTGTCTGGCGATAAATTTAGGGAAAGGCGCATTATCCAAAGATACCCAGCTTTAGCAAGCGATCGTTTAAAATCGGTCGGGAACATCTGCCATCACCCTTGCATTGCGAAGAATGAAGGTGATAAGGGAAAGTTCCGGTTTACACGCAAACCACTCTATGCTGCAATCCTTAGCTAAATTTTAACCCCGATGGGATCTGTAATACGCCTATGATGGAAGCGCATCGCTTCGCGCCTGCGGTACTCGATTGGTATCAACGTTATGGTCGTAAGACCCTGCCGTGGCAGCTCGAAAAAACACCTTATAAAGTCTGGCTCTCCGAGGTTATGTTGCAACAAACGCAGGTTGCGACGGTAATCCCTTACTTCCAGCGCTTTATGCAACATTTTCCAGACGTCAAAGCGCTGGCCGCTGCCCCGCTGGACGAAGTTCTGCATCTGTGGACCGGACTGGGTTATTACGCCCGCGCCCGCAATTTGCACAAAGCCGCGCAAACTATTGTGGCACAACATAACGGCGAATTCCCGACCACTTTTGAAGAAGTTAACGCATTGCCTGGCGTGGGTCGCTCAACAGCAGGCGCGGTACTTTCTCTGTCGCTTGGTCAGCATCACCCGATCCTCGACGGTAACGTCAAACGCGTGCTGGCTCGCTGCTATGCTATCGACGGCTGGCCGGGAGAGAAAAAGGTTGAAAACCGCCTATGGGAGATCAGCGAAAAAGTGACTCCCGCCGAAGGCGTTCAGCAATTTAACCAGGCAATGATGGACCTTGGCGCGATGGTCTGCACGCGTTCTCGTCCGAAATGCGAGCTGTGTCCTTTGAGTTTTGGCTGCGTTGCCTATGCCAATCATAGCTGGGCGAGTTATCCTGGAAAAAAACCCAAGAAAACTCTGCCAGAGAAAACTGCCTGGATGCTGATGATTCAGCAAGGCGATAAAGTTTGGCTGGAACAGCGCCCGCCGGTAGGACTTTGGGGCGGTCTGTTTTGCTTCCCACAGTTCAGCAATGAAGATGAGTTAATAGGCGCAGGCAAGAAATACGAGGTGCCGCGTAAGTCGATGCAACAAATGGTCGCTTTCCGCCACACTTTTAGCCATTTCCATCTAGATATCGTCCCGATGTGGATAAATATCGACTCGGCAGCAGGTTGCATGGATGAAGGCTCAGGTCTCTGGTATAACTTAGCGCAGCCACAGTCTGTCGGGCTGGCTGCCCCGGTCGAACGCCTGCTGGCGGAGTTGACCAAGGCATTGCCGCGATAGCAATACTTTAACCCAACCTGCTGACAATATTGAATAATTATCCAATCGGCAAGTGGGAAACGGCCCTCGGGGCCAATGACGAGGAATGAGTTATGAGCAGGACAATTTTTTGTACGTTCTTGAATAAAGAAGCTGAAGGCCAGGATTTTCAGCTGTATCCGGGCGAAATCGGCAAACGTATTTATAACGAAATCTCCAAGGAAGCCTGGTCAGAGTGGATGAAGAAACAAACCATGCTCATCAACGAAAAAAAATTAAGCATGATGAATCCTGACGATCGCAAACTGCTGGAGCAGGAAATGGTCAAGTTCCTGTTCGAAGGCCATGATGTCCACATTGAAGGCTATACCCCGCCTTCTGAGTAACATCAATATAATTGGGGCCAGATCCATTTGGATTTGGCCCTATTTTTCATCACGATACGGCTATTAAGATGAAGAAAATTTTAGCGTTGCTAGTGATCGCGCCTTTACTGATTTCCTGCTCGAGCCATAAGAATCAATTTAACGAAGCGTACGTCAAAGATACCAACGGTTTTGATATTTTGATGGGTCAATTTGCCCACAACATCGAAAACATCTGGGGCATTAATGAAGTTCTGATCGCGGGTCCAAAAGATTACGTAAAATATAGCGATCAGTATGAAACCCGCAGCCACATCAACTTTGAGGCGGGTACCATTACTATTGAAACAATTTCAGGTATCGATCCCACTGATAAACTGCGTCAGGCAATCGTCAAAACCTTGCTGGTTGGTGAAGATGCCAGCGGCGTAGACCTTTATTCCGACGCCAACGATATCCAGATCAGCAAAGAGCCGATGCTCTATGGTCAGGTGCTCGACAACACCGGGCAGCCGATCCGCTGGCAGGGTCGCGCCACCAGCTTTGCCGACTATCTGTTGCAATACAAGCTGCAACAGCGCCAGTCTGGCCTGCATATTATTTATTCCGTGACCATTCAGATGGTGCCAAACCACCTTGACAAACGTGCGCACAAATATCTGCCACTGGTGCGCGAAGCAGCAGCCAGATACGGCGTCGATCAATCGTTGATTCTGGCGATTATGCAGACCGAATCGGCATTTAACCCGTATGCGGTCAGTAATGCCGATGCTCTTGGGCTGATGCAGGTGGTGCAACACACTGCCGGTGCCGACGTATTCAGGTCTGAAGGTCACTGGGGTACGCCGAGCCGAAGCTATCTGTTTGATCCGGCTAATAACATTAATACTGGTACCGCCTATTTGGCCATTCTGCAAAACTCTTATCTCGCGGGTATCGCTAACCCTACAGCCAGGCGTTATGCGGTCATTACTGCCTATAACGGCGGTGCGGGAAGTGTGTTACGTGTGTTCTCGAGCGACAAGACTCAGGCATTCAATATTATCAATAACATGTCGGCAGGTGATGTTTACGATACGCTGATCAATCGCCATCCGTCCGCGGAATCGCGCCGTTATCTGTATAAAGTTAACAACACTCAGAGAAGCTATCGTCGGACTGACTAACGAAAATTTCTCGCCTAGTGAAACGGAGACCCTGTGGTCTCCGTTTTTTTTTGCCTCAAGCTCCCCCTTGCAACAGGCCGATGAGATAAATTTATTTTAATTTGGTCGAAATTTGAAAATAGCGGCCGGGAAATCGCTTTATAGTCATTCTGTATGCCTTTAACTAACGTAATGACGTAATTACTTCTTTCAGCTCGCCGATTGCTTCCGTCGGCATTGGTTCATGGATGGATCATGGTCATAAATAAAACCTCATCGCCTGCAATGCTGCGTTCGGTATCTGAATCTTCTATCTATCAATCTACTTGTGACAGTGATTCTACCCATTCGCTGGACTATCTGGATCTCGCGCAAGCCAGCCAACAATTAACCAACAAACTGCTTCTCGCCCTGCAACAGCCCAGTGAAGCTGAAATCACCGCCACGTTAGGAGCATTAAACGAGATTCTCATTGCGGCCGAAAGGCAGGAAAGCGATGATTCGTTTTCCACGTTATCGACTGACGCTCAGCTACTTTGCGACGAACTGAGTCACTATATTTTCGAAAACGAGGCACTGGTTGACTGCGAGTTGTGCAGCAGGCTACGAGATATCAATGACAGTAATCCGCCCCCCAAGAGCCACTACGAGGGATGCTGGATGCGATTAAAAAACGTGCTGTGCATGGCCGCTGACGGTGACGTATGCCGCTATCTGCACAACGCCAGAAATATCGCCGTGCGCACCGTGCTCTGCGTTGCGCTACCTACTCTGTTGCGGCAAATAGTCGCTTATGGAACTGAGTATATATTCAGTGAAGCTTCCCGATTTACTCTGGCGACTTTAGCAGGGACTTTGCCGTTAATCCTGAATCTGGCTGGCGGTGTTCGTGAGTATTTGCAGGGAACCAGTACGGCTGTCAGCACCTTCTCAAGAGCGCTAAATATTGGTGTTTCTGCTGCGGCAATGATTGCGGCAGCCTCGACAGGTGTATTAGCGGGATTAGCCTCAACAATGGTGTCCTTTCAGGCTTATAGCGTGATGCGAGAAGGAGCTCAGTCTTGTATTCGCTTAGACAATCACCTGCCGGTGAAAGCTATCAGTACTTTTGCCACTGCCGGAATGTATATTCCCAATCAGATAGCAACTTCGCTAACCATGTCAGCAATCGCCTCGCCGTCGGGAAGCGCGGCAGCACTGTTGCAGGCCAACTATCGCGACGTCTGGCTCAATGATTTGAGTCGTGCAGCGTTGAATACGCTGGGTGAGGCGGTAGATTTAAGCGTATTTAGTGGATTAAACGCGATGCAAAACAGGATTAAATTACGCAACGAACTAACTATAGGACTGCCGGACAAAAAGCACATGGCTGATACCTTTTTCAATGCCCTGGCCGCACGAATGGCGCTGATGAATACGCCGATCCTGGTCAGTACTGCGCTGAATACTGCTCTGGCCGAATATTTTGACAAGCACACGCTTGGACAGCTCGATGACATAATCTGCGCTGGCGTGCTCGGCTGCCTGTATCCCAGTTTTGTTGCGACCATCGTCGCTCATCCAGATAAACTCGACATATCAGACATATCGGAAGCCTGATTGCCGCATAAAAAAACGGAGCTCGAGAGCTCCGTTTTACTTTTTTAATCAGCCGAAATGCTTTATTCCGCGATGACATAACCCATGACGCGTTTCCAGCCCACGGTTTTTTCAACGTAAACACCCTGCAACTCTGGAGAGAAGCCCGGCAATATGTTGATGCCCTCTTCCAGCGCCATAAAGTAGCGCTGAACCGCGCCGCCCCAGAGTTCTCCCGGCACCACGCAAAGCACGCCCGGAGGATAAGGCAATGCCCCTTCCGCCGCGATACGCCCTTCGGCCTGGCTGATTGGCACCAGCTCAACGTTATCGCGAATAAATTCGCTGTGTGCGTCCTGCGCGTTCATCACAACCTGCGGGAAGCCCTTTTCGCGGAACATCTCTTTTTGCAGCTCTTTCACGTCAAAGCTGACATACAGATTGTGCATTTCCTGACACAGCTGACGAATAGTGTAATCGCGATAACGCTCTTCGTTTTTGCGATACACGGTCGGCAACACTTCGCTCAGCAAGGCATCGTCTTCAATGTAGCGCTCGAAACGGGCAATCTCTGCGACCAGATGCTGCATTTTCGCTGGCGTTTCGGCCGGCGTCAGCAGGAAAAGGATCGAGTTGAGGTCGCATTTTTCAGGAACAATGCCGTTTTCGCGCAAATAGTTGGCCAAAATCGTTGCCGGAATACCAAACTCGGTGTACTTACCGCTGCTGGCGTCAATGCCCGGCGTAGTCAGCAACAGCTTGCAAGGATCGACAAAATACTGCTTCTCGGCATAACCGGCAAAGGCGTGCCAACGCTCGCCAGGCACAAAATCAAAGAAGCGCACGTCGCTGGCCATCTGCTCGGTATCGTGATCTTGCCACGGCTTGCCGTCGATAACCGGCGGCACAAACGGCTGGATCATTTTGCACTGGTCAAGCAGCATTTTGCGGGTATCGATACCCAGTTTCACGCACTCCATCCACATGTGCCTGCCGCTGCCGCCTGCATGCATGCGCGCGTTGACATCCAGCGCGGCAAACAGCGGATAAAACGGGCTGGTCGAGGCGTGCATCATAAAGGCGTTATTGAGTTTTTTATGGCTGCAATGGCGCTTTTGACCCTTGATATGGTTGTCTTTTTTATGGATCTGCGAGGTCTGCGAGAACCCGGCCTGCTGCTTGTGCACCGATTGGGTCACAATAATCCCCGGATCGTTTTCGTTCAGATCCAGCAGCAGCGGCGAGCACTCTTTCATCATCGGAATGAATTGCTCATAGCCGACCCATGCAGAGTCAAACAGGATGTAATCACAAAGGTGGCCAATCTTCTCAACGACCTGACGGGCGTTATAAACCGTGCCGTCGTAGGTGCCAAGCTGGATAATTGCCAGGCGGAACGGGCGCTTTTCTGCCGCACGCTCTGGGGCAACTTCTTGAATTTGCTTGCGAAGGTAGCGCTCATCGAAACAAGCGGCATCAATACCTCCGATGAAACCAAACGGGTTACGCGCGGTTTCAAGATATACCGGCGTCGCACCGGCCTGAAGCAGAGCGCCGTGGTGGTTCGATTTATGGTTATTGCGGTCAAACAGCACCAGATCGCCGCGAGTTAGCAGCGCGTTGGTCACGACCTTGTTGGCAGCCGAGGTGCCATTCAGTACGAAATAGGTCTTGTCGGCGCTGAATACTTTTGCCGCATGCTTCTGCGCATCTTTGGCCGATCCTTCATGGATAAGTAAGTCACCGAGCTTAACGTCAGCGTTGCACATATCGGCACGAAAGATGTTTTCGCCAAAAAATTCAAAGAATTGGCGACCGGCAGGATGACGACGGAAAAATTCGCCCCCCTGATGTCCCGGACAGGCGAAGGTCGAATTTTCCATTTCGACGTATTTTTTAAGCGTGTCGAAAAACGGTGGGAATAATCCCTGCTCGTATTCGTCTGCAGCGGCTTCAAGCTGAGCGGCGTAGAACGCCTGGTTGGCATCGGCCAGCGCAAAAACGCCCTTCAGTGCCGAAAGATAATTTGGGGAAACCTGTTCCGCACCCTGTACTGCAACAAACGCGGGGATGCTGAATCCCAGAGCTTCGACTTCTGCCAGTCTGCCGTTATTAAGGTCATCCACGGAAATCACTATCGCCGCAACGTCGGTATAGTCGGCGTTTTCGAGGGCAACGACGCCGCGCGGTGTGTCGAGATGGGATGCCACGGAGGCGCTTGCTGCTATTTTTAACTGTTTCATATTACAGGACTCTCAAACGGTTAAGTAAGAGGGTGTGCCAACTGGCACGGCAATGAGCAGGTTTGTTTAAAGACACCGGCCCGGCAAAGTGACGTTAGCTAAGTGGTGGAAGTCCAGATTTAATCAGGCAAGGCTTATGATTAAGCCTAACTGTTACAGAACGATGTACCGTCTTAGCTACGTCTGATAGACATCAGTAAAATCAGAGCAACGCTCTATTTTTAATAATGCCTAACAGCAAGCAAAGGGTAGCCTTACCGCATGAAAGGATTTACAACGGGAGAAAAACAGGAAGTCGTGAGGTCACTGCACCCTGGCGTCATCATCAATGTTCTGTGGCACTTGCTGAAAGTGCAATGTGATAAACCGTTCATGTGCCGCAACCCTCTTGAGCTGTCGCGAAGAAAGAAAATAACGCGTCTGATTCAAATAAATCGGCGCAATAATCGCACCTTTTACCCTTGGGTTCAAGCCACAAACTTTATCAAAAAATGATTGGTTTTAAGGTCAAGATTAGCCGTTGAATCTTCAGTGAAAATCCAACGGCCAAGCCGTGTGGCAGGTAATAAAACTTTGCAGAATTAGCCAGATTTTCTCGCCGACTGATCTTTTAACTGGGCCACAAGTCGTTTACGCCTGCAAAGTATCCATATCGATAACGAACCGATATTTCACGTCGCTTTTAATCATCCGTTCATAGGCGTCGTTAATCTCGGGCATTTTGATCATCTCAATATCCGAGACAATGCCGTGCTCGCCGCAGAAATCGAGCATTTCCTGCGTTTCCTTGATGCTGCCAATTGCCGAACCGGTCACCGAGCGACGCCCCATGATCAGTGGCAAAGTGCTCAGCACTGGCGTGATGTCGCCCAGCAGTCCGACAAACACCAGCGTGCCATCCAAGGTCAGCGTTGGCATATACGGATTGATATCATGCTCATACGGAACCGTATCAATAATCAGGTCAAACTGGCCGCTGACGGCTTTCATCTGCTGATCATCGGTGGAGATCACAATATGCTGCGCGCCTAAACGACGAGCGTCATCCTCTTTGCCCGGCGAACGGGTAAAAAGCGTGACATCCGCACCGAGTGCATGGGCGAGTTTCAATGCCATATGCCCCAGCCCGCCAAGCCCGACAACGGCGACCTTACTGCCTTTGCCCACTTTAAAGTGACGCAGCGGCGACCAGGTGGTGATACCGGCACATAACAGCGGTGCCGCCCCTTTCAGATCCAGCCCGTCAGGCATTTTGAGAATGAAATCCTCAGACGCCAGAATAGTTTTGGAATAACCGCCGTAGGTTGGCAGGCCGTCATGACGATCAAAACCGTTGTAAGTCTGCACGCAGCCTTCCTGGCAATATTGTTCAATGCCGTGCTGACAGGGTTGGCAAACGCGGCAGGAATCAACCATACAGCCAATGCCGACGTTATCGCCCGCTTTGAATTTGGTGACGTTTTTCCCCACAGACTTCACACGCCCGACGACTTCGTGACCGGGGATCACCGGATACTGGCTGCCGCCCCAGTCGTTGCGCGCCTGATGCAAATCGGAATGACAGACGCCACAGTATAAAACGTCGACAACCACATCATCGTCTCGCGGACTGCGGCGGGTGAACTCAAACGCAGCCAGAGGAACTTTGGCAGACTGCGCGGCATAACCGAGTACTTTCATCGTCATGTTATTTCTCCTGATTTAGAGGCAACGTTTCAGGCTCGAAGAACCCGAAAGTATTATCACAGCACGTGCTTGTAGGACTTGACTTTTTGACGCAAAACTTGGGAGATGCCGCGTTGTTCGCAGCATAATTAGAGCTTTAAGCAGCAACCTTGTGAATCGCACCTCCACCTAAAATTAATTAAGGCAATGGAAAGGTAGCAGTGATCGGATGCCTGGTACAGGCAACTAGAAAGGTTAAATCTATGAGTTAAACTCATTAATCATGCAGCACCGATTGGCAATCAATTAACACTCCACGTGACGCATCATTGCAGCAATATTCCGTTCTTGATGTTATTAATCAAAAAACAAATCTGAGGATCTCAATGGCTGGTTTATTCTCCACCTTCAAACTGAAAGACGTCACCTTGCGCAACCGCATTGTCATCCCACCAATGTGCCAGTATAGCGCGGTTGACGGCCTGCCGAACGACTGGCACAGCGTGCATTACGCCAGTCTGGCGCGTGGTGGTGCTGGTCTGGTCATTGTCGAGGCAACGGCCGTTTCCCCCGAGGGGCGTATCACCCCCGGATGTCTGGGACTATGGAACGATGAACAGGCTGCACGCCTGGCGAAAATTGCTAAAGAGATCAAGGCTGCCGGTGCCGTACCGGGCATCCAGATTGGTCACGCGGGCCGTAAAGCCAGCGCCAATCTGCCGTGGGAAGGTGACGATCACATTCCTGCCGGTGACAGCCGCGCGTGGGAAACTATTGCCCCTTCAGCGGTCGCCTTTGGTGCCAACCTGCCAAAAGTGCCTCACGAAATGACGCTGGCTGACATTGAGCGCGTCAAGGCCGACTTCGTTGCAGCAACTCGTCGTGCCCGCGATGCCGGTTTTGAGTGGATTGAACTGCACTTTGCCCACGGTTATCTGGCACAGAGTTTCTTCTCGGTACATGCCAATAAACGTCAAGATGCCTATGGTGGCAACGTTGAAGGCCGCAGTCGTTTCCTGTTGGAAACATTGGCCGCTGTGCGCGAAGAATGGCCTGATAATCTGCCGCTGACCGCGCGTTTTGGCGTAATTGAGTATGACGGGCGTGATGAAGAAACCCTGCAAGAGGCGATTGATCTTACCAAAAAATTCCGCGCGGGCGGTCTGGACTTGCTCAGCGTCAGCATTGGCTTCTCGACTCCTGATTCCAATATTCCATGGGCCGCTGGCTTCCTGGCCCCTATCGCCGAGCGCGTCCGCAAAGAAGCACAGATTGCAGTGGCTTCGGCCTGGGGTATCGACTCACCGGTCATTGCCAATGATACAATCGAGAAAGATCAGCTGGACCTGGTGATGGTAGGCCGCGCGCATCTTGCTAATCCTAACTGGCCTTATCAGGCGGCAAAAGCGCTGCAAAAAGAACAGCCTTCATGGGTTCTGCCAGCGCCTTACGCTCACTGGCTTGAGCGTTATAAAACGGCTGAGTAAGCCGCCAGGAAATGAGAAACCCGTCAACTGGCGGGTTTTTTCTATTTAACGCTTAAAGCTCGTCAAACGGCACGCCGCCGCGCGACTTGTTGCTCTTTTTGGTTTCAACAATCGATACCACGACGCGTTCGGCATCAACCTCAAAAGAATCAACCACGGCTTCAGTAATCTTCTTCATCAGCTTTTTTTTCTGCTCATTGGAACGGCCTTCTACGGCATAAACCACGATTTCCAGCATCTTCATCTCCTATGCGCTGACCATTGCGGTCAAATAATAACCCATAAAAAATAATACACTAGCCATTAACCAACACTATTAATTTTAGTAACAATAATTGAACACTTTAACCAAAGGTTATGAAGGGATATTATGGGCAGATTCTAAAATGATTGCGCAAACATTACCCTTTTACGACGCAAGTCGGCTTATGTAACCTGTGGAAAATGCTTTGAATAACGAAAAAAACTCTAACAAAAATCCATCGCGATCCCCAACCCTTGAGGACGTAGCCAAAGCTTCGGGGCTCTCGCCGATGACCGTAAGTCGGGCGTTGAACAACCCTAAAGTCGTTCGCCCCGCAACGATTGCCCGCGTGCTGGAAGCCGTCAATCTCACCGGCTATATCCCCAATATGTTGGCCGGAGGTTTGGCGACCAAACGCACCAAACTGATTGCTGTGGTGGTGCCGCAAATCAATAACAACATGTTTGTTGACACCGTGCAGGCGATTGGCGATGAGCTGGCCTTGCGCGGCTATCACATGCTGCTGTGTATAGTCGGGTATGCCCCTGAATCAGAGACGGAAATTGTCGCAACCTTATTGTCGCGCCGCCCTGACGGCATTGTGCTGACCGGCATCCATCACACTTCCGAACTCAAACGCATTATTTTGAATGCCAATATTCCGGTGGTGGAAATCTGGGATCTCACCCCGACACCGCTGGATATGCTGATTGGATTTTCACATGAAAAAATCGGTCACGCGATTGGTGACTACTTCCTTAAGCAGGGCTTTAGCCGGTTTGGTTTTATTACAGCCAGCGACCGCCGCGCGCAGGTGCGTAATAAAGGTGCAGTTGAAGTCCTGAGCAGAAACTCTGATCACCTGATCCGCGAAATCACCGTGCCAGCCCCGGCGAATATGGCGGTAGGCCGCAGCGCTTTTCGCGAGTTGATTCAACAAGGCCTGCAGTTTGATGCCATTATTTGTACCTCAGATACGTTGGCGCAGGGCGTGATCATGGAAGCCGAAGCTCAGGGGCTAAGCGTGCCTGCGGATCTCAAGGTGATTGGTTTCGCCGACTTAAATTTTGCTGCCCACAATAGACCTGCTATCACCACCGTGAGTGTCGATAAAGAAAAGATAGGCCAGCAGGCCGCCACCATGCTGGCCGATAAAATTGAAGGCTACGAAATATCCGAGAACGTGGTCGATACTGGTTTTACACTCATCGTTCGTGAATCAGCATGAGTCGTTAAGTTTTATCCGCCTGTTCCAACTCAGGAATAGGCGAAGTATTTACCCCCACCTTTAGTAGAATTCCTCCCCTGAATTTAAAATCATCCTGTAGGCTTCCTTATTAATGGTCAATATCATTAATTAACCAGAATACGCCCTCGGTTATTTACCTTTAATTGAAAACCATTCTTATTTGTTTATTTTGTTAGAAATGTTAGCTAACAAAACCAACATTTAATAACAGTGAATTTCATTGTGAAATTATATTAAAGGAAGATAAATCAAAATTAAAATATGTACCAAATGGAACATCATGATACCTGAATACTTTATTTAATACTAAATTCACCAACAAGAGGCATTAAAATAAATCCATATAAAACAATAAAATACAAATAAAAACAGCTTTAATTAAAGCAGGAAGATTTAAGCACCCATAATTAGCATGGAATTTAATAATTTATTTTTAATGTAGCAGTGATATTATAAATTTGTACCCAAACAACAATAAAAACTAACCCCTTTCTAACATTTAAACATGTGAGAGTTGTAATGCTATGCTTCTTCAAAAGAAAACTACTCGTCGTAAATTCTTACTAGGGTCAGTAATGGCTTTGCCTGTGAGTGCAGTCATTATGAAAGGATTCACTGCTGCACAAGCAGCAGAAATGGCAGCACCTGAATTAAGCGATTACAAGCCAGTATTTTTTAGCGCCGATGAATGGCAATTTATTATGGCCGCTGCCGATCGTCTGATCCCGGCTGGCGGTAAAGGTAAAGCCCCGGGCGCACTGGAAACTAACGTGCCTGTTTTTATCGATCAGCAAATGCACGGCGAATTTGGTGAAGAGATCTATATGCAGGGACCTTTTAACGTCCACGCCCCTGCCACTATGGGCTACCAATTACCCTATCGCCCGCAGCAAATCTATAAAATTGGCATCCGACTCGCCAATAGCTGGTGCCAGCAAAATCATCAAAAAGCCTTCCACGAATTGTCTGAAAAAGATAAAGACGACGCCCTGACTCAGTTGCAGAAAAACGGTATTAAATTCGCCGACATGGGCGAGGAGTCTCTGCTGGCTTCGCAATTCTTCAGCGAATTGCTCTCCGATACCAAACATGGCTATCTCGCAGACCCGATTTACGGCGGTAATAAAGGCATGAAAGCCTGGATAGCCATCGGATTCCCAGGGGCGCGAGCCAGCTACACGGAATGGGTCAAGCAGCACAATATCCCTTACCCATTGGGTCCTGTCAGTCTGGCTGGTGCACGCGCCTAACAGACCTGACTGTATTCCAACTTTCCGTTTTTGATGATTTGACAGGATTAATGATGGCACAAGTAACTAAAGAAGAAGTCGACGTCGTTGTTGTCGGCCTGGGCTGGGCTGGCTCGCTGATGAGTATCGAGCTGGCGATGGCAGGACTGAAAGTCCGTGCCTTGGAGCGCGGGGGCGATCGCGGCTATGAAGAGTTCGCCTACCCAAAACCAGCAGATGAATACGCTTACGCGGTCAGAAATAAAGTGATGGCGACTCCGGCAGAGGCCGCAGTTACCGTTCGCTATAATATGAGCGAAACCGCGCTGCCAACCCGAAAATGGGGCGCTTTTGCACCAGGTACCGGCGTTGGTGGATCGGGCCTGCACTGGACGGCGGTACTGATCCGCCCCACACCAACCGATTTGAAACTCAAAACTTATGCCGATCAGGCCTACAAGCCGGGGATCTTGCAGGAAGACATGCGGATCATGGACTTCCCGTTCACCTGGGACGAGATCGAGCCTTATTACACTAAGTTCGAGCACATCTGCGGGCAGTCAGGAAAAACCGGCAACCTGCGCGGGAAAATCATGGAAGGTGGCGATCCGTTTGAAGGCCCACGTTCTGAACCGTTTCCCCTTCCCGCGCTGGAAGATACTCTCAACAGCAGCATGTTTGCTGACGTGGCAAAGAAAATGGGTTATCACCCGTTTCCAAATCCGTCGGCCTGCGTTTCGCGCGCCTGGACCAATCCTTACGGCAACCAGATCGCTCCCTGCAACTATTGCGGCTATTGCAGTAAATATCCTTGCCTGAACTACTCTAAAGCCTCGCCACAAACTGCGGTGATGGACGCACTAAAGCGCATGGAAAACTTCTCTTACGAAGTTCACGCCAACGTACTGAAAGTGGTGCTGCACGACGATAAAAAGACGGCCAAAGGCGTTATCTATATGGACGCACAGGGCAACGAGTGCTTCCAGCCGGCAAAAATTGTGGTGCTGAGCAGCTTCCAATTCTGCAACGTGCGGCTGATGCTGCTGTCCGGGATCGGCAAGCCTTACAACCCGATCACCGAGGAAGGCGTGGTGGGTCGCAACTATGCATTCTTGAGCAACGGCGGCTCGACGCTGTTCTTCAAAGACAAAAACTTCAATCCGTTTGCAACCGCTGGCGCGACCGGGCAAATGATCAACGATATCTCTCCGGGCAACTACGACGGTCCTGGCCTTGGCTTTATCGGCGGTGCAAAGATCCACAGTTCCCAGGCTACCGGCACACCTATCAGCACCGCGTTGCCAAAAGGCACGCCGAGCTGGGGAACCGGCTGGAAAGAAGGGATGGAAGATTGGTACGGCCATTCGATGAAGATAAGTATCACCACTACCTGCCAGTCTTATCGCGATATTTATCTCGACCTGGATCCGAACTACAAAGATGAATACGGCATGCCGCTGCTGCGTATGACTTTCGACTGGAAGCAGAATGAACTCAAACTGCAGCAGTACCTGAAAGGCATCGTCGGCAATATCACCAAAGAGTTAAATCCAGACAGCTACAGCGAAAGCTTCCTGCCGATGGATGCTCACTTTGATCTGACCAAATACGTGTCGACTCACAACGTTGGCGGTGCGGTGATGGGCGATAACCCAAAAACCTCGGCGCTGAATAAGTACCTGCAAAGTTGGGACGTACACAACGTCTTTGTGCCGGGCGGCAATGCTTTCCCGCAAAACTTCCAGGCCAACCCAACCGACACTATCGGAGCGATCACTCTGATGGCCGCACAGGCAATTAAAGATCACTATCTGAAAAATCCCGGCCCACTGGTACAGGTATAAGTGACATGAACATGATGAATTTAAAACGCTTTTTTATTGCTAACGTCGTGTTGATGGGCACGGGCTTTATGGCACATGCGCAGGCCGACGACGCTCAGTTGATTAAACAGGGTGAATACATTTCTCGCCTCGGAGACTGCGGCGCATGCCATACCGTCGCGGGCAAGCCGGCCTTTTCCGGCGGGCTGGCGATTAAGTCAGATTTAGGCACTATTTATTCGACCAATATCACGCCGGACAAAGACCACGGCATCGGAGGTTACAACGAGCAGCAGTTCGCCGATGCGGTGCGCAAAGGCGTATTGCCCGACGGCACCCGCCTTTATCCTGCGATGCCTTATCCTGATTATGCCAAAATCAACGATGAAGATATGCATGCGCTCTACACCTACTTTATGCAGGGCGTGAAACCGAGTGCGGAAGAACCCTCAAAAACCGATTTGAGCTTCCCGTTCAACCAACGTTGGGGGATGCGTTTCTGGAACTGGGCATTTACTTCCGACAAACCATTCAAGCCGATTGAAGGTGCGTCTGCAGAAGTAAATCGCGGAGCCTATCTGGTTGAAGGCCTCGGTCACTGCGGCAGCTGCCACACGCCGCGCGGGCTGGGAATGAACGAAAAAGCCCTCGACAGCAGCGATGCCAAGTTCTTGGCAGGCGGCAGTCTCAACGGTTGGGAAGTGCCCTCTTTGCGCGGTGTTGCTCACTGGAATGAACAAGAAATCGTTGATTATCTTGGTAAAGGCCGCAATGACAAAGCAGCGGTTGGCGGGGAAATGACTTCAGTTGTCGAGAATAGCACCGGTTATATGACTGATGCAGACCTCAAAGCTATCGCGGCTTATGTGAAGTATTTAGGCGGTAATCCACCGGTTCCAGCAGCCAATGTTCAGGCTGCCAGCACGACCGAGGCCAAGCTAACGACAGCCAAAAATCTTAGCGTAGGTGAACGTTTGTATCTCGACAACTGCGGTGCATGCCACTTTGTCACCGGTAAGGGTGCGCCGGGCGTGTTCCCACAGCTGGATCAGGCGACAATCGTCAACGCTCAGGATCCTACCGGCCTAATCCACACAATTCTGGCCGGGGCTCAGCAACCTTCTACCGCGCGGGCACCTTCAACGTTGGCAATGCCAGGCTTTGCGGCTCGGCTATCAGATGATGACGTCGCGCAGCTATCTACCTTTATCCGCCAAGGCTGGAGTAACAAAGCGCCATCAGTTACAGCGGATCAGGTCAGTAAGGTTAGAAAAACTCTGGAAAAATAAGTCCCTAAGCGGATGGAATGAGACTGGTTATAAACTTCAAAAATAGCTCTTGTAAAGTTCGCTGAATTTCTAGCCAGTTTAATTAGCACCTCACGGCCACCTTAACGGGGGCCGTTTTTTTATGCAGCCTCCCCAGCGTGAGATGGCTCACAAAGCTCTCATGCGCAGCAGATTTTTCTATGTTAGCAGCGTCTCTTTACCTCTTTATCAGGATTATTAGCGTTAAATTAAGCCAATAACCCATCGGGGGAAAAGAGGTGGATCGTGCCAAAACTTAATAATAATTATTTCATGTGTTGCCTGTTCTTTTTATTCTTCTTTATTGGCTGGGGAAGTTGTTATCCCTATTTGTCATTATGGCTAACGGATACTATTGGCATAGATTATGCTGATGTAGGGTTAGTTTATTCTTTTACTGCTATTGTTTCTGTCTGCGTGCAGCCTATTTTTGGTTTTATCGCCGACAAGTTGATATTCAGAAAAAATCTAATGTGGATGCTAGCAATAATAGTCACACTTTTTGCACCTTACTGGATCTGGATCTTTGCACCGCTGCTAAAATATAACGTTATTCTCGGTGCATTTGCCGGTGGGGTATATATTGGCTTTGCCTTTGGTGCAGGCTGTGGTGTGTGCGAAGCTTACATTGATAAAGTCAGCCGCATGAGCGGTTTTGAGTTTGGTAAAGCTCGAATGTTTGGCGGTATTGGCGCTGCGATCGCCACATTTCTGGCTGGAATACTCTACGGCATCGATCAGAATTACATTTTCTGGATGGCAAGCCTGGCAGGTGTAGTATTACTGTTTATTGTCTGGAAGACCAACCCAAAGATTTCAATTGCAGATGCCGCGCAAGGCACCAAACGGGCTCCGGTTACTTTACGCGACGTCCGTAATTTACTGAAAATGCGAAAATTCTGGTTCTTCGCACTCTACATGATTGGCGTTGGAGCCGTCTATGAGACCTACGACCAGCAATTCGCTATTTACTATAGCCACTTTTTTTCAACTAAGGCCCGTGGCGCGGAAGTATTCGGTTATCTGTATACGGCGCAAATATTCCTCGACGCCATCGTCATGTTCTTCTCGCCGTGGTTCGTAAACAAAATCGGCCCTAAAAATGCGCTTATTTATTGTGGCTTGATTATGAGTTTACGAATCATTGGCTCTGCTTACGCAGTCGGACCTGTCTCTATCAGCGCGGTTAAAATGCTGCATGGTTTTGAAAGCTCTGTATTTCTGGTTGCCGGATTAAAATATATTTCCAAAAACTTTAATCCCTGGTTATCAGCAACAGTGTATTTAATTGGCTTTCAATTTTCGAAACGATTTAGCGAAATATTTCTGTCCAGCGCCATTGGTCATATGTATAAAAACTTTGGTTTTGCCGACAGCTATCTAGTGCTTGGATTCATTGCATTCTCATTCACACTAATTTCCTATTTTACTCTGGATAAAACACGCGTTTTCATTCATCAAAAGACAATCACTGAATAATATCAGGAGGCAGTATGTCGAAGATTTACTATGGTGTTGCTTATTATGACGAATATATGCCAGAGGACAGGCTGGCAGCAGATATTAGCATGATGAAAGAAGCTGGCATTAACATCGTGCGTATTGCGGAATCAACCTGGAGCACCTTGGAACCGCAGGAAGGGGAATACTGTTTTTATCATATTGATCGGGTACTTAATGCCATGCATGAGGCTGGTATTGCTGTCATCATCGGCACGCCAACCTATGCCATTCCTTCATGGCTGGCCCGTAAACACCCAGAAGTGATGGTCACCACGCTTAAAGGCCAGGAAAAATATGGCCGTCGACAAATCATGGATATCGTCAGTCCGGTATTTCTTCGCTATGCGGAAAATATCATCCGCGTACTGCTGAAACATGTTCATTCTCACCCAGCAATTGTCGGCTATCAGCTAGATAATGAAACCAAGCATTACGATAATGTCGGTCCGGTAATGCAGCAAAAATTTATCGCCAATCTGCGGCAGCGTTATCCCGATTTGAACCAGCTGAATAAAGACTTCGGGCTTGATTACTGGAGTAATCGTATAGATAACTGGGAGGATTTTCCTCCTGTAGAATCAACGATCAATGCTAGCCTTGGCTGTGCGTTTTCAGCCTTTCAGCGTAAAACCGTTACCGAGTATCTGGCATGGCAGAGTCAGATCGTTAGAGAATATTCTCGCCCTGAACAGTTTATTACCCACAATTTCGATTTTGAATGGCGCGGTTTTTCTTACGGCGTTCAGCCTCGCGTCGATCATTTTGAGGCAGCCAAATCATTAACGATTGCCGGGGTAGATATATATCACCCTTCACAGGAGCAGCTTACTGGGCGTGAGATTTCATTTGGTGGCGATATCGCCCGAGCATTAAAAAAGGGAGCCGGATATTTAGTACTTGAAACCGAGGCTCAGGGATTTGCCCAATGGACTCCCTTCCCTGGCCAGCTTCGCCTGCAAGCCTTTAGTCATATTGCTTCAGGCGCGAAAATGGTTTCATACTGGCACTGGCACTCAATCCACAATTCTTTTGAAACCTATTGGAAAGGATTACTCAGCCACGACTTCGCACCCAATCCTACATATCTTGAAGCCAAAACCATTGGGGCAGACCTCGCCAGATTAGCCGACCATTTTGATGGCATGAAAATGAATAACGACGTGGCCATTCTGGTTAGCAATCAAGCGATGGATGCCGTGAACTGGTTCAAGCCCGGTGATGCACAAACTAACGTTTACAACGATGTATTTCGCCGATTTTACGATGCGCTTTATGACAGCAATATCTCGGTAGATATCATCAATGATGTCGATTCAGCCTGTTCACGTTATCGGGTAATTGTCATTCCTGCCCTTTACGCCGCCGATGATGCACTTTTAACACGTATTAATCATTATGTGGAATCTGGCGGCAATGTGCTTATCGGTTTCAAAAGTGGTTTCAGCGATCAGAATGTTAAAGTCAGAACAGTAAAACAGCCCGGTATACTGAATGAAAGTTGCCGAGTGAGCTACAGCCAATTTGTTCTACCTCAGAATGTAGGTTTTAAAAGCTGTGCAGCCGATTTTGAGATAGATGCTGAAGAACGGGCTGAATTATGGATGGAACTATTAACCGCCAATGATTCTGATCAAGTAAAGGTACTTGCAACCTATCAGCATCCTAATTGGGGGAAATATGCCGCAATAACGGAATCACGATACGGAAAAGGTTCAGCAATCTATATAGGCTGCCTGAGCAGTAAAACCGTGATTTCACAGCTGATAATGCGCTTTGGCAAACAGACCACGCTATCATCTTGCCACTCGGCTCACAGTTTTCCAATCATTGTTAAAAAGGCCGTAGCCAAGGATGGTCAAACCCTGACATTCTATTTTAACTATTCTGAAGATGCGCAGCAGATCCAGACGCCCGAGAATGCAGTTTGCCTAATAGGTGACCATATAGCGAATGCCGCCAACTATCAGCAAATTGAACCTTGGGGATTACGTATTTTCCTGTCAGATATTTAGTACTCAATAATTCTCTTACCGGCAACCGAGCAGGACACAATGGAATTAAACCCGCAGGATATGGTGAGCTATTCACCTCTAATGAAAAGCTTTACTTTCAATGCCTATCTGGTTGCCGGTTATACCCCTATTTCGCGAGCCAGCCAGCTCGATTTTTATATTAATCGCCCTGGAGGAATGAAAGGTTATATCCTGCATTTGACGCTAAGGGGAGAAGGAAGGATCAAAGCAGGCAATCGTTATATCACCAGCCGTATAAACGACCTATTCCTTTTCCCACCTGATGTAGCCCACTACTACGGACGTGCAGAAACGAGTGAACACTGGGATCACTTATGGATCTATTTCGATCCACGTCCCTATTGGCTCGATTGGCTACGCTGGGACAGGTTAGAAGATCATATTGGTATAACCCATCTTCATGCCCCTGCATTGTCCGAGATTATTCAGAGCTGTTTTTGGGAAGTTATCCAGCAGAATGCCAGCAATGAATTACTGAGCGAAGCACTGGCAATGAACGCACTCGAACGGCTAATTATATCGTGCTTTAAACTACAACCTTTATCCAACCACCAAAGTCTCGATCCACGAATTAGTACCCTATGCCATTATATCACCGAGCATATAGTCGAGGATCTGAACATTGAACATCTGGCAAAACAGGTTTTTCTCTCTCCCTCACGATTGGCTCATTTGTTTAAAGATCAAATGCAGGAAACTATCTTTGCATGGCGTGAGAAACAGCGTGTTAACCGCGCCAGAAACCTGCTCCAGTCCACGCATCTGACCATCGGCCAAGTTTCTCAGGCGGTAGGTTATGAGGATGCACTTTATTTTTCACGCATTTTCAGGCATCACGTCGGAGTCAGTCCGCGTCAATATAAAAAACGTTATGAACATATGATCTCTATTTAGTAGGATTACTTCTTTGATTTTTTATAAGCTTTTCACATGGGAACCTTTTTCTTGGCATTAAAAATCATAAGTAATCATCACAATAATATACGCAAACAGTTTAACAATTAGGCTAATTATAACGATCTTATATTAACCCCAATAAAACGTTAATTTTAATAAGTTATTTTCGCAGCCTTAATATTAACTTGCTGGTACACTGCTCGCGGGTGCTCTGGATCTTTTTGTCCCGAGCATGATGTCCTGTTTTATACGTTTAGTATTTGCTGTAACCGGTATGCGGAAGACAAAAAGAGAAAAGCCCCGAATTGAAATTAATCAAAACGAGGCCTACTCGATGCGTCAGAAACATCAGGTTAGCCTCTTACCCGCCGAAAGGCAAGGAGTCGGAGTCTATGATGCTGCAAATCCCCAAACTACTTAATCGGATGATCATCTTTATATTGTTCATTATCTTTATATTGGTGGCGAGTAATAGGCTGTGCTTATTACGTATTTCATTAGGCAGCTGCGAGATTGAGGCCATGATGGCCTGCGGTTCTTAACGGTAAGGCAACCCAAAGGCGGGAGTTTTCTCCCGCCCGATGGTGCGAAAGCATGGATTCAAGAGCACCCCTTTTCAGACAATTTGCAGTAAAAAAAGCCCCGACAGTCAATCTGCCGAGGCTTTAATTATTTAACTAACAGCCAAAATCTATTTATTACCCAAGGCATAATTAATAAAACCGTCACTGTAGAGATCATGCCGCTTTTAAAATTAAAAATAATTATCACAATAATATATGCGAACAGTTTAACGATTAGGTTAATTAGAACGATCTTATATTAACCCTAATAAAACGTTAATTTTAATAAGTTATTTTCGCAGCCTTGATATTAACTTGCTGGTACACTGCTCGCGGGTGCTCTGGATCTTTTTGTCCCGAGCATGATGTCCTGTTTTATACGTTTAGTATTTGCTGTAACCGGTATGCGGAAGACAAAAAGAGAAAAGCCCCGAATTGAAATTAATCAAAACGAGGCCTACTCGATGCATGAGAAACATCAGGTTAGCCTCTTACCCGCCGAAAGGCAAGGAGTCGGAGTCTATGATGCTGCAAATCCCCAAACTACTTAATCGGATGATCATCTTTATATTGTTCATTATCTTTATATTAGTAGAAGACAGTTTAACGATTAGGTTAATTAGAACGATCTTATATTAACCCCTATAAAACGTTAATTTTAATAAGTTATTTTCGCAGCCTTGATATTAACTTGCTGGTACACTGCTCTTGGGTGCTCTGGATCTTTTTGTCCCGAGCATGATGTCCTGTTTTATACGTTTAGTATTTGCTGTAACCGGTATGCGGAAGACAAAAAGAGAAAAGCCCCGAATTGAAATTAATCAAAACGAGGCCTACTCGATGCGTCAGAAACATCAGGTTAGCCTCATACCCGCCGAAAGGCAAGGAGTCGGAGTCTATGATGCTGCAAATCCCCAAACTACTTAATCGGATGATCATCTTTATATTGTTAATTATCTTTATATTGGTGGCGAGTAATAGGCTGTGCTTATTACGTATTTCATTAGGCAGCTGCGAGATTGAGGCCATGATGGCCTGCGGTTCTTAACGGTAAGGCAACCCAAAGGCGGGAGTTTTCTCCCGCCCGATGGTGCGAAAGCATGGATTCAAGAGCACCCCTTTTCAGACAATTTGCAGTAAAAAAAAGCCCCGACAGTCAATCTGCCAGGGCTTTAATTATTTAACTAACAGCCAAAATCTATTTATTATCCAGCGAATAGGCAATCACGTAATCACCACGGTCTGGTGACTGACGTGCGCCACCTGCTGAAATAACAATATATTGTTTACCCGTTTTGGGTGAAACATAACTCATCGGGCCGCCGCCGCTGCCTACTGGCAAACGTGCTTTCCAAACTTCTTTGCCTGTTGAAGCATCGAATGCGCGCAGATAATAATCCTGAGTACCCGCGATGAATACCAGGCCGCCCTGAGTTGCCAGAGTACCACCCAGAGTTGGCATACCCACAGGCATCTGCGCCATCATTTTGATCCCGAACGGACCGGTGTCCTGAACAGTACCGGCTGGAACCTGCCAAACGATTTTCTGAGTATTCAGGTCAATCGCAGACAAAGTACCAAATGGTGGTTTCTGGCACGGAATACCCAGCGGAGACATGAAGCGATCTTTATTTACGCCGTACGGAGTTCCTTTAAGTGGAACAGCCCCCATGCCGGTGTTAACAGATTCGCCCCCATTGCTGGCTGCAACTTTGCTGTTGTTCTGCTTGATCATCTGCACCCAAAGGCCCAGACGCATGTCGTTAACAAACATGTAATGGTTGTTCGGGTCTATGGACATACTGCCCCAGTTCATCCCGCCCAGAGAACCTGGGAAGCTCAGAGACTTATCAGTATCTGGCGCGGTGAACAGACCGTCATAACGCATTGATTTGAAGCTAATACGACACATCAGCTGGTCAAATGGAGTAGCACCCCACATGTCCGATTCTGTCAGTTTCTGGTTACCGATTGATGGCATACCGACTGAGAACGGCTGAGTTTTAGAGTACTGTTCGTTAGGGATATCGCGGGTCTTGACCGGCAATTCTTTAACTTCAGTCAACGGTTTGCCAGTGAGGCGATCGAGAACAAAGATCTGACCGGTCTTGGCACCGATAACAACAGCAGGCTTAGTTGTGCCATCTTTAAGCTTGAAATCGATCAAGCTTGGCTGCATAGGCAAGTCAAAATCCCACAGATCGTTATGTACAGTCTGATAAACCCATTTCTCTTTACCAGTAGTCGCATCAACTGCTAGCACGGATGCACCATATTTGTGGTCCAGTGCGTTACGGTTTGCGCCCCAAAGGTCAACAGATGAGCTGCCCATTGGCATGAACACAGTGTTCATTGCCGGGTCATAAGACATTGGTGCCCATGAATTTGGCGTGCTGCGAACAAAAGTCTGGCCCGGTTGCAATTTTGCATTTGGATCAGGATTGCCCGGGTCGAACGCCCAACGCATTTGACCCGTAATGACGTCGAAACCACGGATCACGCCACCCGGCATGTCGGTTTGTACGTTATCCGCTACGCGCCCACCAACAACAACTGTAGTTCCAGCAAGAGTCGGAGCAGAAGTCAGTTGGTATTTAGGATCGGCAGCATCACCCAGGCCAGCCTTGAGATCAACAACACCATTGTTGCCGAAGTCTGCACAGAATTCACCATTATCGGCGTTGATCGCAACCAAACGTGCATCGATGGTGTTCATCAGGATACGACGTTTACAAGTATCACCCGCAGCCAATGAAACCTGAGGTACCGGAGTAGAATTTGGGACTGTTGGTTGTGCAACGGGTTTGGTGGCGTCAAAAAAAGCCAGACCACGACAGCGATTCCAGACTTGTGCCTGTGCGTTGATTTCACGCTTCCAGATTTGCTTGCCAGAATCTACATCAACAGCGATAACGTTGTTGTGCGGAGTACACAGGAAAACTTTGTCGCCGACCTGCAGCGGAGTTTCCTGATCTTCAGCACCGTTGCCCCCCGGGCTGATTGGCGTATCACCAGTATGGAAGGTCCAGGCAACTTTTAAGTCTTTAACATTGTTACGGTTAATCTGATCCAGCGCCACAAAGCGATCGCCACCGGAAGTATTACCCCAGTTACTCCAATCTTTTTGCTGTTTTGCCTTATCAACGGGTATCAAAGGCAGTTCATCGCCTTTGAAAGCAACAGTGGGATGCGGTTGGAACATCTGCGCAAAAGCAGTAACCATGCCTACAACCAATACGGCGGTAAACACGTATGAAAGTTTAGCGAAGCTTGATTTACCCTCTTTTTTTCGCAGTGTTGGCCAGGTCGCGAAACCCAATAGCATAAAGCCTGTCGGAACCATCAGACGAGAAATCAGGGGCCAGAAATCCCAGCCAGCATCGCAGATTGACCAGATGAGCGTGCCGAGGAACACCAGAATGAACAGAACGACAGCGGAGGATTTGGCACGGAAATATTGAATGGCAGAAAGAACCATCACGATGCCGGCAATCAAGAAATACCAGCTACCGCCGAGTGAAACCAACTTCCCACCTTCAATGGCAAAAAACAGGCCACTGACAGTAAGAATAACCCCTAAGATACAACACCATAGCCTGAGTATGGGACTCGACTGGGAATTTAATCCAGACATGCAGGCACTCTCCGAAATTATGTTTTTTGATAGTAATTACAAATGTAATAGTGACGACTAGCCACTCAAGTATGACTAAAATATTATATTTGCGTCAAAACGTGAGCGCGGCATTGTACCACCTGATTCATTTCAGTGTTAACGCTATAACTGTTTAAGAGCAATTTATTAACAACTTTGTACAATACCATCATAAATGTGAGGTTATTCATAAAGTTATCCATGTTAATTGAGGGTTTATCTGTAAGACTAATCGTAGGTAAAACCAGTAACAGAAAAATATTAATGACACAAAATGACAAACTTACCTGCGGTAATAGCATTTTAAAGTTCATTATGAAGGTAAAAGGGCCTAAAAAAATGCCATACGAAACAAAATATTAACCAAACGAACCAACTTAAACGTATTTCTTACACCAGCCCAAACCCTGATGTTTTCACTGGAATTTAGGCTAATATTTATACTTTTTGGCTTGGTACTATTATTGGTCTGGCAGAAGGCATTACGCACATCGGTAACTTAAGCACTGTTAGGGTATGTCTTTAAGAAATTAGGTGTCAGCGCGGTGGCCGTTTTGGGCTTGTTATAATAGGAGAGCTCAGAATGTGTAACAGGCACGCTGTAACTTTTTTGGTAGATGTTTACTGACTAAGCGAGCCAATAAATAATAGAAGATTGATGGGATTTGCTACTAAAGACAATGAGACCCCCTCCCCGAATAACTGAAGGAAATCTCATTAAGCCTTTATTTATAATAATAATTTTAAGTATTAGACTATTTAATCAGGCATTAGCCTGAGGGCTTTCTGAATATTTAGGTACGCTAGACTGTCTGAGCAACGATCTGGTTAGTCAAGGTGCCGATACCGCCGATTTTAACCTCTATGACATCGCCGCTTTTCATAAACAAAGGTGGAGTTCTTTTCTTGCCAACGCCGCCCGGTGAACCTGTGATGATAACATCGCCAGGAGATAGTGGGCTAAAGCGAGAAATATACTCGATAATATCCGATACTGAATGGATCATATTTCCAGTAGTGTCGTTCTGCACACGCATTCCATTCAGGAAAGTCTCGATGGGCAAAGCTTGAGGATCGGTGATCTCGTCGCTGGTCACTAACCATGGGCCGAAGCCACCGGTTTGACGCCAGTTTTTACCCGCCGTAAACCAGGTATGTTGCATATCTCGAACAGTAGCATCCATAAAGCAGCTATAGCCCGCAATATAATCAAGTGCGTTTTCTTTTTTAACTTCGCTGGCATAACGACCAATGATAACGGCTAATTCACCTTCATAATCAAACTCATCGCTACTTGCAGGTTTGATAAGATTGTCTTTGTGCGCGCTGAAAGTGTCTGGAAAACGTATGAATAGAGTGGGTGCATTGTTATTTTCTTCGAACTCTTTTCTTTTATCGGAATAATTCATTCCAACACAAAAGATTTTTCCTGGTGATTCAATAACCGGTAAAAATACAATATCTTCGGTTGGATAATCAACGGGAGAACTAACCAGTTCTTGCAAGATGCTCAACGCATTATCATTCAACAGAGATTGAAGGGTTGAATACTTGTCGCCAAATCGTTTTCCGGCATCAATAATGCCATGTTCAGTAACAATTCCGTATGACTTTTCATTTGACTGTGGGCGATAAAAACTTGCTAATTTCATAAAATTCCTTAGATCTACAGCACAAACAACCTTAATTTCAGTTGCTTATCAGATCTCTTTATTCAGCTAAAATGACCACCTGGTGTAAAAAACCACGAGATGGCGACCGAGCAAATTGCTTCAGCACATCAAGTGTGCGTAATTTTCGCATAGACTTACCCATAATGCACAGTCAAACTTAAGATTATTGATTTATTATTAGTGAAATTAATGGTCTAAACTATTTTTTGTAGAAAATAAATTTCAAAAAGATTAATACAGGCATGCAATTGATTAATTCCATGCCGTGATTATCAGGCATTAAATCTCATCTATTAGACATCCTCTAATTTCACCTCCCTGCATTGAGTCAAGGATACTATTTACCTTAAGAACAAAAAGGCATAATAAAAACTGAGCCACCGCTCTAATGTTTAATTGAGCCAGCAAAAAAAACTCTTAACATAGAGCGCCAAAACCCCACCTCAGAATCAGGGCTATTAGTTTCTGTTATAGTAAAATCAGAGTTAACTTTATATCCTAGACGAGGAATAGTTATAATGAGGTCTTCAAGATTAAGGCTTCTAAGCTCCTTCCTTAACGTATAAATTTTCTGATTAATTGCGGGGGAAAAATCGAAGAGTGCTGCCTTACCCCAAATTATTTGAATCAATAACTCTTTGTTAACGGGTTGCTGCTGCCCATGCATGACAATGAGTTCAAATAACTTCCCCTGAGAATAAGTTAAACGTAAAATAGAACCAGTCTTGTCACAAAAAGCATGTTTTTCCTGACAGTAATAAATATTATTCGTAATGTTTATTCTTTTCATACCCCACCCTCTTCTAATAAATATTTCTAAACTTGGAATTCATCTAAAAAAAAGTTAACCATCAGCTTCCGATGATTTTTAGCCTGATTAACGTTAACTATAAAAAAAGTTAATTAACGTGACTTAAATCAATAGGTTATAATCGATGACATTAGTGAGTGATTTTGAGGTATGATTAGCTTCGTTTACCATCATGCTAGTCGCATACAGCTTGAATCCCTTAATATAAAATAAGATAATTCTTACCAGCACTTCTGGAGTCGTTTTCATTAAAAATAAGAAAAAAAAGTAGTAAATAAGAATAACCAAGACAATCTAAAGAACATTTTTGCAAAAACACCTAAAATAACTCCTTTCAGATAACCTTTATGCTCCTTTATCAGGCTGCCCTACTCTCTATAGCCTCAGGCTATTCAATTGGCAATAAACAAAAGAATAGTAATTTTTTCGATCTACAACCAGATAATTAAAATAGCCAATGTGATTTTTAAACTTTTAGAGTCAATATAATGTTTACCTGATGTAAAGCTTAAAGCATACTTTTAGCCTCAATGGCGGACATCACTTAATCTAAGAAAGGAGTTTCTTATGTCACCACAAATAGGTATAGGAGTTCTTATCTTTCGCGAGGGGAAAATTCTACTAGGTCGACGTAAAGGTAGCCATGGCGCGGGGGATTGGTCTGCGCCGGGAGGCCATCTTGAGTTTGGAGAAACGCCCGAAATCTGTGGGATAAGGGAAGCCTGGGAAGAAACCGGTATTAGCACTGGCAAACTATTAGCAGGACCCTACGTCAGCAATGTATTTCCAGAAATCGACAAGCATTACGTCACACTGTTTATGCTGAGTCTTTGCTCTGAAGGTGAGCCTGTTTTACGGGAACCAGAGAAATGCGAAGGTTGGCAATGGTTTTCTATCGATTCCCTGCCCGAACCGTTATTTGCTCCCTTAAGAACCCTGATTGATCAATACGGCATTCACGGATACAACGGAGTTGTAAACTCATAAAAAATGTTCAATCAATCAATCAATATGATGGGTAACTTATTCTTGAAAACGTACTGGCAGAGTATTTTATAGCTGTCGCGGTCAAAATGTGGGGGCGGGATTTGTAGATCTTTTGCTGCTGCCAACGTTTTGACCGTTCCTAAATAAAACCAGTTATTCAACACGTGAAAATCACTTTGACTACCATTTTTTTCTTCAATCGCAATTCGCCCAGGATAAGGCCAGCTGCGGATTTTTATCGCCTCCAGAGCTTCTTTTAGACGTAATTGATGAACATCAAGGCTCTCCTTTCCACAGCAAACCCCTGCACAACGCCCCAGAGAAAATCGAAAACAGGCTCTATTGGCTGAGAGTTTTTCGAGTCCCAATGCGCCATAGCACAAGCACTTTTCGTCGGCAATTTCTCTCAGTTTTTCAATTGCAGCAAATTTGGTTTTGAATAAGCCATACAAATTTTCGGCGATGGAGAAATCTGTTTCATTACTGAAAATAATATGGGTTTCCCCTGCAGTGACTCTTAGAGAACATAGCTTTCGAGTTATACGCAACCTCTTGTTAAATAAAGGTCGCTGATCTTTTATCATTTTAGACTCAAGAAGTAAGGCCCCAATCTCGCCGACAGTTTCGAAGAAAGCAATACTGCTGGTCATGCGTAGTAATTTGGCCTCGCCAGCCGTTCTAAAATGCGATTGCACACGGCTGCGAATGTTTACACTCTTACCGATATATAGCGGAAAGGTATTATCCTGACCATAAAAAACATAGACCCCACAGCTTGTGGGCAGTGTATCGAGCGTATAGCGTAAATGTTCAGGATATTGATACAGCAGAGACGTGTTTTCGTTTGGCATAGGGTCATTCAAATAACGAGGCGATTACCGAGTGAAAATTAGACAAACATGATAATACTGAATACTCATACAGTATTCAAGATCCACGATGTTCACATCTATTGCAGTTTGATTATCACCAATTTAGAAACACAACTGCTGTGATAAATTTTCAGCTGGGGAAAGGCAAAGTTCTATAAAACTGCCATGCTAATCGGCAAGTAATCCATTTTATTAAGGCAATTCGAGCAACTTTCGAGGGGAAAAACTATGTTTAACGTTTTACGCGCTGAACCAAAATCATCTTTCGAATATGGACCTTTTAAAATTCGCCGCATGAGACCCGGCAGGATTTTCCCTGGCAACGCGGATAATGCACTAGGGCCACTTAGTGTAATCGATCACGCTAACCTGAATATTGGCACAATGGTTAGCATGCATGAACACGTCAATGACGAAATTCTCAGCTATATATGGCAGGGCTCAATGGTCCATGAAGACTCATCAGGAAACCGTACCCCGCTTTCGCCAAAAAAGCTGATGATGATGAACGCAGGCAACAGTTTCTGGCATGAAGAAACTACACCTCTCGTTCCCGTAGAGATGCTACAAATTTTTATTCGGCCACGCGAAGCCAACCTGCCAGGAAGAGTGCAGTTTATGGAACGGCCCAATGGTATTGAAACTGGTGTATGGACCCTCTTAGCCGCGCCCGAAGGTGAAAATACCCCGCTTCAAATCCGTCAGTCAGTTTATATTTATGACACTCGCCTCGAACATAATGACAAAATAGAAGTGCCGCAGCATCAAGGATATGTACAATATTTATATGTTATGGATGGTGAAATAAGTTTCGATAAAACTGTACTTTATAAAGGAGATGCCATTAGCAGCAGTGATATCGCACTGCCAGAAATTGAGTCAACTGGAAATACTACTTTGCTTTGTTTTTTGGTCGATATAGATGCGAAAGCAATCATGGAAGGATCTATTAGTGGACAATAAAAAACTTCATCAGAGACGAACACTTTCATTTAATGACAAAGGCAATTTTTGAAGAACAGTCCTAAAAATTTCAAGGACGGAATTTTTGTTCTAAGCTTTATTCATGTTTAACTCAAAATGGAAGGAGCACCTTATGACCAATAAGCAAAGTCCCCACAAGACATTAATTCAGGACCACGTTGATTCCTATCCTGTTCCACCATTTAAACAGCAAAAACAACCCTTCCCCAGTTTAGTCAGTGAGATGTCACCTGTGCCAGATCATGGAGAAAAAACATATAAAGGCAGCGGCAAGCTTGTAGGCCGTAAAGCACTGATAACGGGCGGTGATTCCGGTATCGGTCGTGCAGTGGCCATCGCCTATGCTCGTGAAGGGGCCGACGTTGCCATTAACTATCTTCCAGAGGAAGAGTCCGATGCAAGACAAGTCATTGCATTGATAAAAGAAGCTGGCTGTAAAGCAGTAGCAATCCCTGGTGATATTACCGAAGAAGCATTTTGTAAAAAATTAGTTAAACAGGCGGCTGAAGAATTAGGCGGTCTGGACATTCTGGTTAATAACGCAGGGCGTCAGCAATTCAGTGAATCAATTAAAGATCTGACGACTGAATCATTCGATGCAACATTTAAGACTAATGTTTACGCAATGTTCTGGATTACCAAGGCTGCCGTAGAATATCTGCCACGTGGTTCATCGATTATTAACACCACGTCAGTACAGGCTTATAAGCCTAGTAATATCCTGCTCGATTATGCATCGACTAAAGCTTCAATAGCTGCTTTCACCAAAGCGCTGGCAAAACAGCTTGGTCCGGATGGTATTCGAGTTAATGCGGTTGCGCCTGGCCCATACTGGACTCCTCTACAAGTATGCGGGGGTCAACCTCAAGAAAAAGTGGAGGTGTTTGGTGAAGAAGCACCACTTGGCCGTCCGGGCCAGCCCGCTGAAATTGCGCCGCTGTATGTAACCTTTGCTGAAACGAACAACAGCTACTCTTCAGGGCAGGTGTGGTGTTCTGACGGTGGCACCGGTACTGTGTAAAGTACTCTTATTTGACTGGAAATTACCTGAATAGCTTGCAGCCTGTATTTCTATTTAGCTTTGATTTATTTGAGCAGCAGTAGTATTTCAGATATGCAACATAAATAATCCTCGGCCTCCATAATGCACATATGCATGCAGTGGCCGAGGATTATTATTTTATAACGTTAGAATTCAAGCTGTATAATTTAAAGATAATAACATAGCCAATTCACATTAGCGGATTTTAATTTGGAGTTACCACCATCACTGATGGTTATTTATTAACAAACCACTTGCGTTAGGAAAAATAAATCAGCTTTGATCTCATGCCATTATTCAATGGCAACGCATTATCATTGTTTTTTTGAGAATCATCAACAGCCTACTGACACATTTATATCATCATATTTGCAAGCACTCTTCAAACTCATTGTTTAGCCTATCATCGAAAGATTTTACCAACATAAGCTCTATTAAATGCCCCTCGAAATTCTTTAAATCCCTTACCACTTTAATTTGTATATATAACACCATTCAATCTTAAATGGCCTCTTTGAACGATATATCGTACTTATAGAATGAATAGGTCCATATTGGGTCCTATAAAATATTGCATGGTTCATTTTAAGACAATTAGACAACCTAGTTGTTAAGATATCCTAAAATCCATATGTTTGAGACATTTAAGTCAAGAAAATCTAAAATTAACGCATCATGATGACTCCCGGTGAGCGCATTAAATTGCGGCGTAAAGAAATGAAACAAACCCAGCGCAACCTTGCTTCCGCTGTGAAGGTTTCTCACGTCACAATTTCACAATGGGAGAGTTGTGATACTACCCCGGGCGGAAAAAACCTCTTCTCTCTCGCTAAAGCGCTCAAATGCTCTCCTACGTGGATTTTATATGGTGATACAGACAATTCACCCGTTCCAGTAGAAGAACTCGCCACCACTTTGTCAGAACGCGAACTTGAGTTGCTGCAACTTTTTGCTTTTCTGCCTGAGTCAGAAAAAGAGCGGCATATGGAAAATCTCAAACACAAAGTCGAAGAATTCAATAAACTTTTTGCTGAGCTGCTTCAGGCCAGGACTGACATTAAAATTTAAAGCGCAATCGCAAAAAAAACTTAAATAATGACTTCAATAAATTTAAAAAAAACTAATAAAATTCCTCCGCAAGTATTTGATACATTTAGCCCGACTTAAAAACAGCTAAAGATAATCTTAGCCCTTATATCCGTTAAGTGCATTGACCTTAAAGGCTGCAAGTCATCCTCTTTCAGTTTATAAATCATTGCTAGTAGCGGATTGTCATATTTAATTTTAATAAACATATAACACTGGGCTTCTAGAAATCACGAATACGACATCATGAGAATATCATTTTAAAAACTCAAAAATTCATTTTTTTAATAAGTGACAAATATTTATAGTGTTATATAAGATGAAAATCCTAAATATTTCAATTTCATTTATTAACTTACCCACGTAATTTAAACAAAAAAACTATAAAACCGTTAACTAAAAGGTTTTATAGTTTTTCTTAACACTGTTCTAAGACGAAGCCAAAGATTAGTTGTTCAACTCACTCATATTAGTGATTTGATCTCGGTTAATCTGCTGAGTTTTACCTGTCTCGGCATCCTGATAAGAAACTAAGCCAGTATCAGAATCAATCTGAGGTTTGCCTTTAGTTACTATGGTTCTACCATCGGTAGTTTTGATGGCCTGGTTGGAAGAACAACCAGCAACAAACAGAACAGATAAGGCTGTTAAAGCCACAGCGGGTAGCCATTTTTTAGTCATACTAATCATCCTATTTTGTAAGCTCAATTTTTGTTAAGTAAACAGTATAGGACAATTTTGACAAATTTCTTGGTTCAAGTTGTTATATCAGTACTTGTTACCTGATCTCCCCCAGCTTTCAGGGCAAAGGTTTTAGCAATTGGCTAAATTTTCAGAAAACACAGTGGTAATTTTAATGGCATTCAGCACATTTACTATCTAAAAAATCGATAGAATTGCGAAGTATTAACCACCTTAGCTTACTAATTATGTGAATTTTGTAGAAATAAGCCAAGATTGGAAGGATGCTTATCTATGTTCAGGATAATATTGTGAAAAATTAATCTTCACATGGCTAATCACTCATTTAACTAAGCAAACTGTGATTATTGAAATTCAGCCACTTTGTATTCTTTATTTTTAATATCGTCTAAAAAAATTATCTTTCTTTAGACGAGTTATCTTGGCAGAAGCTATTAATATAACTTAACACCCACGGGACTTGCATTAGCACCGTCAAATAGTCTTTTATTCAGGCATGGTATTAGAGAGCCAAATAATTTGGCTCTTTGAAAGTTAACGGCGAATCAAAGCTAACCTTATACCTAATCCTATAAAAGTAGTGCCGACAACCCTGTCTAATATTTTCTGAAGCCTGATGCTTTTTGATACAGCCCCTGCTGCTCCCCCAGCTAAAATGGCAAAGGTTACATCGGTAATAAAGGCTATCAATGCATAGATTAAGCCCAGCATCAAGAAAGACAAGGCATGGTTATAACCGTCTGCCGAGACGAATTGTGGAAAAAAAGAAATGAAAAATAACAGTACTTTAGGATTAGTTAACGTCGTGATGAAGCCACGTGAGAGTAAACCAGAAGTACTGATTTTTGTCTCGATCATTTCTGCTCCTGATGACTTTTTACCTAAAAAAGTTCCCAGCAGCATTTTGCTTCCCAGATAAATCAAGTAAGCCGCACCAAGGTATTTGATTACTTGAAACATTATTGGTGATGCCATAATCATTGCGGTTAAACCAACCGCGCTGGCAACAACATGGGTGCAACTACCTAGTGCAACACCAATAGCAGAAATAATGCCTGAACGCTTTCCATTGGCTACACTTTGTCCTACAACATAGGCCAGATCTGGGCCAGGAGTAATACATAAAAAGAAAATAGAAATTAAAAATAGCCCAAAATGAGTGATATCCAGCATCGCAGTCCCTAATAAGTGCCCTAGAATTAAAGTATTTTTCTCAAAAAATTTTTCAACTTACTTTTAATCTATGATTCTAAAATCAAATTTTAAAACATTTTGGACGCAAAAATGCACTCATCTCTCGCTAGGGTGTAATAGATTTCCTAAATAATTTCTATCAGTGATTAACTTGATGTACAGGGTAAAGGGAAACTTTATGACAAGATTTAGCGGCAAAAATATAGTCATTACAGGTGGAACAAGTGGCATCGGCTTTGCTGGGGCAAAACGAATTATTTCGGAAGGCGGTCGAGTTGCCGTTACCGGACTTAATTTAAACAGACTGCTTGCTGCATCTAAAGATCTTTCAGAGCAATCACTAGTATTGAAGAATGATGCAGCTTTGGAAGCAGATATAGAAAATCTGGCTGTGGCATTAGAGCCTTTTGGGAAAATTGACGGCCTCTGGTTAAATGCAGGATATGCTGAAGTCGGCTCTGCAGAATCAGTGACCGCAGAGGCTTTTGATAAAATAATGAACGCCAATGTGCGAGGCCCGATGCTGCAGTTGGCTCGTCTCTCTCAACAGCTTAATAACGGAGCGTCGATTGTTGTGACTTCATCATCATCTACTTATGAAGGTGCAGCAATGACCAGCCTTTATGCAGCAACCAAAGGTGCACTCGTCGCCATGGCTCGAAGTTGGGCTTCAGCCCTGGCCGAAAGAAATATTAGAGTCAACGTGCTGATACCAGGTCCAATCGAAACCAATTTTCGCCACTTTATGCCAGAAGAATCTCGTCAACAGTTTGAAGATTTTGTGGTTAGCCAGATACCTTTAAAGAGAGCCGGTACGCCAGAAGAAGCTGCCGCTGTGGCCCTTTTCTTACTTTCCGACGACTCTTCATACGTTACCGGTAGCCAGTATGCTGTCGATGGCGGGCTCGTACGTTACTGAATTACGATTAAGGATGCTGTGGCGTTTTGCGAATCGCCTCAGGTTCCATAATGCTAACAATCGGCGCATCATAAATTCCGAGGCATACTTTACTATTTCCCCAGCATTCCTCGTATGGATAGCCAATCAACTCCTCCATTACTGCACGAACATCCGGGCGAATGTGATTAATCATTCCGCCCGCTTTTATTCTTGCCACTTCCGCAAGCACCACTAAATGTGATTTTCGATTCAATTTCATCTGATAACTAAAGATCATCCCTACCAAAGCTAAAGCAATTACCCCCACAGAAAAAAGAATGGCAATAGCAGTGACAGCGCTTTCTGGCTGGCTGGATGATTTAGATTGGAAACCATAGAGACTTAAAATTAACCCCATAGAGAAAACAATCACCGAGCGCATTAATTTACCAGAAAAGGTCATTGCCCCGGCATAAATCCCCTCTCGACGCCTGCCAGTAAAGGCTTCATCAATGTCTGCAAGAAAGGTATAAACCGTCCAGGGAATGTAATAAACACCGCCAGTGCCAATACCGAATATTACGGTAATAGCTAGCATAGCTGCAGTTACGTATTGCTGTGATAGGTGTAAAAAATGCAGCAGGCTATAGCAAGCTACTGAAAATATTACAATTCCAAGAGCCATAATATATGGCCTGCTAAAACCTTTTTTCACACAAATACTAATAAAAATTGCTGTTGAGAACAGCTGCAAGATTGAATTTAAACTGTTTAAGCCAGCCACCATTGCAGGATCGTATTGCAATACAAAAATGATGAAGTAGGTAAAGAGTGAAGCAAATAACCATTCGGCACCGAAACCACACAGGTACATTCCCAAATGTTTGCGGAAAACTCGCAAATGAAAGATTGATTTCATATCCCTCATCAGGGTGGTCATATTTTTCACCAACGTCATCTTCGTTTCATCTTTCGGAGCAGTTTCAACCTGAGGTCGCTCCCAAGAAAAAAAGTACAGCATACTGATTGCAATACACAGAATTACTCCATAGGTTAGGGCAGTTAAAAAGAATGGTTCTGCCGAGTTTTTTCCATAAATCAAAATATACTGGCCTGGAATTAATGCTGCGAGAAAGTTTGCCACTTTCCCAAAAATAGCTTTATAACCCGTTAATTTAGAGCGAGCCGAAAAATCTGAGGTCATTTCAGTGGCAAGAGTTTCATATGGAACCATCACCGAGGTGTAAATAAGCTCAAAAATCACATAGGTGGAAAGGTAATACCAGAATCCAAAACCGTTTATCCACAATAAGGGATAAAACATCATTAATGGAATGCCCAGTAAAATAAAGAATCGACGGCGGCCAAATCGTTTTCCGAGACGGGTTTTACCAAAGTTATCAGATAGATACCCCATTATTGGATTGCTTATCGCATCGATAATACTGGCAATTGAAAAAATAGCTGAAGCCTGCAGTAACGAAAGGCCGCAGAAAGTAGTATAGAAGTACAACAGCCAAATACCTGCAATTGCCAGCGCCCCGCTCCCTAGCAGATTTCCACCGCCATAAGCCAGTTTGTGCCTCAATAAAACATTTTTTTCAGCGTTCATTATATGCCTATCGCAAAGTTTATAAAAATGAACCGTCGTTTCATTTTTGTTTGATTTAAGGTTTATATATACATGCCGTGGCAAAAAACGTGAGTGAGTTCAAACTTAAGGCAGAGGGGGATCATTTGTCGCAGAGTTTTGAGATACATGTATCATTCTTAACTATTAAAAATGCAATTATCAGAAAATCTCCTATCGGCTTTTAGCCTGCAAACACCAAAAATTCATATTAAATAATTATATATCAATAAATTACATATAAATAAGTCACCCAAATTTATGCCGTTAACAAGGGCCTTTTAGAGATGCCTTTTCGATAATTATTTAAATACGTGCGTTTATGCTTAACTATTTTACCTCTCGCACGGTCAAAGTTAGGGTGTTTTTTGTGATCAGCTTTGCATTTTCAATAGAACTTAACACATCCCCATTTCACAAATGATAAGTTAATTTTTTTATGAAACATTGTTTCATTTTAATTTTATCGGCTCAAGCTTAGCAGCCCATGAGGTGAGTGATGGCGAAAGGTTCTCAGATACAATTCAAATTCTGCACTGTTCAGGATGCTGACACCGGCGCGCGCATCTGGCGTTTAACACCACCGGATGTGTTGTGCCATCGCAATTATTTTTACCAAAAATGCTTTACCCGTAATGGCGAAAAATTGATTTTTGCGGGTGAGTTCGATGGCAATCGTAACTATTATCTTCTTGATCTAGAGACACAAAAAGCAGTGCAGCTTACTACAGGATCGGGGGATAACACCTTTGGCGGCTTCCTTTCCCCCGACGATCGCTATCTTTTTTACGTCAAAAATGAACGCGAATTGCGCCGTGTATCATTATTAGATTTCAGTGAGGAAACTGTTTATCAGGTACCGGAAGATTGGGTCGGTTATGGTACATGGGTTGCAAATAGCGAATGTACCAGCCTGGTGGGAATCGAGATCCGTCGCGAAGATTGGAAACCGCTCTCTGACTGGAAAATATTCCAGGAGTTTTACCATAGCAATCCGCACTGCCGACTGGTGCGTGTAGATTTGATGAATGGTAAATCTTATGTCATTCATGAAAAAAATGAATGGCTTGGACATCCCCTTTATCGACCGTTTGATGACACCACGGTCGCCTTCTGCCACGAGGGTCCACACGATCTTGTCGATGCACGCATGTGGCTTGTGAATGAAAATGGTAGCAACGTTCGAAAGGTTAAGGAACATGCTGAAGGTGAAAGTTGTACTCACGAATTTTGGGTGCCAGATGGTTCTGCGTTGATCTATGTTTCATATCTCAAAGGCCAACACGATCGTTACATTCGCCGCTTTGATCCTCAAACAGGTCAAGACATTAGCCTGATGGCTATGCCTGCATGCTCACATTTGATGAGTAATGCAAAAGGCACACTGCTGGTCGGCGATGGTTCAGGCACGCCAGTCGATGTAAAAGATACTGCCAACCATACAATCGAAAACGATCCTTGGTTATACATTTTCGATACGAAATCCCGCAGCTATGCCCCTCTTGCGGCTCATAAAAGTTCATGGCGAGTTCTTAATGGAGATCGTCAGGTAACGCATCCGCATCCATCATTCTCACCCGACGACCGCCAGGTTTTATTTACCAGTGATTACGAAGGGCTTCCGGCGCTGTATCTGGCAGAAATTCCAGATGCTTTATTCAGCACGTTACTTAAGGACTAATCCGTGTTCATTTTTAAACAAGATATTCTTCAGCAAGATTTAGGCAAGGGTGTAGGCCGTCGAGTGCTGGCCCACAGTGGATCAATGATGGCGGTTGAGGTCTCTTTTGAGCAAGGCGCAGTTGGCCCGATGCATAATCACGTTCATGAACAGCTGACCTACGTACTTTCCGGGCGCTTTAAATTTACGATCGGTGATGAAACCCATGAAGTGAAAGCGGGTGATACGCTATATAAAAAGCCTTTTATCATGCACGGTTGCATATGCCTTGAGAAAGGGGTTTTGTTAGATACCTTTACGCCACAGAGAGAGGATTTTTTGTAGGGGCAAAAGGCAAAAAACCCGCCATAGGCGGGTTCTTCTAAATATGGTGCCCGGACTCGGAATCGAACCAAGGACACGGGGATTTTCAATCCCCTGCTCTACCGACTGAGCTATCCGGGCAACGGGGCGCATTAAACCGTATTGGCACCTGGTCGTCAACGGCTTTTTAGCAGATTACCCTTCTGCGGCGTTTGAGTGATGTTTTTTAAAGCAAACACTTGCCGAAAAGCCTATTTTACAGTCAAAAATCCCCCAACCGCTATTACCGTCGAGAAAGTTTTACAGCCGAAGTGTTTTACCCACTTCCTGCCCAAGCTGCTGCTTAAGATAATTGATAAATACGCTAATCCGCGCCGGCAGATGTTTACGATAGGTGTAAACGGCATAAATATCCGCCGCGGGGGCCAGATAATCTGTCAATAATGGCACCAGCTCGCCCTGCTGCAAGTTTTTTTGGATATCCCACCATGAGCGCAAAATAATACCGTGCCCGTCACGAGCATAGTTAACTACTGTTTCGCCATCATTGCTGGACAAGTCTCCACTGACCTTTTGCACATACTCTTTGCCCTCTCTGGTGAAACGCCACAGTGAATAATCACTCTCATATTGCCTTAAAACAATACAGTTGTGATGGGCCAGATCGGTCACGCTCTCGGGGATGCCATTTTTATCCAAATACTCTGGGGAAGCACAAACGACTCGTGAGTTACTCATTAGCTTAATGGCAACCAATCGTGAATCAGGAGGCTCACCCACGCGGAGATCAATATCGACACTATTATCCAGAAAATTCAGCGGTTGGCTGGTGAGCTGTATATCAATATCCAGATTAGGATGCAGCCGATGAAATGAAGAAATTAAAGGAGCAATGAAGCGACGGCCAAAACCAAACGAGGCATTAATGCTAAGCCTGCCGGTGAGTAGAGCCTGACTATTTGATACTGCATTCTCAAGTTCGGCCAGCTGGTTAATGATCGGCCGAGCACCCTCGGCGTAACGCTCCCCTTCTACAGTCAAATCTAGCCGACGTGTTGTCCTTAACACCAACTGCACGCCCAAACGCTGTTCAAGCTGAGTTAATCGCTTGCTGACCGCTGGAAGGGTCAACCCCATCTCGCGCGCTACTGCCGTTAGGCTACCGAAGCGGGTAATAAGAGTGAAAAATCTTAGATCGTCGATAGAAGACATCATTATTCACTTTTAGTTAAGAATGCCTTAAATATTTAGCAAATTGTTGCCCGCCTGAGAAGTAATTACACTCAAAAGAATCCAATAATGATAAGAGGCCCTCAAAATGTCTGATAGAACACATAGAATAGCCGTTATTCCTGGTGATGGTATTGGTAAGGAAGTGATGCCAGAAGGCATCAGAGTGATGAAAAAAATCGCTGCCAGACACGGTATTAATATTGAGTGGCAATGGTTTGATTTTGCCAGTGCAGATTATTATCTCGAGCATGGAAAAATGCTGCCAGATGATTGGTATGTCACTCTAAAAGAATTTGATGCAATCTATTTTGGTGCCGTAGGCTGGCCTGATGTCGTTCCCGATCACGTTTCGCTGTGGGGATCATTACTGCAGTTCAGACGAGAATTCGATCAGTATGTTAATTTACGGCCCGTACGCCTGATGCCTGGAGTCAAAGCACCTTTAGCTGGAAGAAAGCCTGGAGACATTGATTTTTACGTCGTTCGGGAAAATACCGAAGGCGAATACTCAAGCGTTGGCGGGATTATGTTCCCTGATACCGCTCGGGAAATTGTAATTCAGGAAACGGTAATGACCCGCACTGGCGTTGACCGCATACTTAAATACGCTTTTGAATTGGCGCAAAAAAGACCCAAAAAGCACCTAACCTCAGCCACAAAATCCAATGGCATCGCTATTACTATGCCTTATTGGGATAAGCGGGTTGTTGAGATGGGTAAAGGTTATCCTGAAGTGAACGTCGATAAGTATCATATAGATATTCTTACCGCGAATTTTGTTCTGCATCCAGATTGGTTTGATGTGGTAGTTGCCAGTAACTTATTCGGCGATATTCTTTCAGACCTCGGCCCTGCTTGCACCGGCACTATTGGCATTGCGCCATCAGCTAATATTAATCCAGAAGGTAAATTCCCTAGTCTGTTTGAGCCGGTGCACGGATCTGCCCCTGATATTGCCGGTAAAGGTATCGCCAATCCAATTGGGCAAATATGGTGCGGTGCAATGATGCTGGAACACTTGGGCTATGAACAGGCAGGCGCAGAAGTGTTGCAGGCTATAGAGAAAGTGCTGAGTCTTGGACCTGATAACGCCCCTCTTACAGGCGATCTTGGGGGAAAAGGCGACACACGTGCCTTGGGGCAGGCCATCGCCGACATGCTGTAAACTTTACAGCTACTCTAACGGCTTAGGGTGCAAGTGAAGTTAAAGTTGTTGAGAAATTCGCTTAAAATATGATTTATCCTAGCCCGAGCGGTGGTGATTTCACTATCGCTCGGCGTCTCCCTGCTGATACAATTCCCACAAGTTACTCGCTAATTTAAACTAAAAATAAGATTAAACTGAGGGAAATCCTATTGTACTGGAATAGCCTGACTTATTTCGGGGACAGTATGCTTTTACTGCCTACCGGAATTATTATTGCCTTTTTTATGGCCTGGAAGGTCACCGGTCGTTTCACGCCACTGGTATGGTTATTTACCTTTGGGATAAGTGGATTCTTAGTCTGCATTTCGAAACTGCTTTTTTTAGGCTGGGGAATTGGCAGCACACGTTATAACTTTACCGGTTTCAGCGGCCATACCACGATGTCAGCCACTATTTGGCCAGTTTTATTATGGCTTTTAAGTGGTGGATTACATAAAAGGTTACGTCAGGTAACGATAGCCGTAGGATTTTTGTTACCCGTACTCATTGGCTACAGTAGAGTAATATTAGGTGCACATTCCCCAAGCGAAGTAATTACTGGATTAATTATAGGGTTGAGTGCTAGCAGCATATTTCTTATTACTCAGCGTCATCAAATAGTTAAAGCTTTCACTTTTTCTCAACTGGCAATAATGCTAATTGTGCCGATTCTATTGGTGAGCAGGGGCAAACAGGCAACGACACAAAATATGATTGAGCAGTTTGCTGAACATATTACTGGCCATCCTGCCTGGACTCGTGAAAAACTACTCAGCCAATTAGGTTAAAAAACTCGACATTGTTATTTATTATACGGTGTCGAAGTTTTAATATTGAGCAACTTTTTTTTCAAGTCCATTTAATGCCCCAAGCCAGAAGCCATTAAGTGAAGGAACCTAGCTGATATGACTGAAGCAATATTCATAAATTATGGAAATGCCGGGATTTTTCCCCGCTTCATCCGTTATCTGCTACTGCCGCTTATTTTATTGATTGTCAGTGGATGTGGCGATAAAGAGCAGGCCCAGCAGCAGGCGTTTACTGACTTTCTACAAACTAGCCTTCTCTCCAGCCAAACGATAAAAGTCCCTGAATTAACTTCAGATCAGCAAATTAAATTTGGGCATTATGCAAAAGACTATAAGATTATTACTGACTTCCATCGCAAGCTCGACACAGAGCTTAATTCATCTTTAGTTCCAGTATTTACCAATATGAATGCAGTGACTTCAGTAAATGCCTTACTGGAACAGCGCAACGATTTACAAAAAATGGCGCAAACCAGTCAGCAATGGCTTGATGAATTAAAGACAATACGTCAGCAGGCTGATGCGCAGCGCGATACATTGAAGCAGCCTGTAGCGGTGAAAAAAGTTTATGACCAGGCCTTTAACAAAGTGGTTTCGCAGCCAGCAGCAGTCGCGGAGAAAATATATACGCTGCTTCCGGAAGTATTAAACCAAATTTTTATCAAGGCCGATTTTATTAAAAGTCAGGGTAAAAATGTCACTATTTCAGGCAGCACACTGCAATTTTCGTCACAGGCTCAACTTGATAAATACGCGGCTATCCAGAAACAATTGGTACCGCTTAATGCTCAGTTGATGGTTCTAAGCCGACAGATGCAGCAGATGGTCAACTAATATTCTTGCGCTGAAAATAGGTAATTCGTTTGGGCGCGACAACTAACCGGTTATTGGCCTATCAAAAAGCTAAACCGATTCTTAGTCAGCCTTGCTTTAATGGCACGCGTGCGCAACCGCTTGATTATTCTCGGCACGACGCCAATCACCCGGCGTTTGCCCAAACTGACGTTTGAAACTGCGGGTGAATGACTGCTGAGAGTCGAAGCCCAGAGAAATGGCTACACTGACGATAGTCTCAGCGCTGCTTGCCAGCATATCTGCCGATTTTTTCATTTTCTGCTGACGAATGTATTCACCCATCGGTAATCCGGTGTGTTCTTTGAACATTCTTTGCAAGTGCCAACGAGAATACCCCGCACGTTTGGCTACGGTTTTAATATCCAGTCGTTCTTCCAGATTGTGATCAATCCAGTCAATAAGATCGTGAATAAAATCTTCAGTTTTCATTTCCGCTCTCCCACTATGGTTTTGCTCCCTCTCAAGGAGAGCATTCGTTAAGGCTGACGCAGTTTTCGATAAAATGCAAGTTTTACTATTGCATTTTAATCGCTTCACGCAGATAGTTACAGCTCCTCACAAAATGGCTTTTCGCTATAGCACATAAAGTGCAACAATAATTCTTGCAGTTTAATAGCGCGCTCCCTACAATCCCCTCGAGTTAATGTATCAGTTATTGATACTTTATTGCACCTATGACAGATGCAAATCCCAAAAAAACGGCGCAGGTGAAGGACGTTCCCCGGTGGACAGGACCGATGGAGTTGCCTGCCGCAGTATTCACTGGAAATAAAAATAATGATTAGCCTGCAAAATTCTTATCTGCGGCCCACTGGTCGTCGCCATGCGGCGCACATTATCGCGCCACTTTCTGGGCTAGCGTTGATGATCGCTTTACTTTCAGGGTGTGATAACAGCGTGGCGCAAAACGCAGCGCCTCCCGCTCCGGCAGTCAGCATGGCCAACGTTTTAATTAAACCTATCAAACAGTGGGACGAATTTACCGGCCGTATCGAAGCAGTACAAATCGTTCAATTGCGGCCACGCGTTTCGGGTTACATCGATAAAGTCAATTATCAGGAAGGCGATGAAGTCAGGAAAGGCCAAGTGCTATTTACCATCGATGACCGTACCTATCGCGCTGCTCAGGAACAGGCGCAGGCCCAACTGGTGCGAGCCAAAAACCAGGCTACTCTGACGCGCAGTGAGTCAGCACGTACAGAAAAACTGGTGAGTTCGGAGGCGATTTCCCGCGAGCTATGGGAACAGCGCCGCTCCGCTGCTGCTCAGGCTCAGTCAGACGTTTTAGCGGCTCAGGCCCAGTTGGATATGGCGCAGCTTAACCTCGACTTTACCCGCGTAATTGCGCCGATTGATGGCAAAGCCAGTCGCGCAATGATAACCGCAGGCAATCTGGTTACCGCGGGTGACAGTGCCAGCGTGCTGACGACTCTGGTTTCACTCGACAAAGTTTACGTCTATTTCGACGTTGATGAGGGCACTTTCCTGCGTTATCAGGCGATTGCGCGGGCGGCCAGGCAGAGCAATGAGCCTCTTCCGGTACACGTCGGTCTAGTCGGTGAAAACGGTTATCCGCATCAGGGCGTGCTTGACTTCACCGACAACCAGTTAACCTCCAGCACCGGTACCATTCGCATGCGTGCCGTGCTCGACAACCACGATCGCAGCTTCACGCCAGGCCTGTTTGCCCGCGTGCAAATGCCGGGCAGTGCCGAATATAACGCCTTGTTAATTGACGATAAAGCCGTACTCACCGATCAAGACCGCAAGTTTGTTTACGTGGTGGATCAGAGCGGAAAAGCGCAGCGCAGAGATATCCAGATAGGTGGCTTGTCAGATGGATTGCGCATTGTGCAGCACGGCTTGCAGGCAGGAGATCGCGTGGTCGTCGATGGCGTACAAAAAGTCTTTATGCCGGGGATGTCAGTCAACGCCAAGAGCGTAGATATGGCTAAAAATCTAACACCCGCTGCCGCTGATCAAGCCCAGTAACAGGATCGACACTCATGGACTTTTCCCGCTTTTTTATCGACCGGCCAATCTTTGCGGCTGTACTGTCGATCCTGATTCTGGTCACTGGGGCTATCGCTATTCCGCTGCTGCCGGTAAGTGAATACCCCGATGTGGTACCGCCCAGCGTTCAAGTTCGTGCCCAATATCCCGGTGCCAACCCGAAAGAGATTGCCGAAACGGTGGCAACGCCGTTGGAAGAAGCAATCAACGGCGTTGAAAATATGATGTATATGAAATCGGTTGCCGGGTCCGACGGCGTGCTGGTCACCACCGTGACCTTCCGCCCGGGTACCGATCCCGATCAGGCACAGGTTCAGGTGCAAAACCGCGTTTCACAGGCCGCGGCTCGACTGCCGGAAGACGTGCAACGTCAAGGCGTGACCACTCAGAAACAGTCCCCCACCATGACTTTGGTGGTGCATCTTTATTCGCCATCAGGCAAGTATGATTCACTGTATCTGCGTAACTACGCCACCCTGAAGGTGAAAGACGAGCTGGCGCGCCTGCCGGGCGTCGGTCAGGTGCAAATTTTTGGTGCTGGTGAATACGCGATGCGCATTTGGCTCGACCCCAACAAGGTCGCTGCTCGCGGGCTGACTGCCGCTGATGTCGTCACCGCGATACGCGAGCAAAACGTTCAGGTCTCGGCGGGTCAATTGGGTGCCGAACCGTTGCCAAAAAACAGCGATTATCTGCTGTCAATTAATGCCCAGGGTCGTCTAAAGGATGAAACCGAATTCGGTAATATTATTCTTAAGACCAGCGAAGATGGTTCGATTGTCCGCCTGCGTGATGTCGCGCGTATTGAAATGGGCTCAGGCAGTTATGCCCTGCGTTCGCAGTTAAATAACAAGGACGCCGTCGGTATTGGTATTTTCCAGGCTCCTGGCGCTAACGCTATTGATTTGTCCAACGCAGTACGCGCCAAGATGGCCGAACTGGCAACTCGCTTCCCTGACGGGCTAACCTGGCGTGCACCTTACGATCCCACCGTATTTGTGCGTGATTCGATAAGCGCCGTGGTGCATACCTTGCTCGAAGCAGTGGTGTTGGTGGTGCTGGTAGTTATTCTGTTCCTGCAAACCTGGCGTGCCTCGATAATCCCACTGCTGGCTGTGCCTATTTCGGTGATAGGTACTTTTAGCATCTTGTATTTGCTCGGCTTTTCACTGAACACCCTTAGCCTGTTTGGGCTAGTGCTGGCGATCGGGATTGTAGTCGATGACGCCATTGTAGTGGTGGAAAACGTCGAGCGTAATATCGAGGAGGGGCTGGCTCCGCGCGATGCAGCCCATCAGGCAATGCGCGAAGTCTCTGGCCCCATCGTGGCGATTGCGCTGGTGTTGTGTGCGGTATTTGTGCCGATGGCCTTTCTTTCCGGGGTAACGGGTCAGTTCTACAAGCAGTTTGCGGTCACTATCGCCATTTCTACGGTTATCTCGGCGATTAACTCGTTAACCCTCTCCCCCGCTCTGGCCGCGCTTTTACTGAAATCTCACGGCTCGCCTAAAGATCTGCCAACGAGATTGATCGACCGCCTGTTCGGCTGGCTATTCCGACCGTTTAACCGCTTTTTCAACGCCAGTTCGCACGGTTATCAGAAAGCAGTTTCTAAAACTTTAGGCCGCCGTGGAGCCGTGTTTGTGGTCTACATTCTACTGTTGGGGGGTGCCGCATTAATGTTCAAAGCCGTGCCAAGTGGATTTATTCCGACTCAGGATAAACTTTATCTGATTGCCGGAGTAAAAATGCCAGAAGGTTCTTCACTGTCACGTACCGATGCCGTTATTCGTAAGATAAGCGCCCTGGGACTACAAACCGACGGCGTGATCGACGCGGTAGCTTTCCCCGGCCTGAACGCCTTACAGTTCACCAATACGCCCAATACCGGTACGGTGTTCTTCGCGCTGAAACCACTGAGTGAACGCACCCGCTCTGCGGCGCAGATCAATGCCGAGATCAATGCCAAGCTTTCGCAGATTCAGGAGGGGTTTGCCTTCTCGATTATGCCACCACCGATCCTTGGGCTAGGTCAAGGTGCCGGTTATTCGCTGTATATTCAGGATCGTGCAGGGTTAGGTTACGGCGCGCTGCAAACGGCGGTCAATACTCTGTCTGGCTCGATCATGCAGACGCCGGGAATGGGCTTCCCGATTTCATCTTATCAGGCCAACGTTCCGCAGTTAGAGGCGAAGGTCGATCGTGATAAGGCCAAGGCACAGGGTGTGTCGCTGGATAACCTTTTCAGCACGCTGCAAACCTATCTGGGCTCGTCTTACATTAACGATTTCAACCGCTTTGGCCGCACCTGGCAGGTGATTGCCCAGGCTGACGGGCCTTTCCGCGAAAGCGTGGAGGACATCGGCAACCTGCGTACCCGCAATGATCAGGGCGAGATGGTGCCTATTGGCAGTATGGTAGACATCACCACCACCTATGGCCCGGACCCGGTAATTCGCTATAACGGTTATCCGGCGGCGGACCTGATTGGTGATGCCGATCCGCGCAAGCTGTCTTCTTCACAGGCAATGACCGAAGTGGCCGCCATGGCAAAAAATCTTCTGCCTAACGGGATGAATATCGAATGGACCGACCTAAGCTATCAGCAATCGACTCAGGGTAATGCGGCGCTTATCGTGTTCCCAATGTCGGTATTGTTGGCGTTTCTGGTGCTGGCGGCGCTGTATGAAAGCTGGACGCTGCCGCTGGCGGTGATTCTCATCGTGCCGATGACCATGCTTTCAGCCTTGTTCGGCGTCTGGCTGACTGGCGGCGACAACAATGTGTTTGTGCAGGTCGGATTGGTAGTGTTGATGGGGCTGGCCTGTAAAAATGCCATTCTAATCGTAGAATTCGCTCGCGAGTTGGAGCTGCAAGGCAAAGGGATTGTCGAAGCCGCGCTGGAAGCCTGTCGCCTGCGTCTGCGCCCCATCGTCATGACATCGATTGCGTTTATTGCCGGGACCGTGCCGCTGATCCTTGGCCACGGAGCCGGTGCCGAAGTCCGGGGGGTAACCGGAATAACCGTTTTTGCGGGCATGCTCGGCGTTACTCTTTTTGGCCTGTTCCTGACGCCGGTATTCTATGTTGCGTTAAGAAAACTGGTCACCCGCAAAGCCGCGCCAGCCGCCGAGCAGGTAACCGCTAGCTAAATCCGCATCTGCCAGAAACAACAAAGGGGACTCGCTATCAGGCAAGTCCCCTTTTTTATTCAGATGTTGTTAATTATTTAACGGACAACTCGGCACCGGTGCAGTTATAGCTGCCATTTTGCTCAAACTCTGCCAGCGCGTCTGCGACGGTATAGCGAGCGAGAACCGCCATCGAAGCCTCTTCGGCCTCATAAACTACCGATTTGAAATAACCACAGGCATTGGCACTTACCAGGCACTTTGCCGACCCTTCCGGTCGAGCGGCCCACAGGCGTTTATCTTCAATGACCGCGGTATAAATATCGCGCAGGGTAATCGCGTCGGCCAGCCGCCCAAGGCGAATGGAACCGGTTCGGCCCAGCGTCGAAACAATAATGCCGTGATGGGTAAGCGGCACCATCAGTTTACGAATAAAGCTGGGATTGGCTTCCAGGCTCGCTGCCAGAGTCGCACTGGTACAGCGCTGTCCTGACTTTTCAGCCAGTGCCACACTAAAAACCATCTGCATTGCTGTCGGAAAGCGAAAATCTAACATGTCGTTATCCTGGGAAAGCGGGATTAAAAATAAACACTTTCGGCAGATAAAAACCTCACTGACGAAGTGCTCAATAATATAACAAAAGCTGGCGTATTTTTGAAGTTTAGGGGCACAGAAAGGCGGTTCGCAGCACAGTTAGTGCAGTTAAATTGCGATAAAACAAGGATTGGGATGCATGGGCTGAATAATTGGGGAATTTTATTTAGGGTGGAGGCATCAGCACCTTCCACCCTGCCCCTCATTCATTGTTGAAAGAGGGATTTTTACGGGATTGGCTCGCGATTACGCGCTCAACCAACCCAATTTGATCACAAACAGAATCGACAGAATAATTAGCGCCGCATTCAGTTCACGACCGCGGCCACTCAACAGTTTTACCAGTGTCCAGGTGATAAAGCCGAAAGCGATACCGTTGGCAATTGAGTAAGTCAGCGGCATAGTCAGTGCAGTGACGGTAACCGGCGCTGCAACAGTGATATCTTTCCAGTCGATTTCAGCCAGACCTGAGGTCATCAGTACCGCAATGAACAACAGGGCCGGTGCGGTTGCAAATGCAGGAACGCTGCCTGCCAGTGGAGCAAAGAACAAACTCAGCAGGAACAGGATACCGACAACGATTGCGGTCAGGCCAGTACGACCGCCCGCCTCGACGCCAGCTGCGGATTCAATATAGCTGGTCGTGGTCGAGGTCCCCAGCAATGAGCCAAACAGTGCTGCAGCGCTGTCGGCAATCAGAGCGCGCCCCATTTTTGGAATATTGCCGTCTGCGTCAGTCAGGCCTGCGCGTTTGGTGACGCCAATCAGGGTACCCGAGTTGTCGAATACGTCGACGAACAGGAAGGCGAATACTACGCTTATCAGGCCAATGTTAAAGGCACCCTTAATATCCAGCTGCAGGAAGGTTGGGGCGATAGAAGGCGGCATCGACATTACGCCACCAAACGGTGAATAACCCAGCGCGATAGACAAAATTGTCACCGCAAGAATACCAATCAGCACGGCACCGGTCACTTTACGGGCTTCCAGCACCACGATGATGATAAAACCGAGGATCGCAAACAGCGGTCCAGGCTTGGTCAGATCGCCAATACCCACCAGCGTGGCCGGATTACCAATCACGATACCCGAGGTTTCAAGCGCGATTAGCGCCAGGAACAGGCCAATACCAGCGGCGATCGCCGAGCGCAGCGGTAGAGGAATACTGCGAATAATCCATTCACGGATTTTGAAAATTGATAACGCGAAGAAAATACAGGCCGAGAGGAACACGGAACCCAGCGCGATATGCCAGTTGTAGCCCATGTGCAGCACAACGGTATAGGTGAAAAAGGCGTTCAGCCCCATACCTGGCGCCAGCGCGATAGGGTAATTGGCAATGAATCCCATTAATGCGGAACCGATTGCGGCAGCCAGACAAGTAGCAACAAATACGGATCCTTTGTCCATACCGGTCGCGCCTAATATAGATGGGTTTACAAACAGGATATAAGCCATTGCCAGGAAAGTGGTCAAGCCTGCCAATATCTCGGTACGCACGTTAGTGCGATGAGCTTTGAGTTTAAAAATTTTCTCTAACATTAGATGTCTCTCGGTCGCGTTGTATGAATTACACGCTTGTTATAAGTTTTGTCTTTCAAAACACGTCCGCGAGCCAAGAGTCAAAATATCAAAGATTCGTCCGACTCTATTTAAAGACACACGGAGTTATGGCGTGTTTTGACGAACCCTGTCATCACTGCTGCTACATTTATAGCCTATTTGTATAAAAAACGTCTGATGTGACTGTTTTACAAAGAACCACCGTACAATCTAGGAAAAATAGGTGATGCAGTCCATAATAGATATCTCACTAATTCACTGCAAAAATTAGTACACCTCTTATGTCACCATTTTCTCGCTTTTCACAATATTTTGTAGAAGTTGCCCGAACGGGAAGTTTACGCAAAGCCGCAGAAACTTTGCACGTTTCCGCATCGGCAATCAACCGGCAAATTTTGCAGGCTGAGCAGACCATGGAAACACCATTATTTGAGCGACTGCCTACCGGTCTTAAGCTGACCTCAGCTGGGGAAGTACTGTTCGATGACATCAAGCGCTGGCGTAAAGAATTCGCCCGAACCCGAGAGCGCTTTGACGAAATGCAGGGCCTGCGCCGCGGACACGTCAGTATCTCGATGATTGCGGCATTGAGCGAAGGTATGGTCGCTCAGCTGATTGCTGACGTTGGCAAAGAATTTCCCTACCTGACCTTTAATATTCGCATCGAGGAAGGGCGCAATATCAGTGAACACGTCAGTTCGGCCGAGGTGGATTTTGGCCTGCTGCTCGACCCGATTGAACATACCGGCCTGGAGGTGCGTGCCTTTGCTGAACTGCCCATTGGTATCGCTTTGCCGATCGGCCATCCTCTGGCCGAAAAAAAGGTCCTCTCTTTCAGTGAAATCACTGAATACCGGCAGATTATTCCGTCGGAACCGCTGATGGTCAACGCCCGCGCCAAGTTGCTTTACAATCGCTATCAACTGCACGAAACGCCGTCGATTGTCTGCAATGATGTGCGCATGATGCGCGAACTAATCCGAATGGGAGCAGGCGTTGGCGTGCTGAGCCTGCTGGATGTGATCCCCGATTTGCAGGAAAAACGCCTGGCGTTTGTGCCGTTGCAGGGGCATAGCGTGAAACCGCTGACCCTTGCCCTGTGCGTTGCACCTCGCCGTCAGCTTTCGCGAGCGGCACAAATCGTGATTCAAAAAGTGATCGTGATGATGGAACAGCTGGTGCTGTAGACCTAAAAAAAGGGCGTAAAGAATCGCCCCTTGGCTTATGGCGGGTTAATCGTCGTCGCGTTTTCGCAAGGCAAACCAGCCCGCAATGGCAGTAAAAATCGCCACCACCAGCACCAGCAACACAAATCCGTGCGGATTGGCAGCCAGTGGAATACCACCGACGTTCATGCCGAAGAAACCGGCCACAATGTTGATCGGCAGCGCCAGCACAGTGATTACGGTCAAGACGTACAGTGAGCGGTTGTTCTGCTCCATCTGACTTGAGGAGATTTCCTCCTGCAACAGGCGAATACGCTCGGTTAGTCCAACCAGGTCGTTAAGTACCACGGTGAATTCTTCGGCAAACTGGCGTAAGTCTCTGACGACTTCAGTGCCAAGCCAGCGTGGCGGTCGATTCATCAGGCGAAACAGCGCAGCCGGTTCCGGTGCCAGCAGACGTTGAAAGCGCAAAAGTTGCCTGCGCATACGACCCAGACGGGTACGATTTTTCTTAACCAACCCGCTGAGTAACCTTTCTTCGATTTGATCGACATAAAGATTAGCCTGGCGAACAATTTGCTCCAGCACGTCTTCCTGCTCTTCAAGCAAATGCACCAACAATGCCGTTGGCGAGCTTGGCGTAAACTGATCCAGCCGTCGAAATAGCCGTTCGATCAATCTTACCGGCTTGTGGCGCGCGGTGATTACCAGTCCGGTGCAACAGTAAAGCCACAGCGTAGCGGTCTCTTCGCCGGAACCGTCCTGATGGAAGTTGGCATCATTGAGCACCGCGAACAGCACATCATTCTGGCTTTCTATCCGCGTGCTGTGCGAGCCTTGGCGTATTTCCTCGAAGAAAAAATCTTCAATCGCAAACTGCTTGCGCAGCCATTTTTCAGATGCAGCGTGATTAAGATTGATATGCAGCCATAAAAAACCGGGAGCATTTTTCTGCTGCTGATATTCATCAAGGATCTGCCCGGAAGTGACTCGCCTTGGGGGCAGATGTTCCTGAAAGACAAAACCATAAATCAGTCCTGTGACTTCGTCGCTAAAGTCTACTTTGTGCGTTTTATCTTCCAGCATATTTTATGGGTAATCTTCGGGAACATTGCTTAATTACGCCAACTGGCAGATAAAAATCAACCTATTTCAGCGCGATTAGATAATATAAATCCCATAATAAATCAGAAACTTAAATGTCATTTTTACTTCATAAAAGTGTCATGTTTATTACCAATAATCCTAGTGGAATTAATTGGCATACAGCAAGACATTTGAGGGAAAGCGTTATGGCTATGCACGAAAACGGTACAGCAGGTGAATTCACCTTTAACCAACGCTTATTACAAGAATTTTATGACAGCTACGATGAAGAGCTGGAAATGGAACTGGACGACCGCCGCCTTGGCGACGGCGAGCCGGATTCAGACGAACAAAAAACCTGGCGCAAACAGTATTTCCGCGAGCTGCTGCGTTTGCAGGGCGAGCTGGTAAAAATGCAAGATTGGGTGATGCGCACCGGTCATCGCATCGTCATTATTTTTGAAGGCCGTGATGCCGCAGGAAAAGGCGGCGTGATTAAACGAATTACTCAGCGGCTAAACCCTCGCACCTGTCGCGTTGCTGCGCTGCCCGCCCCTAACGATCGCGAACGCACGCAGTGGTATTTTCAACGTTATATCGCCCATCTGCCCGCCGCTGGTGAAATAGTCCTTTTTGACCGCAGTTGGTACAACCGCGCAGGTGTTGAAAAGGTGATGGGATTTTGCAGCGACCAGGAATATGAGGAGTTCTTTCGCAGCGTACCCGAATTTGAAAAAATGCTCACCCGCAGCGGTATCCAGATAGTGAAATACTGGTTCTCGATTACCGATGAAGAGCAAGAACTGCGCTTCCTGAGCCGTATTCACGACCCGTTAAAACAGTGGAAACTCAGCCCGATGGATCTTGAGAGCCGTCGACGTTGGGAGAATTATACTGCCGCCAAGGAAGTGATGCTCAAACGTACGCACATTCCAGAAGCGCCCTGGTGGATAGTGCAAGGTGTAGACAAGAAGAAAGCCCGCCTTAATTGCATTAATCATTTGCTGGAACAGGTGCCGTATGAAGAAACAGAGGTGCCAACTATTCAACTGCCGAAACGTACCTATAGCGATGATTATCAAAGAACAATGCTGCCAGAAACCATGATCGTTCCCGATCTTTACGACTGACCCATGTTTTAACGCAGCGCGACAAAATAGGCCGACTCGACGCTGGATGCGCGGTCGGGCTAATTCTCGGTGATCAGCTTTTTTTCGCTCAAAAAGTCGATAAAAACGCGAATTTTTGGCAATAAATGGCGGCTGCTTGGCCAGACTATTGAAAACTTTCCTGCATCATCCAAGTAGTCCTCCAGCACTGAAATTAATTCCCCCGAAGCCAGATACTCTTTCACAATAAACTGCGGCGCATAAGTCAGGCCAATGCCGCGCAGCGAAGCCTGCAACAAACCTTCAAGATTGTTAAACGACAGTGCGGTGGGGATAGTTCCCTGAAATTGGTTATTGAAATCCCAGCTTTGAACATGTCCATTTTTTGGAAAGCGATAACGCAGGCAATGATGCTGCTGCAAATCTTCGGGCACGATAGGCTGCGGGTGGCGTGAAAAGTAATCCGCGCTGCCGACAATCACAAAGCGAAACGGTCCCAGATTTCTCGACATCATTTCCGAATCGGTTAGCTCGCCGCTGCGCATTGCCACGTCAATCCCCTCGGCGATGATATCCACCATACGGTCGCTGAAATCTAATTCCAGCTCGATTTCTGGGTAACGCTGCATAAATTCCGACAAATAAGGCAGCAGTATCCGATACCCTATCGCCGGTAGGCTGACTCGCAGCTTACCGCGTGGTTGAGATGACAGGCGTGAGAGTTCATGTTCTGCCTCCTCTATTTGCGAAACAATTGTCTGGCAGCGTTCAAAAAACAGCTGACCTTCGTCAGTAAGGCTTATGCGCCGCGTGCTGCGATTAAACAGCCTGACGTTAAGTCTAGACTCAAGTCGCGCCACGCTCTTGCCGACAGCCGAGGCGGAGATACCCAGTCGTTCACCCGCTGCTGTAAAACTTTGACACTCGGCGGCGCGCACAAACGCCAGCATACCGTTGATATTATCCATTTAGCTGTTCTCAACGTCCGATTAGAGCGATTTTGTCCTTAATCATCGGACAGATAACCCATTTCAGTCAAATTAAAGACATTTTATCATCATGGGCCTCATCCTCTCTGGAAAATTCTCATGAGTAATCCCACTGTTACCGCCGCGCAGGCGAATAAAACTCCGGTGCTGGTCGCCATCTGCCTGGCGGCGATTATTCTGCCATTGAGCTTCGTTAGCGGTTCCATTGCTACCCCGGTTATCAGCCGCGAACTGGGCGGCAGCGCTCAGGCCCTAAGCTGGATAACCAACGCCTTTATGCTGAGCTTTGGCTGTTTCCTGATGGCCGCTGGAGCGCTGGCCGATGAAATTGGCCGCAAAAAGGTCTTTATCATCGGCGTCTCACTGTTTGCGCTATTTTCTGGACTGATCGGCTTTAGCTCAAGCCTGATATGGATTGACCTGATGCGAGCTGCACAAGGTGTTGCCGCTGCTGCCGCGCTGGCCGGAGGTTCGGCTTCGCTGGCACAAGAATTTGAGGGGCGAGCACAAATGCGCGCCTTCAGTATGCTTGGCACCAGTTTCGGCGTTGGACTGGCGTTTGGACCGTTTCTCGCCGGGCTGCTGATTGCCCATTTCGGCTGGCGCGCGGTGTTTTTATCCTCCATGGTCATCGCCCTGCTTTCACTTTCAGTGGCCGTCACGCGCCTTAATGAGTCGAAAAACCCTAACGCCGCGGGAATCGATTGGCCCGGCACGGTGCTTTTCACCGCTATGTTAGCGTTGCTGACTTGGGGGCTGATGGAAATTCCTTCCAAAGGAACGACCAGTGTCGAGGTGCTGGGCCTGCTCGGCGCAACTGTAGTACTGCTGATTTTATTTGTAGCAGTTGAACGCAAAGTGCGGCATCCGATGCTGGATCTCTCGCTATTTCGTTATGCCCGTTTTATTGGCGTGCAGGCATTGCCACTGTCCACGGCCTTTGCTTTTGTGGTGCTGCTGGTGCTGTTGCCGATGCAGTTTATCGGCATAACGGGTATGAACGAGGAACAGGCCGGACTGATGATGATGGCACTATCGCTGCCGATGCTGATTATTCCAATGTTTGCTGCCTTGCTAACCCACTGGATTTCTGCAGGGCTGGTTTGCACCTTAGGTCTGGTGATTTCAGCGATTGGACTGGGCTGGCTCAGTCAGGCGATTGCCAGTCAGGACATGTTCGCCGCGCTGGCGCCTATGGCGCTCATCGGCATCGGTATTGGTTTGCCGTGGGGCCTGATGGACGGACTGTCGATTAGTGTGGTGCCAAAAGAACGCGCTGGTATGGCAACCGGTATCTTCAGCACCACCCGCGTGGCGGGTGAAGGCATCGCTTTAGCTATCGTAGGTGCAATGCTGGCGGGGTTTGTCGGCCAGGGGATCCAGCAACTTTCTCTTGCAAAAGACAGCCACACGGCAAGCCTGGCCGTGCAGCGCCTGGCAACTGGCGATCTGCATCAGGCGCTGCTGGAATTACCTTCCACCAATGCTTTGCAGCTCACCGCCATTTATGCCAGCGCGTTTCAACACCTGCTACTGTGGCTGGCGGCAATAACGCTAATATCGGCAGCGATTGTTTTTGCGGCACTGTGCCTGAAAACAGTCCCAACCGAGGTTAGTGAAACGCTTTGCGAACCGGATCAGTGAAAACAGTTTAAAAAATTCGCATGCTCCAATCCCATTCGCAACACGAGATCTGCTTGATAATGATTTGAATCTACTCAATAAAGAATTAGATCTCCTTCATAAAGAGTTAGATACGCTGGAGAAACTGCGTCAGGATCTTATTTGCATAGGCGCGGGTAGTTTCGTCCGTTAACTGCCCCTCACTGATCTTTTGGCCCACAAAGGTGATCGCCACTTCCGGCAGCGGATCGAGCTTGCACAGCATTGCGGCCAGCGTTTCACGCAGCTGATACTGCGCTCTGACACCGCCCAGCGCGCCCGGAGAAAGGGTTACGAACATCACAGGCTTGCCGACCATACAGCTGGTAAACGCCGGACGAGAAAGCCAGTCGAGGGTATTTTTCAGCACGCCGGGAATGCCGTGGTTAAATTCAGGCACGACCATCAACACCGCATCGGCGCTGGCGACCAAATCGCGAGCCTGAAGCACATCGACCGGGCCATTTGGCGTGTCAAAATCCTGGTTGTAATAAGGAAGTAAGCCGATGTCCAGATTGGCAAACTCTGACCCGGGCGGCAGCATCTCAGCCAGAGAATTCAAAACAATTTTACAGTAGGAATCGTTACGCAGGCTGCCTGCCATGCCCACAATACGCAAGGGTTTGGTCATGATGTTTTCCTTTTTCAATGGTAATGACCCACTTGTTAACGAATTAGGGGTTGTTAACGAATTAGGGGTTGTTAACAAATAACTACGAGCAGCGAATGAGTGGCATTATGACGCAATCGGTGATAAAAACATTCGCATAAGTGACAACAAGCTTTGAGGTTATGCCATGTTTGTTCACGCCCCGATTGAAGCAAAACGTTTTACCCATTCTGCTGGTACGCAGGTGGCTGAACATTGGCATCCGCAAGGGCAGCTAACCTTCGTCACTCAGGGTACCTCCTCCATTACCACCGCCGAGGGTTGGTGGCTAGCGCCTCCCGGTCGTGCAATCTGGGTCACTCCAGACATGCCGCACACTGCCGCTTACAGCGAGTTTTCGGACGTAATTCAATTGCTAATTCCCCCGTCTCTTTGCGTTACGCTGCCGCAGGCCTGCCGAACATTACAGGTATCGGATTTGTTGCGCGAGCTGGCGCTTGAGGCACTGACCTTTGCAGCACCGGGTCGCAATAACCATGATATTCCGGCTATTTGCCAGCTTATTGTTCATCAGCTTAGCGCTGCGTCGGCAGGGATTGCTCTGTTTATTGCCAAGGGCAAAGATCGCCGACTCAGACAGATAACCAGCCTGTTGCAGCTGGATCCTGGCAAAAATTATTCATTGGAAACGGTTGCCGAGATAGCCGCCTGCAGCCCCCGAACGTTGGCTCGCCTTTTCCAGGCCGAGACCGGCATGAATTTCACTCGCTGGCGCGACCATTTACGAGTCGTCACGGCGGTAGACAGGCTGTCGCGGGGGCAAAATATCACCCAGGTGGCGCTGGAGCTTGGCTATCAAAGCCCCAACAGTTTTTCAACGATGTTCACTCGGCTGCTGGGTGAGCCGCCGAGACGCTTTATGAATAATTTACGCCTGGCGAAAAACCTGCCCGCCCCCAGCTAGAGACTCTTATATTCTTTGATTACTTCAATCACCCGTTGTGCCGCTGGAGACAGCGTATTCTCGGCCAGATAAGTGATACCAAAACTGCGGGTCATAGCCACGTCGTCGTTCAAAACGCGCACCAGTCGAGAGGCAAAAACCTCTTCGGACAGGCTATTCTCAGAAATGAAACTCAGCAATCCACTCTCGGCGATTAGCTCGGGCGCGGCGGCCAGCGAACTTATCTCGATTCGCACATCCAACGCCGGACAATGGTTAGCAAAAAAGTAACGATCGAGCCATTTCCGCATGGCAACACTTTTTGCCGGCAGGATCCAACCGTAGCGACTGAGTTGAGCTGCGCTGGCCTCTTTACCCGCCAAAGGATGATGCCTGCTCGCGGCGACCACCACGCGGTCTTCGGTAACCGGTAGCGTAATGACCGGCCTATCGCCCTTCACAATCGGTCCGAGAATAAAATCCAGCTCATTGCGCCTCAGCATGCCGTAAAGCACGTCATTCATGCCGATTTGTATTTCAAGTTTGATATTCGGGGCCAGCTGCTGCATCACGCGGCATACCGCAGGCAGCAAAAACTGCGTGGCTGAACCAGCACTTCCCAGACGCACTACCCCAGAAAGTCCAGCGCCCATTTCGGCTATCTGGCGAAGGGTTTCATCAAAAGAATTCTGTAATAGCCGACCGCGTTGATAAAGCAATTGCCCCGCTTCGGTCAATTCCAATCCTCGCCCTAGCCGCTTAAAAAGTCGGGTTTGGCACAGCTTTTCGAGTCGAGAAATGGATTTAGACAAGGCTGGTTGAGTTAAATTAAGGTTTTGTGAGGCGTATCCCAAATGCTTGAGTTCCGCCACTTTAAGGAAGTAGATCAAGTCTTTGTTATTCAAATGCTATTCCTTAAATTCATCGGTTTCGTAAAATAATATATTAGACGTAATCAATTCCCACAACAATAATCCAACAACGCCGTGCGCACAACATAACTAATGGACCATACGATTTGATATAAAATGTAACCACCTATTTTTCATAGGCTTAAAAAGTGAAATAAAATAGTGGGTATTGCAAAGCATTAAAGAATAAAAAAGGAAAACTCATGTACCTGGCTCTCATAGGTTATATTCTTATAGCCTTCTTGATGTTTTTCTTGATCAAAGGAAAAGCAGCCCCCATATCTTTATTTATATTTCTTTCAGTTATCGCCGGATTTGTTGCAGGATATTCTCCCGCGTTAATGAATGGTTATATTATTAAAGGCGTGATGCAAACTGCGCCTAATGCGGTCCTATTTACTTTTTCTATTGTATTTTTCAGTATTATGACCGAGGCTGGAGTATTTCAACCGCTAGTTGACTGGCTGACTCGACTGGCTGGAAATAACGTCGTCGCGGTAGTCACCGTGACCGGTATTATTGCGCTGGTCGCACATATTGACGGCTCTTCGGTGCCATCGGTATTGATTACCATCGGCGCCATGCTACCGGTTTACCAGAAGATGAAAATCCGGCCGGTGGTGCTGCTATGCCTGCTTGCCTGCGGAATGGGAGTGACCAACATTACGCCATGGGCCGGGCCGCTGGCGCGCGTTGCTGCGGTTTCCGGGCTGGACGTCAACGAGCTTTATCATCAGCTAATCCCGGTACAGATTATTGGTCTGGTCTGTGTTTTGGCCCTCGGCGTGATATTGGGTTTTCAGGAAAAACGCCGAATTACTAATAATCTGCCTATTCCCGAGACTCTTGAAGAACCCAGTAAAAACGTTGCCGACAGCGAACATGCAACGCTCAATAGCGGCCGCCTGAAGTTCGCTATTAACGTGCTATTAGTTGTTGGTGTCACTGTATTATTACTCGTGACTCACCTACAGGCTTACGTAATATTTATGTGCGCTTTTGCCGCTGCCATGTTACTCAATTACCCATCACTCAAGGGCCAGGAGGCGGTGATGAAAAAATATGCCTACGGTGCTTATATGATTTCAGGCACGGTGATGGCTGCAGGGGTATTTGTCGGTATATTAAGCGGCGGCGGAGATAAATCGATCCTGACTCAAATGGCCAATGTGGTATTAACTGTAATGCCTGATTCTCTCGGCCCGCATTTACATATTATTATGGGTATCGTTGGTGGCCTGATCGGATTTGTCATTGGACCTGATGCCTTCTTTTATGGCATTTATCCATTGGTGGCGAAAGTCGGCACTCATTTCGGCGTTTCGTGGCAGGAGATGGGGCTGACCATGGTGGTAGGCAAAAATATTGCCATGATGATAAGCCCGGTATTTGCGACCACTTATCTGGCGTTAGGTTTGACTGGCGTAGAGTTGCGCGATCATATCCGCTACTCGTTCGTACCTGTGGCAGTAATTTCGCTGATGATGGTATTTTCGCTGGTATTAACCGGGACAGTGCCGCTGTAAATTTGGCATACAAAAAACCCCGGACGAATCAATAAATTGTTCTGTTCGGGGGCAGGTATTTTACAGCGCTTTAAGAATTTTTATCGTCGCGTCAACGTCAATTTCGTCTTCCGAAAACACATAAGTGCTGTTTTGGAAGGTCGTGATCAGCAGCTTTTTGACGGTGCGCGTCGCCGACCTGGTCTCTTCATCTTTCGGCTTGATGCGGTTCATCAACAAGCCTACAGACAATACGGCGTTCTCTTTATCAATTTTTGAATCACCGGGCACTTCTTCGCTAAAGGCCAGGAAAGACTTGATGCTGGTGATTTTGATGCGCTCACCGGCAATATGAATGTGTTTGCTCTCTGGCGCGACTTTCACCGCGAAAGCTGATAGCCCTTTGGTATTGGTGGTCGGCTCAAAGGTCACCACGGCATCTTTTTTGATTAAATCAGGATTGGCGACTTTAATCACATGGAAATAACGGTTATCGCCGTTTTCATCTTTGATAAAGCCAAAACCTTTATCTTCAAACCAGGTTGTGATTACACCGTTCATCGCTCTTACCGCCTAATAAATTCGTTCAAAAATGCCTGCTTTTACCCGTTATGTTTTACGAAACGATGGGGTAAAACAGTGAAGTCGCCTAGTTTAATGCACATTGACCGCGAAGTCCTGCGAATTGCACGTCGATTGCTCGATAAAAATGGCTGTGACTGGCTCATTTAGCGTGCTTTGCGAAAGGTCAGATTAAAGCGGTACTGGCCTGTCAGCGGATGCTCTCCCGCTTTGAGCGGCAAAATACCATGATAACGCAGACGCGCCGGGCCACCCCACACAACAATGTCGCCGTGTGTCAGATTGACTCGTTGCGTTTTATCGCTGCGTTCTAATCCCCCAAACTGAAATACCGCAGGTAGCCCCAGAGAAATCGACACAATTGGCTGGCCCATGTCCTCTTCGTCTTTATCCTGATGCAGAGACATTTTGGCACCAATCTGATAACGATTTATCAGACAGGCATCGGGCATAAAGTCGTTAAATCCGGCATCGCGTGCAGCGTGAATAGCCAGAGTGCGAAAGATATCGGGCATTGCAGGCCATTGACGCTCGGTTTCTGGCGATACGGACTGATAACGATACCCGTGCCTGTCAGTTATCCACCCTAAATCACCACAGTTGGTCATCGCGACCGACATCGCATAACCTCCCGGCGTAGCGCGATACTGAAACGGCACCTCGCTGGCAATGTTATCAATAGCCATCAACAACGCACGATCGTCAGCCAGCGCTGCGCCACGCAAAACGACCGCGCCGGGGCACAGGTCCTCACGCCAGCCTGGATGAAAATCAGGGTGATCGAAAAGATCCAGAGTCATGCAACCTCCTGCAAGAAACGTAGCCTTAAGTATAACAGCCCTGACGGCAGGCAATAAAAAAGCCCGGGACAATGTTATGTTCCGGGCTTCAATTTTTAGCTTATTTAAGCAAACCTTTTAACTGCCGCTTTTCTCTTCGCCGACAAGCCCTACTTTCAAGTAACCGGCTTTACGCAGGTTATCCATCACGCTCATGATAGTCGCGTAGTCCACTGACTTGTCAGCGCGGAAGAAAATAGTCGCCTGTTTGTCGCCGGAGGTTTTCTGATCGAGCATCGAACTCAGATTCGCAGCGGTAATCGCATCATCGCCGAGGAACATCTGGTTGTCCGCTTTTACCGTCAGGAAGATAGGCTTGGGCGGTCGCGGCTGTGCCTGAGCAGTCGAGGCAGGTAAGTTCACCCGCACATCAACCGTCGCCAGAGGTGCTGCAACCATAAAGATGATCAGCAGCACCAGCATAACGTCGATAAACGGCGTGACGTTAATGTCATGCATTTCGCCGCTTTCATCGAGGTCGTCGTTTAAACGAATTGCCATGATTGACTTACCCTACGCGTAACTGATGACCCGACTGAGCGCGCGGTGCTTCTTCAGCACTTGCCGCCAAATCCAGATCACGCCCCTGCAACAGCAGAATTTGTGCTGCCACGTCGCCAACCTGATGGCGGTATGACGCGATGGTACGAGCGAAAATATTGTAAATAACCACGGCCGGGATCGCGGCAATCAGACCTACCGCCGTTGCCAACAGTGCCTCGGCAATCCCTGGCGCCACTACGGCCAGATTGGTGGTTTGCGTTTGAGCAATACCGATAAAACTGTTCATGATGCCCCACACGGTGCCGAACAGGCCGACAAACGGAGAGATGGCACCGATAGTCGCCAAAATTCCGTTACCACGGCCAATATAGCGACCGGCGGCAGTGACTCGGCGCTCAAGGCGGAAACCGGTACGATCCTTGATACCACCGTTGTCGGTAGAACCGGCAGATAGCTCAATCTCGTTTTCGGCATCGCGCAGCATCTGGCTACTGATGCTGTTGTCAGAGAAACTCTCAGACTGTTCCAGCGCTTCCTTCAGAGAACGAACCGGCAGCAGAGCTGATAATTCACGGCGCAAACGACGGCGACCGGCAATAATTTCGGTGCCTTTGCTAAACAGCAGAGTCCAGGTCACCACGGAGGCCAGCAGCAGGCCAATCATGACGATTTTAACTACGATGTCCGCGTGCTGATACATGCCAAGTACTGAGAGATCTTTCGGAATCACAGGCGCTTGGCTGTCTTGAGCCAAAGCTTCACCGTTCATGCTTTGCAGTACTGGCGCTGCGCTACCGTCGGTGGCAGTCGGAGCTGCTGCGCCAGGAGCGGATGAAGAGGTTGACGCCGAAGGAGTCACTGCCTGTGCTGCATTTGAAGAAGGCGTCGCCCAGGCGCTGCCGCTTAACCCTGCCATCAGCACCACTGAGGCCATTACAGTACCGATTTTCGCTGCACCGCTTTTACGCGTACTCATCATCTGTTTTACGTCCGTCAAAAATGACACCGCTTTATTCATCTCAATGCGACACGCTTGCACGTAGCGCCTCCAGCCGTGATCAATAGATTGAATATATTAATAGCGGCAAATGATAACAAATAAAAAGCTATAATTGATAGTGGTTCTCATTATTATTTACATTCCGCATCAGACAGAATAAAAACTACCATGATTATATGAAAAATTTTCACAAATCGCCCAAAACACTGACCCGTAGGAGTGAGCATGTTAACGTTACAAAAACGCCTACTGGCGACGTTAATCAGGTGAAAAAGGCTTATGACATCCAGGAAGATTGAAACTGCGTTGGTGAGCGCAGGGAGAGACAAAAGATTTACTCAAGGTTCAGTCAACGCCGTGATCCAGCGTGCATCTTCGCTGGTATTCGACACGGTTGCCGACAAGAAATTTGCTACCGCCAATCGCGCCAACGGTGAACTTTTTTATGGCCGTCGCGGCACGTTGACCCATTTTTCGTTCCAGGAAGCCATGGTCGAGTTAGAGGGTGGCGCAGGTTGCGCACTCTATCCGTGCGGTGCGGCAGCAGTCAGTAACGCGATTCTGTCCTTTGTGAACAGTGGCGATCACCTGCTGGTCGCAAGCTCAGCCTATGAACCAACACAGGATTTCTGCTCAAAAGTGCTGACCCGTATGAACGTCAGCACCACTTACTATCCTGCTTCGATTGGCGCCGATATTGCTAAACTGATGCAGCCGAATACTCGCATTGTATTTCTGGAATCGCCCGGCTCAATCACCATGGAAGTGCCGGATATTCCCGCCATCGTCAAGGCAGTGCGCGCCGTGTCTCCAGAAGTCATCATTATGATCGACAATACTTGGGCTGCAGGCATTTTATTTAAGGCACTGGAGTTTGATATTGATATCTCGATTCAGGCTGGCACTAAATATATCGTCGGCCACTCTGATGCGATGATTGGCACAGCGGTTTCCAATGCGCGCTGCTGGGAACAATTGCGTGAGCAGTCTTATTTGATGGGGCAGATGGTCGATGCAGATACTGCTTACGTCGCCAGCCGTGGCCTCCGCACTATGGGGATTCGTTTAAAGCAGCATGAGCAAAGCAGCCTGCGCATCGCCGAATGGCTACAAACTCGCCCTGAAGTCGCGCGTATAAATCATCCCGCATTACCCGGCAGTAAGGGGCACGAGTTTTGGAAGCGCGACTTTACCGGCAGCTGCGGTCTTTTCTCATTTATTCTGAACAAACGTCTAACCGATGCTGAACTGGCAAATTATCTCGATCATTTTGAGCATTTCGGCATGGCGTATTCGTGGGGCGGCTTTGAATCGCTGGTGATGGCTAATCAGCCTGAGGAAATTCAGGCTATACGTCCAGGCGAGACGGTGGATTTTAGCGGCACGCTGGTTCGTTTACACATTGGTCTGGAAAACTGCGAAGATCTGATAGCCGATCTCGACGCTGCTTTTGCACGTATTGCCTGAAGAAAAAAATCATTGCGACAGGCCGCGCAAATCCTTACTTATCTGATAGGATTATGTGCGGTTTTTGACCATAATTCGTTAAATACTTATAAAGATTGTAGATACTTATTTTTCCTTTTAATCGTGGCATCAGGTGAATACTGAGGTTTCACGTTTTTGCAGCAACCAGACAGGAAAGCCTATGGCGGTATTCACACAAATTCTTCATGCATTATGGCAACACGATTTTAGTGTCCTGGCCAACCCCAACGTTTTGTGGGTGGTTTACGCTGTCCTGTTTACAACCCTGCTTCTCGAAAACGGCCTGCTTCCGGCTTCTTTTCTTCCGGGTGACAGCCTGCTGCTGCTGACCGGCGCTCTGGTTGCAAAAGGGGTGATGAGCATGTTGCCAACGCTGATTATTCTGGTGGTTGCCTCAAGTCTCGGCTGCTGGCTGAGCTATTTGCAAGGACGGTGGCTGGGACATACACGTATCGTAAAAGGCTGGCTGTTGCATCTACCTGCGCACTACCACGAGCGCGCCCACATATTGTTTACCAAACACGGCTTGGCCGCGCTGCTGGCCGGGCGATTTCTCGCCTTTGTACGCACCTTGCTGCCGACTATCGCTGGCATTTCCGGGTTAGACAATGCACGCTTCCAGCTATTTAACTGGCTGAGCGCACTGTTGTGGGTCGGAGTAATTATGGGCATGGGCTATGCACTGTGTCAGATCCCGCTGGTGCAACGTCATGAAGACAAGGTAATGGCCGGGTTAATGATCCTGCCCGCCCTGCTTTTAGTCACTGGACTTGCCGGCGCCTTGCTGGTGATATGGAAAAACCGCCGCAAAATCGCCTCTTAAAACAGATCTATACCCTATAGATTTCGAGCTGTAGCGCGAATCCACATGAACTTACACAAGTAAGTGATTGGGGTGAATGAGCGCAGAAAGCGCACCTACAGTTTTAAAGATAGGGGTAAATACCCTAAAGATTTCGAGCTGTAGGAAGATTTCAAGTGAGTGAATCCCCATGAGCTTACACAAGTAAGTGATTGGGGTGAATGAGCGCAGAAAGCGCACCTACAGTTTTAAAGATAGGGGTAAATACCCTAAAGATTTCGAGCTGTAGGAAGATTTCAAGTGAGTGAATCCCCATGAGCTTACACAAGTAAGTGATTGGGGTGAATGAGCGCAGAAAGCGCACCTACAGTTTGAAAGATATGGGTATTAGCTGCCAAATACAGTTTCCGTTAACGATAGAGAGCTACTCTCCCGCATACGGGCAATCTCATCGCTTGGCGTCACACCAAAATAGCGTTTAAATTCTCGGCTAAACTGTGACGCACTCTCATAACCCACGCTCAACGCTGCACTGCTGGCCTTTACACCGTCATAAATCATCATAGTCCGCGCTTTGTGCAGTCGATAATTTTTCAAGTATTGCAGCGGCGAGGTGCTAGTTACTGCCTTGAAATTGTGATGAAACGCCGAAACGCTCATGTTTACATCGCTGGCGAGCTGCTCAACGCTGAGCGGCTGGGCATACTGATTTTCAATTTTACGCAGTGCTTTTGCTATCTGGCTGAAATGGGTGTGGCGATTGACCAACGCCTGCAACGCCCCGCCGTTCTCACTGGTCAGAATAAAGAACAGGATTTCGCGGATAATTTGCGGACCTAGCACTTTGGCACGCAGCGGTTTGTCCATCACGTCAAGCAAACGCTCACTGGCGCAGAGAATATCTTCATCAAGCAGTCCCGAGGTGATCCCTGAAGACTGATCCGGCTGATGCGGGAAACCTTCGTCGCCCATTTCAATCAGCAAATCTTGCAACATAACCGGGTCGATACGAATCGACACGCCAGTAACCGGTCGCTCGGGCGTGCCAAACGTCTCACACTCAAACGGCAGTGGAACGGTGAGCATAAGATAATTTTTGGGATCGTAGGAGAAAGTTTTATTGCCCAGATAGCCTATTTTGCTGCCCTGAAAAACAATGGTGACGCTCGGGTTATACATTACCGGTTGGCGAGCATGGTAGCTTGAGTAACACATAAGAGTCGCCTGTGGTACGCTCGACTGAAACTTTTGCGAACTCTCAGTAAGAAGCTCAACTTTTTTTGCCAGCTCGGCGCACAGGCTTTCAACATCTTGCATCACTCTTCTCCGATAAAAAACGAACTGGCAATAATTTTGCCATATTCTCGGATTTTTCTATACCGGCTTACAGGATCAGGCAAGTTTTAAACAGGAATGTGCATCAAACAACAGGATACTTCCTGCCACACTAGGGCATCGAGCTGGTCAATGACGGTTTTCAGATAAATACCTGAAAATGAATCATTAGCAATTTCAGCGGAATGGCTATTCGTTTACTAAACTTACCCAATCAGGCAATAAATGCGTGGATTACGCATTCCCCCAACAGGAGAAATTTATGTCAACGCAATCCATCATAAAGCTTAACGACGGCAACCGGATTCCTCAACTTGGTCTCGGTGTCTGGAAAGCCAGTAACGACGAAGCGACGCATGCAGTAGCAACTGCGCTTAACGCAGGTTATCGCCATATTGATACGGCTGCGGCGTATAAAAATGAGCAAGGCGTCGGTAAAGCCTTGCAGGAAACGAGCATTCCTCGCGACGAGATTTTCGTCACCACCAAGCTGTGGAATGACCAGCAACTGTATGCGCAAAAAGCGCTGGAAGAGAGTCTTGAGAAGCTGAAACTCGACTACGTCGATCTCTATCTTATTCACTGGCCGCTGCCAGATCAGGGCAACTACGTTGAGTCATGGAAACAGCTGTTAAAATTGAAAGAGCAAGGTCTGGCGAAGAGCGTTGGCGTGTGTAATTTCCATATTCCACACCTGCAACGCCTAATTGATGAAACCGGCGTAGCGCCAACGGTTAACCAGATTGAGCTTCACCCTTCACTGGCCCAGCGCCAGCTTCATGCCTGGAATGCCACGCATCGTATTGCTACTGAATCCTGGAGCCCGCTGGCACAGGGCGGCGACGGCTTGTTTGATCAAGAGCTTATCCAGAAATTAGCGAAAAAATACGATAAAACTCCAGCACAGATTGTTATCCGCTGGCATCTAGATAACGGTTTGATTGTTATACCAAAATCGGTTACGCCAAAACGTATCCACGAAAACTTCGAAGTGTTTGATTTCAAGTTAGAGAAAGAAGAACTGGCCGAGTTTACCAAGCTTGATACCGGTAATCGTTTAGGGCCAAATCCTGAAGATAAACTGAATTTCTGATCCAAGAGTCCCCAGAGCATGACACACTGCTATTGTTAATAGTGTGTCATGTTTCAAAGTCGGGGATATCAGCAAAACAAATGCTAATCGCCGCAGATTAGCATTCCATCTGCAATAGCTCTTCCAAACTCACTTTCGCCTGATAATCAACGTCATCAAATCCAAAACCATTCAATGCATTAAACTCTTCGAGATAACCGGCAAAATCGCCTATTTCTTTAAAATTTTCAGCCGTGATTTGCTTTCTATAGGCTTCAACGGCAGTTTGTACATCGCTGCGTAACTCCCAATCGTCAATGCGAATCAAACGTGAAGCATCAGCCACTACCGGCCCAAGTGCAGGGTAAAGTCGAGTAAACATCAAACGATGCATTTGCTCAATGCAGGTTTCGTGCAGACGCTTTTCCTTCATAACCTGATAGAGCAAGGTAATATATAGTGGAAAAACAGGGATATAAGCACTTGCTTTTGTCACTAATGCCTTGCATACGGCAACATACGCCTCGCCATTAATTCTTGTAAGTTGAGTGTTAAGCTGGTCTGCCGTGGCGTGTAAATGCTCTTTGGCCGCACCTAAGGATCCGTCTTTATACAGTGGATAGGTAGATTCTGGGCCGATGTAAGAATAGGCAACAGTCTTAAAACCTTCAGCAAGAACGTCAGCTTGAGTCAGCGTGTCTATCCACAACTTCCAATCCTCTCCACCCATCACTTTTACCGTGTCCTGCAGCTGCTGATCGCTGACTGGAGACAGTGTTTGAGTGCACAGACTCTGCGTTTCAAGATTGAAGCTTTGACCTGAAAACTCGTCGCCCTTCACGCCTAGCGTAGAGCAATATTTAACACCGTCAGGCGCAGTACGGACTCCAGCTGCCAGCGAATAAACAATCATATCAATTTTGCCGCCAAACTCGGCACGAACAAAATCAATGACTTGCTCGCGCATGGTGTCAGAGAATGCATCACCTATAAAATTCTTGGCAATCAAACCTTTTCGCTCGGCTGCTTGCTTAAAGTGAATGTTATTATACCAACCCGCAGTCCCTACCCCTTTTTCGCTCGGCCCTTTCTCGAAAGAAATACCAATCGTGTCAGCTCCACCGCCAAAAGACAGCGCAATGCGCGATGCCAGACCATAGCCAGAGGAAGCACCAATCACCAACACTTTTTTGGGGCCATTAATGGTTTGGGCAGTTTCGATAAAGTCGATTTGTCTTTGAACGGTTTTTTGTAATCCAATCGGGTGGCAATTTTTGGCAATATTTTCTTTAATAATTGGCAAAATAATCATCTTACGCCTCTCTTGAAACAGGTTGAGGCGGCAGCACAGTAGCAATACCTTTTATCACTGCATCACCATGCTGATTAACACAGGTTGTGCTCAAGCGAACCCGTTTTCTCTCAAGATCAATCTCGATTACCTCAATATGAGCAGTGATGGTATCGCCAATGAAGGTTGGTTTTATAAATTTTAGTTCCTGGCCTAAATATATAGTCCCGGCACCAGGCAATTCACTCGCCAAAGCTGCAGATATAAGACCACTGACCAATATACCGTGCACTACTCTATTTTTGAAAACACTTAATTTACCCGCCTCCTCATCAATATGAACGGGATTCATATCACCACTCGCTTTTGCAAAGCTTAACACATCGGCATCAGATATTGTTTTGGTAAAACTCGCTGACTGACCTACAGAAAGCTCTAATATTGTATAAGGCATTTCTTTAAACCATCCATTTAATGTAATCAATTACCATTAAGGTAATCCTTTTTTTGGGGTATTAAAATGGGGTGAGTTAAAAAAATTCATTAATTTAAAAACCATCAATAACAAGAAATTAATTGATAGAGTATTTTTTCAAAAAATAAAACCAACAGCTTACGACTTTCAAGCTCAGCCGCCTTGTGTTAGCTTATCCAATAACTAAAAAGCATAACACCGCTATAATTAAATAAAATTAAAACCTAAATGATGCAACCAAACAATTAATAGGCCAGTAATTGTGAAGTGAGCCCCCATAATAAGCAGTTTTATTTAAATTAAGTAATTTGTATTTTAATAATTTTTAAATTAACGGAGTTATTATTGTGGAAAATATTGAAGTCGTCATTTTAGACGCAGCCAGAACCGCTGTAGGTTCCTTTGCAGGTTCTTTGGCAGGCGTTCCCGCCACCGAGCTTGGCACTACCGTTATCAAAGCATTACTTGAAAAAAACAACATAAGCCCATTAGAAGTGGATGAAGTTATTATAGGTCAGGTTTTAACTGCAGGATGTGGGCAAAATCCGGCTCGCCAAACGTTAATTAACTCCGGCATCCCTGAGTCAGCTTCGGCTCTGACTATCAATAAAGTCTGTGGCTCAGGTCTTAAATCCCTCCAGCTTGCATATCAGGCTTTAAAAAACGGTGACGCAGATTTAATTATTGCGGGTGGTCAGGAAAATATGAGTATGGCACCACATATTCTTCCAGGCTCAAGAAACGGCAAAAAAATGGGTGACTGGACACTGCAAGATACCATGGTTAAAGACGGACTGTGGGAAGCGTTCAATAATTACCATATGGGGATGACGGCCGAGAATATCATTGATAAATATCATATAACGCGCCTGGAACAGGATGAGTTTGCTTTATCTTCGCAGCATAAAGCCGCAAAAGCGCTAGAAACAAATCGCTTTGCCAGTGAAATAATTCCTGTTGAAGTTACAAGGCCGCGTAAAGACCCGCTAATCTTTAAAAGCGATGAATTTCCGCGTCCCCAAACAACCCTTGAAGGGTTATCTGCACTGCGACCGGCCTTTAAAAAAGAAGGAAGCGTGACTGCAGGTAATGCCTCAGGCGTCAATGATGGCGCAGCCATGGTGATTCTCACTACGGCCAAAAAAGCTAAAGAACTCGGTATTACACCTCTTGCCCGCATTGTGGCTTTTGCCAGTGCTGGGGTTAGTCCTGAATTAATGGGAACCGGCCCTATCGCAGCCTCTCGCAAAGTACTCGAAAAATCAAATTGGAGCATCGACGATCTCGACCTGATTGAATCCAATGAGGCTTTTGCAGCCCAGGCCATTTCGGTTAACCGTGAAATGGGTTGGGACACAACGAAAGTCAATGTCAATGGCGGTGCAATTTCACTAGGCCATCCTATCGGCGCATCAGGCACACGGATCTTCGTTTCACTCATACATGAGATGCAGCGTCAGGACCTCAAAAAAGGCCTTGCCACGCTGTGCATCGGTGGTGGTATGGGCATCTCTGTCACCATTGAAAGAGACTGATCTTTTCTTCTGCTTTAAATAAATTAAACATAAAAATCAGGTAATTAATTCATGAAAAAAGTAGCAGTAGTCACCGGTGGCATTCGTGGTATTGGCGCAGCAATATGCAAAAAATTGCTGACTGAAGGTTTTAGTGTAGTTGCTGTTGACATAGATCCGGTCAAAAATGGTGCATGGCTCGACGAGCAAAAAAAAGCAGGCTTTGAAAATGCCGATGTGATGACCTGCAATGTGTCAGATTTTGACCAGTGTCAGGCAGTGGTTAGCGAAATAATTACTAAATATCAACACATTGATGTTTTAGTTAATAATGCTGGAATCACTCGCGATGCCAGTTTTAAAAAAATGAGCCAAGAAAACTGGAATGATGTTATTCAGGTTAACTTGAACAGCCTTTTTAATATGACTAAACCGGTCATTGATAATATGCTGGCCAATGGCAGTGGCCGCATCATTAATATGTCTTCCATCAATGGCCAAAAGGGTCAATTTGGTCAAGCTAATTACTCTGCTGCAAAAGCAGGTGTTCATGGTTTTACCAAAGCTCTCGCCCAGGAAGTCGCGAGAAAAAATATTACTGTAAACACTATTTCTCCGGGTTATATCAATACAGAAATGATGCAAAATATTCCCACTGAAATACTAGATGGGATTAAAGCACAAATTCCCGTTGGCCGTCTTGGTGAGCCAACTGAAATTGCTGAGCTTATTGCATTCCTGATAAATAAAAATTCAGGATACATTACTGGCTCGAACATTTCTATAAACGGTGGTCAACACATGAGTTAAATATCAGGTCCATTTTTAACCTGGTATCAACAATGGCCTTTTGCCTATAAGTACATAGAGTTCACCTGATAGTTTCATTTACTAAATGGCTATCAGGTCCCCATTTAAGGTTTGTCGTAAATGTTGGAATCCCTTGAGTCATTTGTCGAATTAGCAAGAAATAAATCAGGAAAAATAATAGCCGTAGCCGCAGCTGAAGACTCACACGCCCTTGAGGCTATTAAACTAATTATTGAACAACGCTTAGGTAAAGCTATTTTAATCGGTTGTCGTGAAAAAATAGTCAATATTTCAGCGTCTATTTCATTCAATATCGAGAATGTCGAGATTATTGATATACCTGACAAAATGCTCGCCTGTGAAAAAGCTGTAGCTTTAGTCAAACAGGGAAACGCAGACATTTTGATGAAAGGTCTGGTGGATAGCTCAATTTATCTACGTGCCATATTGAACAAAGAACATGGGATTTGCCAATCGAGTCTGGTTACACAGATTGCTTTTATTCAAAGCCCCTATTATCACAAGCTGTTCGCAGCTACCGATGCCGGAATCAACATCGCTCCCACCTTGAGTGATAAAGAAAAAATGCTTAGGCAGTCAGTCGACATATTTCATCTTTTAGGGATAAAAAAACCCAAAGTTGCAGTCATCGCGGCGGTTGAACGCGTCACTAAAGCAATTCCTGCAACTCAGGACGCCGACATGCTTAGCCAAAGTATTTACGCTGACTGCGTGGTCGAAGGTCCGCTGTCCATTGACCTTGCCTTCAGCTTTGAATCCTGTGAACACAAGGGAATATCATCCAAGGTTGGGGGTGATGTTGACCTGATCCTGCTGCCCGAGATCAACAGCGCCAACGTATTTTATAAAACGATGACACAACTTGGCGCTGCAAACAGTGCCAGTTTTTTGACAGGCACCTCGGCCCCAATTGTTTTCACCTCTCGTTCTGATTCAGCCAAAACCAAGTACTTTGCAATTGCCTGTGCTATCGCCCAATGCAAAAGTTAAGTCACAGGAAAATACTATGAATATATTGGTGATTAATCCGGGGTCTACCTCTACAAAATTAGCCGTATATAATAATCTTACTCCCCTTTTCTGCCACTCGATTAACCACAGCGCTTCAGACCTTGCACCCTTCGAAAGTATTGCAGCACAGAAGGATTTTAGAAAGCAGATCATCCTCAACATGCTTAAAGAGCACGGGTATGGGCTGGAGGATATTGAACATTTTGTAGGCAGAGGTGGGTTGGTCAAGAATCTGCAAAGCGGAGTGTATCGTATCAACAAGGCTTACCTTAAAGATGCCAATGAAGGAGTGAATGGTCAGCACGCATCTAACCTGGGCGGGATTTTAGCCTATGAACTGGCTAAAGAAGCTAACGAGAACAACGAGGCCTATACCGTTGATCCTGTTGTGGTCGACGAGTGCGAACCAATCGCCAAAATCTCGGGTATGCCATTGATATCAAGAGTACGAGCTTTTCATGCGCTCAATCATAAAGCTGTAGCTCGTCGCTATGCAACGGAAATAGGCAAACCCTATGAAGAACTCAGTTTGATCGTGGCGCATTTAGGCGGTGGGATCAGCGTGGGCGTACACCAGAAAGGCCGTATCGTTGACGTTAACTCTGCACTTGGCGGAGATGGGGCTTTCTCTCCCGAACGCGCAGGTGGGATCCCGCCTTTAAACCTGCTGGAGATGGCATTTTCCGGTAAATACAGTTATCAGGATCTCTACAAACAACTCATTGGTGAAGGCGGCGTTTACGCTTATCTGGGGACCAAAGATATCCGGGACGTTGAATCAATGATCAGAGATGGCAGCAAACCAGCAAAATTAGTGCTTGAAGCCATGGCTTATCAGATTGCAAAAGATATCGGTGCATCAGCCACAGTATTAAAGGGGAAGGTAGACGCGATAATCATCACCGGTGGAATTTCTTACAGCGTGAAAGTGACGGAGCTTATAAAGCAAAGCATTGATTTTATCACACCTAACGTTGTCATTTACCCGGGCGAGGATGAAATGCTTGCTTTGGCACAGGGAGTCTGTGACACCGTTAACGGTAGTCGCCCTATTTTGACTTATTGATGTGCACAAATTCGGTTATTACCTTGCTTTATAGTCTTTTACTTCGATAAAAATAAGCAAAGTTAAGGAAAATAAATGAAGAACCAAAAAATAACTATTGCTACACAAACCTATTCAACGTCAGAGAAAGGGGTTATTCATCTTTCGTTTAAAAATGAGGCAGTTTCAATTGAAGATGCAACTTTTCAACTTGACCTGCCTTTGGCACAAAAGCTAGTGGCCAACTTACAGTTTTGTATATCAGGATTGTTACTGGAGTCCGAATATAAGTAGTGATGACCAATAAATCGCTTCAAAGAGAGATCATCAAGAACGGCATAGTGTGCCGTTCAACTAAGTCATCGAGCCTCTAAAACACTCGGCTATTTTTAGGGGAATGTGGAGGGTTGTACGACCATTTGCCCCATCGAGCCGCGATCGGCTAGCTCCAGCGTCTGGCTGTAGTAGAAAAACGGGAAATGATCGTAAGAAGGCTGATTCAGGTACACCAGCAGCTCGACTTCGCCGTCTACCCATACCGTGTCCTTGAAACCGGCATCCTCCACCAGCGGGGAAGCGCCGTTAACCGTTTTAACCATAAAGGTTACCCCCTGAACATGGAAAGGTTGCGGCAAATCGGCATGAATAGTCCAACGCTCCCAGGTTCCCTGCATTGCCTGCACGTCAGTTCTGGAAGGGTCAAACACTGCACCGTTGATCCCTGGTTGATTATCGCCCAGACGGAATTCGCGACTGCGCACCACATTACCGGTAATCAGCTGATCGGCCAGCAGGCGCATCGGCAGATTGTCAGTCACCAGCGGCAGCAACCCTGTAGGTTTCAGCGTTAACACGATGGTCGAAACCAGAATGCTCGACGGCTGGAACAGGCCTCGCAGGCGATCCATTATTCCGGCAGCTTCACCGGCAGAAATAGACACTTCATCGCCTTGGGACATATCCACCAGCACTTCCCTTCGCTCACCAGGAGCCAAAGACAGCCGCTGCACGCCAACCGGAGCTGGCAAGAAGCCTTGATCGGAGGCGATAACGTGGAACGGGCGATTGTCGGTCAGCGTTAGTTCATAGCGACGGGCATTGGAGGCATTAAGCAGGCGCAGACGCACCCAGCCGCGCGAAACCTGTACAAACGGGCTTTGCACGCCGTTAACCAGCATGGTGTCGCCAAAAAATCCGCCGCTGGCCGGTGTGTCGTACTGCGGCACGCCGAAGTTATCCAGTCGCTTGTCCTGAATAATGATCGGAAAATCATCTACGCCATAGTGATTTGGCAGTGGCAGACTCTTGCTGACATCATCTTCTACCAGCCACATTCCCGCGAGTCCGTTATAGACCTGCGGTGCCATATGGCCGGGGGTATTGGCGTGATACCAACAGGTTGCCGCAGGCTGGCGAATAGGCAACACCGGAGACCAGTCGCTACCGGCCGACATCAAACGCGCGGCACCGCCCGTAAGTGTTCCGGGAACTTGCAGACCGCTGATGGTCATGGATGCCGGTGACGGCAGGCGGTTACTGTAAATGAGTTTGACGTCGTCGCCGTTGAAAACGCGCACGGTAGGGCCAAGATACATGCCGTTAAATCCCCAGACTGGCGCTTTATTACCGCCCAGGAATGCCCAGTGTGCTTGCTGAAGGGTTAAAAAGAGCGGCTGACCACGGCGAGATTCAATCAGCGGAGGCACAGGTAAAACGGGCTGCGCTCCGCTTGCATTTGCCCTCAGCGGCAACGATCCAGCGGCCAAAGCCATTCCAGATGCCTGTAAAAAACTGCGACGACTGAGGGACATATCTTCTCCATGGGAACAAAATCAAAGCTCAAATTATCCCGCTGACCTTCAATGGTGGCGGACGCTAAATAATCATCGGCTGATGAGAGACAATATATGCTCGCTCATAAAGCAGTGATTAGAATTCCGTTATTTTTTTACTTTCATCTCAGCTTCGCGCCTTGCCACTTCTGCATCTAATTGGGCTATTTTCTCTCCCATTATTTGATGACAGTGTTGCGATAATTCGCGCAGGCGCTCTTTTCCATATTGCGTAGTATCAATCGGCGGCAACATCTCGACAATCGCCAGGCCGTTATTCAAACGGTTCAGCTTTATTTTATTGCTGGTGCTGGATACACAGATCGGCACGATAGGCACGCCCGCAGCAATTGCCGCGTGGAAGGCTCCAGTTTTAAAAGGCATCAAACCACGGCCACGGCTGCGCGTACCTTCCGGGAACATCCAGATTGAGACGTTTTTCTTTTTGATCTGACTGACAACCTGCGAGATGGTGCCATGCGCTTTGGCGCGGTTGTCACGGTCAATAAGCAGATTACCGGCCAGCCAGTACAGCGGACCAAAGAACGGGATCCATATCAGGCTTTTTTTGCCCACGGTCACGGTTCTAGGCTGAACAACCGCCGCCGCCGTCACCATGTCGTAATTGTTCTGGTGATTGGCAATATAAATGCAGTTACCGTAATGCGCCGCTTCTGCAGGAATACGCTTTTCAACCTTGAGGCCAAATATCGGTGCCAGTCCGCCAAAAAGATGGCCGAAAGTCGCTACATGTTTTGGATTTCTTGGGCTGAAAAGGCAGTAAATCGAACCGAAAATGCATAACAGAATTGAGAAAACCACAACATAAATAAAGCGAAAAATAAATAACATAACACCCTCTTAAGCATACAACCGAAGTCAAACAGAGTCTGACCCTGCCGTTCCCTTGCCGCTGGGCTATTCTCGTGCCTCAGCAGTCTCTATACAATATTTATTCTTAACCCGGAGAGGGTTTTTATTAATTCAACCAATGAAGTTTGCAACAAAGATAGTTTATTTGTGTATAAACCCAAAGTCATTAGCCTGGCCGCAAACACAACCAAGACAATTCAGGGCACCTGAGTGCCCTGAATGAATAAACTTACTCTTCACTTTCTCCGACCGATGGACGAGCCGGGCCATCGACTTCAACCCTGTCGATACGCTGCAATCCACGCGGCAACAGGGTGCCCTTACGGCCACGCTCGGCGCGGAATTTCTGCAAATCTTCAGGACGCAGAGTCAGCTTGCGCTTACCAACGTGCAGCGTAATAGAGGTCTGCGGAGCCAGCACCAGCAACCACGCCAGCTTGTCAGCGCCCGACGCCGCGTCAGCAGAAGGGATCGAGACAATCTTGTTGCCTTTGCCTTTCGACAGTTGCGGCAAATCGGCTACCGGGAACAGCAGCATACGTCCTGCACTGGTTATCGACAGCAGCATTTCATCGTCACCCAGCAGCTCGATAGGTGCCAGTGCGGTGGCGTTTTCTGGCAGGCTAATCATGGCCTTACCAGCACGGTTACGTGCGACTAAATCATTGAATGTGCAGACGAAACCATAACCAGCATCGGAAGCCATCAGCAGTTTCTGGTCATCGGCGGCCATCAGTACCTGTTGAATCGTCGCGCCAGGCGGCGGCGTCAACTTGCCGGTCAGCGGCTCGCCCTGCCCTCTGGCAGAAGGTAAGGCGTTGGTGTCCAGCGCATAGCTGCGACCGGTGGAGTCAATAAACACCACTGGCTGGTTGCTTTTGCCTTTTGCGGCGCTGCGGAAACTGTCTCCTGCCTTGTAACTCAGGCCACTCGGATCGATATCATGACCCTTGGCGCTGCGCACCCACCCCATTGCGGACAGCACCACGGTTACGGGTTCCGACGGGATAAAGTCGCTTTCGCTCATCGCCTTGGCTTCGCCACGCTCAATAATTGGCGAACGACGATCGTCACCGTAGGCTTCGGCATCGGCCTGAATTTCTTTGCGAATCAGCGTGCTAAGCTTGCGTTCCGAGGCCAGCAGAGCCTGTAGCTGATCGCGTTCTTTTGCCAATTCGTCCTGTTCGCCGCGAATTTTCATCTCTTCGAGCCTGGCCAAATGACGTAATTTCAATTCCAGAATCGCCTCAGCCTGGGTTTCGCTAAGCGCAAAACGCTCCATCAACACCGGCTTGGGTTCATCTTCACTACGAATAATATGAATGACTTCGTCGATACTGAGGAAGGCAATCAGTAAACCTTCCAGGATATGCAGGCGTTTCAGTACTTTATCGAGTCGGAAATTCAGACGACGGCGAACAGTATCACGGCGATAAGACAACCATTCGGTAAGGATTTCCACCAACCCTTTAACCTGCGGGCGGTTGTCCAGACCGATCATGTTCATATTGATTCGATAGCTGCGCTCGAGATCGGTGGTCGCGAACAGGTGATTCATCACCTGATCCAAATCGACACGATTCGATCGCGGCACGATAACTAGCCGAGTCGGGTTTTCGTGATCCGATTCATCGCGAAGATCTTCCACCATTGGCAGCTTTTTGGCGCGCATCTGGTTGGCAATCTGTTCCAGCACCTTGGCACCGGAAACCTGGTGCGGCAACGCAGTGATTACCGCATCGCCGTCTTCTTTTTTCCACAGCGCACGCATGCGAACCGAGCCTTTGCCGGACTCATAGATTTTACGGATCTCGCTGCGTGGGGTAATGATTTCCGCTTCTGTCGGGAAGTCAGGCCCTTGAACGAATTCCAGCAAATCTTCCAGCGTACTGCCCGGTTTCTCTAGCAAGGCAACTGCGGCATTGGCTACTTCACGCAGGTTATGCGGCGGAATATCGGTCGCCATGCCCACGGCGATACCTGTCGTGCCGTTAAGCAAAATATTTGGCAGGCGTGCAGGCAGCATTTTCGGCTCCTGCATGGTGCCGTCAAAGTTTGGCACCCAATCAGACGTTCCCTGCCCCAGCTCACGCAGCAGCACTTCGGCATATTTTGACAGGCGTGACTCGGTATAACGCATAGCCGCGAACGATTTCGGGTCATCCGGCGCACCCCAGTTCCCCTGTCCGTCAACTAACGGATAGCGATAGGAGAAAGGCTGCGCCATCAGTACCATCGCTTCATAGCAGGCGCTGTCGCCGTGCGGATGGTACTTACCCAACACGTCACCCACGGTACGTGCCGATTTCTTGAATTTAGCGTTATTGCTAAGACCCAGCTCGGACATGGCGTAAATAATGCGGCGCTGTACTGGCTTCAGCCCGTCGCCTATATAAGGCAGTGCCCTGTCCATGATGACGTACATGGAATAGTTCAAATAGGCATTTTCAGTAAACGTATGCAGCGCTAAACGCTCTGTTCCGTCATGAGTCACTTCACTCATTACTTTTTATCCTCAGACTCGCGGCACTGTTGTGCAGGAAAATAAACGTTCTGGAAAATAAGGAGGCCCGCTTGCAGACACGCACGGGCGCTGTCGCACAGGGCGATGATGTCCGCGATAGTACATCATATGGCGTATTGCTGTCACAGATGCTGTGTTCGGGTCGCGCAGGGAATGTGCGAACAGCGGGTAATTAGTCGATAACACCGCCAGATTATTGCTGCATGAGCAACAGTATTGTGCGCTAGCGCACATTTTTCAATGTAATGAACTCAGGTACAATCCTCTCAACAGTTTATTTACGAGGTCTATGCCATGAGCAACATACTGATTATCAATGCCGGAAAAACCTTCGCCCACTCCAAAGGCGCACTTAACATCAGCCTGACTGAAGTTGCCGACACTTTTCTGCGCGATGCAGGCCACGAGGTTCGCGTTACTCACATTGAGCAGGGTTACGACGTTGCGGCCGAAGTGCAAAGCTACCTTTGGGCCGATGCCATCATTTATCAGATGCCCGGCTGGTGGATGGGTGCGCCATGGACGCTGAAAAAATACATCGATGAAGTCTTCACTGAAGGCCACGGCAGCCTGTATGCAAGCGATGGTCGTACCCGTTCGGACGACTCGAAAAAATACGGTTCAGGCGGCCTGATCCAAGGCACTGCCTACATGCTTTCCGTCACCTGGAATGCTCCGCTGGAAGCGTTTGAAGATAAAGATCAGTTCTTCCACGGCGTGGGCGTAGACGGTGTTTATCTGCCGTTCCACAAAGCCAACCAGTTCCTGGGAATGGATACCCTGCCAACCTTTATGTGTAACGACGTGATCAAACAGCCGGACATTGCAGGCTATTTTGCTAACTATCGCGCGCACCTGGAAAACGTATTCGGTCAAGCTGAAAAACCTGAGTAAAACCTGAGTTTGGCAAACCCTGCATTTATTGCCACACTCAGGGTGCACCATTCATGTGAGTAAAGAAGTTTCTAAGGCTCACAAATTTAAAGGGAAATCGAGGTTTTTATGATAACCGTTATCGCTGAAATCATCATTAAGCCGGGCCGTCGCGATGCTGTACTGGAAAAAATTACCCAGTTGCTGCCGAGCGTACTCGAAGAAAAAGGCTGCCATCGCTACGAGCCTTTTCTCGATGTCAAAGGGCAAATCCCCTGGCGTCAAAGTGCGCCAAACTCGATCTTTATGATTGAGGACTGGGAGAGTCTGGCTCATCTGGAAGATCATCAGCAGGCGGCACATATGCACGCACACCGCGAAAATATCAAAAGCGATGTAGTGAATGTGAAGATCAATATTATCGAGAAAGTCTGATTTATTTCTGAGTTTACATTCAGAAGAAACCTTAAAAAAAACCGGAGTCGCTGCGTGCGACTCCGGTTTTTTATGGACTTTATTTCATCCTACTCACAAAGTGGCCCGAGGGATTACAGTGCCATATCGTGTTGTGCAGATGCCGGTGCAGCAGTTTTATCCTGCGATGCAGCTGCGGCCGGAGCCTCGGTGCCCTTCTCTAAAATCTGCAATACCGGTGGCTTGACCAGACCCAGGGTCGCTGCGGTGTCATTCCACACTTGCTGAGTCAACGCCGGATCGTCATTCAGATTCTGGCCAAAGCTTGGAACGATTTTTCGAATCTTGCTCTGCCATGCTGCGGATTTAAACTCTTCAGGGAACAGCTTTTGCATCACGTTCAGAGCAATCGGTGCAGCGGTGGATGCGCCGGGAGAAGCACCCAGCAAAGCAGCTACGGTTTTCTGCTGGTCGGTAACAATCTCGGTACCGAGTTTCAGCACGCCACCTTTACTCTGGTCTTTTTTGATAATCTGCACGCGCTGACCGGCCTGAATCAGCTTCCAGTCTTCTTTTTTGGCATTCGGGAAATATTCCTTCAGTGCTGCAAAACGATCGTCATCACTCAACATAACCTGACCTATCAGATACTTAACCAGGTCGAAGTTATCCAGGCCAACGTGAGACATTGGCAGCAAGTTGTGAGTCGTGGTGGTGCTCAGCAAATCAAACAGTGAACCGTTTTTCAGGAACTTGGTGGAGAACGTAGCAAAAGGCCCGAACAGTACCACGCGCTTGCCGTCCAGGAAGCGGGCATCAAGATGCGGTACAGACATCGGCGGTGCGCCTACGGAAGCCTGTCCATAGACTTTTTCCAGATGACGTTCAGTAATCGCCGGGTTTTCAGTAACCAGGAACGAGCCGCCCACCGGGAAACCAGCGTAATTTTCGCCTTCAGGAATGCCGGTTTTTTGCAGCAGTTTCAAAGCTCCGCCACCGGCCCCAATAAATACATATTTAGCGTCAACTTCGCGCTCGTCACCGCTTTTTGCATCTTTGATGGTGACGTGCCAGGAATTGTCGGCATTGCGCGAGAAATCAGTGACTTCAGACGAGGTTTCTAGCTTGAAATTGTCGTTCTTTTTCAGGCTGCCGATTAGCTGGCGGGTAATTTCACCGTAGTTGACGTCTGTGCCTACCGGCGTCCAGGTTGCCGCAACTTTCTGCTGTGGGTCGCGTCCTTCCATTATCAACGGTGCCCATTGCTGAATCTGGCCGTGGTCGGTTGAGAATTTCATGCCCTGGAACAGCGTGGTTTTTTGCAGAGCCGCGTAACGTTTGGTCAGATACTCAACGTTTTTATCGCCCCACACGAAGCTCATGTGCGGTGTCGAGTTAATAAAGGAGTGCGGATCGTTCAGCACGCCGTTTTTTACCTGTGAAGTCCAGAATTGGCGCGAGATCATAAAGGCTTCATTGATCTCTAACGCCTTGCTGACGTCAATAGTTCCGTCCGGACGCTCCGGGGTATAGTTCAGCTCCATGTTGGCCGAGTGCCCGGTGCCCGCGTTGTTCCAGCCGTTGGAAGATTCCAGCGCCACGCCGTCGAGTTTCTCGACCATGATCTGTTTCCAGCTAGGCTGAAGTTCTTCTAACCAGGTGCCTAGTGAAGCGCTCATAATGCCGCCGCCAATCAGCAGGACATCGGTTTTCTCTGGCGCAGTTTCAGCATGAACGGCTGAACACACGAGCAATGCTGAAAGGGAGAGCGAAGGAAGTAATTTATTGACGTTAATCATTCCGGTTCTACACTTTGTTGTTTGATGACAGTAAAAAAGTGCGTGGAATTTAAGATATTGTTATCGATAAGTTAAAGTATCATTAGTTTTTTAATTAAAAATATTGGTTTATTGTTTCTTTAATTACAAAACCTCGAAGCCAGAACCCACGCCATTTAGCAGGATAATATCGCCCTCCGTGCGCTAATTTTCCATGATAGTCCGCCTTAAATCACCGCGTAGTTTTGCAACAAATACAGTAAACTGCCCTCTTTAAAGAATCTTCAAAGAATCGCCATGACAAGCCAGCAGCCGCAACAAACGCCGGTGCGCAAACGCCCCATTAAACTCAGTACTCTGGTCACGCTAATGATCGGCGCGGTGATTGTCACGGTGCTGCTCAGCGTGCATTTACTGTATTACGTGCAGATTGAAAACTTCACCAAGATGCATCTGCAGGACAAAGCGATGGCGGTAGCGCGCACGCTGGCTTCATCGCCGGAAATCCAGCACGCGCTGTCCCTGCCCGCAGAAAGCAATATTATTCAGCCGATTGCCGCCCAGGTGAAAGATCGCGACTGCCTGCTGTTTGTCACCATCATTAATATGCAAGGTATTCGCTTCTCGCACCCGAATCCACAAAACATCGGTAAGCACTTTGTCGGTGAGGATTTTATTCCAGCGTTAAAGGGACAGGAAAATGTCTCAGTTAATCATGGTGTTCTGGTTGAGGCGCTGCGCGTTTTCACGCCAATTTACAATGCCCGGCGTCAACAAATTGGCGTGGTAGCCGTGGGTATTTCCCTCGATGACGTAACGCAGCAAATCACTCAAAGCCGCTGGAATATTCTCTGGACCGTGCTGTTTGGCGCTCTGGTTGGCCTGCTGGGCATTTTTATTTTGGTTAAAGCCTTGAAACGAATTTTGTTCGGGCTGGAGCCTTACGAAATTTCGACCTTGTTTGAACAGCGACAGGCGATCCTGGAGTCGATCAAAGAAGGGGTGATTGCCGTAGATGAACACTCGCGAGTGACCTTGATCAACAAGGCTGCGCGCCATCTGTTGCAGGAAACAGCAGCGGAAACCCCGCTAACCGGTGATGCGATCCCGGAGTCTTCAATGATGCTTAGCCATCTGCGCGAGGCGCTGCACAACGGAACCGCGTGGCACGATGAAAAAGTAAACGTTGCAGGGCGCGTGCTGATTAGCAATACCGTGCCGGTGCGCAGCGGCCAGCGAATTATTGGCGCGGTGTGTACCTTCAGGGACAAGACTGAGGTCAGTCAACTGATGCAGCGCATGGACGGCATGGTAAACTACGTCGATGCTCTGCGCGAACGCTCGCACGAATTTATGAACAAGCTGCACGTCATTCTTGGCCTGCTGCATATGAAAAACTTTACCCGCCTGGAGGAGTTTATCCTCAAGACCGCCAATAATTATCAGCTTGAAATTGGCGCATTGCAGGGGAAAATTCGCTCGCCTGTCATTGCCGGATTCTTGCTCAGCAAAATTGATCGCGCCAAGAGTTACGGGCATAAACTGCTGCTTAGCGAGGCTTGTGACCTGCCCGATAATGGCAGCGAGCAGCAGACCGCGGTGCTGATTACGGTGTTAGGCAACCTGATCGAGAATGCAATCGAGGCGCTGGACCACCAGCCGCAGGGTGAAATTCACGTTATGCTGCATTACCAGAATGGATGGCTGGCATGTGAAGTCAGTGATGACGGACCGGGCATCGCCGCCGATCGCTTAACGAGCATTTTTGAACGCGGCTTTTCATCTAAAGGCGAGCAGCGTGGTGTAGGACTGTTTCTGGTGGAGCAGCAAATTCACAGCCTGGGCGGCACTGTCACGGTGGAATCAGAACCGGAAGTTTACACTCAATTCCTGGTACAGCTACCGTGGGGAAAAGGAAACCATACCTGATGATTAATGTATTAGTGGTTGACGATGATGCCATGGTCGCCGAATTAAATCGTAGCTACATCGGCCAGGTGCCGGGCTTTAGCTGCTGTGGCGTCGCTGCAACGTTACAGCAGGCGAAAGACCGTTTGCTGCACCATCACCCTGCCGTTGACCTGATTTTGCTGGATATTTATATGCAACAGGAAAACGGGTTGGATTTATTGCCCGAGTTGCGCAGCGCGCAGCACCCTGTCGATGTGATCATCATTTCTTCCGCCGCCGATGCTGCAACGATTAAAAACTCTCTGAACTATGGTGTGGTCGATTATCTGATCAAACCCTTCCAGTTTTCGCGTTTTGAGGAGGCGCTAACCGGCTGGCGACAAAAAAAACGCCTGCTGGAAAATCAGCCGTTTTATCAGCAGGCAGATGTCGATCGCCTGATTCACGGCAATCAGCCTGAAACTGAGCAAAAGAAATTACCCAAAGGATTAACTGCGCAGACGCTGAGAACGCTTTGTCAGTGGATTGATGCTCATCCTGACCAGGAGTTTTCAACGGATGAACTGGCAAACGAAGTGAGCATTTCGCGCGTTTCTTGCCGCAAATACCTGATTTGGCTGGCGCAGATGAACATTTTGTTCACCAGCATTCACTATGGCGTCACCGGCAGGCCGGTTTACCGTTATCGATTACAGTCTGAATATCACGCCTTACTGCAACAATACTGCCTGTAGAAATAGTTGCCAGTAAGGCGTGTTTTGAGAGGTCTATAACAAGAGGCTTAAACCGACAGCTCGGCGGTGTCGCCTTTATCCTGTAGCCAGTTGCGGCGATCTTCCGAGCGCTTTTTGGCTAACAGCATGTCCATCATGCGCAGTGTCTGATCGATATCTGCTTCATCGATAGTCAGCTGTACCAGACGACGAGTGTTTGGATCCAGCGTCGTTTCACGCAGCTGCAGTGGGTTCATCTCACCCAATCCTTTGAATCGCTGGACGTTTGGCTTGCCTTTCTTACGCTTAAGCTGCTCCAGCACGCCGATTTTCTCTTCTTCATCCAGCGCATAGAACACCTCTTTACCCAAGTCGATACGGTACAGAGGCGGCATGGCGACGTAAACGTGGCCACCGCGCACCAAGGAACGGAAGTGACGGACAAACAGTGCGCACAGCAATGTGGCGATGTGTAAGCCATCGGAGTCGGCATCCGCGAGGATACAGATCTTGCCATAGCGCAGCTGGCTCAAGTCTTCACTGTCAGGATCGATGCCAATCGCCACAGAAATATCGTGAACTTCCTGCGAGGCCAACACTTCATCGGAAGAAACTTCCCAGGTGTTGAGGATCTTACCCTTCAACGGCATGATCGCTTGATATTCGCGATCGCGCGCCTGTTTGGCAGAGCCGCCCGCGGAATCCCCTTCCACCAGGAACAGCTCGGTCATTTTCAAATCTTGCGAGGTGCAGTCCGCCAGTTTGCCAGGCAATGCCGGGCCGCTGGTCAGCTTTTTACGCACCACTTTTTTCGCCGCGCGCATGCGTCGCTGCGCGCTGGAAATTGCCAACTCGGCCAGCTGCTCGGCAGCCTGCACGTTCTGGTTCAGCCACAGGCTAAAGGCATCTTTGACTACGCCGGAAACAAAAGCCGCACACTGGCGGGAAGACAGGCGTTCCTTGGTCTGACCGGCAAACTGTGGATCCTGCATCTTCACCGACAGCACGTAGGCGCAGCGTTCCCATATATCTTCGGCAGAGAGTTTGACCCCGCGCGGCAGGATATTTCGGAACTCGCAGAACTCGCGCATTGCGTCGAGCAGGCCCTGACGCAGCCCATTGACGTGGGTACCGCCCTGCATGGTCGGGATCAGATTGACGTAGCTCTCGGTGAGCATTTCACCGCCCTCGGGCAACCACAGCAGCGCCCAGTCGACCGCTTCGGTGTCACCGGCAAAGGCACCGACAAAAGCTTTTTCCGGCAGGGTTATCAGACCGTTGACTGCTTCCATCAGGTAATCGGTCAGGCCGTCCTGATAACACCAACTCTGCTCGGTATTGTTCACCTGATCTTTAAAGGTAATTTCAACGCCAGGACACAGTACCGCTTTGGCCTTCAGCAAATGGCTGAGGCGACTGACCGAAAAACGCGGGCTGTCAAAGAAGCTTACGTCTGGCCAGAAATGTACGCTGGTACCGGTGTTGCGTTTGCCCACGGTGCCGGTCACAGTCAAGTCCTGGACTTTATCGCCGTTTTCAAACGCCATGGAATAGATTTGCCCATCGCGGCGCACAGTCACTTCGACGCGTTTCGACAGGGCATTAACCACCGAGATCCCCACGCCGTGCAGGCCGCCGGAGAACTGATAGTTTTTGTTGGAGAATTTACCGCCCGCGTGCAGGCGACAGAAAATTAGTTCAACTGCCGGAATACCTTCTTCCTGGTGGATATCCACCGGCATGCCGCGACCGTCATCGGTCACTTCAAGTGACTGATCGGCGTGCAGAATAACTTCAATACGACGGGCATGGCCCGCCAGCGCCTCATCGACACTGTTATCGATGACTTCCTGGCCGAGATGGTTCGGCCGCGAGGTATCGGTATACATGCCAGGGCGGCGGCGCACCGGCTCAAGGCCGCTGAGGACCTCAATGGAATCCGCGTTATAAGTAGATTGGCTCATCGTTTATTAATTCGTGGCTCTGGTTGTGAGTGAACGATACTGTTGTTGGCAAAAACTACTCCGCTGCCAACCCCAAGAAATCCACAATCGGTGAGAAATAACGTTCAAACCCGACAAATGCATGATTACCCTCGGGTTCTACGGTCTGGCGGCACGACGTATAATACGACAGGGCCTGACGGTAATCGAGGGTCTCATCGCCGGTTTGCTGGAGTAACCAGAGTAAATCCGGTGACTCTAAAGGCTCGATCTGCATCACTTTGAGATCGTAAACATGGCGAGACTCTAACACATATTGCTGGCCGGTGTAGGGGTTGTGATTCACACCGAGATAGTCGATTAAAAGTTCATAAGGTCTAACCGCCGGGTTAACCACCACCGCGGGTAATGTAAAGCATTGCGACAGCCAGGTAGCGTAAAACCCCCCAAGCGACGAACCGACAATGCCGATCCGCTCGCCGGATTTATCCATCACCAGCTTCTCTAGCTGCTCTGCAGCATCGGCTGGGAATGGCAAAAGCTGCGGCACCAGCATCTCGATGTGCGGGTGATGCTCGGCCAGCCAATTTTTCATCGCCGTAGCCTTGGCAGAATGGGGAGAACTGTTAAAACCGTGCAAATACAGCAAGGTGCTCATTAATAACCTTCCGCATCGGCGTCAGGGCTGAACTCATCGCTTTGCAAACGGCAGACTTCGGTCTCGACGTTTCCGTCAGGATGTAGCGTAAGATACCGCCAGCCGGGTGCCACTGAGTCCAGAGTGAAATTGGTGCAGTGCGGTTTAAACTGCACGCAGGTAGAAGGCGTTGCATACAGTCGCTTGCCGTACCAGTCGAGATCAAGCTCCTGATGGATATGTCCGCAAATCAGCGTCGATACCTTAGGGTAATCTTCCAGCACTGACGCCAGCGTGTGGGCGTTGCGCAGGCTGTGCTGATCCAGCCAGGTACAGCCCGAAGGCAGCGGATGGTGATGGAGCATAATCAGAGTAAAACGCTCGGGGAACTGGTCGAGGCAGCGGGTCATCCATTCAAGCTGATACTCGCTGAGTTCGCCATGAGGCACGCCAAAAACCTGAGTATCGAGCAGCAAAACCTGCCAGTTTTTGCCTAGTAGCACCTGCTTGGACGGCCTGATCTCTGCTTCTGCCAGCGCGTCAACCATCGCCGGTTGAAAATCGTGATTTCCGGGCAACCAGACGCAAGGGGCAGGAAGACGGCTCACGCCCCGGGCAAAATGGTGATAGGCCTCAAGAGACTGATCCTGGGCGAGATCGCCGGTTGCAGCAATCAGGTCAACCTCGCGTTGCTGCGCGCAGATGGCGTCCAGCACGGCTCGATAGCTGCGAAAAGTATTCACGCCCAGCAAAGTCTGGTCTTCACCCGCAAAAAGATGAGTGTCTGTTATCTGCAGTATCCTGACTTTGGCCCCATCTACCAAAGGCAGCTCAAACAGGCTTTCCAAATTCGATCCTTTGTTATCAAAGTCTGTCTAATAAACCGGAACTGGCATAGCTCCATGCGCCAGGCAATAGCGCAACCAATCGGCTAGAAACTGGTTAATTTGATGCTTTTCGTCACGCTGATGCAACTTTTTATTAGGATAATCATAGCGTGCCTTGAAGCGAAAGATCTGTTGGCTCGCACACACTTCAGCAACCATTGCATCATGATAAAGACGCACGCTCATTGAAGGCAGGCTCCAATAGCTGACGGCCGGAACGGTTTGCTTGATCTCGACCAGTGAAGTATAGCGTGTCGATTCCAGAATTTTTAACTGGTAGGTCGCGTTAGTCACCTGATAGGTCACCGTCTGCCCCACTTCATCGTTACGAGGCAGCAAACGGCGCAGCTGTGCAAAGTTGGTTTCGCACAATCGCATCATTTCAGGGAAATCGGGTACATAGCGCTTTATCATTCTTTAGCCCATTCTTTTTTCAAGGATTCATGGTGCAGAGCCAGCCACTGTAAGGCAATCACTGACGCAGCATTATCTATTGCTCCTTCTTCCACCCAGCGGTAAGCCTGTTCCCGGCTAACCACATGCACCTGGATGTCTTCATTTTCAGTTTCCAGACCATGAATTCCTTTTGCCGTTGAGGCATCAACCTCGCCGACCATAATAGAAAGACGCTCACTGGTGCCGCCCGGACTGGCCAGATAACTCAGTGCGGGTTTGCAGCGCCCAACGATGATGCCGGCTTCTTCCGATGCTTCGCGGCGGGCGACATCTTCTACTGATTCACCCTCTTCAATAATACCGGCCACCATCTCGAGTAGCCAGGGGGTGTCGCTGCTTTCCATGGCTGGCAGGCGAATTTGTTCAATCAGCACGACCTCATCGCGGATCGGATCATAAGGAAGCAGCACCGCAGCATGGCCACGTTCGAACACTTCGCGTTCCACCTCGCCGCTCATTTCACCATTAAACAGACGATGGCGAAACCGATACGCGTTAATGGCGAAAAATCCCTGATAGCGGTTCTCAACTGCAATAATCTCGACATCTTTCTTGCCGAGACGCACTGGAGAATGTTTAAAATTACTCATTCGGCCTCGCCCTGTCAGTGGTTAAAGGTAAATTATCTCCAACAGAGATAATTTAGATGAAGACGCGGTAATAATAATCAAGGTTTTTTGTGTTAGATTTGGATTCGCGCGAGTGAGAGGGCACTTAAGGCCACATAATTTGCTCACAGGTCTCTGCTAGTATCCGCGTCGATACCTCAATGGTTAATGACAGCACTAAATAATAACATTGCTGCACTACAAGGAATGCAAATGAAGAAACTGCTCCCTATTCTCATCATGCTGGGCCTCGGCGGCTTCAGCACGGTAAGCCAGGCTGAAAATCTCATGCAGGTATATAAGCAAGCCAGGGAAAGTAACCCGGATTTGCGAGCTTCTGCCGCAACACGCGATGCTGCATTCGAGAAAATTAATGAAGCACGCAGCCCGTTGCTGCCACAGCTCGGATTAGGGCTCGATTATGATTACACCAACGGTTACCGCGATGCCAATGGGGTAAACAGTAAAGTCGCCAGCGGAGCTTTGCAGTTAACGCAGACAATATTTGATATGTCTAAATGGCGCTCGCTGACATTGCAGGAAAAAACTGCCGGCATTGCCGATGTCACCTATCAGACCGCGCAACAGACTCTTATTCTGAACACCGCCACCGCCTATTTCAACGTTTTGAGTGCGATTGATGCACTCACCTATGTCGAAGCTCAGAAACAGGCGGTTTATCGCGAATTGGATCAGACTACCCAGCGTTTTGGCGTTGGCCTGGTTGCCATCACTGATGTGCAAAACGCCCGTTCCTCCTATGACACAGTGTTGGCCAACGAAGTTACTGCCCGTAACGCTTTGGATAATTACATTGAAGTATTGCGTCAGGTTACCGGCGTTTACTATCCACAGCTGGCTTCGTTGAATATCAACACCTTCAATACTCAGCGACCAGAGCCGGTGCAAAAGCTGTTGAAAGAAGGCGAGAATCGCAATCTCACCCTGCTTTCGGCGCGCCTGTCACAGGATTTGGCGCGTGAAGAAATTCGCTATTATGAAGCAGGCCATATGCCAACGCTGGATCTGACAGCGTCGACCGGCCTCACCAACACTAAATATAACGGCAACAGAACCGGTCCGTTAAATGGCTACGATGACTCTATCGCTGGCGATAACAAGGTCGGCCTGAGCCTGACTATCCCAATTTATAGCGGCGGTCAGGTTACTTCGCAGGTCAAGCAGGCGCAGTTGAGCTTCTTGTCCTACAGCGAACAGCTAGAAAGCGCCTACCGTAGTATGGTGCAAACTGTCCGTTCCTCCTTTAACAATATTTCCGCGTCGATCAGCAGCATTAATGCTTATCGGCAGGCTGTGGTTTCTGCGCAAAGCTCTCTCGATGCTTCAGAAGCCGGTTATAAAGTCGGCACGCGTACTATCGTTGACGTGCTCGATGCCACCACGACGCTTTATAACGCCAAGCAGGAACTTTCCAGTGCGCGCTATACCTACCTTATTAATCAGCTTAACGTAAAATCAGCACTCGGCACGCTTAATGAAAATGATTTGCTGGCGCTTAATGGTTTCCTGAGCGTGCCAGTTTCGACCAACCCTGAACAGGTTGCGCCGGAAACGCCACAGCAAAACGCGGCAGCTGACGGCTATGACAATGACGTCACGCCACAGGCCGCGCCACTCCCAACAGCTCCGGTTGTTCGTGCCAGCGATCGAGTTGCTCCTAAAAGTGCTAAAAAGAGCGGTAATCCTTTCCAAAACTAATGTTTATGTCCTTGATAGCCGCTGGCCTGCAGGTATCAAGAATCTAAAAAAACCGCCTTTATGAACTGCACCCCAAAAGTTGGATACCCGACTAAGTAAGGTGCAGTTTTTTATTGGGCGGTTTTTACTTTCTGATTTCGTAAAATAGCCGTTTCGCGAGTTATTTCACGTCTGAACGTAAAGTCTCGTAACGTTTGCCTTTCCTGCTTTAATAGTAAGCATCTTTACCTTATTCTTATTCTGTTACAAATGTAAGTTACTCTGGGAAAGGGCGAAAAAGCCCGTCGATGGGATCTATAAAATGAAACGGACACAAAATATTAATCTGGCTACCTTCCGGAAATCCTGGCGTAGCTCGCGAATTACCCCTGTTGCTGTGGCAATCAGCGCCGTTTTCATGCTCAGCGCCTGCGAAAAAAGCGATGATAAAGTTTCGATGTATCAGAATGCGGATGACTGTTCCAAGGCTAATCCGTCTAACAGCGCGCAATGCACCAAGGCTTTTAGCGACGCAAAAGTTGAAGCTGCTAAAACCGCGCCTAAATATGCCAATCGCGCTGACTGTGTTGCCGAATTCGGTGAAAATCAGTGTACCCAAGCCCCAGCCCAGGCGGGTATGAACGCCGAATCGCAATCGGGCGGCAGCATGTGGATGCCATTGATGGCCGGTTTTATGATGGGTCGCATGATGGGCGGCGGTGGATACGCGCAGCAGCCGTTGTTCACCTCGAAATCAGCGGGCAGCCCGGCGAACGGCAAGTTTGTTGATGCCACAGGTAAAAGCTACGGCCCGGCAACTTCTGGCCGCAGCATGAACGTTCCGCCTTCAGCCATGGCACCAAAACCCGCGACCACCAGCACCGTAACTCGCGGTGGTTTTGGCGAAAGCGTCGCTAAACAAACCTCAATGCAGCGCAGTGCAGCATCGGCAACTCGCACGCCAATGCGCAGTATGGGTGGCTAATAATGAAACGCGTAGCCCTGCAAGAACGCCCGAATTGGCGCGAGAAAGCCACTGAGTTTGGTTTCAATTTTCACACCATGTACGGCGAACCTTACTGGTGTGAGGATGCTTATTATCAATTCACGATGGCCCAGATCGATCAGATTGAAGATGCCACCGCCGAGCTGCACCAGATGTGCCTTAAAGTCGTCGAGCGCGTGGTCAACAGTGATGAATTGATGGCGAAGTTTCAAATTCCCAGGCACGTTTGGGAATTTGTCAGAGCCTCATGGCGCACGCAACAGCCTTCGCTCTACTCGCGGCTAGATCTGGTTTACGACGGCGTTAATCCTCCGAAACTGCTGGAGAACAATGCCGATACGCCAACCTCGCTTTATGAAGCAGCGTTTTTCCAGTGGCTATGGCTTGAAGATCAAATAGCTGCAGGCAATCTTCCGCCGAATGCCGATCAGTTTAATAGCATGCAGGAAAAGCTGATTGAACGTTTTACCGAAGTGAAAAACCAGCACGGTTTTTCGCTGCTGCATTTTGCCTGCTGTCAGGACACCGAGGAAGATCGCGGAACAGTGCAATATTTGCAGGACTGTGCGCTCGAAGCCGGGCTGGCCAGCGAGTTTCTTTATATAGAAGAGATAGGCCTTGGAGAACGCGGGCAGTTTACCGATCCGCAGGATCAGATCATCAGTAATCTGTTCAAGCTCTATCCGTGGGAATTCATGTTTCGTGAGACGTTCTCCACCAAGCTCGAAGATGCCGGTGTGCGCTGGCTTGAGCCAGCATGGAAGGCCATTATTTCCAACAAAGCCTTGCTGCCGCTGTTGTGGGAGATGTTTCCGAATCACCCTAACCTGCTCGAGTCCTACTTTGCCGACGATGCGCATCCGCCGATGAACAGTTATGTAATAAAACCGCTGTTCTCTCGCGAGGGGGCAAACATCCGTATCATTGAAAACGGTAAAGAGCTCGCCAGCGCGGATGGCCCTTACGGTAAAGAAGGAATGATCGTGCAAGAGTATTGCCCGATGCCGCGCTTCAACGACAGCTATACGCTGATCGGCAGTTGGTTAATCAACGACAAACCTTGCGGCATCGGACTGCGTGAAGACAGAGCGCTGATCACCCAGGATCTCTCGCGCTTCTATCCGCACAGCATTATAGATTAGCGATCTTTGACTTAACCAAGCTGCACCGAAAGCATGCTCAGCGAGCTCATCACGATCCCTTCAGTTGGCTTGGTGATGGGCTCTACGCCGTCCCACGATCCCAACAAGTACAGCAAAGGTAAATAGTGATCGGGCGTTGGGTTCGACAGCGCGCCGCCTTCATGCTGCATAAAATTGACCAACGGATGATCCTTCGCTTCACCCTTCCACTCTAAATTATCTTCTACAAACTGCTCGAAGGATTCAGCCCAGGGATAAGGGGCGGCATTGCCTTCCCATTTCACCATCCGCAAATTATGCACCACGTTGCCGCTGGCGACGATCATCACGCCTTCTTCACGAAGTGCTGCCAGCTTTTTGCCCAGTTGATAATGATATTCGGCTGGTTTTGTTCCATCGATGCTGAGCTGGATCATCGGGATATCCGCATCAGGATACATCTTGATCAACACGCCCCAGGATCCGTGGTCGAAGCCCCACTCACCGGTATCAGCAATGACATCAATCGGCTCGAGCAATTCTTGTACCCGTTTCGCCAACGCCGGTGAACCCGGTGCCGGATAACGTTTATCAAACAGCGCCTGCGGAAAAGCGCCAAAGTCGTGAATAGTACGTGGATGTTCCATCGCAGTAACGGCAGTGCCACGGGTGTACCAGTGGGCAGAAACGGCAAGTATGGCTTTCGGACGCGGCAAGTTTTGCCCCAGCGCTTCCCAGGCACGAGTATAAATGTTGTCTTCGAGCACGTTCATCGGGCTACCGTGCCCAAGAAACAGTGCTGGCATGCGTGAGGTGGTCATAAATTTTTCCTTACCGCTCAGATTAGGAGGCAATGGCGCGCTGTCCGGGGTTACACCGCAGCGACCATTCGATAGAAAGAGATTACTCCTTTAGCTTGTCTGAAACAGCCGGATAACTGTGATGAAGATATTCAATAAATTTGAATACTGCTCTCGCATCAGTGTGCTGCCACATCTTCAGGCAGTGATGAAAAGGCCGCCCTCTCAAGATTAAATTTGATCACTGTATCCTGATTTTCACAGCGTGCGTTTGAAAGCATGTCACAAGTGTCATCGATTAACCGATCTTTGATTCCGGTCCATTGTGTAAACAGCGATAAGAAATGCAGTCCGCTTCTGGGTTGGTCAATGACTTTATTCTCACGACTGTCGGAGGAAGTAATAAACATCGGCACTGTGTAATTCTGTTTAAATCGATCATCGTGGTGCAAGCGTGCATAACTCGTATCACTATTTTCAAATGATAGCCCGTGGTCGGCAAAATACATCATTGACCAACGTTCTCCGCTGGCTTTTGCCATTCCCGCAATATCTGAAAGTAATTTATCAGTCTGATTAATACTCTCTATATAACAGGAAATTTCTTTCGATTGGCTAAAAAAAGAGTATTTATTATTCGTTCTGGTGCAAGCTCTGGGATGCGAACCTATAAGATGGATAATAACAAGCTTCAGTGGTCTCTTTTCATTGATTCCGTCGCGAATCCCCGCAAGCATATTACTATCAGGAATGTAGCTATCTTCCTGATAATCTCCTTTTTTCAAGAAAATATTTTTATCTGCATTCATCGCGATAATTGAAACAGGAGTTTCTCCGCTCCCCAACAGTCCTTGATTAGAATACCAATACGTTGCGAATCCAGATTTCTTAGCCAGAGTAATGATATTATTATTGGTTTCATGCTGACCATTTCTGCCTAGAGTCAAGCTATTTAATAACGAAGTCATCGTAGAAGATGCCGCAGAGATGTAGTTCGAGAAAATAACGCCAAATGAGGAACTCATAAACGCTGTGTTATCTGCTTTAAAGCCGTAGGCCTGTAAATAGTCGCTACGAACACTCTCGCCAATAACAAGAATATAAAGCTGATAGGCTGTAGCCCGTGGCTTTGGGTCCCAGCTATCGACTACAGCAACCTGTTGCCTCAGCAAGGTTTGATCTGCGAGCACCTGCCGATAATTTTCAACAGCTTCATTACTGGCTCTGAATATAGGTAAGCCGATATTGAACTCGGATAAGTTCCCATATTTAAAATAGCTTTTAATCCCCGGAGCGCAAAAATACACGATTATAATTAAAACATAGCACCTACTATATTTTAACTTTTCTATTTTAAAACTCAGAGCCGTGATGGTTAACAAAATACCCGGCAAGATCGAAAGAGAGTAAAACCACGGGATAGCTTTTAAAAACTCACCGCTTTCCTGAACACTTGCCTGATAAATGTTCACCACGGCATTAAAATCAGGCTCTCCATAGGTTAATGCCATTGGCATATAGCAAGCAGAAACCAGGCCAATAACCACAACAAAAAATTGATAAATTCTAACGTTTACGTTGCATAAAAAAATCAGAATTAAAAAAAGGCTTAAGGTATGCACTGGCCGAAATTTATAGCCGAAGGAAAGGCATGAAACGACGGAGAATATAAATAAAATAAAAAACGGAAAGTATTTTACCAATGACGTTATAAAGCGCAATTTCACACCAGCATAGGTTATAAGCAATATAATTGACTCTATAGCCTGTATAATTAATAGTCTATTATCCGTTCCTTAAAAACATCAATCATTAGCCATGTAATTTTAATGAATTTTAAAATTGATTAATTGATTTTTATTGTCAACTTAATTGACCTTAACTATCTTATCTGGACGTAAAAAAACCGACGCGCTAACGTCGGCATTTATTAACTGCTCCAGCTCCAGGACTACAGCGACATTTAACCGGCCTGCTGAGTCAGTGCCTCGCGATAGGCAACCAAGTCATCAATGGTAACAACCGGCATATTGTGGCCGTTGGCAAAGCTGATGCATTCTGGCGCGTGGGCCATGGAACCATCGTCGTTAGTCAATTCACACAGCACGCCATACGGACGGAAACCCGCAAGGCTCACCAGATCGATGGTCGCTTCTGTGTGACCACGGCGGGTCAATACGCCGCCATCACGGGCACGCAACGGGAAAACGTGTCCAGGGCGATTAAGGTCTGACGGCTTGGCGTTATCGGCAATCGCCGCACGAATAGTGGTCAAACGGTCGCTCGCGGAAACGCCAGTGGTGACGCCAGCAGCGGCTTCGATAGTTACGGTAAAACCGGTCTGAAAGTGGCTGGAATTGTGCTCAACCATCATCGGCAATTCAAGCTGCTTACGGCGTTCGTCGGTAAGGCACAGGCAAACAATTCCGCTGCCGTGGCGAATAGACAACGCCATCTGTTCAACGGTCATGGTTTCTGCGGCGAAAATCATATCACCTTCGTTTTCGCGGTTTTCGTCGTCCAGTACCATCACACCCTGACCATTGCGCAGTGCTGAAAGCGCACGTTCAACGCGTTCTACGGGTGTACCGAATTCGGAAAGTAAAGTCTGATTCATGGTAAAATAACCTCATTAACACAATGAAAAATAAATGGATTACCAGAATCAGGGCGTCTTGCGGAGTAAGCATAGCCGTACGAATAGCAGGCTATCGCTATAAAATAACGTAGCGGGCAATCAAGCCCGATAAATTCGTTAATCTCTCCCATCCGGACTATAACCGTCGGCCCCGGAATTACACCGGATCTGCTGACCTTGAACTCTCCCTAAAGAGAAACTCAAGCGCTCGCGGGCTTCCACGATGATGAAAGAGTGTTTCACCAATTTACTCTGTGGTTTACCGCCGGTGGGGACTTGCACCCCGCCCTGAGAATAAGCAAAGCAACTATAACGCCAAAAAAACGTCGGGGCAATGACCCCTTTGTGCTATTAAAAGCCAGTACATAGGTTTATAGAATGGCGTTCAGGCATTACACTAAGAGAACGCCACTTTTCTGAAACAGGGTAACGACAATGATCGACACTAAAAAAATTGAACAAATTGCTCGACAGGTGCATGAAGCGCTGCCGAAAGGCATCCGCGATTTTGGGGAAGATACTGAAAAGAAAGTGCGCCAGGTTCTTCAGGCTCAGTTCAGCCGCATGGATCTCGTTAACCGTGAAGAATTCGACGTGCAAACTCAGGTATTGTTGCGCACCCGTGAAAAACTGACCTTGCTGGAACAACGTCTCGCCGAACTGGAAGGTAAGCTGAATACCGCAACGACTGCGCCAGTGCCAAACGTAGCAACCGCGCCAGCTGCGGCTCCAAAAGCAGAGTAATTATACGGTTCGGCAGTATTCAGTCCGTTTAATCCTGCAGAACAAAAAGGCCGGCATCTCGGCTGGCCTTTTTCATTTGTAGAAAATTATTTATTTTTCAGATACTTATAGAAAAATCGTACCAATGGCGACTTAATCTTGCTGCGCTTTGATCTGATTAATGATTTTAGTCGTCGACAAACCGTCCTCGAAGTTCAGCACTTTAACTTCGCCACCGTTCGCCCAAACCTCATCACAGCCTGCAATCTCGTGCGGCTGATAGTCTCCGCCTTTTACCAATAGATCCGGCAAGATACCGGCAATCAGGCGACGTGGCGTATCTTCCTCGAAGCCGACCACCCAATCCACAGCGCCAAGCGCGGCCAATACAGCCATGCGCTGAGCCAGCGGATTCACGGGTCGCGTCTCGCCTTTAAGGCGTTTGGTAGAGGCATCGCTGTTAACGGCGACAATCAGGCGATCGCCCAACTTGCGGGCGTTGGCCAGATATGAAACGTGGCCAGCGTGCAAAATGTCGAAAATGCCGTTAGTCATAACGACGTTCTCACCACGTTTGCGCGCCTGCTCAACCGCAAGCTTTAGCTCTTCTTCGCTCATCACGCCAAAGCCGGTTTCTGAACGGCCGTGGATGGCATTTTCCAACTCGACAGTAGAAACAGTAGACGTCCCGAGCTTGGCGACGACCACACCGGCAGCAACATTGGCCAGGAAGCAGGCATCTTCCAGGCTCGCGCCCGCGGCCAGCACAGTGGCCAGCACGCCGATAACCGTATCGCCAGCGCCGGTCACGTCGAACACTTCCTGCGCCTGCGTCGGCAAATGTAGCGGAGCTTTGCCCGGCTGTAGCAGGGTCATGCCCTGTTCAGAACGCGTGACCAACAGCGCGGAAAGCTCAAAGCCAGCGATGAGCGCCATGCCTTTTTCCACCAGCTGATCTTCGGTTTTGCAAGGGCCAACGACTGCTTCAAATTCGGAAAGATTAGGCGTTAGCAGTGTCGCCCCACGATAGCGCTCGAAATCCGACCCCTTAGGATCGATCAATACGGGAACTCCTGCGGCATTGGCCAGCGCAATCATTTGCTCGATGTCTTTCAGTGCCCCTTTGGCATAGTCTGAAAGCACCAGCGCGCCGGTATGCGGCAGCGCAAGCTTGATTTTTTCAAGCATCGGCTGCAGATCGACATCCTCAAAACCTTCTTCAAAATCAAGGCGAATCAGCTGCTGGTTGCGCGACAAGATGCGTAATTTAGTGATAGTAGGGTGAGTCGGCAAGGCGAGAAAATCACAGGTGACGTTTACTTCGCTCAAACGTTCGTTTAAAGCACGCGCTGCATCATCTGCGCCGGTCAGGCCTATTAGCCGAGAACGCGCACCGAGCGAGGCAATGTTCATCGCCACGTTTGCTGCACCGCCCGGACGCTCTTCAATGGTGTTGACTTTAACCACTGGCACCGGGGCTTCCGGTGAAATACGGCTGGTCGGGCCATACCAGTAGCGGTCTAGCATTACGTCACCAACCACCAAAACACCGGCACGGTGAAACTCAGGCAAAGTTACTTTCATCCCACACTCCAAAACAGATATACCCATCACTCTTGGGCAGAAAACTCGGCAAACAGGCTAACGCAATCAATCGTAGCCAAATACGGATTGTCATCCGCAAAACAATGCGCGCGATAATATCACAGGCCAGATAGTACAGGGCTAAAACCCATTATCCCAGCCAATGCTGCCAGCTCGCCCTGACGTACTCACGCTCGGTGACAAACATATCGACCGCAACTTTTCCATTATGTTCCTGCAATGCAAGATGATGAATTTCATCACGCAATGTCACGTAGGCATGAGTCAGCTGTTCGGCCTCTTGCAGCGGCATAATGTTGTAGCGCGCCATCAGTTCAAAAATACGCACGTTGTCGGACCAGCGCGTCAACTCCGGTTCAATACTGGCGTAACGCAACACTAAATACTGCGCGATAAATTCAATATCCGTAATTCCACCGGGATCCGCTTTGAGGTCAAAAACGTCGCCTTTTTTGCTCGCCAGATGAGTGATCATTTTTTCACGCATTTCGCGCACTTCTTTTTGCAACTGTTCGCCTTCACGCGGTTTGCAGAGAATTTCTCGGCGGATCGCATTGATCTGCCTGGTCATTTCCGGACTGCCGTAAACAACTCGAGCGCGGACTAACGCCTGATGTTCCCAGGTCCAGGCGCTTTCCTGCTGATAATCGTGGAAGGCTGTGATGGTACTGACCAGCATGCCGGAAGCACCGGAAGGCCGCAGGCGATCGTCTACCTCGTAGAGAATGCCTGATGCGGTACGAGTGCTGAACAGGTGCATGATGCGCTGGGCCAGCCGCAGGTAAAACTGACGGCCGTCGATACTGCGCGGTCCGTCGGTCATCACGTCCATCGGGCAATCATGCAGGAACACTAGATCCATATCCGAGCTGTAGCCCAACTCCCAGCCACCCAGTTTTCCATAACCAATGACCGCAAAACCACGCCCTTCGCGCTGCTGTAAATGACCCGGCTGACCATAGCGCATCAGCATGTGATCCCAGGCCTGCTGAATAACCGCCGTAAGAATCGCTTCAGCCAGATAGGTCAGATGATCGCTGACTTTCATCACCGGCAAGACTCCGGCGATGTCTCCTGCGGCAATACGCAGCTGTTGTGACTGCTTAAACTGGCGCAGCGCTTCAATTTGCTGCTCCTCATCGTCCGACGGCACGCGTAGCAGATACTGGCGCAGCTCATCGGGATATGACTCAGGCGCGATGGGATTATAAAGGGTATTAGGATCAAGAAGTTCGTCAAGCAAGATAGGGTGTCGCGCCAGCTGATTGGCCACCATCGGCGAAGCCGCACACAGCCGAATCAGCTGTTTGAGCGCGCCGGGATACTCCACAAGCAGCTCGATATAGGTTGTACGCGTGACGATATTGAGCAGCAAGAGGGTCAGGCGTTGCAGCACCACATCAGCATTGTGGTAAGTACACACTTGCGCCAGCATCCTTGGCATCAGTTGATCAAGCTGGTCACGACCGCGAGGACCGATGGTGCGTTTATCAACATCCTGACGGAACTCGGAAATGGTGCGCAGCAGATTGGTTCGCCCCTGTTCTGGCAGGTCTGCGGCCAAAGTCAGTAAGTCGCTGTCGTCCAGTTGATCGGTCCACAGGCTGTTGAACTGCTCCTGCTGCGGATCGTCCCCGGCATCCGGAGTGTCGTCGCCAATCAGCTCGTCAAACACTGCGCGAACTGCCAGCATGTGCTGCGCTGTATGTTGGCTCAGCTCAGCCCAGGTCTCGAAATTCATGCCCCAGGCCAATCGGGCGCGATTTAGCTCATCTTCTGGCAGTGTTTGCGTTTGCTCATCGGCAATCGCCTGCAACAGGTTTTCCAGTCGGCGTAAAAAGAGATAGCTGTCAGTGAGTTGCCTGACCTGATTCTCAGGCAGTAAATGAAGAGCTTCTATCGCCTGCAGCGTTGGCAAAAGCGATCGCTGCTGAAGCAACGGCTCACGACCACCGCGGATCAGCTGGAATACCTGAACGATAAATTCAATCTCGCGGATGCCGCCCGCTCCCAGCTTGATGTTGTCTTTCAAGCCGCGACGGCGCACCTCTCGAGCGATCATACCTTTCATGTTACGCAACGACTGGATTACGCTGAAATCAATGTAGCGCCGAAACACAAAGGGTTTCAGCATCTTGCGAATTTCCTGACTGCTGGTATCTTCCGCCCCGCCCATCAGCTTGGCCTTGACCATCGCATAGCGTTCCCAGTCGCGGCCCTGCTCTTGATAGTAATCTTCAATCGCCGAAAAACTCATCACCAGCGGACCGCTGTCACCAAACGGCCTCAGCCGCATGTCGACACGATAGACAAAACCGTCGATGGTTGGCTGATCCAGAGCTTTAATCAGCCGCTGGCCGAGACGAGTAAAAAATTGCGCATTTTCAAGCTGACGGCGGCCGCCCTGGGTCTGCCCGTTCTCAGGATAAGAAAAAATCAGATCAATATCAGATGAAAAATTCAGCTCGCCACCGCCCAATTTTCCCATACCGAGGATAAGCAGCCTCTGCGGATCGCCCGCCGCATTGACCGGAGTACCCCATTCGCGGCAGCAAACTTCGTAAAGCCAGTCGCGGGCGCCGACGATCAGTGTTTCAGCCAACACGCTCAATTGTTGCAGCGTTTGCTCACAGCTACTGGTTTGCATCGCCTGAGACCAGCTGATACGCAGCATTTTGGCTTTGCGGAACAGACGCAGCGCCTGCATCAAACCCGGTTCATCGGTAACTTGTGCCAGCACAACTGCCAGCTCGGTTGAATAATGTTGCCATTCGTCAACGCGCGGCGGTTTGGCAAAAATATCCTGCCACCACTGCGGATGAGCGATAAAATTCTCACTAATGAAATCGCTGCTGGCTAATACGCGAAGCGCGCCTTCGTTAAGCGCTGGTGCGTCATTTAACTGCTGTTGTTCGATGCTTTGTTTAAAACGCAGGTGCAACTTTTCGGCCTGAGCTTCAAGCAGCGGAGTGAGAGGCAACATTTTTCGGCTTCCTATAATAATCGGCCTGACATGCAATCAGGCCGGGCTTAACAATTAACGTGGCTGTCCGTTTAGCCAGAATGCTGGCTGAATGACCGCGTGCTGACGAGCCGAGTCTTCCCAGGCGTGCTGTTGCTGAACGATAGCCTGCTGCAGCTCAGTCCATACATTAATGTAGGCCATTGATTCTGCAAGAGGATAAGCACCAGAAAGCAGGTGGAAGGAAATAATCTGCCGTTTCAGGCGGGCAAGCTGATCGCGGAAACCTTCTTCGGTGAGCGACTGGGCAAAGGCTTCTTTCAGATCGGCAGCAGTGCGGCCCAGCATGATGTCAGCAAAACGCTTAAAGGAGCCGTCGAGTTTCTTCTGTGATTTATCATCAACGAATGGCTTCCAGCCTTGATTCGCCAGCCATGAAGTAAGCACTAACTTACACTTCAGATAATCAGCACTCAGGCATACTTCTTGAGCATCCAAACCTTTCTTTTCCAGCTTCTCAGCCAGCTCGGTCAACAATGCGCGGAGCTCGGTGGAGGCTTTACGTGGAATTAGGCCACCAACAATAACCAGCGTCTGACGCACGGCTTCTACCGCTTGCAGAACGGTGATGCGTGCGGTTTTTTCACCGCGAACCCACAGTTCTTCGTGGTATTGCCAGTGGCTCAGCGCCAGCTCAAGCATGCCGCTCAAAGCCTGTTCTACCGTGGTTTTCGCTGCAGGCTGATAGACCGGCAGGCTGCGCGCTTCGCGCAACACATTGCCCTGCGCCAGATGATAGCCACGTGCCGCTTTGCTCAAACCACCAAGACGCAGGCCGCCATTTTTACCCAGCAGTGACGCCAGCTCCAGCAGATCGACCGTGTTGCCTTCCTTGATTTCCAGCTCGATTTCCGCCAACGGTTCATTAAGCTCGCCTGCGGTTACGCTTCCTTGGTCGAGACCAAGCTCAATCTCGCTTTGCTGGTAAGTGATCACCCACTTCTCGCGAACAAAATCAGTGCGGAACAGCGGCGACAGCTCAGCCTGTAACGCGCTGATGTCAAGGCCTTCCGGCCAGATATCCGCCGGGAACAGGCTCAGGTCCAGCTCAGGCTTGTTGATACTGACATTATATTCAGGGCGCTGATGCAAACCCGCGACAACCTTTCCGGCAGTTTTGATTGTCATCTCGTAGCTGTCGTCGAAACCACGAATACGCAGCCCCATATCAAGCTTACGCAGGCGATTATCGGCAGTTTCGTAATAAATATTGGTCAGCTTCTGTGGTGCAGAATGCTGGCTTGAAAACGCAGCCAGCTGTTCTGGCAGTTCGGCAATTGCCGCTGGACTGGCAATAAATTTTAATTCAATTTCTAGGGTCATAAGTCTTGGCACCGGTCTTGGCTGATAAGCCTCTGGGCTTATACGAAAAATTTTTGCGATTCTAGCACACACGCCTGCTGCGAGCCGCATCTCGTGGGATTGTAAGATAGTTCTCATTTAGGTTTATGCGTTGCGTCGTCACACTGTTGCCCTTACTATCGTTCAACTTTAAATTTATCGACAGTCGGGGCACTGATCCGCAGGCCCGCAAACTACGAAGAATGATTAATAATGAATAAACTACGCCTTTTCGGTTTCGCTTTGCTTTCTTTAGGTATTACTTGGGGCGCTCATGCAGATGAAAAGCGCTATATTTCCGACGATCTCATCACCTATATCCACAGTGGCCCAGGAAACCAATTCCGCATCGTTGGCGCACTCAATTCCGGCGATGAAGTGACTTTAAAGAGTGTCAATACCACCACTAACTATGGTCAAATCGTTGATGCCAAAGGCCGTGACGCCTGGATCCCCCTGGACCAGCTGAGCACCGCACCGAGCGTTCGCACCCAAGTACCTGACCTGCAACAGCAGGTGAAAACGCTGACCGACAAGCTTAGCAATATTGATAATAGCTGGAATCAGCGCACCGCAGAGATGCAGCAAAAAGTCTCTTCCAGCGATGGCATTATCAACGGTTTGAAGAAAGAGAATCAGGATCTTAAAAATCAGCTGATTGTGGCGCAGAAAAAAGTTAGCGCCGTTAACGTTCAGTTGGACGACAAACAAAGAACCATTATTTTACAATGGTTTATGTATGGCGGTGGCGTAGCGGGCATCGGCCTGATCCTCGGATTGGTGTTACCACACCTGGTTCCACGCCGTAAGAAGAAAGATCGCTGGATGAGCTGAGGTTTATTCCTCCCCTAATACTGAGCAGATTTAGACCTCCAACGAAAGGCACCTTGGGTGCCTTTTCGTGTTGCTGCTATAAAGGGCCGTAGCGTGTAATAAACCGATAGACAAGAAATGCCATTAACAAATTTGCTACAATAAAGGCTTAAGCCCTATTCCTCTGGTTATATGTTTCAGGAGTTTCCCGTGAAAATCTATCTGGTCGGCGGTGCCGTCCGCGACAGTCTGTTAAACCTTGCCGTTCATGAGCAAGATTGGGTGGTGGTCGGTTCCACGCCCGAGGCAATGCTCGAACTCGGCTATCAACAGGTTGGCAAAGATTTTCCTGTTTTCCTCCACCCTGTCAGCCGTGATGAATATGCCCTCGCCCGCACCGAGCGCAAATCCGGGGCCGGTTACAACGGTTTTACCTGCTACGCTTCGCCCGATGTGACACTCGAGCAGGATCTGATGCGTCGCGACCTCACCATCAACGCCATTGCTCGTAGCGCGGAAGGTGATTTAGTCGACCCCTACCACGGCCAGGGTGATTTAGAAGCGCGCATTCTACGCCACGTTTCCACTGCCTTCGGCGAAGATCCGCTGCGCGTTCTCCGTCTGGCGCGTTTTGCCGCTCGCTTTGCACATCTTGGATTTTCCATTGCCCCTGAAACACAGCAATTGATTACCGAAATGGCCGCCAGCGGCGAACTTGAAGCTCTAACGCCAGAAAGGGTATGGAAAGAGACTGAAAAGGCTCTGCAAACGCAGGATCCGCAAATTTATTTTCAGGTGTTACGTGACTGTGGCGCACTTAAGGTGCTTTTCCCTGAAATCGATGCACTGTTTGGAGTCCCTGCTCCGGCAAAATGGCATCCGGAAATTGATACCGGGATTCATACAATGATGACGCTCAAGCTTGCCGCCGAGCTTAGTGATGACGTTGATATTCGTTTCTCGGCCCTGTGCCATGATCTTGGTAAAGGTCTGACCCCGCCGGAGCATTGGCCAAGTCATCACGGTCACGGTCCTGCCGGGGTTAAATTGGTTGAGGAACTGTGCCAGCGCCTGCGTGTGCCGACTGCAATTCGTGATTTAGCGGTTTTAGTCGCTGAGTTTCATGATCTTATTCACACGGTCGAACGCCTGCGCCCCGAAACACTGCTCAAGTTATTCGATACCATCGACGTTTGGCGCAAGCCGCAGCGTCTTGAGCAAATGATCCTGACCAGCGAGGCTGATGCTCGCGGGCGGACCGGTTTTGAACGCAATCCTTATCCGCAGGGGGATTACTTACGTTCCGCCTTCGATGCAGCCAATAGTGTATCGATTAAAGAAGTCGTCGCGCTGGGCTTGCAGGGAATGGCCATCCGCGAGGAGCTTGGCAAACGCCGTATCGCAGCCATGGCCGAATGGCGAGAAACGCAAAGAATTATGCCGCATTGAAATTGTAGTTTTTAAGCTTTTTGTCATAAAAAAACCCGCCAAGGCGGGTTTTTTTTATTAATCTAACTCATCAGGTCATAAACACCCAGTAAACCAGCCCCGCTACAACGAAGCGATAAATAGCGAAAGGAACAAACGAAATACGTTTGATCACTGCCAGGAAGGTTTTAATGGCGATTAGCGCGACGATGAAAGCAGTAATGAAACCGACGGCAAACATCGGCAAATCTGACCAGCTCAGGATCGAATGATTCTTGTAAAGATCAAGCGCGCTGGCGCCTAACATCATCGGCACAGCCAGCAGGAAAGAGTATTCTGAAGCGGCATATCGGCTGACACCGACGAGTAATCCACCACCAATAGTTGCACCGGAGCGAGAAAAACCAGGCCACAGCGCCAGACACTGCAAACAACCAATCAAGAATGCCTGCAAATAGGTAATATCATCAACACCTACTGCCTTGGGGAATTTCGGCTTTATCCATTCGGCAATTAAAATATAAATACCGCCGACTACCAATGCATACATGACATATTTAGGTTCAAATAGACCTTTGATGTCATGACTAAACAGCAGGCCAATAACTACCGCTGGCAGCATGCCAAGAATAATATGCAGCAGGGTTAAATGACCTTTACCAATGCCTTCGTGTTCGACTTTTTTGCCAAAATGAATGCCTATCAAGCCAAATAAGCGACGCCAGAACATTACAACAACGGCAAGTATGGAACCTAACTGGATGATAACCTCGAAAACTTTCGATTTATCATCTGTGTACCCCATCAGATTACCTGCGATAATTAAGTGCCCGGTAGATGACACCGGCAAGAATTCCGTCAAGCCTTCAACAATACCTAAAATCAGCGCAATTAATAGCTGATGACCTTCAGTTACCATAATATCCCTGCCCCAAATAGAGTGTTCACTTAAAAGCGCAATATGCTCTAACGTCTTAAGGCAAAATTAAGAATTTGCCTACTCTTACTCAAAAAAGACTAATTAATATGATATTAGTAATACATTATTATGACAGCAGTTTTTCAATTATGACTATTTGAATTTAATAATAGTTAAAATTATTGAGTCCTCGTGCCGCGTTCGATAATAACGCCGACATTTGCCGCATGTGCAATGGCACCTGGCTTACTGAGCTTGATCCTCACCCATGGAGTATTAAATCGCGACATCAGCAGGCTGGCGACCTCTTCGGCGACACGTTCAACCAGCGCAAAACTTTGTGAGGTCACGTGCTGGATAACGACGTCACTGACATCTGCATAGCTCAGGCAGTCGTTTACATCATCACTTTTCGCCGATTTACGATTATCCCAGGCAAGCTCAATATCAAACACCAGCTTCTGCTGAATGGTTTGTTCCCACTCAAAAGCGCCTATGGTGGTGATTACATTTAGTTGTTCAATAAATACGATATCCATCACACGATTCTCTGTTTTTGGCCCCGCCAGATTAACCCAAAGGTATACCACTTCCAGCTGAAAGTGCGTATTATCCATGGAAGTAGTGTTTTACACGACCCCCTAATAGACGGAATTGCTTTTATGAGTGCAACCGCGCTTGGAATGATTATTCTCGCCTACCTTTGCGGCTCAATTTCCAGCGCTATTCTGGTCTGTCGCCTGGCGAGATTACCCGACCCCCGAACCCAAGGCTCCGGCAATCCCGGCGCAACCAATGTACTGCGTTTTGGTGGGAAAGCCGCCGCCGCATCGGTTCTGGTATTTGATGTTTTAAAAGGTATGCTGCCTGTATGGCTTGCCTATAAGCTACATGTCAGCCCAATGTATCTTGGCTTGACCGCCATCGCTGCCTGCCTTGGACATATTTACCCGGTATTTTTCCGTTTCCAGGGAGGCAAAGGCGTTGCTACCGCGTTAGGTGCCATCGCTCCTATCGGCTGGGACCTTACCGGCCTGGTGATGGGTACCTGGCTATTAACGGTTCTTTTGAGCGGTTACTCTTCACTGGGCGCAATTGTCAGCGCGCTAATCGCACCGTTTTATGTCTGGTGGTTCAAACCACAGTTTACTTTCCCGGTTGCCATGCTTTCCTGCCTGATATTGCTACGTCATCACGATAATATTCAGCGATTGTGGCGTGGGCAAGAAACCAAAATCTGGACTCGACTCAAGCAAAAGCGCAACGATAAAAAGGCGGCGCAGCAAGTCAAAGACGGCAAATAACAGACATAAAAAAACGACCTCAAAAGGGTCGTTTTTATTTGCTTGCTATAATAGTTTTTTAGAATCCAGCCCGCTTTTAGAATCCAACTTGCTGTTAGAACTCAACATGCTTTTAGAATCCAGCCTGTGTGAGACGTTGCGCGACAAGGCACCAGAAGCTGAGAAAACGCAGCATACATTAGTATGTGAGTATTTCGAAGCGACGCAGTAACGCCGTCATAGCTCGTCTCATACCGGCGTTGTGATATACAAACGCAGTCGTAGCTCACCTCACACGGGCGCGAGCTCGTCCAACGGCCAACGTGGACGAACCGAAATGCCGAGATCCGCTGTTGCGCCCGTTTTCAAACGAACCATTCCAGCATAGGCAATCATGGCACCATTATCGGTACAAAATTCCGGACGCGCATAAAACACTTCGCCACCGCGCTTGCTCATTACTTCTGCCAGTTTGCTGCGCAACGTGCGATTAGCGCTTACGCCGCCTGCCATCACTAGACGTTTAAAACCGGTCTGATCCAGCGCACGTTTACATTTAATGGCCAACGTATCAACAACCGCATCTTCAAAGGCTCGCGCAATATCAGCATGAGTTTGCGGGTCGCTATCATTGCCGCGCACAGTGTTGGCGGCAAAGGTTTTCAGGCCCGAAAAACTGAAATCCAGGCCCGGACGATCGGTCATAGGACGCGGGAAAGTAAAACGCCCTGCAACTCCCTGCTGAGCCATTTTGGAGAGCATCGGCCCGCCAGGATAATCAAGACCCAGCAGTTTTGCTGTTTTATCAAAGGCTTCACCCGCAGCGTCATCCACAGACTCGCCGAGCAGGGTGTATTCACCAATGCCGGTCACGCTGATAAGCTGGGTATGACCACCAGAAACCAGCAGCGCGACGAAAGGAAAATCAGGCGGATTATCTTCCAGCATTGGCGCTAAAAGATGACCTTCCATGTGATGGACGGGAACAGCGGGCACGTTCCAGGCGAATGCCAGCGAGCGGCCAATAGTGGCGCCGACTAATAATGCACCCACCAGCCCCGGACCGGCGGTATAAGCCACGCCATCAATGTCTCGAGCAGTCAGATTCGCCTCTTTCAGCGCTTCCTGAATCAGCGGCAGCGTTTTACGCACGTGGTCACGTGAGGCCAGTTCTGGCACCACACCGCCGTAGTCAGCGTGCACTTTTACCTGACTATACAGTTGGTTAGCCAACAACCCCTTTTCGGTGTCGTAAATTGCAATCCCGGTTTCATCGCAGGACGTTTCTATACCTAGTACTCGCATCACTCTTTCCATCATGTTTTGGCGCCAACTCGCGGCGCGTAGTCTAGCATACAACCTGTCAACGGTAATGCCTGGTCAATGGCGAAGCGGGTGTTAAACAGCCACAATTGCCAGTTTTATGTGCAAAACAATGATTAATATCGAGCAATTCAAGTTGATTGGTATATAATCGCCGGCCGACGCAAAAGCGAACGCACAGTCCCCCGTAATGAGGATTGTAAAACGCCCGTTTCAATTTGCCATTGGGCTTTACAAGGCCAGGCAAAGTGGAGTAAAATTCCGCACCATTTTGAAATGAGCTGGCACAACGCTAGCGAACAAACCGATTTTATCGAGGTGAGAGGCACATGCCTGTAATTAAAGTACGTGAAAACGAGCCGTTCGACGTAGCTCTGCGTCGCTTCAAGCGTTCCTGCGAAAAAGCAGGTGTTCTAGCCGAAGTTCGTCGTCGCGAATTCTATGAAAAACCGACTACCGAACGTAAACGCGCTAAAGCATCTGCTGTAAAACGCCACGCCAAGAAACTGGCTCGCGAAAACGCACGTCGCACTCGTCTGTATTAATTCTTCGGGGGCAACCCCACCCGCGTGATACTGTTTTTTAAAACGCGCAGACCGAGTAGTTGCATACGAAGGCCGTGCTTTCCGAAAGGAATGCGCGGCTTGTTCTCGTTTATAGGCTACCCCCGATAGCTTCAGTAATGCCGCTAATGCTGCAAAACTAAAGATGAAGGGTAAGTGAGTAAGGGGCTTATGGCTGGGAGAATTCCGCGCGTATTTATCAATGACTTGCTGGCTCGCACCGACATCGTCGACTTAATCGATGCTCGTGTGAAGTTAAAAAAGCAAGGCAAGAATTATCACGCGTGCTGCCCATTTCACCATGAGAAAACACCCTCATTCACCGTAAACAGCGATAAGCAGTTTTATCATTGTTTCGGCTGTGGAGCACACGGCAACGCCGTCGACTTCCTGATGAACTACGATCGGCTCGAATTTGTCGAATGCATCGAGGAACTGGCTACCATGCAAGGTTTGGAAGTGCCGTATGAAGTTGGCACCGGCCCGACCCCTATGGAACGCCACCAGCGTCAAAGTCTTTACCAGCTAATGGAACCGCTCAGCGAGTTCTACAAGCAGTCACTTAAGCAGCCTGCCGGTGCACCCGCTCGCGAGTATCTTACGCAGCGCGGTTTAAGCGACGACGTTATCAACCATTTTGCCATTGGTTTCGCCCCTGCGGGCTGGGACAACGCGTTAAAACGCTTTGGCAAATCCGCCGACGACAGAAGCTCTCTGACTGACGCAGGTATGTTGATCACCAATGAACAAGGGCGGAGTTACGACCGTTTTCGCGAACGTGTCATGTTCCCAATCCGTGATAAACGCGGCCGGGTCATTGCGTTTGGTGGGCGAGTACTGGGCGACGCATTACCCAAATATCTCAACTCCCCAGAAACAGAAATTTTCCACAAGGGCCGCCAGCTTTACGGTCTTTATGAAGCACAGGTGAATCACCCAACACCCGCCCGACTTCTGGTGGTTGAAGGCTATATGGACGTCGTTGCGCTGGCGCAATTCGGCGTAGATTACGCCGTCGCCTCGCTGGGAACCTCAACTACGGCTGAACATATTCAGCTGTTGTTCCGCGCGACTGACACCGTGATTTGCTGTTATGACGGCGACCGGGCAGGCAGAGAAGCCGCCTGGCGCGCGCTGGAAACCGCCCTGCCTTATTTGCAGGATGGCCGTCAGCTACGTTTTATGTTTTTACCCGACGGCGAAGACCCCGATACGCTGGTGCGTAAAGAGGGTAAAGAGGCGTTTGAACAACGGATGGAAGAGGCGCATTCAATCTCGACTTTCCTGTTTGACACTCTGATGCCGCAGGTCGATTTAACCAGTCCCGAAGGACGCACTAAACTGAGCATGCTCGCGCTACCGCTGGTGAGCCAGGTTCCAGGCGAGACGCTGCGGCTGTATTTGCGTCAGCAGTTAGGCAACAAGCTTGGGATATTAGATGATAGTCAGCTGGAAAAACTGATGCCGAAGCCGGCGGAAAGTGCAAATAGCTACCAGGCTCCACAGCTAAAACGCACAACCATGCGTATACTGATAGGATTACTGGTACAAAATCCACAACTGGCTACACTTATACCCTCGTTGCAAGGTTTAGAGCAATCAAAACTTCCGGGGTTAGATCTGCTAAAAGAGCTCGCTGACATCTGTAATGCTCAGCCAGGCCTGAAAACTGGCCAGTTGCTGGAGATGTATCGCGATAATAAATTCGGCCCACAGCTTGAAATCCTGGCAATGTGGGACGATATAGCAGATAGGGACATTGCAGAAAAAACATTCCTGGACGCGCTGGATCATTTATTTGACTCGGCATTGGTGCAAAGACTGGAAACATTGATCGCCCGCTCACGAACCGAAGGCTTGAGTGCCGAGGAACGGGAAGAAGTCCGAGCCATTACCGAAGCGCGCAGAAAGCGCTAGAACACAAATTTATACGTTGAGTACCTTTTATTAAAGCTACTTGACGCTACGCAAAGTCATTGAAGTTACAGCAAGGCGGCGAGCGAATGAACCTCTGGAAGCTTACATTAAGTAAGTGACCCGAGTGAATGAACGAAGCTAACAAGGCTGTAGCTTCAAGGACGAAGCGTCACGCAAAGTCATTGAAGTTACAGCAAGGCGGCGAGCGAATGAACCTCTGGGAGCTTACATTAAGTAAGTGACCGGAGTGAATGAACGAAGCCAACAAAGCTGTAGCTTCAAGGACAAAGCGTACAGAACATAACGGCTTAAGTGCCGCAAAATAGCGGGATGCTACCCCGCAAAATGCCGCCATAGTGGGCCGCGGCGAAATCAAATACGCCCCAAATGTTATAGTTGGCGGTTTCGCCGACCGACACCAACCCAATACTCTGAAGTGTGGATACCGTCTTATGGAGCAAAACCCGCAGTCACAGCTTAAGCTACTTGTCACCCGTGGTAAGGAGCAAGGCTATTTGACCTTTGCTGAGGTCAATGACCATCTGCCGGAAGATATCGTCGACTCCGACCAGATCGAAGACATCATCCAGATGATCAACGACATGGGTATACAGGTTCTTGAAGAAGCGCCTGATGCCGATGATTTGATGCTGGCCGAAAATAGACCTGATACCGACGAAGATGCAGCAGAAGCCGCAGCGCAGGTGCTCTCAAGCGTAGAATCTGAAATCGGCCGTACCACCGATCCTGTCCGCATGTATATGCGTGAAATGGGTACCGTAGAACTCTTGACCCGTGAAGGCGAAATCGACATCGCCAAACGTATCGAAGACGGTATCAACCAGGTTCAGTGCTCGGTTGCCGAATATCCTGAAGCTATCACCTATTTGTTAGAGCAATATGACCGTGTTGAAGCAGGCGAAGCTCGTCTGTCAGATTTGATTACCGGTTTTGTTGATCCTAACGCAGAAGAAGAAATTGCACCGACCGCGACTCACGTTGGTTCAGAGTTGTCTAACGAAGAATTAGACGATTCAGACGACGATGAAGACGAAGACGACGATGCCGAAGACGACAACAGCATCGACCCTGAGTTGGCGCGTCAGAAATTTACCGAACTGCGTGAGCAGCACGAAGCGACCCGTTCAGTCATCAAGAAAAACGGCCGCAGCCACAAGAGTTCTGCTGAAGAGATCCTGAAACTGTCTGAAGTTTTCAAACAGTTCCGTCTGGTGCCTAAGCAGTTCGACTTCCTGGTTAACAGCATGCGCTCCATGATGGACCGCGTTCGTGCTCAGGAACGTCTGATCATGAAGCTGTGTGTTGAACAGTGCAAAATGCCGAAGAAAAACTTCGTCAACCTGTTCGCCGGCAACGAAACCAATCAAACCTGGTTCGAAGCGGCACTGGCAATGGCTAAGCCATGGTCTGAAAAACTGAAAGAAGTGACTGAAGATGTACAGCGCGGGCTGCAAAAGCTGCGCCAGATCGAAGAAGAAACCGGTCTGACCATCGAACAGGTTAAAGATATCAACCGTCGCATGTCGATCGGTGAAGCGAAAGCGCGTCGCGCGAAGAAAGAGATGGTGGAAGCCAACTTGCGTCTGGTTATTTCGATCGCCAAGAAATACACCAACCGCGGCTTGCAGTTCCTCGATCTGATTCAGGAAGGTAACATCGGCCTGATGAAAGCTGTTGATAAGTTTGAATATCGCCGTGGTTATAAGTTCTCGACTTATGCGACCTGGTGGATCCGTCAGGCTATCACCCGTTCTATCGCCGACCAGGCGCGTACCATCCGTATCCCGGTACATATGATTGAGACGATCAACAAACTCAACCGTATCTCCCGTCAGATGCTGCAAGAGATGGGCCGCGAGCCAACGCCTGAAGAACTGGCCGAGCGTATGCTGATGCCAGAAGACAAAATCCGTAAAGTGCTGAAGATCGCCAAAGAGCCTATCTCCATGGAAACGCCAATCGGCGACGATGAAGATTCGCATCTGGGTGATTTTATTGAGGATACTACCCTCGAGCTGCCACTGGATTCTGCCACTTCCGAGAGCCTGCGTTCTGCAACACACGACGTACTGGCTGGTCTGACCGCTCGTGAAGCGAAAGTTCTGCGTATGCGTTTTGGTATCGATATGAACACTGACCACACGCTGGAAGAAGTGGGCAAACAGTTTGACGTTACCCGTGAGCGTATCCGTCAGATCGAAGCGAAAGCGTTGCGTAAACTGCGCCACCCAAGCCGTTCTGAAGTACTGCGTAGCTTCCTCGACGATTAATCGATAAGCGATAATGGTTAGTTGAAAACAAAAGCCCCGTCTGGTTATCCCGACGGGGCTTTTTTATGAGCCTCGATCTTAATTCAGCAGGCCAATCTTTTGGCAAGATAGAAAGTGCTGGCTAAATCAGGCCCCAAAATTCGGGTAAATTATTGAATGAGGCTGCCCAATTTAGTTTTAAATTACCAAATAAAGCCCTGCAAAGCCGGTGAGCACTATTTTAGCGCGTCGTATAACTCTTGATAGCTATTTACCAGTGCATCTAATGTCGCGCGATTGAGACCACTTGGATTAGGCAATACCCATACTTGCGTTTCGCCAAGCGTAACAGGTTGCAAACCCCACTCAACCTTGCGAATACCAAACGCACTACTAAATGCCTGCTTGCCCAGCACTGCCAATGCCCGAGGTTGATACTGCATGACCTTGTCTTTCAACGCTTCACCGCCATTGCGCAGCTCGTTGCGCGCCAATTCAGTGGCCTCGACCGTTGGCCGCTCGACCAGCATAGTGATCCCGCAGCCGGTATCCAGCAGATGCTGCTCTTCTTCTGGTTTTAAGAGGCGTTCAGTGAAACCTGCCTGATGAATGACTTTCCAGAAGCGATTGTTAGAGTTAGCAAAATGGAAGCCATGGTGCGCGGTGGAGAGGCCAGGATTGATACCGCAGAAAAGTACGCGAAGATTGTGGTCAATGATGTCTGTGATCATGTTAAGCCTTTAGTAAATTTTAATGTTGCTATCCTAAAAACTCGCAGCAATAACAACAAGCTAAAAGTTGTACATTAATCAGGCATACGGTTGTTTGAGGTGTAGACCTGGAGCAACTAACTGCCGTATAATCTCGCCCCGCGGCCCCTTAGCTCAGTTGGTTAGAGCACGCGACTCATAATCGCTTGGTCACTGGTTCAAGTCCAGTAGGGGCCACCAAATTTTAGCTGTTAAATCAGCATATTAAGCCACTTTCCGAAGTGGCTTTTTTATTGCCTAAGTTTCAAATGGCCACTTAGTGGCGATAGTGAATCTTCATCCACTTTCACGTTGTCAAAAAACCCGCTTTCGCTTCTCTAATAAAATTGTGAGTTTCGTTTTATGCATCAGGGAAAATTTGACGATATTGTTTTGGTTCAAAGATCCTCGTTATACCTCGGTCCAAATAAATAATCAGCCGCCGGTAAAGTGTTCTCGAAGTCTGCAAAAGCGAAAAAATAGGATCTAGCGTGGTGCTAACTTTGGATAAATATCCCCCAAAACCTTCACATGAGTATTTTCTACTTCCCATTGAGCTTCTTTATCAAAATGTACATTTTTAAGCGTAACGCTGAGAGGATGAGCGGGATCATAGCCTCGCATGATCAAGACCCCCGATCCGCCACGGATATTGGCGAGGGTTATATTTTGGAATTGAGGAATTAAATTACCTTTAGCAGCGGGATCATAACGGGTATCGAAATTGATCGGCCAGCGGTTGTGGTGCAATGTAATATTCTCGAAGTCGATATTGTTTACCAATCCTCCCCGGCTGACATCGCTTTTAATCCGCAGGCCAGAAGTAGTCCCGTCCAACGTTAATCCATTAACTAATACATCACTTACTCCGGCTGATGTTTCACTGCCAATCGACATACCATGCCCAGCAAAAAAGTGATTGTCGATAATAGAAATAAAACGGCTGCCGCCTCCACTTCCCGCTTTGATCGCTACATCATCATCCCCTGTACTGATGATGCTGTGTGCGATGGTGACGTCTGTCGCAGCGCCTGGATCAATACCGTCGGTATTTCTCGCCGTGGCAGGCGCGTTGATAGTCACCCCCCAAACTGTAATACCCTCGACGTGGTTCATAGCCATGTGAAAATTAGGGGAGTTCACCAGTCTGATACGATAGAAAACCAAATTTCTGGCGTGTTCAATTTCGATAAGTCGCGGAGTATTCTGTCGGCGATGCTCCTTCTGCGCACGTCGAGCAAGCTGCCACCAAGACTCATTTCGGCCTTTCATAAGTTGACCGCCGCGCCCGTCTATCTCGCCATCGCCAGTAATTCCACCGCCATTATTGCCCTCAAAGGTGATGAATGGCCGACAACCATCTCCGCGGCCAGCTAGTGTTCCGCACAGGCCCTGGCCCCTGTCGTAGGAATGGGGATCGTTCGAGGCCGCCAGGACTGCACCGCTGTCGATCCATAAAGAAACACCAGAACGGATAACTAGTGGCCCACTGATGAAATCTCCCTTGCTAAAACGCACCGCAGCACCTGAGGGGCAGTGGTCAATAGCGGCCTGAATCCTTTGCTGATCGGCGTTTTTATCTTTCATCGGCAACAGTGTTGCGCACACGATTTTAGGCAACTCTGGCTCTAAAACCTTTCTCCTGTCGGCAGCGTGCACGTTGGCAATCAGTAAAAGGCCGATTAGTATAAAAAGAATAGGAGGGAAAACAGTGAGGTCAAAAGCCCGTTTCATAGCTCGTTGCCTTTAAAAAGTCGTCTCTCAGCATGCGGCAAAAAACCGCAACACTAATTAAACACATTTTAAGTAAATCAACACATTCATGCGGTATAAGATAAAAGATTAGGAATCTACTTCAGAGAACAGAGGAACGGATATGCTTGGAAAATGGGTATTCATCGTTTTAGCAGCCGCAGCAATTCTGATTTTCATTAACTGGCAGAAGATTGTCCCTATCGTTGAGCCCTTACTACGGTAATCCGCACCCAATAAAAAAGCCGGACCTGAATCAGGACCGGCTTTGCATAAAACAAGCAGCAGAAGTATTAACTTTTGGTATTAATAAGCGCCATCGCGTTTGAATACTACACCGACAGTTTTGAAAAGAATTGCGATATCATTCCACATTGACCAGTTTTTCACATACCAGGCATCAAAATAGACGCGAGTTTCATAGTCAACGTCACTTCGGCCGCTGACCTGCCAAAGGCCAGTCATTCCAGGCTTGCTTAACAGATAATAATCAACCTGGTCGCGATAACGTTCTAGCTCGGCATGAATAATTGGACGTGGACCTACCAGGCTCATCTCCCCTTTCAACACGTTAAACAGCTGAGGAAGTTCATCCAGACTGGTGCGGCGCAACAGGCTACCAATTTTGGTCACGCGCGGATCGTTTTTAAGCTTAAACGTCTCCTCCCATTCGGCTCGAGCTTCAGCATCTGTTTCCAATAGCTCAGCCAATAATTCTTTTGAATTAATCGCCATGGAGCGGAATTTTAAACACTTAAATGGAATGCCACTCTTGCCGATACGTTCATGGCCATAAAATACGTATATCACCTCCATTATTTTCATCTGTAACTATAAATGCATGCGTTTTACGATGCTATTATCACGCCTCTTGCCATTGGCGTGAATAATCGAATATCTTAATCGAATATCTTTTGACGAAGGCAAGCCCCATCCTAATTAACCATACTGCATACTAATGACTAATGAAGGAATACCCATAATCTAATCTTTGCTTAAAGTAATTCAATATTATTGTGACTAAAATTGAAGTGTATTTCGCCTGCCGTCAGATACGATAAAAGAGCAAAGATTATAAAGTCTGATAAAGACAAGACAAAAATATCATAAATTTACAACACAATTGATCATGTAAAAAATTAAAAGTAAAAAGGGAGAAGGGATGTAATAATAAAAATGCATAAGCTGGAGCTTTCTAATTCGACCCCATATTTAGCACACCCCTCTCTACTTCTGAAACCAATAACTGAAGCATTTACTTTCGGATGTCCAAACTAAACTAATTACATAAATGTTAAAGCAGTGTTTGAAAAGTATAAAAATATAATCCACTCAGTAAATTTTAAAACTACGTTAGTAACAATTCATTACACTTAAAATAAAAAATTAGCACTTAGGAGTTTATATTCTGAATTATTTTTTTGTATACATCTTAAAGTAAGCATTAATTTTATATAGGTCCGCTCATTTTCTGAGTATTTTATCGTACTTACTCTCTCATTGTAGGAAAATTATCATGCACAACACCCGATTTAACAGGCTTGCCCCACCCACTGTCTTTACAATCCCTGAAATGAAATAAATAAAGATTACAGAATGCTAGCTGAATGGAACATTCAACTTAATTATGAGGCATTGGAAATTTGAAGAAAAATTTTGATTATTAGTTTAACCTTAACTGATTCCATTAAATTTCTGCTTTGAAAGAAAGTGCTTTATAATCTGATGGTTGAAATCGTAAAGGTATTTAATAATCCATAATCGCTAATATTTAATGTATTAAAATTTTGGTTTACTTGTCACTTGATGCGGCTATTTTTGTAAATAACTCAAACCTAAATTGTATTAATAAGCAGCTTTATGAATAAATCCTTTAAAAATCGTAAGAAATATAATTTTCAAATCTAAAGCCAAGCTCCAATTATGAATATATTCCAAATCATAATCGACTCTTTTCTCCATTTTTTCCAATGTATCGGTTTCACCGCGCCAGCCGTTAATTTGTGCCCATCCAGTAATACCTGGTTTCATCTTGTGACGTAGCATGTAACCGCGAATCTTCTTACGATACTGCTCATTGTGAGCAACAGCATGAGGTCGAGGCCCAACGATAGACATATCTCCTTTTATCACATTGATAAATTGAGGCAATTCATCAAGTGAGGTTTTTCGTAAAAAGCTCCCTAATTTGGTAATACGTACATCACCTTTGGTAGCCTGAATAACATTATCTCCGTTCTCCATCACGACCATACTTCTAAATTTCCATACAGCAATCCCTTTCCCATCAATGCCATAACGCTGCTGTTTAAATATTATTGGCCCTGGCGAGGTCATTTTAACTAGAAGTGCAATTACAACTAACACAGGTGATATAAATGTCAGTATCATAATTGAGATAATTATGTCTTCTAAACGTTTAACCAACTTATTCACACCAATCATAGGCGTATCAAAAAGAGAAACTACTGGTACACCATTAATTTCTTCTGTTCTTGAATGCAGCAGATTAAATGTAAAGATATCGGGTATCAATACGACCGAACAGGTTGAATCAGATAATTCATCGACAACTTCTTTAATGGTTTTTTCTTGAGTCATAGGCAGGGCGATATAAACCCTGTCAATTTTCCCCATTCTAACGTCAAGAATCAGATCATTATAATTCCCGCATTTAGGAATTTTAGTATCTAAAGGCACATTTTCCTCATCATATATGCCTAATACTTTAAAGCCCATCCAGTGGGCATCTCGTAATGATTCTGCAAGTTTTACACCTGCTGGTAATGAACCCATGATAGCCACATTTCGAGTGTTATATCCCTTGTTACGCAGATAACCAATAGCAAATCTTATAATCAATCTAGAAATTATAAAACCTAAACAAACTATTAAAAACCAGGAACTGCACACATAAATATTCTCATTGACTATGTTGACAAGCGATAACACTCCAAAAGTGATTAGCACTGTTAACACCCAACTTTGCAACACAACTCTCAACTCGAATGTAATTCTGACACCACGCCATGATCGATAAAAATCTGTAAAACCACCTATCATTTGAAATACGATAATTGATGCCAAAACCATAATAATATCTTGCGGCATGAATTTTTCATGGAATAGAATTCGCGTAATATACAACCCTGAAAATATTGTAATAATGTCTGAAAGTCTTTGTATGAGAGATGTGACAGTTGCACTGTAGTGAAACGTTTTTTCACGAAAACTCGTCATGTTTTTTGCCTGTCTGCGAATATGGATACCATGTGCCCATAAAGTGTGATAAGTCAGATCCCAGTCATAAATACAAAACTAGTCTGTGTTATCTTTTCAATCCAATTGATCGAAGTTTTCCCAACCTATCGAGTTCATGGGGCAGTTATAAATTTCAGTACTATAAGATGAAAGTGAGAAAAATAATGCGAAGCATTCATAAGTTAAATAATATCAGACAACCCTCCTTATAAGTAAAGAGCATCTCATTATCTATTTTTTTGGGGAATTTAATATCAAAAATTACTTAGTACGAAAATCCTAGATCAGCAACTACTCAATATTAATAAATTGAAACTCTAACAAATTAAGAATCTATTTCCTTGAAAAAAATATAGGCTAGGATTTTGTCTAAAATTTATAATTTTGCAATTTTTTGTATTTTAAATAATCACATGATAATGCACATTGAGACAACGGACTTATATTAAATATTTAAAAAAATTAATAGCAGGCCGTTGTAATTCAATCGTAAAAATTAATAATATCTTTTATTTTTAACTACTTAACCGCCTAACTTTTTGGACCAACTTAGGCAGGCTTTATCAATTAACTGGTAAACATGTTCAAAAGCCTCACGACTTTTACGATAAGGATCAGGTATCTCTTTTTTTTCTAGCCAGTGGCCTAAAAGCAGAGTTTTACCTCTAGCTTCTATTGCCTGACGTGTCACCTGCTCAATATGTGGCTGCTCCATCACTAAAATTAAATCATACTGACGCGCTAAAGCGGCATTGAACTGCCGCCCTTTATGATCTTCCAGTGAAAGTCCGTGTTTTTCTGCGGTAAATGATGCATCCTGATCGGCCTCATGGTCGACCAAAGCTCCAACACCCGCCGAATCGATCTTCATGTCCGGTAATAACTGGCGCAGTCTTCTTTCAGCAGTAGGAGAACGACAGATATTACCTGTACATACGATTAGCACCGAATTAAACATAAATTATGCCCAGTTGCTTATATTGATTACTGATTCCAATCTCTGATATAACGCATTGACTCGATCTGCAGATTTGCACCGGTAATAGTTGGGACCAACTGTGAAATCACACGGTTCCAACGGTTCAGTGGTGTACTAGTCACATAAACGATATCGTATGGTTGAAGCTGGAACTGTGATGCCATAACCATCGCGGTAGCATCCTTAGCATTGAGCTGATAAATATTGGCTATATGGCCCTGTTTATCCCCACCTTTTATCTGGCGGATAACAAAGACACCGGTAGCATCAGAGCTAATTTGATTAATACCTTCAGCGTTTCCTAATGCCTCAGCAAGTGTCATGCCACTACTGTCGATTTTTTGAGTATTCTGTTTAACAACTTCACCCATAACAAAGACTTTCTGGCTATCATTACGCGGCACATAAAGTATGTCGTCAGGGTAAAGCAAATGGTTTTGGGTCAGGTCGCCTTTCTGCAGTAATGCGGAGAGATCGATATTTTGATCTTTGCCGTTATGCGTCAATATAGCATTACGCCAGTCGGCATCAGCCAGCAATCCACCCGCATCATTTATTGCATCAACCACCGTCAACGGTATGTTCGAAATTGGCAACTGACCAGATTTTGTCACCTCACCTGAAATATAGGCTTTCTGCGAACGGAAAGCGGCAACACTAACGTCAACCTGCGGGCTTTGAATATAAGTCACAAGGCGCTTGGCGACTTCTTGACGAACTTCATCAATAGTTTTACCCACTACGTAAACACTACCAATGTAAGGATAGAAGATATTACCGTCTGCACCGACCCAGTTACCGCTTTCGGCAGCGCTGCGATAAGTGCCCGCGGGAGTAGTTAGCTCGGGGTGATCCCACACAGTAATATTCAAAACATCACCAACACCGATACGATATTGATAACGGCTCAGCAATGCATCTAATTCAGGGTTCGGTCTTGCCACGACAGGCGCTGCACGCAACTTGGCTACCAGTTGCGGTGTCATCGGATAGACATTAATTTTGGAATCCCAGTCTGTTCCGCTGTCAGGTTGCTTAACCTCATTTTTGCCAAGAGTGCTTAAACCCTGACCAGGAATTATCGTACAACCACTGAGAAGTCCTATAAAAACAGCCATCGCTGTCAACTTGAATGCATATTTTTTTGTCATTGAAATTTGTTCAAAGTTAGAGTCAAGTTACGGAAAGGACGCGCTATCACCCATATCCCCTATTTTATTGCCCGACCACGTTACATAACCAGGTAGCTTAGAGGTCTAAAGGTAAATCCAATTTAGCACTGGCCCCAACAATATTACTGTTACTTTTTTCTTCATCGGGTTACCACTGTCGCAGGTTGATTGGCTTACAGCAAGATATAGCTCTATTCAACCAAGCCATGATGCCTTCAGCTTGATTGCCTCATCAAGTCGATAACTTTGACGATAATAACTATTATGATAAATAAGGACAACGCAGCCGTAATTACAAATCTGAAAACTAGTCGTCTCAAAGTAAAAGATAGCTGATCTTTTTTTGACTTCCCACTCTGATCAGCTTCTCACCGATAACACTGATAATCCGTTGCAGGATAATAATGCAGGCGGCTAACCAGGGAAAATTTGTGCGCGAATCATTGATGTGTTGCAGCGATCGGATTGCTGAGGCGCTACCTGTCAACAAGAAGGCAAGGCTGCATATCTCAGAAAAAAGAGTTTTTGAAGGAGCTCGTTTTATCGCCGCTGTTTTTGCCATCAGGTTGCTCTCTTTCCTTTAATGCAGATAAAAGATAGGGCAATTTACGCTGAGTCATTCATCCCGGTCGTCTAAATGGCTAACAAATAGCTCAACGTTTGAAACTTGTAGGTGTCATCGAACTAAATCTTTGCACACGGCCAAGCTGAGACAAAAGAAATCCTGACAATGATAATGCCACAGGCGGGTGATGAGACTACAGATTTTTCAACATACAGTTTTTATTGACGCGTTTTATAAGCACGCTACCGCCATGGCTTAGCAGCAACCATAGCACTGTGGGCTCCTTGCCCGTCAATCGTAGGATAATTGTTCTGGCAATAGAGTAATAAACCAACAAATATCCTAATTTATAGTGTGGTATCGGCCTAAAAAAATCCCTTTTGGCATGAGCCACTATCCTGACCTCTTAACAAACAGCAACACTCGCGAAGAAATCGAAGAAAACAGAAAGACCCATTTTTGATACAATGACTTACTTGCCTATCAGAATATAATGAAACTATCTGAAAATGACATAATTTTTGCCGCAAGCTACGCAAAAACTCTTTCGAGCCCTACATTTCAGACTAGACAATTGTTATCTATTGTCCAAGCACACTCAGTTAACCAAGTTTTAGGATTTTTAACGATAGGATTAAACCGGATTTTCTTATCATCATAAATTTATTATGAAATAACATGATCATCCATTAGCATCAGCCGACAGAAAAACACATTAGCATAAGTAAAATTTAACAGTAAAACGATGTCTATATAACGCGATAATACGCAAGATGTCCTGGATGCCATTAAAAAGGCAGCTCGGTTTGATAGGCAAGCGCAGTCTGATCCGATTTGGAAAAATTATGCCCTTCAAGAGTCAATAAAAAGGCTTTTGCCTCAAGACCACCAGCAAAACCAGTCAATGATCCGCAAGCACCAATCACTCGATGGCAGGGGGCAATAATAGAAATCGGATTCCGGCCGTTGGCAGCCCCCACGGCGCGAACTGACTTGGGATTGCCCAGGGAAAAGGCAATTTGACCGTAACTGCGGGTTTCACCATAAGGAATGTCTAGCAGGGCTTGCCAGACCTGCTTTTGAAATTCAGTGCCTTGAAAATCCAGATCCAGCTGAAACTGAGTCCGAGTTCCGGAAAAATATTCGTTCAGCTGATTTTCGGTTTCAAGCAATATTGGATGGGAGCTGTCTTCTGTTAACACACCAAGCCGGACGCGATTTTTTCGCTCATGTTCCCAAAGCACGGCGGCAAGAGCATTTCCTCGGGCTATCAAAGTTAGCATCCCGACAGGAGACGGCATCAGTTTGAATGTGCATTCCATTTATTCACGTCCTTAAGGCAGCCTGGTCACTTCCCTCAGTATAAGGATTATAGAATGGTGGGGAAACACCCAGGCTGGTGAAGATTACGCAATACTATAATTTAGCCTTGTACTCATAGCCTATTTTTAATAATCCAAAACTATTTCTCGCACCCAATTTTTGCATAACGTTTCTTTTATGCGTTTGTACCGTTTTATAGCTGACGCCAAGATACTCTGATATTTCAATCGGCGTATTGTTATTCAATAATAATGACATCACCCTCAGCTCGCTTGAGGTTAAAGACAGCTGATTATTATCAGCATTAACAACAGCAAGTAAGTTAGAGCTACAGTAATAATCACCCGAAATGCCTTTATCGATAGCGTGCTGAATAGAAGCAATGTCATCTTTTTTAGATATAAGAACGCGGGCCTTACACTTCATTAACTCTTTGATAAGAAAAATATTATCAACATCCGTACAAATAATCAGTGTTACACGATTCCAATGGTGTGCATTGCGTCGTATAAAGTCTATACCATCCATGGGAAATAAATTCGTATCGTATATTTCCATAATGACAATATCGATCATTTCTGCATCAAGCATAGACTGTAGCGGAGGATAACCTTTTAGCGCGCCTCTGATTTTTACATCTTCAGGAATGAGCGTTCTAATAGCCATACAGGTAAAGGAATGCGGTTCCATTAAGACCAAGTTTTTCATAGTTCCCTTAAATATAAAGAGTCATCCTAACGGCCCTTAAAAATATAATTTTAGGCGCACATCATGAATAGGCTTAATTCATTAAATTTGAATTAAGACGTAAACACCCGAAAAAAAGCGCTTATAGCCATTTTTTATATCGACTTTTAATATTTATCAAAACTTCCATCTGGCACTTTAAATCCCGCAGCCAGATATTGCTTAAATTTCATGCAAAAATAGTGACTAAATCCATAAGGTATGACTAGGATTTTTCTTAGTAATTGCGTTGCAACCTAAAACCACTCAAAAAAAACTTATGCTTTATAGTTATAAATTAGTCAAATCCCTTGAATTTGAGACCTAATCGGCTCCATTTCATAAATTTACTTACTCATTCACAAATCTTTGGCCTAAAGAGAATCCAAACTACTGCCACCGATGTTGAGAAAATTCTTAGGCTATCACCCGTAATCAGTTTGACCAACTCAGTTAAATTTTCGTTAAAAAAGTATAAGGTGCATTTTTTAATAACTTTTAGACGATTTATGTCGGTTATTATTCCAGATTGTTTTTTGCACAATTCTAAAAACAGATGATATAATGTGACCTGAATCACACTTTGACACCATTTAACTTTTCCAAACTTCTACCATTACCTATTTAAATTCATGGCTTTGCCATGGAATTATGCCGTTTAGTAAGCGTAAAAGATTGATTGCACTAAGGAATGAGAACCGATGAATACCCTGACTACTGGTTTCATGATGATGCGCTGGGAATTACTGAGCGCCTTTATGATGTTTTTCGCCAGCCAACTCAATGTAGTTTGCCGTCAAACCAGTAAGAATACCCTGGCATTTGTATGCAGTGGCCTTGGCCTGTCGATGACGTTCTGGTTTGTCATGGGATTAATGGGTATGAACTTGAGTATTGAAGCGATGACGCATTTCTGGTTGGCCTCGAAAGACGTATTTATCGATGTGATGAGTAAAACGCCAACCAATTGGCCGATGCCATAACGCAAACCTCTGACGCGTCACTTAGCTATTCCCGCTATTGCCAGACTATTGCGGTATCAAAACACTCGACTGAATGTGTGATACCGTGATTAATCCTATGCTTATCCAATATATACATTGCCATTCCCCCAGCTCCCTATTAAATTCTTCTTCTAATTACCATAAAAAATCTTTCTAAGTTTGCCTGCAATAATTGAGTATTTTTGTCGGTAGGCCGGTGTTTAGATCTAGGATATTTAATGAAAAAGCATTATTTACTCAGTGCAGCATTTTTGATGTTTAGCTCGCCGCTCTATGCTCAAAATATTTCATCAACACCCGCCTCTGCCAATATTCCCCAATTACAGGTGAAACAGCGAGACGCCTTTATCTCCAGTCTGATGAATAAAATGACATTGGACGAAAAGATCGGCCAGCTTAATCTGGTCAGCGTCGGGCCGGATAATCCAAAACAACAGATTATGGCTGACATTCGCGCCGATAAAGTGGGCGGAGTGTTCAACACGGTAACGAAACCCGATATTCGCGCCATGCAGGATCAGGTGCAGTATAGCCGCCTGAAGATCCCACCGTTTTACGCCTATGATGTTGTCCATGGCCAGCGTACCGTGTTCCCCATCAGTTTGGGATTGGCCGCCAGCTGGGATATTAATGCAGTAGCCCTAAGTGCCCGCATCTCGGCAGAAGAAACTGCTGCGGACGGACTCAACATGACTTTCTCACCCATGGTGGATATCACCCGCGATCCCCGCTGGGGCCGCGTGTCGGAAGGTTTTGGCGAAGACACTTATCTGACCTCACTCATGGCTGCCGTTACGGTAAAAGGCTATCAGGGCAATGACCCTTCGGCTCCTGACAACATCATGGCTAACGTTAAACATTACGCCCTGTATGGTGCAGTGGAAGGCGGTCGTGAATACAACACTGTCGATATGAGCCTGTCGCGCATGTTTAACGACTATATGCCGCCTTATAAAGCCGCGCTTGATGCCGGAGCAGGCGGGGTGATGGTCGCTCTGAATTCGGTCAACGGCGTTCCGGCAACCTCCAATACCTGGCTGTTGAAGGATATTTTGCGCGACCAGTGGAAATTCCACGGACTGACAGTCAGCGATCACGGAGCGATTGGCGGGCTGGTTAAACATGGAGTAGCCGAAAACGATCGTCAGGCCGCTGCCATGGCGCTGAAAGCCGGGGTGGATATGGATATGGCCGACAACATGTACGGCAAATATCTTAAAGGGCTCCTCAAGGATGGATTAGTTTCTCGGCAGGATATCGACCGCGCAGTGCGTGATGTATTAACTGCCAAGTGGGATATGGGCCTGTTTGCCGATGCTTATCGCCATCTCGGCCCGGCCTCGAGTGACCCTGCCAATACCAACGCCGAAAGCCGTCTGCATCGTACACAGGCGCGGGAAGTGGCTCGCACCACGCTGGTATTGTTGAAAAACGACAATCACATTTTACCGCTACAAAAGAAAGGCACTATTGCGCTGATTGGCCCACTGGCAGACAGCCAGCGCGACATGATGGGGAGTTGGTCGGCTGCAGGCGTTGCAAAACAGTCGGTTACCGTGCTGAAAGGTATGCAGGATGCACTCGGCAATAAAGCCACCTTGCTGTACGCTCGCGGCTCGAATATTACCAATGACAAAGCGATTTACGATTTCCTGAACTCTTATGACAAAGCGGTCGTCAACGATCCTCGCACGCCACAGCAGATGATTGACGAAGCGGTGAAAACCGCTGACCAGGCCGATGTCATCGTCGCGGTTGTTGGTGAATCTCAGGGCATGTCCAGCGAAGCCTCAAGCCGCACCAATATCGATATTCCGCAAGCACAGCAGGCGCTAATCAAAGCTCTGAAAGCCACCGGTAAGCCGCTGGTGCTGGTGCTGATGAACGGACGCCCGTTGACCCTGAGCTGGGAAAACGACATCTCCAACGCAATGCTGGAAACCTGGTATAGCGGCACAGAAGGCGGCCACGCCATCGCCGATGTGTTGTTTGGCGATTACAATCCTTCGGGCAAGCTACCGATGACTTTCCCGCGCGATGTCGGCCAAATCCCTATCTATAACAGTGAACTCAACACTGGCCGTCCGTTCAATCCGCAAAAACCGGACAAGTACACCTCACGTTATTTTGATACCGCCTACGGCCCGCTATTCCCGTTTGGCTATGGCCTGAGTTATACCGATTTCTCCGTTTCTGATGTCAGCCTGTCCTCCACCACCCTCTCGCGTACCGGCGATATCAAGGCCAGCGTGATGGTGAAAAACACCGGTAAGGTTGCCGGTGCGACTATCGTTCAGTTTTATACCCAAGATGTGACGGCCTCTCTCAGCCGCCCGATTAAAGAGCTGAAAGGTTTCGAGAAAGTCTATCTGCAACCTGGTGAAGAAAAGCGCGTAACCTTTACTCTGCAAGAGAAGGATCTGCGTTTCTTCGACAATCAGCTTAAATGGGCGTCGCAGGCCGGTAAATTTAATGTATTCATCGGACTGGACTCATTGAATGTCAAAGAAAGCAGCTTCCTGCTGCTTTAATGGCCTCCAGCCTCTCAAGCCACCCGTGTTTGAGAGGCCCCCTTTAACAGAATAATTTATGATAGCTGTCACATCCGCAGCGGCCTGTGTTTGAAAGCCACCGCGATGGCGATAGAGTTAACTTCATCTCATCCGACCACTTGGTGATAACTGAGTCTGCGGATCTTTTTGATGGAGTACGTCATGCATAATCAATCCGTCCCCTATCCTCATTTACTGGCTCCTCTCGACCTAGGTTTTACTCAATTAAAAAATCGAGTATTGATGGGGTCAATGCATACCGGACTGGAAGAGCTAAGCGACGGCCCACAGCGCCTGGCCGCTTTCTATGCCGAGCGTGCCGCGGCTGGCGTGGGCCTCATCGTCACCGGCGGCATAGCCCCGAATGAACAGGGTGTGGTCTATCGTGGAGGGTCAGTACTCAATCAGCCAGCGCAAATTGCCCATCATCTGGTGGTCACCGAGGCGGTTCACGCCGCTGGAGGCAAAATCGCGCTGCAAATCCTGCATGCTGGCCGTTACAGCTACCAGCCCGATCCCGTGGCCCCTTCCGCTCTCCAGGCACCGATCAATCGCTTTACTCCCCACGCGCTAAGTGAAAACGAAGTCGAACATACGCTAAATGACTTTGCAGAATGCGCACGCCTCGCGCAATTAGCGGACTATGACGGTGTTGAAATCATGGGATCGGAAGGCTATCTGATTAATGAATTTTTAACCGAACGCACCAACCAGCGCGACGATCAATGGGGAGGCAGCCGCGAGAATCGAATGCGATTTGCGATTGAGGCAGTGCGTCGGGTGCGCCAGGCATGCGGAGCCCACTTTATCATTATTTACCGCCTGTCGATGCTCGACCTGGTTGAACAGGGAAGCAGCTGGCAGGAAACACGACTGTTAGCACAGGCTATTGAAAAAGCAGGCGCGACATTAATCAATACTGGCATCGGCTGGCACGAAGCACGGATCCCGACCATCGCGACCCGGGTTCCTCGCGCGGCTTTCGCCTGGGTCACCAAACGGCTAATGGGCAGTGTGAATATTCCGCTGATTACCACCAATCGGATTAACGATCCGCAGGTAGCTGAAGATTTGCTGGCCGCAGGTTACGCCGACATGGTGTCGATGGCGCGCCCTTTCCTTGCCGATCCAGCCTTTGTGCAAAAGTCCGCCGAGGGACGCGCGGATGAAATTAACACCTGTATCGGCTGTAATCAGGCCTGTCTTGATCAGATATTTGCCGGTGAATTAACCTCTTGCCTGGTCAACCCTCGCGCCTGTCGCGAAACCGAGCTGCCAATTTATCCTACCCGGCAACCCAAAGTTCTAGCGGTGGTCGGCGCTGGTCCTGCCGGTCTGGCATTTGCAACTACCGCAGCATTGCGCGGTCATCGGGTGACACTGTTTGATGCCCAGCCGGAGATCGGCGGGCAGTTCAATATTGCTAAACAGATCCCCGGCAAGGAGGAGTTTTATCAAACGTTGCGCTATTTCTCACGCCAGCTTGCTCTGCTTGACGTGCAGCTAAAACTTGGCGAGCAAGTCGATACCGAGGCGCTGAAAGAGTATGACGAGGTGATCCTCGCCTGCGGAATTTTGCCGCGCCTGCCGGAAATCGAAGGCATCAATCACCCCTGCGTTCTGACCTATCTTGATGTATTGAGAGATAAAAAACCGGTCGGACAGCGAGTCGCCATTATCGGCGCAGGCGGTATTGGCTTTGATACTGCGGAGTATCTCAGCCACGTTGAACCTGCGGCAAGTCTGAACATCGCCGCGTTTAATCAGGAATGGGGCATTGATGAGGATTATCGCCAGCGTGGTGGCCTTGCAGCTCAAGGGGCTGTGCCTCAGCCATCGCCAAGGCAAATCACTTTATTACAGCGCAAGAGCAGCAAAGTCGGGGCGGGTTTAGGCAAAACCACGGGTTGGATACATCGAGCAAGCCTGCTGGCAAGAGGTGTGCAGATGCAAAATGGCGTGAGCTATGAGCGCATTGACGATCGTGGTTTACATATTAACGTTGGCGGCGAAAGCCACTGTCTCGACGTGGATAACGTCATTATTTGTGCCGGGCAAGAATCTCGGCGCAGTCTGTTTGAACCATTGATGCAACAGGGAAAAATCGTCCATTTGATTGGTGGGGCAGATATTGCTGTGGAATTGGATGCCCGTCGCGCAATCGATCAGGGCACCCGTCTGGCGCTGACTATTTAGGATTAATAACCCGCGTTGGTTTTAACCGCACGCAGAATCACAAACTTCTGGTTGGTCGCAATAGTGGTGCAGTTACCGAACAGGCGACGCAATTTCGGATAGTAATCCAGATGGCGGTTGCCCACGATACGCAGTTCACCACCCGGTTGCAGGCAGCGCTTGGCGTCGCAGAACATACGCCATGCCGTGTCATCGCTGATAACTGTACCCTGATGGAACGGCGGGTTGCAAAGCACAGCATGCAGTGATTCGCGCTCAACGCCCGAAAGCATGTTGTTGACTTCAAACTCGCAGCGCTCGAGATCCTGCGGCAGGTTGTTAGCCACGTTGGCGCGACTGGATTCCACCGCCATGTAAGACTCATCGACAAACAGCATCTCAGCATCAGGATTCAGCGCCAACGCGGTGATCCCGATAACGCCGTTGCCACAGCCGAGATCGGCAATACGCCCTTCAATGCCTTCCGGCAGATGCTGCATAAAGAAGCGTGCGCCGATGTCCAGACCGGTGCGTGAAAACACGTTGGCGTGATTGGTGATGCGCAGCTCGCTGTCGTCGAGCGCCCATTCAGTGGTCACCGGCTCGGCAGGCTGTAGATCATTTTCTGGCTGACAGTGGATCAGGCGCGCTTTCTTCCACGCCAGACTGGTACGGGTCGTGCCGAGGATTTTTTCAAACAGTTGCAGCGTCGAGGTATGGATATCGCGCGCCTTGGCACCGGCGATGATTTGCGTATCCGGTGTCACGACTTCGCGCAGCGCTCGCAGTTGTTGTTCCAGCAGCGCCAGCGTTTTAGGGACTTTAATCACCACCAGTCCGGGTGCCTGCGGCAGCGGATCGAGACTGCTCTGGGTAGTAACCATTTCATCGTCCAGAGCATTCAGGCGCAGGTTATAGCGCGTCGCCAGCTGGCTCATGAATGAGTCACCAATGCTAATCGGCGAGAACTCATGCAACGCGCAGGTTAAGGTGCCAAAGCTGTCGTTAAAGATCAGCACAGGACGGCCATTGAGTGTATCGGTGGTCAAGGTCTGCAGCAGATATTCGTCCGCGGCTTCCCACGCCTGCAACGTCGTGGACTCTTCCTGTAACGGATAACGTTCCAACTCAAGTTGCAGTGTACCCAGTTCAAAATGGCTCATTGGCCCTCCTCATATTTCAATTTGCGCTGTTTATCCCTTAAATTGCGCTATCAGTAAAATGTTTTTTCAGTTAAAAAGGGATTATCTGTCACACCTTGCTGCCCGACGGTCGTTCTCGAGCAGATTGCGTGCGGCTTTTACCTCCATTAAAGAGAGCCAAAGCAAACAGTTATGCCAGAATTGACCTATCTGCAAGGATACCCGGAGCATCTTCAAGCTCAGGTGCGCCAGCTAATCGAACAAGAGCGTCTTGGCAGTGTGCTGCTAAGTCGTTACCCCGAGCCTCATGAACTGACCAACGACAAAGCGTTGTATCAGTATACGCTCGACTTGAAGAATCAATATTTGCGCAGTTCGTCGCCGCTGAGCAAGGTGGCTTACGACAACAAAATCCACGTCATGCGTCACGCCCTTGGATTACACACCGCCATTTCGCGCATTCAGGGCGGCAAGCTTAAAGCTAAAGCAGAAATCCGCGTCGCGACGGTATTTAAGAGCGCGCCCGAAGCTTTTCTGCGTATGATTGTGGTTCACGAGTTGGCACATATAAAAGAAAAAGATCACAACAAGGCTTTCTACAGCCTGTGCTGTCATATGACACCCGATTACCATCAGCTCGAGTTCGATACTCGCATGTATCTGACTCATCTTGATTTATTCGGCAAGCTCTACGTCTGATCATCAGATTTTTATCAGTGCTTTTTCACAAATTACTCAGGTCTTTCTCACAAAAATAATAAAGGGAGTAAACCATGATTCGCTTTGCAGTAGTGGGCACCAACTGGATAACCAAAAGCTTTATCGATGCGGCGCATGAAAGCGGCAAACTCAAGCTCACAGCAGTCTATTCACGCACGCTGGAAAATGCCAAGGCACTCGGTCACGACTACCCTGTCCAACACTATTTTGATTCACTGGAAGCGCTGGCCACATCAGAAGAGATTGACGCAGTCTATATTGCCAGCCCAAACTCGCTTCATTGCGAGCAGGCGTTGCTTTTTCTTAGCCATCAAAAGCATGTGATTTGTGAAAAACCACTGGCTTCCAATCAGTTGGAAGCAGAACGCATGATCCGCTGCGCTACAGAAAATCAGGTAGTGCTGTTCGAAGCGTTTAAAACGGCTTATCTGCCCAATTTTCTGCATCTAAAAAGCACCCTAAGCCGCATGGGCACCTTGCGCAAAGCTGTGTTCAATTATTGCCAATATTCTTCACGTTATCAGCGCTATTTAAATGGCGAAAATCCAAATACTTTTAATCCAGCCTTTTCCAACGGCTCGATTATGGATATCGGCTATTACTGCCTGGCGAGCAGCGTTGCCCTATTTGGCGAACCAGATTCGGTGATAGCTACCGCCACTCTGCTTGCCAGCGGTGTCGATGCACAAGGCACGGTGCTGCTGAGCTACGGCAATCATCAGTATGGCGATTTCGAAGTGGTGATTAACCATTCAAAAGTGAGTGATTCCTGGCTGCCTAGCGAGATACAGGGTGAAGACGGTACTTTGCGCATCGAGAAGCTTGCCGAATGCCAAAGCCTGAGTTACACGCCACGCGGCGGGCAGATGCTCGACCTGACGCAGCCACAGCACATCAACAGTATGCTTTATGAAGCCGAAACCTTTGCGACCTTGGTAGAAAGCAAGTTTTACGGTCATCCGGGACTGGAAGTGTCGCGTATTACCGCTAAATTGTTGACTGAAATTCGTCGTCAGACCGGCGTGGTTTTCCCGGCAGATAAATAAACAGTCTACGGATAGACAACCTGTTTTTTGAAGGGCTGCTGAAAAGCCTGTTGATGAAACCATTCGATAAAAAATGTAAGGAGCCAGCATGAGTCAAACCTACCTGAAACCGCTGCTTATTCTGCAAACCGGCCAGGCACCCGAGCCGATCCGCGCGCTGCACGGCAACTTTCCGCAGATGTTTATTCGCCAGGGGAATATGGATAGTCAGCAGGTGGTAATCATCGATTTACAGGCTGGTGAACGCCCGGAGCCACCACAGCATTACGCTGGTGCGGTAATCACGGGCTCACGCAGCATGGTCACCGAGCATCTGGACTGGAGCGAAGACGCCGCCGACTGGATCCGTCAGGCCATGCTGATTGACTTGCCGATGCTGGGTGCCTGCTATGGTCATCAACTGATGGCTTACGCGCTGGGTGGTGAGATCGGCTATCATCCGCAGGGGATCGAAGTCGGAACCGAAGCGATAGAATTATTGCCTGAGGCCGCGAAAGATCCTTTAATTTCAACGCTACCGGCTCACTTCAGCGCAAATTTGATTCATCTACAAACCGTGTTGCAGCCGCCCGCCTGTGCCACCGTATTGGCAAAATCTGCTCACGATCCGCATCAGATCCTGCGCTATGGCCCCAATGCGATTAGCACCCAGTTCCACCCGGAATTTAGTGCGGCAATCATGAAAACTTATTTACCGTGGCTGGACCAACAGGCCGAAGATGACAGCGTTGATTATCAGGGAAAACTGCAAAACATCAGCGACACCCCGCTAAGCCAGAGTCTATTGCTAAACTTTGTCGAGTCTCTTGGTAAACAGCGCGCACTGGCGGGATAACAGGCAAAGTTGTTACAAAATGCTTGACGATAGAAATATTTTGAATTATTTTCGTCGATGCAAAGGGGAGTAACTTCCAAGTCGGCTAATCGTCATTACGGTGATTTTTATCACCCGGTTACCGAGCAACCCGAATTCAGTATTCATGACAATTGGCGTGGTTATCGCGTTAATAAAAAAGAATATTCAGGTTGTGAGTGAGACCTTGCCGGAAGGCGAGGTTGCTTACAATCCAGACAAAAAGTCTGAAAAAGCGGCACACGTCTTCTGACGTTAGCCGTTTTTTTTTGCTTTTTTGAGGGGTAAATAATGATGAATTCCGTGGGAAGTCCGCTGCTGTGGGGATCTTTTGCCGTGGTGGTGGTTGTCATGCTGGCAGTCGACATGCTGCTTCAGGGCCGTAAAGGCGCGCAAACCATGACCATGAAAAGCGCAGCGCTGTGGTCTCTACTGTGGGTTAGCCTCTCTCTGCTATTTAACTTTGCTTTCTGGTGGTATCTGAACGGCGAATTTGGCCGCGAAGTCGCCGATAAACAAGCATTGGCTTTTCTGACCGGTTACCTGATCGAAAAAGCACTGGCGGTCGATAACGTCTTCGTATGGCTGATGCTTTTTAGTTACTTCAGCGTGCCAGCAAGCCTGCAGCGTCGAGTGTTAGTTTACGGCGTTTTAGGCGCGATTGTACTGCGTACTGGAATGATCTTCGCTGGCAGTTGGCTAGTGTCAGAATTCAGCTGGATCCTCTACCTGTTCGGCGCTTTCCTGCTCTTCACCGGTATAAAAATGGCGATCGCCAAAGAGGATGACGGCGCAATCGGTGACAAACCAATCATTCGCTGGCTTCGCGGACACCTGCGCATGACCGATGAACTTTCAGGGGAAAAATTCTTTGTACGCCGCAACGGCCTGCTGTTTGCTACTCCGCTGGTCCTGGTTTTGATCATGGTCGAATTGAGCGACGTCATTTTTGCCGTCGACAGTATTCCAGCCATTTTTGCCGTCACCACCGATCCGTTTATCGTTTTAACGTCTAACCTGTTTGCAATCCTCGGCCTTCGCGCCATGTATTTTCTGTTGGCCAACGTCGCAGAACGCTTCTCAATGCTTAAGTATGGGTTGGCGGTTATTTTGATTTTTATTGGAGCAAAAATGTTGCTTCTCGACCTGGTGCATATCCCGGTGGGGATTTCTCTCGGCGTCGTCGCGAGCATTCTGGCATTGACGTTGATTATCAATGCCTGGGTTAATCATAGAAAAGACAAGCTGCGTCAATCATAAAAATAATAAAAACTTAACAGGCACGTATTTATTACGTGCTTGTTATTATCACTTCAACTATAGCGCCTAAAATAAAAAATCAGAATAATCGATTCCTGACAGTTTCAAACACAGTATTGAGTTATTATCTTGGATTACCCAACCACTTTAATAAGCTAAATTAATGAAACCACTCATAGCCAGTTTATCTTTACGTTCAGCTATATTATTAACAAAAATTGAAGAAAACCCAACCACCAAGAACGTTAATAAATTTATAAAGAATGTCTGTGCGGTTAAAAATAACAACCGATGTTTATTCTCTAAAAAGAATAACAATAACTCTTTTGATTATTCTAAAATACACAGTGATTTGTTAGAGCTAAAACATTGCCAAGCCAACTTTAGCGAAAAGAAATATACTCTAATCAATCAGGCTATAGCCAAAAACCTTAATAGAATAATTAACAGGAAGCTCGATTTCAAGCCGTTATATCACTCTGATTTATCTGTTGGCAGCAATAGCTTCAGTGAATACCTAAATCAGCAAAAGATTGATCCGGCAAACCAAAAAATGAAGATTCCCTACTCAACTTCTACTCTGACAAAAAAGCTGTTTAAAGCGGCGTTCGGTACCGATTCAAATTTGCAAAGTAGCTTTAAACTCATTGAAAAGCACGGCCGTTCAACAGAGTATTACGATTCAATCAGCATCCCAGAGACCCAATCAACCCGCATTGAAGACTCACCGCGCATGCAATATGCCGCAGCAAGGAATGAGAATCTCAAGAAACATCTTGGCGTCACTTTTTATGATCAAGAGGGGAATTGCTACACACACTTCTAAATCAGCGAGTTATGATAGTTAAAAATACCGCCAAAACTTAGGATCTTGAATCAATTTGCCAATATCCAGGGAAATGTAATGAAAGCTATAATGGGCAGTGCAGCAATTCAATCAAGTGTTTTATTTGATCGAGCTGCTGACACGAGAACAGAAAAAAACATAATAAAATATATCAACCATGTCTCAGTTTCAAAAAACAAACCTACTAGTTTACTCGGCAAGCTGGGTCTTAAAAAAGAATTACAATATGACCCAATAGCTTTAGCCAAGTTAAAGGATTTACGAGATCATTTAAGTAAGTATTCTAACCATGATAGCAAACGGCTGAACGCAGCCATTAATAGAATGATGTTCCAGATACCGATTGGCTCAATCAATAATTTTAGTCGTCTGGAAAGATCCGCGCCAAAGCCTGACATTTCTGTTGCTCGGGAAATTTTAGCGCCCAGGGAGGAGGTTATATTTATTAACAGCAACGCTAAGTTAGAAACAAGATTTAATTTTCTTTATCAGAGCGAGACTTATAAAAAAATCAATAGCTTTGAAGAAAAGCGCGCACTGATGAGTAAAAACAACATCATTGTTCATCAAGACAAAGATACCTTAATCGTTGAACCAAAGATAAATCTGTTGGTTAATACGGAAATCCGCACCGCTTCCAACACTCATCACTACAACGTCATCATCAGGCAAGCCTATAATTTTGCTAGTGACTGCCAGCTAAGCATTGATGACACTATCGACCAGATGTATCGAGCGCTGCGGCATAATAGGGTAGAAACAGAAAATCTCGATATTCGATTCGAAGTAAAAGAGAGTGATAAAACCAGCAAGCCAAAAAATAATGCTCGTATGTCTTATAACTCCTATGAAAGCGCATTCGTGGTAACTAAACAAATGGATGCCAAAATCGTTCTTGGCGACGAAAACTATCAACCAACTGACATGCATGAAAATTCTATTTATGGTGATAGCGAGCCACCCGCTTATGATGATATTCAGAGGGAGGAAGGGATTTACGCTAAAATAAATAAGATTGTCCCTCAGGAAAGGAGTTTCGCCTAAAGCGAACGAGTGCCCAAGTCAGTGTTGGTTTAAAATGTAAACACTGCTTTTGAGTGCTCCAATAGCTCTTTATTTGGCCCCAAGAAGCATAACTTCAGGGGCCTAAGGCATATTATACGGCCAGCAGACGAGAATTCTGTACGTCCCAGTTCAGAGAAACACGATCGCCAATTCTCACCGGCGTTTGCGCAGAACTGCGAACAATAAATTTCTCACCACCGGCAAGTGTGACAACGACACGGGTTTCGGATCCCGCATAAACGCTTTCACTTACCAGCCCCTCAAGCACGCCGCTGCCCTGCTCGGCTATGCGCATATGTTCAGGGCGGATCACCAGTGCAGCATTGTCACCGTCACGCAACCCTGAGTTCAATGGAAACACACCGTGGCGAGTATGCAGGCCATCGCCGCGAATCTGACCGTCGAGGATATTCGACAAACCGATAAACTCGGCAACAAAGGTGGTTTGCGGGCGTTCGTAGATTTCCTGTGGCGTGCCAATCTGCGCAATTTTGCCTTCGTTCATCAGGCAGATACGGTCAGACAACGCCAGCGCCTCCTCCTGATCGTGGGTCACGAAAATAATTGTCGCGCCGGACTCGCGATGAATGCGTTTTATCTCCATCTGCATGGTTTCACGTAGCTGGCGGTCCAGCGCGCCCAGTGGCTCATCCATCAGTATCACGCTCGGTTGGTAAACCAGACAGCGGGCCAGCGCGATACGCTGCTGTTGCCCACCGGAAAGTGCGCGAGGCAGGCGAGTCGCTACGTGACCCAGCTCAACCATCTCCAGCACCTGCTTTACCTTTTGATTGATTTCAGCACTGGGCAGATGGCGCATACGCAGCGGAAAAGCAATGTTCTCTTCAACGGTCAAATGTGGGAACAGCGCGTAGTTCTGAAACACTACGCCAATATCTCGCTGGTGAACCGGCGTCCAGGTTTCGTCTTTGCCATCAATCATCAGGCAGCCTGAGGTCGGTTCCACCAGGCCGCAGACTATTTGCAGGAGCGTGGTTTTACCAGACCCCGAAGGGCCAAGCAGAGTCAGCAGCTCACCACTGTGAACGTCGAGATCCAGATCGGCCAATACCTGCGTCTGGCCGTAGCTTTTGGCAATTTTCTGCGCCTGCAGCTTTACTTTTTCATGTTTAAAAGAGGAGGTCGTTGTCATCATCGTTTTCTCATTCTTGTGCATCCGCCTCAGGCGGGATCAGTATCGCGGCGGGCCCTTTCGGCCAGGATGAACAATAGGGTTACAATGGCCAGAATAATCACCGAAGCGGCGGCAAGCGTAGGGGTAACCGATAGCAGCACGTCATCCCACATTTGTTTCGGCAGTGTCTGCTTGACGCCCCCGCCAACAAACATCGCCACCGTCAGCTCTTCAAAAGAGTTGAGGAAACCAAAGATAAATGCCGCCACCAGACTGCCTTTGATAAGCGGCAACGTGACCTCGCGGATCACCCTCCAACGGCTTGCCCCTAGAGTTCCAGCCGCCTGATCCAAGCGCCAGTCGTAGTTTTTGAAGGTGGTCAGGATGATAATAAACACTACCGGAATTGCCATCACAGTGTGGCCGAGCATAATCCCAACGTCAGTTCCCACCAGTCCGATAGTGGCGAACAGATAAAACAGTGCCACGGCGGTGACGATATTCGGGATGATCATCGGCATCAGGAAGGTCATCATAATCAGGCTGCCGCCTTTGCCGCTGTTACGCGCTACGCCAAACGCGGCAATCCCGGCCAGCAGTGTCGCCAGCGCCCCGGAGACCAGAGCAATGCCAAACGAACGCAGCGTCGCGCCGGTCCAGATTGGTGAGTTCAGGTAAGTTTCCATCCAGCGCAGCGAGTAGCCCGGCGGCGGGAATTGCAGGAACGATGAGCTACTGAATGCCATCGGTATGAAAGAAACTACCGGCAGGATCAGCACGGCAATGACCAGCCAGCTAAATAGTGGTAATAACCAGCCAAAACGATGGCCGCGCAAGAGGCTCGCCAGCCCTTCAGTGACTAGATGACTGAGGTAGGCGAAATAGCTTAATAGCGCGTGTCCAACCCGGCGGGTTAAAGCATGGGTATCGATATGTGTTTCACCGCCGGAAATGGCCGACATGCCGAAAATACGGTCATAGAGGAAACAAACCACCAGCGTCGCCAGCAGCAGCAGCATGGCAATCGCACCAGCAAGACGCCAGTTAAGCAATTGTTGCACCTGGGTGATCAGCAACTGGCCAATCACAGAATCCTGCGGGCTGCCGAGCAGCGCGGGAGTAATAAAGAAACCCAGTGAGCCGATAAACACCAGCAGGCACGCCGCAATAGTGCCCGGCATCGACAGCGGGAAGAAAATCCGCCAGAAGGTGTGGCTTGCCGATCCACCCAAGGTTTTACCGGCACGGATTAGGCCACCATCGATGCTGGTCATGCTCGGCAACATGGTGATAATCGCCAGCGGCAGCATGCTATGGGCGATAGCAAACACCACCAGCCCACGGGTATAAAGCACGTCGATTGGATGCGCGGCGCCCATCGACATCAGAATTTCAGACAAAATACCCCGTCGCGACAGCAGCACCATCCAGGCAAAGTTTTTTAGCAGCGCGCTGGTCCAGAACGGCAGCAATACCAGCCACATCAAACGACGGCGCATAGTTTCGCCCTGCTGCGAAAGCCAGTAAGCCACCGGGTAGCCAAACAGCAGGCAGGCAAGCGTGGTTTGCGCGGCAATAACAAAGGTATTCACCATTACCTTAACGTACACGCCCGCGCCAAACATTTGCTGCCAGATGGCCAGCGAGAAATGTCCCTGATCGTCGTTAAAGCTCAGCATCATCAATTTTAACGTCGGATAGGCCAAGAAGATCAGTAAAAAAATCAGGCCCGGCAGCGTAAACCAGGCGGGGTGCAGGCGACGCGTTTTACGGCGTTGCGGTTGTTTAAGCACGGTTGTTTCTAGCAAGCTCAATTCGCCCTCCTCGGGGATCAGGATTAGCGGAGCGCGTTAGCCCCCCGCCGCATGATTTATCCGATAATCCACTTTTCAAAACGTTCTGTGAGAGCAACCTGATTATCACCCCAGTAGTTGGCATCCATTTCACGCAGCCCATTGATGTGATCGGGCGCGGTTGGCAGCAGTGCGGCCTTTTTGGCATCGATAAACTGATAAGCCTTCACGTTGGTCGGTCCACAGGCCAAATCGTTGGTATACATCGACTGACGCTGGGCGTTCATGCAGAACTGAATAAACTGATTAGCCAGCGCTGCCTTTGGATTTCCTTTAGGAATGGTCCAACCGTCAATGTTGTACAGGCCCTGATCCCAGGCGATGGATGCTGGCGCTCCGCCGTCGATAGCGGTTTGCGCGCGGGTGCTCCAGATACTCATCATATCCAGCTCGCCGCTTTGCAGCATTTGCGTAGCCTGCGCGCCGCTGGTCCACCAAACGTCGATATGTTTGCGGATCTTGTCCAGGCTGGCGAAGGCGCGGTCTACGTCCAGCGGGTAAAGTTTGTCAGGCGATACGCCGTCGGCCATCAGGGCCAATTCCAGCGTACACACCGGACTGCGCCACAAACCGCGACGCCCCTGGAATTTGTCTGCGTTCCAGAAATCGATCCAGTTTTTAGGCGCTTTATCTTTATTAAAAGTATCAGTGCGATAAGCCAGCGCCAGCGCATAAATACTCACTCCGGCAAACTGTGGGGTAATCGACCCTTTTACATAGTTCTCCGGGTCGGCAACTTTGATGTCCAGCGTTTCCAGATAGCTCTTCGGCTGCTTGTTCATGCGTACCAGATGTTCTGGATTAAGCAGCGCGACGTCGAACAGGTAAGTTTTGGTGTCCACCGCCATCTGGAACTGAGGAACAGGGTCAGGCCCTAAAACGGTATTAATAATTTTAATGCCGGTAGCTTTTTCGAAAGGCTGATAGAACGCCTTGCCGAAACCTAAGCCATAAGGGCCTCCAACGTCGGCAACCGTTAGTGTCTGCTGCTCGGCCGCCTGAGCACTGCGCGACAAAATTGACGGTGCTGTCAGCATGGTAATGGCCGTGCCTACACCGGCTTTGATCGCATCGCGTCGTGATAAATGACCAATCTTTTTCATTCCCCTGTCCCCTGTATGTGCTGGCTATTGGCTGGTGGTTAATTTAAACAAAAGTTTCAGGCATCTATTTCTTGCTGTTTAATCGCCTGATTGATTTCTTTGATCAGCTGCTCGCAGATTTTACGATCGAAACTCTGGCGTAAACGGCGATCAAAAGTGGTGAAAATTCCGAAGAATGAATTGGCACAGTGTTGCAGAATGCGCTCGGCATCCTGTTCATTGATGCTTAACTCGCGTTGCAGGAACTGGTTGAACATGCCGCGAGCAATAGGATTTTCGAGCACAAATACCGGCTGAGTGTCATGCTGAATCAGGCGATAACGAGCGACTGCCGACTGACATTCCAGCGTGGCCTGAAGCGGCAGGGAACGGGAGTGCGTGCCAACACACAGAGTGATCAGGTCGTGGTCTAGAATCCATTCGCCGCGACCGGTATCGTAATAACGCAAATCATCGGCAGGAAGCTGCAGCGTAATGCGACGGCTTTCACCGGCAGCCAGCTCAACCTTGCAGAAACCCTTCAACTCTTGATGAGGGCGAGCCAAACGCGGCTGATGATAACGGCTGTAAAGCTGGCAAACTTCTTTGCCGCTGCAAGTGCCGCTGTTGGTCAGGGTAAAACTGACAGCTACCGTTTCGCCCGCGCGCAACGTTTGTTTGTCCAGTTCGATATCGCTGTAGGTAAATTCGCTGTAGCTCAGGCCGAAACCGAATGGGAACAGCGGCTCGATTTCGCGGCTGTCGTACCAGCGGTAACCGACAAAAATGCCTTCGCTGTAATAATGTTTGCCGTTCTCACCCGGATATGAGAGCCAAGTCGGGGTATCTTGCAAACGTTTAGGGAAAGTCACGGTCAGCTTGCCGCTTGGATTGGCTTTACCAAACAGCACGTCAGCCAGGCCGCCACCCATTGCCTGACCGGCAAAGAAAGTCTCGACGACTGCGCCAACTTCATCCAGCCACGGCATGACTACCGCGTCAGGATTAGCCAGCACCACGATCACGTTTGGATTAACAGCCGCGACAGCAGAAATCAGCCGATCGTGGCCTGGCGCCAGCGCCAAGGTGGTACGGTCTGAACCTTCGCCGTCGTAGCCGTTTTCAGTGCTGGCGAAAATAACAATTTTGTCGGCCTCTGCAGCAGCGGCACAGGCCTCCTCGATCAGCGCATCACGCAGAGACTCAAGCTCTGAGGTGCCTTGAATCCACCGCACGTTCATCTGGTCTGCAGCCAGTTTGTTCATCTCGTCAAGCGGAATATCAACCTGTGTGGGCACAGTCGTCGCACAGCCAGAACCCTGGATCACCGGCACTGTAGCGCCTTCGCCAATCACCAGCAGGCGTGAACAGCTTTCAGCCTCCAGCGGCAATAGTTTGCGATCGTTTTTGAGCAACACGATAGATTCAGCAACCATACTGCGGGCTAGCTGATGATGCTGATTATAATCAACCTGCGTATCGCGGCGTTCGGCGGCCTTGGCTTTCTGCACCAGCGAAAGAATTCGGCGACAGGACTGCTCGGCAATTTTTCTATCGACGCGGCCATCTTCCAGCGCGGCAAGCAACTGTGCTTTACGGCTTTCACTTTCCGGCATATCGAGATCATTGCCTGCCAACAGCGACTCTGGGCGTTCTTTAATCCCGTGCCAGTCAGCGACTACCACGCCAGTGAATCCCCAGTCATTGCGCAGAACATCAGTCAGCAACCAACGATTTTCGGCGGTATGCACGCCGTTCAGGCGGTTGTAGGAACTCATGACGGTCCATGGCTGACTCTGGCGAACTGCACGTTCGAAGCCGCGAAGATAGATTTCACGCAGCGCGCGCTCGTCGACAATCGAGTCCATCGTCGTGCGCTCGACCTCAGAGTTGTTGCAGGCAAAGTGTTTAAGCGATGCGCCGACACCCTGCTGTTGCAGGCCGTTGATCACCCCTGCAGCGATATCGCCGGAAATCACCGGATCTTCAGAATAGTATTCGTAGCTGCGACCGCCCAGCGGCGTGCGGCGAATGTTGATGCCCGGCCCTAAAAGCAAATGAACGCCCAGATTCTGGCATTCCTGCCCCAGAGCGGTTCCGAGTGTTAGCGCCAGCTCCACATCCCACGAACAGGCGAAGCTGGAGCCGTTAGGAAAACAGGTCGCCGGTTTCATCGTTCCCCAGGCAATTTCAACGTCTTTAGCGCGCTGATTTACCACGTTCAGAAACGCAGCAAAATCCTGACCGCCCTTCTCGTCTTGCTCAATTTGCTGGATTGAATAACGCACGCCATAGGTGCCGTCGGTCATTACAATGTGCGGAACGCCCAGACGATCAATTTTCTCGGTTTTCCACATGCGATGTCCGCTTAACAGCGATGCCTGTTCCTGAGGGGTCATTGTTTCACTCATCGACACTGCGTCCTGTTCGAGGATCTCTTTATTACTCATGCTGTTGACTCCTGAGGATTCGTTTAGGTCCTGCCCAAAGGGGGCGCGAACGTATGACCCTTATCCTGAGCGGGAACCTGTATAGGCGAAATTAGTTAATTAATGGCTAGTGAAGTTAAAAAACCTAATCAGAGGTTAATTCAGTAGGAGCTTCAGAGGTTTTGTTCGGCTCAATAAAGTAAAATAATATTGTTTTTCATTACGTTACCGAGGAATCCGCTGCCTATTTTTCTATTTACAACTCCCTGAAATAGCAGCAGATTCCTCTGTAAACATCAGGCAACGGCGGCGATCGGCGTGAGAATCTGTTGGATGCAGTAATCCACAAACAGTTGTGCTGGCTTGGTGGCCTGCGCGCTTCTCAACTGGGCAATCACCAGCGCAGAAGGGCTTACCTCTTCTGCAAGCTCAACCATTGCCACGCGCTGTCCGTCATAGGTGTAATGAGAATGCGGGCGGGTAACGAGAATAGAGAAACCCAGCCCTTGCCCGACCATGCCGCGCACCATTTCAATCGACGGCGAGGCAAAAGCAATTTGCGGAGACAACCCCTGTTCAGTAAACAGACTGACGAAATAGTGTTTACTCGGCAGCACGTCGAGCAAAATCATCGGTTCCTGGCTCAGTTCGCGCAACGTGACGTGGGATTTTTTAGCCAGCGGATGATCGGCAGGCAGCAACACATAAGGCTTCTGCGGTGCGTTTAATGGATGGGTGATAATGCTGTCGTCGAGATCGTGATGATACATAATCGCTACGTCGAAACGCCCATTGCTCAGGCCCTGTACCAACTCGTTTTGTTCACCGTCATAAATGTGGATCTCGACTCCCGGATAATGGCGGCGAAAGCCGGTCAGCAGGCGTGGCAAATATAGCGGCGCAGCGGTTTCGAAACAGCCAATGGAAATCTGCCCGCAGACCACGTCGTTGTCGGCCAACGCATTCTGCTCGAAGTTATAGGACATCCGCAGCAGTTCCTGCGCCTTGGTGTAGAAACGGCGGCCGCTGGAGGTCAGCGATACACCCTGCGCGTGATGGCGGATAAACAGCTGCACGCCAAAACTCTCTTCCAATCCTTTAATAGCTTGAGAAATAGAGGGTTGCGCGATATGCAGCTGCCGCGAAGCTTCGGCAATACTGCTGCATTCCACTACAGTGACGAAGTATTTAAGCTGACGCAGCGTATAGTGAGCCATGATGATGATGCCTCTAAAAAAAAGATGAACCGAAGTGGTAAGACGAGGAAAAACCTATCTTGCAAGGTTTAAGCAAGCTTTGTACCAACTCACACTTCACTTCCTTCATTTCTCAACTAATTGATAAAAGTCACATTTATATTATTTAGGGCAAGATTTTTCGCAATAATACCTATCCTGATTTTCCTGAAAACCCATCAGCCCGATAAATTGCCCGATTAAGGTGCAACTTAAGTTAACGCTATTTTCTATCGGATCCTCCCCGCATAAAACGAGTTGCCGAAGTCAATTAAGGCGGCTAGTTTGATAACCCAGACAATCAGCATTCACGCGGTTCAATCTCAAGCAAGGTGGCCTATGGCATTACACAAAATTATTCTCGACTGCGATCCGGGCGTAGACGACGCCATCGCCATTCTGCTGGCGCTAGCTTCGCCACAAGAGATTGAATTACTGGGAATTACCACGGTTGCAGGCAATGTGCCGCTGGAGAGAACCGCCTATAATGCGCGACGTATTTTGACTCTCGCGGGGCGGGAAGATATTCCGGTTTATGCTGGATGCAGCCGCCCCATGCTTGAGGCAAAAGGCTGGGAATCCAAGGTTCATGGCAATGACGGGCTGGGTAATGTCTCTCTGCCGGAACCGGGCTTTGGTCTGCAAACACAGCACGCCGTCGACTACATCATTCACACTGTTCACGCCGAGCCGGGGCAGGTCACTTTATGCCCCATCGGTCCGATGACCAATATCGCCCTAGCTATCATTAAAGATCCCAGTATTGTCCCGAAAATCAAGCAGCTGGTGTTTATGGGCGGCGCAGCTTTTTGCCAGGGCAACGTTTCTCCGGTAGCTGAATTTAATATTTACGTCGATCCGTGGGCGGCGCAGGTGGTGTTAAGCGCTGGGATCCCGCAAGTAATGTTTGGTCTCGACGTGACTTTACAAGCCAAGATAAACGCGCCTTATCTTGAAGAATTGCAACAGGTTAGCCCGCTGCTGGAAACAGCGTGTGCAATGATGCGCAGCTACGGTGCCAGCGATCCTTGCCTGCACGATCCGTGCGTTATTGCCTGGCTGATTAACCCTAACCTGTTTACCGGCGTAGCGGGCAGAGTAAGCGTCAGCTATCAGGATGATATCCATCGCGGCCAAACGTTGGTTGCGGTTAAATCGCGCCATCTACAAGACCTTGCAACTAATATCGAGGTAATGACTGACGTAGATAACCCTGCACTGCTGGCGCTGTTGGCAGAACGCCTTTCGCTGCTGCCGTCGTTAATTCTAAGTTATTAATTAAAAAAGCCCTCCCGCGCAGAGTCGCCAGAGGGCTTTGTATTAATGCTAAATCAATGAATTACTGCCAACCGTAGCGGCGAACGAAGTAGCCTTTCACCCCTTGAGTCAGCACCATATACGCCGACAGGATCAGGATGAGCCACGGGAAGTAGCTCAGCGGCAGCGCCTGCAATTGCAGGAATCCAGCCGCAGGAGTGAAAATCAGGCCAATACCGACTACCACCACTAACAGCGTCATTACACACAGCGGCCAGGAGGCGCGGCTCTGAATGAACGGCACTTTACGGGTGCGGATCATATGAACAATCAGCGTCTGCGACAGCAGTCCTTCGATAAACCAGCCGGACTGGAACAAAGTCTGCATTTCAGGCGTATTAGCCTTGAACACCCACCACATCAGCGAAAAAGTCAAAATATCGAACACCGAACTGATCGGGCCAAAAAACACCATAAAGCGACCAATATCACCGGCGTTCCAACGCTGTGGCTTCGCCAACTGCTCTTCATCGACGTTATCAAACGGGATCGCTACCTGCGAGACATCGTAAATCAGGTTCTGCACCAGCAAGTGCAAAGGCAGCATTGGCAGGAATGGCAGGAAGGCGCTGGCTACCAATACGCTGAACACGTTACCGAAGTTGGAGCTGGCGGTCATCTTGATATATTTCAGCATGTTGGCAAAGGTACGACGCCCCTCTGTCACGCCCTGCTCCAGCACCATCAGGCTTTTTTCCAGCAGAATGATATCGGCCGCTTCTTTGGCAATATCCACCGCCGAATCCACGGAAATACCAATATCCGCGGCTCGCAGCGCAGGTGCATCGTTGATGCCGTCGCCCATAAAGCCCACCACGTGACCCTGCTCGCGCAGCACGCGCACAATGCGTTCTTTATGCAGCGGTGCCAGTTTGGCGAACACGCTGGTCGTTTTGGCCACCTCGGCCAACTCGGCATCACTCAATAATTCTACTTCACTGCCAATCAGGATCTTGTCCACTGCCAGACCGACATCCCGACAGACTTTTCTTGCCACCAGCGGATTGTCTCCAGTGAGGATCTTCACGGTCACCCCTTTGGCCTGCAAGGCTTTCAGCGCGGGAGCCGTGCTCTCTTTTGGTGGATCGAGGAAGGCGATATATCCGGCCAGAATCAGGTCAGACTCGTCGGCCACCGCGTAATCGCGGGTTCGGGCCGGCATCGCTTTATGCGCGACAGCGACAACGCGAAGCCCCTGCTGGTTCAGGTCGTCAGTGATACCGCGAATTCTTTGCAGCAGTTCTTCGGTCAATGGCACGGCTACATCATCAAGTTGCACCTGTGAACAAATTGACAGGATCTCTTCCAGCGCGCCTTTGCAGATCAGACGATGATGATCGGTAGATTCGCAAACCACTACCGACATACGACGGCGATCAAAATCAAACGGGATCTCATCGACCTTGCTGTAGCAGTGCATGGTTTGCTGGTTCTGCACCGCCTCGGCGCCTTCGAGCACGGCGACGTCGAGCAGGTTTTTCAGGCCAGTCTGATAATGACTGTTCAGCCACGCCAGATGCAGAACGCGGTCGCTGGTGGTGCCCAAAACGTCGGTATGGCGCTCAAGAATGATTTTATCCTGAGTCAGCGTGCCGGTTTTATCGGTACACAAAATATCCATGGCACCAAAGTTTTGAATCGCGTCCAGATGTTTGACGATAACTTTCTGACGCGACAGTTTCACCGCCCCTTTTGCCAGTGTCGAAGTCACAATCATCGGCAGCATTTCTGGTGTCAGGCCTACCGCAACAGACAGTGAGAACAGCGCCGCTTCCCACCAATCATCTTTGGTATAGCCGTTTATCAGCAACACAATTGGCGTCATCACCATCATAAAACGGATCAACAACCAACTGACTTTGCTGATCCCGCGCTGGAAGGCGTTTGGCTGTTCATCCTGGCGGATCACCCGCTCGGCGAGCTGGCCGAACCAAGTCTGAGCGCCGGTGGAAATCACTATCGCAATCGCCGTCCCGCTAATAACATTGGTGCCCATAAAGCACAGCGTATCCTGCTCAAGGGGATCGCAATCCAACGGCATCCGGCTGTTAGCCTGTTTCTCTACCGGCAGCGATTCGCCGGTCAGCGCCGCCTGACTGATAAACAAGTCTTTGGCAGACAAAATGCGCAGGTCCGCCGGGATCATGTCACCCGCAGACAGCTTGACCAAATCACCCGGCACCAGTTGATTAATCGGTAACTCAATGCTTGCGCTATGGCCAGTTTGCGCGTCGCTGCGCAGCACGGTGGCCGTATTACTGACCATCGCCTTCAGCGCGTCTGCCGCTTTATTCGAACGAGCTTCCTGCACAAAACGCATCAGCGTAGAAATCACCACCATGCTGCCGATCACCAGCGTCGCTTTCATGTCTTCGGTGGCATAAGACACCGCGGCCAGAATGGTCAGCAACAGGTTGAAAGGGTTGCGATAACAGATCCACAGGTGTTGCCACCAGGGCTGAGGCTGCTGGTCGTCGGTCTGATTGGCTCCAACGCGTTCACGGATGGCGTCGGCCTCGGCTTGGGTTAACCCTTCATCGTGGCTGTTAAATTGTGCATAAAGCTGTTGTGCACTGGCGCGGGCACAGGCCTGGCAGTGTTCGACAATAGAGGGCAGCACGTCATGACCTGCTGTCGGCTGGGAATTTTCCAGCATGGGAGAACGACGGATAAGACGACGTGGCAAAGTGCGGCTGAAAACGTTATACAGCCTTTGTGTAATAGTTTTGAACATACTCGTACCCTTCTTGCTCCCACGCGCCGACTCGCCCCGTTAAACGTTTTTTCAAGACGCAGGCGAACGAACGCCATTAACGCTGAAAAAAACGTCAAGCAAGGGTGTCATCAGCCACAGGCTGGCAAGTTTAAAAGGCAGAGCGGGCAATCAAAGAGAGAGCGCGCTGCTGCTTACCTAATGTTATCCGGCAAGCAGCAGCGAAAAAGCGGGTGCTTACCGGATCAAGACGGACCTACTGCATTGGGGTCGGGATCCATAATAATTTCTCGGTAAGTTGAAGGTCGGCGGAATGCATTATGACGCATTCGGCCATGACTGAATCGATCTGGATCAATTTAGCAAGTGTATTGTACGCCATTAATTATTAACCGAATCTAAACCACAACGATGAGTATCAAACAGGCAGGTTTATATTCCCCAGTTATGCTTATCTTTTAACCTAAATATCGAAAATGCTGAAAATATGAGCAAAATAAACCAACAGGACGTTGAGCGCCTGCTCGAATTAGTCGGCGGCAGCGAAAATATCGCCTCCGTGACGCACTGTATTACCCGCCTGCGTTTTGCCCTTAACGATCCCGCCAAGGCCCATCCCAAACAGATTGAAGATCTGCGCATGGTCAAAGGCTGTTTCACCAATGCCGGGCAATTTCAGGTCGTCATCGGTCCAGAAGTTGACGATTATTATCAGGCGCTTATCGCCATTTCCGGGAAAAAAAGTGCCAGCAAGGCCGAGACCAAGGCGGCCGCACGACAAAATATGAATCTCTTTGAACGTGTGATCTCGCACATCGCCGAGATATTTTTCCCGCTGTTGCCAGCATTAATCAGCGGTGGCTTGATTCTCGGCTTTCGCAATCTTATCGGCGACATTCCGTTTGATCACGGGCAATCGCTGGCCAATATCTATCCGCTATGGAAAACCGTCTACGATTTCCTGTGGTTGCTCGGCGAAGCAATTTTTATGTTTCTGCCCGTGGCTGTGTGCTGGTCGACGGTAAAAAAGCTCGGCGGCACCGAGATTCTGGGGATTGTGCTGGGTATTACGCTGGTTTCGCCACAGCTTATGAATGCCTATCAGTTAGGGCAGCAAACGCCTGAAGTGTGGAATTTTGGCTGGTTTACCGTCGAGAAAGTGGGTTATCAGGCACAGGTTATTCCGTCGATGCTGGTCGGAATAGCGCTGGTGTGGATTGAGAACGGTCTAAAGAAAATAGTGCCTAGCTATCTGCAACTCGTGATTGTACCTGTCGTTTCGCTGTTAATTGCCGTTTTTCTGGCGCATACGCTGATTGGACCGTTTGGTCGTACAGTCGGTAATGGCGTAGCCTGGGTGGTGAAAACAGCGATGACCGGCAGCCTCGCGCCCATCGGTGCCACAATATTTGGCTTCTTGTATGCACCGCTGGTGATCACTGGCGTGCATCAAACCACGCTGGCTATCGATATGCAGATGGTGCAAAGCACAGGAGGTACGCCAGTCTGGCCACTAATCGCCCTCTCTAATATGGCGCAGGCCAGCGCGGTGCTCGGCATGGTAATTATCAGCCGTAAACATAACGAACGGGAGATCTCGGTGCCCGCCACCATCTCGGCCTATCTTGGCGTTACTGAACCGGCGCTGTACGGCATTAACCTTAAATATCGTTTCCCTATGCTGTGCGGCATGATCGGATCGGCCCTCGCTGCTCTTCTTTGCGGCTTAAACGGCGTGACCGCCAACGGTATCGGCGTCGGCGGCTTACCGGCAATCCTATCGATCAAGACCCAATTCTGGAGCCTGTATGGCATTGCAATGCTGATAGCCATACTGGTGCCGTTAGTGCTGACTATCGCCGTCTATAAACGCAAGCTTAAACGGGGAGAATTCAATAACTGACTTCTTTGTTTTACATCAATTTTGGCGACATTAATCTCAAGGAGATATCTACATGTAGCGTATATAGTAAGTAACAACGCTACATGTAGTGAGTTAATCTAAAAGGACCTGAATTGTGAAACCTGAAACCTCTGACTTAATCACCATCAAACCCACGATGGGCGGCCGCCTTTATCAGGAAATTCGCGGCTTGATGGAGCAGAGCAATCCGGCGCTGCTAAACGAAAATGCCAACAAAGACAGCAAGGTAATTCCCACTCAGCGGGATTTGCTAGCCGGTATCGTCGCCAAACACTACGCCCGCGAGCACATTTTGCCGGACGATGTCGTGCAGGCACATGAGCGCGGCGATATTCACTATCACGATTTAGATTACTCACCTTTTTTCCCGATGTTCAATTGCATGCTGATCGACCTCAAAGGCATGCTGAATCAGGGATTCAAAATGGGTAACGCTGAAATTGATACACCAAAATCAATCTCGACCGCCACTGCCGTAACCGCGCAGATCATTGCTCAGGTTGCCAGCCACATTTACGGCGGCACCACCATTAATCGCATTGATGAAATCCTCGCGCCGTTCGTGATGCAAAGCTTTGAGAAGCATAAAAAAACGGCTCGACAGTGGGCGATTGCCGATATTGAGTCCTATGCACGCCAGCTCACCGAGAAAGAGTGTTATGACGCTTTCCAGTCGCTGGAATATGAAGTCAACACCCTGCACACTGCCAATGGCCAGACGCCTTTTGTGACCTTTGGTTTTGGGCTTGGAACCGGCTGGGCGTCGCGGCTGATCCAGCAGTCTATTCTGCGCAACCGCATTGCCGGTCTCGGTAAGAACAGTAAAACGGCGGTATTTCCCAAGCTGGTATTTGCCATCCGTGAAGGCCTCAATCACAAGGCCGGAGATGAAAATTACGATATCAAACAGCTGGCATTAGAATGTGCCAGCAAGCGCATGTACCCCGATATTCTCAATTATGATCAGGTGGTTAGAGTTACCGGCTCCTTTAAAACGCCGATGGGATGTCGCAGTTTTCTCGGTGTTTATGAGGAAAATGGTGAGCAGATCCATGAAGGGCGCAACAATATCGGGGTGATCAGCCTGAACCTGCCGCGCATTGCCTTGCAGGCAAAAGGGGACGAAAACGCCTTCTGGGCCTTGCTCGATCAACGCCTGCTGCTGGCTAAAAAAGCCCTTATGACGCGTATCGCCCGGCTCGATGGCGTAAAAGCTCGCGTAGCACCCATCCTCTATATGGAAGGCGCCTGCGGCGTGCGTTTGCGGGCAGATGACGATATCAGCGAGATTTTCAAACACGGTCGTGCCTCGATTTCGCTGGGCTATATTGGCGTCCATGAAACGGTTAATGCCCTGTTTGGAAACGAGATCCACCTGTATGACTCGGCGGCGCTGCGCGATAAGGCCCTGGCGATTGTCGCTCGCCTCAAGGCAGCGACCGAAAGCTGGAAACGTGAAACCGGCTACGGCTTTAGCTTATACAGCACGCCCAGCGAAAATCTCTGCAACCGTTTCTGCCGTCTGGACAGCGCCGAGTTTGGCGTAATACCCGGCGTTACCGACAAAGGTTATTACACCAACAGTTTTCATCTTGACGTCGAGAAGAGGGTCAATCCTTACCAAAAGCTCGATTTTGAAGCGCCCTATCCACCGGTTAGCGACGGCGGATTCATCTGCTACGGCGAGTATCCCAACTTGCAGCATAACCTGCAGGCTTTGGAAGACGTGTGGGACTATAGCTATTCCCGCGTGCCCTACTACGGTACCAATACGCCGATCGATGAATGCTACGAATGCGGATTTACCGGCGAATTTTCCTGTACCAGCAAAGGGTTTACCTGCCCAAAATGCGGCAATCACGACGCCTCGAGAGTCTCGGTGACCCGCCGGGTATGCGGCTATCTCGGCAGCCCTGATGCACGGCCTTTTAATGCCGGCAAACAGGAAGAAGTTAAGCGACGCGTTAAACATCTCAGCGTAGGAAAATTGAGGTAATCTCATGAATTATCATCAGTATCATCCTATCGACGTTGTCAACGGGCCGGGTACGCGCTGCACGCTGTTCGTTTCTGGCTGCGTTCATCAATGTCGCGGGTGCTATAACCAGAGTACCTGGCGGCTAGACTCGGGCCTGCCTTTTACGCTGGCGCTGGAAAACCAGATCATTGCCGATTTACAAGATACGGCCATTCCGCGACAGGGGCTATCACTCTCCGGCGGTGACCCTTTGCATCCGCAAAATCTGTCGGCGGTTAAGCGGCTGGTGCAAAGAATTAATTGTGAATGCCCCGGAAAAGATATTTGGCTATGGACCGGTTACTGCCTGAATGAACTTAGCCTTGAACAATGGAAAATTGTCGGCGAAATAAGCGTATTAATTGATGGAAGGTTTATTCAGGAACTGCGCGACCCGTCGCTTATATGGCGCGGCAGCAGTAATCAGGATATTCACGTTTTGCGTTAGCTTATATCTTAAAAAACCCGTTAATAAAATGGATAAGGATAGGCTTTGCTCCCCCGCTTCCACATTCTCATAAACTGAATATTGCTATTAATAAACACTCTTTCATCCCAACGAGCTGTGGAAGCAAATAGTAATCTTCTGACTTTTCGAGTAAAGCGGCATCGCTTTATTTTACGAGACGTCGCCCAATATTATTCATCTTCCTGCAATCCCCGCTTCACCGAACTGTCATTTATCGTGTTCAAGATGGTGCCAACGTCGAACTGAGGTTGACACTATGCAAACTTTTGGCTCCATCTCCGAGAATCACCCACGCGCCAAACGTCATGTCAGGTGCTCTTTTGCCAACGGTGCTTTATCTGCACAACAGGCAGCGAGGCATTCGTTATGATGGACTTATCTAGACATCCGACCACTTATCCTACCCGCTATCAACAGATTGCTGCCCAGCTGGAACAAGAGCTGCGCAACACCTACCGCTGCGGCGATTATCTGCCACCGGAAAATCAGCTTGCCGATCGTTTTCAGGTTAACCGCCATACCCTGCGTCGCGCGGTTGACGAGCTGGTCGAGCGCGGCTGGCTGCAGCGTCGTCAGGGCGTAGGTACGCTGGTGTTGATGCGCCCATATGATTACCCGCTGCATTCTCAGGCGCGATTCAGCCAGAACCTGCTGGATCAGGGCAGTCATCCTACCAGCGAACGCCTGCTCGGCGTGCTGCGCCCGTGTGTCGAACATGTCGCCAGCGCCATTGGTCGTGAAGAAGGTGACACGGTGATCCACCTGCGCACGCTGCGTCGGGTAAACAATGTGCCGGTCTGCGTGATCGACCATTATCTGCCTGATCTCGACTGGTGGCCCACATTACAGAATTTCCACAGCGGTTCGCTGCACGATTTTATACGTAGCGAGATACATCAGCCGTTGAGCCGCCACACCACCCGCATCAGCGCCCGCCGCGCATTGGCCAAAGAAAGCAAGCTGCTGGAAATAGTGCCGCAGGCACCGCTGCTGTGCGTACGTACCCTCAACACCTGTGATAGCAACGGTAGCGTGGCGGAATATTCCGTCAGTCTCACGCGCGCTGACATGATTGAACTCACCATGGAGCACTAATGGACGCCTTACAAACTCGTCAACGCTGGATGTCGGTGTTGGCTCATAGCCAGCCATCAGAGCTGCTTGAACACTGGCAGCCGTTGAATCTTAGTCCGACTTTTGAATGTTTACGGCCGGCAGAAACCGGTCTGACCCAGCTCCAGGCGCGGATGGGCGGCACCGGAAAACGCTTCGTAATGGGTGATATGACCGTCACCCGTGCCGTGGTGCAACTTGAGTCCGGCGTTTACGGCTACAGCTATGTGCGCGGTCGCGACAAAGCCCACGCCGAACTCTGCGCTGTGATCGATGCCCTGCTGCAAGTGTCCGGTATGGAAGAGTTAATCCACAAACGCGTGATTGCGCCTCTGGCCGCCAGCCAGCAGGCTCGTCGTGAACAACGCGCCCGTGAGATTGCCTCTAGCCGTGTCGATTTCTTCACTCTGGTTCGCGGAGAATAACTATGTCACTTGTTGCCAGTTTTCAAAGTCCGGTTGCCGATGCGCAATACAGTTTTCGTCGTATTCTCAAAGCATTAAGCGAACCAGGCTCAATAGTTACCCTGCCGACCATGCCAGGATTTGGCGTGCTGGGTTCCGCCAGTGCCTGTGTGTTGCTAACCCTTATCGATCAGGATACGCCGCTGTGGATAGGCCCACAGATTAACGACGAGGTTCTGCGCCAGAACCTGCGTTTTCACACCGGTGCCGTGCTAACCGACGATCCGCGCAGTGTCAGTTTTGCGCTGGTCGAAGGATCGCTCGACAGCGCCACTTTGCTAGCCTTCCCCTGCGGCGACGAAATGTCTCCCGAGCTGGCAACTACCGTGATTGTGCAGCTTGAATCACTCGACGGCGGTCAGCCTCTGCGCCTGCGCGGGCCCGGTATCGAGCAGGAACACATCGTTTCTCCGCTGCTGCCCGAATGTGTCTCTCACTATCTTGTCAACCGCCCGCACCGCTTCCCGCTGGGGCTGGATTTTATGTTTACCTGCGGTGAGCAGCTGCTTGCCTTGCCGCGCACCACACGCGTGGAGGCCAGCTAATGTACGTTGCCGTTAAAGGGGGCGAAAAGGCTATCGAGGCCGCCCATGAACTGCTGGCGCACCAACGCCGTGGCGATACGCAGATTTTTGAGATCCAGGCCGATCAGATCGAGCAACAGCTGGGTCTGGCGGTAGATCGAGTGATGAGCGAGGGCGGGATTTACGATCCACAACTGGCCGCGCTGGCTATCAAGCAGTCTTCAGGGGATCTGGTCGAAGCGATTTTTCTGCTGCGTGCCTATCGAACTACCCTGCCGCGCCTCGCTGTCAGTCAGCCGCTGAACACCGCCAATATGCGTCTCGAGCGCCGCGTCTCTGCCATCTACAAAGATTTGCCCGGCGGACAGGTGCTTGGCCCGACCTATGACTATACCCATCGCCTGCTGGACTTTGCGCTACTGGCTGAAGGATTGGACCCGCAGGCGCCGATAGCAGACGAAATGCTGCCCGAATCTTGCAGTCATGTCTTCGAAATGCTGGCGAATCAACAGCTCGCAGCGCGCGAAGAAGATGACGGCAGCGAGCCAGATGATATTACCCGCACGCCGCCAGTTTACCCCGCCAGTCGTGCTGCTCGCCTGCAACAGCTGGTGCGCGGTGACGAAGGCTTCCTGCTGTCGTTGAGTTATTCCACCCAGCGCGGTTATGGCCGTAATCACCCCTTTGCCGGTGAAATTCGTACCGGTTGGCTGACGGTGGAAATCGTGCCGGAAGAGCTGGGTTTTGCCATCGATATTGGCGAGATTCTGTTGACCGAATGCGAAATGGTTAACGGTTTTATCACTCCGCAAGACAAGCCGCCGCACTTCACTCGCGGCTATGGATTAGTGTTTGGTCGTGCAGAGCGCAAGGCGATGTCGATGTCACTGGTAGACCGCGCCCTGCAAGCGCCCGAATACAACGAACAGGTGCGTAGCCCGGCTCAGGACGAAGAATTTGTCTTGTCGCATGCCGACAACGTCGAGGCCGCCGGTTTCGTCTCACACTTGAAACTTCCCCATTACGTCGATTTCCAGGCCGAGCTTGAGCTGTTGCAGCGCTTGCGTGAACAGCGTGCCGCCGCGGACAAGGATATTGCCAATGAAAAATAATAACGCCACGGCGACCGGCTACAACCAAGGTTATCTGGATGAACAAACCAAGCGCATGATCCGACGGGCAATATTGAAAGCGGTAGCGATCCCCGGTTATCAGGTCCCGTTTGCCGGACGTGAAATGCCAATGCCTTACGGCTGGGGCACTGGCGGGATCCAGATTACCGCCAGCGTGATCGGCCAGCAGGACGTGTTGAAAGTTATCGATCAGGGCGCAGACGACACCACCAACGCCGTGTCGATCCGCCGCTTCTTTAAAAATGTCGCCGGTGCCGAGACCACTGAAAAAACCCGTGACGCCACGCTGATCCAGACCCGTCACCGCATTCCCGAAACGCCTCTGGCTGAAGATCAGATCCTGATATTCCAGGTACCAATCCCCGAGCCATTGCGCTTTATCGAGCCGCGCGAAACCGAAACGCGAAAAATGCACGCGCTGGAGGAATACGGTGTGATGCAGGTGAAGCTTTACGAAGACATCGCCCGCTTCGGCCATATCGCCACCACCTATGCCTATCCGGTAAAGGTTAACGATCGCTACGTGATGGATCCTTCGCCGATCCCAAAATTCGACAACCCGAAGATGCACATGATGCCTGCGTTACAACTATTTGGGGCCGGTCGTGAAAAGCGCATCTACGCGCTGCCGCCGTTTACCAAAGTCGAAAGCCTGGATTTTGAAGATCACCCGTTCACGGTGCAGAAATGGGATCAGCCGTGTGCCATCTGCGGATCGCACGACAGCTATCTCGACGAGGTGGTGCTCGACGATCTCGGCAACAGAATGTTTGTCTGTTCCGATACCGACTACTGCGCCGAGCAGGTTGCAACCGCATCTTCACACGAGGTCAATAATCAATGAATCCGGTCAACTCTTCAGCCACGCCGCTGCTCAGCGTAGAAAACCTGACCCATCTTTATGCACCGGGCAAAGGTTTTAGCGACGTGTCTTTCCAGCTTTATCCTGGCGAAGTGCTGGGCATTGTCGGTGAATCCGGCTCGGGTAAAACCACTTTGCTGCAATCGATTTCTGCCCGTCTTGCACCGCAGCAGGGCCAGGTGATTTACAACAACGGCGTGCAGCCTTCGCAGTCTTTATACCAGATGCCGGAAAGCGATCGCCGTCGCCTGCTGCGCACCGACTGGGGCGTAGTTCATCAGCATCCGATGGATGGCTTGCGTCGTCAGGTTTCTGCCGGGGGCAATATCGGCGAACGCCTGATGGCTATCGGTGAACGTAATTACTCGCGCATTCGTCAGGAAGCCAGTCAGTGGCTGGAAGATGTCGAGATCCCGGTTTCACGCCTCGACGATCTGCCGACCACCTTTTCCGGCGGTATGCAGCAGCGCCTGCAAATCGCCCGCAATTTAGTGACCCATCCTCGTTTGGTATTTATGGATGAACCAACCGGTGGGCTGGACGTATCCGTGCAGGCGCGCCTGCTGGATCTGCTGCGCACGCTGGTGGTGGAAATGCAGCTTGCGGTGGTAATTGTGACCCATGATTTAGGCGTAGCGCGACTGCTGGCGCACCGTTTGCTGGTGATGAAACAGGGTCAAGTGGTGGAAAGTGGGCTGACCGATCGGGTTCTCGACGATCCGCATCATCCTTATACCCAGCTGCTCGTTTCTTCCGTTTTGTCCTGAGAACCCCAGAAGAGTGATAAACCAATGACAACCAGACTCCGGGTCGAAAATCTGAGTAAAACCTTTGTTTTACACAACCAGCAGGGGATCAAACTGCCGGTGTTTCATAACGCCAGTCTTGAAGTAAACGCAGGGGAATGCGTGGTGCTGCACGGCCATTCCGGCAGCGGGAAATCCACTCTTTTGCGGTCACTTTACGGTAATTATCTGCCGGACAGCGGCCACATTTGGGTCAAACATCAGGATCAATGGGTCGATATGGTCAACGCCCAGGCTCGCGAAATCCTTGACGTGCGCCGACACAGTGTCGGCTGGGTAAGTCAGTTTCTGCGCGTTATCCCGCGTATCAGCGCGCTGAATCTTGTCATGCAGCCGCTGGTCGAATTGGGTATTGGCAAGCCAGAAGCCGAGCAGCGCGCGGGTGAACTTTTACAACATTTGAACGTGCCGCAGCGCCTGTGGCAGCTCGCGCCTTCAACCTTTTCCGGCGGTGAACAGCAGCGAGTAAACATTGCGCGCGGGTTTATTGTCGACTATCCGGTGTTGCTGCTTGATGAACCCACCGCCTCGCTAGACGCCACCAATCGTGCGGCGGTGGTGACACTGATTGAAAAAGCTAAAGCACGCGGCGCGGCGGTGGTGGGTATTTTCCATGATGAAGACGTTCGTGAGCGCGTGGCCGACCGGCTGCACGTGATGACCCCGGAATTGGCTAACGCGGAGAATCTGGCATGATTATCAATAACGTCAATCTAGTGTTGGCGCATGAAACAGTTAAAGGTTCTATCGAGATAAAAGAGGGGATCATTTCTTCTTTCACTGATAGCTCCAGTCAGTTGCCGCAGGCGGTGAACGCTGAAGGTTCGTGGCTCATGCCCGGTTTTGTCGAGCTGCATACCGATAATCTGGATAAGTTTTTCACCCCGCGTCCCAAGGTTGACTGGCCTGCACATTCGGCCATGAGCAGCCACGATGCGCTGATGGTGGCGAGCGGTATTACCACCGTGCTGGACGCCGTTGCGGTGGGTGACGTTCGCGACGGTGGCCATCGTCTGGAAAACCTGATGAAAATGATCGACGCGGTCATTAATAGCCAAAAAGCCGGTCTTAATCGCGCCGAACATCGCTTGCATCTGCGCTGCGAGCTGCCGCACTCGTCAACGCTGCCGCTGTTTGAAGAATTGATGCACAAGCCGGGCGTTTCGCTGGTTTCGCTGATGGACCATTCCCCGGGCCAGCGCCAGTTTTCGACCCCGCAGAAATATCGCGAATACTATCAGGGCAAATATCAGCTTAACGATGAGCAGATGGAAGAGTTTCAGGCGGCGCAAATCGCCAACTCACTGCGCTGGGCTCAGCCCAATCGTCTGGCCATTGCCACACACTGCCGCCAGTTGGGCATTGCCTTAGCCAGCCACGATGACGCTACCTCGGCGCACGTCGCCGAATCGAAAGAGTTAGGCAGCGTGATTGCCGAATTCCCGACCACCGAAGAAGCGGCACGGGCCTCGCACGCAGAAGGCCTGCAAGTGTTGATGGGCGCACCAAATATCGTGCGCGGCGGCTCGCATTCCGGCAATGTCGCAGCAAAACAGCTGGCATCATTGGGTCTGCTTGATATTCTCTCTTCTGACTATTATCCCGCCAGCTTGCTGGATGCCGTATTCCGCATTGCCAACGATGAAAGCAACGCCTTTAGCCTGTCGCAGGCAGTGGCGCTGGTCACGCGTAATCCGGCAAGCGCATTGGGACTTGAGGATCGCGGTGAGATTGCGGAGGGCAAGCGTGCAGATCTGGTGTTGGCACGCGCGCACGAGCATCATCACTATGTGCAAAATGTCTGGCGTCAGGGAATACAGGTATTCTGATGGCAAAGCTGGTTTACGTTATGGGCGCGTCGGGGTCGGGCAAAGACAGCCTGCTTGATGCACTGCGCAATAAGCTGCCGCAAGGGTTGTTGGTGGCGCATCGTTATATTACCCGCGCGGCCCAGGCTGGCGCGGAAAATCATGTCGCACTTAGCCTCGACGAATTCCAGCTGCGCAAATCTCGCCAGCTGTTTGCCCTCGACTGGCAGGCTCATCAAACCCATTACGCGCTAGGGATCGAGATAGATCTTTGGATGCAGCAAGGGTTTACTGTCGTGGTTAACGGATCTCGTGCTCATCTTGCTCAAGCCGAGGCGCGTTACGGTAGCAGCCTGCTCGCCGTCTGCCTTCATGTCTCCACTGAGGTTCTGGCAGAGCGGCTTGAGGCTCGCGGACGTGAATCACCGTCGGAAATCCAGCAACGCCTGCGCCGCGCCTCGGAATATCAGCATAGCTTGCCCGCAAACTGCCATCGCCTTAATAACGACGGCTGTTTGCAAGAAACGCTGACTGAGTTGCTGAGTTTTTTGGGCGAAAGAGCAACCTGCGCGATACCACTGGACGGTTATCCTCTCGCCATGCCAAGGAATTAAGGGGTAAGACAGCGTAATCGAAGCAATTCAGAAGCTTGCAGGCGTCGCAGGAATAGATTTTTGTAGAGAAGAAGTAGTGGGGAAAATTTGGCGTTTTTGATTATAGATTAGCATAACAAACGCCGAATTTTACTTCGTTCTGGCCCCTTAAATTTGAATAGAATCCGCTAAATTTCCGGCGCTTCTACGACTTAAAGCTTTAACGCCCTCTCAAGCTGATGCAACGCCTTGCTTAACAGAGGTTGGGCGATGAACAACACTTCTGAAGCCGCCGAGATTGACCCGTGTTCATATACGGCTATGAAATAACCTGGCGGCTTCAATTTACTCATGCATCACGCTGCCACAGCAGTTTTTTACCGAAGCCGAGTGTGTTGTCGGTCATTTTGATTTCGTCGAGTTGCAGCTGCCAGATAGGCGCTTTCATTGCGATCGCTACCGGGAAATGTTTGCAGTAGAGCGTGCGGGCCGACTTGTCTTCATGATCTTCTAAAATCGTGGCGCTGCCTCGATACTGAATGCCTTTAATCAGGGCGACAGTCTTGGGCTGAGTGGCGATCGTACCCACAATGTGAGGATTCTTTTGCATTAATGCGCCGTGGCGAGTCTTTAGTTCGGTCATAAAATACAGACACATACGTTCAACATCGGTCACATAAAAACAGTTGGCGCTCCAGATATCACCTTCAGCATGAGCGCATAAAGCAAGCACATGATTTTTATTCAAATAACGACTAATAATCTTTATGTCATCGGGATCGTTCATACCTTTCTCCTGGAGAAAAATTCTTTTTATTTTAGCGCGATACCCAACAAGTTACAGTCTGCGATTGCCTGAGGAGGTGCGTAAGGTGCGCTTTTGCTTCACACAGCCGCTGCATCAGGGGTAATCTGTGGCACACATCTTATTCTTAGAGTCATTCAAATATTGTGGCCTGCTCTTCCTCTGAACCGATTATTACTCTTTGGCATCTCTATATGCTGCGTACCCCGACTGGCATGCTGTATACCGGGATCACCACCGATGTGTTACGTCGCCAGCAACAGCATCAAAGTGGCAAGGGGGCAAAATCCTTACGGGGAAAGGGAGAATTAACGCTGGTCTTTCACTGCCCGGCAGGCGACCGCTCTCAGGCTTCAAAACTCGAATATAAAATCAAACAGCTCAATAAAAAACAAAAAGAGAAATTGGTTAAAGATTATCCTAAAGATATCTTGGAATGGTTGGCTTAGGCTTTTATAAGTATCAGCTTATTTAAGGAATAAAAAAGGGGCGCTCAATGCGCCCCGATTCTATTAATACCGTGTTCTGCTAATTACAGAGCCAGGTTAACCATCACACCGCCGATAAACGCATCTTTAACCTGGCTAACTGCGCCCGGAGAAGAAACGTATTGCAGGTTTGGACGAATAGTCAGCCAATTAGCCACCTGAATACCGTAGTACAGTTCGTAGTTAACTTCTGCACCGCTTTGAATCGGCAAATAAGTTGGGTTGTTGTAGTTATCAACGCCGTTGGCCGCATTCTGCTCACGCTGTGTCTCGGTAACATCTTTGTTCACATGGATACGCGCTACGCCAAAGCCAAGCTCATCTTTAGGACGTGAATCGAAGATACCGCGATAAGTCACAGCGACTTCTTGATAGTTATCGGTTTTTGAAGTTTTCTTGTCGTTCATCACGCCTTGAACGGTCAGTGTCAGGCCGCGATTTTTGTCACCGGCAACTGAAGTCAGCTGTTGTTGAACCAGCAGGTAACCGCCGTAAGCGTGCGCATCACGGTCGTAAACTTCACTACCATTTTGAATCGAGCCGCTGCTGTAAACGTTGCCTTTGGTCGAGCTGTAGTAGGCACCTACAGCATATTTACCTGGAAGCTGTTCTGGTCCAAGTGATGGTTTCCAGCCAAATTCAACCGGAACCAGGTTGCCGACGGTACCTGTGGTATCCAGACGGAAGCCATTGCCAGTGTTGTAGTTTTTAGGGTTCTGGTTATAGATACCAACCTGAGCATAAACTTCTGGTGTGAAGTTCAGCTTGATACGGCCACCCCACTGGGATACAGGCCAGTTGTACCAGCGATCGCCACGCCAGTTACCCGCCTGTCCACTGCCCAATGCCAGGTTCTGGAAGTTGCTGTTCAGTGAGTCGAAATCTTCACCCACGGTCATACGGCCGGCTTTGATATTCAGAGTATCGTTGAAATATCCCTGACTAATCCAGAACTGTGTCAAACGCGTGGTTTGACCACGGCCCCAGACTTCCTGTGAGGAGGAAAGAGTGCCGCTACGTGGATCGCCAACAGCGTCGTTGGAAATGTTTCTACCGTTACGGTTGGTGACGGTGAACTGGAAGATCGTGTCTTTCCAGTTAAGTAATTTATCAAGGTCAAGGGTGGTGCCGGCCTGCCACTGGTCTGAATAACGCGCAGTGGTGTGCTTGTCATAACCACCGGAGAAATTGCTGCCCGTTTCAGAGGTGTAGTTAAGCTGGAAATCGATACCTTCATCTTTCAACGAGCTACGCGTGCCGCCCCAGTCTCCCAACATATAAGTGGAGTCTTCTGAGAACGGTCCTGCTGCATCGGCGGCCAATACGTGGGCTGAGCTAAAAAGCAGTCCAACAGAACATGCCAGATACAACTTTTTAAAACGGAGAGGAGATTTATTGGCCACTTTAGATTCCTTATAATTCTTAAAGTTCAGTTTAAACTTCAGTAAGAACTATATTATTCTTCAACACGTAATATTCTGTGACCTAGATTTGATTATTTAAAACAATATAATTAAAGATGTAACATAACATTGACAGGTATTGATTTAAATAACACCAGTTTAAACTTTTTGTGCTAAATATGTCTTAATTAATTCTGAAATGATAATAATTCACCTACTGAGCACTAATTGTTAACGCAAAAAACAACATGGCGGGACGTAATTATCACTTAAGTGACCGATATTTATTTGCACTTTATTTAACCAATCTTAATTAGCAATTTGAGCTATTCATTTGAATTAGCATTTTTAAGCGAAAAAAAAGCCAACGTAAGAACGTCGGCTTATTGGAAAAGATATTAAGACTTAAATGTGGTCAAAATGTGGAGGATATTCCACCAGCCCATTAGCACCTTCCAAGGCATTATCAGCTAAAACATACAGTTGAAAATGCTGCTCAGTGTCCGGCCATTTACAATGTAAATTGTGTGATGCAGCACGCTTGAAACCGAAGCGCCCGTAGTATTCTGGATCACCCAACACGACGACCGCCGCATAGCCAAATTCATTGAGAGAATCCAGACCTTCGTAAATCAGCTTTTCGCCAATTCCTTGCCGGCGCAATGATTCATCTACCGCCAGTGGCCCCAGCCCGACCCACTGACGATCTTCGCCATGCACATCGACCGGGGTGAAAGCAGCGTAACCCACGACACCGCCTTCATCATCGGTAGCCACCACGCCAAGAGTAAGCAAGCCATCTTCACGCAGGCGCTGGACCAAATCCGCCTCGCCATCGCGGCCAAAAGCCTGGCGCAGTAAATTATCAATGCCTGCGGCATCAACAGGTATTTCGACTCTGATTAACATGATATGGCTGCCGGAGAGAATGACTCGCCGTCCTCTTGTCTGTCAGCTTTACAATGTCTAGCTGCACTATTTGCTGTTTCGCTATTTGCTGCATAAATAAAGGCTGCAAGGCGATTAAGCCCCTCTCGCAATAAAACAGGCATGTTTTCAGGCTCAATGGAATCCATCAGATTTTTTACGTTCAGGCCCAATTCAGTGTCTCCTTCAATACGTAAACGCCTTTTGAAAAACAGCGTGTCAGGATCTTCTTTACGGGCGGCGACCAGTAACAGGTCATTCGCATTGCCAATAAAGCTTACGTCGGCCTCACCCTGCTCGCAAACGCGCAACTTGCCGTTCTCAACGGTCATAAGCCAGTACAGCGAAAGATCGCTTATCTCGATGCCTAGCCAGCGCCCCTCTAAAAAGGCGAGATCGCCGTCGGCAAGCGCCTGTCGAAATTGCCAGCCAAGCACCTGCTCTAAAAGCTGCCGTTTCAGGGCGAAAGGGGTAAATCTCAGCGGTACACTTAACAATGACGGCCCCTGACTCACCACCTGTGCTCGTAATTTTTGCAACACTGGCACTTCTCCTTAAGATGACTGGCTTGTGGACATATTGGACTAAATACAGCCTATTTTGCCATAAAGGAAATTATCCACCGCGGTCTGCATCAATATTCTCCTGTAAAAATAGTGCACCAGAAATACCCCATACACAACCTCTGCCTAAAGACACATTCATTCAAAAGATAATAAGCTGCCTTAAATCAAAATATTGCTACCAAGGCTTCTCTAAAATGAAGGTCGATTTTAGCCGCATATCGCGGGTGAAGCAGGAGAAGACCATGGAGCTACTTTGCCCGGCGGGAAATTTGCCCGCACTAAAAGCAGCCATAGATAACGGTGCAGATGCGGTCTATATCGGCCTGAAAGATGATACCAATGCCCGACACTTTGCCGGTCTCAATTTTACTGAGAAAAAGCTGCATGAGGCAGCAGAATACGCACACCGCCGCCATAGAAAGCTTCATGTTGCCATTAATACCTTTGCGCATCCTGCGGGTTATCAACGCTGGGAGCGCGCGGTGGATATGGCAGCTCAACAAGGCGCAGACGCGTTGATTCTGGCTGACCTGGCAATGCTGGAATATGCCGCCGCGCGATACCCGGACATTGAGCGCCACGTTTCGGTACAGGCATCGGCCACTAATCAGCAGGCGATCGCTTTCTATAAAAATAACTTCGATGTTGCCCGCGTGGTGTTGCCGCGCGTGCTATCGATGCATCAGGTACGCCAGCTTTCCCGCAGCACTTGCGTGCCGCTTGAGGTGTTTGCCTTCGGCAGTTTGTGCATCATGGCCGAGGGGCGTTGTTACCTGTCTTCCTATCTAACGGGTGAATCGCCAAATACTGCCGGCGCCTGTTCACCGGCTCGATTTGTGCGTTGGCAGCAGACCCCTGCGGGCATGGAGTCGCGGCTTAACGATGTGCTGATTGACCGCTACGCGCCGAATGAAAACGCCGGTTATCCCACTTTGTGCAAAGGCCGTTATCTGGTTGATGGCGTGCGTTATCACGCACTGGAAGAGCCTACTAGTCTGAATACTCTGGAATTATTGCCTGAGTTATTTGCCGCCAACGTGGTGTCGGTGAAAATTGAAGGACGCCAGCGCAGTCCTGCCTATGTTAGCCAGGTGACACGCATTTGGCGTGCCGCCATTGACCGCTGCCAGCGTGATCCTCAGAAATTTATCACAGAAAAAAGCTGGGTCAACGAGCTGGGATCGCTGGCCGAAGGCACGCAGACCACGCTCGGTGCCTATCATCGAGAATGGCAGTAATTAAGGTAAAATCATGAAATACTCATTAGGTGCCCTGCTTTATTACTGGTCAAAAACTGAAGTTGAGGCGTTTTATCAGGCAGCAATAAACAGCGCTGCGGATATTATTTATCTTGGCGAGAACGTCTGTAGCAAGCGGCGAGAAATGAAGGTCGCTGACTGGTTGAATTTGGCTAAACAGCTGAACGGCAGTGGCAAGCAGGTGGTGATTTCAACACTGGCGCTGTTACAGGCCCCTTCTGAGCTGACCGAGCTCAAGCGCTATGTCGAAAACGGTGATTTTTTGGTTGAGGCCAATGATATCGGCACCGTTAATATGCTGGCAGAACGCAGGCTGCCGTTTGTCGCAGGCCACGCGCTCAACTGTTATAACGCCGTTACTCTAAACATTTTGCTCAAACAAGGGATGACTCGCTGGTGTATGCCGGTAGAGCTTTCCCGAGACTGGCTGGCTCAGGTGTTGAGCCAATGTCAGGAACTCGGCATTCGCGACAAATTTGAAATTGAAGTGTTGGCTTACGGCCATTTGCCGCTGGCCTACTCGGCGCGCTGCTTTACTGCTCGCGCTGAAAATCGCGCCAAGGATGACTGTGAGACCTGCTGCATAAACTATCCGCTGGGCAGAAAGGTATTATCTCAAGAAAATCAGTCGGTGTTTGTGCTTAACGGCATCCAGACGCAGAGTGGATCCTGCTATAACCTCGGCAACGATCAGCTGACGATGCAAGGGCTGGTGGATATTGTCAGGCTTTCACCGTTGGGATTAAACACGCTCGAGGTACTGGCTGATTTTCGCGCCAATGAGCACGGTCTGCATCCTTTGCCGCTGACTTCGGATCTGGACTGCAACGGCTATTGGCAAAACATTGCCGGGCTGTCGCTGTCGCAGTAGATGCGACTGTCCGCTTTAAGCCGGTGTAACGTTAATCATTTTTCAGCGGTTTTTTACGATGCAGTAGCGAATGTAATTTACCGCTGTCACGCAGGATACCCAGACCGATCCCCGCCAGCGTGTATCCAATGCACAGCACCAGCAGCACAATGACATCGCCACCAACTTCGCTAAACGGTAACCCCATCTGATTGACCCCCGCTATTGCCTTGGTCGCCCATGTCGATGGCAGTAATGATGACACCACGCGCACCCAGCCGGGCTGGGCCTGCAGCGGCCAAATAGTACCGGAAAGATAAAATACCGGCATGGTAATAAATGACAGCGTCAGGTAGATCATTTCAACCGAGCGCAGGCATTCAGTCACAAACTTGCCTACCCCGAGTACTGCCAGTACAAATGGAAAAGTCAGCGCGATAATTTCTGGGATGCTGGCAGTTTGCCGATATCCCAGCATCCACGGCCACAAGACGAACAGCACGATCGACAGAAATAGCCAAATGGGTACTAATGCCGACAGAGCTCCGAAAAATGCCGGTAGTGCCGGTTTGCCCTCTGGCGCGCTTTTCATGGTGATGTTGACCCTGACGCTGGCGATCAGCAGCGAGTGCTGCAACAGCATCACCAACAGCCCGGGGAAAATGATCGCCGCAAAGCTGATCCCCGGATTAAACAGGTCTAACGTCTGGCCAACCATGGGTTGCAGTAGCACGTTGGCCTGTCGGGTACTGAATCCGCTGGCCAGCAACGTTTGGGTATTATATTGCGACAGCAGACTTTGATAGGCGGCCACCACGTCCTGCTGGATCTGCCCGTTAGCCAGTCGATTGGTGGCGTCACCATAAACGGGTATCACAATATCTTCGCCCGCCAGAATCTTCTTCTCGAGATCGATAGGCATGATCACCACGGCAAACAGCTTGCGCTCACCTAGATCACGGCGCGCTGCGGGAATGCTATCGTAAGCTACAGTCGTGATCTTTGAGGTGGCATCAAGATCGCGGGTCAGTAAACGGCTGGCACTGCTGTGATCTTGGTCAATCACCGCGACCGGGAGATCCCATACCGTGCGATTGGCATAAACTGTGCTCATCAGGCAAAGCGAAACCAGCAGCATCATCCACATCGGCTTCTCGAGCATTCCGTGCAGGGTATGTGTGAAGGTATGCCAGTAGATAGAAAATCCTTCGCTACACGTCATTTCCCTGGCTCCTGTTTTTTCAAACGCATATAGAGCTTTTTATGCACTAACAGCCCGGTAATTAGCGGGTAGACCAGCAAAATAGCGCAGACACTTAAAATCTGGCCGCTGGGAACCTGGCGCAGAAAAACGTCAAACATGGCGTTGAGTGCATGAGTTAATGGCTCGATTTCAGAAATGATTCGTGCAGGCAACGGCATCGACAGTTCAGGCACCGCCATACCAGAAAAGGTCAGCGCCAGGCCAACGAAGATAGCCATCATCGTATAGGCAGTAATGGTGGTGCTGGTAAAAGTAAACAGCAGCAATCCGAGGCTTTGTGCGGAGATAACGTAAAAGAAGGCGATGACCAGCATATCCAGCGGATTACCGCTAACACGCGCATCAAACACTCCGACCAGTAAGGCAATTTCTACCATCAACAATGCCGTAAAGCACAGTGTATAAGGCGCAAGTTTGCCCAGCAGCCCGAAGGTAAATGATGGCGCGGCAATTAGCGGCTGGCTGCGAGCCATGACATAAATCATGCAGGTGACGGTAAAAAGTTGCAGCAGATGAATGGTTGCGGCGAACTGTTGATAGTAAATGTAGCTACCGCTGGCGTTAAACAAACTGCCATATGAGAGATCGACGCTGGCCATAGACGGCACGGTTTTACCAATCTCGGCGGCGATGATGCTGCGATAGCTGGTGTTCAGTTCGGTTATTAGTCCACTGAAATCCTGCGTCGAATAGAGGCCCGCGCCATAAAATAAAGCATTGTAATACAGCACGACACTTGGCTGACGACCGGCCAGCACATCGGCCTCGAAACGTGGGGGAATGTAGAGCAACGCGTAGTCTTGAGCAGTGCGCAGGCGATGCTCGGCTTCTGGTAAACCTCCGGCGTAGGCTTCAACGTGAGCGTGCGAACCAGCATCCAGCTTACGGGTCAGTTCTTTGGAGAGTTTACTGTGGTCGTTATCGACCACTGAAACCGGCAAATCCAGCAGCGTACCTTCGGAGAAGTTGCTGGCTATCAGCGCAAACAGGATCAGCGGAAAACACCAGCACAACCAGTGGATCACCGGCTGTCGAAATGCGTGGTTAGCCTCACGGTTGAATGAACGACTGAAACAGCGCCATGCGGCTTTGGCTCGATGAATTGCGTGGGCCATTAGTGGCTCGCTTTCCACAGCCACAGCGCACTCATGCCCTGCCGTAACCCTGCAACGGGCTGCAGCGGATAGAGCCTGACCTCAAAAGTTTTTAAATCGAAATCACCGGTTGCACGTGTTGCCCGTTTAGTCGCGTAGTCTCCGAGGGGCGCAATGTAGCGGATTTCGGCCTGCACCTCTTTGTTGCCAATACCCGGCACTCGCAGGGTAATTTTGTCCCCCTTACGGATGCCAGCCACGATATCTTCACGCATATTAAAGACAAAATAGGCAAGCGGCAGCTGCACCAGAGTCAGTAGCGGGCTATCTGCGCTTTCTAGTTCGCCGACTTCGGTTGGAATCGGCCCCACTTCTCCGTCAACCGGTGCCTTGACTTGCAGATCGTCGGTTTGCGCTTTCAGTTCCAGCAGATTTTCTTCAGCGACGCGCAGCTCGGCGGCATAGACATCGCGCTGCTCAATACGGTCGCCGTTAAGCCCTTCATCGAGATTTGCTTTGGCGACCTGGACCTGTTGGAAGGCACTGTCGCGAGATTCACGCGAGTCTTCCAGATCAGAAGCCGAAATATAGCCTTTAGCGGCAATACTCGCATTTCGATTATACAGATCACGAGCGTTTACATACGCCGCCTGCGACTGGGCCAGCGTAGCTTTCAGATTACGAATGCTCTCCTCACGCGTTCCGTTCAACGAGAGATCCAACTGAGCCTTGGCCTGATCGCGCGAGGCCTGCAGGGATCGCAACTGGGCCATCAGCTCTGGGCTGTCGAGAGTAATCAGCAACTGCCCGGTTTTAACATCATCCCCGCGCTGCACGTGACGCTCTATAATTCTGCCTTTGGCTTTCGACGCGACGATCACCTCAGGGGCATCGACCTCACCCTGCAATAATAAAGACTGATTACTGGCGCGAAACAATACGGCAAGAGAGATAACAACAGCGACCAAAAGTAACGTGAGCAGGACTCTTTTATTCATCTTTCTCTTACCTTTTAACCTATTTAATGTGTCTATTTTTAGCACATAATATAGTAGTCGATAAGGCATTGAATTGTGCATGGTTACTACAGAATTCGCCCATTTAGAACGATCTACCGCTCAAATAGCGTATTCAGGCGGCAACAAATGATTAATACTGATTTTTATCATTAGCTGGCAAAGATTTAACTTTCGTCAGAGATTACAAGGTGAATAAAAATATGTCTGAAGCGAACGCTAATAGCATTGCTGTACCTTTCTCTGTGCTCGATCTCGCCCCGGTCCCTCAGGGCAAGTCCCCGGCAAACGCTTTCCAGTGCTCTCTCGAGCTGGCACAACATGCCGAAAAATGGGGCTACCAGCGTTACTGGTTAGCCGAGCACCATAACATGACCGGTATTGCCAGTGCGGCAACCTCAGTGCTGATTGGCTTTATTGCCGCCGGTACCAAAAGTATTCGCATTGGATCAGGCGGTGTGATGCTGCCAAACCATTCTCCTCTGGTGATCGCCGAGCAGTTCGGCACGCTGGCCACGCTTTATCCTGACCGTATTGATCTCGGTTTGGGTCGCGCGCCGGGTACCGATCAACGCACAATGATTGCTTTGCGCCGGAATATGTCGGGGGAGATTGATAACTTCCCGCAGGACGTGCAGGAGCTGCAATATTATTTCGACGACGTTAAGCCCGAACAGCCGGTGCAAGCCGTGCCTGGTCAGGGACTTCACGTGCCAATCTGGTTACTGGGTTCAAGCCTTTACAGTGCTCAACTGGCCGCCGCGCTGGGCCTGCCTTTTGCCTTCGCTTCACACTTTGCCCCTGACATGCTCTATCAGGCGTTAGCGATTTATCGCAGCAAGTTCAAGCCTTCCGCCCAATTGCAAAAACCGCATGCGATGGTATGTATCAACGCCATTGCCGCCGATACTGACGAAGAAGCACGCCGGATGTTTACCTCCAACCAGCAACAGTTTATCAATCTGCGTCGTGGTAAACCGGGCAAGCTGCCGGCTCCGGTCGACAATATTGAAAGCCTGTGGGCGCCGCAGGAACGTTTTGGCGTCGATCAGGCTCTTCGCCTGTCGGTAGTGGGTAATAAAGAAACTATTCGTCAGGGCCTGCAGGCAATCCTGCGTGAAACTGACGCCGACGAGCTGATGATTAACGGCCAGATTTTTGATCACACAGCGCGTTTGCACTCGTTCGAAATTGTTTCACAGCTGCAGGGTGAAATAGTAAAACCGGCACGCATCGATTAAACGTTGCCGTTTTCAGCGTATAAAAAAACCAGCCCGAAGGCTGGTTTTTTATTGCTCATCTATCACACGCCTCGCGGCCAGATAGATTATGCGTCGGTAGTGCGACGTGGGGTACGGCTTGGTGGACGACGATCGCCCGCTGCCGAGTTACCGCCTTCACGACGCTCACCGTTAAATGGACGGCCACGGCCTGCGCCAGCACCTGCTCCACCTTCACGACGATCACCGCTGAAAGAACGCGGAGCACCGTTACCGCGACGCTCACCTCCAGCACCGGCTGGACGCTCACGACGATCGGATTGTGGTACTGCATCGCCCATCAACTGCATGTTCATCGGCTTGTTCAGGATACGGGTACGGGTGAAATGAGACAGAATTTCGCCCGGCATACCTTTAGGCAGCTCGATAGTTGAGTGGGTACCGAACAGCTTGATGTTACCGATGTAACGGCTGCTGATATCGCCTTCGTTAGCGATAGCGCCAACGATGTGACGAACTTCAACACCATCATCACGGCCAACTTCAATGCGGTAAAGTTCCATTTCGCCAGCGTCACGACGTTCACGACGTGGAGCGCCATCACGCGCAGGACGATCGCCATCACGTGCCGGGCGGTCGCCGCGAGCAGGACGGTCACCACGAGCCGAGCGATCACCACGGTCAGCACGATCTTCAAATTCGCGACGCGGTGGACGGCTTTTGAAGATTGGGTCAGCGGCAACAATCAGAGGACGTTCGCCCTGAGCCATTTTCAGCAGTGCTGCGGCCAGAGTCTCAACATCCAACTCTTCTGCAGGTTGCAGTTGAGCCAACAGCGCACGGTACTGATCCAAATCGCTGCTTTCAAGCTGCTGCTGAACTTTAGCGGCAAACTTGGCCAGACGGCGTTGACCCAGCACTTCTGCAGTTGGCAATTCCACTTCTGGAATAGTCAGCTTCATGGTGCGTTCTACGTTGCGCAGCAGGCGACGTTCGCGGTTCTCTACGAACAGCAAAGCGCGACCAGCACGGCCTGCACGGCCGGTACGGCCGATACGGTGAACGTAAGATTCTGAATCCATTGGGATATCGTAGTTAACAACCAGGCTGATACGTTCAACGTCCAGACCACGTGCTGCCACGTCGGTTGCAATCAGAATATCCAGACGGCCATCTTTCAGACGTTCCAGAGTCTGCTCACGCAGAGCCTGGTTCATGTCGCCGTTCAGTGCTGCAGAGCTATAACCACTACGCTCCAGCGCTTCAGCTACTTCCAGAGTTGCGTTTTTGGTGCGAACAAAGATGATAGCTGCGTCAAAATCTTCTGCTTCCAGGAATCGAACCAGTGCTTCGTTCTTACGCATACCGTGTACAGTCCAGTAACTCTGGCTGATGTCAGGGCGAGTAGTGATGCTCGACTGGATGCGAACTTCCTGTGGATCTTTCATGAAGCGACGAGTAATACGACGAATCGCTTCTGGCATGGTTGCAGAGAACAGCGCGGTCTGATGTTCAGCCGGGATCTGCGCCATGATAGTTTCTACGTCTTCGATGAAGCCCATACGCAGCATTTCATCGGCTTCGTCGAGCACCAGGCCGCTCAGGTTAGAGAGGTTCAGAGTGCCACGTTTCAGGTGGTCAAGCAGACGACCAGGAGTACCCACAACGACCTGTGGACCCTGACGCAGAGCGCGCAGCTGCACGTCATAACGTTGGCCGCCGTATAGTGCAACAACGTTCACGCCGTGCATGTGTTTAGAGAAATCGGTCATCGCCTCAGCAACCTGAACCGCCAGTTCGCGGGTTGGTGCCAAAACAAGAATTTGTGGTGCTTTCAAAGAAGCATCAATGTTGTGCAACAGTGGCAGCGAGAATGCTGCAGTTTTACCGCTACCGGTCTGAGCCATACCCAGAACGTCACGGCCGCTCAACAGGTGAGGAATACACTCAGCCTGGATCGGTGATGGTTTTTCGTAACCCAGATCGGTAAGGGCAGAAATGATCGGAGCAGACAGCCCCAGGTCAGCAAAAGAGGTTTCAAGCTCAGTAGTCATGTACACGTGCCTCATTAATAATGGCAGCCAGTCTACATAACTCGTCGAGAAAATTTTCAGTCATTTTCATTGAAAAGTGTGAACCGGCTCAAATTAGTTTATAAAACGAACAAAGCAACCCTCGCCCGTTAAGGCGATTAAAAATGGCATAGGCCATGGTTAATCAGGCTGATTAGTGTCGTCAGCTATTGCTGGTCCGATTCTGATAGGTCGTCTTGCTCTTGGCCCAATAGCGCCAATTCCAACAATGCATAGCGGTGCTCAACAAAGTTGTGGACATTGTTAGCTACCGTCAGTTTGAACAGAGCAGAAGCGCTGTCCTTGTCCCCCAGACTTAGGTAATGCTTACCTAAATAGAAGTCAGTTTCACTGAGATGCTCAGCGAGCGAAGTGTTATCCGTTGCTTCTGCCTTCAGGCGGTCCATCAGCGTGGATTCGCTGATTTTGCCAAGGTAGAATTCGACGATATTCCATCCCCATTGCCCTCTGTCCGCTTTGTCATAACGCTGCTGGAGCGCTACTTCGGCATTCTTGGGATTGATTTCTCTTTCCACAAGATATAGCCATAACGAACGGAAGGGATCATTTGGATCGTCTCGATAAAACGCCTGCAAATCATCCTGCGCTAGCGGATATCTGCCACCGTAATACAGGGCGATACCGCGATTTAAACGCGCGTAATTGTAAGTTGGATCAAGCTCTAGTACAGAATCAAACGCTTCATAGGCGGCATCGTAGTTGCCGGCCTGCGTTAGGTAAATCCCCAGGTAGTTAAAAACTTCTGGCATATCAGGACGAATAGACAGCGCTTGTGAAAAATCATTTCGCGCCAGTGCTCTTAGCCCAAGACTATCATACAGCACACCGCGCTCATATAATAGCTGTGCGCGCTCATCATCTGTTAATGAACGGCTGGCAAGTATTTGTTCCATTCGAGCCAGGATAACTTCCTGCTGCAAAGTTGGCTGCAGCGGGATCGCCAGCACCTCGTTTTTGCGCCAGTCATGGTTGCTGCATCCTGCCAACAAAAGTGTTGTCGCAACATAACAACAGCGCAAGAAAGGCTTCATTTCAACTCCCGAAGACAAACATTGGACAAACTTCCTGTTATCCGCTTGCTTAGCATAAGTGCTTCCTGCACTCATGATACGAACAGCCCCCGGCAGAAATACCGGGAGACTGTAAACTACAGGTTACAGATTACTCTGCTGCTGGCTCAGCTGAATCTTCAGATGGCGTGGTCGCTTCTTTAATACTCAAGCGCACACGGCCCTGACGATCAACTTCCAGAACCTTAACCGGTACTTCCTGGCCCATGGTCAGATAGTCAGTTACTTTCTCTACGCGTTTGTCAGCGATTTGAGAAATGTGAACCAGACCTTCTTTACCGCCACCAATGGCAACGAATGCGCCAAAGTCAACGATACGGGTAACTTTACCCTGATAGATGCGGCCAACTTCGATTTCAGCAGTGATCTCTTCGATACGACGGATAGCGTGTTTCGCTTTCTCGTTATCGGTTGCAGAGATTTTCACGGTGCCGTCATCTTCGATTTCGATGGTAGTGCCGGTTTCTTCGGTCAGCGCACGGATTACAGAACCACCTTTACCGATGACGTCTTTGATTTTGTCAGCGTTGATTTTGATGGTGTGAATACGTGGAGCAAACTGAGAGATATCGCCGCGAGATTCGCTGATTGCCTGGTTCATCACGCCCAAAATGTGCAAACGTGCACCTTTGGCCTGGCTCAGGGCAGCCTGCATGATTTCGCGGGTGATACCCTCGATTTTAATATCCATTTGCAGAGCAGTGATACCTTCGCTGCTGCCTGCTACTTTGAAGTCCATATCACCCAGGTGGTCTTCGTCACCCAGAATGTCAGACAGAACAACAAAGTTTTCGCCTTCTTTAACCAGACCCATCGCGATACCCGCAACGGCGGCTTTAATCGGCACACCTGCATCCATCAGGGCCAGTGATGCGCCACAAACAGAAGCCATTGAAGATGAACCGTTAGATTCGGTGATTTCAGACACTACACGCACGGTGTACGGGAAATCTTCGAATTTAGGCATTACTGCCAGCACACCACGTTTCGCCAAACGGCCATGACCGATTTCGCGACGCTTCGGTGAACCTACCATGCCGGTTTCACCAACAGAGTATGGAGGGAAGTTGTAGTGGAACAGGAAGGTGTCAGTTTTGGCACCCATCAGTTCGTCAAGGTTCTGTGCATCACGGGTAGTACCCAGAGTTGCAGTAACCAGAGCCTGAGTTTCACCACGGGTGAACAGTGATGAACCGTGAGTACGTGGCAACACGCCAGTACGAACGTCCAGACCACGGATCATGTCTTTTTCACGGCCATCGATACGCGGTGCGCCACTCAGAACACGGCTACGCACAACGTTTTTCTCGATTGAGCCCAGCAAATCAGAGATTTCGCCAGCGTCCAGCGTTTCGTCTTCAGACAGCAGGGAGGCAGTCACTTCGTCTTTGATCACGTTAACGCGAGCGTAACGCTCTTGCTTGTCGGTGATACGGTAAGCGTCGCCCAGCAGCGCTTCAGATTTAGCAGCAATGCGAGCGTGCAGCTCGGCATTAACAACTTCTGGCTGCCAATCCCACTTAGGTTTGCCAACTTCTGCAACCAGTGAGTTGATTTCATTGATAACGATTTGTTGTTGATCGTGACCGAATACGACTGCGCCGAGCATTTGCTCTTCGCTCAGCACTTCAGCTTCGGACTCAACCATCAGAACAGCGCCCTGAGTACCTGCAACGACCAGGTCCAGTTTGCTTTCCAGCAGTTCGTCAGCGGTTGGGTTCAGAACGTATTGGTTATTGATATAACCCACGCGTGCAGCACCGATTGGGCCATTGAATGGAATACCAGACAGGCTCAATGCCGCAGACGCACCAATCATCGCAACGATATCCGGGTTAACCTGTGGGTTCAGGGAAACTACAGTGGCAATAACCTGAACTTCATTCAGGAAGCTATCTGGGAACAGTGGACGGATTGGACGGTCGATCAAACGAGAAGTCAGAGTCTCGCCTTCGCTTGGGCGTGCTTCACGACGGAAGAAACTGCCCGGAATTTTACCGGCAGCGTATGTACGCTCCTGGTAGTTTACAGTCAGAGGGAAGAAACTCTGGCCTGGTTTAGCTTTTTTCTGGCCAACAACGGTAACGAATACCGCGGTGTCATCCATGCTAACCATAACAGCAGCAGTGGCCTGACGAGCCATCATACCGGTTTCGATGGTCACGGTATGTTGACCGTATTGGAACTTACGAACTGTCGCTTTAAGCAATGTAATATCCTTTTCTGGTGACGCGCAGCTGTTATGACAGCAGTTCACGTCAATATATTCTGAACTTCACACTACATCCTCGCGACTAATGACAATCCTTAACCCGCCTATTGGGATTAAAGTCTCTCATTAGCCGCGCGAACCTCTGTAACGGAAGATCTCGCTATCGAACACTTTGTTTTTAAAACTCTACTTTTTTATAAGACGTAATTTATAACACTTCGTTTATAAAACTTCATTTATAAAAAAGTAGCGTAGAAACAACAGTAATGACAACTTTGCAATTTACCGTCGCCTCCTAGAATAAAGGGGCCAACTTGGCCCCTTTACACTGAAACTCGCTAACTTAGCGACGCAGACCAAGACGTTCGATAACGCTGGTGTAACGTGCTACGTCTTTACGCTTCAGGTAATCCAGCAGCTTACGACGCTGAGAAACCATACGCAGCAGACCACGACGGCTGTGGTGATCTTTTTTGTGCTCGGAGAAGTGACCTTGCAGATGGTTAATCTGAGCAGTCAACAGAGCAACCTGAACTTCGGTAGAACCGCTGTCGTTAGTACCACGACCGAAGTCTGCAACGATTTGAGCTTTAGCTTCAACGCTTAGAGACATAATGAACTCCAAAATATTATAGATTAATTAAACGGGCGCCGATCTCTAATTCAGCTACCCCATGCATAAGCTGCGCTATTCTACTCTTTGATATCCCCGATCGCAACATGAGCAACACTGTGTTAACTACGAGTCGGATATCTCCGACATGGGTTCTACTCAGAGTACTCTACAACCAGGCGCTTAGGAGCAACGCGGCCTTGATCATCGATTTCACCTACACCAATGAACTTACGCTCTTCGCCTTCGGTCATACGAACCAGACCGGAAAGCGGTGCGCCAGAAGCCTGTACCGGTTGACCCTGCTTAACGTAGCCAGCGACAACGGGTAACAAATTGACTTCAGGAAAATCTTCACACGGACTATCCATCGGCAATAACAGCGGATCGAGCAGCAAGCGCGGTTCGATACCTTGTTCTTCAGCCTCGGCAATCAACGCGTTAAGCTGATCCATGGTCACCATGCGTTCAAACGGGTAAGTCGCGACCTGCAGGCGTCGCAGGAAAGTCACATGCGCACCGCAACCCAGCTTTTCACCGAGGTCATCAACGATGGTGCGAATATAGGTGCCTTTAGAACAGTGGATCTCCAGCTCGACTTCCTCGCCTTCCCAGCGAATGAACTGTAGTTCATAGACGGTAATGCTGCGCGACTCACGCGGAACTTCTATTCCTTCACGCGCGTACTCGTACAGTTTACGGCCCTGATATTTCAATGCGGAGTACATCGAAGGAATTTGCTGCGTTTCTCCGCGAAAACTTTCCAGCGCGGCATCAAGCTCGGCGGCGTTAAAAGTCACTGCTCGCTCTGAAATGATCTGGCCTTCGGCATCAGAGGTATCAGTACGCTGGCCCATGCGGGCAATCACGCGGTAACGTTTATCGGAGTCGAGCAAAAACCGTGAAAACTTGGTCGCTTCCCCGAGGCACAGCGGCAGCATGCCGGTGGCCAGAGGGTCCAATGCACCGGTATGACCCGCGCGATTGGCGTTGTAAAGGCGTTTTACCTTTTGCAACGCATCATTGGACGACAGACCCAGTGATTTATCCAGTAACAGAACGCCGTGAATGTCACGACCGCGGCGACGTGGACGACTCATTAGGATTCCTCGTCGTCGCCTGCTGCGGAACGACGTTCAGCATCGTTCTTAACAACATTGGTCACCAGGTTAGACATACGCATGCCTTCTACCAGGGAGTTGTCGTAGGCGAAGGTCAACTCAGGAACAACGCGCAGGCGCATTGCTTTACCGATGAGGGTACGAATAAAACCCTGTGCATCTTGCAGGGCCTTGATACCGTTTTTAACGCGGTCAGGATCCTGTGGCTCGCTGGTCAGAACGTCCAGGAAAGTCACGAAAACCTTGGCATAGGCCAGATCACGAGAAACTTCAACACCGGAAACGGTCGCCATGCCAACGCGCGGATCTTTGATTTCACGCTGCAGGATGATGGCGATTTCTTTTTGCATCTCTTGAGAGACGCGCTGGGTACGGCTGAATTCTTTAGCCATAATTTCTTACTCCAAACTTTTTACTTCAACCATGCATCAGACAAATAAGGGGGCGCAAGGCCCCCCAATGGTTCTGACTGTATACCCGACGATCCGGGTTAGATCGAAACGTTAAGCGATAGTACGTTTGATTTCGATGATTTCGAAGACTTCGATCACATCGCCAGGACGTACGTCGTTGTAGTTTTTAACGCCGATACCACATTCCATGCCGTTACGAACTTCGGCAACGTCATCTTTGAAGCGGCGCAGGGATTCCAGCTCGCCTTCATAGATAACCACGTTGTCACGCAGAACGCGGATTGGGTTACTACGTTTGATCATACCTTCAGTAACCATACAGCCTGCGATTGCGCCAAATTTCGGTGACTTGAACACGTCACGAACTTCAGCCAGGCCAATGATTTGCTGTTTGTACTCTGGTGCCAACATACCGCTCATCGCCTGTTTGACTTCATCAATCAGGTTATAGATTACGGAGTAGTAACGCAGATCCAGGCTTTCATTTTCAACGACGCGGCGAGCAGAAGCATCGGCACGAACGTTAAAGCCAAGGATGATAGCGTTAGAAGCAGCAGCCAGCGTTGCGTCGGTTTCGGTGATACCACCTACGCCCATGCCCACAATTTTGACTTTAACTTCAGCAGTTGACAGATTCTGCAGCGCATCGGAGATCGCTTCGCAAGAACCCTGTACGTCTGATTTCAACACGATGTTCAGTTCAGAAACTTCACCTTCGGTCATGTTCGCGAACATGTTCTCCAGTTTAGATTTCTGCTGGCGAGCCAGTTTAACTTCGCGGAATTTGCCTTGACGATACAGCGCAACTTCACGGGCTTTCTTCTCGTCACGTACAACGGTAACTTCGTCACCCGCAGCCGGAACGCTGGACAGACCCAGAACTTCGACAGGGATAGAAGGACCCGCAGAGGTAATGTCGAGACCCATTTCGTCACGCATCGCACGAACACGGCCGTATTCGAAGCCACAAAGGATAATGTCACCTTTGTTCAGCGTACCTTCCTGAACCAGTACGGTAGCCACTGGGCCACGACCTTTATCAAGGAAGGATTCGATAACTACACCGCTTGCCATACCAGTGCGCACAGCTTTCAGTTCGAGAACTTCAGCCTGCAACAGGATGGACTCAAGCAGATCGTCGATACCGGTACCCGCTTTGGCAGAAACGTGGATGAACGGAGATTCACCGCCCCACTCTTCTGGCATAACGTTGTACTGAGACAGCTCGGTTTTAACGCGATCCGGGTCAGCATCTGGCTTGTCGATTTTGTTCACTGCAACCACGATTGGCACGCCGGCAGCTTTCGCATGCTGAACGGCTTCTACGGTCTGTGGCATCACGCCATCGTCCGCAGAAACAACCAAAACAACGATGTCAGTCGCTTTGGCACCACGAGCACGCATTGAAGTAAACGCGGCGTGTCCCGGGGTATCGAGGAAGGTGATCATGCCGTTTTCGGTTTCAACATGATAAGCACCGATGTGCTGAGTAATACCACCTGCTTCGCCAGCCGCTACTTTCGTTGAACGAATATAGTCGAGCAAAGAGGTTTTACCGTGGTCAACGTGGCCCATGATGGTCACGACCGGCGCACGAGGCTCGGCAGCAGCCGAAGCACCGGTATCACGGTCGCTCATCAGCGCTTCTTCCAGCTCGTTTTCACGACGCAGGATAACTTTATGGCCCATTTCTTCAGCAACCAGCTGAGCAGTTTCCTGATCTATAACCTGGTTGATGGTGGCCATAGCGCCCAGTTTCATCATGGTTTTGATGACCTGAGAGCCTTTAACTGCCATTTTATTTGCCAGTTCGGCAACGGTAATGGTTTCGCCAACGACAACGTCGCGGTTAACAGCTACTACAGGCTTGTTGAAGCTCTGTTGCAGGGTGCTTGGCTTACGCTTACCTTTACCACCACGACCAACTGCACGGGCTTCTTCGCGATCGGCTTTGGATTCAGACAGTTTATTGCCTTTCTTCTGCTTAGTCGCTTTGCCACCACGAGTACGGGTGCGGCGCTCGCCTTCAACTTTGGCATCGTTCTCATCTTCTGCAGCACGAGCGTGCTGTGAAGTGGTCACATGATAGTCCGCAGTTTCGGCTTCGCTTGGTGCAGGAGCTTCAGTCCAAACGCCTGAGTCAGCCATTTTACGTGCTTCTTCAGCAACGCGTTTAGCGTTCTCTTCAATTTTACGCTGGGCTTCTTGTTCCGCTTTGCGCTTAAGCTCTGCGGCTTCAGCTTCACGGCGTGCTTTTTCTGCCTGAGCTGGCTTGGTTACTTCGTCGGTATGTTGATTCGTCACTTTATCTTTTTCCGCTGCGTCACGCTTAGCTTTATCAGCGGCCTCACGTTTGGCTTGCTCAGCGGCTTCACGTTTAGCTTTTTCCTGAGCGGCCGCTTGCTGCGCCTGCTCTTGTGCTACACGCTGAGCCTGTTCTTCCGCTTCACGCTTTGCCTGCTCTTCCGCTTCGGCCTGGGCAAGTTCTGCCTCGGTCATATCACGTTTAACATAAGTGCGTTTCTTGCGGACCTCGATTTGCACCGATTTACTCTTCCCGCCGGTGCTCGGAACATTAAGTGTACTACGCGTTTTGCGTTGTAACGTCAGTTTGTTTGTCGCATTCGAATTTCCACCATTCAAATGCGCCAGCAAAGTTTCTTTTTCATGCTGGGTGACAGAGTCAGCTTCCGACTTGTCTATCCCTGCGTCAGCAAATTGCTGTACCAGGCGATCGACCGGAGTTTGAATCTCCGCTGCCAGCGATTTTACGGTTACATCTGTCATGCTGTTCCTTCCTGCTACAGTTTATTACGCATTGTCGCCAAACCAACAGATATTGCGTGCGGCCATGATTAACTCACCAGCCTTTTCGTCATTAAGACCTTCAATATCTGTCAGATCGTCAACACCCTGCTCGGCAAGATCTTCCAGCGTGCAAACACCGATTGCTGCCAGTTTAAACGCCATGCTGCGTTCCAGTCCTGCAAGATTCAGCAGGTCTTCAGCAGGCTTGTTGTCACCGAGACTTTCTTCCTGTGCAAGGGCCAGGGTAGTCAGCGCTTCTTTCGCACGTTCGCGCAGCGCATCTACCGTGTCTTCGTCCAGACCATCGATTTCTAGCAACTCGTTCACCGGCACATAGGCCAGCTCTTCGAGGGTTGAGAAACCTTCTTCAACCAGAACAGTCGCGAAATCTTCGTCGATTGCCAAATACTTGGTGAAGGTTTCGATTGCAGCATGCGCCTCGGCCTGATGTTTGGCCTGCAGATCGTCTGCCGTCATCACGTTCAGTTCCCATTTGTCATCGCCACGATGCTGCTTCAAAAGCTGGGAGGCTAAACGCACGTTTTGGCCGTTGCGGCCAATCGCCTGTGCCAGGTTGCTGGCTTCAACGGCGATATCCATGGTGCACTTGTCTTCATCAACAACGATTGACGCGACATCTGCCGGCGCCATGGCGTTGATAACGAATTGCGCAGGATTGTCATCCCAAAGGATGATATCGATACGTTCACCGCCCAGTTCACTGGAAACGGCCTGAACGCGCGCACCGCGCATACCGACACAAGCACCGACAGGGTCGATACGCTTATCGTTGGTTTTAACTGCAATCTTGGCGCGTGAACCCGGATCGCGGGCAGCGGCTTTGATTTCAATTAATTCTTCGCCGATTTCTGGTACTTCGATGCGGAACAGTTCAACCAGCATCTCGTTACGTGAACGGCTAACAAACAGTTGAGCACCGCGAGCCTCAGGACGCACAGCGTAAAGTACGCCGCGAATACGGTCACCCGAGCGGAAATTCTCACGAGGCAGCATGTCTTCGCGCAGGATAACGGCTTCAGCGTTACTACCTAGATCCAGGGCGATACTGTCACGGTTAACTTTTTTGACTACGCCGGTGACTATCTCGCCTTCCTGTTCGCGGAATGCATCGACCACCATAGCACGCTCGGCTTCACGTACTTTTTGTACGATAACCTGTTTGGCAGTTTGCGTGGTGATACGGTCAAAGGTGACAGATTCGATTTGATCTTCGATGTAGTCACCCAATTCAATGGATGGATCTTCGTATTGAGCAGCTTCGAGCGTGATTTCACGGGTCGGTTGGGTCACTTCATCTACAGCTACCCAGCGGCGGAAGGTGTCAAAGTCGCCGGTTTTACGGTCGATGGTGACGCGAACTTCGATTTCCTGCTCGTATTTCTTTTTGGTTGCTGTCGACAATGCAGTTTCCAGCGCTTCAAAAATTTTCTCGCGCGGGAGGGACTTTTCATTCGAAACTGCTTCAACAACAGCCAGAATTTCTTTATTCATCCTAGTTGCCTCATCCTAACTTTAAAAGTGGGGTACCAGGTTCGCCTTCTGGATGTTGCTCAGTGCGAACACTTCGTCTTTCCCATCCACCGTAACCGTGATCATTTCGCCTTCGACAGCCTTGATTATTCCCTGCCACTTGCGGCGGTTCTGCATAGCCATACGCAATACCACGCTGACTTCATCACCGATGAAACGTTGATAATGTTCTGCGGTGAACATAGGGCGATCGAGGCCCGGGGAGGAAACTTCCAGGTTATATGCAACGGTAATCGGGTCTTCTACTTCGAGTACAGCGCTAACCTGGTGGCTGACATCAGCACAATCATCAACGTTGATCCCGTCTTCACTATCAATATAGATGCGTAGTGTCGATTGGCGAGCTCGAACGAACTCAATACCTACCAGCTCGAAACCTAATGCTTCGACTGGTGCTGAAATCATCTCTGTTAATTTTTGTTCTAATGTGGACAAGTCCACCCCCAAGACATAAAAAAAGGGCCTAATAGCCCAGTGATTCTGTTGCCAAATAACAAAAAACCCCGATAAATCGGGGCTTTATGCAACTGGACCCTATTTGCCGCATGGCGGCTTCGGTGCACTTTCAAAAGGATTTTTTTCAAATGGATACTCGTAAGCACCAGGGAGATACTAGCAGTATATTTGAAAACAAATACTTGAGGAAAGTGGTTGCGGGGGCCGGATTTGAACCGACGACCTTCGGGTTATGAGCCCGACGAGCTACCAGGCTGCTCCACCCCGCGTCCGAAAACAACGTAACGCGTACATATTGTCGCGACTTGATGCCGCAAAATACTACGCTGATAACCGCAAGAATGCAAGTCATCAAAAGATTGGTACCGAGGACGGGACTTGAACCCGTAAGCCCATTCGGGCACTACCACCTCAAGGTAGCGTGTCTACCAATTCCACCACCTCGGCACTCTTTTTTTCACAATCGCGCTTACTGTCCGAGTAATTGCAATTGTTTAAAACTCTTTGCTTCTAACTTACTAATCTACTTCAACTACTGGTCAGCAACTTACTTAGGAATATCGCTGCTTGGGCCTGTTGGTGCGGCCGGTGCAGTTGTCTGCTCAGTTTTTGCTGGCTGACTCAGGTTTTCCCACTCGCTGCCTTTTTGGCTTTTATTGGTGCTCATGTTCCCCAGGATCAAACTAATGACGAAGAACAGCGCCGCCAAAATAGCCGTCATGCGGGTCATAAAGTTACCGGAACCGCTCGAACCGAACAATGTGCCTGATGCACCTGCTCCGAAAGAGGCTCCCATATCTGCACCTTTACCTTGTTGCAGCATAACCAGACCGACAAGGCCGATTGCCACGATAAGGAAAATCACCAGAAGAGCATCGTACATAGTTGTACCTGTATCCTTGCGGGTTCACCGCGTGCTAATTGCTTCTCACCAGCTTCTTACTATGATTAGCCGTAGGTCTTCAAGGACCTACTGAAGCGGGTGTGAATACTAACCAAACCGTTATGCTCGTGCAAGAGCAATTTTCACCTTCGCGTTCGATTGCGGAAAAAAGCGACAAAAGCAGCTATTTAGCACCTTTTCCGGCGAGAACTTGAGCAACACGGTTCCCATTGAGGTAAAGAAAAAACTTCGACGACATGGGACTTCATGCCGTCCTTAACTTATTTAGACTGTTTTAAACCGCTTTTACCGCTTCGGCAATACGATTAGCCAGGCTTTCTACCAGTGCAGCATCTTCGCCCTCTACCATCACGCGAATCAACGGCTCGGTGCCCGATTTACGCAACAGCACACGCCCCTTACCCGCTAGCTGATTTTCTACCTCGGCGGTGATGCGTTTCACCTCGACATCCTGCAAAGGATCGCCCTCGCCGGAGAAGCGCACATTGACCAGAATTTGCGGCAACAGTTTCATACCACTACAAAGGTCATGCAGGCTCATGTGGTTACGCACCATTGCTGTAAGCACTTGCAAACCAGCGACAATGCCGTCACCGGTGGTGGTTTTGTCGAGCAGTATGACGTGTCCGGAGTTTTCTGCGCCAGTTCGCCAGCCTTTTTCCTTCAGCTTCTCAAGCACATAGCGGTCACCTACTTTGGCACGAGCAAATGGAATACCTAACTGCTTAAGTGCCAGTTCCAGCCCCATATTGCTCATTAGCGTGCCGACAACGCCGCCGCGTAGCTGCCCCTGGCGCAGTGCCTCACGAGCAATGATGTAGAGAATTTGGTCGCCATCGACCTTGTTTCCCTGATTGTCGACCATGATGATGCGGTCGCCATCGCCGTCAAATGCCAGGCCGAGATCGGCTTTTTCTTCAAGCACGCGTTGCTGTAGGAGGGTGACATCGGTCGCTCCACAGCCTTCATTAATGTTCATGCCGTCGGGCTCACAGCCGATGGCAATCACCTTCGCCCCCAACTCACGCATTACGCTTGGGGCGATGTGGTAAGTTGCGCCATTGGCACAGTCGACCACAATTTTTAGGCTGCTAAGGCTAAGTTCGGCAGGAAAAGTGCCTTTACAGAATTCGATGTAACGCCCCGCGGCATCGACAATGCGGCTGGCTTTACCCAATTCGGCCGAGTCAACGCAGGTCAGCGGTTTTTCCATCTCGGCTTCGATCGCTTCTTCTACATGGTCAGGCAGCTTGGTGCCGTCAGTGGAGAAGAACTTAATGCCGTTATCGTAAAATGGATTATGCGATGCGGAGATAACGATACCTGCCTCGGCGCGGAAGGTACGGGTCAGATAGGCAATTGCCGGGGTCGGCATAGGGCCTGTAAACGAAGCAGAAAGGCCGGCAGCCGCCAAACCCGCCTCAAGCGCCGACTCCAGCATATAGCCAGAAATACGGGTATCTTTGCCAATAATGACTTTTCCTGAGCTGTGGCGAGCCAGGACTTTACCTGCCGCCCAACCGAGCTTCAGTACAAAATCAGGCGTAATCGGGGTATCGCCAACCTTGCCACGAATGCCGTCTGTACCAAAGTATTTACGGTTGCTCATAATTTTTCTTCATCCCTTCTTAGCTGAAAGTGTTGCTTCGACGATACGCATGGCCTGCACCGTTTCCCTGACGTCATGCACGCGTACAATTTGTGCACCCTGCATGGCGGCAATAACGGCACAGGCTACACTGCCTGCGACGCGTTGTTCAGGAGAAACGTGCAACAGTTGGCCAATCATCGATTTTCTCGACATTCCGACGAGTAGCGGTAAACCAAAATGATGAAACTCAGCCAGTCTGGCTAGTAACTCATAGTTATGATTTAAATTCTTACCGAAACCGAAGCCCGGGTCGAGCAACAATTTCTCTTTCGCAATACCGGCATCAATGCACTGGGCAATATGTTGCACAAAATACTGGTCGACTTCAGCCACTAAATCGCCATATTGCGGCGATTGCTGCATTGTTTTTGGATTGCCCTGCATGTGCATCAGGCAAACTGGAAGCCCGCTCGCAGCCGCTGCCTGCATCGCACCCGGCTCTTGCAGCGAGCGGATATCATTAATCAGATGTGCGCCAGCATGGGCAGATTCGCGAATCACCGACGCCTTTGAAGTATCGACCGACAGCCAGACGTCAAAGCGTTTTGCCAGCGCTTCCACCACCGGAACTACCCGCGATAACTCTTCGTCATCACTCACCTCGGCAGCACCTGGACGCGTCGATTCGCCACCAATGTCGAGAATGGTGGCACCAGCATCGACCATTTCATGGGCATGCTTAATCGCCAGTTCGAGGCTGTTATGGCGTCCGCCGTCAGAGAAGGAGTCAGGTGTGACGTTGAGGATCCCCATAACCTGAGGAAAAGCAAGATTCAGAGTGCTGCCGTTTGCGGTGAGCTGCATGGTGATATTCCTGTCAGTTTGTTCTAATACGCAATGCTTTTTGTTCGCTGTACTGTATCGGATCAGCATAAAAAAACCCCGGTCGAAGCCGGGGTTTTATTTTAGTCAGTACAGACTGCCGAAGCAAAGCCTGTCATCAGCTGCTTACTTGCCGCTGAACTGCTCGCACATCGTATTGCCCGGGTTAGGCGTACGTGGCTCGTCAACTGGCGTTGGCGCTTTAGGCGTACCGTTGTTACTGTCATCTGAACCAGTGCTGGTTGCAGCATCCCAACCTGCTGGCGGACGAACGACATCTTTGCGGGTCATCAGATCGTCGATCTGCGGGGCATCGATGGTTTCGTACGTCATCAGCGCTTTAGTCATGCTATGCAGGATATCCATGTTGGCATCCAGAATCTCACGAGCACGCTTGTAGTTGGTTTCGATTAACGACTTAACTTCCTGGTCGATAATACGCGCAGTTTCATCAGACATGTGCTTGGCTTTCGCCACTGAACGACCCAGGAACACCTCGCCCTCTTCTTCTGCATACAGAAGCGGACCCAGTTTCTCGGAGAAGCCCCACTGAGTGACCATGTTACGGGCAATCGAGGTAGCAACTTTGATATCGTTAGACGCACCGGTAGAAACTTTACCTGCACCGTAGATAATCTCTTCAGCCAAACGACCGCCGTAAAGCGTGGAGATCTGGCTTTCAAGTTTTTCACGGCTTGCGCTGATTGCGTCGCCTTCCGGCAGGAAGAACGTCACACCCAATGCGCGACCACGAGGGATGATGGTTACTTTGTGAACCGGGTCATGACCCTTGTCTTTCAGTAACCAGCCAATAATGGCATGACCCGCTTCGTGATACGCAGTCGATTCTTTCTGCGCTTCGGTCATCACCATGGAGCGACGTTCGGCCCCCATCATGATTTTGTCTTTGGCTTTTTCGAACTCGACCATCGACACCACGCGCTTGTTGCCACGTGCCGAGAACAGCGCCGCTTCGTTGACCAGGTTCGCAAGGTCAGCACCAGAGAAGCCTGGAGTCCCGCGTGCAATTACCGCTGCATCAATATCTGGAGACAGTGGAACGCGACGCATGTGGACTTTCAGGATCTGCTCGCGACCGCGGACATCTGGCAAGCCAACCACAACCTGACGGTCAAAACGACCTGGACGCAGCAGCGCCGGGTCAAGCACGTCTGGACGGTTAGTTGCAGCGATAACGATAATACCTTCGTTACCTTCGAAGCCATCCATCTCTACCAGCATCTGGTTCAGGGTTTGCTCACGCTCATCGTGACCACCGCCCAAACCGGCACCGCGCTGACGACCGACCGCATCGATTTCATCAATAAAGATGATGCACGGTGCAGCTTTCTTGGCCTGTTCGAACATGTCACGCACACGAGATGCACCAACACCTACGAACATTTCAACGAAGTCGGAACCTGAAATGGTAAAGAATGGCACCTTGGCTTCACCGGCAATGGCTTTCGCCAGCAGGGTTTTACCGGTACCTGGCGGGCCCACCATCAGCACGCCTTTAGGAATTTTACCGCCCAGTTTCTGGAAACGGCTTGGCTCGCGAAGGTAATCTACCAGCTCGCTCACCTCTTCCTTGGCTTCGTCACAACCTGCAACGTCGGCAAAAGTGGTCTTGATTTGATCTTCCGTCAGCATGCGGGCTTTGCTCTTGCCAAAGGACATCGCACCCTTGCCACCGCCGCCCTGCATTTGCCTCATAAAGAAGATCCAGACCCCTATCAGCAACAGCATCGGGAACCAGGAAATAAAGATAGATGCCAGCAGGCTCGGCTCTTCAGGCGGCTCACCAACAACTTTCACATTCTTCGTCAACAGGGTATCCAGCAACTTAGGATCGTTGACAGGGATGTAGGTCGTGTATTTGTTACTGTCTTTCTTGGTAACGTCAATCTCACGTCCATTAATGTGTGCTTCACGAATCTGATCTTGGGTCAATTCGGACATGAAGGTAGAATAATCTACCCTACGGCCATTAGACTCGCTGGGCCCAAAGCTCTGAAATACAGACATCAATACAACCGCGATGACTAACCAGAGAATCAGGTTCTTCGCCATGTCACTCAAGGGATTAACCTCATATTACAACTGTGTTAACAAACAGCGTTAGGGTACTACGACTTTCGCCCTGTCGCTACGATGTACACTTCTCGGGAACGAGCTCGGGAAGCGTCTGGCTTACGAATCTTAACCTTCGTAAACAGGGAGCGAATTTCCCGCAGGTATTCATCAAAACCATCTCCCTGGAACACCTTCACCAGGAAACTTCCGCCTGGTGCCAGCACATCTCGACACATATCCAGCGCTAACTCAACCAGATACATCGATTTTGGTATATCGACTGCCGGAGTACCACTCATATTCGGGGCCATATCGGACATGACCACCTGAACTTTGCTTTCTCCTACTCTGTCGAGCAGGGCTTTGAGAACTAACTCATCACGAAAATCGCCCTGAAGGAAATCAACACCTACGATGGGATCCATAGGCAGGAGGTCCAAAGCGATGATACGCCCTTTATTGCCGATTTGCGTCACTACGTACTGTGACCATCCGCCCGGTGCAGCACCTAAATCAACCACGGTCATACCCGGTTTAAACAGCTTGTCGCCTTGCTGTATTTCATCAAGTTTAAACCAGGCACGGGAGCGCAGCCCTTTTTTCTGTGCTGCTATCACATATTTATCGCTAAAGTGTTCCTGCAACCAGCGACTGGAACTTGCAGAACGCTTTTTATTAGACATTATTTAGTAACCATATAGTTTTCAAACTACCCTGAGTAGAGCCCTAACAACAAGCTCTTAGCGTCGTTTAGTCTATGGCTAAGTCGTCTTCGCACTTAACTCGGATGCACACCGAGTTGGTGATATAGATGAGATGGCGGTAGAATGCCCCGTTTTCAATCCCAACTTAAGTAAAAAAAGACGATGAATCTTAACAATAAACAAAAACAGTACCTGAAAGGCTTGGCACATCCGTTAAAACCGGTAGTCATGTTAGGTAATAACGGCCTTACCGAAGGCGTGCTTGCCGAAATCGAACAGGCGCTGCAACATCATGAGCTCATCAAGGTGAAAATTGCCGCCGAAGAGCGTGAAACCAAGACATTGATTGCAGACGCAATTGTGCGTGAAACAAAAGCAGTCAACGTGCAAGTCATCGGCAATATGCTGGTACTGTATCGCCCTTCTACTGAAGACCGCAAAATTATCTTACCGCGTTAAGTTTTAAGAGTTTAACGAAAAGCGCTTTGGATTTAACGAAAAGTTGCTATCTATACGTGGTTTTACAAAAGGCCCTCGCGGGCCTTTTTTCATTTTAACGCCAAAATCCGCGTTAAAAAGAGCGGTAGTCATCACAAAATCCACCGCTGGGTCACCTGTTAAAGATATTCTACTTTCAGAATTTCGAACTCAACATCGCCGCCTGGGGTTTTAATAACCACCACGTCGTCCTGCTCTTTACCAATCAAGCCGCGGGCAATGGGTGAGTTCACAGAAATCAGATTCTGCTTAAAGTCTGCTTCGTCGTCACCAACGATACGGTAAGTCTGCTCTTCGTCGGTATCCAGGTTCATGACTTTTACTGTCGCACCAAAGATAACACGCCCGGTAACCGGCATTTTTTTGATATCAATGATCTGAGCATTGGACAGCTTGGCTTCAATTTCCTGAATACGCCCTTCACAGAACCCCTGCTGTTCACGCGCCGCATGATATTCAGCATTCTCTTTCAGATCGCCATGCTCGCGCGCGGTTGCGATATCAGCAATGATTTTAGGGCGACGAACGCCTTTCAGGTGATCTAATTCTTCACGTAATTTTTCAGCGCCACGCAATGTCATCGGAATTTGGTTCATATTTTATTGCCTCTAACTTTGTCCTTTCGGTAAAACACCGTCCTGAAATAATCAGGTAGAAATCAAGCCGTTAAGGTTGACTCGCTCTGGCGATAAACAAAAAAAACCTCACCCGGAGTAAACACCAGGCCAGGATTGGTTTTTCATTTTGAGTGGTATTTTACCGTAGAGTTCCTTTGGGATCATCGTTTACTTTCACCCACGTTGCACCCCCGTTCGTTGCATCGTAGTATGGCACCACGTCATCCTGTAGTTATCCAGAGCCTATACTCAAAATAATGCGTTTTTTACGAATTGTCAGTGGATTAGCCTGCGCGATTGCTCTTAATGCAAACGCAGCACAGGTAGAAAGCTATACGCAGTACCTCCCGGAGGGCACTAACCTCTCGGTATTGGTACAAAAGATTGGTTCAACCACGCCTGTTGTCGACTACCATGGCGACCAAATGGGCCTGCCTGCCAGTACGATGAAGATATTTACCGCGCTGGCAGCTTTGCTCCAGTTAGGTCCGGATTTCCGTTTCAATACCACTTTTGAAACCAACGGCAGCGTCAGCGGTGGCGTTCTTCATGGCAATCTGGTCGCACGATTTGATGGTGATCCGACTTTTACACGTCAGAATATTCGCAATATGGTCGCCGTGTTGAAAAAACAGGGCGTCAAAGAAATTAGCGGCGATGTGGTCATCGACACCTCTGTTTTTGCCAGTCATGACAAAGCGCCGGGCTGGCCGTGGAACGACATTACCCAGTGCTTCGATGCTCCACCGGCAGCGGCGATTGTCGACCGCAACTGTTTCTCCGTTTCGCTTTATAGCGCGGCGAAACCCGATGAAAACGCGTTTATTCGCGTCGCATCTTATTATCCGGTGCAGATGTTCAGCGAGGTCCGTACGTTAGCCAAAGGTTCACCTGATGCGCAGTACTGCGAGTTGGACGTGATGCCTGGCGAATTCAATCGCTTTACGTTGACTGGCTGCCTGACTCAACGCAGTGAGCCGCTGCCTTTGGCGTTTGCTATCCAGGACGGCGCTGCCTATGCGGGGGAAATCCTCAAAGACGAGCTGACCAAATCTGATATCCAGATCGACGGTCGGTTAAAACGTCAGACCCGCGTGACGCCTGCGGGTACCGTGCTGGCGCAGACGCAATCTGCCCCGCTGCATGATTTGCTGCATACGATGTTGAAAAAGTCTGACAACATGATTGCCGACACCGTATTCCGCACTATTGGCCATCAGCTTTACGGCGTACCCGGCACATGGCGCGCAGGTTCAGATGCCGTGAGGCAGATCCTGCGCCAAAAAGCCGGAATTGACCTTGCCAATAATATTCAGGTAGACGGCTCCGGCCTGTCGCGCCACGATTTGGTATCGCCAAAAACTATGATGCAGGCACTGCAATATATTGCCGAGCACGATAAAGAGCTGGATTTCATCTCGATGCTGCCATTGGCAGGCCATGATGGCACTCTGCAATATCGCGGCGGCCTGCACGAGGCGGGCGTTGACGGTAAAGTTTCGGCCAAGACCGGTTCATTGGCTGGTGTCTATAATCTGGCAGGTTTTATCACCACTGCCAGCGGGCAGCGTCTGGCGTTTGTGCAGTACCTTTCAGGCTATGCCGTACCGCCTGAAGACCAACGCACCCGCCGCGCACCTTTGGTCCGTTTTGAAAGTCGCCTGTATCGGGATATTTACCAGAACAACTAGCAGTAGCTGTTGTCACAGGATAGAGATTAATCAATGCACTGTGATAAAAGCGGTGGTGAAAGGCGGCTATGAAACTACTAATCGTCGAAGATGATGACCTACTGCGCCAGGGGTTGACCCTGGCGCTCAACGGCGAAAGTTATGCCAGCGACAGCGCGTCTACCGCGGCCGAAGCCAATGCGCTTTTACAAAGCAGCCAGTACAGCCTGATTATTCTCGATTTGGGCTTGCCCGACACCGACGGTGCCACACTGCTTCGCCAGTGGCGGCGTCAGAATATTTCTCTGCCGGTGCTGATACTTACTGCCCGTGATGCGCTGGAGGACCGGGTTGAAGGCTTAGACGCTGGTGCCGATGACTATCTCGTCAAACCCTTTGCCCTGGTCGAGCTCATGGCCAGAGTCAGAGCATTGATTCGCCGTTATCAGGGGCACAGCGACAACCTGCTTAGCGTCGGTAATCTGACGCTAAATCTCTCCTCGCAGCAGGTCTACCATCAGGAACAACTGATAGAGATCACCCCAAAAGAGTTCGCCATTCTTACAAGACTCATCATGCGGGCTGGGCAAACGGTGAATCGCGAGCTTTTGCAGCAGGATCTTTACTCTTGGCAGGACGATCTGGGCTCAAATACTCTTGAAGTCCACGTACATAACCTGCGCCGTAAGCTTGGCAAGGATTTGATCCACACGGTGCGCGGAATTGGCTACCGTCTGGACCAGGCTAAATGAACAGCATGCGCCGTCGGCTGCTGGTGATGCTGGCACTAATTTTATTTGTTACTCAGCTCACCAGTGTTTTTTGGCTCTGGCACGAAAGCCAGGAGCAAATTAATTTGCTGGTCAATGACACGTTATCGGCCAAGGTACGTAATGCTCACGTCGAAAAAGAGATTGCCGAAGCGATTGCCTCACTGATTGCCCCGTCGCTAACGATGCTGGCGGTCACCTTGCTGCTGTGTTTTTGGGCTATTAGCTGGATTATCAGGCCTTTGCAACAGTTGCAAAACCGTCTTGAAGCTCGTTCTGCCGACAACCTCTCTCCGCTTCCGCTCAACAGCGAAATTCAGGAGGTGGTTTCCGTAACCAATGCGCTAAATCAACTTTTAGCTCGCCTCTCTCAGACCATCGCTCAGGAAAGATTGTTCACCGCCGATGCCGCCCACGAACTGCGAACGCCTCTGGCCGGATTGCGCCTGCATCTTGAACTAATGGAAAAGAAAGGCGTGGATGGCAGCAACATGCTGATAGGACGTATCGATCAACTGATGCATACCGTGGAACAACTGTTAATGCTTTCCCGCGCCGGTCAGAACTTTGCCGAGGGTCAATATCGGAAAGTTGAACTTATTACCCACGTCATTGAGCCGCTAAGAGCGGAGTTGATTGAGTTGCTGGCAAACCATCAACAGCATTTGATCGTAAAGACTGCCAGTCATACGGCAGTTGAAGGTGATCCTGTCTTGCTCCGCCTGATGCTGAGAAACTTGGTTGAAAATGCTTATCGCTATAGCCCTCACGGCAGTGACGTAACGATTTCGCTCTCAGAACGCGATCAGGGCGTTATGATTCAGGTAGATGACTGCGGACCAGGCATTGATGAGAAAAAGGCTGGAGAGCTGACACAGGCCTATAGACGCGCCGATCAACGCTTCGGTGGCAGTGGATTGGGTCTGAATATTGTTTTACGGATTATTAACCTGCACGGCGGTCATCTGAGATTAACCAATCGCCAGGATGGTAATGGGCTCAGCGCGCAGTGCTGGATACCCCAGCAGGCCTTTACGCAAACCCGTTTGGATCACCAGTTGCTGGAATAGCAGAAACAAAAAAGGTCGCAATTAAGCGACCTTTCATATATTTCTTAATATTCAATCTATTAAGGAACGGGCAACGAGATTAACGCTCGTAAATGATTTCAACGCCTTCGTCGTCTTCATCATCCCAGTCGTCCCAGTCTTCGTCATCATCTTCTTCGACTTCGGCCAGTTGTTCACGGTGATAATCGTCCCACATGAACTCGACTTTCTCTGGTACGGCTTCTTCAACCGACATGTGTTTAGGATTTTCATTGATGAATTTCATCACTTCCCAGCACAGAGCGGTAACGCCTTCGCGGTTGGCAGCAGAAATCAGGAAGTAATCCCCTTCCCAGCCCATACCTTCGGCGATTTCTTTAGCGCGACGCTCGGCTTCTTCCTGACCAATCACGTCAATCTTGTTGAAGACTAACCAACGTGGTTTGTTCGCCAGTTTCTCGTTGTACTGCTGCAGCTCATTGATGATAATTTTGGCATTTTCAACCGGATTTGACTCATCAATTGGCGCGATATCAACCAGATGCAATAGAACACGGCAGCGCTCAAGGTGCTTGAGGAAGCGAATACCCAAACCAGCGCCGTCGTGTGCGCCTTCGATCAGACCGGGGATGTCGGCAACCACAAAGCTCTGCTCGCTATCCATACGTACTACGCCCAGGCTTGGAACCAGGGTGGTAAACGGATAATCGGCAACTTTTGGTTTTGCCGCCGATACGGCACGAATAAAGGTAGATTTACCCGCATTCGGCAAACCCAGCATACCGACGTCGGCAAGCAGCATCAGTTCCAGGGAAAGGTCACGCAGCTCACCTTTAGTGCCCATGGTTTTCTGGCGCGGTGAACGGTTTACCGAAGATTTAAAACGGGTGTTACCCAAACCGTGCCAGCCGCCTTTGGCAACCAGCTGTTGCTGACCGTGGCGAGTCATATCGCCCAGCACTTCGCCAGTTCCCTGATCCAGGATACGGGTACCCACAGGGATTTTAATAACGATGTCTTTACCACGTTTGCCGGTACAGTCACGGCTCTGGCCATTCTCACCGCGCTCTGCACGGAAAGATTTTACAAAACGGTAGTCGATCAGGGTGTTCAGGTTCTCGTCGGCAAGGACATAGACGTCGCCGCCATCTCCGCCGTCGCCGCCGTCTGGGCCACCGTGAGGAATATATTTTTCGCGGCGGAAGCTGACGCAACCATTACCGCCATCGCCTGCTACAACCAGGATCGTTGCTTCATCTACAAACTTCATTTGAACTGTCTCCGTAAATCATTCACCCGGATGCTTGTCTCAGCCATCAGGTCTTGTTCTGTTCCTGGTTGCCACCCACAGGCTCATTGCAGAAAATTTAACTCCTGCAACAACCTCAAGGGCACTATATTAACCGTTCAGGTTAAGTACCGCAGGTCAGAAGACAGGCTACTTGCCAGCATAAAAAAATGTCTCAGGCCTCGCCAAAGGAAGCAGTGCGATAGCACATAAAGTGTACAGCAAAATGAGAATCTGCGTTGAAGTCAGTTTTCCTGACATCCATTTTCTTGCCGGTGTTGGCCAACAGAATGTAAAAAGCCCCGCAACTAATTGCGGGGCTTACATCAGTCTATCAAGACTCAGACAGTAAATTATTCAGCTTCGATGCTGATAAATTTACGGTTGTCTTTGCCTTTAACTTCGAACTTGACTTTACCGTCAGTCAAAGCAAACAGAGTGTGGTCACGACCGCAACCCACGTTGATACCAGCGTGGAATTTGGTGCCGCGCTGACGAACGATGATGCTGCCTGCCAGTACTGCTTCGCCGCCAAAGCGTTTTACGCCCAGACGTTTAGCTTCTGAATCGCGACCGTTGCGGGTGGAGCCGCCAGCCTTCTTGTGTGCCATTGTTCCGCTCTCCTAAACTTAAGCGCTAATGCCGGTGATTTTTACATCAGTGAACCACTGACGGTGGCCCTGCTGCTTACGGTAGTGCTTACGACGACGAAACTTAACGATCTTAATTTTCTCGCCACGACCGTGAGCAACGACTTCTGCTTTGATCACACCGCCAGCAATTAAAGGCAAGCCGATGTTGATTTCTTCACCGTTAGCGATCATCAGAACTTGGTCAAACTCAATTGTTTCACCAGTTGCGATGTCCAGCTTTTCCAAGCGAACAGTTTGACCTTCGCTTACTCGGTGTTGTTTACCACCACTTTGGAAAACCGCGTACATATAAAACTCCGCTTTCCGCGCACTCAACTTTGTATAGTCCAGAGGGCGCTATAAATATTCACAATAGGGCGCGAATTCTACGCAAAAAATCAGCATATGACAAGAGCACAATCACTAGAAAAGAAGAAAAAAAGCGCAGTTCACTACAACGCGTTTATCTCACTCGTTTTTCAAGTACAATCATTACTACAAATTGCATCATGTGCCAATGTGAGCCCGTTCTCATTGCGGTGAAGAGAAATACAGCCGAAAAATCACAATGAACCTAGAACAGATTACCGACCTCACCGAACAGGATATGGCTGCAGTCAATGCGGCAATTCTCGAGCAGTTGAACTCTGATGTCTCGCTCATCAATCAACTCGGATATTACATCATTAGCGGTGGTGGTAAACGAATTCGCCCAATGATTGCCGTTCTTGCTGCCCGTGCGCTCAAGTACACCGGTGACAAGCACGTTACCGTCGCTGCGCTGATAGAGTTTATCCACACGGCAACGTTGTTGCATGACGATGTTGTTGACGAGTCGAACATGCGCAGGGGCAAAGCCACCGCCAATGCCGCTTTTGGCAACGCGGCCAGTGTATTGGTAGGCGACTTCATCTACACCCGCGCGTTTCAGATGATGACTGACCTCGAATCACTCCCGGTGCTGGCTCTGATGTCCAAAGCCGTCAACGTGATTGCCGAGGGTGAAGTACTTCAATTGATGAACTGCAACGATCCGGACATTACCGAAGAAAGTTACATGCAGGTTATCTATAGCAAGACAGCGCGATTGTTTGAAGCGGCTGCTCAGGCTTCAGCCATGCTGGCAGGAGGCACCGAGGAGCAGGTCTGCGCGTTGCAGGACTACGGGCGCTATTTAGGCACCGCTTTCCAGCTGATCGACGATTTGCTTGATTACGACGCAGATGGCGAGACTTTGGGCAAAAACACCGGTGACGATCTCAACGAAGGTAAGCCGACTCTGCCACTGCTTCATGCCATGAAAAACGGCACTGAGCAACAGGCGACCATGATTCGCCAGGCCATCGAACAAGGCAACGGCAGACATTTACTTGAGCCGGTACTGCAAGCCATGCATCAGTGTCATTCTCTGGATTACACTCGCCAACGAGCCGAAGACGAAGCAGACAAAGCAATCAGTGCATTGCAGGCGTTACCAGAATCACCCTATCGACTCGCCCTGGAAGGTCTCGCTCATTTAGCCGTCAAGCGTGATTTCTAAAAGCGATTTAGTAAGCAAGGCGCCGTGTTTTTGGCCGCCTTGCTTATTCTATCTCTTCTTGTGCAGGCATCAGACGTTTAATTACTGCCAGCATTCCTTCGCGTACAATAAATGAGACTATCGTCTCGCGCTCTCTATCATTAAGTTGCTTATAACTTTCAATCCATATAAGTAGAGGGTCGTGATAAGAAGAACAAAGATATTCTGCAGATTTTTCTTGAATGATAAGTGCTGGTTTCATCATTTTAGGCAGGCTGTTAATGTGATATTCCACCGCCTTACCTTGAACACCAAGCCTTCGCCGCGTTTCCCATCCCTGCCGTCTGGCCATGCCATGGATACCCTGAGTCGTGGTGGGTAATCCATTTATTCCAACCAGATCTTTTGCAGCAAACCATTCCTTTTTCATGGCATTCCTTTTATTATTTTAAATCCAAAACAAGAGCAGAATAAAATTCAGCCCGACACTTGCCAACTCAGGCTAATAATATAGGCCAACGTTTTGCTTAAAGGTCACTCACAACGAGAGTTTATAACCAGAATTTACAATTTGGATCTATAACTAAGTTCAACGACTACAGTTAACAAATAAACCTGCTCTTTTAAACAAACCGTTGATATAAAAACTATAGATTTTAAAAGCTTTAATAAATAAATTCGTTCGAAGCCCCTAACCTGTTAATTACTTCAATCATCCCATTGCGAACAATAAAGGTAATCATTTTTTGCCTTTCTCTTTCATCCAATTGTTTATAACTTTCGATCCAGATTAATAAGGGATCTTGGTTGTTGGAATAAAAATATTCGACTGAAGGTTCGTTAAGCACAAGATTTGAATTAGTTTTGATGGGCAGACTATCAATATGATATTCAACTCCACGTCCCTGTACGCCAAATCTGCGTCGTCTGACCCACTTTTGTCGACGGGCCATGCTATGTATCCCCTGAGGTGATGAAGGAAGCCCCGTAAAACCGATCAGTTCTTTGGCGGAAAACCATTCAGGATTCATAAGAATTCTCTCTTATTTATACAAAAATATAATTGATATAAATCATTAACTGTTAAGGCATTAAAAAAGCCATATTTTCACGGCATATTTAGCGAGGCGTTTACATTGAACGCATAAGTTATACCATTAGCGAATGCAAATGTGCATCAATAAATTAAAGCCTGGGTATATTGATGAAACTTTTTTATGGAGAAAAATAAAACTAAAAGAACCATCTAACGTTCAAAAGTAAGTTACGTTAAATCTTTGAGTGAGCTAACAATAGAAAAGCCTGTAAATTCATCTAAGTAACTATATTTAGGATATTGACCAATCACCACCTTTCAGAAAAAATGCATTTTTTGAAAATGTTTGATAACAATTAACTTTTCTTAAAAAAGAAGATTTGCATTAAGAAAAATTTGATAACAACCCAAAGAGTGCTGATAAATTACTTATATTACAAACCATTAGAAGACCAAACATACCCAGTTAGTGGTTCAAATAAAATAGTAGGCTATTAATAAAAAATAAAAATATCTTTTGAGAAACAGGTTTGAACTAAGTTCGGAAATTTGCTCTTATAGCTTCCGAATGAATATGGGTGCTAACCCCTCAAACATATAACAAAACCTGCAAGCCTATTATATAAGGAAGTTTTTCTATGCTTTTACGGAGAACGGATTGGCATCACGCTGATATAATCGCATCGTTACATAAACAGCGTACCACCTTGGCAGCATTGTCCCGATCCGCGGGCCTAAGTTCATCCACACTGGCGAATGCGCTGTCACGTCCGTGGCCAAAAGGAGAGTGGATTATCGCTAATGCACTGAAGTTACATCCGGCAGAAATCTGGCCCAGCCGTTATTATCATCCTGAAACAGATGAACTTCTGGAAAGAAAAATGCGCTGCAAGCTTCCTGATAATCTGGGGCGGGAAAAAGTACCGATTAAGAATATCATTCTGCCTGAAAATTCAACAGGTAAGAGTAAAAATGTAGATAACGCAGACAAGAAGGGGATGTAGATTATTAAATACTGATTGAATTTTATTAAGTTATTTGATCAGTGCATACCGCGAATAATTTTAAAATAAGCACAATAAAAAGCCGCCGGAATTTACCCGGCGGGTTGTTTTAATAATCTTGAGGAATAGATAAAAAGAATATTAAATATTGATAAATTTCTCACCCAGTTCGATATCTTTGTGTAATACGTCCAGCATCGAATTCAGCGAATGTTGTTCAAACTCGCTTAACTGGCCAATGTCTTTGAATTCAGCAATACCATTTCGACCTAATAGCACCGGTTGAGCAAAGAAGCGTGCATGCTCACCGCGCCCCTCAACATAGGCACATTCCACGATCCCGCTTTCTCCCTGCAACGCGCGTACTAAAGAAAGTCCCAGTCTTGCCGCAGCCTGCCCCATGGAAAGGGTTGCCGACCCGCCACCTGCTTTTGCCTCAACCACTTCTGTACCGGCATTTTGAATATGTGTCGTCAGCTGCTGTATTTCACTCTCCGAGAAGCTGAGCCCTTTAACCTGCGATAACAACGGTAATATTGTTACGCCCGAATGACCCCCAATAACCGATACCTCAATTTCTTGCGGAGATTTACCTTTAAGCTCTGCAACAAATGTATTGGCGCGGAGGGTATCAAGCGTAGTGACGCCAAAAAGTTTATTTTTATCATAAACTCCGGCTTTTTTTAAAACCTCTGCCGCAATGGGCACCGTCGTATTTACCGGGTTAGTGATTATCGCAATACACGCCTCGGGACAGGTGGTCGCAATTTGCTGAACTAAATTACGAACAATGCCGGCATTAACATTAAAAAGGTCAGAGCGATCCATACCTGGTTTTCGCGCCACGCCAGCCGAGATAAGTACAACCTCAGCCCCGTACAAAGCGGGCCTCGCGTCTTCACCACAAAATCCTTTGATATTAACAGCTGTAGGGATATGGCTGAGATCCACCGCCACACCTGGAGTAACAGGTGCGATATCATAGAGGGAGAGTTCAGAGCCAGACGGCAATTGAGTCTTGAGTAGTAGAGCGAGGGCCTGGCCGATTCCGCCTGCGGCACCAAGGACTGCAACTTTCATCCTATACTCCTTTTTAAATGACGTTCTTTATAAACGACGATTAAAATACCGCGCATTCATTCACTTAATAACCTTAGTTAACGGGTGTATTAAAAACAAACAACCTATTAATAGATTGGGAGGTAGCGCAGAAATTAAAAGCATCTTTAAATTTTGAGTAAGAAATTACTGCTTATTTTCATTAAGATAAAACTTTAAGTTCAAATAATTAAAAAAATGACTTTATTAAAAAATAAATACATTAATTACCTGGCTGGTTAAATTATCAAATAAAATAATCAGGCTATACATTTTATTTTAAGTTTGAGACAATTCTTCATGCAGATATTTGGCATATTCATTAAAGTCTATGCAGCATCGTTGGGCCTTCCTTCCTAAAATCTAACTCTTTGTTGATCAAACCCGTTATGTTTTATTGCATAAAAATGCAAATATCTGCATAATCAACGCCACACAATTGTGAATCTATGGGTGCAAAATGCGTAATCCTGCTAAACAGGAAGATTTAATCAAAGCTTTCAAGGCCCTCTTGAAGGAAGAGAAGTTCAGCTCTCAGGGTGAAATCGTTGTCGCACTGCAAGATGATGGCTTCGAAAACATCAATCAATCCAAAGTTTCACGCATGCTCACCAAATTTGGCGCGGTTAGAACCCGTAACGCCAAAATGGAAATGGTGTACTGCCTGCCTGCCGAGATCGGCGTTCCAACCACCACCAGCCCGCTGAAGAACCTGGTTCTGGATATTGACTATAACGATGCTGTCGTGGTTATCCGCACCAGTCCTGGTGCTGCACAGCTGATTGCTCGCCTGCTTGATTCACTGGGCAAGTCGGAAGGTATCCTCGGTACAATTGCTGGTGATGACACCATCTTCATTACGCCAGCACGCAAGTTTACTGTCAAACAACTCTATGATGCCATTTTGAGTCTGTTCGAGCAGGAACTTTAGGCAGTATCAAGATCGGCAAGTAACGCGCTTGCTGATCTGCTATTCATGCCGGATCTTGTTCAACCTCCAGATGATCGACCTATAAATCCTTTCATTTCCAAAACGATCCCCTGTTAAATTCCGCACAGAATGCTCATTTATGCCAATCTATTGATTTGAAATATATTTAACAATAAATGAGCAAGTAATCATCATTTTTTATGCTTTTCGGTTATTAAAACCACTCATTCCGGGCAAATAGAGACCTAACAAACTATTAGCAAACTATTAATTTTTACAGTTATTAGATGTATACTCATCTCCATGATGTGAAACACGACAAAGCACCACATCACTGTATTTTAGAAAGAGATATCCCCCGAGAGACGAGATTTGAATACCCATTCAAATGCCGCCGATAAAACGGATTTATCGCTGCGAAAACCGATGCATTTGTTCGCGAGAAATAGGCGACGAGGTTATGCACACCGAATTTTACAGTTTTGATAAATCCATAATGAAACCGCGCCACCGTCCGCCATAGACAGGTTGCATAAGGTAAATTAAGGAAATTATCATGAAAATCATCGCTGCTGTTGCTGCCCTAGGCCTGTTGACCGCTGTTTCATTTGGCTCTTCTGCCGCTCAACTAATCACCAACCAACAGGCTGAAAATCTTCAACCTATGGGGACAATTACCGTTAGTGGGATTGATGGCGTGCCTAGTGATATCCGTCAAGAGTTATCACAAAAAGCCGATAGCCAGGGTGCATCTTCTTATCGTGTAATCGAAGCGCGTAATGACGGTACTTACCACGCCACCGCAGAAATTTATAAATAACTGAACCCGATTTAATCTGTAGTACCGCGAAGTTTTAGCAAAAAATTTGCAAGATATACCAGACCCTCTGTCGTCCTGTCCGACGACACCCTTTTGCCCTCGCTTGCGAGGGCTTTTTTTCGTCGAGGCTTTAAGGGCTGGTATTATTAAGGAAGGGGGTAACTATTTGTTGTTAGCCAACTGAGCTTTTTTATCCAGCGCGCTCAACAGCTTGCCGTGGATGCCACCAAAACCACCGTTGCTCATCACCAGAATGTGATCGCCCGGCTGCGCGGTTTTGACAATCATCTCAACCAGCGCATCAACGTCTGCGTGCCAGTGCGCAGGCTGAATACAACGTTCTGCCACTTCTGAAACCTGCCATGGGATGTTTTGCGGCTGAAGTAGAAACACTTCGTCGGCACGTCCCAGAGAAGGTGCAAGTTCGTTTTTGCTCATCCCCATTTTCATGGTATTCGAACGCGGTTCCAGCACTGCAATAATACGTGCTGTGCCGCCAACTTTACTGCGCAGGGCAGCCAAAGTGGCAAGAATGGCGGTAGGATGGTGTGCAAAATCGTCGTAAACAGTTACACCGTTCGCTTCACCACGAAGCTCGAGCCGACGGCGGGCGTTGATAAATCCGCCGAGCGCCGTACAGGCATCTGCAGGGGTCACGCCGACGTGGCGCGCGGCTGCAACGGCCATCAGTGCGTTGTGCATATTGTGTTCACCCACCAGCGACCATGAAACCTCACCGGCCACTTCACCGTTAAGATATACCTGGAACTTGCTGGCATCTGGCGTCGTCTTTTTGGCATTCCAGGTGCAGCCGTCTCCCGCGTATTCCTGCTCGCTCCAGCAACCCATCGCCATCACTTGCCTGAGTGGAGTGTCATGCTCGGGCAGAATGATTTTGCCCTGACCCGGCACGAGTCTGACCAGATGATGGAACTGTTTCTGGATCGCCTTCAGATCGTCAAAAATATCGGCGTGATCGAATTCGAGATTATTCAGCACCAGTGTACGCGGGCTGTAATGCACGAATTTGGAACGCTTGTCGAAGAAGGCACAATCATACTCATCGGCTTCGAGGACCATAAACGGGCTGTTTCCCAATCGCGCAGAAACGTCGAAATTCCCCGGCACACCGCCAATCACATAGCCCGGCTCATAGCCGCAGGCTTCGAGGATCCAGGTGACCATACCTGAAGTAGTGGTTTTCCCGTGCGTACCGGCAACCGCAATCACCCAGCGACCGGGCAGCACGTGATCGTGCAACCACTGCGGGCCAGAGACATAGGGAATACCCTGCTCGAGCACCGCCTCTACGCAAGGATTGCCTCGCGTCATGGCATTGCCGATCACAACGAGATCGGGCCTGGGATCCAACTGACTTGGCGAATAGCCCTTAATCAGCTCGATCCCCTGATTTTCCAATAGCGTACTCATCGGTGGATAGACGTTGTCATCCGATCCGGTTACCTGATGTCCCTGAGCGCGAGCCAGCATAGCAAGGCCGCCCATAAACGTGCCGCAAATCCCAAGAATATGAATGCGCATAAATTTTCCATTATTGCTCTTTAAGTCAGTGGCTATTCTAACGCTGAGAATCATCTAGAAGAAATGCATTTGGCTATGATTTGCCTATGAAGCGTCCATATATTTGGGCTAAACTGCGATCGCTTCTGTAAAATTTCAATTACAAAACCTTTACTCATCCTAAGATTCAGGGATCGTATCATGAAAACGTTAGGCGAATTTATTGTCGAAAAGCAGCAAGATTTTCCACATGCCACCGGCGAGCTCACTGCGCTACTCTCGGCAATTAAACTTGGTGCTAAGATTATTCATAGGGATATCAACAAGGCGGGACTGGTAGATATACTCGGCACCAGCGGCGTTGAGAACATTCAGGGCGAAGTTCAAATGAAACTCGACCTTTATGCCAACGAAAAATTGAAAGCCGCCATGAAAGCACGTGGCGAAATTGCCGGTATCGCATCTGAAGAAGAAGACGAAATTGTTATTTTCGAAGGCGAACGTGCCAATAATGCGAAATATGTGATTCTGATGGATCCCCTGGACGGCTCGTCAAACATCGACGTCAACGTTTCAGTGGGTACTATTTTTTCAATCTATCGTCGTACTTCACCATTGGGCAAACCCGTTACCGAAGCTGACTTCCTGCAACCAGGCAGTCAACAGGTCGCAGCAGGTTATGTAGTGTATGGTTCCTCTACCATGCTGGTTTACACGACCGGTGCTGGCGTTCACGCCTTTACCTACGACCCTTCCCTCGGCGTTTTCTGCCTGTCTCACGAAAAAGTCATGTATCCAGAAAAAGGCTATATGTACTCTATTAATGAAGGGAACTACATTAAATTCCCTAAAGGCGTGAAGAAATACATCAAGTATTGTCAGGAGCAGGACGAAGAGTCTGGCCGTCCTTACACCTCACGTTACATCGGCTCTCTGGCTGCCGACTTCCATCGCAACCTGCTCAAAGGCGGCATCTACATTTACCCAAGCACTGCAAGCCATCCTCAGGGCAAGCTGCGTCTGCTTTATGAATGTAATCCAATGGCCTTCCTGGCCGAGCAGGCAGGCGGTAAAGCCAGCGACGGTAAAAACCGTATCCTGGACATTGTTCCTCAAAAACTGCACGAGCGCGCACCATTCTTCGTGGGTAATACCAATATGGTTGAAGACGCCGAACGACTTATCAAACAGTATCCTGACGAATAAAAATCCGAGTCAGGCTGTTTGCTAAATTACTTTAAAGTACCCTAATCATGGGGTGGCCCGATGCCACCCCATTTTTTTATTGCAAAAGTTTATAGCCGACGTTTTTTAGGACAAAAGCGCCCCGGAAAAGGCAGGAATTCTTGCCCGAGTTGGCTATAATGTCCGGCAATCCATTTCTGGTTCAATAAAGGGAAACCAACAATGAGCTTAATCAATGTACCGGCTGGTAAAGATCTGCCAGAAGATATCTATGTTGTTATCGAAATCCCGGCAAACGCCGATCCAATCAAATACGAAGTAGATAAAGATACCGGTGCACTTTTTGTTGACCGTTTCATGTCAACGGCGATGTTCTATCCATGCAACTATGGTTATATCAACCACACCCTTTCTCTGGACGGTGACCCGGTAGACGTTCTGGTTCCTACTCCATACCCGCTGCAACCAGGTTCAGTCATTCGCTGCCGTCCGGTTGGCGTTCTGAAAATGACTGACGAATCTGGTGAAGATGCGAAAGTTGTTGCTGTTCCGCACACCAAGCTGAGCAAAGAATACGATCACATCAAAGATGTGAACGATCTGCCAGAACTGCTGCGTGGCCAAATCACCCACTTCTTCGAGCAATACAAAGCGCTGGAAAAAGGCAAATGGGTTAAGGTTGAAGGCTGGGATAACGCTGAAGCTGCCAAAGCTGAAATCGTGACCTCTTTCGAGCGTGCGGCTAAAGCAAAATAAGGCTCTGCCTTTGCTTTGATGCAAAAAAAAACACCGCCAATAAGGCGGTGTTTTTTTCTGGCTTTAAAAATTACTGACTAAGACGACCTTTATTTTATTCTCACTTCTCTTCTAACGTACGTTTAACCCAGTCTCCACCTTCAATACGTTCGACACCTTCCAGCGCGCGAATATACAGGTAAATCCAGGCACTCCCGTACGGCGTAGAGATTAGCTCTCGACGGTAATCTTTGGTGTTACTTTTCAGTTCGTCAAGCTCAGCCATAATGGATGAGTTGATGCGGTAAACTTCGCAGTAGATCTTCCCTTCTCCGGGAATCGCTGCCGGGTAATGCCCCAAATCATACAGGGCATAGCCGTCAAGCTCGTGGTCACCCAACCACTGAGCGTTTGTCATCCAGTGACTATTACCTTGCTTGCGTCGTAAACTGCCGTAGACAATTATTCGCATGGTTAAAACTCAAACTGATAGAGCAAATCTAGTGCCTGATCGACGCCAGACACCGCTTCCAAATACAATTTAGGCATCAAACGATAGCGCAGCGTCAGGGTAGCCAGGGAGTCAAAGATCCCCATGCCGTATTTAACCTGCAGCCCGGGCAGAACATAACCACTGACCACAACCTGAGAACTGTCCCCAACGCCCTCGGTATCCAGTGCCAGATTACTGACACCAAATGCCTCACCGATTTTACCCACAAGTTTGCCACTTTGTGCAACCCCCATACCGATAAGCATGGAAGTCATGGCGCTACTGTCGGCCCCCGAGCTGTCCAGGCCCTGTCCGCGTAACAAATAAGACAGTGCTTCCTCCTGGGACATCACCGGGTCAGAGAAAACCTCCAGCTTCGGCGTATCTGCATCGCCGGTCACACGCACCCCTGCCACTACATCATTCTCGGTTGAATCCGGATTACGGATAGCTTCGATATTCAGCAGCGGCTGGTCCGCCGGACCAGAAAATAACAGCTGGCCTTTTCTGACGATTAAATCTTGTCCGTAGGCGTGGAACCTGCCTGATGGTATATCAATCTGGCCGTTTAATCCTAACCCACGTTTGTCCTGAGCTACTTTAAGTGCGCCCTTGAGACGCGCTTTCAGACCAAAGGCATCGAGACGAACATCATCCCCGATATTCACCACCAGGTTCGTGTTGATCGGAATCGAGGTTGAAGCAGGTGCAATCGGCTGATGCTGATCGTTTAGCATCACTTCATCCGATGATACGCCTACCGCACTCTCCGGAAGTTCCTGAACCGTGATGCGGGCCCAGGGAATATCCACCTTGCCGTTCAACGTGAACGCTTGCGGTGTAGCATCAAACACTAGATCGGGCGAGACATCAAGCCGAACCATTGGTGGAACCGATACCCTGACTTTTTCACCCTTCGCTGCGATGTTCGCATGCCAGTTTTCGGGCTGACTCCAGTCCGCATTACCGTTTAATGCCAGCTGACCGTGAGTGGTCTGAATAACCCCTGCCAGCAGCGAAGACATACCGTTAAAATCGATATTCAGATTGGCATTGGTCACATCAAACGGCATAAACTGCGCGTCAAAATCGACGTTTGACAATGCCAGTTTGCCATAGACCTGCGGCGCTTTTCCGTTGCCCCCCACGCGCAAATTGGCATTCAAAATGCCCGAGGCTTTCTCTCCGTCCATCAGTGCCGGTTGCAACAACCCCATCGAAATACGGGTAATATTGACGTTACCGGAAAGATCTCGACGACCCAGAGGATCGGCAATCTGGATTTTACCGTCAAGCTGGCCATTGTTGGCGATCTTAATTAGCCAATCGAGGTTGGCGCGCCCGTTTTGCAACGCGGCATTAAGGTTTAAGGTATCAAAAGCCACCGGCAGAGGATTGCCCTGCACCAGTTGCTCTACTTTCACGCTTCTGCCCACCAGCGACACACTCGCGTCTGGCAACCCGCCCTTGGCTTTCCAGGCAACGTTCGCCTTGCCGCTGAATTGCCCGCCAAGTTTTGTATCATCGGTCAGGAAAGGTTTGAGCATCGCTAAATCAAAGCGATTCAGCACGATGCTGGCCTGCCCACTGGCACCGGCATTGATCGTGGTCGGCACGCAGACGTCGGCATCCGGGTTCTGCCAGCAGTGTGGCCCAACCGTTACGCGCTGCTCGGTATTGAAATAGGTCAGCGCAATCGGCCGGGTCAGACGCCATTGGCCGACCGGCGTATCAAACAGCGTATTGCTGATATTTCCTTTCCACTGCTGGGTTTTGCGGTCGAAACTACCGCTCAGCACCAGATGGCCTCCCACTGGCTTACCGGTCACGTTCAGCGTCAGTTGATGCTGTTTTTCATTGCCCTTGGCATCGAGGGTGATATCGCTGATGTCCAGCGCGTCTTGTTTGAGCTGCTGCACTTTGACCGCCAGCGTGCCCTGAATCTGGTCACTGGAAGTCACGTCGCCCTTGATATTGACGCGACTCACGCTCAACGCCTGCCAGCGCAGATTGTTGGCGGTAAGATCAGCCAAGACCTGAGGCGCTTTAAGATTTCCGCGCAGCTGGATCATTCCTTTCACAACCCCACCCAAACCCGGCAGAGCACCATCGAGATGCGGAGCATCGACGTTAGCGTCCAGAGCCCATTTGTCGCTAAGCTTACCTTTGACATCGAGATTATTGCGACCCAGTTCCAAATGCAGCTGAGGAATATTCCACTGGCCGTAGCTGTTACCGCTCAAGTTACCGCGCGCCTTGACCAGGTTCTTCTTCACGTTACCGTCAAGTTCCAGTGTTGGCACCTGAAGCTGCCAGGTTCCACCATACAGGCTGCCGCGCATGGCAATTTTGCCCTGTAATTTGGCCGGCCAGTCTGGATATTGTTTCGCAGTATCAATGCCGTTTAGCGTAAGCACGGTATTCCAGCTAACCGCTTTACTCCAGTCCACCACGCCGGTTAAATCAGTGTTGCCCTGAAGAGCAGCCAGTCGCATCAGCTTAAGGTTAAACTGCTCGAGGTTACCTTTGCCATCAAGCGCCAGTGAGGCTGCCGGGATCTGATTGCCGCTAAAGTCCGAATGAAGAGCCAGCGCGTAATCGGTGGCTTTGCCGCTGAATTTGAGGTTTAAACCTTTAACCTGATACTGCGGCGTGCCAGTGAGCGGCCAATGTAGCGCATCACTTTGTACGCTGAGGTCGATCGGCAGGCCAACTTCAGCCAGCCGGGTTTGCAAGGCAAGTTCTGCTCGCACCGGACCTGAAAGATTCACACCGACCTTGAGCTGTTTACGCAACTCACCGCCCACGGTCAGTTTAACCTTCTCGCCTTTTATTGGGTCGATATTCACCGCGGTGTTGATGGTCATGGCCACCGGCCAGCTATCGGTCAACTGTGCCTGACCCATACCGTCTATCGAGCCCTGTGGTGAACGAACCTCAAGCTTATCCAGTTTGACTTGCTGATTTTGCGTGGTGACTTTCAGCAGCAGACGGGTGATCAGCAGATCATTATCGCCAGTAAGATGCAGATTCTCGCCGGTAAGCTGCTGCACGGTGAGGTCCAGCGGTAGCTTGAAGTCTGGCAAATCAGGCAGCAACGGTTTGGCAAACAACGCTTTAAGCGTATCGCCCAATGGGGGTTCTGCGACTTCAGGCTTTGGTGCCTCTGCCGGTTGCCCAGTCACTTTTTCCTTTACCGTGGCAACGGCTTTGTCCTGCGCGGCCTGCACGACGGGTGGCAACGGATGCAGCGGCGTCTTCGGCAATGCTATCAGTAGTCCGGAAATATTGGTCGGCTTCAGCGTTAAAGCACGCTCGCGCCACTCCATGCCGGTGCGGAACTCGGCAAGTGAAATGTTTCGATCGTCGATGGCTACGTTGACGTTGTTCAACGTCAACAGCTTGAGGATGATTGGATACGGCGTGCTGAGATTGGTCAACGGCTCGCTGGACGCGGGCTCCGGCGTAGTCGAAGGCGTCATCTCTTTGGTGTTGACCACCACGTTGACATCTTTCGCCCGCACCGCATTGATGCACAGCTCGGTGTGACGGAAACAGGACAAATCTAGCGAGAGATGAAACTCTCCGGCAGTGACGTCCACGCCCGGCATTTTGTATTTCACGCCCTTGAGCGTCAGACTGCGCCAACCGCCATCAACATTAGCGATCGACAATCCTGGAACAAAGCGCTGGGCACCATTAATGACCAGATGCAGGCCAGTTTGCGTGCCGACCAGAAATACCACTGTGCCCACCAGCAGTAAAACAAGGATCAGGAACGCCAGGCAGATCTTTTTAAACCAACTCATAATTCTGGCCCCAGACCGATATAAAATTGTACTCCGTGGTTGTCCGGGTCGCCCACGGGAGTCGCGATATCAAGCTTGATCGGACCAACCGGCGACGCCCAGCGTACACCCACGCCGGCACCGGTTTTAATATCACTCTTGGCGAGATTATTTACTGCTTCACCGCTGTCGATAAACACTGCGCCCCACCACTTACCGGTCACGTTGTATTGATATTCCGCTGAGCCTGTTGCCATTTTGGAGGCACCGGTCAGTTTATTGTCGCTGTCTCTGGGGGAGATGCCTTCATATTTATAACCGCGAATACTGCGGTCACCACCGGCAAAGAAACGTAGCGATGGCGGTACTTTTTCAAAATCGTTGGTTTCAATCCAGCCCACGTTGCCACGGAAAACGAAACGGTTTCTCTCGCCCAACATCCGGATCCAGACGTTTTGCGCCTGTACAATCGCGAAATCGATATCCGAACCCCAGGTAGTGTCGGAAACTTTGAGAGAGTAGCGTTGGCTATCACCCCAGGTCGGCATCAGGCCACCGCGCGAACGGGTGCGGCTGAAGCTGACTCCGGGATAGATGAGCATGGTGGTGTTGGTCACCGAACCCTGTGTAAAGTGATCCAGGCTCCAGGTCAGATTTAACGCACGCTGCCAGCCGCTGTCACTGTCCCAGTTGCGCGCGATATTAGCGGTACTGGAGTCGGATTTAGTGTCGTTAAGGTTGACGTTTTTGATGCCGCCGCTGATGGTGTAATACTGCTGAATAGGATCTTTGAGCAGCGGGATTTTATAGCTGACATCTACCGTCTGCTCCGGCGCTGAAAGGCTCAGCGAGGTTTCGAGGCTCTGCCCGCGATCGTTCAGCCACGGTTTTTTCCAGTCGGCTTTGACCCTCGGTCCAATGTCGCTCGCATAGCCTCCGCCCAGCTCGAGGCTGTTCCTGGTGCGTGGCGTGACCACAGCATTCAGCGGCAATGTCTTGCTGACTCTAGCGTCTTTATCATCAAAATCAGGAGAAACCACTACCGAGTTGAACCAGCCAGTGGCCGCAAGACGGCGATTGAGCTCTGCCAACTGCGTCGAGCTGTAGTAGTCGCCCTGATGAAAAGGCACCACGTTTTGCAGATATTCCTGACGAATTTGCGATCCCTGAAAATCGACCTTGCCGAAACGATAACGCTGCCCGCTGTCAAAATCGATGTCCCAGAATGCCTGATGCCTGTCTTCAATCACCCCCAACTGGCTTTTAAGCATATTGGCATCAAAATAGCCTTTACGCAGCGCCAGCCCGCTAAGCGAGCTTTTGAAACTGTCATAGGTGCCGTGATTGAGAATCGTGCCGTTAGCCGGGACTTTACTTTTTTTCAGCGCTTCAAACTCGTTATCGTCTTTAGCCTGCCCTTCAATGGAAACGCTGGTTCCGGCTATTTTTACTGGCGTACCGGGTGAAACCTTGGCAATCAGCACCGGGCGACCCGGCGGCGGAGTTTGCACAAAATTAAAATCAATGGTGGGGTTGTAATAACCCAGCGGCCTGAGCCCCAACTGAATAGCGTCACTGACTCTGGCGCGAAAACGCCCGTTCGCTGACACCTCGTCGCTTCCTATCGCGGCAAGACGTACACGAACGTTTTTTTGCATTTCTCCACTCAACCCTTCCAACTGAAGCCGCACTTTAGCAGCTAAGGATAAGGACGGTGCCAGCAGTAAGCCTAACAAACAAAGTTCACGGTATCGTGGCACAAGCTCTCCTGCTATGTTTCATTATCCTGTTAAAATATACATTCAAATCGCCTGAAACAGGTGATGTACATAACGTGCTATTGTGTGCAAAGAAGCGCCGAGATACAACCAACAAACCTTATCGAATAAAATTACTGGAGTCATTCGTGGTTCAACTCTCAGATAAAACACGGGCTATTGGCAAAGCAGACGCGCTGCCAGGCCGTACAACACCCATGCCGGTTGCTACGCTTCATGCCGTTAACGGCCATTCCATGACCCACGTGCCAGACCACATGGAAGTCGCCATTTTTGCCATGGGCTGCTTCTGGGGCGTCGAACGCCTATTTTGGCAGTTGAACGGCGTTCACAGCACTGCTGCGGGCTACGCCGGCGGTTTCACGCCGAATCCAACCTACCGTGAAGTGTGCAGCGGCCAAACTGCTCATGCCGAAGTGGTTCGCGTAGTGTTTGACCCAACAATAGTCAGCTATGAACAGTTACTGCAAACCTTCTGGGAAAATCACGATCCGGCGCAGGGTATGCGTCAGGGCGGCGACATTGGTACCCAGTATCGCTCGGCTATTTACGTTCTCAGTGGCGAACAGCAACTTGCAGCACTGGCCAGCCTGCAACGCTTCCAGGACGCGATGAAAGCAGCTGGCGATGCTCGCGCGGTAACAACCGAAATCAGCGAAGCCATGCCCTTCTACTACGCAGAAGACGATCATCAACAGTACCTTTACAAAAATCCTGAGGGCTATTGTGGCCTTGGCGGTATCGGCGTCTGTCTTCCTCCTCAACGACAAGGCTGACAGACGTTGTTTACTATAGTAGAAGGGTTGAGTTAAGGGATTAAGTTGGCACCATAAAACGGCTAGAGATTCAGCAGTAGCGGTGATATCACTGGCACTGCTATACTATGCGGGCCGCAATCGCGGCCCGGTAAAACGTTTCTTGCTGTTATCTTAGCTTTTATCACCTGCGAGTGATTTTTCTTTTAACAATACCAAACGAATTACCTTTCCCTGTCGGCCTCCGAGCCGGTGTTAAACGGATAGATTATGTTAAACAGTATTTTACTGATTCTTTTATTAATCGCGATCAGTGCCTTTTTCTCTTTATCTGAGATATCGCTGGCTGCATCGCGCAAAATCAAACTCAAACTTTTGGCAGATGAAGGAAACATCAACGCCGTTCGTGTACTCAAGATGCAAGAAACACCAGGATTGTTCTTCACCGTTGTACAAATTGGTCTCAATGCCGTTGCCATTTTAGGCGGTATCGTCGGTGACGCTGCCTTCTCCCCGGCTTTCCAAACCTTTTTCGAAAAGTTCCTGTCTCCGGAACTCGCCGATCAGGTCAGCTTTATCTGCTCCTTTGTTCTGGTCACCAGCCTGTTTATTTTGTTCGCTGACCTTACCCCGAAGCGCATCGGTATGATTTCACCCGAGATTGTTGCCGTCCGGATAGTCAACCCGATGCGTTTCTGCCTGATGATTTGCCGCCCTATGGTCTGGTTCTTTAACGGACTGGCGAACATGATTTTCCGCCTGTTCAAGCTGCCGACCGTGCGTAATGACGACATTACTTCCGACGACATTTATGCCGTGGTTGAAGCCGGTGCGTTGGCTGGCGTGCTGCGCAAGCAGGAACATGAGTTGATTGAAAACGTTTTTGAACTCGAATCGCGCACCGTGCCGTCGTCAATGACCTCGCGTGAAAGCGTCATTTACTTTGACTTGCGCGAAAGCGAAGACAGCATCAAAAATAAAATCTCGACTCATCCCCACTCGAAGTTTCTGGTATGTGACGGGCAAATTGATCAGGTTGTCGGTTATGTCGACTCCAAAGATTTGCTGAATCGCGTATTGGGAAATCAGAGCCTGATGCTGAGCAGCGGGGTGCAAATTCGCTCGGCGCTAATCGTCCCCGACACCTTGACCCTTTCTGAAGCGCTGGAAAGCTTCAAGACTGCCGGTGAAGACTTTGCCGTTATTCTTAATGAATACGCGCTGGTCGTTGGCATCATTACCCTGAACGACGTGATGACTACACTGATGGGCGATCTGGTTGGTCAGGGCATGGAAGAGCAGATTGTTGCCCGTGATGAAAACTCATGGCTGATTGAAGGCGGCACGCCAATTGAAGACGTGATGCGCGTGCTGCATATCGAAGACTTCCCGCAGTCTGGTAATTACGAAACCATTGGCGGCTTCATGATGTTTATGTTGCGTAAAATTCCTAAGCGCACCGACTTTGTGAAATTCGCCGGCTTCAAATTTGAAGTGGTAGATATCGACAGCTACAAAATCGATCAGCTGTTGGTCACTCGAATTACTGACAAACCGGTAGCCTCACTACTTCCAAAATCTGCTGAAGATTCGCTGGCCTCATAGCGGGCTGGTTGCAGGCAGATTCAGAAGATAAAAACTAAAAAGGCCGCTTTGATTTAGCGGCCTTTTTTCAGCATTTTTTAGCTCAGAGAAAACATTCAGCGCCCTTTGTCGCCTGTTATGCTTCGAGCTGCAGATGAACAACCTGTTTGTTCACCTCAGACATTACGCTGAAATGGCGTTTGTCACGAATTTTTGGCAACAGTATCTTGCCCTGATCGAACTCAAATGCACCGACATCTTTGATGTACAAACGGCCTCTGAACAACGTTTTCACATACTTCGCCACGATTAGTGGATTATAACGCTGGAAGATCCTCATCTTATTTCACTTTCCTCCCTTGAGTATTTCGTTGGCCCAGACCCTGCGTTGATTAATGCTATTGATTGCAGATTGTCTGAGTTGTACTGCTATACGCTGAGTAGACCTAAAAGATAGCACTCAGTTCCTTTGCCACCAGTCTATTTCACTACTTTTACACAGACTGACGATACTGAATGTTAATTTATAAACGCTGGGCAGTTTAACCCTTCAATGTGTACCGAATATTACAGCGCATAAATTTTTAACTATTTTACCCCTCCGGGCTATGAGACAAAATCCAAATTTTTGCTAAGGACTGCACATTGTTGACATTCCAACAGGACAGACCACTTAAATCCTGCCTATGATTCATTCAAGTAAAACTGTTGTCTTCATCACAAATCCCTTCCCTTAAAGAAATTGGCAGGAGAATCTATGTCCGTGAAGTATTTATTAATTATAGCCTGCTTATTAGTTCCATTTATGGCTTCAGCCCACAATTTTGAGATCGGCAGCCGCGTTGCCGCCGTCGGCGTGGACGACAAAGGTGAGCTGAGCTATGAAAATGAGCAATTTAGCTATAGCCGCTGGAATAGCGCCAAGCTGCCCGGCAAGGTGCGCATCGTTCAGCACATGGCTGGCAGAACCGCGGCAAAAGAGATGAATGAACCATTGATTGAGGCAATTCGGCAAGATAATCTGCCGCGCGATCGCTACCAAACCACGACTATCGTGAATACTGACGACGCCATTATAGGCACCGGCCTGTTTGTGCGTAACAGCATTGAAAGCGGTAAAAAAGAGTTTCCCTGGTCACAGGTCATCGTCGACAGCAACGGGGAAGTTAAAAAGGCGTGGCAATTACAGAGCAAGAGCTCAGCTATCATCGTGCTGGATAAAAACGGGATGATTCGCTTCGCCAAAGAAGGCACGTTAACATCGCAGGAAGTGCAGAAAGTGATAGATACGGTGAATCAGTTGGTTAAGGAGTAAAAGCCCGAATAGCGCTTTTACTCCCCGCTTAACCTGACAGGTTTATTTAAACAGCTTAAAACAGCGAAACCCTGAATCCAGGATTAAGGAATGATTCTTTCGGAGTATAGGTAAGGGTCTGACCCTGCCAGTCGGTGACGGTAGCACCGGCGGCGCTCGCCACGGCGTGGCCAGCAGCAGTGTCCCACACTGAGGTTGGTCCAAAGCGCGGATAAAGCTGGGCAGCACCTTCTGCGACCAGACAAAACTTCAGGGAGGAACCAATGGTTACCGTCTGATGCTCACCGAGCTGCGCCAGATAATCCTGCAACTCCTGATCGTCGCTGTGTGAGCGACTCACCACCACCAGCGGCGGATGCGCTTCGCGGGCAGTGATCTCGACCCGCTGGCCGTCTTCTTCTTTCCAGGCTTTGCCCTCGGCGGCGGCGTACATTACGCCAGTCACCGGCACGTATACCACGCCAAGCACCGGGTTACCGTTTTCAATCAATGCAATGTTAACGGTAAACTCGCCGTTGCGCTTAAGGAACTCCTTGGTGCCGTCCAAAGGGTCAACCAACCAGAAACGGGTCCAGTTCTGACGTACGGACCACGAAGGCGGATCTTCTTCCGACAGCAGCGGTATCGAAGGATCCAACGCCAGCAACCCTTTTTTGATCACGTTATGCGCGGCAATGTCTGCGGCAGTCACCGGTGAATCATCATTTTTCTGACGGGCGTTGAGCGGCTGTTCTCCGTCGTAGACCTTCAAAATCGCAACGCCTGCATCGCGGGCGAGCTGGCAAATTTGTTCCAACATAGTCACCTCAGTACTTAATTCAGGAATTCATCATATTTAATTAAGCCTAGTTTTTTTTGCCGCTAATAGCCATCCCGTATTTAGATTCTGTTAATGATTTAATTTCAAAGCAATTTATTTGGATAATCTTCCCTACGTCGTCTCGGCTATTAATTCGTCATAGATCACACTTATTAGTGACAGCTGGTTACATTCTCTAATATTTTTGAGATACATGTCTTATTTCCCCTGCAAAACTTCTCTGACGGAGCCTTTATTATGCTTAAGCGTCACCTTCAACTTTCTGCACTGGCAATTTCAATTTTGGCGGTAACAGCACAGGCAGCTACGGTGGATCTGCGCATCATGGAAACCACCGACCTGCACAGCAATATGATGGACTTCGACTATTACAAAGATAAACCTACCGAAAAATTTGGCCTGGTGCGTACCGCCAGCCTGATTGAGGCCGCCCGTAGCGAAGTCAAAAATTCGGTGCTGGTAGACAACGGTGACGTTATTCAAGGCAGTCCATTGGGTGATTATATGGCGGCCAGAGGGCTTAAAACCGGTGATATCCACCCGGTCTACAAGGCAATGAATACCCTCGACTATGCGGTGGGTAATCTGGGGAATCACGAGTTCAACTATGGTCTGGACTATCTGAAAAAAGCCCTGGCCGGAGCAAAATTTCCCTATATCAATGCCAATGTTATTGACGAAAAAACCGGCAAGCCGCTGTTTACGCCGTTTATCATTACCAATAATCAGGTAACCGACAGCGAAGGCAAAACCCACAATCTGCGGATCGGCTATATCGGTTTCGTACCACCGCAAATCATGGTGTGGGACAAAACTAACTTACAGGGCAAGGTCACAGTGGCTGATATCACCGAAACGGCCAAAAAATGGCTGCCGGAAATACGCAAACAAGGTGCCGATATCATTGTTGCTATCCCGCATTCAGGCCTTTCTGCCGAACCTTACAAAACGCTGGCTGAGAACTCGGTCTATTATCTCAGCCAGGTAAAAGGCATCGATGCGATTATGTTTGGCCATGCACACGCGGTGTTCCCAAGCGCGGAGTTTGCCAATATCAAAGGCGCGGATATCCAGCAGGGCACCTTAAACGGCATACCCGCAGTAATGCCGGGCATGTGGGGTGACCATCTTGGCGTGGTGGATCTGGTACTGAATAATGACGATGGCAGTTGGAAAGTCAGCCATGCCAAGGCCCAGGCGCGGCCGATTTACGATCTTGCAGCAAAAAAATCCCTGGCGGCGGAAGATCCCAAGTTAGTGAAAGTACTGGAGGCGGATCATAATGCCACCCGCGAGTTTGTCGGCCAGCCCATCGGCAAGTCTACGGCCAATATGTACAGCTACCTTTCGCTAGTTCAGGACGATCCGACAGTGCAGATCGTCAATAACGCGCAGAAAGCCTACACAGAACACTTTATTCAGGGCGATCCCGATCTGGCAGATCTTCCGGTACTCTCTGCTGCTGCACCTTTCAAAGCCGGTGGGCGTAAAAACGATCCGGCCAGCTTTGTAGAAGTTGAAAAAGGGCCGCTGACCTTTCGCAATGCCGCCGATCTCTATCTTTATCCAAATACTTTGGTCGTCATGAAAGTAACGGGTCAGGAAGTAAAGGACTGGCTGGAATGTTCGGCAGGAGAGTTTAATCAGATTGATGTTAACAGCAGTAAACCTCAGTCATTGATTAACTGGGAAGGTTTTCGTACCTATAATTTCGACGTAATTGACGGCGTTAACTATCAGATCGATGTCACCCAGCCCGCTCGCTTTGACGGCGAGTGCAATCTCATCAGTAAAAATGCTGAACGCATTAAAAACCTGACCTATCAGGGCAAGCCAGTTAAACCCGACGCAGTCTTCCTGGTGGCGACCAATAATTATCGCGCTTACGGCGGTAAATTTGCCGGTACCGGCGACAAGCACGTTGCCTTTGCTTCGCCCGACGAAAACCGTGCGGTGCTCGCGGCTTACATCAGTGCCGAGAGCAAAAAGCATGGGGCGGTTACACCAAGCGCCGACAATAACTGGCGTTTAGCACCGATTCACGCCTCGCAGCCGCTAGATATTCGTTTTGAAACGTCACCGGACGCCAAAGCCGCAGAGTTCATTAAAACTCAGGCCCAATATCCGATGATCGCCATAGGCACTGACGCAGTGGGTTTTGCTCTCTATCAAATAGACTTGCAGTCGCAGCGTCATTAAACGTGATGAGATCGTCGGCAACAAAAAAGGCGCTCAAAGCGCCTTTTCTAAATCACAACTTCTGTGCTTCTTTATGCAATCAATAGATTACAGGATTTCCAGCAGCTCAACTTCGAAAGTCAGCGCGCTGAATGGCGGGATAGATGCACCAGCACCACGCTCACCGTAAGCCAGGTTGTGAGGGATATACAGCTGCCACTTGGAACCCACTGGCATCAGAGTCAGTGCTTCAATCCAGCCAGCAATGACGCCGTTAACCGGGAACTCAGCCGGCTCGCCACGCTGTACAGAGCTGTCGAATACCGTGCCGTCAATCAGTTTGCCGGTATAGTGAACGCGAACGCGGTCCTGACGGCCAGGAATTGGGCCTTCACCCTGAGTGATTACAGAGAATTGCAGGCCTGATTCAGTGCTGGTCACGCCTTCACGCTGTGCATTGGTAGCCAGGAATTCCTGACCTTCAACGGCCAAGGCTTCCTGACGTTGACGACGAACGGCATCAGCACGTTCGTGAACTTCACGCAGCGCACGGTGAACTACGTCAACTGGCACAGCAGGGGTATTCCCTTCCAGCGCATCGCGTAAACCTGCAAGAAGAGCATCAGGCTCAAGGCCTTCTAAACCAGATTCTTGCAACTGTTGACCGACCTGCAAGCCGATACCGTAACTTGCCTGAGCCTCAACGCTGTCAAATGAAGGGGTTGTCATGGAATTTCCTTTAATCATAAAAAGTCGAAGACGCAGCATAACAGCGCAGGACTTTTGGGTAAAATATTACAGCGAAAAACGATAGGTAACACCCCGCTTCACCTTGCACAAATAAGTGACAGAGGTGAACGAAGGCGGCAACTGAACGAATCTTCAGGAGCTGACACAAGTCAGTGACTGGAGTGAACGAAGGCGGCCAACGCTCCTGTATTTCAAAGGATGAAGGGGGGTTCCCCAATAGCATTTGGAATACAGGCAGGCGGCAACTGAGCGAATCTTCAGGAGCTGACACAAGTCAGTGACTGGAGTGAGTGAAGGCAACCAACGCTCCTGTATTTCAAAGGATGAAGGGGGGTTCCCCAATAGCATTTGGAATACAGGCAGGCGGCAACTGAGCGAATCTTCAGGAGCTGACACAAGTCAGTGACTGGAGTGAGTGAAGGCAACCAACGCCCCTGTATTTCAAAGGATGAAGGGGGGTTCCCCAATAGCATTTGGAATACAGGCAGGCGGCAACTGAGCGAATCTTCAGGAGCTGACACAAGTCAGTGACTGGAGTGAGTGAAGGCAACCAACGCCCCTGTATTTCAAAGGATGAAGGGGGGTTCCCCAATAGCATTTGGAATACAGGCAGGCGGCAACTGAGCGAATCTTCAGGAGCTGACACAAGTCAGTGACTGGAGTGAGTGAAGGCGGCCAACGCTCCTGTATTTCAAAGGATGAAGGGGATATCGCGAGAGGCGGTTAAACAGCTATACTAACGTTAGGTTATTTACATCTGATTTCATTAGTAATTGGCGTAACAAGAGAGGTTGTCATGGGCAAATACCCGCCCAGGAGAAGGAAGGCCACCCGCATTTATCAACCGATGTTGAGATCCTGGATTTCGATTATGCAAAGGCCATTGCGCAAGAAAGCCCCAGAGACGGAAAACGAGGCTGGTCTGTCACAAGATTCGGAGTTGGAAGCAGGTGCAATTGAGCGTCCAGTATTAAAACCAAGGGCGCCATCACCGCTGTCAAAAATCTGGCACCTGAGCGACGATTTTCACTGGATGGAGCCACTGCCGCTGTTCCACCGCCGCTGGATTATTGTCAGCATTTTCGTGGTATTGGTGGCAATGCTGTGGCCTTATTCACCCACAAATACCTATGCGCCTTCGGATCAGCCAACCTCGATACCGATGCAGGCCGATTTACGCAACGAACAGGGGCGAACCACTCAGCTTCAACAGAATGACAACTCGCAGCCGGCAACTCAGCAGCCGCAGGGTAATTGGAGAAATTATCAGATTCAGTCAGGTCAGACGCTGGCCCAGCTGTTCCGCGATAACAATCTGATGGTCAATGACGTGTTTGCCATGGCGCAGGTGGAGGGTAATGATAAACCGTTGAGCAATCTGCACGCCGGTCAGCAGGTTAGAATTCAGGTTAATAGCCAAGGGGTCGTGACTGCCTTGCAAGTGACTAACGATCAAAATAATACTGTGACCTTTACTCGCCAGTCAGATGGAAGCTATCAGCGCCAGCGCTAAATCCCCGCTCTTAAAATGCAAAACGCCGGCACAAGGCCGGCGTTTTGACAGACTACTTAAAGCGTAATATTACGCTTCAGCAACCAGTACTACAGTCAGCTTGGCAAACACGTCGCTGTGAACCTGGAAGTCCACTTCGTGCTCACCCAGAGTGCGCAGAACGCCTTCTGGCAGACGAACTTCGCTCTTGGAAACCTTAACACCAGCCGCAGTTACTGCGTCAGCGATGTCACGGGTACCGATAGAGCCGAACAGTTTACCTTCGTCGCCTGCTTTAGACGCGATGGTAACAGAGCCCAGTTCGTTGATGCTGGTTGCGCGAGCTTCAGCGGCGCCCAGAACGTCAGCTAATTTAGCTTCCAGTTCTGCACGACGTGCTTCGAAATACTCAACGTTTTTCTTGGTAGCAGGAACAGCTTTGCCCTGTGGTACCAGGAAGTTACGAGCGTAGCCCGCTTTAACGTTAACTTGATCACCCAGGCTGCCCAGGTTTGCTACTTTATCAAGCAGAATAACTTGCATTACCTTAACCTCTCAAAGTCGTTTATGGACAGTGGCCTATTACTGATGACGATCAGTATATGGCAACAAAGAAAGGTAGCGAGCGCGCTTGATACAACGAGCGAGCTGACGCTGGTATTTTGCACGAGTCCCAGTGATACGGCTCGGTACAATTTTACCGCTTTCGGTAACGTAGTTTTTCAGCGTAGCGATATCTTTATAATCGATCTCTACAACGCCTTCCGCGGTGAAACGGCAGAACTTGCGACGACGGAAATAACGTGCCATTAGGCTAGTCTCCAGAATCTATCAAATCAATCTGCTCGGCATGTAACACCACTTTGTTCAGTCCATTGCGACCTTGATGGCAGCTAATGAATCCGGAAACAGTGAGTTGCGTGCCGACCGTTATACTGTGAGTTAATGCTTGTGACTGGTGTCCACTAACAACCACGGGCATTCTGCACCATGCTTGTCGGTTAAATCCGGCTTCCTGTTGCTGCGAGCGGTGCTCAAGCACAAACTGACAGTGAGGAATACCCGATGGACTGACTTTACGAATGGGGGTCTTGCACACAGTGCCAGACAACTCCAGGCGATTAGTCATCACAATTATTACTCTTCAGAATCCCCAGCTTCGGAATCATCGTTAGCTTCGGCGAAATCTTCACGACGCTCACGGCGTTCGTCTTTCGCTTTAACCATTGGTGAAGCTTCAGTTACCGCGTGTTTAGTGCGCATAACCATGCTACGGATAACGGCGTCGTTGAAGCGGAAGTTAGTTTCCAGCTCATCGATCGCTTCCTGCGGAGCTTCAACGTTCAGCAGAACGTAGTGGGCTTTATGCAGTTTGTTGATCGGATAAGCCAGTTGACGGCGGCCCCAGTCTTCCAGACGGTGAATCTGACCAGCAGCGTTAGTGATGGTTGCACTGTAACGCTCGATCATGCCCGGAACCTGTTCGCTTTGGTCAGGGTGAACCATAAATACGATTTCGTAATGACGCATAGAATTGCTCCTTACGGATTATTCAGCCTCCTGTCAGGGTCAACCGTGGCCCATGGAAGCAAGGAACGTGTTATGTGTACGGCTGAAAAAATGACGCGCAATTATATGACTGGGAGCCAAGAAACTCAAGGACCCAGTCTGATTAATTTTTCGGCGCGGTTCAGTTAGCGAGTTTTGTTTGATCTGTAGACGTTTTTTACAGTGAAATTACAGATGGGCGGCAAAAAAATCGGTCGCATGAATCGATCCGTTGACAGAAACTTTGTGTTTCGCCTCGGGTTCGCTGATAAAAGTCAGGTTAACAGCCTGGTTATATGACTCAAGCGCCTGCTTAAGTTTCAAGCTTTCAATGTAAGGCACCAGATCATCTTTTTCGCCATGCCAGACAAACAGCGGTTTTTTGGCGATTATCGAGGTTTTATTGCTGATATCCAGACTCAGCAACAGCGCCGTTTGGCGTTCAAAATCTTCACGCGACAGTTCGCTGCCGCCGCCATAAGACGGGAAAAGATGGTCTGAAAGTGAAGAGAAGTAGCCTGACCCCATCAAATTAGCCGCCGCTTTCACCCACGGATATTGCACCAGCGCCGCCATGGCAGTCATTCCCCCCATTGACACACCACCGACGCCAAGACGTTTTTCATCGGCCAATCCACGCGCAACAAAGGTTTCTTTCAGCAGGGCAAGCTCGGTGACGTTATTTTGCAGAATTCGCCAAAAGTTTTTCAACAACACACTTTCATCCTGCTCGGCGCGAGCGCCGTGCATTAATGCGTCGGGCAATATCACCCGAAAACCAGCCTTGGCCAAAGTGTAACCAAAGTAGGAATAGATTTCTTTCGAAGAGGTAAATCCGTGATAGAAGAACACAGTCGGCAGTAATTCATGATATTTCCCGGCAGGAACCGCGTGGATTATCTGAATCCCCTCAACGTCTTCCTCGAACAATTCAACCATCTCTCGCTCCTTGGTTTCAGGCCTCAATGAGTCAGGCTGCCTGTAAGTGACGAGTTTCATTTTATCTGCCTGAAAAAATGCCACCACTAACTTTTTGCTATGTTTTATAACCAGCCGACAGGGGTTAAAACAATATCAACTAAAGATAGCGAATTGACACAAGATGCGCCTCGCCAGACTGCGCGCGACAGGTCTACACTGAATAATGACTTCTGGGGAATACCAATATGAAAATCAGACTTGCCGTGATTAAACGAGGCCTCAGTGCACTACTTTTACTGTGCATGCTCAATGCCTGTAGCCTGCTCAAGACTACGCCTGAACCGCCACCGCCGCCAACAGACAAAGCACAGGAAATAGTGCGCGCGCAGGCCACTACACTGACTAAAATCGGCACTGTTTCTGCCGACGTAGTAGGCAGCCCAATGGACGTGGAACGTGCTATCCATCGCAAGGCCAATGAGGCAGGAGCGCATTACTACCAGATACTGCTGATCAGCGACTCGATTCGACCGGGCCGCTGGTATTCAGAAGCCATCCTGTATAAATAAAAGCGGCCAGCTTCAATATCGTGTTCGTTAACATTTTCTTCATAAACAATGTGTCCATGACATAGTTTTTATAAACTTTTATTCACAAATACTGTCTTCACAAACACTGTCTTCATAAACATCGTGTTAAAGCACGCCGATGGCCCGCTCAATGAGTTGCTGGCACAGGCGGTCGTCAATCAGCGTATCGCCACGATCGTCGAGTACCAGCCGACACCAGGCATCAGCCAGCGGCGGTGAAGAAAACTCCAGCATTTCGGCGGCGGCATAGAGGTTAAACAGCTGGCTGGTAATGATTCGCCCCTGCGCCTCTTCGGCCCTTTTCAGTCGCTGCACAAACTGGCGCGCCGCTTTGTCGAACAGCCGATTCTGGCCTCGTACCTCATGCAGGCGTTGCTGAACCATTTCCAGCGATGCAGGAATCTTTTTCAGGCTCCGCAATACGTCCAGACACATCACGTTTCCAGAGCCTTCCCAGATACTGTTAACCGGCATTTCACGATACAGGCGCGGCAACTCGCTTTCCTCGCAATAGCCTATGCCGCCCAACACCTCCATAGCCTCGGCGATAAACGGCATTCCCTGTCGACAGACCTCAAATTTTGCAGCCGGTGTGAGCAAGCGGGCGAGCACCTGTTCCTGGGCATTATCAGTCTCTCCGCGCGCATGAGCCAAGCGGAAAAGTAATGCAGTTTGCCCCTCCAGCCGCAGCGCCATACGGCAAAGCACCTGACGCATCAGAGGCTGTTCAATCAGAGGCTTGCCGAATACTTGCCGCTGAAAGGCATGATACAGCGCGACGGAAAATCCGCGGCGCATCATCCCGTGGCTGCCCAGCGCGCAGTCAAAACGGGTATGTCCCCCCATCTTGAGGATATGCCGCACGCCGTCACCCTCTTCTCCCAGTAGCCAACCTACGGCATCGAAAAATTCGACCTCACTGCTGGCGTTCGAACGATTACCAAGCTTGTCTTTCAGGCGTTGAATACGCACGTGATTGCGATCGCCATCTGGCAAAACTCGTGGCAGGAAGAAGCAGGACAAGCCTCCAGGCGCCTGTGCCAGCACCAGATGCGCGTCACTTTGTGGTACCGAGAAAAACCATTTATGCCCCACCAGCCGATAAGACTCGCCCGACCCACGGCTCTCAATTGGCGTGGCGGTGGTGGTATTGCTCAACACGTCAGAACCGCCCTGCTTCTCGGTCATGCCCATGCCAATCAACAGCCCGCGTTTTTTATCGCCGGGTAATAAATGGGCGTCATAACGGTCTGAAAGTAACGGCGTTAGCCAAGACTGGAATTCATTAGGCAGTGACTGTTGCAACAAAGGGATCGCACCATGTGTCATGGTAATCGGACACAGCGTTCCGGCTTCGACCTGCGCATGCAACAAGAAACGAGCGGCTCGAGCGACATAACTGCCAATGCGCGCATCCTCTTCCCACGACAGATTGTGCACGCGGTTGGCCACGAGTCCCTGCATCAGCAAATGCCAGGCAGGGTGAAAGCGCACGTCGTCCAGCGGTTCACCGGTGGGTTCAAAACGTAAGAGATCGGGAGGATTGGCGTTGGCAAGCCGCCCCAGCTCCAGAGATTCGACCGACCCCAGCTGCTGCCCCAGCGAGGCAAGCACGTCGAGATCCCAGGCCGCATGTTGCCTGGTTACGGCTTCGCGCAACGCGGTATCAGAAAGGAATAAATTGCTGTTGCTCAGAGGTTTGGGCTGATTAAACACCCGGTGAGTTTCCCAGTTCATCGCCATCTCCGTCATCCATAGCATCTGGATTAAGTATGGTAAAAACTGAGTTTTTTACCGCAGAGTGGATCACAAACAATGAAAACGCCCGCAACCGTTGAGGATGCGGGCGAATTTGATATTTACGCCACCGCTAAACGGCCGCGTACAGCGGATACTAGATACTAGATACTAGCCTTTGGCTTTTACCGCACGCTGACGCACGGCTTCAAACAGGCAAACGCCGGTCGCAACAGACACATTCAGAGAGGAAACCGATCCAGCCATTGGAATGCTGATCAGCTCGTCGCAGTGTTCACGAGTCAGACGGCGCATACCTTCGCCTTCCGCGCCCATTACCAGCGCCATCGGGCCGGTCATTTTGCTCTCGAACAGAGTGTGATCGGCTTCGCCGGCAGTTCCAACGATCCAGACATTGTGCTCTTGCAGCACGCGCAAAGTACGCGCCAGATTAGTAACGTTGATCAACGGCACGTTTTCCGCTGCGCCGCTGGCAACTTTTTTCGCCGTCGCATTCAGCTTGGCAGAACGGTCGCGGGGCACGATGACCGCGTGAACGCCGGCCGCATCGGCGGTACGCAGGCAGGCACCAAGGTTGTGCGGATCAGTAACGCCATCGAGTACCAGCAAAAACGGTGACTCCAGGCTTTCGAGCAGCGCAGGAAGATCGTTTTCCTGATACTGACGCCCTTCTTTAACTCGGGCAATGATCCCCTGATGAACCGCGCCTTCAGACTTGTCGTCAAGCCATTGACGGCTGGCAACCTGAAGCACGATGCCGCTGGCTTCCAGCTCATCAATCAGTGGTTTCAGGCGCTTGTCGTCACGGCCTTTAAGAATAAAGACTTCCAGAAAGCGCTGCGGATCGTTGTCGAGTAAGGCTTTAACGGAATGAATACCGTAAATAATTTCGCTCATGAGGCTCTTAATAGTGCTTTTTAAAAAAACATAATGCGGGCAACTTGTGCCCGCATGTGTCATGAATAGCTGTGATGCTTAACGGCGATTCTATCATTGACTGAGGTTGTCATCAGTCAATAAATACGCAGATTAGGATTCAATCTGCTTTTTCTTCGCTCGCTTGGCCTTGGTGGCTGCCGCAATCTTCTGCGTTTTATCGGAAGGCTTTTTAACTTTCTTGGGTTTGCCGTCCTTGCCCACAGCGCTGACAACTTTACCGGCCTTCGCCGCTTCTGGCTTCACTGCGGCCTTGGCAGTTTCAGCTCTACCCGCCCTTTTGGCTTTCGCTGGTTTGGCAGTTTTATCGCCGTCTTTACGAAATGCGCTGTCCGGCTCAAAGTTTACGTTCTTTTTCACTGAACGACGACGCCCCGAATTGGCAGCACCGGCTGGGCGCATTGCGCGCTCGCCTTTTTTGGCACGATCGCGAGCAGTTTTGCCTTCACCACGCGGTTTGCGAGTGCTGGAAACCAGAGCAAAATCGATTTTACGCTCGTCCATGTGTACCGCTTCCACGCGAATTTCTACCGCATCACCGAGGCGGTAAACACTTCCCGAAGACTCGCCCACCAGACGCTGACCAATATTATCGTAGCGATAGTAGTCGTTATCGAGCGATGAAACGTGCACCAGACCGTCAATAAACAGGTCAGCCAGGCGGACGAAGAAACCAAAGCCGGTGACGCTGGAGATAATCCCGTTAAACACTTCGCCGACGTGATCCTGCATGAAGTCACATTTCAGCCAGTCGGCAACATTACGCGTGGCTTCATCGGCGCGACGTTCTGCGGTAGAACAGTGATCGCCCAACACCACCATATCTTCGTAATCGCTGTGGTAACCGCCGGTTGGCGTCCAGCGATCCTTGAGATTACCGTGTTCTTTCGCCAGCACATATTTAATTGCGCGATGCAATGCCAGGTCGGGATAACGACGGATTGGTGAAGTAAAGTGCCCGTACGAGGTGAGTGCCAGACCAAAGTGCCCACGGTTTTCCGGATCGTAAACCGCCTGCTTCATCGAGCGCAGCAGCATGGTTTGCAGCATCTCGCGATCGGGGCGATCTTTCAGCTGGTCCATGATATCGGCATAGTCTTTCGGCTCAGGCTTGAGACCGCCGCCCATGGTCAAACTCAGCTCGCCCAGCACGCTTCTCAGCGCGGAAATATGGTCATCGCTTGGGCGGTCATGCACGCGGAACAGCGCCGGTTCGTTATGTTTTTCAACAAAACGCGCCGCGGCGATGTTCGCCATGATCATACATTCTTCAATCAGCTTGTGCGCGTCGTTACGAACGGTAGCTTCTACGCGTTCAATGCGACGCTCGGCGTTAAAGATAAACTTGGCTTCTTCGGTTTCGAAGGCAATACCGCCGCGTTCGGCACGCGCCTGATCGAGCACTTTGTACATCTTGTGCAGCTCTTCAAGATGCTTGACCAACGGGGCATACTGCTCGCGCAGCTCTGGGTTACCTTCGATAATATGCCAGACTTTGGTATAGGTCAGACGCGCATGCGAGCTCATCACCGCTTCGTAGAACTTGGAAGTGGTCAGCTTACCGGTGGCTGAAATGGTCATTTCACAGACCATACACAGGCGGTCAACCTGAGGATTCAGCGAGCAAAGGCCGTTCGACAGCACTTCAGGCAGCATCGGAACAACCTGCGACGGGAAGTAAACGGAAGTTGCGCGGCTGCGGGCTTCATCGTCCAGCGCAGTGCCAGGACGCACGTAATAACTCACGTCGGCAATAGCAACCCACAGGCGCCAGCCGCCACCGCGCTTGGCTTCGCAGTAAACTGCATCATCGAAGTCTCGCGCATCTTCACCGTCGATAGTGACCAGCGGCAGATTACGCAGGTCAACGCGACCTTTTTTGGCTTCTTCGGGAACTTGCTCACTCAGGCCTGCGACCTGTTTTTCAACCTGTGGTGGCCAGACGTGAGGAATTTCATGGGTGCGCAGCGCGATATCTACCGCCATGCTGGTTCCCATTTTATCGCCGAGTACTTCAACGATTTTACCCACGGCCTTGGTACGGCGCGTCGGGCGCTGAGTCAGCTCGACGACCACCATGTAGCCCATGCGCGCGCCGTTAACGCCGTCTGCCGGGATCAGGATGTCAAAGCTGAGACGGCTGTCGTCCGGCACCACAAAACCTGCACCGGCGTCAGTGAAGTAACGACCGACTATCTGGCTGACCTTAGGCACCACAACGCGAACAATGCGCGCTTCGCGGCGACCTTTACGGTCAGTACCAACCGGCTGAGCCAGCACCACGTCACCGTGGATACACATTTTCATCTGCTCGGCAGAGAGATAAACGTCGTCTTTTTTCACGCCTTCAAGGCGCAGGAAGCCATAACCATCGCGATGGCCAATAACGGTGCCTTTCAGCAAATCCAGACGCTCCGGCAGCGCATAGCACTGACGACGTGTAAATACTAACTGACCATCACGCTCCATGGCGCGCAGTCGACGACGCAGCGCTTCAAGCTGCTCTTCACCAGAAAGATTCAGTTCATTGCCCAGCTCTTCGCGGCTGGCAGGCGTTTCGCGTTTACCAAGATGTTCGAGAATAAATTCACGGCTAGGGATAGGCGATTCGTATTTTTCTGCTTCTCGTTCCAGGAATGGATCTTGTGACATAGCGGTTCCTCCGTTGTCATCAGCAGTTTGTTGAAAGTCTATGTTTCAACAAGCAATAATTTGTAGAGTTGAGCATAATCGCTAACCTTCTTGGTTAACGTGCATTGATCCAACTCATCAATAAAGTGGTCTACGGCGGTAGGCTAACCCTGTTCACCTGTGGGTACTTTACCCCGTTTTTTTCGCATTTATGATGACAGCGCTCCTAATGCGATAATACCCAATAGATTCCAAGATGATGGGCTATTTAAGATTACTCTATTGAGTGGTGTGCCCGCCACAAAAAGAAACCGGGCACAGTGCCCGGTTTTTATTGGATTCGCCGCGGCAAACCCGTGATGAAGCCATTAAGAATTACGCGTCAAACGGGTCTCGCAGGATCATGGTTTCGCTGCGATCCGGTCCCGTAGAGATGATATCGACCGGCACTTCGGTCAACTCTTCTACACGTTTGATATAATCACGCGCAGCCTGTGGCAGTTTTTCCAGCGATTTAACGCCAAACGTGGTTTCCGTCCAGCCCGGCATGGTTTCGTAAATGGGCTCGATACCTTCCCAATTTTCAGCCGCCAGCGGTGTAGTGGTGACTTCTTTACCGTTTGGCAGGCGATATCCCACACACAGCTTGACCTCTTGCAGACCATCCAGCACGTCCAGCTTGGTCATGCAGAAACCGGAAAGGGAGTTAATCTGCACCGCGCGACGCACGGCCACAATATCAAGCCAACCGCAGCGACGACGACGGCCGGTGGTGGCGCCAAATTCGTTACCCTGCCTGCAAAGATATTCACCCACATCATCAAACAGCTCGGTCGGGAATGGACCGGCACCGACGCGAGTTGAGTAGGCTTTCACAATACCCAGCACGTAATCAACGTAACGCGGGCCCATACCAGAACCGGTAGCTACGCCGCCTGCTGTAGTATTTGACGAGGTTACATAGGGATAAGTTCCGTGATCGATGTCCAGCAATGTACCCTGCGCACCTTCAAACATGATCAGCTCGCCCTTTTTGCGTGCGTTATCCAGCAAATCGGAGACGTCGACAACCATAGCGGTAAGAATATCGGCAATTGCCATCACATCATCAAGAACTTTTTGATAATCAACCGCTTCCACTTTGTAGTAGTTCACTAACTGGAAGTTATGATAGTCGACAATTTCTTTCAGCTTGTGGGCGAAAGTTTCTTTATTGAACAGATCACCGACGCGCAATGCACGGCGAGCCACTTTGTCTTCATAGGCTGGGCCAATACCACGGCCAGTGGTGCCGATGGCTTTCGCACCCCGCGCTTTCTCACGCGCCATGTCCAGTGCAACGTGATAGGACAGGATTAGCGGGCAGGCCTCGGAGATCAATAGACGTTCGCGAACCGGGATCCCACGGGCTTCAAGTTCACCCATTTCTTTCATCAACGCGTCAGGCGCCAGAACCACACCGTTGCCGATGATGCTGGTGACGTTTTCACGTAAAATGCCAGAAGGAATCAAATGAAGTACGGTTTTTTCACCGTTGATAACCAGAGTGTGACCGGCATTGTGACCGCCCTGATAGCGCACCACATATTTTGCCCGTTCAGTCAGCAAGTCAACAATCTTGCCCTTGCCTTCATCACCCCATTGAGTGCCAAGTACGACGACGTTCTTACCCATCTCAATAATCACCAGGTTGCGTTAAAAAAAGATACTAACATCCTGACCGGTGGCTTTCAGTACTTTTAGCATCCGATTGGCTGAAAAATTGCCGTTTCGTGCGACAGCTCTCTGATACAAGAATGATGCTCGGAAAAAGCAAAAGGCCCGCAAGGGGCCTTTTGGCAATACTGTCAATCTGTCAGTATCGGCTTATGGTTTAGTCGTCTTGTCCGGTGATTTCATGTAGCGGAAGAAATCATCGTTAGGACTCATCACCATTACGTCGTTACCGCTGCTGAAGCTCTCTCTGTACGCCTGAAGGCTACGGATAAAACCGTAGAAGTCAGGGTCAGCGCTGAATGCATCGGCAAACAGTTTGGCCGCCTGAGCATCACCTTCACCGCGAGTAATACGCGACTGACGTTCAGCTTCGGCAAGAGTCAGAGTAACCTGATAATCGGCAGTGGCACGCAATTTCTCGGCCTCTTCCTGACCTTGCGAACGATGACGACGAGCCACGGCTTCACGCTCTGCACGCATGCGCTGGAAGATGGCATCAGACACCTCGGCCGGCAGGTTGATTTGTTTGATACGCACATCAACCACTTCAATACCCAGAGCAGCCATGCTGTTAGGGTTCACCGCAGGCACTTTGCCATTGGTTTCCTGCTCTACGCGCTTGGCAACAGAGGCGATAGCATCATCGGCTTCGGTTGTAGCAGCAGCGGCGGCATCGTCATCGTCAGTCCCTTTATTCAGGGCATCGCGAACGTCCAGCGTCAAACGACCGCGAGAGTCGGTGACGATATCTTTCACGTCCAGACGACCAATCTCAGAACGCAGACGGTCGCTGAATTTACGTTTCAGCAATACTTCAGCCTGAGACACATCGCCACCACCGGTTGCCAGGTAGTAACGGCTGAAATCGCTGATACGCCATTTCAGGTAAGAGTCGACGATCAGGTCTTTCTTCTCTTTGGTCACAAAGCGGTCGGCCTGATTGTCCATAGTTTGCACACGGGCATCCAGCGTTTTCACTGATTCGACGAATGGCACTTTGAAATGCAGGCCTGGCGCATACACCAACGGCTTGTTGTCACCGTCGCGCAGAACCTTGCCAAAACGCAGCACAATCCCGCGCTGGCCTTCCTGCACCACGAATAGTGAAGCGTAAAGCGCCACCAACACTACAACAACGACAAGTAAAATTGACTTACGCATTGGTTATTCTCTCCCTACGCGAACGGTGTCGTCACGCTGTACATCGGCACGGCGCTGATCCATGACACTGCCAGAAGAACTTGAGCTGTTGCTGGCACTGCTGCTTTTACTGCTGCTCGACGGAGTTGTTGTCTGGCGAAGAGGGATCATGCTGTTGGCATCGCTCTCGCTACCCGTGGCTGCTGCAGTTTTACCCTTCAGAATTTGATCAAGCGGCAATACCATCAAATTGTTGCTTTTATCGTTGATCATAATCTTGCGGGTATGGCTAAGAACGTTTTGCATTGTTTCGATATAAAGACGTTCGCGGGTGATTTGCGGCGCGGCTTTATATTCAGGCAACAGTTCCGAGAAGCGCGCAACTTCACCCTGTGCTTCCAGCACGGTACGATCTTTGTAAGCTTTGGCATTTTCCAATAAACGCTGAGCCTGACCGTTGGCGCGAGGCTGAACTTCGTTGGCGTAGGCTTCCGCTTCGCGAATATACTGCTGCTCGTTTTCACGGGCGGCAATGGCATCGTCAAAAGCAGCCTTCACTTCCTCCGGCGGACGCGCTGTCTGGAAGTTAACGTCTTGAACGGTAATACCCATGTGATAAGGACGAATAGTCTCCTCCAGCACGCGCTGAGTGTCGCTACGAACTGTCGTACGACCTTCAGTGAGGATTTTATCCATGGTGTATTTACCAATCACGCCGCGCAGCGCACTGTCAGTTGCCTGACTCAGGCTGTCATCGGCATCGGCAACGCTATACAGATAGGCGCGAGGATCGGTAACGCGGTACTGCACGTTCATTTCGACGCGCACCACGTTTTCATCAGAAGTCAGCATGATACCGGAGGCTGCAAGCTCGCGAACAGATTCGACGTTAACCGCCTGAACCTGGTCGATAAAGGTCGGTTTCCAGTTCAGGCCAGGCTCAACCAAGTGGCTGAACTTACCGAAACGGGTAACTACACCGCGTTCTGCTTCTTTGATTGTATAAAACCCGCTTGCTGCCCAGATCACCACTACGGCGACCACGGCAAGACCAGCGAACCGACCGCTCAGATTCTTTTGCGGGCCGGTGGTATTTCCGTTGCCGGATCCCTTACCACCAAAACCGCTTAATTTTTTACTGAGCTTACGGAAGATATCATCAAGGTCAGGTGGGCCCTGTTCGCGCCCGCCTTTATTGTTATTTCCACCAGAATTATTTCCACCAGAGTTGCCGCTATTTTTGCTGCTTCCCCAGGGGTCGCGGTCCTGTCCGTTATTACCGGGCTGATTCCACGCCATGTTATAGCTCCATTATTCTATGATTGGTGTTCTTCAGGCTCTATATCAGTCAAGTTATCCCAGTGGTTTTTCTCTTCGAAATCTACCGGGAAGCCGTTACGGACGTATTCGCCCATAGCCGGTTCTTGTTTGCAGAGGCGGCGCCAGTCAACAATGGGCATTCGCACCATTAAACCGATACTTCCATCCTCTTCAATCCATTCTTTTTCAATCGCCTGAAGCTGGTAAAAACGGCTACGAAGGCGGCCGGCATCGGGTGGCAAACACAATTCAACTTGTGCTATTTCACCTGACAGACGCTCCGTTAATGCCTGAAATAACAACGGGATGCCTTCACCTGTCACGGCTGATAACCAGACCCTGATCGGTAAATTCTCTTCGTTGCGGTCAATACGCGGAACAAAATCATCCAGCATATCTATTTTATTCATCACTAACAGCGCAGGAATGTCATCTGCTTCAATCTCTGCCAGCACCGTATTTACCGCGTCGATATTTTCCTCGACGCGAATATCCGCTGCATCAATCACATGTAATAACAGAGATGCCTGTCGGGTTTCCTGCAACGTTGCTTTGAAAGCGGCAACTAAATCATGGGGCAGGTGACGAATAAACCCTACGGTATCCGCCATCACCGTTTCACCTACATCAGCAACCATAATGCGTCGCAAGGTGGGGTCCAGTGTGGCAAACAACTGATCGGCCACGTAAACATCGGCCTCGGTAATACGGTTAAACAGCGTAGACTTTCCGGCGTTGGTGTAACCCACCAGCGAAACTGTCGGAATGTCGGCACGCATTCTGGAACGACGTCCCTGCTCGCGCTGTTTGGAAACGCGTTCAAGGCGACTTAAAATAAGGGTTATTCTGTCACGTAACAGACGGCGGTCAGTTTCAAGCTGGGTTTCGCCTGGACCACGCGCACCAATCCCGCCGCCCTGGCGTTCAAGGTGAGTCCAGCCTCGTACCAGTCGGGTTGCTATATGGCGTAACTGTGCCAATTCTACTTGTAATTTACCTTCGTGAGTACGGGCGCGCTGGGCAAAAATATCTAGAATAAGTCCGGTGCGATCAACCACGCGACATTCACACAAGGCTTCAAGATTACGTTCCTGGCCAGGTGATAATGCGTGATCAAACAGGATTACAGATGCGCCTGTAGCTTTAACGGCATCCGCGATTTCTTGGGCCTTTCCTTCACCGACAAAGTATTTTGGGTGTGGAGCCTTACGGCTACCAGTGATGACTTGTAATGCCTCGACACCTGCTGAAGAGACCAGCGATTCAAATTCGCTTAAATCTTCAGTGACTTTGTCCTGCGAGAAATAGATATGAACCAGTACGGCCTGTTCACCGGCTTCATAACGGTCAAACAAGCGTGTGACCTCTCAATTGAGAAAAAAAATTCAACGAGGGGCACATAAGTGGTATTAAACCCCTTATGAACCCCTTCGAGATTGAATAGCTGTGCGCCTTATTCGGCGTCATCGCCATCCTGCGGCTGCTGTGGAGCAGTCGGTGCGCTACCATGATGATAGTTATTGGTAGTACCACCACCTGGATTATTACTGTGATGAGAAACTGGGCGCGAAGGAACAACGGTGGAGATAGCGTGTTTGTACACCATCTGGCTTACCGTGTTTTTCAAAAGAATCACAAACTGATCGAAAGACTCAATCTGGCCTTGCAGCTTAATACCATTCACCAAGTAAATAGAAACCGGAACACGTTCGCGACGCAATGCGTTCAGGAACGGATCTTGCAAAGATTGCCCCTTAGCCATTCTATCTTTTCCTTATTTGTTTGTTGTTTGTAACTTAGAGCCTAGAAGCTCGAAAATAAATCACATAAAAAATTTGCGCGTTGAGTACTTATCAATTGTACACAATCATCCAACCTATGCACTAACAACCTGAATTACACGGTTTAAAGCTTCTTCTGGCTTCTCTGAATCAAGCCACTCTACGTTCTCCCAACCGCGCAACCAAGTCATTTGGCGTTTGGCCAGCTGCCGTGTCGCACAAACACCACGATAAACCATTTCATCGTAGTCGATTTCACCAGAAAAATATGACCACATCTGGCGGTAACCGACACAACGAACGGAAGGCATGTCCGTATGCAAATCACCTCGAGTGAATAGCGCTCTCGCCTCGTCTTCAAATCCATTGGCAACCATCTGCCGAAAACGCAATTCAATACGATCGTGCAACAATTGGCGACTCGTAGGTGCAATCGCAAATTGATGTACCCGGTAAGGTAGAGCTTCACCCGAAATTTTAACGAGTTCCGTTAAAGTTTTACCCGAAATATAAAAAACTTCCAGTGCTCTGGAGAGTCTCTGAGGATCATTCGGATGAATTCGCATTGCCGAAACCGGATCTATTTCACTTAATTTCTGATGCAGCACTTCCCATCCCTGCTCCGCCGCCTCAGCCTCTATACGCTCACGCACCAGAGGATCCGCCGGAGGAAGGGGAGAAAGCCCTTCCAGCAAGGCCTTGTAATAAAGCATTGTTCCGCCGACCAATAACGGAATTTTCTTACGCGCGGTGATTTCCTGCATTTCACGCAGCGCATCGGCGCGGAAATCAGCTGCCGAATAAGATTGTGCCGGATCGAGGATGTCAATAAGGCGGTGCGGTGCTTCTACCAGTTCTTCGGGCGTCGGCTTAGCGGTGCCAATATCCATGCCCTTGTAGATAAGAGCAGAATCAACGCTGATAAGTTCAACTGGAAGCTGCTGGCGCAGGGCCATCGCCAAGGCAGTTTTGCCCGAAGCCGTAGGGCCCATAATAAAAATTGCAGGAGGAAGTGCTGTATTTTCTGAATCAGTCATGCTTGAAAGCCGCCAAGGCCGGCTGTAAATCAACAGGTTGCAAGAGTCCGGAAGGTGGAGATTTGACCAACTGGGGGCAAAGTCGCTCAACGTCCGTAAGTAATTGTATAGCTTGTGATACCGTCCAGACTTCATGTTCACTGCCAATACTGCGGGCAAACCACATAGCTACCGCATCAGGAGTGATTTCCTGCATGACTGAAACATATGCTAACAGGTCGGGTATCAACTTTTGTAAATTTTGTTGGCGTAATGGTAAAGGTACTGTGCGTAAGGTCCCACGCTGCTGCTCAAGCTGCATCTCAATGCCAAAGTGCTGAAACATAGCTTGATGGCGGGTAAACGCCACGCGTTCCTCTTTACTGAGGTTCAGTTTCACCGGAATAAGCAACGGCTGAGGCTTCAATCCTTCAGAAGTGGGGGTCAGCTGGGCCGTTTTCAACCATCTTTCTGCCACCGGCAGCGATAAAAGCACTAATTTTTGACCACGCTCCAGTAGCGCATAGCTTGATGCGCAAACCGTCATCACTCGACCAAAGCTTTGGCTGTGTCCTTCAAGGGCATTTTCGGCCTTTTGCCCCCCCGCAGCAGTGGGCTTTTGGGCTGCGGTTTCTGCTCCGGAAGCCTTTTCTGCCACCGACGGCAGCGATACCTGATAATCCGGACTTTCAGTTGGCTGCAGCAGACGCTGATAAAGCTCGCCCTGCGGCTTACTGTAAGGATTTCCCTCGGTAAAACGCTGCGCTGGCTCACGTAAATGGGCCGAGCGCGATGTTTCAGGGAAAATGGCTTTGCTCTGAGATGAGACGCCAGAAGACGACGATGATCCGCCCGCATGAGGTTTAGCACGCGCTGATTCGACTTTTGCAGGGTTTTCAGACGGCCGAGCGAAATGATTCCCTCCTGCGGCCTGCCGGTTTTCGGGCTGCCAGCGCGGCGTTTCTTCCTGAGGTTCAGTGGTATCCAGCATTGGCGATCCGGCCTGCTGCAATACTGAGACAACTGCCTGATAGATAAAATCATGCACCAACCGAGACTGATGGAAACGCACCTCATGCTTCGCGGGATGCACGTTGACATCTACCTGATGCGGATCAACATCGAGATACAGAACGTAGGCCGGTTGTTGATCATCTTTAAGCTGATCCTGATAGGCCTGGCGGATCGCGTGATTGATCAGCCGGTCTTTCATCATGCGATTATTCACGTAACAATATTGCATGTCGGTGAGATTACGCGATCCGGCGGGATCGGCCACCCAGCCGTGGATCGCCAAATCACCGTGGCTCCACTCGACTTCCAAAGCATGCTCAACAAAGGTGGTGCTGCAAATACTGGCCAGCCGACGCGAAGTTTGCGCCGGATCTTTCACCGCGCGATACTGCCGCATCAGCTTGCCGTTATGGCTCAGATTGAATGACACATCAAAACGGGCCAGCGCAATGCGCCGCACTACCTCATCAATGTGAGTAAATTCCGTTTTCTCGGTACGCATAAACTTGCGTCGCGCCGGGGTGTTATAAAATAAATCCAGCACTTCAACGGTTGAGCCTTGCGGATGCGCGGCCGGTTTTACCGTTACCGCCATGTCACGCCCCTCGGCGTAGGCCTGCCAGGCTTCATCCTGCGTGGCAGTCCGCGAAGTCAGCATCAGACGAGAAACCGAGCTGATACTGGCCAACGCCTCACCGCGAAAACCCAGACTAAGGATGGCTTCAAGGTCATCAAGCGAGCTGATTTTACTGGTCGCATGCCGCGCCAACGCCAACGCCAACTCGTCTTTACTAATACCACAGCCGTTATCGCGGATGCGGATCAGCTTGGCGCCGCCGCGATCGATATCAATATCAATTCGCGTGGCACCCGCATCGAGACTATTTTCGACCAGCTCTTTAACTACCGACGCGGGCCGTTCAACAACCTCACCTGCGGCTATCTGATTTGCCAGCTGCGGTGGCAGTACCCGAATCGGCATAGCCGCTCCTGTAGTCTCGATAAATGATATTAACGCGCGATCAGGACTGCGGAATCGTCAGCGTTTGCCCCAACTGTACGTCACCGGTTTTCATATGATTAGCAGTTCTGATTTCACTCATGCTAACACCGTAGTGCGAAGCAATCGCCGACAGCGTGTCACCGCGCACCACTTTATGCCTTGCCGCTTTTTTCTTCGCCCCATGAGTGCTGGTGACTTTGGCAGTAGTATTTTGTGATGCCGCCACACTGCCTGCCGGCACTTTCAGCCGTTGCCCGACCCATACGCCATCTTTCTTGAGCTTGTTGAGATCGCGCAGCGTGCCGTTGGTTGTACCGTAATGTGCTGCAATCCCGGTTAGCGTTTCGCCACGTACTACCTTGTGAATCTGCGTCGCGCCGCCAAGTGCTGCCGTGGTTTCAATCGGCCCGGGCTGGCTTAGGGACGCACTGTCAGGCGCTGAGTTATTGACCGCCGTTGCGTTGGCCAGCAACGGTCGGTTTTCGACCTTTGGGCCGGTTTGTAACGGATGCGACAGGAAATAATTGCGCAGGCCTTCATAGATGGCATGAGCAATTTTATCCTGATACGCGCTGCTGCCCAGCAGCCGCTCCCCGCTTGGATTACTGATAAAGCCCGTCTCGACCAACAGAGAAGGGATATCCGGCGAACGCAACACGCCTAGGCTGGCGTGCTCTGGTTTCGCCTTGTGCAACGCGCCAACTTTGCGCAGCTGCTGTAAGACTTTTACCGCGACGTCGTAGCCCACGCGTTGCGAATGGCCGAACTGAAGATCCAATACCGCCTGGCTCAGATAGGGATCAGAGGCGGTGTTGGCCAGCATGTCCCCCGCGCCTCCCAGCAATTCTGACTGCTTCTCGTGCTGCTCCAGCCAGTTACCCATTTCGCTGTTGGCGCGACGGTTGGAAAGTACCCAGACCGAGGCCCCGCTGGCGCTGCGATTTGGTGCGGCATCGGCGTGGATTGATACCAGCAGATTGGCACCTTTTTTACGCGCCACGTCCGAACGGCCCATCACCGAAATGAAATAGTCGCCGTCACGGGTCAGTACCGGCTTGAACATCGGATCCTGCGCCATTTCTGCCTGCAGCTTGCGGGCAATGGCAATAGTCACGTTTTTCTCTTTCAACCCGCCCACGCCCTGGGCGCCTGGATCTTGTCCACCGTGACCTGCATCGATTGCCACGATGATTTGGTTATCAGAGGTGGTGCCCACGGTACGCGGCGTTAAATTGGCCGCAGGAACTTTACCGCTGATCGCCACCGTTGTTTTATCGCCGTCAAACGGATTGGCGCTCGACGAAGGTGCTGGTAACGGCCTGCTGACGGTCTGCACCCGCGAAATCGTTGGCGAGGTATTACGCTGCGCGGTGGCCGCATTTAGCGTAAAGATCACCGTGTATTGGCTGCCATCCTGATGGACCTGAGCATTGGTCCTGACTTTTTGCGTTAACTCAAACACCAGACGCTGCGTTTTGGCCTCCGCTGGCGTACTCGCGCGCACCCGCTTAACCAGATTTTGCCCGCTAAAGTTCAGCGGTAACCCACGCATTACGCCATCTTGCTTGATATCAATAACCACCCGTTCTGGACTGTGCAGCGGGAAGAATGAATAGTCAGGCTTGCCATCAAAATCGATGGTAACGGTAGATTGCGTACTCCCGTTGGAAACATTGATGTTTTTCATCCCTGCGCCAAAAGCAGGAACGGTGAGAGCAGGTATCATCACTGCCACGGCGAGCAACACACTCGTCGCGACGCTTTTCCAAAATCTGTTAACGCATTGAATCATTACAGCATTATCCTTGCTTTTGTAGCATCTGCAGTAAACGGTTACCTGCCTCTGAAACAGCTTTGATGGTCGCCAATCTGCCTTCTGACTGATAGGCAAGCGTCAGTTCCAGGTCGGGATCGGGTAAAACGCCCGCACCTTGCTGAGGCCATTCAACCAGGCAAATCGCGTCTTCGGTGAAGTAGTCGCGAATGCCCATGAACTCAAGCTCCTCGGGGTCGGCGAGACGATACAGGTCAAAATGATAGACCGCCATCGGATGAAGCTGATAAGGCTCGACCAGGGTATAGGTTGGGCTTTTTACATTGCCTTGATGACCGCGAGCCTGCAGAAAACCACGACTAAAGGTGGTTTTTCCGGCACCCAGATCGCCAAAGAGATGAATGACAGTCGCGCCAGTGCAGGCGTTGGCTAAATCAGCCCCAAGCTTCAGGGTGGCAGCTTCATCGGGCAAAGGTAAGTTAATTTGATTCATGGGTGATTTCTATTTTTTAAGGTCAGGATTAACCGTCGGGGCTATCCAATGTAACAAATCCGTTGCCAGCATGCCGCGCGTGCCCTGGCGTTGAGCAATGATATCCGCCGCCGTGCCGTGAACGACTGTTCCAGCGCATGCTGCATTATAAAAAGATAACTTCTGAGCGAGCAGACCGCCAATAATGCCTGAAAGGATATCACCCATTCCGCCGCTGGCCATACCCGCGTTACCGACATCGGCAAGTGCAATTTGCCCCTCTTGCGAGCCAATCAGCGTGCCTGCGCCTTTCAATACCACCACGCCGCCATAGCGCTGCACCAGGCGATGCAATGAAAGTAAGCGATCGCTTTCAATATCTTTGACTGAACAGTCCAAAAGTCGGGCTGCTTCACCGGGATGAGGCGTCAAGACGCGATTTTGCCGTTTCTCGGGAGCTTTTGCCAGCATGTTAAGCGCGTCCGCATCCCACAAAGCGGGTTTATCGCTAGCGGAGAGGAGCTTGAAAGCAGATTTACCCCACTCATTTTGGCCAAGCCCTGGTCCTATTACCACCGCGCTGGCCCATTCAAGCCCGGCTTTAATCGATTCTTCAGTAAGCTCCTGCACCATCAGTTCAGGTCGCGCGGTCAACAGCGGGCCAATATGTTGTTTGTGAGTGAGTACTCGCACCATCCCTGCACCAGCGCGCAGTGCGGATTCTGAAGCCATGCGAATCGCTCCTGCATAACCGATATCTCCACCGACCAGCAGTAAATGCCCGTGCTCGCCCTTGTGGGAGCACGGACGACGCGGATGCAGCCATTCCGGCAACCGCCTGGCATCCAGCCGCTGCAAAAGAGGCCGATGCCCGCTGAGCCAGCTTTGAAGGCCCAGTGCGTCGCAGTGCAACTCGCCGACGTAATCTCTGGCCTGCCCGGTCAGCAAACCCGGTTTCAAGGCGATAAATGTCATCGTCAGCGCCGCACGAACCACCTCTCCCGCCGCAGCACCGGTTTCTGCTGCCAGACCAGAGGGCAGATCCAGCGAAATTACTGGCGCGGAATATTGATTGATGGCCTTGATGTAGCCAGCCAGCGGCTCTCGCGGCGCCGAAGCTAGACCGGTGCCCATCAGCGCATCAACGATAAGCGCGCTGTTCTCAGGCCAGGGAGAGGCGATTGCGCCAATCTGACCGCCTGACGCAATCCACGCGCTTCTGGCCTGCTCTGCTTCAGCGGGAAGCGGCTTTTCACTGTCAACTGCCAATACGGTAACATTCAAACCGGCCAATTTTGCCAGCCGCGCGACTTCATAGCCGTCACCGCCGTTGTTGCCGTGCCCACAAAGCACCAGCCATTCAGTAGCATGGGGAAATTTCGATCGGGCCAGCTGAAAAGCCGCCGCGGCTGCGCGCTGCATCAATGTAAACAGTGAAAGGCCGCTATCGCGGGCAGCATCGGCTTCGGCCTTCCTTAACCAGTCCGCAGAATAGACGGAGTATGGTAAACTTGCCGGGTTCTGTTTTTCAATTTGGTTAGTCATGACACACCTCCTCGATCTCAGTCAATTAGCCCAACATATCAAGCAATGGGGCCAGTCGCTAGGCTTCCAGCAAGTTGGCATCTGCGATACCGACTTGTCGGTAGAAGAGCCAAAGCTGCAAGAGTGGCTTGATAAACAATATCATGGAGAGATGGAGTGGATGGCGCGTCACGGCATGCTGCGCGCCCGTCCTCATGAGCTGCTGCCCGGAACACTGCGGGTGATAAGCGTGCGCATGAACTATCTGCCCGCTAAGGCTGCTTTTGCGAAAACCCTGAATAATCCAACACTTGGTTATGTTAGCCGTTACGCCCTGGGCCGTGATTATCACAAAGTCTTGCGCCAGCGGCTGAAAAAACTCGGCGACATGATTCAGAATTTTTGCAGTGAATCGCAGCCGGATACTGCCCTGACCTTCAGACCGTTTGTCGATTCTGCACCGATTTTGGAACGCCCATTGGCCGAGAAGGCGGGACTTGGCTGGGTTGGTAAGCACTCACTAATTCTAAATCGTGAATCTGGCTCCTGGTTCTTTCTCGGCGAACTGCTGATTGACCTGCCCTTGCCAGTCGACAAACCGCAAGAAGAGCAGTGTGGCCGCTGCGTAGCCTGTATCACTACCTGCCCGACCGGCGCTATTGTCGCGCCTTATCAGGTCGATGCCCGCCGCTGTATCTCTTATATGACTATCGAGCTTGAAGGCGCCATTCCTGAAGAATTTCGTCCGTTAATGGGCAACCGAATCTATGGCTGCGATGATTGCCAGCTGATTTGCCCGTGGAATCGCTATTCGCAATTGACTGACGAAGATGATTTTAGCCCACGCGCAGCGCTGCATGCCCCAGAATTGATTGAGTTATTTAACTGGAAAGAAGAGAAGTTCCTGCGCATCACCGAGGGATCGCCGATTCGACGCATTGGACATCTACGCTGGCTGCGTAATATTTCGGTGGCGCTGGGAAATGCGCCTTACGACGAAAACATAGTTTTAGCGCTGCAAGGTAGAAAAGGAGAAAATAGCATGCTGGATGAACATATCGAGTGGGCTATCGCGCAGCAAACGGCAAGAAGAAGCGAACATCAGATAGAAGTGCAGTCTTCACAGAAGAAACGGCTGATCCGCGCTGTGGAAAAAGGCCTGCCTAGAGACGCATAAAACGCAGGTTTTTCTGTAAAAGCCGGAATTTCTTCGCTGTGCATAAAAATAAAAATGCTTTGCCGATCAACTGCACAAAAAAGCGCAAGAGATCACTATAACGTTTTGAGTTTATTTTTTATCTTTAAAAATCAGCAAGTTATTTTTTGGCAATATTGGAAGATCAAATAAAGAACAGTGCAAAAAACAAACTAAATCTGTGGATAACTCTGTTCACAAAATTAATTCAATCTGTTTTTTTAATAACAGAAAAGTCACGCAAGTGGCGTGGTGACTGGGGTGTTGATTGAATGAATAAAATTGGAGCGGGAAACGAGACTCGAACTCGCGACCCCGACCTTGGCAAGGTCGTGCTCTACCAACTGAGCTATTCCCGCTTAGGAGATGCAATGTGCATCGGTTGTAAATTGTTTCCAGTAAACTCTCTTCGTTTGAAGAGTCATTCACTTTTCATCAAGTACAACATTTGAAAAGTTTGGAGCGGGAAACGAGACTCGAACTCGCGACCCCGACCTTGGCAAGGTCGTGCTCTACCAACTGAGCTATTCCCGCGTCGCATGGTGCTTTTACTACCGTTTTTCTTTACTGCTCTTTTTTCTAAATCTAATCGATTGAAAAACCAATCAAAAAAATTTGGAGCGGGAAACGAGACTCGAACTCGCGACCCCGACCTTGGCAAGGTCGTGCTCTACCAACTGAGCTATTCCCGCTCTGCGTACTAACGAAATTCTTCATCGGTACGGGGTGCGCATTATACGAGAAATCTTCGCTCCCGCAAGCCCCCTTTCCTAAAAAAAACCGTTTTTATTCAAGAAATCGTTCAAGTGCCGATTAAAACAACGATTAGCTCAATTAACCGGCAATTTTGAGGTTTCAGAACGACATAGCGTTCTGAAAAATATTTTTAACTCTTTTACAGCTGGATGAAATGCTCACGATAATAGGCAAGTTCAGCAACCGACTCGCGGATATCGTCCAATGCCTGATGTGTGCCCTGCTTGGTAAAACCGGCAAGAATTTCAGGCTTCCAGCGACGAGCCAGCTCTTTCAATGTACTGACATCGAGATAGCGATAGTGGAAATAGGCTTCCAGCTCCGGCATGTAGTTAAACAGGAAGCGGCGATCCTGACCCACACTGTTGCCACAGATTGGCGATTTACCGGCGGGTACCCACTTTTTAAGGAATTCAATCGTCGCCTGTTGAGCCGCATTTTCATCAAAGGTGCTGGCTTTGACTCGTTCCACCAGCCCGCTGCCGGTATGAGTGCGCACGTTCCACTCGTCCATGAGCCCCAGCTGCGCCTCGGATTGATACACTGCCATCACCGGGCCTTCTGCCAGCACGTTGAGATTGGCATCGGTGACCAGCGTTGCGATTTCGATGATTCGATCGCGTTTTGGATCCAGGCCAGTCATCTCCAAATCGATCCAGATTAAATTGTTCTCACTTGCAGACGGGTTGGTATCAGTTAAAGACAGGTTGGTATCAGTTAAAGACATAGTGACTCCAGTCATGAATAGTCCCACAACGGTTAATTAATACGAAATAGCTGGTATCATAGCCCTTTTGGTCGCAACGAGCGATTGAAGCCAGTCAAGTGAGGCGCAGTGACTAAGATAAAACTGTCAAAAGGGCAACAACGTCGCGTTAAAGCCAACCACGAACGTCGTCTGACCAAGACCGACAAACGTAAAGAGCTGGACGACTCCCTGCACGGTGAACCGCAAGAAGGCGTGGTGATCAGCCGATTCGGGATGCATGCCGACGTTGAAGCTACCGACGGCAGCACGCATCGCTGTAATATCCGTCGGACCATCCGTTCACTGGTAACCGGTGATCGCGTTGTATGGCGCTCGGGCGAAAACGCCGATACCAAGGGCATCGTAGAAGCCGTGCATGAGCGCACGTCGGTACTGACTCGCCCTGATTTCTATGACGGCGTAAAACCCATCGCCGCCAACATTGATCAAATCGTGATTGTCTCGGCTATTTTACCCGAGCTGTCTCTCAACATCATCGATCGCTATCTGGTAGCGTGTGAAACCGTTGAAGTCGAGCCGCTGATTGTTCTGAATAAAATTGATCTGCTCGACGATGAAAGCCGCAAATTCGTGGCAGAAATGATGGATATCTATCGTCGCATCAATTATCGCGTGTTAGAGGTTTCAAGCTACACCGGTGAAGGCATGCCAGAGTTCATTACCGCATTGACCGACCGCATAAGCATTTTTGCCGGTCAGTCGGGCGTGGGTAAATCCAGCCTGCTCAACGCGTTATTGCCGCCTGAAAAGCAGCAGATTGTGGTCAATGACGTGTCCGATAACTCAGGTCTGGGCCAGCACACCACCACCGCCGCTCGCTTGTACCACTTCCAGCACGGCGGTGACGTCATCGATTCACCGGGTGTTCGCGAGTTTGGTTTGTGGCACCTGGCACCTGAGCAAATCACTCAGGGCTTCATCGAATTCAGGCCTTACCTAGGCTACTGCAAGTTCCGCGACTGCAAACACGGCAGCGATCCGGGCTGTGCCATCCGTGAAGCCGTCGACAAAGGCGAAATTGCAGAGGAACGTTTTGATAATTATCACCGCATCCTTGAAAGTATGGCCGATGTAAAAACGCGTAAAAACTTTGATAGCCTCTGATAAAAGTCGTCATTTTGATTAGAATCAGCCGCACACCATTTAGGCTATTTATTTCATTTTTCATAAAATCCGCTGCCAAGAAATAGCGGATATATCCAAAATAGTTCGAGCTGCAGGAAGTCGGTAAACGAGCAAATCCCAAAAGCTTATGCAAATAAGTGGCTGAGGTAAGCGATCGTTATCAACGCTCTGCGGTTCGAAATATGCAGGATATAAATTTACAAGAGGGTTGACTGTGCTGGATAAGCTCAAAATAAAACTTCAATACTTACTTCCTAAACAAGGACTTACTCGACTTGCTGGCTGGGGAGCCGAGCGCCGTGGTGCAATGCTGACCCATTGGGTGATTAAAGCGTTTGCCAGCTATTACAAAGTCGACATGAAAGAAGCGCAGGATCCGAGCTTTACCGCCTATCCGACGTTTAACGAGTTTTTTGTCCGCCCCCTGCGCGCCGGTGCGCGTCCGGTGGTGAGTGGTCTGGATATGCTATGCCTGCCAGCCGATGGCGCTATCAGCCAGCTTGGCCCGATTGCCGACGATAAACTGTTCCAGGCCAAAGGCCATTTTTACACGCTTGAAGCGCTGCTGGCAGGTAACTACGTGCTGGCAGAAAAGTTTAAACAAGGTCAATTCGCCACGATCTATCTGGCTCCTCGCGACTATCATCGCGTGCACATGCCTTGTGACGGCGTGCTGCGCGAAATGATTTACGTGCCGGGCGATTTGTTCTCGGTCAACCCGCTGACTGCGGCCAATGTGCCAAACCTGTTTGCCCGCAACGAACGCGTTATTTGCGTATTCGATACGGAATTTGGCCCAATGGTACAAATCCTGGTGGGCGCGACCATCGTCGGCAGTATTGAAACCGTGTGGGCGGGTCAGGTAACTCCACCGCGCGAGGGTATTATAAAACGTTGGACCTATCCTGCCACTGGCAGTGAAGGCGTTATTGCGCTGGAAAAAGGTCAGGAAATGGGTCGATTCAAGCTGGGATCTACAGTGATCAACCTGTTTGCTGCCGATCAGGTCACGTTTATGCCACAGCTGAAAAACGGCACCGTGACACGTATGGGTGAACCGTTTGCCGAGGCATTGCGTGCTCCTGCTGCTGAGCCAGTAATACCAGAACCAGAAAACGTCGTTTAGCTTTTAGTAAGCTAATCACGATTCTGCAAGAAATTTGTTTTCTAAAAGTTTGTGAAAGGATACTGCCTGTGCGCCTGATCCCCACCCTATTGGTGAGTTTGCTGCTGGCGCTGCCGCTGTATGCCAGCGCAGCGCTCTCAGAAGATCAGCTCCAGCAAGAGCTGAAACAAGCCGAATCCAATAAGGAGGGGGCCAATCAGGCGCAAATCGTTGAATCGCTGCAAAAGGCGATCAACTGGTTGGACGAAGCCAACGCCTCCACGGCGCGATCCGGGCAGTATCAAACCGCCATCGATGATTTTCCACGCCTGTCGCAAAGTCTGCGTCAGGAGCTGAAAACTCAGGCCGATAAGGCGTTGCCTGTTGACGATAGCCTGTCGAGCACCGAGCTTGACCAGCAAATATTGCAGGTCAGTAGCCAACTGCTGGAAGAGGCGCGCCAGCTGCGTCAGGAGCAGGATCGTTCTCGCGATATCAGCGATTCTCTCAGCCAGCTTCCTCAGCAGCAATCTGAAGCACGTAACGCGCTGGCGGATGTCGATCAGCGCCTGCAAAGCTTTAATAATAACAAATCGGCGCTGGCGCAGGCCCAGCTAAAGGCGCTACAGGCGGAATCTAACGCCCGTAAAGCCCGCGTTGACGAGTTAGAGCTGGCGCAGCTTTCTGCCAGCAATCGACAGGAATTATCGCGCATTCGCGCCGAACTGTATAAAACGCGCCACGATCGTCTCGATGAACAGTTGCAGACGCTGCGCAATAATCTCAACAGCCAGCGCCAGCGAGAAGCCGAAACTGCGCTCGAAAAAACCGAGCAGCTGGCCGAGCAAAGTGGCGAATTACCCAAATCGATTACCCAACAGTTGCAGTCCAACCGCGAACTTTCGCTGGCGCTAAACCAGCAGGCACAGCGCATGGATCTGATCTCTTCACAGCAGCGACAGGCTGCGGCGCAAACTCTGCAGGTTCGTCAGGCGCTGAGCACAATCAAAGAGCAGGCGCAGTGGCTCGACGCTTCTCCGCTGTTGGGTGAAACTCTCCGCGCCCAAGTCGCGAAACTGCCTGAAATGCCGAAACCGCAACAGCTTGATGGCGATATGGGCCAGCTGCGCGTGCAGCGTTTGCACTATGAGGATTTACTCGGCAAACAGCAGCAGTATCGCCAGGGCAAGCAAGACGACGGCCAGCCATTAAGCACCGCACAACAGAGGATCTTGCAAGCGCAGCTGAAAACCCAGAGCGATCTACTCAACTCGTTGCTTTCAGGCTGTGACACGCAAATTCTCGAGCTGACCAAGCTGAAAGTCGCCAATACTCAGCTGGTTGATGCTTTGAAAGATATCAATGACGCCGCGCACCGCTATCTGTTCTGGGTGGCCGATGTCAGCCCGATAGGCTTCAACTATCCGCTGCAAACCATGCACGACCTGAATCGCCTACTGTCGCTGGATACCCTGTCGCAGCTGGGCAAAGCCTCGGTAATGATGGTCACCAGCAAGGAAACACTGCTGCCGCTGTTTGGCGCGCTGGTGTTGGTGATTGTCAGTATTAGCTCGCGCCGTCATTATTATAATTTCCTGGATCGAGCCACCAGCCGTGTCGGTAAAGTCACGCAGGATCATTTCTCCCTGACTGCGCGCACCGTGTTTTGGTCGATTCTGGTCGCCCTGCCGCTGCCGGTGCTTTGGGCGGCGCTGGGTTTCGGGCTGCAAAGTGCCTGGCCGTTTCCGATTGCGGTAGCGATCGGCGATGGAGTCACCGCCACGCTGCCGGTACTGTGGTTGTTTATGATCAGCCATTATCTGGCGCATCCCAAAGGGCTGTTCATTACTCACTTTAACTGGCCACAGCGCCGCGTTTCCCGCGCACTTCGCTATTACTCGCTGTCCATCTGGCTGATCGTGCCGCTGATCATGGCACTGATTACCTTCGATAATCTTAATGACCGCGAGTTTTCAAACACCTTGGGACGCCTGTGCTTCATCATCCTTTGCGCCCTGTTGGGTCTGGTAACTCAAAGCCTGAAACGCGCGGGTATTCCTCTGTACCTTGATAAGCAAGGTAACGGCGAAAATCTGGTGAACAGCTCGCTGTGGTGGATGATGCTTGGCGCGCCGCTGATCGCCGCCTTTGCCTCGATACTCGGCTATCTGGCAACCTCGCAGGCACTGCTCGCGCGTCTGGAAACCTCACTGGCTATCTGGTTCCTGCTGCTGGTGATTTACCACATTATTCGTCGTTGGATGCTTATTCAGCGCCGTAAAATTGCTTTCGAGCGTGCCAAGCAGCGACGAGCAGAAATCCTTTCACAGCGCGCCAAAGGTGAAGAAGACACACCTTTGGCTAACAGCAACGAAGGTGCGATAGAGATTGAAGAGCCGGTGGTTGATCTGGATGCCATCAGTTCACAATCGTTAAGACTGGTGCGCTCTTTGCTGGCCCTGGTGGCGCTTCTCTCGGTCATTGTACTGTGGTCAGAGATCCACTCGGCGTTTTCTTTCCTTGAAAACATTAAGCTGTGGGACGTCTCTTCCACCACTCAGGGCGTTGAGAGCATGCAGCCGATTACTCTTGGCCACGTGCTGATCGCCATCCTGGTGTTGATCATCACCACTCAGCTGGTGCGTAATCTGCCTGCCCTGCTCGAACTGGCGCTGTTGCAACATCTCGACCTGACGCCGGGAACCGGCTATGCGGCGTTGACCATCACCAAATACGCCGTATTGCTGATAGGCGGTTTGACGGGGTTCTCAATGCTGGGAATCGAATGGGGCAAACTGCAATGGCTGGTTGCCGCTATGGGCGTCGGATTGGGCTTCGGCTTGCAGGAGATTTTCGCTAACTTTATCTCGGGTTTGATGATCCTGTTTGAAAAGCCGATTCGAATCGGCGATACCGTGACGATTCGCAATCTCACCGGCAGCGTAACTAAAATCAACACCCGCGCGACCACCATTGTCGACTGGGATCGCAAAGAGATTATTGTGCCCAACAAGGCCTTTATCACCGAGCAGTTTATCAACTGGTCACTGTCGGACTCGGTCACTCGCGTGGTATTAACCGTTCCCGCGCCGGTCGAGGCCAACAGTGAAGAAGTGACGTCAATTCTCACCCATGCGGCCCGCAAGTGTTCATTGGTGCTTGATACCCCCGCTCCCGAGGCGTATCTGGTTGATCTGCAACAGGGTATCCAGATATTCGAACTGCGTATGCATGCCGCCGAGATGGCGCACCGTATGCCGCTGCGCCATGAAATCCATCAGCTTATTTTGGCTGGATTCCGCGAGCACGGCATTATTTTGCCATTCCCGCCGTTCCAGGTGCGGATGGAAACTTTGCATCGTGCACAGAATGGCGGCAATGCCACGCTCAGCAGCAGCGGACCGAGAAATCAGGGCGATCTCTGATTAATACGTTCTTTCCTCGAACCAACAGTGGTTCGGGGGAAGAGCGGTCTTAAATATAAATCTTATTTCTTATATAAATTATATTTAATTTAACAGCCAGCTTAAATATAAATATTTTATAAACCGTGCCCTGACTTTCCTGACTAGTACGATATCTCTGCAAGCAAATAACCTTGAAAATAGCCATCACAAAACGAGTTTTAAACTCTCCCAGCGTTGAATTTAATTTACTACAGCGTTGGAATTAGGCTGGATATTTCAAGGATTTCAAATGCGAAACGTAATGCGTCTATCAAAACTTTCTCAGTGTATTTTATTAGCCACCTCATCATTAATGATTGCGGGTAATGCCTCTGCTGCAACACCAGTGCTTAAATTGTCTGAACAGGCCTCGGGTCTTACTCAGACTAAGTCTGGCGCAAATCACGTTACTGAATGGAATCTTGATCACTTAAACGGTAATGCAGCCGTATTGGCAAAGACAGCAGAGAATCATAATGTTTACTTCTCTGGCCCTGGCGTTGCTGACATAAGAGCAAGCGGAGATAAGCAGGAACTGGTAGTTGCCGGTACTGATCTTTCTGGTAGCTATATTAATATGAGCAAAGGCGGTAGTGCGAACCTTTATCTACTACCCGGTAGCAAAGTGGATATGGTCGGAATCGGCGATAGCGGTGCAAAAACGGATGCCACTGTGATTCTGAATAATGCCGCACTGTTAGGCCAAAAAACTTCCCACAAATATGATGATAAATCGTCAACAGCTTACATGCACGGTGCAGCTATCTGGGTTGATAAGCTAGACAACGGTAATATAAATATTATTGCAGACAACCAAAGCATGATTAATGGTAATATTTTCTTAAGGGGCACTGGAGATAAAAACATCACATTAGATAATTCCGTGATGACCAATGGCACTATCGCATCGAGCGGAAAGTCTCTGAATAATGTCATCATTGAGAATAGCCAAATCATCCCTGAAACTTATAACATGGTTGATGAAAATTCAGTTTCTTCAACTCAAATTGATGATGCGATCGAATTAAGAAAAGCGAATGAAAATCACGTAGGCATTATTAATTCTAAAATAAAAGGTGGTAAGGACCTGAGAAGCGAAAGCGACTCAGACTTATTCATCGAAAATAAAAGTATTGATTCAGGATATATTAACATCGCGGCTGGCGGCAAAGCTGCCTTAGATATTAGTGACTCAATTCATAATGGTGACATCACTATTCTCGGCAAGAAAGGAGCTACCGTATTCATTACCGATCATGCCCAATCTACCGGAGACGTATCCTTGGGCAACGGGAATAATTTACTGACTGTTTCCAACAACTCGTTAATGACAGGTAACGTTATTGCAGATAATAAGAGCAAAACATCAATGACTGTCGGCAATAACAGTCAATTTCTGGGCAGCATTGCTGGCGTTAAAAAGCTGTCAATTGTTGATAACAGTCAAATAGTTACGCATGAACTTAAAGACATGCATATTGCCATGAACGATCACGCCAAGCTGCTTGCAACCGATCTCAATCACAGCAATATCGATATGAGCAGCAATAGCCAGTTCAACATCACTCATGCGACTGGCGAAAACACCGTGACGGTGAACAACCTCTCTGCGGACGCTACCGCGGGCATGCATGCCCTAGGTGAGGTTAACGCCTCGAAAGGTGCAACGGTAACCACCAAATTTGCCAACGATAAACAAACCGTTTCTGCACGTAATGGCGCTTACAATAACGATCTTGCGATTCTTGAGGCGAGTAAAAAATCCAAAGCAGGCGCTGATCAACAGAAAACCGTGCTTGTCGTGAAAAGAACTGAACTGGCAAATGATGTACAAAGCAACCTTGCCGGTCTTGATGGAGCAAAACAGTCAGCAGTCGCGGTAACAAACAGCATTGCTAACCGCATGAACACGCTTAATGCCAGCAACCTGTTTAACGGTGTGCATGAAGGCGCGAGCGTTTGGGGCGACTACCTTTATCAGAATGCCAACCTGAAAGGTAATACTGAATCCGCTAGCACATTACAGGGCCTGAATACCGGTGCAGACTGGACATGGAAACTTGCTAACGGCGATAGCCTGACTTCAGGCATGTCATTGGCGCAGGTAAAAAATAAACTGAGCAACGCATCAGCTTACGGCAATTACAACAACCACGTAACCGGCAATTTCTACAGCCTTTACGGCGGATGGCAGCAGGCGCTACAGAATAAAACCTGGAGCCTGTTTACCAATGCCAATCTTAGCTATGGCAAGCTGAGCTATTCTGCTAACAGCAATAACGTAGGCGCTTCAACCTCAGGCATTAAAGAACATCTGAACAGCGCTTATAAAGGCAAGGTGCTTAATGGTGAAGTGCGCTCTGGTATTACTATCATGGCAACTAAAAATATCGCGGTACAGCCTTATGCCATATTGGGTATGAACAAAGCCACCTCTGACGAATATGCTAATACAAATATCAAGTTCAGCAATAATAAGAGCGGTTCATGGTATGCCGGTATCGGAACGCGTGTAACGGGTGATGTTGATGTGAAAAGCATCAAACTGATGCCTTGGGCTGATGTGAGCTACACTCAGGAATTTGCGGATAAAACCAGTATTGCAGCGACCTCGGCCGCGACAAATGGTGATTTCCAATCCACCAAGGGCAAAATGCGTAAAGTCGTTTCTGCCGGTGCAGGCGTTAACGCCGCGGTGACGAATAACCTGAATCTGAATTCAGGCATCTACACCAGCGCGGGTGATACCAGCAAAGATGTCAGCGTTCGTCTGGGCGTGAACTACAACTTCTAAACCTACTGATTTAGTCGTTAAAAAGGGCTGGCGTTTGCCGGCCCTTATACTTTCAATTGCCGATACAAATCAGGCAAAAAGTTTCTTTGCGGCCTGACGGTGTGCTGATATCAGAGATTTTACATCCAGACCGACAATTTCCCCTTCCCGCACGCGCCACTTGCCACCGACCATCACGCTGTCTGCCCGCTCTGCACCACAGAGCAATAGTGCGGCGATGGGATCATGACTGCCGCTAAAACGTAGCTCGTCCAGCTTAAACAAAGCCAAATCCGCCTGTTTACCCACCGCAATCTGCCCGATATCGTCACGACCAATAATTCGAGCCGAACCACGCGTTGCCCAACCCAATATTCTCTCTGGCGTGGCATATTCGGTGCCGTAGCGTAAACGCTGAAGATACAGTGCCTGACGCGCCTCATACATTAAATTTGATGCATCGTTGGAGGCCGAGCCGTCAACACCCAGGCCAATCGGCACACCCGCAGCCTCTAAATCACGCGCAGGGCACATTCCAGACGCCAGCCGCATATTCGAGACCGGGCAATGGCAAATGCCGGTGCCCGCTGCTCCCAGGCGGCGAATCTCTTCATCGTTGAAATGAATACCGTGTGCCAGCCAGGTACGATCGCTCAACCAACCGACGCTGTCGAGATAGTCCACCGTGCGCAGGCCAAAACGTTGCTGGCAAAACTGCTCTTCATCGAGCGTCTCGGCCAGATGAGTATGCAGGCGGACGTCTTCGCGCTCGGCCATCGCAGCGCTTTCACGCATAATATCGGTGGTCACTGAAAACGGTGAACATGGCGCCAGAGCAATCTGCATCCAAGCCCCCTCTCCGCGCTGATGATAACGGTCAATCAACCGCTGACTGTCCAGCAAAATCGCCTCGGCAGACTGCACCGTATGCATCGGCGGCAGTCCACCGTCGTCCTCGCCCAAACTCATCGAACCGCGCGTCAGCAAAGCGCGCATGCCAAGCTCTCGCACCACCTCAACCTGTACGTCGATTGCCTCTTCCATACCCTGCGGAAAAAGATAGTGATGATCCGTGGTGGTGGTGCAGCCTGAAAGCAGCAATTCGGCCATTGCGACGCGGCTTGCCAGCGCCAAAGCCTCGGGTTGCAAGCGCGCCCACACCGGATAAAGCTGCTTGAGCCAGGGAAACAGCGGCGCATTGACCACCGGCCCCCAGGCTCGGGTCAAGGTTTGATAAAAGTGATGATGGGTGTTGATAAGCCCCGGAAGCAAGACGCATTCCGAGGCATCGACGGTACTGTCGACCGGCAGCGCGGGATGCTGCCCGGCAGACAACAGCTCGACGATGCGCGAGCCTTCAATCACAAGGCCGCCATCGGCATTCAGCTCGTTGGCGGTGAAAACGGCGAGCGGGTTTTTGATCCAGGTTCGTTGCGATAACATCACTGGCTCCTTTATGTTAAGAATTTAAGGTTAGCCAGCTCAGTTATGCCCTGTCTGCTGATCCAGGGGCGCCATAGCGCAGTTAATCAGTTTACTTTCAACGGCTCCACGACTGTTTTAGTGTTTTCAATCGGCATCAGGAAATTCAGCAACATAGCGACAATTCCGCCACTGGTGACCGCATGGCCAAAGATGTTTCCTATGACCTGTGGGAACTGTTTCAGCACATCTGGCACAGCCTCAATGCCCAGGCCGATACCAAACGAAATAGCGATAATCAGCATCTCGCGGCGACCCAGCGGTGCCTGAGTCATAATGCGAATACCGGCAGCTACCACGCTGCCAAACATGACCAGCGTCGCACCGCCCAATACCGGTGCCGGGATCTGCTGCAATACGCCGCCAATGACTGGGAACAGGCCCAATACAGCCAGTAATACGCCAATATATAAGCCAACGCGGCGGCTTGCCACGCCGGTCATCTGGATGACTCCGTTGTTTTGCGCAAAGGTGGTATTCGGGAAAGACGAGAACATCGCGGCAATGATGCAGCTCACGCCGTCGGCCAAAATCCCCCCTTTCAGACGTTTGCGGAATGCCTCCCCCTCTATCGGCTGCTGAGAGAGCATGCAGTTGGCGGTTAAATCGCCCACCGCCTCGAGAATGCTGATAAACGACACTAACGCGATAGGCGCGAAGATAGTCCAGTCAAAATGGAAGCCAAAGCGGAACAGGTGAGGCAACTCAAACCAGCTTCCCTGTAGCGGCTTGAAGGTCAGGTGACCAGTCAGTGCTGCGGCCAGACATCCTACGGCAATACCCACCACAATGGCCGACAGGCGCAGAGCGCGAATGGGAATACGGTTAAGGATAACTATCACTAACAGGGTTAACGCGCCAAGCCCGAGATTTGCCGGTGCGCCAAAGTCTGCTGCGCCGTTGCCACCGCCCCAGTCGGTGATGCTGACCTTAATCAGGCTGATGCCGATGAGAACGATCACGGTACCGGTGACCAGCGGCGTAAACACTCGGCGCAGCTGACCGATAAAGCGACTGATCAAAAGAGGGATAAAGGCAGCAACAAAATTGACACCAAAGATCATCGCCATAATATCCTCCGGCGAACCGCCTCGGCTCTTGACCAGGAAGCCTCCCGAGAGTATCACGCCAAGAAAGGCGAAGCTGGTGCCTTGCAGGCAGATCATCCCCGCACCAATTCCCATGATGCGGCGTGCCTGAATAAAGGTGCCGATCCCGGAAGCCAGCAATGACATACTGATAAGATAAGGCAAATAAGCATTCAGCCCGAGTACCGATCCGATAATCAAAGGTGGGGTGATGATCCCGACCACACTTGCCAGCAGGTGTTGCACGGCGGTGAAAAATGCAGTCGTTGGAGCGATGCGTTCTTCAAGTCCGTAGAGCAGCTCTTTTTCATTGGATTCTGACATAAAAAGGTTCCGCAATAAGGGGAGTAATTAATCTTGTTATGCATAAACCAGGCCACCCGAAGGAAAAATTCACTGCACGGCTCGCAACATCGCGAATTATCAGGCTTTGGCGAGATGATTTTTTCCTGAAACTTTAAAATCATGAAATTATCATTTGCATACTTTTGTTTCATAAGGTGCAAAATTAAGCCCAATTCGCACTGTTAATGTGCAATGGGTCAGAGTGAGCATTGAATCAGGATAAAAAAAATCCTGACCGCTTACAGGCCAGGATTATTTTACAGACGCGCAACGTCAATCAGGCACGCGTTACAGGGAATGCCAGCACGTCGCTGAGGTTCTCAGCCCCCAGCGCAATCATAATCAGGCGATCTACGCCTAGTGCAACCCCAGAGCATTCCGGCATGCCGTGCTCGAGAGCCGCTAACAGGTTGTTGTCGATTGGATGCTGTGGCAGGCCACGCGCAGCGCGCTTACGGTTATCCTGCTCAAAGCGCTGACGCTGCTCGCGGCCATCGGTCAATTCGCGGAAGCCGTTTGCCAGTTCAACGCCTTTGTAATACACCTCAAAACGCTCGGCTACGCGGTGATCTTCAGTGCTGATCTCTGCCAGAGAGGCCTGAGTTGCGGGGAAATGATAAACAAAAGTCGGCTTGTCGCGGCCAATATGGGGTTCTACTCCCATCGCAAACAGCAATTGAAGCAAGGTGTCGCGATCTTCTTCTTCGTCGGCGATATTGGAAAGATCCAATTTTGCCGCAGCTTCGCGCAGCTGGGCTTTATCGGCTGACAACGGATCAACCTCAAGATGGCGAATAAATACCTGCTGATAGGACACGGTTTCTGCCGCATTGCAGTCGAGGATCTGCTGTAGCAGGTCATCCACCTCATTCATCAGGCGATACATGTCATAACGCGGACGATACCACTCGAGCATAGTAAATTCCGGATTATGGTAACGACCCGCCTCTTCATTGCGGAAACTGCGCCCCATCTGGTAGATAGGCCCGCTTCCCGCCGCAAGCAGGCGTTTCATGTGATATTCCGGGCTGGTCATCATGTAAAGTGTCATGCCTTCAGCCGCGCCCGGACCGACAAAGCGAGTTTCAAAAGGAAACAGGTGAATGTCGGTAATCGTCGCCTGGCTCATGGTCGGTGTTTCCACCTCCAGAACGCCGCGATCGCTGAAAAAACGCCGAATTTCAGCAAGGATTGCCGCACGCTTCAACAAATTGGCGATAGATGCACTGGGTTGCCAGCTTGCTGTTTCGCTCATGATGACTTACTCCAATATCAGACAGGGCATGCAGTCTACTCGCATCGCGACGGGCAAACAAATTTCCATTAGCTACAATTAAACTTCAACATAAGAAAGGGAAGACTATGCGTATCTGGTCAAAAATGGGTGTTATTGTTTCTGCATTACTTTCAGTCGGCTGCAGCATTACTCCGCCTGACAACGTCAAAGTGGTAAATAATTTTGAATTGAATCGATATCTGGGAAGCTGGTATGAAGTCGCGCGACTCGACCACAGTTTTGAATCCGGCCTACAACAAGTGACAGCTAATTACAGCCTGCGCAACGACGGCGGCGTAAAAGTTATCAATCGCGGATTTAACCCAGAGAAAAACAAATGGCAGCAAAGTGAAGGCAAAGGCTATTTTACCGGCCCAACTTCCAGAGCCGCGCTTAAAGTCTCATTCTTTGGCCCCTTCTACGGAGGCTATAACGTAATCGAGCTGGACAAGGATTATCAGTATGCTTTGGTCTGCGGCCCGGATAAAAGCTACCTGTGGATCCTTTCAAGAACCCCTCAGCTTCAGCCAGGCGTGAAACAGCATTTGCTTGAGACCGCTCAGCATTACGGTTTTGATACCAACAAGCTGGTGTGGGTCGATCAGTCAAAAGCGACGCAGTAATTTGCCAGGGGGTGACACTGCAAAACGGTTGTCACCCTTATACCATCGGCTTTTAAATCAGTGCTAGGCTGCGCGTGAAATTGCACGGCCACCTGACGATATATCCTCGCCCATGCCGCGGAAGGTATTGCAGCCGCTCAGCAGGCTGGCAAGCAGCAACACAGAAATGATGGCAAGAATACTTTTCTTAAACATAAAAAAACCTTCCTATTAGAGAATGTAAAGTAAGACATTTTAGGTGTAGTTAATTCCGCGCCCAGAGAAGACTGATTGAGGGAGTCTTAGGTTCAATAAGAAGTACTGCAGAATATAAAAATTAATCAAAGTAAAACCATACACCAGGCGGAGAACGCCGACTCTGTGGTCAGCCTGCTCTGGAAATAAGCCCCTGCAAAACATCAATGCAGAGGCTCTTTATCATACGTTTGGGCGAAAATTACTTAACGCGAGAAACGTATTCGCCAGAACGGGTGTCAACGCGAACAACTTCACCGATCTGTACGAACAATGGAACCTTAACTACGGCGCCAGTGGACAGAGTAGCAGGCTTGCCGCCGGTACCTGCAGTGTCACCTTTCAGACCTGGGTCAGTTTCAACGATTTCAGCTTCGATGAAATTCGGTGGCTGAACGGCGATAGGACGACCGTCCCACAGAGTCACGATACATTCCGCGTTGTCTTGCAGCCATTTAGCCGCGTCAGAAACGGTTTTCTCTTCAACACCGTGCTGCTCGAAAGTCTCAGGGTGCATGAAGTGGTAGAACTCACCGTCGTTGTACAGGTAGTTCATGTTGGTATCAACAACGTCCGCGCCTTCACAAGAGTCGGTAGACTTGAAGGTTTTCTCGACGCGAGAACCGGTCAGCAGACGACGCATTTTAACACGCGCGAATGCCTGGCCCTTGCCCGGCTTAACAAATTCACTTGATTCGATAGCATAAGGCTCGCTCTCGAACATGATTTTAAGACCCGGACGGAAATCGTTGCTAGAATAAGTCGCCATGATGGCCCTCTTAATTTTAAACTGGTAGCTTAGCCAAAAAAATGGCACACATTGTAACCCTAAATACGCCATTTAGAGAAGATTGGTTGTATCAACTCGGCGATGTAATTACGGACCCGGATGAACTGCTTACTCTTCTGGCACTTAACGATCATGCAGAACTGCAGCAGGGCCACGATGCCCGTCGTTTATTCCCGTTGCGCGTGCCTCGCGCATTTGTTGCACGCATGCAGCCGGGCGATCCACAAGACCCGTTACTTTTGCAGGTACTGACTGCCCGTGAGGAATTCATCACGGCACCTGGCTATAGCACCGACCCGCTGGATGAACAAAAAAGCGTGGTGCCGGGGTTGTTGCACAAGTATCGCAATCGCGCGTTGCTGCTGGTCAAAGGCGGCTGTGCGGTGAACTGTCGCTACTGCTTCAGACGCCATTTCCCCTATCAGGAAAATCAGGGAAACAAAAATAACTGGTCTCAGGCGCTGGAGTATATCCGCACTCAGCCAGAACTGGATGAAATAATTTTCTCCGGTGGTGATCCGCTGATGGCTAAAGACCACGAACTCGACTGGTTAATCACCCGGCTTGAGGAGATACCGCATATAAAACGCCTGCGAATTCATACACGTCTGCCGGTGGTTATCCCTGCACGTATCACTCGGGAACTTTGCCAGCGACTAAGCGAATCACGTCTGCAGGTGTTGTTGGTGACCCATATTAATCACGCCAATGAAATAGATGACGCACTTCGAGACAGCATGACGCGTCTGAAAAAAGCCGGTGTCACGCTGCTCAACCAGAGCGTTTTGCTGCGTGGCGTGAATGACTGTGCCGACAAGCTGGCAATGCTAAGCAATGCGCTGTTCGATGCCGGTATCCTTCCGTACTACATCCACGTTTTGGACAAAGTTCAGGGCGCGGCGCACTTTATGGTCGAAGACGAAGAGGCGCGGATGCTGATAAAAGGTCTGTTGAGTCGCGTTTCGGGCTACCTGGTGCCAACACTGACGCGTGAAATCGGCGGTGAGCCGAGTAAAACACCGCTGGATTTACGCCTGACTCAGTCCTGACTTTTTGTCACTGTGTCATTTAAAAAGAAAGCAAAAGGGATGCCCGTTGGCATCCCTTTTTTATTGGCTAGCGCTATCAGTTCTGGCCGCTTACGGGCACTTATAAACCTGTCCGACCATTTTGCTGTCCAGCGGCGCAAAGCTGGAGAAAACACTCTGCGTTGGGCTATTGGCACCATAAATAGTATTACCGCCCATGTCTGCCGCCTTGTTACGCAGGTCGTTTGCAGCACCGCGCATGGAACTGCCATCACCCGAGGTGCCTGACATCCAGTTACTTTGAGCACCGGTCACGGTTCCCAGTAGCTGACAGTGGCTGCTCGGTTTGTCATCGGTGAATTTCACCTGCTGACCGGCAGAGCTTAATTGGTGTGCTGTGCTGCAACCTGCCAGCAGCATGACTGCCGAAAGGCCAAGCAACATTTTAATCCGCATCTCTTTCCCCATTTGTGTTGAGAAGAACCTAACGCCTATCAGATAACATTTCGCAATCTAAGGCATCCGTTGCCGAGTTTACCCAGAATTCAACGCATTATCTGACACGAACCCGTGGCAGAGCGCGCCACTAGTTTACACGTTATTTGATCTGGACGATGAGACTTATCTTACTTAACAGCGCGGAATAAAGGTACAAATAAAAAAAAACCCGACCTAAAAAGGCCGGGCTTCTTTAACTCCAACGGCATCGAAACGCCGCCGGAATTCAGCAGATAAGCTGCCGGGGGATGATTACATCATGCCGCCCATGCCGCCCATTCCACCCATACCGCCAGCGCCACCCATGTCGACTTTGTCGTCTTTAGGCAGGTCGGTGATCATGCACTCGGTGGTGATCATCAGGCCCGCTACAGAAGACGCGTACTGCAGAGCAGAACGAGTAACTTTAGTTGGATCCAGGATACCCATCGCGATCATGTCGCCGTATTCTTCGCTGTAAGCGTTGTAGCCGTAGCTGCCTTCGCCCGCTTTCACGTTGTTGGCGATAACAGAAGCTTCTTCACCGGCATTGATAACGATCTGACGCAGAGGCGCTTCCATTGCACGCAGTGCAACTTTGATACCTACTGTCTGGTCTTCGTTGTCGCCTTTCAGGCCAGCCAGTTTGTGAGCAACGCGGATCAGCGCAACACCACCACCAGCAACCACGCCTTCTTCAACCGCAGCACGGGTAGCGTGCAGGGCATCTTCAACGCGGGCTTTCTTCTCTTTCATTTCAACTTCAGTCGCTGCGCCAACTTTCAGAACAGCAACGCCGCCTGCCAGTTTAGCCACACGCTCTTGCAGTTTTTCTTTATCGTAATCTGAGGTCGCTTCTTCGATCTGCTGACGAATCTGAGTTACGCGGCTCTGAATCGTGGTTTCGTCGCCAATACCGTCGATGATGATGGTGGTATCTTTGTTGATAACAACACGCTTAGCCTGACCCATGTCTTCAAGAGTCGCTTTTTCCAGCTCCATACCGATCTCTTCAGAGATTACAGTACCGCCGGTCAGAGTTGCGATGTCTTGCAGCATAGCTTTACGACGGTCGCCGAAGCCTGGTGCTTTAACAGCAGCAACTTTAACGATGCCGCGCATGGTGTTAACCACCAGCGTTGCCAGAGCTTCACCTTCAACGTCTTCAGCAATGATCAGCAGTGGTTTACCGGCTTTCGCAACGGCTTCCAGCACTGGCAGCATTTCACGGATGTTGCCGATTTTTTTGTCAGCCAGCAGGATGAACGGGCTTTCGAGTTCGATAGAACCTGTTTCAGGCTTGTTGATGAAGTAAGGAGACAGGTAACCGCGGTCGAACTGCATACCTTCAACAACGTCAAGCTCGTCGATCAGGCCAGTGCCTTCTTCAACGGTGATAACGCCTTCTTTACCCACTTTTTCCATCGCCTGAGCAATCAGTTTGCCCACGGTTTCGTCGGAGTTGGCAGAAATAGTACCAACCTGAGCGATAGCTTTAGAGTCTGAACAAGGAACAGACAGCGTTTTCAGCTCTTCGACAGCAGCGATAACCGCTTTGTCGATGCCGCGTTTGATGTCCATTGGGTTCATGCCGGCAGCAACAGCTTTCAGGCCTTCGATGATGATTGCCTGAGCCAGAACGGTAGCAGTAGTTGTACCGTCACCTGCAGCATCGTTAGCTTTGGACGCAACTTCTTTCACCATCTGAGCGCCCATGTTTTCGAACTTGTCTTCCAGTTCGATTTCACGCGCTACAGAGACGCCATCTTTAGTAATGGTTGGCGCACCAAAAGATTTGTCCAAAACTACGTTACGGCCTTTAGGACCTAAGGTAACTTTAACTGCGTTAGCAAGAATGTTTACGCCGTTCAGCATTTTTACGCGGGCGTCATTACCGAATTTTACATCTTTAGCTGACATTATAATTTCCCTTAAATTCGTTCAGTTCAGAAAAAGTGATATGAGGCGATTAGGCTTCAACGATAGCCAGAATGTCGCTCTCAGACATGATCAACACTTCTTCATTGTCGATCTTCTCAGCTTTGACGCCGTAACCGTCGTTGAAGATGACGATGTCGCCAACTTTAACGTCGAGCGCTTTCACTTCACCGTTTTCCAGAATGCGACCATGACCGACGGCCAGAATCTCACCACGGGTTGATTTACCCGCTGCTGAGCCAGTCAAAACGATGCCGCCAGCAGATTTGGATTCAACTTCTTTACGCTTGACGATAACGCGGTCATGCAATGGACGAATTTTCATTGATAACTCTCCTGTGAGCAGGTCCATATCTAAATAATTTAGGGGTTGAACGCCAGGTAGAAGATCTATCCTGACCTCGTGGTTTGATTAATGGGGGCATTCCGCGCCCCTTCAAGGGCAGAAAAGAAAAATTTTTGTTTTTCCCTGTCTGCCGACTTAATGATCCTTGGGATCGTGTCGATCTTCATCATACGGGCGAATCAAACGCTCGGGGTTTTCATCCTTGCGCTGAAATTCGCCTTCAAAAGTATTGCCTGCCGTTGGGCCGGCACCGCCGGGGCGATAGACCCGTAAATGCGGCAACAGCCTCAGGGTCAGCAATTTTTGCACCGGCGGCAGTAAAAGCAGCAGGCCGAGAATATCAGTGAAGAAGCCAGGTATTACCAGCAAAAAACCGGCCAATACCAAGGAAACACTTTTGACCATTTCAGCCGCCGGGCTTTCACCCAGCGCCATTTTCTGCTGCATCTGGAAAATAGTCTTCATGCCCTGATTTCGCACCAGCGACACCCCGACGCAGGAGGTAAATACCACCAGCAGCAGAGTCATTGCCACGCCTATCGCAGCAGCAACTTTAATGAATATGGTTATTTCTATGTAAGCCAATAGAAATAACACTAAAAGGGGTAACCAGCGCACAGCGCTCTCCTTGTAATAAGAAGTTCTGAAAATATCCTTTACGACATCGATTCAGAACTCTGTAATGGGGTCTCCATAGGCTTATCCTATGAGGACTAACTCCATTGAGATGGTATCGTTAAGGGGAGTTTTCAACCTGTGGGTAAGATTTAAATTGGTCGGAGTGATTTATTGTGAGAAATTTCACAAAACCATAAACCTTTGGTATTTAAGCCACGATGCAATGCACTTAAAGTGTGCATTTCGCGCCAAGCAGCATATGATCCCACCCGCAGCCGCGTCGCATGGTGTAATATTTTATCTAGTCCAGCGTCTGTAACATAACTCTAATCAGCCTGTAACTGTTCAGCACCAAAAAGAAGGTTCTCATGTCAAATACGATACGTATCGAGGAAGATCTGCTGGGTACACGTGAAGTCCCTGCCGATGCTTACTGGGGTATCCATACCCTGCGCGCTGTTGAAAACTTTTATATCAGTAACACTAAAATCAGCGATGTTCCCGAGTTTGTCCGGGGCATGGTGATGGTCAAGAAAGCTGCCGCATTAGCTAATAAAGAGCTGCAGACTATCCCGCGTAAAATAGCCGACATCATTATTCAGGCTTGTGATGAAGTGTTGGACAAAGGGAAATGCATGGATCAGTTCCCGATCGATGTTTTCCAGGGCGGTGCCGGTACCTCCGTTAACATGAACACCAATGAGGTGTTGGCGAACATTGGTCTCGAGCTGATGGGGCACCAGAAAGGTGATTACCAATTCCTCAACCCCAACGACCATCTGAACAAATGCCAGTCCACCAACGATGCCTACCCGACCGGCTTCCGTCTGGCGGTCTACTCTTCACAGTTAAAGCTGATTGACGCCATTGCCCAGCTGGGTGACGGTTTTGAGCGTAAGGCGGTTGAGTTCGCAAAAATTCTTAAGATGGGTCGTACTCAGTTGCAAGACGCAGTGCCGATGACGCTGGGTCAGGAGTTCCACGCCTTCAACGTTCTGCTAAAAGAAGAAACCCGTAATCTGCTGCGTACCGGCGAATTGCTGCTCGAAGTTAACCTCGGCGCGACCGCAATCGGTACTCGTTTGAATACGCCGGAAGGCTATCAGGCGCTGGCGGTACAGAAGCTGGCAGAAGTCAGCAATCTGCCGTGTGTGCCAGCGGAAGACCTGATTGAAGCAACCTCTGACTGTGGCGCTTACGTGATGGTGCACAGCTCGCTAAAACGCCTGGCGGTCAAGCTGTCTAAAATCTGTAACGACCTTCGCCTGCTGTCTTCCGGGCCGCGCGCTGGTCTGAATGAAATCAACCTGCCTGAATTGCAGGCTGGTTCGTCAATCATGCCTGCCAAGGTCAATCCTGTGATCCCCGAAGTGGTGAATCAGGTATGCTTCAAGGTCATCGGCAACGACGTTTGTGTCACGATGGCGGCAGAAGCAGGACAATTGCAGCTTAACGTAATGGAGCCGGTTATCGGCCAGGCAATGTTCGAGTCAATTCATATTCTGACCAACGCCTGCTACAACCTGCTGGAAAAATGCATTAATGGCATTACCGCCAACAAAGAAGTTTGCGAATTCTATGTCTTTAACTCGATCGGCATTGTCACCTATCTGAATCCGTTTATCGGCCACCACAATGGCGACATTGTTGGCAAGATTTGCGCAGAAACCGGTAAAAGCGTGCGCGAAGTGGTGTTGGAACGTGGGTTACTGACCGAGGCCGAGCTGGATGATATTTTCTCTATCGAGAACCTGATGCATCCGGCCTACAAGGCAAAACGCTACACCGACGAAAACGAGCAATAAATTTTTTGGTAACAGCTGAAGGCGCGAGGTTTAAATCTACCTCGCGCCTTTTTTTTCCGCCATATAGGCAGCGGCATCATTCTCTAACAGTTTTGCGGGCACTTATCTCGTTGGTTTGCCTTATTTTCAGTGTAAAGAATCTTAATACCTGGCCCCTACCGTTCTCGTATTCCCCGATGACGGTTATAATCGCGGGTTAAAAAACAGGCGATTGAAATCAGCAACGCCTTATCGACATATATAGAGAAAACGCTCCCGTGACGGATTACCGAGTTTTAAAAAAATTATTCCCGCTTTGCTGTCTGCTGTTATGCAGCCTGTTGCTTTTGACAACCAGCAGCCGGGCATCGCTGTTTGGCGGCTCTGATACGCCACATTTTGTTACTGTCGATCAGGCATTCAACTTTGATTTTTCTCAGAAAGGCTCGGATCTTGCTCTCAACTGGCAAATAAAAGACGGCTACTATCTCTATCGTCAGAAAATCGAAATCGTGCCCGCCAACGCCACATTGGCGGCGTATATTTTGCCAAAAGGTTTGGCGCACCATGACGAATTTTTCGGTGATTCCGAGATCTACAAAAACGCGCTGAATATTTCAATCCCGCTGCGCGAGGTGAAGGCCGATGCCAAAGTCCGCGTAACCTATCAGGGCTGCGCGGCGGCAGGTTTCTGTTATCCACCGGAAACGCGCGAGATCCCGCTTGCCGAGGTGGCGGCTTATACGAATTCAGGCACAGCTGACAATACCAATACCGCCACGGTTACGACGCCAGCAGCCTCGGTTAGCGTGCAAAGCGCAGCACAGAGCACGCCTTTGCCGTTCTCACCGCTGTGGGCTTTGATTATTGGTATCGGTATCGCCTTTACCCCTTGCGTACTGCCGATGTATCCGTTGATTTCGAGCATTATTCTGGGCCGCGAACGCCCACACAGCCTTAAACGTATCTTTTTGCTGGCCATGCTGTATGTGCAGGGTATGGCGCTAACTTACACGCTGCTTGGTGTCATTGTTGCCGCAGCCGGATTGCAGTTTCAGGCAGCCCTGCAAAGCCCGTGGGTGCTGATTGCACTGTCGGTGATGTTTATTGCTCTGGCGCTGTCGATGTTCGGCCTGTTTACACTGCAACTCCCTTCCTCCGTGCAGACACGGCTTGCGCTGATGAGTAATGAGCAAAAAGGCGGATCGCTGATTGGCGTGTTTATCATGGGCGCTCTGGCCGGGCTGATTTGTTCTCCTTGCACCACTGCGCCACTCAGCGCTATTTTGCTTTATATCGCACAAAGCGGAAATCCGTGGGCCGGAGCAGGCACGCTGTATCTGTACGCGCTGGGCATGGGGATCCCTCTGATCGCCGCCACAATGTTTGGTAATCGTCTGCTGCCGCGAAGCGGTCCGTGGATGCACTATGTCAAAGAAGGCTTTGGTTTTGTCATTCTGGCACTGCCGGTGTTTTTGCTGGAAAGAATATTGGGCGATACCTGGGGGCTGCGGCTGTGGAGTATTCTCGGCATCGCCTTCTTCGGCTGGGCATTACAGCTAAGCCTGAAAAGTTCACGCGGGCTGATCAGGCTACTCCAGCTGGTGTTTCTCGCCGCTGCGCTGATTGTTAGTCGCCCGTTGCAGGATTGGGTATTTGGGCAGCCTGATGCCGCCCAGTCAGCCACTCAAAAGCTTAACTTTCAGAAAATTCAGAATGTTGAACAGCTTAATGCTGCATTGCAGCAGGCGCACGGCAAACGCGTGATGCTAGATCTTTACGCTGACTGGTGTGTCGCCTGTAAAGAGTTCGACAAGTACACATTCACGGCTCCCGAGGTGCATAGCGCTCTTGCCAACACCTTGTTATTACAGGCGGATGTCACTCAAAATAGTGCTGAACAGGCTGCACTGCTCAAGCGCCTGAACGTGCTGGGGCTGCCGACTATTTTATTCTTTGGGCCTGAGGGTAAGGAAATCCCACAGTCACGGGTTACCGGTTTTATGGACAGCGCCGAATTCAGCAATCATTTGCACAATACTCAGCCTTAAACGAAACTGAAACCCAGAGTTATTATTACCCATCGGTTAGAGCGGCGATAATAGCATCAAGAAATGCATGTTTTCCGGCGTGGCCGAGCTTAGGATAGCCCACTGATTCAGGGCGCCAGTCATGCAGGAGAGGAGGAACAAAGTGCTACGTGAACAGGTATTAGATCAAACGCTTAACTTTTTAGAACAACGCGGTCTGGCAACCTTGTCGCTAGACTCCGTTGCCGAGTTGGTTGATGTTCCTCTCAACGAGCTAACTCTTTACTGGCCCGATGCCGAAGCGCTGCTTTACGACAGCCTGCGCCATCACGGTGAGCAGATTGAGGTCTGGCGTCGGCAGTTAATGCTTGATGAGACCCTGACGCCGCCGCAAAAACTGCTGGCACGTTATAAGGTTCTTAATGAGCAGGTCAGGCAAGAGCGCTATCCTGGCTGTCTGTTTATTGCAGCATGCAGTTTTTACCCGGATCGCGAATCGCCAATTCACCAGCTTGCCGAGCAGCAGAAACAGGCGTCTTATCACTATACCCTGTCGCTGTTACAAGAGATGGGATCAGACGATGCCGAAATGGTTGCCCACCAAATGGAGCTGATTCTGGAAGGTTGTTTAAGCAGGCTACTGGTAAAACGTCAGTTGCATGATGTCGAAGTTGCTCATCGTCTGGCGGAAGACGTGTTGAACATTGCGCGCTGTCGCGAACATGGCGCGCTTTCCTGAAGACTTAAATTGATGCCAAAACCGTGATTTTTGTCTGAAAAGCCAGCAATCAGTCAGCTTTTAACGGCTTTAATGCATAAATGCGTTGACGACCAAGTGCCAATACGGTTTAATGCGCCCCGTTGCCCGGATAGCTCAGTCGGTAGAGCAGGGGATTGAAAATCCCCGTGTCCTTGGTTCGATTCCGAGTCCGGGCACCATACATCGAAGCACACTGGTTAGGTCTGAGAAGCCTAACGGGTGTCTAAACGAAGATGGTGTTCAAAGCAACGGTGACTGCATTTGCAGATGCATCATCCAAGATTGAACATAAAAACCTTCAAGAAAGGGTATCAGTTCACGCTGATGCCCTTTTCTCGTTGGCGTAAATAATTGCAATCATTGTCGCTGCTGTCAACAAAACCTCATATTTCGATAGATTTAGTAACCCTCTCCAACGATTGCAACTGTAGGCACAAGTTTAAATGTGACTTAGCTTGCCTCTCATACTCCCACCTATAAACACGTCCTTCTATCTTTGAGTCTTTCTGAAAAATGAATTTCCTACGTTCAGCTTATTATTTTTTCTTATTCAATCAACTGAACTAGCCTGCAACATGCCACGCAGTCATGCTCTAAAGATCCTCGGCATCAAACCTTCATTAGAATGCCCTACAGAAGAACTAACACATGACATTTAAGTTATGACATTGATACCCATGACATATAGGTGATGACATTAGGCATTTTCATGCGCGGTTTACCCTATGACATTTGGGTATACTTAAATGTCACATGTAGGCTTCAACAAAAGCGGATAAACAGTTAAGGGAGTCAACAAAATTTTGTTGGCGAAAATTTTGAATGGTCTTATGGCAGTGGCTTAGTAAGCAGTCAGCTAACGTCCGCGAAGAGCGGAAATTTTACGTGGCTGCTATTGAGCAGAGCCTTCTTTGTGGTTATGAATGTATGTTGCCCCCCCTGTCGATTCAGCTGACGGACAGATCGCCAACTCTGACGTTGTTTTCGCTGGTGTGGATAAGCTCATCAGCAAATCCGGTATGGGGAGTATTTACCATGCCGGAATTCTGTTTCTGAACGGCGCAGGATTATGGGCCAGGGTCAATACACTCAATTTAGCTACCTAAACAGAGGTATATGACGTATCCAATTTTTCCATGTTCTGAAAATACTGGTCATGTATTGATATGCGTGGCTACAACCTGTGCAGCTATTTTTGCCGTTTCTACCAGTCTGCGTTGTGGCATGCCCTGATACGCAGCAGCAGATAATCCTTTCAGCGTTACCACGATAAAGTCTATAAGACAGTCTGCTGACTCCGGGCACACGGCCATTAGCCAGTCATTTATGGCTGTAATTCCCGGTCTTGCCAGTTTGCACGCCACTTCACGGGCATCTTTGTCATCTGCCCGCATGCCTTCGGTAACAAGGCATCCTCGCTGATGTTTATGACGGCCATATTGTCTGGCTGCTGCTACCAGCAAACCTTCCACGCCTTTCGCAACAGTTTTATCAGTTGATAATAATTTGTTCAGGGGAAGCGCACTCTCCCGCGCATAACGCTCTAGGCTCCGTTCATACAGTCCAACCTTACTGCCATATGCAGCATAAAAACTTGGCGGCTTTATATTCAGCGCCTCAGTCAGGTCAGCAATACTGACAGCGTCATAGCCATTTTCATGAAAGAGTGCTTGTGCAATTGCTACTCCTGCTTCGCGATCAAAGGCAGGTCGCCGCAGTCTGTTTGCTTGTTTCATCTTGCCTCCAAAATCAGTTTATATAGTAATCGCTAAAAGCATTAGCATCAAATGTTAAATTTATCTTATTGATATAAAAAGACTTGTTAAATGAAGTTTAATTTTCACTTGTGGTAATTTAACTTTACATGTAGTGATCGCTATATACATAACCCACAACAAGCAGGAGAATACACAGTGACTCACTCATTTCAGAACAAAATCGCGGTTGTGACCGGCGCATCATCCGGTATCGGTCTTGGTATCGCACAGGAATTAGCAGCGCTCGGTGCAACTGTGATCATTACCGGGCGGGACAAGAATAAACTTGAATCTGCGCTCAGTACTCTTGGACCGGATGCGAGTCAGTTTCAGGTGGATGTATCCAGCCTCTCTGAACTGGATGATTTTTATCAGCAAATATTGTCCCGGTTTGGTCGCATCGACATCCTGATAGCAAATGCCGGCATGGGAGAATTTGAACCCCTTGGGCAGATTACCCCGGAGAAGTTCGATCGTCAGTTCACAACGAACGTAAGGGGTATCACATTTACCGTTCAGAAAGCCTTACCACTTATGAAATCAGGCAGCAGCATTGTTATTACAGGCTCAACAGCCTCCATTAATCCCGGTCAGGGCCTCAGTGTTTATGGAGGCACCAAGGCTGCTTTACGCGCAATGGTACGCAGCTGGATTCTGGACATAAAAGGTGCCGGCGTTCGCATTAATATTCTCAGCCCCGGACCGGTGGATACTCAATCCTTACACGATTTCCTTCCCGAACCCGTTGACGCCATCCTGCAGTCTTTGCGTGACCGCAGTCCGATTGGTCGCATCGGCCAGACAGACGAAATAGCAAAAGCTGTTGTTTTCCTTGCCAGTGATGATGCCAGTTATATCAACGGCGCGGAAATTTTTGCCGATGGCGGGGCATCTCAGATCTGAACATTGTTACTGAGGAACGAAGATTTTGGGCAACATGACAGTTCTCCCTTCAGGGGGAACCGGCCCTACTGGCACGATGTGGTCCGGCACAGATGCTGCGTGCCGGATCTATTTCCCTCCTGATATGAAGAGAATAAATTATGGTTAATTCAGTTCACGCAGAAAATGAACAACGTTATTTCGATGAATTAAAAATTCAGCGTTTACTTGCTTCCTACGTCCACAACCTGGATGACGGAAAGTTTGCTGAGAATGCCGAGTTATTTAAACATGCTGAATTTATTGTTCTCAGTGATACGGCACATGGTAGTGAAGAGGTCGAGCAGTTTTTTAACCGTGGCGTTCAGCGCCATAAGGATGGAACTCCCCGGACGTGGCATAACGTTTCTAATGTGCTGATAGATGTATCACCATCCGGTAGTTCAGCTACCTGCGTCAGCTATTTCACTGTACATCAGGAACTGGAGGGGTTTCCTTTGCAGCCTATATGTACAGGGCGGTATTACGACAGTTTTGAAAAACATGACGGTCAGTGGCGTTTTAGGTCGCGCAACGTTGTTCCCCGGCTGATGGGCGAACTTCAGTTTCACGTAGGCACGCCCATCGACAGTTCACAGACTGAGGGGGCGTAGTGGAGATAAAAAAGACCGCGCTTGTTACCGGGGGCAATAAAGGGATTGGTTTTGCTATCGTCAGAGGCCTCGCAAGAACGGGTATGTCAGTCTGGTTGGGTGCGCGCGATCGCAGTCGTGGTGAAGAAGCAGTTGCCATCCTGCGCCAGGAAGGTCTTGACGTCAGGCTACTAGAATTGGATGTTGCAGATGAAGCAAGCGTGCAGAACGCGGCTGCAGAACTTGCGCATGAACTGGGTTCTCTCGACGTTCTTGTTAATAATGCGGGCATTCTCAGTGATATCATCACACCTCCGAGCCAGGTCAGTATCAAAGACATGAAAGCGGTTTATGAAGTCAATCTCTTCGGCCCGGTACGCGTGACGCAGGCCTTTCTGTCCCTGCTTAAAGCTTCTGGAGAGGCCCGGATCGTAATGATGGGCAGTGGCGTGGGTTCTCTGACGCTGATTACCGATCCAACTTCGATATATTCAGGCGTTAATCTCCTTGATTATACCTCTTCGAAGGTCGCCCTGAATGCCGTTACGGTTTCATTTGCAAAGGAACTTGAACCCTTTGGGATCAAAGTGAACGCTGTTGAACCCGGCCATGTACGAACCGATTTAAATGCCAACACCGGCTTTCTGACACCGGATGAAGGGGCTGCAACGGCAATAAAAATGGCGTTAACGGGGCCGGACGGACCTACAGGTGGTTTCTTCGGCAGTCACGGACGCCAGCCCTGGTAACAGGGGATGTCCGTTCGCCTGATACAATAACCGGGATGTCGGGAAAACAGACAAGCTACTGACTAAGCCGACAAACTGTCAGCCCGACGTCCCATCATTATCTACTGCGGTACGCAGTAGATTTGACTTTTTTATACCCGTCAGTCATCAGTGCCAGAACGGCAAGCCATATCGGAACATACGTTAACAGTGATGACAGTGTCAGTTTTTCTCCCGGCAGGAAAAGTGATACAAGAAACAATAATAAGGGTTCGACATAAGACAGCATGCCAAACAGCGTAAACGAGAGGCTGCTGCTGGCAAGCAGAAAGCAGAGTAATGCAGAACAACTCAGTAAGCCCAGCCCTGTGACAGTGCGCCACCCACCGGTGGGTAACCAATCATTTCCGCTTCCCTGATAAATCAGAAGAACAACTGCCGGTATCACGAGAAATAAATTTTCTGCTATCACGCTGAAAAAAGCGTCGCTTTTAAGCTGACGTTTGATTATGAAATAGGGCGGATACCCCAGCATAACCACGAGGGCCACAGGAGGAAGTGAACGGACCATGAACACTTCAGCCATAACGCCGCATGCCGCATGCCGCAAGCAGGACAGCAATTTTCTGCCATCCCGACATCATTTCGCCGTACAGGGCTCTGCCGGTTATTACCATGACCAGAGGAAGCAGAAAGTAGCCGAGTGCCAGTGACCGGCTTTGCCCGTTGACGGGAGCCCAGCAGAAAATGATTATCTGCAGGGCAAGAAGCGCAGCGCAGACACACATTGCAGCGAGCAGCCGGGCACTTTTAACCACTGACAAAAAATAGCGCCAGAAAGGCTTCATTTTCTTTCGAAAAGCCAGCGCCAGTATCAGCAACAATGCGGTGGTTACTGCACGCCATCCGGCTATCTGCCATCCGTTCAACGGATACAAAAAAACACTGTAATAACAGAGTACAGAAAACAGTACTGAGGACAGTAATGACAGCGTGATGCCTTTGCGTGCAGACATATTCCCCCCTGGCCGTGTATCAAAATCAAAGCAGTGACATAATGCGAAGCACCGGCCAGCTCATAGCTGAACGGTGCAGCTTATTAACAGAGTCAGGAGAGCTGGAGCCACGTACCCGGAATACTCAGCGCAAACTCACTACCAAAAACGATCGCCGGCGTCTGAAAGCCGGGGAAACTGTCACCGTTCAGGACACGCCTTGCAGCCTCTGTGGCCGCAAGCGGCGTATAGGAATATCCGTTAACCGTCCCGATCACAGCCCGGTGGATCTTCCCGTCAGCCCCGGTAACTTCAGCAACTGCGCGTGCGCGATTTGCATCGCGTTCATCCTGCCCGGGCCCTTCAGGAAGCAGGGACAAATCACCCTGCGGAAAGGCATCCCCTGTGACATGCACAAACATCTCAATATCCGGAATACCGGTTGAATGCCATGCCGTCACCAGATCGCCAAAGGAAAGCGGCGCACAGGCCACAGGGCCTTCACCAAAATCAAACCAGCCGGGCTGCGCATCCTCTTTCGTTATCAGAATACCGTTTACCCGTTCCAGCAGGCCGGCTGAGATTATTTCGCCTGCGCTGACGGCAGACCCCCGGGACATCGTTCCGGCCACCTGTAATGCTATACGCAACCGTCGTGGTTCCGGTACATGTTGTGCAAGGCGAACGGCCAGGCAGTCGGTAGGCACCACGTCCCAGCCCACGCCCGGCAGCAGCATACTCCCGGCCCGCGCCGCTCTTTCTCCCAGGGACTCAGCCAGCCGGTAAACGTTAATTTCCGCTGTGATATCAAGGTAATGAATACCCTGGTCTATACAGGCTTTCATCAGCGGTTCTGCCGTAGCGGCAAACGGCCCGGCACAGTTCAGCACAACGTCGACGCCTGCCAGCTGCAGTGGAGTTTCAGCCGCGTCCTCCAGGCCGAATACCCGCATACTGACGTCAAGTTCACCGGCAAGTGCGGCCAGCCGCTGCCTGTTTCTGCCGGCAATAATAATGTTCAGACCTTTACTTTTAGCCTGTGTGGCTGTCATGCGTCCCGTGTAACCGGTGGCGCCATAAATCAGTAATGTTTTCATGATTGAGGGTGCTGCCATTCTTTATAAACAAATTCCAGGCTGTAGCCATCGGGGTCGAAAACGCCGGCGGCGTAGTAGCGGGGATCGTAGTGAAGCCGGGCACCGGGTGCACCATTGTCAGACGCGCCGGCACGCATGGCTGAAGCATAGGCTTCATTCACCATTGTTTGATTTCGCGCGACAAACCCGACATGTACAGCAGCTGATGCAACAGTTCCTTCGCGGAGCCAGAAAAAGATCCGGCCCTGAGCACCGAACCCTTTCAAATCCGGGTGGCCGGGCGGCCCCTCTTTTCCGTCATAATCATGACGAACCGTGATGCCGAGGGGGGCAAGCGCTTCCGTATAGAAACGGACAGAACGGTCTGTATCGCTGACCGTTAAAAACAGATGATCAAGCATAAAACCTCCGGAAGGATTCAGATTTGGTAGCCGCCGGCAACCTCGATGGATTGTGCGTTAATCCAGACGCTGTCATCAGAGACCAGGCCTGCGATAACCCGGCCGACATCGTCCGGCTCCCCCACGCGTTCCAGCGCGGTCTGTGAGGCGAGTAGCGCCTCAAATTCATCATTCATTCCTCCGCCAAGCGACGTACGGATTGCACCCGGAGAGACTGCGTTTGCCCGGATGCGCCGCGGCCCGAACTCTTTGGCCATATAGCGGGTCAGCACTTCAAGGCCGCCTTTAAAGGCAGCGTAGGGCGCAACACCTGCCGTAGCCACGCGCGTGGTGGCGCTGGTAACGTTGATGATCTGTCCTCCATCACAAATCAGAGGCAGCAGCTTTTGGGTCAGGAAAAAAGGGCCTTTCAGGTGTACGGCAAAAAGAGTGTCGAACTCACTCTCCGTCACCGTTTCAATCGGGTTGAAGAGCCCAAACCCGGCGTTGTTGACTAGCACGTCAATCTGCTCACGTTCCCAGGTGACACTGACTATGTCCAGTAAGGCGTCGCGGAAAGTGCCGAAGGTTTCGGTGCGAGCCACATCCAGATGCAGCGCAACGGCACGGCCGCCTGACGCTTCAATCTCCTTCACAACCCTCAGGGCAGATTCAGGATGGCTGTTATAAGTCACAATCACCCCCATCCCTTTAGCTGCGCACTGCTGCGCCACGCTGGCGCCGATCCCGCCACTGCCACCGGTAATCAGTACAATTTTCATGATTTCATCCTTTCTGTCTGCGATAGAAAAAGGATAAAACTTCCCGGGCAGGTCAGCCTCTGCGTTACTGCTCGATTCTTGCCTTTTTCTGCTTTATGCTCGCTTTAATCACCATACTGAGGAGTATGACTTTGACACTGGCCCCCCTGCTGGACGAGCTGCGTCTTCTGGCCGCTCATGCCCGAAACTGGCGAACCGAAACCGGTATTCCCCGTGTGGCAATGGTGCAGGGTGACGTTCCCGCGCATGCACTGGCTGCGGTCTATGAGCCAATGGTTAATCTCATACTGCGAGGCAGTAAATCCATGACGGTAGGTGACCGGGTATACAACTACAATCCTGCTTCTTACTTTGTCATGTCAGTAGATTTGCCAGCCGTAGGCGAAGTCCATCCAGAGGCCACCGGTGAGCCGTATCTCGCGGTCAGCCTGACCCTGACGCCGGAACAGATTGCGACACTGCTGGCTGATTTACCCCCCGTGAAAGCTGATCCACAGTCGGGTGCTTTTTCCGTTGCTGCCGTCACGCCCGAACTGCTGGATGCCTGGGTAAGAATGCTTCGCCTGATGAAAAGTCCTGAAGATATCCCTGCTCTAGCACCGGTATATGAACGTGAAATCCTTTATCATGTTCTGAAAGGCCCACATGGCTGGATGCTGAGGGATATTGCTTCACCGGGAACCATGCTGGCGCGAATAGGTAATGCGATTCGCTGGATAAGACATAATTTTGCTGATGAATTTGTGGTTGAATCACTGGCCGGACAGGAAGCCATGAGCGTATCGGCCTTTCATCGTCATTTTAAGTCTGTGACAAACATGAGTCCGGTTCAGTATCAGAAGCGCGTCCGTCTTCTTCATGCCAGAACCAAATTACTGGCGCGTCAGCAGAGCGTCACGTCTGTTGCCATGGAGGTGGGTTATCGCAGCGTGCCCCAATTTAATCGTGAGTACGCCCGTTTCTTTGGCCGCTCTCCTTTAAAAGACGCTGCAAGTCTCCGGAACGACGTTAATGATGCAGAAAGCTCTCTGAATCACCACGTTTAATGCGGCAGTGAATTTTGCTGCCGCAACGAGGCAATAACTCACCTCAAGATATTTCACTCCGTGGGTAGCAGCCAGGAAAACCCAACACGCAGTAACTCAGACGTAGTTCAATTTCGCAAAGTGACGGCCGGCACTCTTACTCATCCTTTCTGACAGACGACTTCGATGTTATTACCGTCAGGATCAAGGATGAAAGCTGCATAATAGTGTGAATGATAATGATCGCGAATTCCCGGCGCGCCATTGTCTTTACCGCCTGCCTGTAGAGCGGCACGCCAGAATTCGTCGACTATGGTCCGCTCACTGGCAGCAAAAGCCAGATGTGTTGAAGCGCCTGTTATGTCTTTATCATGAAGCCAGAGCCTCGGATATCCCTCCGGGCCCAGCCCGTACCGGGCACCACCCGATAAAGTACGCTCCGGAGGCACAGAAATAATCAGGCTGAACCCCAGCGGAGCGAGAGCTGCTTCAAAGAATTTGAGCGATACCTGAGCATTTTTTACAGCAATTTCAACATGGTCGATAACAGACATAACTTTTATTTCCTGGTTAAACATTTTTTGGCTCCAGGAGAGCGCTGAATGCCTGACCGGCCAGCTGAGCCACGGCAGTTAACCTGGCTTTTGACAGTCCCGTTACTGCGGCTGCAGAAAAGCCCCGCAGCGTTGTCACGACATAATCAGAAAGCTCGCGGTCCCGTGAAGGTTCATACTGCCGGATATAATTTCTGATGAACTGAATTCCTGCCTCACCATAGCGACTTGCCAGCTCCCGGGCCTGCAGATCGTCGGCACGCATACCTTCAGCCACAAGACAGCCTCGCTGGACCGGGGATCGGGCGTATAAACGTGCAGCAGTCATAAAAAGATCTTCAACCGCCTCATCCAGCGGCCTACCAGGAGTCAGAATTTTGTCAGCCGGCAGGTTTCCTTCTGCAACATAGAGATCCAGGCAGCGTTCAAACAGCCCTGCTTTACTACCGTAAGCGGCGTAAAGGCTGGGAGGATTTATGTTCAGCGTCTTTGTCAGTTCCGTGATACCTACAGCATCATAACCATGCTGATGAAACAGCGCTTTAGCCGTCTGCACGCCAGACTCTCTGTCAAATATCCGCCTGGGTGCTTTTATTGTTTTTTCGGTATCGCTCATAGGTTTTTTCCCTTGCATCAGAAGTATTTCTGAATTCCATCTTAAAACTTTTTTGTAGTGATCGCTACAATCAGTTAGTGACAGCCTGTTCAGAGTTGAATATAGTGACCACTACAATAAAACACAAGGTGCAATTATGAATCAGACATTTAAGAGAAAGGTCGCCGTTATCACTGGCGGCGGAAGCGGTATTGGTCTGGCTATAGCGAAAAATCTGAGCGACGAGGGCGCAGATGTCATTATCACTGGCCGGAATGCACAAACCCTTCAGGAGGCGGTAAAGGCGCTGGGGAAAAATGTAAAAGGTATTGTGGCTGACGTCAGCAGCAAGGTTAGTATTGATGCGCTTTATGAACAGGTTAAAAAGGAATTCGGCCACATTGATATTCTTGTCGCTAATGCCGGCGGTGGGGTCCATGCTCCGCTTGGTGAAATCACTGAAAAACAGATCCACGATCAGTTTGCCACAAATGTTAAAGGTGTTGTGTTAACTCTTCAGCAGGCTATGCCCCTGCTTGGAAAGGGTTCGAGCGTGATTATCATTGGTTCGACGGCGTCAGCAGACCCGGGACCCACCATGAGTATTTATGGTGCGACCAAAGCCGCAGTCAGAAACATGGTGAGAAGCTGGATTACAGAGCTGCACGGGACGGGTATACGCATAAACATTGTCAGCCCGGGTCCTGTGAATACAGCGTCTCTCAGAGCCGCATTTGGCGATAATGCCGAAGAGGGGATCGCCTTCCTCACCGCTAAAAGTCCGTTGGGACGTATCGGAGAGCCGGAAGAAATAGCCTCTGTAGTTTCATTCCTGGCCAGTGATGCCTCAAGTTATGTGAATGGTATAGAGCTGTTCGCAGACGGGGGTGCCTCTCAGACCTGACAGATGACAGGTACGTTCATTTAATACAAAATTACTCTCGCTCTCCCGTTTGTGTTGGCCCAGAACGCAGATGTCCGCTTAAGGCACGAAGCGGACGAGGTAACGGTCCGCTATGAGCGAGGTATAGTCATTCGCACCCTGAGAATTACACTTTGAAATGATTCAGGGTATGCGCTTACTGGTTACGAATATTGAGCGAGAATCATGCGATGATCGCCGCTTTTCTTTCGAGCCAGTAGGTGCTCCACGTTCGCTAACGAATACTCAGGGCATGCAGATAAACTGCTGGCTATATTTCTTTCGAAGAGCATGGAATGCATACCAATCCCCGATGAAGAGGAGTTGGTGATGACCGCGACTAATCAGTTTGCTGCACATGTTGGTCTGGACTAGGCAGATAAAAAACACGATGTCTGTGTTCAGTTTAAAAACGGTGAACGCGTATTCCATGTGATTGAACATACACCAGAAGCGCTTGATGTCTGGCTTACCGAGTTACACCAGAAAGTAAAAGGCAGAATCGCCATAGCTCTCGAGCTGAAGAAGGGCCCCGTGGTATATGCTCTTCAAAAATATCCCTTTATCACCGCTTTCCCCGTCCACGCTTTGTCCCTGGCTCGTTACCGGCAAGCCTTCTCGCCCAGCGGCGCTAAAGATGACCCGCAGGATGCAGAGCTGGCATTAGAGTTAATGCTGCGTTATCCCCAAAAGATAAAAGCTATTGAACCCGACAATGCGGATATTCGCTTACTTCAGCAACTGGTTGAGCAACGTCGTCAACTGGTTGAAGATAAACGCCGTTTTGTGAACCGTATAATCAACACACTTAAACAGTATTATCCTCAGCCCCTGGAGTGGTTCTCACATCGGGGGAGCTTAATGTTGTGTGAACTGATTATACGATAGCCCAGTCTGCAACAACTGAAGCGAGCCAGGCGCGACACGATCCGCAACTTTCTGAATGCCAAAGGTGGTCGCGCAGTGGCCCTTACCGAGCAGCGTGTTTTGAGTATTGATAACGCGATCCCATTGACGACAGACCCGAGTGTTATAGAGGCTAATGCTTTGATGGCAACAGCACTGGCGACACAAATTAAAGTCGTGAGTGAAATCATCAAAACCTATGACGAACGAATCGAAACGCTGTTTGACACGTTGCCAGATGCGGGGCTGTTCAAATCACTTCCGGGCATGGGGCCTTGTATGGGCCCACGAATGCTTGCTGCGCTTGGTGATAACCGCGACCGGTTTAATAGCGCTGAAGAAATTCAAAACTACGCAGGTATTCCACCGGTGACAGAAAGAAGTGGTCAGAAATCCTGGGTTCACTGGAGATGGCAGTGTGCCAAGTTCGTCAGGCAGACCTTTGTTGAATGGGCTGCCAAAACGGTTAACTCATCATACTGGGCCAAGCTGTATTATCAGGGACTGCGAGAAAAAGGAAAATCTCATCAGTCTGCAATCCGTGCTCTTGCCTTCAAATGGATAAGGATCATTTACCGCTGCTGGAAGACCAGAACCCAGTACGATGAAGCGAAGTATTTGCTGACTCTCGAAGCGCGACACTCGCCCTTACTGAAGCCATAAAAGCTTGTCGAATGTCTCAGGGCGTGAAGCGGACACCCGCATTGCGTAAACAGGCGTCCGATATTTTGAATATGGACAGATTACTTAACTCGCTTCCCCGTTTCGTCAATGACCTTCTCGCCATCCTCTTTGGTAAACGCTCCTTTCTGACCTTCCGGAAGAATATCCAGCACGATTTCTGAAGGGCGGCAAAGACGCGTACCAAGCGGCGTTACTACAACCGGTCGATTAATCAAGATCGGATGCTGAAGCATAAAATTAATCAACTGCTCATCAGAAAATTTGTCTTCATCAAGACCCAACTGCTCATAAGGTTCGACGTTCTTACGCAGCAATGCACGTACTGAAATACCCATATCTGAAATCAGTTTGCCAAGTTCATCACGAGTCGGGGGCGTATCGAGATAATAAATAATGGTTGGTTCGTTACCGCTGTTACGGATCATCTCCAGCGTGTTACGTGAAGTGCCACAGGCTGGATTGTGATAGATGGTAATGTTGCTCATATCAGTATCTCATTACAAAGTGATAGAGAGCCGCCACGCCAGCGCGGCCAGAGTGACGAAAAGCACGGGCAGGGTCATGATTATTCCGGTGCGGAAGTAATATCCCCAAGTGATGGTCATATTTTTCTGTGCCAGCACATGAAGCCACAGTAGGGTTGCCAGACTACCTATCGGGGTGATTTTAGGACCTAAATCGCAGCCAATCACATTGGCATAAATCATCGCCTCTCTGACGATGCCGGTCGCATTGCTCCCGTCTATAGACAATGCACCAATAAGTACCGTCGGCATATTGTTCATCACAGACGACAGGAACGCTGTCAGGAAGCCGGTACCGAACGTGGCAGCCCATAAACCTTTGTCTGCCAGTAAATTGAGTACGGCTGAAAGATACTCAGTCAGTCCTGCGTTACGCAGACCGTAGACGACCAGATACATGCCCAGCGAGAAAATTACAATTTGCCATGGCGCACCGCGCAGCACTTTCCCGGTATTTATGGCATGACCACGCTTTGCTACCACGAAAAGCACCGCAGCCCCAACTGCTGCTATCGCACTTACAGGGATCCCCAGCGGCTCCAGAACAAAGAAACCGACCAGCAGGAACAGCAGAACAACCCAACCCGCCCTGAACGTAGCAGGATCTTTAATCGCATTGGCAGGCATCTTGAGTAGCGAAACGTCATATTTGGCGGGGATATCGCGGCGGAAGAAGATATGGAGCATAACCAGCGTGGCAGCTATAGACGCCAGGTTCACAGGGACCATCACGGAGGCGTACTGCGTAAAGCCCAGTCCGAAGAAATCCGCTGAGACAATATTTACCAGGTTGGAAACTATCAGCGGCAGGCTGGCGGTATCAGCAATGAACCCTGCTGCCATGATAAAGGCCAGAGTCGTCGCCTGGCTGAATCCCAAAGCGAGCAGCATCGCAATCACAATCGGCGTCAGAATCAGTGCTGCCCCGTCGTTAGCAAACAGCGCAGCAACCGCAGCGCCAAGCAGTACTATCCAGGTGAACAGCAGGCGCCCACGTCCGTTACCCCAGCGGGAGACGTGCAATGCTGCCCATTCAAAGAAGCCGGACTCATCGAGCAGCAGGCTGATGATGATGACCGCAATAAATGCCGCTGTCGCATTCCAGACGATATTCCAGACAACGGGAATATCAGCGATATGGATGACACCGGTTACCAGCGCCATCACAGCCCCGATACTCGCGCTCCAGCCAATACTCAGACTTCTGGGTTGCCAGATCACCAGTACCAGCGTCAGTAAAAATATACTCCCTGCCAAAAGCATCTCAGACTCCGTTATATATGATTATGTAAATGTGTCTTCTGTCTCAGCAGGAGATGCAAGCTGATTTGTCCAGCCATTCACGCACATCCACTCGCATACATTGCCAGGACGTCGTGACCGTCTCTGCCGCCCATGCTGGCATGTGGGGAGACAGGCGGTAGTAAATCCATTTGCCTTCCCGGCGGTCAAGTACCAGTTCTGCTTCACGAAGAATCGCCATGTGGCGAGAAATCTTGGGCTGTGACTCAGTGGTGGCCGCACAGATATCGCACACGCACAGCTCTCCGGACTCCCGCAGAAGCATGACGATGGCTAGCCGTGTTTCATCCGACAGGATTTTGAAAAGCTGAACAGGTTGTAGCATTTTTCACTCCGTTCCCTTTAGAATACACATATGGTAAATCATATGTGTAAATTATAAAACACCAAAGTATCCCAGAGGAGAAATAATGGAACACTTTCCTGCACTGAACGCTGATTGCTTTGATCATCACATCGCTGAACAATTACACCTGCATGAGCCGCCACGGTTTCTGATCCTGTATGGCTCAGTAAGAGAGCGCTCTTACAGCCGCTTTGCCGCGGAGGAAACAGGCCGCCTGCTGACAGCGATGGGCGCGGAGGTGAAACTCTTTAATCCCTCCGGTTTACCCCTGCCGGATGATGCGCCAGACACGCATCCTAAGGTCACCGAGCTGCGTGGTCTGGTCAGATGGTGTGACGGGATGGTGTGGAGTTCTCCGGAACGGCACGGTGCTATGAGCGCAGTTATGAAGGCACAGATCGACTGGATACCTTTAAGTGAAGGTGCGGTACGCCCTTCGCAGGGCAAAACTCTTGCGGTAATGCAAGTATGTGGCGGCTCGCAGTCCTTTAATGCCGTGAACCAGATGCGTATTCTTGGACGCTGGATGAGGATGTTCACTATTCCCAACCAATCTTCAGTAGCCAAAGCCTGGCAGGAATTCGATGAGAACGGGCGAATGAAACCTTCGTCCTGGTATGATCGTATCGTCGATGTCGCCGAGGAGTTGTTTAAAATCACACTGTTGCTCAAGGGGCAAACCGGTTACCTTGCCGATCGCTACAGTGAACGAAAAGAGAGCCATCAGGAGCTTTCATCTCGCGTCAATCAGGACAAAATATAACGTCCTTGCTTATTGAGCTCAAACGTCCGCTCCTGGCACACAGCGGACATACACTGAAAAGCAGCTCACGAGCGAGCATTAGCGTCTTCCATTGCCGCTTTTACTCTGAGAATGGTCTGCCGTGTGGTGTCAAATTCGCGGGCGATCGCGCTGATACTCTTCCCTTCACTAAGACGCAGGAACACCGCTTTCTTTTGTTCGTCATCCAGAGCCGGCGGGCGGCCGAAACGCTTTCCGGATGCCTTAGCCCGCGCAATACCAGCATGTGTACGTTCAAGTAGCAGATCCCGCTCAAATTCAGCAACGGCAGAGATTACCTGCATTGTCATCTTTCCGGCCGGACTGGTGAGGTCTACCCCGCCCAGCGCCAGGCAGTGTACCCGTATTTCTGACGTGGCGAGCAGCTCAACGGTTTTTCTGATATCCATGGCGTTGCGTCCGAGGCGGTCCAGCTTGGTTACGATTAGAACATCGCCATGTTCCATGCGGTCAAGCAGACGCATAAAACCAGGGCGTTCACCGGCCGCGACTGAACCACTGATATATTCCTCAATCAGCCGCTGCGGTCGGATAGCAAATCCGGCAGCTTCAATCTCCCGACGCTGGTTCTCGGTATTCTGTTCGAGGGTCGATACCCTGCAGTAAGCAAAAACTCGTGACATGGTGTTATTTTGTGTACGAAATAGATGTACCTATTATAAAGCATGTACGAAATAAAAAGCACTAACTTTCGGACATAGATTATATAGCATGTACGAAACCGGTCCTTTTAGTACGGCTTATATATACACATCCTGCAAATTATTGATGTTTGCATCGTTAATGTCGGCTGGACTGATAACCTCTAAGCATCTTTCATATATTGCTTTATGCGGATTATTAGAAGACGTGTGTGGTGAAAAGGTAACAATTTTATTTATCATGGAATGAGCTGGTTTACGTCAAATGCTAAATGGATTTCCCTTACTGCGGACTGTAATCACCAAACAGCCAGCTACATCCTCCTAAGCAACGTGGGGCTACACGTTCCGCTTTGTGTTGTGTGTTTAAAGTGGAAGACATACCCCATTTATTCCTTTTTCAATTTCAAAGATTAAACAGCTACGTCACACATTACAAAATATGTAACGCAGCTGAAATTTTATCTAATTGAATGTTTATCTAAATATAAACCAAGCTCGGACTCTAGCGTTCTACACGTTACGTCCAAATTAATATCGATATATCCCATGGTCGTTGTAATACTCCTATGCCCCAACAAACCTTTTACCATTTGCAAGTTACGGTCGGGAGATTTCATTAACTCAGTTGCTAATGTATGCCTGAAACGGTGGGGAGAAACAGCAAAGCCGCATTCTTTGGATAACCGTCGGAAAAATGATTTTACCGGCTGTAATGTGGCAACGGGAGGTAGGTTTTCCCTTTCTTTTTCAGTCCCAAGAAATCTATAAACATCAAAAAGAGCGCTAACGGAACCTGCACCATTTTCATTTGCTCTGTTAATCAGCAATTGAAGCTGAGGTTTTAATGGACCAACAATCGGAACGCGCCATTCTCTGTGTGTTTTGCTGCCATCAAGACGTAACTCGATCCAGTTTTCTTCGAGATTTATATCCATCAGCCTCACATGCATCAACTGATTCACGCGCATGCCGGTATAGCGCAAAGTATCCAAAACGGTGGTCCAGAACCATGCGGGATGCAATGCGCAGCGCTTCATTTCAGCGATCGAAAGCTCAGAATCCTGATCGGCGCGCTGCTGCATCAGTAGATAGACACGTGTCAATTGTGCTTTTGAGAGCGTTTTTTTTCGCTTGTCATCTGTCGCGACTGAAACATCGTTAAATGGATTTTCAAATTGAAGTATATGCTTCGCTTTCATGGCGTAGTTCATGATGGCTCGCATGTGCGCAACTTTGTTATTCCAGGTGACGGCAGAAGAACCTTCGATATTCATTACGTGACGCCGCCACTGCTGAACATCTCTGCGCGTTACCTCACCTGGCATACGATTAAGCCCATAATACTTTCTAAAACCATTGACGACTTTCCGGTAACTCCATTCCGTATCAGGACGTAGATACTTAGCGTCAAAGTATTCATCCAGCAAAAAATCCCAGCTTGTATTGGTATCAACCTGATTCATAACCTTTCCTTTAATCAGCAAGTAAATTGCCGCCATTTAGGCAGCAGCTCTCCTCCATACACCTTCCAGAAAAGCGTCAGGGAACCACAAGAAACTGACTGTCATCCGGCACATCAGAACTACGGATGATCATCGTGGATTTGACCAGATAGCCTTTCACACGTTTGTAAGGGCCGTTACGGTCGGCACTGTTGTAGAGAGTGGCAAACATAAAACGTTTACCGTTGTTACGCCGATGTCGGTTGAGTCTTTCAAACCCTGCCTGAACGTTTTCACGCTCATCAGCAGACTGACCGGTTTGCTTCAGATATCGATAAAATATGCCCGGTACAAGCAGGAAAACAAAACCAGCGACCAGTTGCACGCGTGAATCTGCTTCATTGCACGCTATCGTTCCATTTTCGAGACCCTCAACTAGCCAGGACCAAAAAACCTCGCCGGTTTGTTTCTTAGAAATCTGTGAGGTAATCCCAGGTGTTACTGGAATCGATTCTGGATCATGTAAATGATTTTGATAACCATTTCTGACGTATTTTTGGTCACTTTCAGATGATCCGTAGGTTGGCTTAACCTCACTATCAGATTTTTTCGTATTATTTCGACTGCCATTCTGGACGTGAATTTCAGCTATATCAGCGCCATGATCGATTTCCTTAAAATCATCGGTGCTGATTTCAATTCCATCGCTGGCCAAGTGACTATTTTTAATAACATCACCCTGACTAAAGTATTCTTCATAAAGGGCATCGTCATACTGTTCTGCGGGGATTTCAGCGGGCAATTCACTCACAACTTTCGGATATAAATTGGCATTAATATTCGCCGCATTATTCACTTCATTTAATTCGCAGGATAATAATTTCCGCTTCGCTTTATTCAGTAATAAATGGATCTGCTTTTCTGAAGAATTAATTCCGGCCAGTTCAAGAAACAGGCAATCCCGCGCATTGGACTGTTTTTCCAGCCAATTTAATGCGCTTTTTGGCAACATTGAGACAGTAAAGGCCAGTCTGATAACGCTGTCTTTAACTGGCGCTTCGGTTTGGCGGTCTATTTTGAAGCGAAATTGCATACCCGGCGCGTTCGAAATTGGCTGCCAGACATGCCCATCTTCCAGCTCCGCTTCGATGTAAAGCAATTCGGGAACGTGCCAGTAAAGTGCCAGCCAGAACACCACGCAGTTCCAGTGGCTGGACTGCGCAGCCTGATCTTCAGGTGCGGCATTGGCAGGAAACACCATGCCTTTAGATAGCTGCAACGTGGTTACAATCTGCTGCAGAGTGAGATCAAGCAATCCGCCAACGTTGTTCCACTCGGCGATGCGCGCGGCAGGCAAATTTTGATAACGTTCGGCGAGGTTTTGCAGCGGCTCCAGGCAAAATTCGTCATAGGCAGATTTGGACAGCAACGAGCTCTGCCAGATCTTCTTGAGCTGTGCCTGGCGTGTTGACGTGCCGAGCAAAGACTGATGATTTTGCGGTGTGAAGTAGCCTTCTCGTTTAGCCGGTAACGAAGGCTGAAAATTGCTGCGTCTGAACTTATTTTGTAATTTTGGGAACATGATTCACCTCCAGATCGGAGGCACTATCGTTCCAGACTGTAAGTAATCACAGCCTAAAATCATTTTTGAAAAATGCGATTAAATTGCCCTGCAAAAAGAAACCATCCCCAAAAGGAGATGGTTTGGTTTCAGGCTGCGTCTTCTTCAGCTGCTTCATGAAGAGGTTTAAGCAAGTGTTCTGAAGCTTCTCGCGCCATACGGCATGCTCGGAACAACGCTTTCTTATCGGACTTCAGTATCTTCAGCCAGTGATCGATATAGCTGTCGTGCTGCACCTCACCATACACGCCTAAATGCGCGCAAAGGAAGGCACTGCCCAGCTCAGCAATCAACTCTTCAAAGGCATAAACCGGATCGCCAAACGTGCGCGATGTCGATGTTATGCCTTCCCGATCAAGTCGGCTGTGATGGCCGGTTGCATGCACTAGCTCATGCAACAAAGTCGAACAAAAGTCTGCTTCGGTAAAAAACTGCTTACGCAGCGGCAAGACGATTTTATCCTTCATCGAATGGTAGTAAGCCCGGTTCTGCTCGGAGTAACTGACGCGAACGCCAGTTTCACCTGCAATGGTCACAATGTCGTTGAAGATTGGCGTGCTCACCGTATCAACGGATTCATCATCCAGGATCTCAGGCACAGCGCCGATGAGTTTTTCCGATAGTCCTTCACATTGCTCGATATTGAACAGCATTATGCTGCGCAACATGATGCGTTGTTCCATCAACGTCTCACCTTGAGCGTTAGTGCGCGGTTGGCCAGATTTATCGGTGGCTTCAACCTCAAACGGCTTAAAGAACACCGCGACAGTCGCTTTCTCGCCTTTACGAACGTTGCCACCGGCAGCTTGTGCCTGCTTCCACGTCAGCCAGCGATTGGAATTAAACCCTTGCTCCTCAGCTGACAGCCACAGCAGCATGATGTTGACGCCGTTGTAGTGCCGACCGGTCGATGCATTAGAGGGTATCGGTGATTCAGCCGTTTTCTTGCTGTCTCGCCAAGGTTTGCGCCAGGGCAACACACCGCGTTCAATCGATGCGACGATTTTGTCGGTGACTTGCTGGTAGAGATCAGTTTGGTTGGTTTGTGACTTACGGGGTTTACGTTTGGTAGGCATAAGATACTCCTCGAAAGGCGCATCTCTCCCCCTAATGGCGAAGAGATGCGCCACAGGTTGGTGGGTGAAATGAAGACGGAATTATTCGTCTTGAAGTGCGATGGAATCAGGGATTGGCCACTTGCCGCCTAAGTTGAGTGATAACCAAACCTGAACGTTGGTCCATTCTTCCAGCGTTCCTCCCCGTTGAATGCGATTGCCGGTTGGCCATCGAGTCCTTCTACGAGTAGATCGCTGGGTTTAAGTAATGGATATTTGCCGTCAGCAGTGCAAAGCACCATTGGGTCCAGATAACCGGGTATATGCCGATTTTGGGTGAGCAAAAAAACGTTGGCGACCTGCGTGGTTAACAGCAGCCACTGATCGTTGGGTACAGATTTCACTTGGTAATATGAGTGAACATAGCCCATGTATAAATCCTCCAGATTGTTGAACGGGGATTTATCCGCTAACGGGAGTAAATCCCCGTTAGGGTGGGTAATGCGAGCCTTGCGGCGATGTGATGAGAGAACCTTAACCATCGTGGATGGCACCCGCTCTATAGGTGTGCGAGTATTGGGACCGCCAGTTGGCGCTTCTTTCAGGTCCGTGAAGCATTACTTCATACATTAAAATTGCCATAGTTCGATTTTATATGAAAGCAATAATCAAGCTTTCGTATCTTCTTCTGTTTCCAAAGCTTCAGTAGCTTCTTGGTTAGAGACTATCCTTTTTTGGAAATAGCGGGTTTTAATGAGTGTTGGAAATAGGTCACTGTTGTTTAGTACGAAGCTTTCGACTGTTTTTTTATCTGCGCTATTCCATTTGCTGAGTGAAAAACTTTGAACGTCAAGCCATTTTGCTAAGAAATTGTAGTCGTTAGAATATGTAAATAATCTTGCTATAGCGCGATTATCACTTTGATTACTTTGATCATATTTAAGATGCTCACCGAAATCTCTAATTACATATATCTGTCTTAAAGAGTCTAGATCTTTTCTCTCCAGCAAATCCATTAATGACTTCAATACTTCATCAAGATCGTCAGCATTTAACAAGGGAATTATTGAAGGAATGTTATTATTTTTAGATAATTGCTTAATATCTTCCTCAGAGTAAAAGTCACTGAATATTCTTGTAAGATTAGAAAATTCAATAGTCCCCCCGTTACTTTCAACTAAACTAATCATTTCGAGATGAACTGCGCTGGCTTGCTTGATGAATTCAATTACAGACGTTTTAGTTGATAACTTATCGCTAATAAATGATTTTATTTTTTCTTTAAATTTAGGAAGCGTATCAACAACTCTTAAATCATAAATGAAATCTTGATTTATCTGATCATGATTTTTCTCACCAATGCTGGAGTCTGAAAAGGAATCCCAATCCTTAAAAAACTCCATTATCTTCTCTACACTCGTAATATCCCTCAATGGGCCATACAATGTTCTAATAAATGTATTAGTATGTAGCCTTTTTACTTTTCCTCTATCGAGAATGAAGTTTAAAGAAGGGGCAATGTATGGTTTTAACTCCTCAATTGCAAGCGCACCAACTATCACATCCAAATTATTCGAGAATAGCAAGTAGTTATAAAGGGTTTCTTTAAAGCTACTCGTTAATTCAAGAGAAGGTATACCAGGTACAGATGATTTATCTCCAATATTAATCTTATGTGCAATCAACGATGCATAATACTCTTCAGGATGATCCTCTAACAGCTTCGCTTGATAGGGGAAATATGAAGTAAGATTTGTTTTTCTCCACCTTTTATCAAGACACAAGATTCTAAGGTCAATGATTGAATTAAGTTCTGCACCAGCCATAAATTTTTTGTATCTTTCTTCAATAGCCGCATACACTTCACCATCAATAAGATCTTCAAAGTTCGCATTATTTATTTTCATCCCTTCAATTACTTGCTCTGAAAATAGATTGAATTCAATTTCATTTTTTAATGAAAACACAATACCATTAACTAACTGAGGCAGGCTTAGTATAAGGTTTTCAATATCTAAGTTCTGATAAAGTTCATTCTTCCCTAATAAGAATTCAAAAAATATTTCTCCGGATATGTCAGAGAAGTTATCACTAAATTTCTCCTCAGTGATGCTTACTAGAGAGTTGAGTTCCTCAAATGTATTCATGCGAGCGACTTCATCTAGATCATAAAAGGCTGAAGGATTTTTAATTCTGTTTTTAAGAGCTGTAACACGCTCTACTAAAAAAAACTCATTGCTGTTTAATTTAACATGATTATTTACATTGACTAAGGCATCGACAATATTCTTAACGTATTCGCCTTTAAGGAGTTTATTCTTGTTTGCTTGGGTAATTATCTCGTCGCATATTTTATGAGCGCGAGACTTATCTGTAGTAGACATTGATTCAAGAAATAATATCAAATCTTCAATTGAGGATTCATGTAATGCTTTTCGCCATGTTTTATCAAATCCATACATTGAAGATAACTCAATATACTCCTTCGGCTTCCTATATTTAATAGAATTTAACAGTGGATCCTCAATTAATTCAGATATGGCAAATTCGGAATTGGTTTGAAAGTGAATGCAAATCAACCCTTTTTTCCAATCATCTGCAGAGTCAAATATTCGATTAAATTGTCTGTGCGTAACTTGCATGCGAACAACTTCAATGATGTCGTCATCTTTCTGTTTTCTTTCATCATAGTTCATAATTAAGCTTTTGAAATCCAACAAACTATAACGACACATTAGTACATAAAAAGAAACTAGGATTCTATCATGCGTAAAGGTAGGGAATGTTAAACTTGTAACCTTTATATCGTTTATAATTCTCTTAATAAAACGTGGGGTAACAGTGCTGTAATTTTTAGGTAGCCATCTCTCAATTAACTCACATATTTCATAACATTCATTTTCATCATATATCTCGAATGTTTCCTTCCAGAATTCAATGAAGCCATTTCTCCAGCCAGCAGAAATTAGTGGAGGGACAAAGAAAGTTACTGGGATTCTTTTTGAAATGAATTCTAAACCTTCATGACCGTCATCAGATAATGCTTGGGCTACATGTTTCCCTGAGTATGGGATTATAATTTTAAGGTTACTTCCAGCAATCTCCGTAATGAGCTCTATATCGCTCCAGATTTCCTTTATTTTTGTTGGTGAGATTCTGTCTAAATTATCAACAATTAGAATCAAACGTGCACTTTCTGGTGTACATTTTACAAATCCTTCAAGAGCAGATTTTAACTCCAATGTCCCGACTTCTTTGTTTATTATTATTTTTTCTGTAATGGTATCTTCACTATTCCTCTTTAAAATATCACCCAGTGATGGCTTTTTTATTTTCTTGGTTCCATTTTCCTCAGAGATATTTTTACCATTTACATAAAACAAACCAATAGCTACTGGTGAAAATACAAGTATGAACTCTAATGCAACCTTAACATAGTATGAAAATGGTAGATGATTTGTTGTGAATAACCCTGATAGATCTGAGATAAAGTAACGAAGAGATTGCAAACTAAGGATGGTTGAACAAATAAATGCCACAGTCCATATGCTTATTTTACTATTGATGATTTTTTTATAATTATAAATGTTACCCAATGCTAGATCTTTACATTTTAAAAGCTCATCTAAATTCACATTGGGAGTTTGTTTAAATCCATCGTACAATATATCAATTAGAGCTTTTTTTGTTGCTCCATAGTGATAAATCTCTGAGTCAAACTTAATGACATGGATGTCATTCCCTTTAATTTTATCAATTGCCATATCGATGATGGTGCTTTTTCCAGAACCTAAGTACCCATCTAAGCCAATTATATTTATATCGTCATCCTGAGCTATTTCAGAAATCTTTTGCGCTAGATTTTCATGGGCCTTTCCTTCAAACATATCTATTTTTGATGGGGCATCCGTGTAAATATTTAGGCTCATATGATCCTCAATCTGATGATTATGGGTGTGTAAAGCAGAAGATTCTGTAATGTTTTAACATGAACATACATTAATTGTATACTTTGCGTACATAATCTCCTCTACCATCACCATGCCCCAAGTCCATAGAAACCATCGCCTCAGCTTCTTTCCTGCTGAGACCATTTTTCATATGCCACTCAGTAGCCTCACGCGAATAGGCATATCTCAGGCTATGTGGCGCTTCTTTCCCGGAGAGTCCTGCATCCTTAGCCACATTTCGGTAGCGATCGATCGCGCTCCTCAGTCCAACTTTATCAACCAACTTTCCACCATGTTCTGTCGAATAAGCCACTGCTGCATTCAAGCTACGAATCAGATCTTCGTGTCTAACGACTGTTGCGTCTCTTGGCCTTCCGCCTTTCGTGCCAAACACCACACGCAATCGCTTATCCCCACGCTCCAGCGCCTGTTGCCACGTCTTAAGCGATTTCGCTGACTGCACCGCTTCTTCTGTTCTCAGCCCAAGATAGCGCGCAATCTCCATCGCCAACGCGACACCTTCGTCTTTGCTACGTACGAGGGCGAGCGCCTCGTGAAAGCGCTCGTCCGTAATCGCCGTCTTTGATCCGGCCCGACTGGCACCTGACAGGTTGAGCGCATCGTTACTCAACTTTTCATGCTTCGGATCGGCCAGTTTTGTTCTGCCTGCAGTGGCCAGAATCGCACGCAGCGCCGCCATTTCGTTCTGCAGCGTGCGTTTTGAAATATCATCCGCCAGGCGGCTACGCACGTAATGCTCGATGTGATGAGTCTTGATATGGTTCACGTCTCTGATCTGGATGTTAAGTTTCAGCATCTGCTCAGCCAGCCGTGCTGCTATGCGCGAACGGTCGGCAACGGTTTTGAAACTGCCGCCAGATTGTCTGGCCAACGTCACTAGTTGTTTGCTGAACTGCTTGTTTCCTCGCGACATACATCCTCCAAAAACATCTCTACCCCGACGGCACGGTTTTAGGTTGCGCTTCCTGCGTCTCAGCGGATATCTGTGCATCGGGGCGGCGAAATGTTGAGTTGTTGCGAGGTCTCCACAACTCTCAGAGCTGATCGCGGCTAATGCCGGTTCCTGATTTCTCAGGACGCCTCCGTCCGTCAGGTTCGCTGACGTCGCCTTGATATCGCGTTGATTTCCTCCTCAGATAAGTTGCCAACGTTCACTGCATGTTGGGGTGGTTGATGGTTGTAATAACGGACTACGTGTTGGTCAGACGGTAAGCGTCGTCGCAGAAGGCCGTATTACGTGGTGTTGACGTATACGCGCTGCGCGCGTCACTTGGTTGTTGCTACGCGCCAACGCAAGTGACGCCGCGCAGCTTCTGCCTGTATTTGCGAGGTTCGTTCGTCGCCAAATGTTCCAAATGGCGGAAACGATCACGCAAACTGGCCGTGCGCAGTAGCTTGTATCGATGAGATGAAGTTGATTGAACCGTAGTGATGTAGTGGAAACCTTGGGCGTTGCTTTTGCCCGCTACTTGCAAAGGTTGAGTAGCATTGCCGGTTATCCCGGATGCAGCCGCCATATGGCGTTTCTCACAGGCTGCTGAAACTTTCGCTGATGACCGCCGCTGAGGTGCCCCTTTCAGGTCATGAGGGCTTTGTTGGTTGCGTAAACAACTAAGGCAACGGTTAAAACACTAGCAATATTGTTAAAAACGGTCAAACTTAAATCAAATGAATCAGCCTGCAGCATTACGCATGCTGTCGTGTTCTTACAGAGATACAGAGCTGAGGAGGGATAGATGAAGAAATCAAAAGCGGAAAAACGAAACGGTTGGTTATCACTACTCTATACGAAAGTCCTAAATGCCTTAAATTCAATATCACAAAGAATCAGCACCAGACTTAATATGAAAGTTAATTGGGTTAGAAATGCCATTTTGGCCTCACTTGCGATGCTGATAGCATGTGTTCTTACAGGCAGTGTTTTCTTTATTGTATTGGCCATATTGATTGGTGCAGCAATTAGTGGCGTTGGTTTATCTCCACCTCACAGTAATAACACTGATGAACGAGGCGGAGATAACCATAATTACGGTTCTAATGGCTCAAATGGTTCTGATGGTTCAACTGGCTCCTAATTATTTGGTGATTTTTGAGCTTATTTTTTCGCCTAAACTGCCAGCCGCACTTTGAACACTAGATGCACCATCACCTGCCATTCGAGCTATTTCACCAATTCTTATTCCTGCCCATGAAAACGCCGCCATCCAAAGTGCAGGCAGCACAATAAACATCGCCCCCATAACAAAGTTCATAATCAAATCATCAGAGCTATTCTGGAACCCAGCAGCATTCCAGCGGCTATGTGTATCAGAACTATAAAGCGCTTCCATCAACCAGCTGTCGAGCCAGCGCGCCAGTTCCCACCAGAACGTCAGGAAATTAAGCGCAAACACCACAAAGCTGACAGTAATAACGGTTTTGAACTCATAACTCCCGAACGCCAATATCAATGGTAGCATCACGTAAATGGCCATCAGTAATAAAGCCTGCACCATCGGTAATGCCTGGCGCATTGCATCAAATGCCGGAAATGCTGCCAAACTTCCCAATGACATTCCCGCAATGCCGCCAATGCGGCTGGCGGAGTTATCCAGCGTGAAATCAGCATTGCCACCATAACCGGCATAGGTGCGGCCATTCTGCGAAACGGTCAAACTCTCCGGGCTCACCAGGCGGCGAACAATGCTCTCTTTATATTCAGCGTTGTCCTTGCCCATCATTTTTAGCGCGGCAGACATGCGCAGCCACATGCCGGGTGATGCCTGATCGACTACGCGCGCCTCAAGCCCGGTATCAGCGCTGGACCACCACTCGCGGCAGGTTGGATAGCCACCGCGCCCGGTGTCCGGTCTGCCGCTGTCACGGCTCTCGTTCCACGGGAATGAGGCGCGCGGTGTCTTGGATTGCAGCTGATCGTAATAGCCGCTGCCGTTCAAAAATGTGCTGCTGCCCAGCCATTCGACATCGCGCAGCGCGTCTTCCTCTTTCGTTTGCCCCTGATCCTGCTGCTTCCATAGATAGAGCGCCAGCGCATAGCAATCGTTGGTGAAATCCTGCAGCTCGGCAGCGAGCGCCGGATTGCTGATGCGGGTGTGCTGCACTTCAAAACGCAGCTGGCGTAAATCCGGGCGGCAGGGAATTGTGGCGACAGCGGCCTGAGTGATGCCTTTGGACAGCTTGTGCATCAACACCCACCAGATTGGTGCTGCTGCCGTTTGCCCGTCCATGCTGCTGATGATCGTCGAATAGCCGCTTTCATCCGGCGCTTTGGGCGTCCAGGTGCCGCAGCTCTTGGAGCGGGATTCATCGTATTGAATGCTGTCGAGGCTGACGTTGATGATGGGCAGGCAGCAAATCAGCATCACAAAAAACGCGCTGTAGAGCGCGTTCTCGATGCGCGGCAGCGACAGCTTGCCTTTGTTGCCCTCGTCATCGCCTTCTTCGCGCACCTTGAGCCAGATCCCCACCACTTTGAATACCAGCGGAAGCGCGAACAGGCCGGTGGCGATCAGCAGATTCCAGATGCCGTTATTGATGATCCAACCCAGCAGAGTGAGGAAAAATTCCAGATAGCTGTTCGTCGTCATCAGTGACCTCCCGTTGAGGCATAGAGCACCCATTCCATAATGGCGATATAGAGCGCACCAATACCGCCGATGCGCAGAATGGCCCGTCGCCACGCAGGATCTGATTTCTTACGCTGCCAGCACTGATAGGTGAAGTAAGCCGTCACCGCATAAATAATCAGCCGCCACGCCAGCCAGAGCACCCATGTTTTCTCAAACCAACGCATCAGCAGTGCCGGTGCATCTGGCGACTGGCTGGCAGAAAGTAACGTCGCGATCACTACGCAGAAAATGGCAGTGAACGACACCATGCAGGCGAGAACCTTCAGGAATTTATGCATCTCACTCCTCCCCGGATGGTGCGGAAAGCTGATTGAAGCGCGAATCGGTGTTTTCATGCGGCTGGCGCTGCGGGTTTGTTGTGGCGCGATTGTTTTCGCGATCGATGATGGTCAGCACGGAGTTACGCGCCAGCTCGCGCTTCAGTTCCATTTCATTCTTGAGCGCATTGATTTCCCGATCGAGCGATTCAACGCGGCGATCGCCTTCCTGCAGCGCTTCAGGCATGGCGGCTGCATTCGGTTCCGATTGGCCGGTCACAATCATCCGGCGCATCAGCAGCGCGGTTTCAACCGTGTCTGCCATCGCCAGTTCACCCGCCAGACGGCCAACCAGCGCCGCGTTGTCCGGATCACGCTGCAGCGCTTTTATCACGCCGCTGGTGATCGCCAGGCTGCCGGTACGCAGTTTTGCCAGGTTCTCGGCGTGGGGCTTCTCCGCGCCATTAACCAGCTTCACCAGTTGCTCGCCGTTGATGCGCGTGGCTTCTTCCAGCATCGGTGAAAAGCCGGTTCCGGCGACGCTGGCGCCAGGTTGCTGATCGATATCGCCATCGGTGCATAGCGCGGCATCTTTACAGGTGCGAATTGAGCGATCGCCAAGCACTTTAACCACCGCTGCTGCCGCTTCTTCGGAGCTGGAGAACTTACCGCAGCTGCCACCCGTGCAGCTGTCGCCGCTGACGCTGCCGGTGCTGTTAACCGGCAGATTATTCATCATGTTATAGCCAGCGGCAGACAGGTCATGAGTCGGGCGAATCGCGCGCTGGCCGCGACCACCGCGCTTCTCACCGCCGACCCAGTTGCTGCCAGATTCGCCCGTCACTTTTTCCCCGGCATCGTTCACACGTACCGCATCCGCATCGCCGCTGTTTACCAGCTTTTTGTACTCATCCATTGCGGCCTGCTGCGTCCATTTGCTGGAGTCCGAGAAATCCACCATGCGTTTGGCCATGTTCTGACAGTTGAGCTGCGCCTTATCGAACGCCACGTTGGCCTGCAGCACGCCGTTGGTGAGCATTTCATACAAGCCCGGATTGGCTCGCTGAATCACCATCGCGGGTAAACTGGCCACCGCGCCGGTTGCGCCCTGAACCACATCGCCCATCAGGTTTTTGAAGCCGTTGGTCATGCCGTTCAGTTGATTGCCAACAGTGGTTTTCAGGTCGAAGTTGCCGCATTGCAGATCCGAGCTCCAGCCAACGTCCAGCCCCAGCTTCTGCATGTTGCTGCGCGTGGCGGGCTGCGAAATTACCGAACCGCCGCCGAGGGTATAAAACAGCTTGTCGGACACCGCGCCGTTGGCGCTTTTGCCGTAGCCCATGGTGCTGTCCTGAACCTGCGGCAGTGAAACGTCAAACGCTTGTGCGCTGGTTGCCAGTAGCAACGTTGACACCGTAAACCAGATACGCGCGATCATAATTCACCTCCAAAATCGGTGCTGTACAGGAAGGTCTGGCCGCGACGCTTGCAGCAGCTGTAAGGTTGCCAGAGCGCGAAAGCTTCATTGCCATCAACGGCTGCAGTGAAGTTGCCATCTGGGAACACGGCGCAGTTTTCGCTGAGCTTCGGAGATAACCGCTGCCATTTGTGGTTTTTGAATCCGGTGTTTTCCTCAACCGGTCCGGGCGGCCAGTAGCCAGGAGAAGGATTGCCTTTGAGGGTTTGATAGACGTGCGGCTGGCCGGTGCGGGTGATGATGTCGGCGACGCGCTGCGCCACCACAGCTGCGGCTTTGTCGTCATCGGTCTGCGTGACGAAGCCCGCTCGCGGATAGACGTTGCTCCACATGTTAGCCGTTGCCTGGCTGCCAATCTCGCGCATGCCTGGCACCAGTGCTTCCGGGTAGAGCGATTCCGGTATGCCGCTGCGCCATGCAAGCGTATCAAGGGTGCTGAGGAAGTAAGGATTTAGTGGCGTTGCCGCGCTCTCACAGGAATAGCCCGAAATGCTGCCGCCAATCATTGACGTGGCCGGATGACCAATCGCGTCGGCGTATTTGAAGTGCAGATTGGTTTTGCGCTTGCCCTGTGCTTTCAACTCCTCATTGCCGCCACCGGCTGGCACGCCGTACATGCCGTTTTCAAGTCCGCCCGCCGTCTGGCTGACGAACGCCATTTCCTTCCAGGGATTCGCACCCGGTTGTGCATATGCCGACACCACGGCCTCCGGGATAAAGTGCGTTACCTTGACCGATGTACGCACCTTGCAGCCCCACGGCGTGCAGAACAACCAGTAACAGATGCCGCTGACGCGCCAGCTGATGCAGGATGGCGAAACCGCGCTTGCGATGATCTGCGCGCTGGTGATCGCGGATTCGGCTGCCGGTTGTATCGCAGCGAACAGCAGCGCGGTAGTTGCCAGTTTCGTGCGCGTCATGGATGGCCACCTTGCGCCCGGATGTTTTTAGCCAGATCCACATCGGTGGTGCCATACACCACATCCACGTCGTCGAAAACTACCGCCGGATATTTTTCTATGCCCAGCTTCCACGCCGCGATTACGCCGCGCCAGGCTTCCACTAACTGCTGCTGTTGATCCGCGCTCATGCGCTGCAGGCCGCTTCTGGCATCCTGCACAGCTGCTGTGGGTTCACTGCTGAGCTGGCCAAACATCGCGTTCTGCTGCCGGTCAGGAGCATCGAGAAACACGGTGCGGGTATCGGCATCAGAATTAACAGCTGGATGGCCAGTCGTAGTGAACACGGTGATGGCGGCAAAACCGGGAGATATTGAGCAAAGGAAAAAGAGTGGGATCAGCGGCTTCATCAGACTTACTCCACAAAATGAGAGAAGCCATAACGGTGCGCCGGATGTGAGCTGAGTACAGCAAACAACTCTGTGTCGGACTGCGGGATTAAATGTCCCCGGCCCGAAGGGGTGCAGAACAACTACGCCTAGTAGGTGTAGCCTTTGGGTCGGGGACGGTGAAGACTATGCAAATTTTGGCACGGCTTCACAAGCAAGAGTGCTCCGAAACAGGCGTCATTTCGTGTGCTTTGATGAAAGTTTATGCGCCAGATAAAGCTGGAGATAAAGCAGGTCAGCGGCATCTACAACGGTCATGTACCAGCGCGGATGATGATAGTCATCTTCCGTTGGCCAGCTCAGATGGCTATTCACTGTAATCAGCAGGTCAATCGAGCTGCACAGCTTACCTTTGAAGTGCAGTGCAAGACAGGAATGACTGCCGACGCGCTGCGGATGGCTGGTGATTTTTACGGGCGGATTCACGCGCGAACGGATTTCATCACACAGCCTGTCGAGCAGCGCCAGATCGCTGGCGAGAATTTCCGGTTCGCCCTGCGGCATCAGCGTGAACAGCGTGCGCGCCGCCTGGCGGGAAATCGTGGTGGTAATGCGGGGAATGGGATATTTGAGTTCCAGCATAAGGCTCCCTGTTTAAATGGCGGCAGACTTGAGGCCGCGCGCTGCATCGAGCTGGCGGGCAACGATAACTGCAGCTTGCAGCTCGCTGCAATTATGCAGTTTCATCAGCTTACGGCGTTCGGCTTTTTCCTCTTTCTCGGTCATGCCAAGCGCGAGGTAAAGGCTGGGCGGCACGGCTCTGAACAGCGCTTCGGTTTTCTTCGACAGCACCACGCCTTCGGTGTAACAGCGCGGCAGCTTACTGGCGGAAAGCAGCACCGATTTTTGCTCATCGCTCAGCTTCTTGAAGCGCGCGATTTGCTCCACTTCATCAGGCGGCATCGTCAGGCACAGCCACCACTCAGCCATGTTCAGCATCTTCTCGGCGATGTCCGGGTAATCCGCCAGGTTCTGCGTCGCCATCCACAGCCAGGCTCCGAGCTTACGCCACATCTTGACTACTTTGGTCATGTACGGCGACAGCAGCGGATTGGTGGTGGTGATGTGCGCTTCATCGATGGCAAAGACGATTTCGCGGTCAAGATACTGATCGCGCTCGGCGATGTTGTTGATGGTGTTCACCAGGGAAACCATCGCCAGCGCCATCTGCGCGCCATAGTTCTCGCGCGCCAGCGTGCCCAAATCGATAAGCGTGACATCGGCTTCCGGCCAAGGTGTACCGGGGCGGTTGAACAGCTCGCCTTCAAATCCGCTGGTAAACATCGACATCGCACCCGCCATCTCATCGGCACGCGCGCGACGGCGTTCGGTCAGCAAAGGCTGGCCGCTGCTGTCCACGCTGTTATCACGCGCGATAGCAAACAGCGCGGTCTGCAGATCTTCAGCAATCATCTGGCGCGACTCGTCGTAGCTGGTCTGCGCCGCCATCATAATGGCTTCACGGATTAGGCCACGGTCAGAGCGCGTTAACCTTTCTTCTTCGCGCTTTTCGCCGCCGGTAATCATCATGCGCGCGGCAATCTCCATTTCACCGAGGATGTCGCGTTGTTCATCGCCATCATCTTCATCGGCGTCCGGGATGTCGGCTTCGTTAAGCTGCAGCTGCTCCGGTTTGAGATCGAGCAACTGATGCGCGTCGGCGAACAGCGCCAGACTGACGCCACAGCCGGGACGGATGCCAATTTTATTCACCGTCAGGCCAAGGCTTTCGCAATAGTCGGCATACAGGCCAAACGAGTTACCGGCTTCAGCAATAAACAGACGTGGGCGGTGAATGGCCATCAACTGGGAAAGCGTTGCACACAGCGTGGCTGACTTGCCCGCGCCGGTTGGTCCGAAAAACAGCATATGTGCGTTCTGCGTGCGGTCCTGCTTATTCATCGGGTCGAAGGTCAGCGGTTCACCGCCGCGATTAAAGAAGCTGAAGCCGGGATGACCGCTGCCGGTGGCGCGGCCAGTCACTGGCAGCAAACCCGCAAGATGCTGCACCCACGTCAGGCGCGTATACCAGTGGCGGCGATCCTTCTGTGGGTTGAAGCACATCGGCAGCGCGCGCAGCCAGGTATTTAGCGGTGAAACGTTGTATTCGGGTCGCACCGGCTGCAGGCCAGCGGTCAGCAGCACCGCCGACATGTTTTGCTGGCGTCGGTTGAGGTCGGCCAGATCGTTGCCGCGCATCATGAAAGTCAGCGCGCCGCGATACAGCTTGTGGCGGCGGCCAAGATACTCTTTCACTTCGCGCACATCCTCGCGCACGCGCCCGGATTCAGTGTTTTCACCCACGGCGTTTTTGGCCAGCTTAATGAAGTCATTTTCCAGCACGTCTTGCGGCTGGGAAACGATGGTCAGTGAAACCACCGTACCTTCGGGCAGCAGATCCATTAGCGCGTTGATATGCTCGCCGCGCGCCATTTCGCCGGTCAGCATGCCGGGTTCAGGCGGGCGGCGCAGACGCTCGATGGCGATGGCGCGATGCGGCTTATCGTCGAACCACCACACGCCGTTTTCCACGTCCGAACGCGGCGGCGTGTACCACAGCGTTTCGGCAAAATCGTTGGTCATCGGCAGCTCGCCCACTTGCGCATCATGATGCTGCGCGGCGGCGTAAAACGCTTCTTTGCTCAGGCCGTGCTGCGGATCGGGATTGAACAGGCGCAGCAGCCATTCATGAATCTGTGCGCCGGTCTGGCGCTGGCAGGCAACGCCAGACGCACCGAGTGATGCCGCCAGCCGGTCACAAACCTGATTAAGCATGGTGACGGGCGGCAGCGCGTGAACATCTTTCACACCCTTGGCGGCACCTGGCACCCAGCGATAAATCACCATGCGCGTGCGGCGCTGCTGCCCGCGCCACAGCTGGCCAGTGACCAGCGTGTCGCGGAACAAACCCGTTGGAATGGCGATGTCCCGCAAATGACGCTCGGTTTCACCCAGCCAGGCGTTGGTGAATTCCGTGCCGCGTGCCCAGGGTTTTACGTACTCTTTGACCGTGTTCAGATAGGGCGATGGATCGTCTTCATCCTGGCAAAAGAACTGCACCACCCACGGCGAGATGTCGTCTTCTTCCAGGCTGTCCTGCAGCGCATCTTCAACCTGGTCGCGGATTTCCTCCAGGCGCGCGGCGGTGCGCCCCTCGGATGAAATCGGCGTGATGGTATAAACCGCGCCGACCGAAATGCCGTCATCAAGCAGCAGGCATTTATCTTCCGGCAGATATTCGGCCCACGGCAGGTAATCAATGATGGAAGGTTTGGCGTGATACAGCGCGGCTTCATCCTGCACCGTCATTTTGCCAGGGCGCGGTAGTGGCTGCGGCTGGTTGCTTTCAGGGATGTTGCTGACTTCTGAGGCGGGCTTTTTAAACAGGGAAAACATCATTACAGATCCTCCGTGCGCTCACCTGGCAAGGCGTACTGCACCTGGCTGTAAAACGGAAACACCGTGCTGTAGCCGGGAACCGGCGAGTTGCCACCGGCAAGATGCGGAAACACGTACATCACCATGTCGGGATTTGGCAGGCGCGGGAACTGCTGCGTGATCTCGCTTTCCTGCGTGCGGCTGTATGAATGGTCGAGTTTGTCGGCACGCTGATCTTCCGTTTCACTCAGCGGGCGGCGCAGCGCTTCACGTCCCTGCGCACCGCGCTGAGCCGAACCGCTCGCGCCTTTGCCTTGCCACAGCTCCAGCATGTTGCTGTCGCCCGCTGGTAGCATCTCATCTTTCGACGTGCTGCAGCCTGAAATGACTGAAACCAGCGCGGCGAACGCGACCGGCATAAATGCTCTGTTCATTCGCTATCCCCTTAGTCCAGTCCGATGCGCGCGGCATTACCCGGCACGCTGAAGTCGTAACGCACCTTGCGGCCCTTATCTTCGTAATCGATTGCCAGCTGCTGCGTGATGTGAACGGCTAGATTCGCGCCGGGCGGCACATACACTGCGTCGAACGTCTGGCCATAACGCTGTTTCACCCATTCAGAAACATCACCGACGCCACCGGCAATCGCTTTGCCCATCGCCGCCTGTCCGGCATCGCCGGTTAGCGTGGAGGTCACGCCGCCGTAGGCGTTGGTTTGTCCGGTACGCTGATTTTCGTTGAGCGCTTCACCGGCAGCGGCTGCACCGGAAAGTGCAAAGAGGGTTGGCAGATACGTTGATGCGTTGGATTTCCGCGTGCCGCTGATGCAGGGAATTCCGGCCTCATCCGAGATCCAGCCAATGCCACCGTCCTGCTTCTTGCCACCATCCTGACCGTTACTCTTGCCGTTGTTATCCGGGCGCGGCAGCGTGCGCACCCGGCCATCGCTGAAGACGAAGGTGATGGAGTTCACCTGGCCACGTACGCAGGAAAGCGTCCAGTCGCCTGACGCGGTGCCGGAAACAATCGCGCCTTCCACGTCGGGCAGCTCGATGCCATTGGCAGTAAGGTTGTCGCGGCCAATCAGCACTTTAAACGGATAGGGATCGGTGACGGTGCCATTAATCGGTACGCGGCCCAGCAGCGCGGTCATGCCTTTGCTACCAATCAGCGTGGAGTTTTCCGGCAGCGTATAAACCGGCTCGGTGCTTTCTTCTTCTTTCTGATTGTTGGAGTAGCCTTTTACCTTCTGCTCGTAGTTACTTTTGCTCTTACTCAGCGCGTTATCACCGAGAAACGATGTCGGGAATCCACCGATTGCCGCTTTGCTGTCGGCGGGAGTTGAACCCGCGTCCGAGCCGCTGCTGCGCTGATCGCTGGGCGAAACCCACATCACGCCATCATTAGTGTTGCCACTGGCAACATCATCCAGGCCAAGCCCCAGCGGAATATCGCTGTTGTTCTGATCCTGCTTATCAGACGCCATACGTTTGGTCAGCTGATTGCTCAGCTCCTGCACTTTGCTGGTCAGGGTCCGCTGTTCCTGCTGCAGCTGCTGGCGGCGGTCTTCGGCAAGTTTCTGGTAATTCGCCACCGCTTCATTAACCTGACCGGCAACGTTCTGGTTACGCGTGCGCAGGCGGTCGTTCTCTTTCACCAGATTGAGGTTCTGGCGGTCGAGCGTTTCCTGCTTACCGCGAATGGTTTTCAGCGTGCCAACCAGCGTACGCAGCGTGTCTTCCGGCGTATCGCCCTCGACGCCCAGCGCCTTGAGTTCGGCAGGCGTCAGATCGGCCAGCGCTTTGGGCTTTTCTGGCGTGGCGCTGGTTTTCTCTGTTTCATTCTTGATGCTGCAACTTTTCATGCCCACCGCGACGCCCGCGAGCAGAAAGACCGGCACCAGCACTTTGACCAGCGTGTTCGATTTAATCTGCATGGTGTTTACCTCGCGCTTTGCGGCTCACCTTCGCTTCAGGAATCAATGCGTTTTCGGGGCGCGAATCCATTACCAGATAGAGCATGGTGGTGTCTTCAGGCGTGCCGACTAAACCGAGGAAACGGTGCTGGAAAGTGGCGGAGACAAACTTGCCCTGCAGTGAGCGGGGATCGAGAACGATTTTACGGCTGGTCATGTTGCGCACGCGAAACGCTACCACGTTCTGACTTTGCACCGCCCATGCCGCGATAGGCTGGATCTCTAAAGGTTCAGCGGGATAAAGCGTGGTGATGCGGCTGGGTAAATGCAACGGCAGTGAACGCACGCCGGGAACCGGCTCAACCGTGCGCAGCGGCGCATACAATCGCTGTGACGCGTAACGCGTGAGCAGCACCGGTAGCGGTGCAGAGTAACTGACTTTCTTCTCTTCTTTGGCTGCGTCAGCGTGCTCAGGACTGGCATCGGCTTCGCTGTCGCCACCTTCATAAACCAGCTTCACCGGCTCGGCTGAACCTTTCTCGCCAGCGGTGACATCGAGCATGATGATCTCGCCGTTCTCCACATCCTGCAGTTGAACGCGGGTCTGGGAAAACGCTTCGTTCGCTTTCAGGTACACCGCGCCGCCGGTGCTTTGCACGCGCAGCTTGCCCTTCAGCGCTGGCGCGATACCGACGCGCACATTTTTATCGACGAATACCACGCGCTCCTGGCCAACCTTGAGCGTGACCTGCAACGGGATGCGCTCCCACTTCATCAACTCAATCGCCTGAACCGGATTCGGCGTAAGTGTTGCCACTGGCAACACCGCGAACATCAGCCTGCAGGCAACATGCAATCTGGTGAGCGTATTCATCAAAACATCCCCTTATGCTCAGGCTTAGGTTCAGGTGGTGCGGCCTCCAGACGCTGCGGCACGCCGTCGTAGCAATCCAGCGCCAGGCCGAACTGATTGGTTTCGGGATCGCCATTCCAGCGCGTAATTTTCATCGGGTAGCGCACCATCGCGCGCTTTACCGGCTCGGTGTGGAAATATTCGTCAGCTACCAAATCCAGCTGCGCGACCCAGTTATCACGATCGCGCACCGTGACGCTTTTGGTGCTGTAGCCGCGCTCGGGGATTTCATACACCACGCGCACGCGGTCAATCAGCTCATTGCGGTTGGTACGCTCGGTGGCATCTCGTTCCAGAAAGTCTTTGCAGCCCGGAGTCAGGTACGGCGACAGCGCGCGAATTTTGGCGGGATAATCCACCTCACCGTTTTTCGGCCAGGCGTTGAGCTGCTGGAAGATATAGAAGGCAAAGGCGTAAACCGATGACGGCGGCACTTCCCACCAGGGGCGCGTGCTACCGGTGCGCAAGTCTGGCGGGTTATGAATGGTCATGCTGCGCGGCGCGAGCATCCAGCCGGATGACGTGATCAGCACCAACAGAATGAGGAAAGCGCAGGCGATGCGCAGCGATTTGATGTGTTGATCGCTGCGTTGAATGGCATTGCGGAACTGGCTCATTTTCCGGCTCCCTTCGGTGTACGGCGCAGAGACCAGCTGTGTGAGCTGATGATGAGAGAGCGATCGCCATAGCCCATCCGGCGCTTCTTCTCCTCCAGCCGCTGCCAGATGTAGTTTTCTGGCTTGCCGCGTTTAAGGCGGGCCATCCAGCGCCCGCCAAACGCAATGAGTAGCAGAGGCATGAGCAGCATCCCGGTCGGGATGATGACCCAGCCAACCAGTGGAAAAAACGGCAGACACACCACACCTCCAACCGCTAATCCAATCAATGCCGCCAGCCCTAATTCCGGCGTGGTGAAACCGCGAAACACGACAGGTTCGGCATTCAGTCGATCGGGCAGGAAACGGATGGTCTGCATGCATATCCCCTTACAGAATGATTTCGGCAGACTGACCGAGCAGCCAGATAGTCGCGACCAGCAACACGACGCCGGTTGCTACGATGGAGCCAAACTTGGTCCAGGTGGCGCGCTCGTTACGCACTTCAACGAACGTGTGTACTGCGCTGGTTGCGACGTTGATAAACGCCACGGCACAGACCAGCAAACCGGCGAAGACAATGAAGTCCTGCGCGTAGCCTTTGATCTGGCCCATCAGCCCCGTGCCGCCGCTGGATTCCGGCGCTTCAACTGAAGGCAGATCGGCCAGTGCCGGTTTGCATGACAACCAGGCCAGAATCAGCCCGGAACACAGACGCATGACCTGACGGTCTTTAAAGCGAGATAAACGAACAAACTTTGATTTCATGGAACATTCCTCTTTGACGGGTAAAGGCACTTCGAAAATGTCTGCGTTAACTGGCGAACATCCAGATGCAGACGATCAGTAAAGCCACAGAACGGATAACAAATCGGGCAAGCGCGGCATCCCTGACTTTGGTATTTGCCCAACCGTGCCAGACATCTACCGCCGCCCAAGCTGCCCAAAGAAACAGCACGCACAGTAGTAGCCCAACGGACACCAGATACAGAACGCTAATATCGATGTTGCCGGATGCCGTTTTAAACGCGTTGATCTGCGCGGCAGTCATCGCCATAGCGGACGTCCACGCGTGTAATCGCCGCTGACCTTGCCGTAATCCAGCGGCTGCGCACGCGAGGGCTGCGTGTAGCGGTCGATGCCAGCACGCATGGTGTTGAGGTCTTCGTTGGCTTTCTTGTAATCGAACAGGTAACGGCGGCGGTTATTGGGGTCAGACTGCGCGGCGACGGTTCGGGCGCGGTCGAGGGAAAGTTGGACTTGGTCTAATAGGCGTTGGGTGGTGGCGAGTTCGTCGAATTCTGAAGCTGAGGCAGACAAACAAACTAATATCAAAATACATGGTGATAGATTCAGTAAGCTAAACATGATTCATCCTCGCAAAAATGAGTTTGAACCATATTTAGCTAGCAAGCATTCACAAACAAATAAATCAAACTCCGCATTAGTTATTATTCTTTACAACAAGTTGACCTTTTCTAAACTCAGCTTGAAACATTCCATTTTGAGATGTCTGGGTAATAACCTGTTGCTCATTGTCAGGAATATCAATTGTGAATGAATCTATTTCTGAGGAGCACCCTTTACGTTTTACAGATACTCGGAGTGTTTTCGTCTTAGAGTTTGCCGAATTGGTAATGATAGTATCTAAGCTATTATTTTTCATTACGTAATTACCGACAGGAACAGCCATTAGCATTTCCTGCCTGTCATCGGATAAAATATAATCCACCTCCATCTGAAAAGTAGCATGCCCACCTCCAGGGCAATTGCCCCATTCTTTGTCCTTGCCTCGAATTATTCCCCCAACCATAGCTGTTTGCCCACTAACCTTACAGCCATCAACCCCTTGAGAGTTGAGATTACTTACACTCATCCATCTGCCTGAACAATTCACATTTCGCGCATTCTCGGGAAGGTTGTAAAAAATCTGTCCGGATTTTGACTCTTCACATCCGACTTCATAGTAGTTCCCTGGAACAACTAAATGTATGCTTTTATTGTTTTCTACATTGGTAACAACATCTTTACTTACATAGAACTCCAATTGCTCAGCAGCAACTAAAGACCGCGAGTTAAATGTAACTTTCTTTTCAATATATTTGTTGAATGGCCAAAATCCAGATTTTTCGCCATAAAAAACATCCATGCTCACAACATAAGGTTTTCGAGGGCTACAAGGCGTTGCTGAAAAAGATAACTTTTTCTTTATCTCCTCTGGTAATGTTATTTGTAATCTATCTTCCTGAATAGATAAGTCTTCGCTTTGTAGTTCATTACCATCGATTCTTATTATGGGGTCCTTAAATTTGATATTAGGGTCCCTGAACATAAATCCCAAGACCTCGATATCGTATGGTTTACTTATTAGCTCTGATAGCAAGTCTTGGCTCAATGCACCATAAAAAACTGGATAGTGATCTGTAAAAGGAAGCTTATTGAGAAGCTGATTAGCGGAACCTTGAGCTTGATAAATAGCGCTCTGGACATTGTTTCCCATGTCTTTTATGACACCGTTACTCAGCCTTTCTAAATCCTTAAATGTATTGGCTTGAGTTGTATTTAACTGATCGAAGGTTTTTTCCATAGAACCTTGATATGCTTTTTCCATTTGATCAACTGTACCTTTTAATATTCCAGCAAGTATCATTTGTTGTTGTGCCAATCCATTGTTGCCTTGCTCAAGCAAAGAAGAAGCAGATTGTTCAACTTGCCTAACTACATCTTTAACTCCATTGATAATTTGGCCAACAGTCATTCCTGCTGCAATTTCTAAAGCAGCATTAGCTTGATGTATAGAAATTGATAATGAAAAAATTATAAGCATAAGCTTTCTTTTCATTTTATTAAATCCTTACCAGAGAAATAGATAGTTAGATAACTAAGTTAAGGGTGAAGTAGTTGGCTTCACTTACAATCTAGCTTTAAATATTTTGTTTTCTATGACTTGGAGGGGGAAATTTATAACTTCAAAGCTTACTATCCATTAGTATTGTAATTTTAGATTCAAATACTACATTTAATAAGCGTTCTAGATGCAATCGCTACATAAGTTTACATTATCTAGTTTTAAGTTTGGGGGGGTGGCACAATTCTTAATTTTTAAATAAAACGATATTAATATCTTGGCAATACAATTAGATATTACTAAATGATAAAATTGATATATATACTGCCGCGCCTACGGCTTGCCTGCTGACGGCAGCGCACAAAGTCGAGCTTTGCACGCTGCCGTCCAGCTTAGAGGTACTTCTTGAATGAAGCCGTCAGCACCGCCAGCGCCATGCCCAGCATCAGCGCCGCAGGAAGCAACAGAAGATTTGGGTACACCGCCGATGGCCACGACAGATACACCATGCAGGGTACATAGAACGCGGGTTTAACGAAGCGTTTGGCATGGTGATAAACAAAGCTGGATTCATAAGCCGCGCCGTATCGCCGCAGATCTCGCCGCCCCAGACCATCAACCACTGCAACCAGCACCACCATCAGAAACAGCGGTATGGATAGCACCAGAATCGTCACGCGAATCAGCGTCACCACAGCGACATACACCGTCGCCAGCAGATATTCCTGCAGCGCCGATGCCAGCCAGCGGCTACCGGCACTTAATCCGGCAGCAACTGCATTCCCGCCGCTTTCCATTGCCTGATTCTGCTGGGCAATCCATCCCTGCAGGCCGCTATCGACAACCAGCCACTGATAAACCTGTGTTACCCAGGCAGTGACCGTCACCGTTGGCTGTGACAGCAGCAGGCTGCGCGTAAACTCAGTGGAGAGATAGCCGCTCTCGATCTGCATCACCTGCTGGCTATGCGCCGCACCTTGATCTGGCCAGAAGAATGCAATGCCGACGTACTCCATTACCAGGCTGAAAAACAGCGATGCCAGCAGCATACCCATCAGCTTCCACGGCCATCCCCATAACAGATTAAACAGAAAGCCATGCTCTTTGGGCTGCTGAACTCGGGCTGGCGGCGCTGAAGTGTTTGGTGGTGGCATTAATCACCTCCCGGCGGTTCTGCGCCAGCAGCACCAGACCACCAGGCTTCGCTAGTGCGGTAATTGCGTCGCATCTCAGCAGCGATCTTCTGCAGGCTTTCCGGCATCAAATCGGATTTATCAGCTGCGGGTAGCGGCATGCGAATCTTCCATAGTTGGCCGCCTTCCAGCAGCGCGAACGCCTGGCCTTTGGGCAGGTTGATGATGTCGGCTGGAGTGAGCATCGACGTTTTCACCATACTCACACGGTCCTGAGTGTTGGAGGTGAAATCAGTGCCTTGCTCCTGGTTGGTGATATCGGTGTAACCCGAAACCAGCGTCTTGGAATAAACATCCACTTCAGGCAGTTGGCTGGTTAGCAGCTCGGCGGTGCGGTTCTCACGCACGCGCAGCATGATCAGCGTATTGAAGTTGCCCGTGACTTGCGCAGCTTTGGCGCTGCTACCAATGCGTGCCTCGATGTCAGAAATTGTTTGGGTGTACGCCGTCACCTCTATGCCCGCGCCGCCGCCTTTGTTAATCAGCGGAATAAACTCATCGCCCATCAGTTCATTGAACTCGTCGCAGTGCAGGCTGATCGGCAGCTTGCCGTCGCCATTTTCCGGCAGGCCGTCATTGATGCCATGCTTATAAATATGCCCCGCGATACTTACCAAATCAGCGAACATGCTGTTGCCAACGGCAGCGCCAACTTCACTGTCAGAGAGCGCATCCAGCCCGACATAAACGATGCCGCGCTGTCGAATCACCTGTTGCCAGTCGAATATCGGGCGCGGATCGTCTAAGTCTTCGTAGTCCGGTGAAAGCAGCGCCGCCGTTTTGCCGGTGGTGAGTTTTTCCAGTAGCGGCAGCAGTGAGGCGACGATTTTATCGAAATAGGTTCGGTCGTAACGCACTGCCGAGCGCAGCCCTTCAAGGATGGGATCATAAAGCTTTTTACCGGCTTCAGAACTCAGCGCCAGCTCCATTGCCCAGATACGCGTGGCGTTTGATTGCCCCTGCATATTGCGTGGCAGATCCTTTTCCTTCAGCACATTGCTGCCGTTCTCAATTTTGCTGCGCAGCTCCGGCAGATGCTTATCAACCAGATGTTCCACGTAGCGCTGATAGAGCTCGCCAATGTTGGTGACGTAGCGAAGGATCAGCGAGTAGTCGGGGCGCTGGCCAAGCGCAACCAGCGCGCGCGTCACGATGTTCACGAACCGCCAGGCGAACTCGCGAAACGCGGCGCTGTTACCTTCAGCGCCTAATTGACCAGCGATGCGCGAAGCCACTTCCGACACCCGCCCGAAGCGGCCAACCGCGTTGTAACGAGCCGAGATCTCTGGCCAGCCAAGGTGGAAAACGTGGAAGTCATCCTGACGACCGGCGCGGTGCGCTTCTGCCCACATGCGTTTTAGCAAATCGGCATCGCCTTTGGGGTCGAAGACAATGGTGATATTGCCTCGTCGAATATCCTGCGTAACCAGCAACTCTTCCAGCCGTGTTTTGCCAACGCGCGTAGTGCCTACGACTAACGTATGCCCAACGCGCTCGCGGAGATCCATCGATACATCGCGCTCGTGCGGTTCGATGCCGTGCAGCGCCGGATTACCGCCAACTGGTGGCAACGGACGAACCGGATTCAGCGGCGTATCAGCTGAAATCAACGATGACAGCCAGGGCAGAGAATGCTCGCTCGCGCGTTCAAGCCTGCGCGCGTACTGATAGAGCTTCGCTGGCTGCACATACTTTTCGACTTCTGGCCGACGCGTATCGAGCAGGCGCTGAGTATGTTTTTGCTGCCACAGAAAACCTTTGCCTAGGAACAGCCGGTGATTGCTCACAGGAACCTGGCGGCTGGTCATCACATAGCGTGGCAAGCGGCGAAGATTTCTGCGATACCTGATCACCTGACATCCCTGACGGGCACGAATGGCGGCCAGCACCGCAAAGCCGGTAGCTGTGACATAACTCACCGATGGCGACAGCGCGACAGCCCAGGGCGCTGCAACGCAAACATAACTGGCGGTGGCGGCTACCAGCGTGGTGTTGAACTCAACTGCGGGACGTAATAGCGCTTCAATAACATATCGATCGCTCATAGCAGTGACTCACTTATGGCAGGATTCAGGAGTGCTGCGCGTGGGGTGATACAGATTGTGCCAGTACCAGTAAGCACGCAGCAGAGCCAGAAAAAGGATGAAGAACAGAGGAAGCGGCATCAGCGCTGCATGGGGCATTTCATGCAATCCGGCGAATCCATCACTGGACTGAAACCTGCTGGCTCAGTGAATGCTCGGTTATGAGCACCGGGTAATGTTCCAACTTAAGGCGACGCGCCAGATCGCTACCTGATACCGGTGCGAGCTGCAGAGCAGGCGCAATCTGACGCAGCTGCTGCAAGGATGCCGAGCTGCTGACGTTTACCACCATCCCAACCGCACCAAGACGGCTGAGCAGTTCAGCGTTACGTGAAAGCCATTCTTGCGATTGAGCATCATCGCCAACCAGAAACAGCGCACCAATTCCCGGCAGTTTCAGCACGCGCGGCTCAATGATGCCGGGAGTGAGTTCAGGTGTTGCCACTGGCAACACTGAACCTTCACTGTAATCAGGTTGGATTGATTGCTGTTGCGGCTGAGGCTCAGCGTTGATTCCCTCATAGAACGGCGCTGCCGATTTGCCGCCGAGATCCGCGATAACGTTGAGTTCTGCATGCGAGAGAAATGGCAACGCGACGATCGCGCCAGCCAGCATCAATTTTTTCATTGCTGCCTCCGTGGTTCTGTCCAGATGATTTCGGTTGAAGATGTCTGGTTACTCGCGAGGTCGGCAGGAGCCTGCGTTGCGATTGGGCGAGGTTGAGTTGGTGAGAGCGACGCCAACTTTTCGCTGACAATCTGCCGATAGCGCGCTGCAGGTTTGCCGCCAGCCGGATGGTGATAGCAGCCAGCCGCTTTTAACCAGCTGCCGGGGATTCGTTCCCAGCACTCGCGAAGAATGCGCGCCGCTGCGTTTAGGTTGATATAAGGATCAAACGCATCCCACGTTGAGTCGAAGCGATGGCCATTCCAGCCGAGATTGATCTGCGCGATGCCGACATCGATTCTCTTAAGCGGATGGATTTTCATAAACTGCTGCAGCGCCTGCCAGGCAGCTTGTCGGCTTTCGTAACGGTAGCCTTTGCCCGCGACGTTGATTGTCCAGGGCCACGGGCGCGTGCCATACGGCAGCTGGCGAGATGATTCAGCCAACGCCAGCGAGTAAAGCGACTCAGCCGGAACGCCATGCTGCAGAGCGACTTTCTGATAACCCGACGGCACGCTTTGCATGCTGGTTGACGCCACAGAGCTGGCGGCACTCAGCAACAACGCGGCGGTTAGAACGCTGCGATATGCCATCCGCTTTCCCCCTGCTGGAGAAGAACCGGCATGATGCCGTTGCCGTATCGCATCCAGCGGCCTGCGTCGTGGTTCAGTGTGATGCGGCGTTCGCGGACTTGTTCGGCGGGAATGCGATGCTGCTGCGCCCAGTTGCGGAGTTTCTGATCGCTGCCTTCGCTATCGACAAGATAGATATCAACAGGACGTTTATCGGCGAGAACAGCGGAAAGACGGGCGTCACAGCGCTGACAATCTGCTTCGCGAACGAATAGCGCAAGGCGACCACCAGAATCATGCGCGATACCTGCGGCGTTGCCCATATTAACTGGTAGCATGTTAGGCATGAGGCGCTTCCAGGCAGCATCAACTTCGCGCTGGAATTTGAGCTCTTTTTCGGTGCGCTCGTACTCCTGTTTTACCCAAAGTTCTGCGTAGTGACGGCGCTCGGCGTCGTTGCGGGCTTCAATTCCCAATGTGCTTAATGGATCTAAATTTGGAGACAAGGTTCCTCTTGTACCGCTTTTAAGCTCTTTAAAGCGCTGATAATCTTGTTGGCTGATTTCCCAATAGCCACCTACATTTTCTTCCGAAATTTTTTCAGTGCTTTTAGTGAAGTCCAAATTATCACTCTCAGCCCCAATGACAAACCTTGAAGGCATTAGTAGCACTGTGGTTATGATGACAAAATATCGCCTCATTGACTCTCCTAAATTACCTTGAAACTATGAGCTGGAAATAAATGGAGAGTGATGGTTAAAGTGAGAGGAATGAATGAAAAAGTAGAAATGTGGGTTATTAAATTAAAGCACCTTGAAATTACTGCCTTTCCAAGATGAGCTAAATAAGTGAGTGCAAATAACTTAAGATGCTTTCAACTCTGTCGAAAGTAATGAACTTTGTGAAATAAATTTGTGTTGATATAAAACTAGGAAGCCAAGCAACAAAAGAAAAAACAATCATCCAAAATTTTAGTTTATTTGCTTGAGATTTAAGCTTTAGTTTTTGACTGCTTATTAAATTAGATAGATCGCTTCCATTATCTGCTTCAGAGTAACTAAACGTACTATCAATAGAGGACTTTATGGCATTTATTATTTTTCTTTGCTCTTGTGTTGTTATAAAAATCAATAGTGATGCAGCGTAAACCCCTAGCAAGAGAAGCAGGGATTCAAAAGAATCCTTTGACTTGAGTATAGCCAAGGGAACAGCCAGTGATACAGGAAGGCCAAATAACTTACCTGATATCCCTGATAAACAGGATGATATTTTCGAAGACAATTCAATATAATTTTCTGACGCAGCCTTCTTTTGCTTTAAGAAAGAAAACTTAGTTAGATAAGCTTCAAAGTTCCCTCTGTAAATACTCAATAAAACATCCCAATTGTTTACGATTTTATCAAAGGGATTCACACCGTTTCGTTCAATATTTAAAAGTTCTAGGATTGAAACCCTAAATAATGAAGATTTTTCTTCTTTGTGCAACCTGTCTGCATCGGAGGACATAATACTGTCAATAACACCAACACTATCAAGTTGTTTTTTTAAATGCTCACTAGTTATCCTCGGGGTGATTACTATTGGGGCACTTGTATCTTTTATCTCTGGATTTGAGTCAATGAAAACCAAATTTAGACATCCAGATATCTTATCATCATAATAGTAAGAGCTTAACAACTTCAACCCATTGATTAATTTAGCTAATTCTAAAGCAGACTTAAGCTCTCCAGTAATATTTTCATCTGATTCTGAGAAGTCATAATCTTCTTCTGATAAATAAACATTATGAGAAGCTTCAGATTTATTTAAATGGTTATCACCTTGAAGATAAGATGATATATTTTTCTTGAAGGTGTAATCACCTGAAGGAAACACAATTGTTAGCTTAACAACATCGCTGGAGTATTGAGGGCATGGATCCCCAAATGCCGTGCTAATCTCATCATCACCATTAAGCAATGTAAACTCTGATAATGAACTACCATTTGACCAAATCTCATTCAAAATGGCATGTGCATCCTGGGCTAAAATGCCATTAAAGGTACACTGATTGTTGTCGAAATCAGGCCTGTTAAGAAGTCTGTAAAGTTTAACTAAAAGCTTGAACTCATTGAAATCAGCCATTTTTCTCTTCCAAGGCTTTTTCAATTTTGGCCTTAGTGTCATCATCTAGATTAGATATGATGATTTTATTTTCAGCTTTAACATATCTAATATCGGCACCATCTCTTGTACCTAATACCCTTTTTTCGAAGACCAATTCCCAGCCATCTGACTTAGTTCTAACACGGGAACGCCTCGTAAGCGTAGCTTGGCTAACGCCAAATTCATTAGGCAATCCGATATCGTCACTATTAAGAAATTCAGATAGATTGTTAATAACATCCCCAAGCTTTGGAGGGACTATGCCACGGACGACATGTTCAATATCATTAATACTCGCAGTTTCCCCATTGGCTTTTTCCTTCAAGTAAGTGAAAACAGCCTCATAGGCTGGTTGTTTAAAGGGCTTAAGATCAACGTTGGCTTCAAAAAACTGTCTTACTCCCGTTAAAGCTAATTCGGTTGCTTTTGAAGGCGGCAAACTATCCGAACATCCTAAAGCCGAGACAAAGTAACCAGAAGCATCAATGTTTGACTTGGGACTTACGAAGGCCAAGTAATTAGGCTTATCTTCATCCTGAGATGTTATATGGTTGAAGTACCTATCATAATTTATTCTTGCTGCCTGATGAATTTTAGATAAATCAATTTCAACAGTTCTAACTGGTATTAAATCATCATTCAAACCTAAAGCATCTTTTTGCTTTATCATTGTTACCAAAAAATAATTAGAACCTTTAACTTCAAAATGAGAGAACACAATAGCTCCACCACTCGCTGCTATTCTGTGAGGGTCTTTTGCTTGCTTGGAAAGCTCATTCATACATGTTTTGGAGAAGGAAATGAAATCTTCACTAGTTGAATTGCTTTCATAATATTTATTAAAAGCTGCAGGTACTTTATAAACATCAATATTAGAATCAAAAGTGCCACGAGCAGCCTGGCTTTCCTTTTTCCCTATAAGGCCATAAAGCTCTTCAATCAAAGTTTGAACATAGATATCATTATTTGGGAGAACTTTAGTTTTAATTTTAGTCTCAACTGCCTGCTTCCCAGACTCTTTAATCAAATCATGGATGACGCAATGACGAAGTTTAAATGACATTCTACTGTCCTTGTGAAAAAGAAATTTATTTTTTGTTTTTATAACACCAAGTTCACTGCTTACATAGTTAAAATTTTCTGAAGAGTAGTGTTTGCTCATTGAAGAAAAACGCCGTGACACATATCACGGCGTTTTGTTTATGCTAAAAGGAATTTTTAGCATATGAGCGATGCTCTTCAGCATAGCTCGGTGGAGTCGTTTCGATTTTTTCTGCCTTATAGACCATCTGCTGGCCGATCTTTATCCAATCGACCTTAATCAGTCTGGCTTTCAAGCTAACCCGCTGTTCGCCTGCATGATCACCTTTGTTGAGCGTGAAAATGTCTGACGTCAGGTTGCTGAGGGTAAACCCAAGCAGCACTTTCTGGTCCTCGTCTACGGCTTTCTGGCAGCGGCTTATAAGGTCCGTTGCTTCCTTACCGGCGACCGTGGCATCAAAGCGTACATAGGTAGGGTTGTCAGTGGGGCCACTCAGAGCATTAATCACCACGCTGAGGAAGCTGCCAGTGAGGGTTTCAATTCTGCGAATATTGCTAAGATAACCCAGGCCCTTGATGTTGAGATTGAAGTATTCAGCTTTAGTAGAAGTGTTGATGGTGTTGTTTGCAGCGTTGTTGGTAGTGGTAGCAGTCATGATGTTTACTCCAGGAGTGGGAAATAGTGACGGAGAAACATTCATCCCTGACGGATAAATGCTTTCCGTCAGGAAGCGCGGATAGCTATGCCGCGCTGGCTGGTCAGTACAAAGAACCTCATCACACAGGTGACATCCGCATTAAGAGGTTGAGCGGATCGACCACTGCAAAAGCAGCACTTCTCTCAGGTCATGAAGTTTTAGATGGCAACCGCCTAAGCGTCTCTCTCAGGCTGCTGAAACATTGGCTGGTTGTTGAGACAACAACAATAATGCCGTTCCAGTGTCCTTCCGCTAAAAGCGGATGTCAGCGATTAAGTAGTTTTGCGGGAATGAAAATAAAAAAGCGCCAGCAATTGCCAGCGCTCAGGGCCTGCACGCAGACCGGTGGTGTATTCGTTACTCCGGGAGTTGAAGCTCCGGCGCGGTTTTCACGGAGGGCGTGCGCCTTACAGACCAAATCGGATGTGCGGTGATTTGCCTGCCGGACTGATGATTTTCTGTCCCCGTAAAAGACATCCAACCATCCCGCAGTCACGGGGTGCTACATCGAAGCCTGTTAACCTTATCAGCATCGCTGAGGACATAAAAGGCTTTGCTGAAGCGCCAGAAAGTTATTCAGAAGCTTCACTATTTTCCGCCAGCTTTTTCAGGTTGGGTGAAAAGGTAGAGAGCATTTTCCCCGTCATCACCTCCGGATAAACATCGCCCAGCAGCTTGACGGCCTCGCTGGCAATCACCGTCTTCTGCTCCAGATCTGCGCGCGTTACGGCGAACGAACGGTAATGCTGCGCAACGCCATACACTTTACGCACCAGATGGCCGCCATTGCTGAGCATTTCATCGCGCTCTTTGCCGCTGATCAGGCCGTAATGAGATGCCTGAAACACCTTCATCGCCAATTGGTCGTAACCAACCAGCAGCCAGACGCAGCGATAACCCAGCGGCGTGCGACTGAAGACGCCAATATTGAGCGGCGACACTGACGAGACATCTGTCAGTGAGATCCGCGCGGGGATAGCTTTGAGCGTCGCCTCCAGCTCATCCACTAACTTCTGGATCTCTGTGGTCGCCAAATCCAGCGCGTTTTCCAGCTTCAACAGCGCCATATCTGCATAAGGATTGTCGCCCTCAGCGTCACGACTCATCAAACCGGCGCGCTGAATCACACGCGGCATGCTGAGGATTTGCGGCCTGCCTCGTTCGCGCAGGTCATCAGGTTGGCGTCTGCGGCCTTCCCATAATCGAATCGCATAATGCGAGTGCAGTTCAATGGTCAAAGAGGAGCGTAACGCGCCCGCTTTGGCCGTATCGGTTTCGTTCTTTTCTTCAGCCATTTCCCACTCCATATAGTTGATGATGCTGCGCCAGTTTTCAGGAGCGTTAAGGCAACATCTATCGTAAAACCATTCACACAACTGCCAGTTATCTGGCTCGTTAGCTGTTCAGACGTTGGCGTATCGATTGCACGATCCCGGCGATGTCAGCGGCGGAGCTGGTTGCTCTCGTCGTTGGTTCAGGTTGTGCCGGTTTGGTCGGTGCGGTGACAGACGGCGAATCAGCAACGTGAGTGAACTGGCCGGTTCTCGCTTTTTTGATGATCGCCAGCAGCCAGCCGGTTGGGTTCTGGATTGAACCGGCATCGAGGTTCTGGCCAAGTTGGTGAAGCAGCTGCTGCGACTGCTCAACGGGCAATGCTGCCAGCCGGTGTTCAAGCATGGCGAGATCTTCCTGGCTGAAGCGCTGCCGGTAGCGTTCGGGGATGATTTCCGATGACGGCGTAGCCGGTGTATACGTGTTTTTTTTCACACCTTGTGTAAAACAACGTACGTTACCGTTCGGATTCCGAACTCCGGGCCGAAGCCTTGGTATCAGCGAGGGTTCGGAAACCGAACTCAGTGAATTTGAATGCGCCGGTATGCTGGGTTCGGCTTCCGAACTCGGTGTTTGTATACCCGGTTCGGAAACCGAATTGGGGTGAGTGAGCTTCCTGGCTGCGGCCATTTCCTGGGGCGTTTGAGGCTTGCCCAGACGACTTTCGATCTGGCTAATATGGCTTTTGCAGTGGCGCATCTGCGGGTCATTTTTAATTTCATCCAGCACCTGCAGCGCGGTTTGCTTGATGGTTTTATTGCCGCTGCGGCACGCTTCAGCGACAGTATCGAGCCACGCCGGGTCCATGATTTCGGCGTCACAGCAGGTTAGCGGTTCGTCGTGTTGCGCATAGATATTGCCGCGCACGCGTCCCTGATCGTCACGAACGCGCTTGCACAGGCTGAGCCAGCCGGTAAGCCGCAACATCAGCAGCACGCGGCTGACCGTTTCGCGCGATGCCTTACCTTTATGCGGGGAAGCAAGCTGCAGCTGCAGCTCGTCATAGCTGGGGAATACTGCGCCGTGGTTTTGCTGCGCGTAGAGCCTGATCATCATCCACGCCATTTTATCGAGCGGTGAGAGCCGCGTATCAAGCAGCAGCTGGCGCGGGTAAGCATCCTGAACATTGCCGAGATAGAGTAAACCGCTGCGCAGCTGCGAGACGCCATCGTCACTGGATTTTTCCGCAAGGCGCGCCTGCATTTTTTCCATCGTGAAAGCGATTAAGCTGTCAGAGGGGAGATTCATGTCATTTCCTTTTGCCGCCGATCGCTACGTGCCATCGGGTGAATGCTGTTATTGCTGCACCCCGCGCGGGATACAGAGTGACAACACTCGCTATTTCCAGATCGCCTTGCTGTATCTCTCATGCGTCATCAGTTCCCAGTCTTTGCCGCTGTTTTTACTTAACAGCCGCCAGAACAGGCCAATGTCGATTTTGAGATAGTCCGCTCCGTTCGCTTTGATGCGCGTGAAGTTGTTCTTACCGCACCGGAACATCGTCAGCTGCCTCACCGCTTTGCGGCGGCAGGGCTCTGGCACGTTGACCGGCGCGACAAGTCCTTCAGTCAGCGTCTGGTTGCGTTGGCTCATGCCATCTTCCGCATTGCTGCGGGCTCTGGCTTTTTGTTGCTGTGCCAGCCATGCACGGCGTGCCAGATAGCGGTTAATGACAGATCCATCTGTTCAGCGCACAACATCATGACGTCGAGGCCATCGGCGCTGTCGATATCGTCAATGCTGGCTTTCTGCCACTTGCGCCAGATCTCGGCGTTGTCTTCATCGTTGAGCACCACGCCGCGCCCCTTACGCACCTCGATACCGGCCATGCGGCGGCGTGCGGCAACTTCTACCGTCGAAAGCCCAAAGTAGTGCTGCATCAATTCGATAGAGCCGTTGAGCGCCAACGCGCGGTCGATGCGCTGCAGGCGTCTTTGCTCGCGCCGTGCCTGCTGCAACATCAGCGACAGGTTTTCGTGATGGATGCGGAAGGTCAGCACCGATACCGGGCTGTTCATCAGGTAGTGCAGATCTTCAATGGTGAGGCCATGAAGCATCTGCATTTCTTCTGGCATCAAACCCAGCGCTTCGCAGCGGCGGATGTAGGCTGACTTGAGTTCCATCACTAACTGGGTAAGCAGGCCGTTGGTGGCCTGAGACAAGCTGTTACTCATCATCGTGATCTCCGGTTTTCAGTAATCTCAATCGACTAAACATGCCGCTCAGCTCTGGCGTTGCAGCTCGCGCAACCGCCGCAACGTGCGGATTAATTTCATAAACGTCTGGGTAAGGGCATTATCAAAGCGCGGTTCGGCATCGCTGCTGCCGATCAGCAGCTCGCGCATCAGGTCAGGTAGGTCTTCATCGCATGCGCCGCCAGCCAGCGAGGAAAGCAGGCATGAAATCGGCGAGGCGCTGAGTTCTTCGTCAATGCGATAGCCCCCCGAATTAGCGCCGTTATCCGGAATGACGGCTTCGCCATCGCTGTCCGAATCGGCTAGTTCAAAGGCAAGGCGAAAGGCGATATTGCGGAGGTGATCGGCGTCATCCTGCAGAGTGGGGATGGACCAGAAATCCGGTGGGGCTGATTGAGTGTTGCCACTGGCAACATCAGAAACTGCCCCGGAAGTGTTGCCAGTGGCAACAGCAGAACCCGGCTCGGAGGTGTTGCCAGTGGCAACAGTGGAATTCGGTTCGGAAGTGTTGCCACTGGCAACACCTGGTGTGGTTGGTGGTGGCGTTGGCTTGCGAACCTGCGCAGGCACGCGCGATGCTGCTTCCGGTTCAGGCTGCTGGTTTTGCTGCTGCAGCTGCGGTGCAACCGGTTCAGGTTCGCCAAACAGCTGGCGACGGTTTTGTTCACTGGGATCAAGCTCAATCAGCCAGCGGTCGTAGTTCAGCGATGGATGTGGCAACGCGCTGACCAGCTCGCCGATAAACTCGTCGCGGAACATCTCCAGCGACCAGCTCTCCGGCGAATTAAAATGCGGGCACACTTTGGTCATCACGTTTTCAAACGTCACTTCCGGTTTGGCTTCAGCCGCGTAATGATTCCACAATTTCTCGGCATCGCTGCGCAGTACCAACAACGCGTTGATCTGCGGACGGCCAAGACCCGACTCCAGCAGCGCCGGTAAATGTGGATAGAGATGACGGACGCAACTGTCCATGCGGCTCAGGCTGGAGTAACTAACCGGATAGCCTTGCTCTGTCAGCGCCGTTGCCAGTTCACGCAGGGAAACCGCTTTGCCCGATTCATCTTCAATGATTTGGCGGGCGTTGCGGATGCCGATCGCTTTCTCGATAAAGCTCAGTTCGCCGCGCAGCTCGTTTTCCGCCAAGTGGCCAATCACGCATTTGATGCGACCAGGCCACGGTTTGAACAGGCAATGCACGCGGTAGAAGTGTTCGCTATGCGTTTCTGCCCACAGTTCACTCAGCGCCTGGTAACGTGTGTTGCCGCCGTCACTGAAGATGTAAGAGCCGGGGTTGTCGGGATCGATTGTGACTTTCGGCACGGTATCGAGGCCGCGCGCGCGAATCGACGCCTTGATGTCATCAAAGCGTGGATTGCGGCTGGTTCGTGGGTTATCTGGATTGGGGCGCAACTGATCCAGCGTCAGCACCATTGGCATTTCGCTGCCAGGCGCATCTGGCGTTGCCACGGTTAGTGTTGCTTCAGCCTGACGACCGCGTTTTAAAAGCGCATCTGTCAGATCGGTTGTGCGCTGTTTTGCCATCGCTGTCATGCCTGAGCCCTCCCATAACCGAAGTGATAAGAGTTGTTTTCAGCATTAGAAAAACGCGTGTAGCGGCCATCATAGGCGGTTTTAACGGTGCCGATAGGGCCCTGGCGCTGCTTGCCAATGATGATTTCGGCGATGCCTTTTTCGGTGGAATTCTCGTTATAAACTTCATCGCGATAGATGAAGAGAATCAGGTCGGCGTCCTGTTCCAGCGCGCCAGAATCGCGCAGATCGCCGTTGTTTGGCCGCTTATTAGGACGCGACTCAACCTGGCGATTGAGCTGGGATAGCGCGACAAGCGGACATTTCAGCTCTTTGGCCAGCGCTTTCAGGCAACGCGAGATCTCTGAAATCTCCTGCGTGCGGTTTTCCTGTTCAGGTACACGCATCAGTTGCAGGTAATCGACCAGAATCAGGCTCGGTTGCCCGTATTTACGGATGTAACGCCGCGCGCGGGCACGTAATAGCGCCGGAGTCTGATCGCTGTTTTCATCTATAATCAGCCGGTCTTTCCAGGCAGTGACGCGCTCCATCGCCATGCTGATTCTGGCCCAGCATTCATCATCGAGCTGGCCGCTGCGCAGCAAATTCAGCTCAACCTGGCCCAGCATTGCAACCAGCCGCATCATCAGCTGCTCGGCGGGCATTTCCAGGCTGAAGCAGAAGACTAAATTGCTCTCCAGCGCATCCAGCGCCGATTCGCACATCGCCAATGCCAGCGCCGTTTTACCCATCGAGGGACGCGCGGCCAGCAGAATTAAATCGCCCGCCTGCAAACCGCAGGTCATCTGGTCTAGCTCTCGAAAACCCGACGGCGTACCGGTGATGCCATTGCCGCCGGTCGTCTCTTCTAGCCGGGTAAGCAGCTGTGACATGCCATCGAGAACGGTGATTTCCTGGTGCTGACGCGCATGGCCTTTCTCGGCAAGGTTGAACAGCTGGCTTTCTGCGACTTCGGTGATGTTGCTGGCGGCAGCGTTGGGAAGCTGCACATCGCGCGTTAGCTGATTGCCAAGCACATACAGCTGACGCAACTGACTCTTTTCGGCAATTATCCGCGCGTAGGCGAGGATATTGGCGGCGCTCGGCGTGTTCTTGCTCAGCTCGGCGAGATAAGCAAATCCACCGCACTGATCGATGATGTTGTGGCGTTCCAGCAGTTCGCTGAGCGTGATTAGGTCGAACGGGCTGTTGCCTTTGGCCAGTTCGTCGATACCTTTGAAAATCGCGCGATGCGGGCCGGAGAAGAAGTCTTCACGATGAATCAGCGTAACCACATCATCCCAGCGATCGTTATCGAGCATTAGCGCACCCAGCACCGCCTGCTCAGCATCGATGGAATGCGGCATATCGATTGGGTAATTGCTGGACTTAGACATGGTTCACCTCCTTAACAGAACGTGAAAGAAGCGCATCAAACTGATCGCGCCATTCCGGGAACAATTCACACGCCAGGTTGTGCATGGTTTGCAGTGCTGAATCACTCTTGCGGCGCGTCTGCGTTTCTAACCGGTGTGCAGGTTCGCCAGCAAAGTGGCCTGCCTTATAGATGTCGAGATCGTAGATTTGGGTATTCAGCAGCGACACAGGGATCTCGTCAGCGTAGGGACTATATTTCCCTTCGCTGACAATCGTCTCAAGTTGGCCCAGCGTGGTTTTGGCCAGCGAGGTGTAATCCATGCAATTCACCAGAATACGAATCGCCGGAAGCGCTATGCCGTAGGAGGAGAGTGAGCGTAGCTGTTCGAACATCGCGATAGCACCGCGCAGGAACTCGCGGATGTCTGGCAGCACCGGCTTCACTATGCCGATGGTGGTGTCGGTGGCGGCAAGTGCAATCAGCTCCAGCATCACCGAACGCGCGCCCTGTGAATCAATGATGATGACGTCGTACTCATTGAACAGCGGATGCTGCAGCACGTTGCGCATACGCAACCGGCCATCCGGCGCGTGCAACATTGCAGTGAGTAAGTGGGCTTGAGGGTCGTTGGAGATGATGACGTCGAGATTAGGGATGAAGCTGTTGGAGATTATGTTGCTGGCATCGCCGAGATCTACCGACTGCATCAGCAGTTCGTATATGCCGCACGGCGCTTCGTAGGTGAGTTGATAGATGCTGCTGGCAGTGGGCTGGCCGAAGTCGCCATCGATTAAAAGCGTCTTCAGTCCTGCATCAGCGAGGAAGCCACAGAGGTTTGCGGCTTGCGTAGATTTGCCTTCTCCACCTTTGGTGGAAATTACGGGAAGTATTTTCATCATGCACATCCGAAGTTAGTTCGGGTGTACACCTGCGTATTCCGTCAATGCCCGTTTACTGCATGAAATCCGGTGAAAAAATCAAACCTAAAGTCTCAGCAAGGGGATTGAAAATCCCCGTGTCCTTGGTTCGATTCCGAGTCCGGGCACCATATTTAGAAGAACCCGCCTATGGCGGGTTTTTTGCTTTCAGAGATCCGGACTCTCCATCGAACTGCGTTCGATTATTCGTCTCATCCATGAGACTCACCCTAACGGGCCAGCGCAAGCGCTGTTCAAAACGTTCCCGACGTTTTTGTCCGAGTCCGGGCACCCTATTTAGAAGAACCCGCCTATGGCGACCGTTCACTCAAAACATCTTAAGTGAACGGTGTTACGCTTCGGCGGGTTTTTTGCTTTCAGATTCTTCCCACCAGTCACTTCTTCGCCCCTACCACTTCAAACGCAACGCCCTGAAAATTTTCACCATTTAAATTTATCTAACGATAAGTCCTGCCTAAATTAATGGCCTCAGCCTGATATTTTTATTAAACATTTGAGAATTGTTTCGGCTTTGTGACATAACCCTCATTGAATTTGCTAAAATAACCCGACAGGCAGTCAGCAACCAGAATGCTAAACTGATTGTTGACGCAGTGGCTCAACCCAAAGTGGTTCCTTTAGCGACTAAGAAATTATATAGATGAAACAATATGACTTGAGTGTAATAGTCACGGCGCATAATTGTGCTCAGCACTTAACATCATGCCTTGACTCAATCAAACTGGCTTTGGGGGATAAATTCTCTCAGTGTGAGATCATGCTTATAAATGACTCTTCCACCGATGCCACCGGCGATATTTACCAGCAGTTCGCCAAGGGCCAAAGCAATGTCATCTTGTATAACGTCGCCTACAAAAATATTGGTAAGGTCAGGAATTTCGGCGTTTCCAAAGCCCAGGGCGAATATATCACCATGGTTGATGGCGATGACCAGCTACAGGCTGGCTCCATGATTGAAGTCATCGATTTTCTTGGCAGCCATCACCCCGACATGCTTATCACTCGCCTGACCGAAGTCAGAAACAATGACGTGCCTGCGGTTAGCCAAGCACTGCAACCCAAACCGATTACTACCAACGCTGCGATAAAAAAATATCTGATTCATCAGGCATTCCAGGCACACTTTATTGGCAAATTTATTAAGCGCAGTATTCTTTTGCACTGCAAATTCCCTAACTATATTTGCTACGAAGATTCTTTCGCTTTCCCTGAGGTATTAAAGAGCTGCAAAAAAATCTACCTTTCTGCAACCGGCCCCTATTTGTACTTCAAGCACGGTAATACGCTGTCTAGCGATATCAGTGAAGAGAAAATACATCTGTGCAGAAAAGGGTTGGATCAAATGTCTTTAGTGCTGCAGGGAGAGTTTCGATTCCTTCAGGTCTGCCATTGGATAGAATTTGTTAATCGCAACCATTTGACGATTTCAAAATGGAAGGATCGAGGCTCGATCAAACAGAATATCGAGGACGTGGATATGCTGCCTTTCCTGCTGCATCCCAATGTTCGGATTAGCTATAAGCGCAAACTGATCAAGGTCAAAAAGTTGATTCGCCACTGGTAGCCCCATAAAAAACTGCACCTTACTTAGTCGGGTATCCAACTTTTGGGGTGCAGTTCATTTCCGTGGGTTTTTTATTGTAAGCCAAAGAGCAGTAATCTATCAGGCAGCGAGAGTCGCACCGCCATCGATCACAATATCCTGCATGGTAATGTGCCCTGCGCGGTCAGAAGCCATAAACAACACAGCATCGGCCACGTCTTGCGGTTTACCCATTTTCCCCAAAGGAATGCCCAGTTTGAACTGTTCCGGGAAACCGTTGATGGTATTCTGCTCACTTTCCGGCGAGGTCCACATGCCGCGCTGCATCGGCGTGTCGGTAGAGCCAGGAGAAATCAGGTTACAGCGCACGCCAAAAGGAGCCATTTCCAATCCCACGCTCAGGCACAAACTACGCAATGCCGCTTTTGAAGCACAATAGGCAGACATGCCAATGCGCGGAACGTGTGCCGCATTGGAGGCGATGCTGACGATGGCACCATGCTGCTGGCGACGAAAAACCGGCAGCGTATGGCGAAACATATTGAAAGCCCCGCCAGCATTGACTGCCAGACAGTCATTCCAGTCATCATCGCTGAGCTCATCGGTGACGCCCATGCGTAAAATACCCGCACCATTGACCAGCACGTCCAGTCGATCGTTTTCAGCCAACACACGCTGACACACTTCGCGCACCGCTTTGACATCGGTGATATCCAGCACTTCAGTGCGAAAAGGATAGTGACTACTACCGAAATGCCGATCAAAGCCTATAACTTCGGCCCCGGCTTTAACGAAGGCCAGCGCGGTCGTGTAACCAATGCCCTGCCCCGCGCCGGTCACCCATACGCGTTTGTTGGCAAACTCCAAACTATTTTCCATCAGGTTTTTTCTCCGGACAGCAGCTGCCACCAGCCATTAAGAGTAGGATTTTTAGCCAGCACGACAAAATCAATATCTTCGCGGATTTTACGCCAGCGGGTTGCCAGCGCCATAATACGTACCGAATCCAGGCCGTAATCGATCAAATTGTCATCATCTTGCAAATCTTCGCTGTCTTCATCCAGCAGCGGCAAAATTTCGTTGCGCAGCTGTTCCTTGCTGGCATAACCAGGCCTGGATTCTGCACCGGTCAAGTCTGCCGTCATCACCACGCGGCCACAGCGGCCAGCGTTATAACGCAGCGCCATCAGGTGTTCATCACGGGAGAAGTCGGCAAGGCCATCGGCAACCATGAACGGCTGGATATTACGCATAAAGCCGTCAATAGCAGTAGTCAGACAGCCAATATGCGCATAGACACCGCAAATAATCAGCTGGTCGCGACCGGTTTCCTGCAAGATTTCTTGTAATGGTGAACGATGAAAGGCGCTGTAACGCCATTTTACCAGCACCTGATCGTCTTCATCCGGGGCAAGCGCCACCACTACTGCCTGCTGCTCTGGATGCTTGTTTAGGCCCGGCCCCCACATATCTTTAAGCAGCGCACGATCCTCATCGCTTTGATTGTTCGGCTGTGCGGTATAAAACACCGGAATGCCCTGCGCTTTGCAGTAGCGGCGCAGATTGGCAATGTTTTCAACCACCTGCTTAATCAGCGGGCTGTCTTCTTCCCAGAAGTTTAAAAAATATTGCTGCATGTCATGGATCAGCAAAGCCGCACGCGTGGGCTCAAGCTCCCACTTCACCTTGTTGGTTGGCAGCTCTGCCACAGTCGGCAAGGCGTAGGATTCAAGTTTTGGAATAGCCATCAATTATTCTCCAGAGGATTGTGCAATTGGCTGCGCTTCAAAAGTTTGGCGCAAAAGTTTTTTATCTATTTTTCCGACCGCAGTGAGCGGCAGTTGATCAACGCGGATAAAGCGGTCAGGCAGTTTGAACTCAGCAATGCCCTGCTCGCGCAGGTGGCGGCGCAACGCAGCGGACTTCAGCTCAGTATCAGTAATAATAAATGCGCAGCTTTTCTCACCCATCAGTTCATCAGGCATGGAAACCAGCGCCGCGTTGATAATCCCGGGATGGCGCAGCAGCAAGTTTTCGATTTCCTCGGCTGCGATTTTTTCACCGCCGCGATTGATCTGATCTTTAAGCCGCCCTTCTACTTTGACGTAGCCGTCTGCGGTCAGTGAAATCAGGTCACCAGAACAGTAGAAGCCGTTTTCGTCAAAGGCCTCTGCATTGTGCTCGGGACTGTTGAAATAACCTCGGAAGGTGTAAGGACCCCGCGTCATCAGCCGCCCAACTTCACCGGCGGGCAGCGGATTACCCTGTTCGTCGGCCACCCAAAGTTCATCGTCTGGCGACATCGGATAACCCTGAGTAGTCAAAATATGCTGCTGGCTATCGTCGAGACGGGTGTAGTTGACCAGCCCTTCCGCCATGCCAAACACCTGCTGCAGCTGACAGCCCATTTCATTCTGGACGCGCGCAGCCAGCGTTTCACCCAGCTTGGCTCCGCCCACCTGCAACAGCCAGAGGCTAGCCAAAGCCTGATTGCTGCCCCATTCTTCAATAGCCTGCAACCAGAGCGTGACCGCAGGCGGAACCAATGCAGTTACATTAACTTTATGCTTTTCAATTAGCTGGAAGCACAACTGTGCGCTTGGGTCAGCAGCCAAAACCATCTGCCCGCCGCCGTAGAACACGCCAAGCGCGCCCGGAGAACTCATTGGATAGTTATGGGCGATGGGCAAAGCACAAAGATAGCGGGTGTCGGTATCGAAATGACACACCTCGACGCTCGCGCGGACGCTGTAGTAATAGTCGTTGTGCGTGCGCGGGATAAGCTTTGGCGTGCCGGTGCTGCCGCCGGAAAGCTGGAAAAAAGCCACCTGATCGGCGGCGGTTGGCGAGGCGATAAAATCGCCCTGCGGCTCGGCGATCCACCCTTTTAATGATTGTTCAGGCTTGTCCTCGTTATGCAGCGCGATTTGGCGTACACAAGAATGCTGGACGAGAAACTCATTCAAAAAGGTGTCATTGCCAAAAAGCGCGTGATTGCGATCGGCGATGACAAGCGACGGTTTTATCTGGCCAGCGTAGGACTGTAGTTCGCTGCGTTGATGACTAAACAGCGCGTTAACCGGCACAATCCCGACTTTCAGCAGTGCAAAAAATACTACGTAGAATTCATTGATGTTACCAAGCTGAACCAATGCGGTATCACCGGAAGCCAGCCCACGGCGACGCAGCGCACCTGCCAGCCGGTCAGATTGTTGATTCAATTCACGATAAGACAGACTGCCAGCAGCATCAATCATCGCGATACTGTCATTGTTGGCCTGGCGCGCAAGTATGTCGGTCAGCGGCTGATCAATCCAATAGCCGCGTTCGCGATAACGTTTGGCTAAATCGGTGGGCCAGGAGTTAAAAGCAATGCTCATAGTTATTCTCTCAAACCTATTTTATTAAGCTCAGTTTTAAAACTTACTTTTCCAGAGGTGTTCTCGAAATTAATGCAAACCGAATGCGCGCAGCATGGTGTTTAATTTGACGCCGGTTTCATGCCATTCAGATTCAGGCGAAGAGTCGGGGACTATGCCCGCACCGGCAAACAGCCGAACTTGATCTTCAACAACGGTGCCGCAGCGGATAGTGACAACCCATTCACCGTTTCCGCGATCGTCACACCAGCCGACGATGCCGCCAAACAGGCCACGATCGAAGGGTTCCAATTGCTCAATCAAATCACGGGCAATATTTGTCGGAGAGCCACACAGCGCCGGTGTCGGATGTAGCAAACAGGCCAGCGACAGCGCGTTTTCTCGCGCATCTCGTGCTTCACCTTTGATAGGCGTCGATAGGTGCCACAGAGTTGGCGTGCTTAATAATTCAGGAGAATCAGGAGACTGCAAAGAATGGCTGCGTTCAGCCAGTACCTTGCGCATGCCCTCAATCACAATGTGATGCTCATAAAGGTCTTTACCCGAGTTCAGCAGTTGGCGGCTGACCTCTTCATCCTTTTGTGGACTGCTTTCGCGCCGCGCCGAGCCGGCAAGAGGATTGGAATAAAACTGATTGCCGTGTTTACGCAGCAACAGCTCTGGGCTGGCGCCGATCAACACCCCCTTTTCAAGAGGTACGTGGAAGTGATAGCCGTTGGGATTCTGCGCCACTACGCGGTTCATCAACGCATCGCGTGACACCGGGTTGCGGGTTTTGATTTCCAGCAATCGTGACAGCACGGCCTTGTCGAGACGCCCTTCATTCATTGCCTGTACGGCATCCCCGACCATCTGCATAAAAATGTTTTGAGCAGGTAGCTCGGTTTTGCTTTCTATTTCAGGCAGCGGGCTATCCGTTCTCATTGCGCTCGCCATTGCGGATGGGCGATCCAGCCACTGAGTTTTCTGTGGCACAAACAGCGCCGAAGGCAGGCGCTTATCAAAAGGAATCGCCCCGCACAGCACTGGATGCTTGATGCCTGCGGCGTGTGCATCGATAAAAGCTGTCTTGATAGCCCGCTGAAACTCACCGTCAATGGCATCGCCATCGGCCGCTGATGCAGTAACTTTTAGCAGGCATCCCTCAGTACTGAGGCTTCGATAGGCAGAGGTAAAGAAAAAGCCCGAGGTAGGTGAAAGTTCGACTGGGTTGACTGACTCTTCGCCCAAGACATCACGTTCTTTCATCACAGTATCCATCTGTAAACTCCCATGCAATATAATGATAATTGGGATGATAATTATTATCATTTGTATTTAATCGCGTTAAAGTACGTGATGCGTTTATCAGTGTCAATGCGTGAAAAATGGGTCTGGCATAATTCATCTGCCATGCATTTGACATTAATCTATTGAAATCGTTAGTAACTTACTTTTAAGGTCTGAACATGAAGTGGATGAAATTTCGCCTGTTTATGGCGTTTTTAGCAGTATTTTGGGGCTTTTTGGCTGCTGCGCACGCCGCTGACGGCTGGCCACGCCAGATTAAAACCTCACACGGGACCCTTATTTTGCAGCATCCGCCACAGCGGATTGTCTCCACCAGCGTGACTGTCACCGGCACTTTGTTGGCGATTAATGCCCCAGTTATTGCCAGCGGAGCCACCAGCCCCAATACCCGCATCGCTGACGATCAGGGCTTTTTCCGTCAATGGGGCAGCGTGGCAAAACAGCGTGGAGTGAAAGCTTTATATATCGGTGAAGCTAACGCCGAAGCGATTGCCGGTGAGGCACCGGATTTAATTGTGATTTCGGCTACGGGTGGGGATTCGGCCATGAAGCTGATGTCTCAGCTTTCGGCAATAGCGCCAGTGATAGTGGTTAACTACGATGATAAAAGCTGGCAGGAATTGGCCGCAGAACTGGGCGAGGCAAGCGGTAAAGAAGCCGATGCCGCTAAAGTCGTGGCCAGCTTTGACCAGCGAGAAAAAACGCTGAAACAAAGCCTGCATTTGCCACCGCAGCCGATTTCTGCGCTGGTTTATCGCCCAGATGGCAAGGCCGCCAATCTTTGGACACCGGCGTCGCCACAGGGGCAAATGCTACAGCAGCTCGGCTTCACGCTGGCGCAACCTCCAGCGAACGCCGCCAGCGGCCACACTCAGGGTATTCGCAAAGACATCATTCAACTATCAGGCGAGAATTTAGCGGCAGGGCTCAACGGTAAATCGCTGCTGCTGTTTGCCGGGGATAAAACTGACGCGCAACGCGTAGAAAGTAACGTTTTCCTTAGCCACCTGCCTGCGGTACAAAACAAACAGGTTTACGCCATGGGTAACGACACCTTCCGGCTGGATTATTACAGCGCCAATAATTTACTGACGCAGCTGGAAACGCAGTTTAGCGGCCATTAATTGGTTTGGTGGGCTGGCGAATCTCCTCTAGCCCACCGTTGCTCAACTCTCGCAGTGCCCGCAGCGAATACACCAGCACCAACCCGACGAGGGCTGCGCCAAATCCAAAGCTGGCCGAACTGATTGCAGGCAGCATCACCGACCCCATCGAGCCCAGCAACAGTGCGCCGATCGCATCGCCGATAACATTCTGCGCCGTCCACAGGCCGTTAACCCTGCCGAGATAATCGTCAGGCGTCAGGCGCTGAATCAGGCCGTATTGCAGTAAAGAGTTAATCGCCGTGAGATAGCCGAACACCACCAAACATAGTAGCGCGGTGCTGTACCACGGCATCAGGCTGAACAGCCCAATGGCGACAAAGGCTGCAATCGCAGTCAACATCATCATCCAACCGGGACGAGCCACGCTGGCCACGCGACCGCTGGTGAAGGCGCCGATGGCAGCTCCCAGCGGCACGGCGGCATACATCAGCCCGAGCCGCGAAGCATCCACCTGCCAGAGACCAGAAAGCGCCGGATAAAGCACGCGCACCGCACTGGCCATTGTCAGCAGGGCGCCAATCAGCGCCACCATGCCAATCACTTTATTACGCAATAAAAAACTAAAGCCGCCAATCAGCGATTTTAACGTGTGCTCGCGTGGCTGCGGAGGAGGCAGTAATTTCGGCAAACGCAGCAGCGGGATTAACGTCAGCAGAGTGCCCAGTGCAGCCAGTCCGTAGTTCCACACTACCCCGCCGCTGGCAATAATCAGACCGCCAATGGCAGGAGAAAGAATTGAGCCGAAACGCACGGTCAGCATGCTTAATGCACCGGCCTGTACCAGATTTTCACGCCCCACCAGCGCAGGCGTAGCGGCTAATAATGCCGTAACGCCAACGGCACCAAAAAATCCGTCCCAAACTGACAGGACGTAAATAGCGAATAAAGATGGCGCAGGCAGTGTGGCGTTAATACACAAGCCGATGAAACCCATACCGCAGGTGGAACGGGCGAACAATATTAAACGACGGCGCTCGTAACGGTCAGCCATCACACCGCCCAGCAGTAATCCGACAAACATGCCGCTACCGGCCAGCGTAACGGCTAAACCGACTAACAACGTCGAGCCGGTAAGCGCCTGGATCTGCACCGGCAAGGCGATGCCAAGCAGGCCAAGAGCCAATATTGAAATAAAGCGCGCGCAGAATACGGAACGAAAAACAGGGTGGGTCTTTAGCAAACTAAAATTCAATAAAATCGAGGGCTTATCCATGGCAAATTCATAATCCAACGGTTACTGGGGTTGCAGCAACAAGATCCCGATTCAAGAGGACTGCAACAGAACATTGAGGCATGCTACCATATACAAATGAAATCAATAACGATAATAAATATCATTAACATTCATACTTTTTTTGATTCGACGGACCGTTTCGATAATGAACATATTCAATAGATTTCAAATCGCAGTCAGGTCTTCAAAGCCGTTGAAGTTTAAAAGATACCTGGTAATAAAAAGGCTGCTATGTCTCGTCTAATCACCTCCTCAGCATCTTCACCCTTCTTTTCTTCTGGTTCACGCCAGATGGGCGGCATGCTGCTCGCGCTCCTCCTGCTGGCGGCGATGGTGGCGCTCAGCCTGTCGATAGGTGAAAAATCCATTCCTCTTGATACCGTGCTGCCCGCCTTGCAAGGCCAGTGTGCCAGCGCCGACTGTGTGATTATTCACGATGCGCGTTTGCCGCGAACGCTGGCGGGCATCCTGGCGGGCATTGCGCTGGGCCTTTCCGGCGCGCTGATGCAAATTCTTACGCGCAATCCGCTGGCCGATCCCGGCATTCTTGGCGTTAATTCCGGGGCCGGATTCTCAGTGGTGCTGGGCATCGCCTTTTTTGGCGCGACTGGCATCGATCAATACTTGTGGTATGCCTTCGGTGGCGCGATGGTCGCCACGCTGCTGGTGGCAATGATTGGCGCGCTGGGTCGCGGAAGGCTAAATCCTGTTCGCCTCACGCTGGCTGGTGTCGCACTCGGCGCAGTGCTTGAAGGGATGTCTTCGGGGATCTCTTTACTTAACCCGCTGGCTTTTGATCAGCTGCGCTTCTGGCAGGCGGGTTCGCTGGATATTCGCAGCCTGTCAGTGATCCATACCGTGGCGCTGCCGATCTTAGTTGCCACAATTTTGACGCTATTGATAAGCCGCGCGCTAAATAATCTAACGATGGGCAGCGAACTTGCCACCGCGCTCGGCACGCGTATTGCTCTAACTCAGTTAGCCGGCCTGCTGGCTATTACCCTGCTTTGTGGCAGTGCGACCGCCGCCGTTGGACCGATTGGTTTCGTCGGACTGATGATGCCGCACATCGCCAGACGTGTTTCACGCGCCACTCCGCGCTGGATGCTGCCATGGACACTAGTGCTCACCCCTTCTCTGCTGCTGGCGGCGGATTTAGCAGGAAGAGTGTTAGTTGTTGGCGAACTTAGAGTTTCGGTTGTCACGGCACTGATCGGTGCGCCGGTGCTGATTTGGCTGGTCCGCCGTCATAACGGACTGAGCCGGGGATGAGCATAAATTCGCTACTTGGCCAATCGTCGTTGGCTGCGAAAAAAAGCCGTCTAACGCGGCCTTTATTTATCGCACTATCACTGGTGTTGTGTTGCTTGGTGCTGGCAGTTTACGCTCTTGGCAGCGGCGCGCTTTCACTTACCGCTCATCAGGTGATCGATGCCCTTCGCGGTGAAGGTCCCCATAATCTATCCATTATTGTGACCCAGTGGCGTTTGCCGAGGGTAACGATAGCGCTGATCGTCGGCGCAGCGCTGGGCATCAGCGGGGCTATTTTTCAATCGCTGATGCGCAACCCGCTGGGTAGCCCAGACGTCATTGGTTTCAACTCCGGCGCTTACACCGGCGTGCTGATAATCATCGTGCTGTTTAACGGCAGCATTAATCAGATCACCGCCGGAGCTATGGCCGGAGGCATTTTTACCGGGTTACTCGTCTATTGGTTGGCGTGGCGCAAAGGGGTAGAAACTTTCAGGCTGATCATTGTCGGCATTGCCATTCGCGCCCTGCTGACGGCAGCCAACACCTGGCTTATTATCAACGCCTCTTTAGAATCGGCCCTGACCGCCGGGTTATGGAGTGCAGGTTCGCTCAACGGCATCAGCTGGCAAAAGAGTCTGCCCGCCATTGCTGTAATGATAGTCGCGGTAGTGTTGGCACAATGGTTATGCCGGAGGATGCGCCTGCTGGAAATGGGGGATGATACTGCCTGCGCTCTGGGCGTGCCGGTGGAACGTGCACGACTACTATTAATGTTGGTCGGCGTTTCCCTCACCGCAGCGGCCACGGCGATAGCAGGTCCAATCTCGTTTATCGCCCTGGTAGCCCCGCAAATTTCCCGCCGCCTGTGTGCCAGTCATCAACAGCCGCTGCTTTTTGCGGCGCTGACCGGGGCCCTGTTGCTGCTTGCCGCCGACGTTCTTGCTCAGCGCATGTTCCTTCCCTATCAATTACCCGTCGGGATATTAACCGTCAGCATTGGCGGTATCTATCTGATTGGGCTGTTAATTCGAGAATCACGACGCTAATGAGCAATCGATCTTTATCCCCTTTACGGGCAGAAAATCTCACCCTCGGCTACGAAAAAAAAGTCGTCGCCCGAGATTTGTCGGTGGCGATCCCCGAAGGCAAGCTGACGGTAATTATCGGCCCGAATGCCTGCGGAAAATCGACATTACTGCGCACGCTTAGCCGTTTGATGCAGCCGCAAACGGGAGCGGTATGGCTGAATGGTAAAATGATTAACGAGGTGCCGACCAAAGAGGTCGCCAAACAGCTAGGATTGTTGCCGCAGAGTTCTATCGCGCCGGGGGATATCAGCGTCGCCGATCTAGTGGCTCGCGGGCGTTATCCTCATCAAAACTTATTTAGCCGCTGGAGTCGCAAAGACTCTGAGGCGGTAGATGAAGCAATGCGCGCAACCGGTGTTTATGAACTGGCCGACAGTCTGGTAGATAATTTATCGGGCGGGCAGCGCCAACGAGTATGGATTGCCATGGTGTTGGCACAACAAACACCTTTATTACTGCTGGACGAACCCACCACTTGGCTAGATATCGCCCATCAAATTGATTTAATGGAATTAATGTGTCGATTAAACCGACAAAACGATCGCACGCTGGTAGTGGTGCTGCACGACCTCAATCACGCCTGTCGCTATGCGGGTCATCTGATCGCCATGAAAGACGGCCAGATTATTGCCGAAGGCGCTCCGGCAGAAATCGTCACGCCGCAGTTGATTGAGCAAGTATTTGGCCTGCGCTGTCACATCATCGATTGCCCAATTTCCCATACCCCGCTGGTGATACCTTTGGGACATCGAGCTTAATTAAAAATTTACCCTCAATAGATTTCACGCTACAGCGAATCAGACTTCGCCGCAGCGTGAAAGATGAAAGGTATTTAGAGTGCGCGCAGGAGCCTGTTGAGCAGCGGTCCTAATACCTTAAACGACGCAGGCGAGACAATATCGACGTGCGCACAGTCCAGCTCGTGAACCTGCAACGCGTTGACATACTCTGACCAAGTCTGCTGCACGTCCATGCCGGCCTGCAGGGTTCTTTTCGCCACAAAAAGCGTCGCCTGCCCGTTAAAATACGCGGTGCGAGTCGCCGACAGCAATCGCACCGAGTCGGCGTAGTTGGCCTCGATTTTATCAAACATGCCACTTTTATCGCCGCTATCGGCGGGGTCCAGCGCCTCTTCTGAAACCGCAATAAATTGCTGCCGCTCGCGCTGGATCTCTTTAAGCACGTTGTCGTCAAGCATCACGTCCCAGTTTTGCGTTTCGGGTGGATAGGTATCGAGCAGGCCGAGGAAAGCAACCTCTTCTCCGCGAGCCTGCAAACGCGCGGCAATTCCCTGCGCCAGCGTCCCGCCCAGGGAGTAGCCGATAAAATGATACGGGCCGTGCGGCTGCACGCTCAACACGGTTTGCAGATGCGCGTCGCACACCTGATCCATGTTTTGACTTGAGCACAGCGGCCCGTCTGGGTGAGGCGACTGAATACCGACCACTGACCATTGCTGGTCGATGTAACGCGGCAACACACTGAACTGCCAGGAAAAACCAGAGGCCGGATGCAAACAGAACAGGACAGGCCCCTTACCACTGCGTAGCGGTAATACCGCCTCGAATCCGCAGTTATCAACCTCGGCCTGACTTTGTTTTTCGCCAAGCAGCGCCGCAAGCTGTTCAACTTTTGATGCCACCATAATTTGCCCGACGCTAACCGGGCGCTCCAGCTCACGACGCAGCTGCGCGGCCAGGCGCATCGCCAATAGCGAATGACCGCCGAGCGCAAAGAAATCGTCGTCGGCATACACAGTCTCACGATTTAGCAAACCCGCAACCGCGCGAGCAATCAGGGTTTCAAGCCCCGCTTCGGGTTCACGGCCTGCCGTCTGCTGCTGCGCCTCGGGCTGAGGTAAGGCTTTACGGTCTAGCTTGCCATTCGCACTCAGCGGCAAATCTGGCAACTCGACCAGCGCCACCGGCACCATGTGCGGAGGGAGAAGATCGGCGAGCTGTCCGCGCAGAGCCGCAGTATCCAAACGGACACCGGGTTGCGCCACCAGATAACCCACCAGCTGACGCGCATCGCCACTGGTCGCCTCTTGCCCGCCATTGCCCAGCGCCATAGCGTGGGTCACCGCCTGAACAATGCCCGGCAGCGAAAGCAGCGCGTGATCGATATCCGCGAGCTCGATGCGCTGGCCGCGGATCTTCAGCTGAAAGTCACTGCGCCCCAGATATTCCACCGCACCGGACGGCAGCCAACGCGCCACGTCACCGGTGCGATACATCCGGCCTCCCTGGCCCAGCGGATCGGCAACAAAACGGCTGGCCGTGAGGTCAGGCCGTGCCAGATAACCGTGCGCCAACTGTACACCGGTCAGGTACAAATCTCCGGCAATACCCGGCGGCACCGGTTGCAGACGTGCGTCGAGAATGCGCAAACCAGTATTCCAGACCGGCAAACCAATAGGCACATTCGCGCCGCGCACTGCGGCTAAAGATTCACTCCAGGCTGGGTGATAGCTCACATCAACCGCCGCCTCGGTCGGACCATAAAGGTTGTGCAAAGCCACACCGGTACGGCGCTGCCACAGGCGGCAAAGTTCAGCGGGCAAGGCTTCACCGCTGCAAAAAACCTGACGCAGCGAGGCACAATTTCTCAAAGATTCAGCCTCTTCCAGCGTGCTGACAAAGGCCGCGAGCATTGATGGGACAAAGTGCAAGGTAGTAACCTGATGGGCGGCGATCAGCTGCTGGAGCTGTTCCGGGTCGCGGTGCGCCTCAGGAGGTGCCATGAATAGTTTCGCGCCGACAACGAGCGGCCAGAAGAATTCCCACACCGAAACATCAAAACTGCTCGGCGTTTTTTGCAGCACTACGTCGTCGCAGCCCAGCGGATACTGGTTTTGCATCCACAGCAGTCGGTTAACGATCGCCTGATGACCCACCACCACGCCTTTCGGCCTGCCGGTCGAACCTGAAGTAAAGATGAGATAAGCCGGATGATTTTCTGAAGGTCCCTTAAATTCCTGAGGTAAATCTGATCTCAGGTCTAATAAACTATCGTAAATCATCACGTTGCCTTTATGAGCGAAACGTGACAGCTGGCTGTTGTCAGTGATGATTAGGCGCGGAGAGGCGTCTTCCAGCATCATCGCCAGGCGATCGTCAGGATAACTGGTGTCCATCGGCAGATAAGCCGCTCCGACCTCGACAATCGCCATCAATGCCAGTGAGAGAAAGACTGAACGAGGCAACGCCACGGCTACGATATCCCCCGCTGCAACGCCCTGCTCAATCAACCGCTGCGCCAGAGCCACAACCTGCTGGCGCGTTTCACGATAATTTAATTGGTGCTGCTCATCAGCCAGCGCCGGGGCGTGCGGCGTCGCCTCAGACTGCTGTTGCAATAACCGATTCAAGGTGTTCTCGGCCAGCGGGAAAGCGGTGTCGTTCACCCGTGTAATCAGTTCACGATCGGCGGCCGTCAACATCTCTGCATCACCCGAGAGCAAAGCGGGATTCGCGGCAAACTGACCAAGCAAGAGTGGCAAACGTTGTAAATGTGCTTCAATCTCCTGCTGCTGATAACGTTCGGCGTTCGCCAGCACATCGACTGTCAGTTGCCCGGACTCATCGATATACAGGGCGATTTCCAGATCACGCACCGGGCCAGACGACAACTCGTGTGTAACACCATTTATGCCATTGAAATCAAGTCGGAAGTCGAACATCTTGAAGTTGAAAACCGTGCCGTACATCGGCTTTTCATCACCCACGCCTCCGACGTCGCGCTGGATCTGTTCCGCGTCGTAGCGCTGATGGCGACGGGCCTTTTTCAGCTCACGAGCCACCTCAATCGCCACTTCTAGCAGCGTATGCTGCGGCTCTACATTAAAGGCCACCGGCAATACGTTAATCACCGGACCCGTGGCACAAAGCGCGACAGAACCCATTCGGCGCATAAAGATAAATCCGGCAGTAAATGCACTTTGCCCGCTCAAACGGGACACCCACAGCGCAACCAGTCCCAGCGCCATATCGGCAGGCGTCAACTTGTGCGCCTCTCCGGCCACAATCAACTGGGCAAACTGTTGGCGATCGCAGCTCTGTGACAGACGGAAAATATGCGTAGTTGGCGTCTGCCCCGCTAACGGAAGCGGACTAAGGCTGGCCGCTGGCGGCGACTGGCGCGCTTTCTCCAGCCAAAACTGTTTATCTCGCTGGCAGGCGGCGGATTGTTCGTACCGCTGATACTCTTCAACCACGTCGCGAAACGCCACGAAAGATGCTGGTTCCGGCATGGTTTGCTGGCAAAGGGCGGTATAAAGGTGGGCAATTCGGCGTGTGATGGCGTTAAAGCTGAACGCATCGACGATAACGTGATGATAACGCTGATACCAAAACCAGCGGTTTTGCGCGACGCGGATCAGAATATGACGCAACAGCGGCCCGCCATCGGCAACGCGTAACTGGCCATTAAGATCCTCATGCATTAACGCCAGCGCGGCGTGATCCTGACTCTGACTTTGTCGATCAGGCTGAGCGGAGATATTCAACGAGGCGCGATCGCAAAGATCGACACACTCCACCGCCGGGATCGCGGTGGCGCGGTCATACCACTGCATCGGCACTCCGTCGTGCTCTTCAAAGCGCATACGCAAAGTATCGGCTTCGGACAGTCCCTGAGCGATAGCTTGCAGCAGAATTTCACGGTCAATCTCGCCGACAAGTTCAATATAGTGGGCCACTGCATAGGCGTTATCGTGGGGAGAAAGCTGATCGGCAACCCAAATGCCCGGCTGTGCGGCCACCAGCGGCATGGCATCGCGGCGGGAGGAAGTATCTTGTGAAGTCCGCGATTTTAAGCTCTGCGGCTGCGATATTTGTAGCTTTGAAGTGATGTCTTGCACCCTGATACTCCTGAAAAATAAACTCTGTGCCGAGGATGATTAGCCTCTGCCGTATCCTTCGGCGGCTATGGCGCAATTATGAAGCGGCGCGCTGCGCGGTTGGCCGCATGTCCCGCCAATGGCTTTCCAGCCAGGCAATACAATCGGCGCGCTCGGCAGGGCCGAAAACCGGCTGCCACCCCGGCGGCACCGTGCTGAAATCGGGCCACAGGCTGTATTGTTGCTGGTCATTTTGCAGTATCAGGCTGCGCTGCTGTTCGTCATCGAAAGGGTTAAGCTTTTCCATCATCGGCTCCTGCCAAGAAATAAGATGGTGAGGTGAATTCATCGGCCCACAGCGCCTGCAGTCCATCGAGCAAACCCCCGCGCCAGCACAAAGCGTCGTGTCCACCTTCAACGACCTGATATTGCAAGCTATGTCGAGAATCACCGAGCATTACGGCCAGGTTGTCATTAACCCGGTGGATCAGCCTTTCGTGGCGACCGGCCTGCATGAAGATTCGCAGCGCACTTTCACGGCCCAATCCCTTTTCTATTTGCTTTGGCAGCCAACAAGCATCTTCGGGGATCTCTTCCAGCTGCAACATATCGCGACGCGGCCACCAAAACGATCCCGACTGCGACAATACGCAGCCGAAACGCTGCGGCCAGTTGAGGCCTGCATAAAGTGAAGACAGGCCACCAAAACTTTGCCCGGCAACTACGGTTTTTGCGGCGTTATCGCTGTGCGGTGCCAGTTTCGCCACTTCGGGCAGCAACTCTTGCTGCACCGCCAACCAGAATTCGGGATTACAGGTCAGCTCCTGGCTGCGATGCTGGCTATCAATCACTTCAATCAACACATATACGGCCTGCGGCAAGTTGCCCTGCGCCGTTTGTTGCAGCAGCGGTTCCCAAAGAGGCATTTTTTGTGACCAGAATTGCCCATCAAGCAAGATAGCCAGCGGACGGGATGACAGCTCAACGCCGTCGCCGGTGGTATAAATCCACACGTCACGCTGGTTGCCTAAACGCGCGCTGTTCCAGGAAAAACGCTGGAGTTTTGCCGGTGGCGCAGGCACGCAGCGCCCGCTGGAGGTGCCATAGCTGTCATAATCACGCCAAGCCGGTTGCGCAGGAGCATCTGGCAAACTGACGCCGGACAGAGCATGGCCTTTCGCCCCTGTCCAGCTGCGGGTGGGGTTAAGCAAATCATGACTGGCGTTGGCGAAATTGCTGCGCCACCAGCTGCGCACGGCAAACATCTGCCCAAAGGCATCGTCGGCCTGTGTGGTGAAAGGTTGACTCTCTTCGCTGGGAATAAAACTGTAGCTGCCGCGCCAGTCTGATTTAAGTTCAATTTGCCAATACCAGACATCAGTGCCATTCAGGCGCTGCAAACTTTGCGGCGGCGAAGACTGATGGTGGTCGGTCAGGCAGTTAATGTTGATCCAGACCCGTTGATATGCGGAGGTGAACTCGCTGCCGTGAGGATCACGCCAAAAAAAGGTGACCTTGCACCGCCCTTTGCCTGAAGATTCAACCCACGGTGTACCCCTACGGGCGACTTCAAGCCACCATCCGTTGCTTCCTGCGTGCTTACTGTTTAACAGCGTATGGCTCGCTGAGAGGGACAGTGTGTCTAAACAATCTGGTTTCAAAACACTTTCTCTTATTGTGGCTACATAGTGATTAACTAAGGCTGGCTATGCCTTGAAGTGGTTAACTTCTTTAAGCGTTTATAACCTCAACGAGGTGGCAAATAAGTGTATTGATAATTATTTTCATTTGCAATAGAGTGAAAACCCTACAAACAGGGCCGACTTTTCCATTTATCCATGAAAACGAGATTCTCTTTTATCGACCTGACATTACCGACTGTGACACAGCGCATTATCGTCACCCATTACGATGTCAATACGCTGGAGTCTGAGGATTTACTGATTTTGCCTCATTATCAGACATTGGTTCGCGCCGTGCCTCAGCGTAAAGCCGAGCATCTCGCGGGCCGGTTGGCCGCCCGGGAAGCCTTGCGCGGACTTAACTGTGAGGCTCGGCTGCTGGCCGTGGGGTCGCATCGCCAGCCGCTGTGGCCGGAGGGAATAATAGGTTCGATTAGCCACACCGCGAATCTGGCATTGGCGGCGGTGGCGAAAGATTCGGGGCGGCTTTGCGGATTAGGAATTGATATTGAATCAGTGCTTTCTTCTAAACAAACCGAAGAAGTAATCGATGGGGTGATACAGCGTGAAGAATATGGACTGCTGCGCCAGGCGACCCTTTCAGTAGAAGAGGCATTGACGATTATCTTCTCGGCCAAAGAGAGTTTGTTTAAAGCGCTGTTCCGCCACGTAGGAGAATACTTTGAATTTTCTACGGCGCACATCACCATGCTCTCCCCGCAGACCCAACGTTTTACTTTACAGCTGGCGCAACCTTTGACGGCCACACTTCCAGCCGGCATGACTTTTAACGGCCAATGGCACTATCTTGACGGCAAAATAGTGACGCTTATTCGCTTTTGATTAGAACAGAAGACGACTCTGAACTTTAAGGGTCCAGAGTCGCAGGGGGATAAAGCTTATTGGCTCATGGCCGATTTTTTCTTCATCATTTCGTCTTTCTTCATTTTGTCTTTGGCCATGCTGTCTTTTGACATGTGGTCTTTTGACATTTTGGTGTCGGTTTTTGACATGCTGTCTTTAGACATCCCCATGGTGTCTTTTTTGGCCATTGGTTTCTTCATGGTATCTTCGGCATGTGCGCCCATCATACCCAGCATCAGCGTTGAAGAGATCATTACAGCGATTAACTTTTTCATGGTAATTCCTCGTTATTATAAGAAGATGCACGATGTGTGCAGGGTCGTTGTCGTTTGTAATTAACTTCCACCAAACCAGTTGTAACCTTGGTCTTCCCAATAACCGCCGGGATAGGCATTGGTGATTTCAATCAGTTTGATATGTTTAGGATTCTTGTAACCGAGCTTGGTCGGCATTCTAAGCTTCATCGGAAAACCATACTTGCGTGGCAAAATTTGCCCATCATAGGTCAGCGCCAGTAGGGTCTGCGGATGTAGCGCGGTTGCCATATCGATGCTGGTGTAATAGTCGTCAGCACATTTAAAACTTACATATTTGGCGCTGAGATCCGCCCCCACAAGCTTTAAAAATTGTGAAAAAGGGATGCCTCCCCACTTACCGATTGCGCTCCAGCCTTCAACACAGATATGCCGCGTGATTTGGCTAACCTGCGCCATCTGATACAGCTGCGGCAGCGACCAGCTAGATTTATCCAATACTTTTCCCGCTAAATGCAGGCGATAAGTTTGTCCGTCAACTTCGGGTGCATCCTCTTCACCATAGAACGCGTTAAAAGGAAACGGCCGGGTGATCATCAATTCTGTATATTCTGGTGCCAGACGATTTGCCCCAAACAGCCATGCCTGTACCCTATCGTTGAATCCAGAAATAGAAACCAGCGCTTTTTCAACACTCTGATTATCGCTGATGTCGCAACCGGTCAGCATCACCATGCCACCCAATGTCAGCCCTTGGCGCAAAAACTGGCGACGGGAGGAGGAATCAAGTCTACGGGCAATCAGAGCCTGCGCCTGCTGCAAAATATCTTGAGCATCGGTTCCAGGAATGATGATTTTGCTGTCTTTTTTCATGTCGAAAGCCTCAACGTCCACGAAGCATGGCGAGCAGTGTTTTCGGAACCATCAACACCATAATCAAATGCACAACGACAAAACCTACCATCGCCGACATCGCAAAAAAGTGCACATAACGGGCTGCATCAAAACCGCCCATTAGCGTACGTAGCAGAGGAAACTGTACTGATTTCCACACCACCAGCCCCGATAGCACCAGCACAATTCCGTCAGCCATAACAAACAGATAGGCAACTCGCTGCACCATGTTGTAATGACGGAGGTCGTCATGGGCTAACTTGCCTTTCAGCGCGGCCAGCAAATCTGCCAGAATTGCCCGAGGAGTGACGGGGAAAAACTTTGCTTTCAGGCGACCAGTCACAATGTTCATCAGCAGATAAAACACCCCATTGATGCCGAACAGCCACATTCCGGCAAAATGCCACTGAATTCCACCGCCTAGCCATCCGCCCAAAGTAAGATTTTCCGAGAAATTAAAAGCAAACAGCGGTGAAGCGTTGTAAATCTGCCAACCGCTGGTGACCATAATCAGTATCGCCAACGCATTGATCCAATGAGTTAAACGCAGCCACAGGGTATGAACGACAAGCGGTTTTTTCGGCCTGCCCGCCGTTTTCAAAGGCTCGGGTGATTCAATATGAGTTGTCATCCACTGCTCCTGTGCCCCACGACTTTCGATGCAAGCAGTATTGAATTGATTTGTTCCCCGAGACATCACGCAAAGTTAAACAAAATGTGATAACTCCGGATGATGACCTTGTGTAGACTGCAAGCTGATCGAACAGGCTTTAACCGGTTCAAGGCGCGACTGATGGAAAAGAATAAAAAGATTCTGATTGTTGAAGACGATAGCAATATTGCCGAGCTGCTGACGCTGCATCTGCGCGATGAAGGCTATGTCATTACCCATGCCGCTGATGGCGATCGGGGTGTCGCGCTGCTTGATAAGGGAGGGTGGGATGCCCTGATACTGGATTTGATGTTGCCCGGCGTCGATGGTTTGGAAATTTGCCGCCGCGCCCGAAACATGACGCGCTATACGCCGATTATCATCATCAGCGCGCGCTCCAGCGAGATCCACCGCGTTCTGGGCCTAGAGCTGGGAGCTGATGACTATCTGGCGAAGCCTTTTTCAATGCTGGAGTTGGTTGCCCGGGTAAAAGCGCTATTCAGGCGACAAGATGCGATGGGCAGAAATCTGCAAATGGATGCCGGAACGCTCAGCTCGGGCGGGCTGGTTATCGATCCTATTTCCCGTGAAGTATTGCTTAACCAGCAGAATATTGAGCTAACGCCCCGTGAATTCGATTTACTGTATTTCTTCGCTAAAAATCCGGGAAAAGTCTTCTCGCGCCTTAGTTTGCTGAATCAGGTTTGGGGGTATCAACATGAAGGCTATGAGCACACGGTTAATACTCATATCAATCGGTTACGCATCAAGATTGAGGCTAATCCGGCAGAACCTGACAGGATTTTGACTGTGTGGGGGAAAGGCTACAAATTTATACTATCCACTGATGAATCTCAGGGGTAATGCAATGAAAAATATGACACTTTCACAGCGACTGACGTTAGTCTTTACCCTCTTGCTGGTCGCCTGCTGCACGATTTCGGGTATTTTACAGGTTCGTTCGAGCAGTCAGTACAGTCAGGCGGTTATCCAGCGGCTGTCGCAAGATATGGCCAAACACATTGCCGACAGCAACCCTTTGCTCGGCCAAAATGGACTGAACACAGCTTCCGTTCATACCCTTTTTGATCAACTGATGGCGGTGAATCCCAGCGTTGAAGTTTATCTTCTAGATAAACAAGGAAAAATTATTGGCGATGCCGCCCCGGCAGGCGCGGTAAAATTGTCGCTGGTGAATCTGCAACCGGTAAAGGCATTGCTCAAGGGAGCAAAAATGCCGGTCTATGGCGATAACCCTCGCCATGCCGATCAAACTTCACATCAGGTATTTAGCGCTGCGCCTTTGCTCGATCACGGACAGTTGCAGGGTTATATCTACATCGTTTTGCTGGGCGATCAATATAGTGCGCTGGACCGCGATGCCCAGCTTCAATCGGCAGTCATGATGGCTGTGCGCTCCATGGGGCTGGTGATTTTATTTGGCCTGGTGGCCGGGGGATTTGCATTCCGCTGGGTCACGCGCCCTATCCGTCGCCTGACTGCGCAAATCAGAAATCTCGACAGTGGTGGCCTGGAGGCGGTACAAGCTTTGTCACAAACGGTTCCTGCCGCCAATGCGCAACGTGACGAGGTATTCCAGCTCCAGCAGACCTTTATCAACATGGCAAAACGCATCGACGAACAGTGGCAGAGACTGACTCGCCAGGACCAGCAGCGGCGTGAATTTATCGCCAATATCTCCCATGATTTACGTACGCCTTTGACTTCGCTGCACGGCTATCTCGAAACTCTGTCGGTGAAATCTGACCAGCTCAGCGATGAAGATCGCCATCGCTATCTGAACATCGCTCTGGTGCAGAGTAAAAAGGTTGGACGATTGGCTCAGGAGTTGTTCGAACTGGCGCGCCTCGAGTACGGCGTGGTGAAACCGCAGAAAGAGCCGTTTTCAATGTCTGAGCTGGTGCAGGACGTCTATCAAAAATTTGAACTCACCGCCGAAACGCGCCATTTAACGTTACAGGCCGATATGACGCAGGGCATTCCTCTGGTCAATGCTGATTTGGCAATGATCGAGCGGGTGATGACCAATCTGCTGGATAACGCGATCAGATTTACTCCCGACCACGGCACGATTGAAATACGCCTGTGGCCACAGCAGGAAAAAGTTATGGTGCAGCTAAACGATAGCGGTCCGGGGATTGCCGCCGAACTCAAGAACGATCTTTTTATTCGCCCGTCAATTTTAAGCACTGGCCGCAAACGCGCGGGAGGGCTGGGCCTGATGATTGTAAAACGCATACTCGAACTGCACGGCAGCGATATCACATTAATTGATCGCCCTGGCAAAGGTGCCTGTTTCGAGTTCTCTGTACCCATTTAAGGATGGCGTTGAATGAGCATGTTTCATTGCGCCACACTATTTTTATTGAGGAAATTTAACGAATAAGCGATGGTAAGGTTCCCCAGTCACAAGGAGTGAACCCTATGGATACTGCCTTTCAAATGCTGTTACCTCAGTCACTTGTGCCAGGACAAACCATTGGTTTTTTCTCGGCATCATCGCCTGTCACCGTTACCGCACCCAATCGCTTTGCTCGTGCCAAACAGTTTTTGCAGGCAAAAGGATTCAAACTTCAGGCCGGAAGTCTGACGCAAAAATCCGATTTTTATCGTTCGGGAAGCATCAAGGAACGCGCCGAAGAGCTTAATCAGCTACTGCGCGACCCCAAAGTTCGCTGCGTGATGTCAACCATTGGTGGTATGAACAGCAATGCGCTGCTGCCTTATATTGACTATGAGGCGATTAAAGCCGATCCAAAAATTATCATCGGTTATTCAGACAGCACCGCTTTGCTGTTGGGTATTTATGCCAAAACCGGGTTAATCACTTTCTACGGCCCGGCGTTGGTCGCCTCTTTCGGCGAGTTTCCTCCCCTGGTCGACACGACCTGGCAATCTTTTTCTGATTTGCTGATAACGCCTCCTGCTCTGCCTTACACCTATCCCCTACCGCCAGTCTGGAGCGATGAAAAGCTTAACTGGGATACCACGTCCCCCGAACGGCCAAAAAAACTCTATGAAAATGACTGCCGGTTTATTGGCTCGGGCTCGGTATCGGGAAGAGTGATTGGTGGCAATCTGAATACTTTATCCGGCATTTGGGGCAGCCCGTACATGCCTGAAATCAGGCGCGGCGATATTTTACTGATTGAAGACAGCCTCCTGGATATCGCCACCATCGAACGTTCATTCAACATGCTTAAACTTAATGGTGTGTTTGATCGCGTCGCTGCCGTCTTGCTGGGTAAACACGAAGGATTTGATGATAAAGGTACGGGTCGCCGTCCTTTCGATGTTCTTCAAGAAGTTCTTAACGGACAGTCTCTGCCAATCGTCGATGGCTTTGACTGTTGTCACACCCATCCAATGTTAACGTTGCCGTTAGGCAGCCAAATCAGAATCGATTTTGAGCGAAAAAGTGTTGAATTAACCGCTCAATTTATAAACAGCAATGACAACTGATTGTCTTGCCGAGACATTGCGTGATCTGCCACCCAAAAGCCAAACAAAGCTGGTCAGCAAACTACAATTAACCTTTGATTGACATAGTATTAACATATTCATAAGGAGAACAATAATGAGCCAATCTCAAAAGCATCCGATTCCTGCTTCAATTGCAGAGCGAGCCTTAATCACACCTGAGAAATATCAGCAATATTATCAACAGTCTGTTGAGGATCCTGAGACGTTCTGGGGTGAGCAGGCCAAGGTGCTCGACTGGATCAAACCGTTCACTAAAGTTAAAAATACTTCCTTTGCACCCGGCAATATTGATATCCGCTGGTTTGAGGATGGCACGCTGAATCTGGCAGCAAACTGCCTGGATCGTCACTTGGCCGATCGTGGGGATCAGGTAGCGATCATTTGGGAAGGCGACGATCCGAATGCAGAAAACAGATTCGTCACCTACAAACAGCTGCACGAAGACGTGTGCAAATTTGCCAACGTATTGAAAGATCACGGTGTGCAAAAAGGTGACGTGGTGGCCATCTATATGCCAATGGTGCCTGAGGCCGCCGTGGCAATGCTGGCCTGCGCGCGTATCGGGGCGGTACATTCGGTAATTTTTGCCGGATTCTCCCCAGAAGCAGTATCTGGCCGTATCATCGATTCCAACGCCAAACTGGTGATCACCGCTGATGAAGGCCTTCGTGCTGGTCGCACCATTCCGCTTAAACAAAACGTTGACGATGCGCTGAAAAACCCCGCAGTCGTTAGCATTACCAATGTCATCGTTTACCAACGCACCGGCAAGAAAGGCGAATGGAAAGAGGGGCGCGATGTTTGGTGGCACGAAGTCATCGCGAACGCTTCTGCCGAATGCCCGCCGACAGAAATGAAAGCCGAAGATCCACTGTTCATTCTTTATACCTCGGGTTCAACCGGCAAGCCTAAGGGCGTGCTGCACACTACTGGCGGCTATCTGGTTTATGCCGCGCTGACCTTTAAATACACCTTCGATTACCATCCTGGCGATGTCTATTGGTGTACCGCCGACGTTGGCTGGGTGACAGGCCACAGCTATTTGCTCTACGGGCCGTTGGCCGTGGGTGCGATTACACTGATGTTCGAAGGGGTACCAAACTATCCGCAAACCAACCGCATGTCGCAGGTTGTAGACAAACATAAAGTTAATATCCTTTATACCGCGCCGACCGCAATCCGTGCTCTGATGGCCGAAGGTGATAAAGCGATTGAAGGCACTACCCGCAGCTCGTTGCGTATTCTGGGATCAGTCGGCGAACCGATTAATCCAGAAGCCTGGGAGTGGTACTACAAAACGATCGGCAATAGTGATTGCCCGATTGTAGATACCTGGTGGCAAACCGAGACCGGCGGTTTCATGATAACCCCGCTGCCGGGCGCTACTGAACTTAAGGCCGGCTCGGCGACATTGCCATTCTTCGGCGTACAGCCTGCGCTGGTCGATAATGAAGGCAATCCGCAGGAAGGGGCGACCGAGGGTAATCTGGTAATTACCGATTCCTGGCCGGGTCAGGCACGTACGCTGTTTGGCGACCACGAACGCTTTGAGCAGACCTATTTCTCGACCTTCAAAAACATGTATTTCAGCGGTGACGGCGCGCGCCGTGACGAAGACGGTTATTACTGGATCACCGGACGCGTGGATGACGTTCTGAATATTTCTGGTCACCGCCTGGGTACTGCCGAAATCGAATCGGCGTTGGTTTCGCATCCAAAGATTGCCGAAGCCGCAGTCGTTGGTTATCCGCACAGCATCAAAGGTCAGGCTATTTACGCCTACGTAACCTTGAATCATGGTGAAGAACCGTCGCCAGAACTCTATACCGAAGTGCGTAACTGGGTACGCAAGGAAATAGGGCCAATCGCGACGCCGGATATCCTTCACTGGACAGATTCATTGCCTAAAACCCGCTCCGGTAAAATCATGCGCCGTATTCTGCGCAAGATCGCCGCGGGCGATACCTCAAACTTTGGAGATACCTCAACCCTCGCCGATCCGGGCGTGGTCGATAAATTGCTGGAAGAAAAACAATCAATGAAAACGTCGTCATAATTTTCACCGCCTGAGCGCGGTGAACTCAATCAATGCCTCATAGGAGTCGTGTAGATGAATGATCTCATTTATCAAAAGGTTGAAAGTAATCCGCGCTTTAAAGAGTTGGTACATAAACGCAGCCGGTTCGCCTGGCTGCTTTCTATCATCACTTTGGTGCTATACGTCGCTTTTATCTTCCTGATAGCCTTTGAGCCTCAATGGCTTGGCACGCCTCTCTATGCTGGCGCAACCATTACGCGAGGCATCCCTGTTGGTGTCGGTTTAATCGTTATATCTTTTGTGCTGACAGGTATTTATGTTTTCCGCGCTAACGGTGAATTTGACCGTTTGACCGCTGATATTATCCGTGAGGTGAAGCCATGAACGCCCGTCGTCTGGGAGTTCTGGCTCTTCTGGCGCTGAGTTCCAGTGCCTGGGCCGCCGAGGGTATTGCCGGAGCTGTGCAACGGCAACCGCTTAATATCGAAGCTATTATCATGTTTGTATTGTTCGTTGGCGCGACACTCTATATCACCTATTGGGCATCAAAACGCACTCGCTCGCGTACGGATTACTACACGGCAGGTGGGCAGATTACCGGGCTACAAAACGGTTTGGCCATTGCGGGAGACTTTATGTCTGCCGCTTCGTTCCTGGGGATCTCGGCACTGGTTTATACCTCGGGCTACGATGGGCTGATTTACTCGATCGGCTTTCTGATTGGCTGGCCGATTATTCTGTTTCTGATTGCCGAGCGATTACGTAACCTGGGTAAATATACCTTTGCCGATGTGGCTTCCTATCGTCTAAAACAGAAACCAATTCGCACTCTGTCAGCCTGCGGCTCATTGGTTGTCGTCGCCTTGTACCTGATTGCGCAGATGGTAGGTGCGGGCAAGCTTATTCAGTTGCTATTCGGGCTGAACTATCTGGTGGCAGTCGTGCTGGTCGGTATTCTGATGGTGCTTTACGTTCTTTTTGGCGGCATGCTGGCGACCACCTGGGTGCAAATCATCAAGGCAGTCCTACTGCTGGCGGGTGCCACCTTTATGGCGATAATGGTGATGAAATCCGTGGGTTTCAACTTCAATACGCTGTTTACTCAAGCCGTGGCCGTGCATCCCAAAGGGCTTGCCATTATGAGTCCCGGAGGGTTGGTATCAGACCCGATATCGGCACTATCGCTGGGGCTGGCACTGATGTTTGGTACAGCCGGTTTGCCACACATTTTGATGCGCTTCTTCACGGTTAACGATGCCAAAGAAGCGCGCAAAAGCGTGTTCTATGCCACTGGTTTTATTGGTTACTTTTATATTCTGACCTTTATTATCGGCTTCGGTGCCATCGTATTGGTCAGTTCTAATCCGGCCTTCAAAGACGCCAGCGGCGCACTGCTAGGTGGAAATAACATGGCTGCCGTTCATCTTGCCAACGCGGTAGGTGGCAGTTTCTTCCTTGGCTTTATCTCGGCAGTTGCCTTCGCGACCATTCTGGCAGTCGTTGCGGGGTTAACGTTGGCGGGCGCGTCTGCTGTTTCGCATGACCTCTATTCCAGCGTGATAAAAGACGGCAAAGCCACAGAGTTAGCCGAGCTTCGCGTATCGAAATCGACGGTCGTGGTGCTGGGCTTTGTAGCAATCGCTCTAGGCATTTTGTTTGAGAAACAGAATATTGCCTTCATGGTTGGTCTGGCATTCTCAATCGCTGCCAGCTGTAACTTCCCTATTATTCTGCTATCTATGTACTGGTCTAAATTGACTACGCGCGGTGCGATGATTGGTGGGTGGTTAGGGCTAATTACAGCGATCGTTTTGATGATCCTCGGCCCGACCATCTGGGTGCAAATTTTGGGTCACGCCAAGCCGATTTACCCGTATGAGTATCCTGCATTGTTCTCAATGATCGTGGCTTTTGTGGGTATTTGGTTCTTCTCAATTACTGATAAATCCCCTTCTGGCGCAGCAGAAAGGAAGCTTTTCTGGCCCCAATTTGTACGCTCTCAAACCGGTATTGGGATTTCACAGAGCAGTAAACACTAATTTATTGCCGATAAAAGAAACAAAAAAGGCCCCAATCGTTAGATTGAGGCCTTTTTATCAAGCATTGACTGATCAAAAATCACTCACCCTTATCAATGAGGTAGAATAAAAAACCGCTTTCACTGAGGTTTTTACTTATTTGATGCTGGCAGTTTATGCATGACGTTGTCATACCCCCTTCGGGCCGTTACAGGCAGCGTTCTCCCGCCTCCGGCAGGAGTCCTGCTCTCTTACTCACGCAGAAAACCGCTCTATAGGAGGAAAACAAAAAAACCCCAGTCTTTCGACTGAGGTTTCTCTGTTTATTTGATGCCTGGCAGTTCCCTACTCTCGCATGGGGAGACCCCACACTACCATCGGCGCTACGGCGTTTCACTTCTGAGTTCGGCATGGGGTCAGGTGGGACCACCGCGCTACTGCCGCCAGGCAAATTCTGTTAATTTACCGAACTCTACGCTTTGTTTCTGGTGCTGATACCCAGAGTCGAACTGGGGACCTCACCCTTACCAAGGGTGCGCTCTACCAACTGAGCCATATCAGCATACTAATCTACTGCAACATCCAACTGGTAAATTCACAATAAGATGTTTAATTTGATGCATGGCAGTTTATGTATGACTCCGTCATACACCCTTCGGGCCGTTGCAAGCAACGTGCTAAAAGCGTTGCTTTTAGTCCTACTCTCTTCTCGAGCAGGCAACCGTCCTACTACTACACAGTACTACTTTTAATTTGATGCCTGGCAGTTCCCTACTCTCGCATGGGGAGACCCCACACTACCATCGGCGCTACGGCGTTTCACTTCTGAGTTCGGCATGGGGTCAGGTGGGACCACCGCGCTACTGCCGCCAGGCAAATTCTGTTTCATTCCAACCGCTTTCCCCATTATTCAGGGCAGCCATCAGAATCAATCTTTGAACAAGCTGAATATCAAAACTTAAGTCTTTGTGTCTCTCTAAAACACCTTCGGTGTTGTAAGGTTAAGCCTCTCGGGTCATTAGTACTGGTTAGCTCAATGCATCGCTGCACTTACACACCCAGCCTATCAACGTCTTAGTCTTAAACGTCCCTTCAGGGGACTCGAAGTCCCAGGGAAGACTCATCTTGAGGCAAGTTTCGCGCTTAGATGCTTTCAGCGCTTATCTTTTCCGCATTTAGCTACCGGGCAATGCCATTGGCATGACAACCCGAACACCAGTGATGCGTCCACTCCGGTCCTCTCGTACTAGGAGCAGCCCCTCTCAATCTTCCAACGCCCACGGCAGATAGGGACCGAACTGTCTCACGACGTTCTAAACCCAGCTCGCGTACCACTTTAAACGGCGAACAGCCGTACCCTTGGGACCTACTTCAGCCCCAGGATGTGATGAGCCGACATCGAGGTGCCAAACACCGCCGTCGATATGAACTCTTGGGCGGTATCAGCCTGTTATCCCCGGAGTACCTTTTATCCGTTGAGCGATGGCCCTTCCATTCAGAACCACCGGATCACTATGACCTACTTTCGTACCTGCTCGAGCCGTCACTCTCGCAGTCAAGCTAGCTTATGCCATTGCACTAACCTCACGATGTCCGACCGTGATTAGCTAACCTTCGTGCTCCTCCGTTACTCTTTAGGAGGAGACCGCCCCAGTCAAACTACCCACCAGACACTGTCCTCACCCCAGATTATGGGGCCGAGTTAGAACATCAAACATTAAAGGGTGGTATTTCAAGGTTGGCTCCACGCAGACTGGCGTCCACGCTTCAAAGCCTCCCACCTATCCTACACATCAAGGCTCAATGTTCAGTGTCAAGCTATAGTAAAGGTTCACGGGGTCTTTCCGTCTTGCCGCGGGTACACTGCATCTTCACAGCGAGTTCAATTTCACTGAGTCTCGGGTGGAGACAGCCTGGCCATCATTACGCCATTCGTGCAGGTCGGAACTTACCCGACAAGGAATTTCGCTACCTTAGGACCGTTATAGTTACGGCCGCCGTTTACCGGGGCTTCGATCAAGAGCTTCTCCTTGCGGATAACCCCATCAATTAACCTTCCGGCACCGGGCAGGCGTCACACCGTATACGTCCACTTTCGTGTTTGCACAGTGCTGTGTTTTTATTAAACAGTTGCAGCCAGCTGGTATCTTCGACTGTCTTCGGCTCGGGAAGCAAGTTCCTCCACCTAGCGACAGCGTGCCTTCTCCCGAAGTTACGGCACCATTTTGCCTAGTTCCTTCACCCGAGTTCTCTCAAGCGCCTGAGTATTCTCTACCTGACCACCTGTGTCGGTTTGGGGTACGATTCAATGTTACCTGATGCTTAGAGGCTTTTCCTGGAAGTGCGGCATCAACTACTTCACCACCGTAGTGGCTCGTCATCACGCCTCAGGGTTAAAGTAAACCGGATTTACCAAGTCTACACCCCTACACGCTTAAACCGGGACAACCGTCGCCCGGCTAGCCTAGCCCTCTCCGTCCCCCCTTCGCAGTAACACCGAGTACAGGAATATTAACCTGTTTCCCATCGACTACGCCTTTCGGCCTCGCCTTAGGGGTCGACTCACCCTGCCCCGATTAACGTTGGACAGGAACCCTTGGTCTTCCGGCGTGCGGGTTTTTCACCCGCATTATCGTTACTTATGTCAGCATTCGCACTTCTGATACCTCCAGCAGCCCTCACAGACCACCTTCAACGGCTTACAGAACGCTCCCCTACCCAACAACGCCTAAGCGTCGCTGCCGCAGCTTCGGTGCATGGTTTAGCCCCGTTACATCTTCCGCGCAGGCCGACTCGACCAGTGAGCTATTACGCTTTCTTTAAATGATGGCTGCTTCTAAGCCAACATCCTGGCTGTCTATGCCTTCCCACATCGTTTCCCACTTAACCATGACTTTGGGACCTTAGCTGGCGGTCTGGGTTGTTTCCCTCTTCACGACGGACGTTAGCACCCGCCGTGTGTCTCCCGTGATAACATTCTTCGGTATTCGGAGTTTGCATCGAGTTGGTAAGCCGGGATGGCCCCCTAGTCGAAACAGTGCTCTACCCCCGAAGATGAGTTCACGAGGCGCTACCTAAATAGCTTTCGGGGAGAACCAGCTATCTCCCGGTTTGATTGGCCTTTCACCCCCAGCCACAAGTCATCCGCTAATTTTTCAACATTAGTCGGTTCGGTCCTCCAGTTAGTGTTACCCAACCTTCAACCTGCCCATGGCTAGATCACCGGGTTTCGGGTCTATACCTTGCAACTTGACGCCCAGTTAAGACTCGGTTTCCCTACGGCTCCCCTATACGGTTAACCTTGCTACAAAATATAAGTCGCTGACCCATTATACAAAAGGTACGCAGTCACCCAACAAAGTAGGCTCCCACTGCTTGTACGTACACGGTTTCAGGTTCTATTTCACTCCCCTCGCCGGGGTTCTTTTCGCCTTTCCCTCACGGTACTGGTTCACTATCGGTCAGTCAGGAGTATTTAGCCTTGGAGGATGGTCCCCCCATATTCAGACAGGATGTCACGTGTCCCGCCCTACTCATCGAACTCACAATCTGTGCATTTTTGTGTACGGGACTATCACCCTGTACCGTGCGACCTTCCAGACGCTTCCACTAACACACAAACTGATTCAGGTTCTGGGCTGTTCCCCGTTCGCTCGCCGCTACTGGGGGAATCTCGGTTGATTTCTTTTCCTCGGGGTACTTAGATGTTTCAGTTCCCCCGGTTCGCCTCGCACGGCTATGTATTCACCATGCGATAATGTGACGTATCACATTGGGTTTCCCCATTCGGGTATCGTCGGGTATAACGGTTCATATCACCTTACCGACGCTTTTCGCAGATTAGCACGCCCTTCATCGCCTCTGACTGCCTAGGCATCCACCGTGTACGCTTAGTCGCTTAACCTCACAACCCGAAGGTGTCTTTTAAACTCGTTAAGAGTGACGCCGTTCGTAGCCGTGATTATTTGAGAGACTCTAATACAGGTGCGCATAACTCAGTACTTCTACGGAGAGTTATGTTCAGCTGTATCATTTCAATTTTTCAGCTTGTTCCAGATTGTTAAAGAGCAATATCGTAAACACGACTCAATAAAGTCATCTTTACGATAGTTTCTGACCCGCGAAGGTACAGAGTGATAATGTCTTTCACACATTATCGGATGGCGTCCCCAAGGGGATTCGAACCCCTGTTACAGCCGTGAAAGGGCAGTGTCCTAGGCCTCTAGACGATGGGGACACGAAAATGCCGTCTCGAATCACTGACTCGACACGTTTTCGTATCAGCGCAGGGTTTCCCCCACTGCATCAACAGGTGCTCTTGCTCGTTAATTTCATCAGACAATCTGTGTGGACACTGCACAATGCGTATCTTTAGGTAAGGAGGTGATCCAACCGCAGGTTCCCCTACGGTTACCTTGTTACGACTTCACCCCAGTCATGAATCACAAAGTGGTAAGCGCCCTCCCGAAGGTTAAGCTACCTACTTCTTTTGCAACCCACTCCCATGGTGTGACGGGCGGTGTGTACAAGGCCCGGGAACGTATTCACCGTAGCATTCTGATCTACGATTACTAGCGATTCCGACTTCATGGAGTCGAGTTGCAGACTCCAATCCGGACTACGACGTACTTTATGAGGTCCGCTTGCTCTCGCGAGTTCGCTTCTCTTTGTATACGCCATTGTAGCACGTGTGTAGCCCTACTCGTAAGGGCCATGATGACTTGACGTCATCCCCACCTTCCTCCGGTTTATCACCGGCAGTCTCCTTTGAGTTCCCGACATTACTCGCTGGCAACAAAGGATAAGGGTTGCGCTCGTTGCGGGACTTAACCCAACATTTCACAACACGAGCTGACGACAGCCATGCAGCACCTGTCTCACGGTTCCCGAAGGCACTAAGCTATCTCTAGCGAATTCCGTGGATGTCAAGAGTAGGTAAGGTTCTTCGCGTTGCATCGAATTAAACCACATGCTCCACCGCTTGTGCGGGCCCCCGTCAATTCATTTGAGTTTTAACCTTGCGGCCGTACTCCCCAGGCGGTCGACTTAACGCGTTAGCTCCGGAAGCCACGCCTCAAGGGCACAACCTCCAAGTCGACATCGTTTACAGCGTGGACTACCAGGGTATCTAATCCTGTTTGCTCCCCACGCTTTCGCACCTGAGCGTCAGTCTTTGTCCAGGGGGCCGCCTTCGCCACCGGTATTCCTCCAGATCTCTACGCATTTCACCGCTACACCTGGAATTCTACCCCCCTCTACAAGACTCTAGCTTGCCAGTTTCAAATGCAGTTCCCAAGTTAAGCTCGGGGATTTCACATCTGACTTAACAAACCGCCTGCGTGCGCTTTACGCCCAGTAATTCCGATTAACGCTTGCACCCTCCGTATTACCGCGGCTGCTGGCACGGAGTTAGCCGGTGCTTCTTCTGCGAGTAACGTCAATCGCTGCTGCTATTAACAACAACGCCTTCCTCCTCGCTGAAAGTGCTTTACAACCCTAAGGCCTTCTTCACACACGCGGCATGGCTGCATCAGGCTTGCGCCCATTGTGCAATATTCCCCACTGCTGCCTCCCGTAGGAGTCTGGACCGTGTCTCAGTTCCAGTGTGGCTGGTCATCCTCTCAGACCAGCTAGGGATCGTCGCCTAGGTGAGCCATTACCCCACCTACTAGCTAATCCCATCTGGGCACATCCGATGGCGTGAGGCCCGAAGGTCCCCCACTTTGGTCTTGCGACATCATGCGGTATTAGCTACCGTTTCCAGTAGTTATCCCCCTCCATCAGGCAGTTTCCCAGACATTACTCACCCGTCCGCCGCTCGTCACCCAGAGAGCAAGCTCTCCCGTGCTACCGCTCGACTTGCATGTGTTAGGCCTGCCGCCAGCGTTCAATCTGAGCCATGATCAAACTCTTCAATTAAAAGTTCGATTTGCTGAAACAAGTTCAGCGGTGCTCAAAGTTTACTTTCGTAATAATTCAAAAATGAATTACTGCTTGGTCACTCTAAGACTTGGCATTGCTGCCTTTGATATTCTGTTGCCACCGAAGTGGCTGATATCGTCTTGTGAGTGCCCACACAGATTGTCTGATAAATTGTTAAAGAGCAGTGAGTTACGCGCTTTCGCTTGCTAACTCGAGGTGGCGTATTCTACGCTTTCCTCTTTTGATGTCAACCGTTTATTTTCGCGGTCATCATCATTTTTAATGCTTTCCGACTTGTTCACACCGCGTTGCTGCTGCGTTGTTCCCTGTCGATGGAGCGGCATTATAGGGAGTTTCTGAGGAGCCGCAAGCGTTTATTGATCTTTTAATTCTGACTGCCTGTTTTTCGTTCCTTTCGCGGAGTTCTTATCCGATCCGCATGTTTTATCAACGATCCTGCAGGGCAAAACTAGGTATTCATTGATCCAACGACTATATTGCGGAAAGCATTAATCTCATCAGAGAGGAATAAGTCATGTCACAAGCATTAAGATCCTATAAAGGAACGCATCCAAAATTGGGCGATCGCGTAATGGTTGATCCCACTAGCGTGATTATCGGCGATGTGGATCTGGCTGATGACGTCAGCGTCTGGCCCCTGGTTGCCATTCGTGGTGACGTTAACGGGGTAGTCATTGGCTGTCGCAGCAATATTCAGGACGGCAGTGTATTGCACGTCACCCATCAGTCTGCTCATAACCCGGAAGGTTTCCCGCTAATTATTGGCGAAGACGTAACGGTAGGACATAAAGCTATGCTGCACGGCTGCACCGTGGGCAATAGAGTATTGGTTGGAATGGGATCGATTGTGCTGGATGGCGCGATTATTGAAGATGACGTAATGATTGGCGCGGGAAGTCTGATACCGCCCGGTAAACGATTAGAGAGCGGCTACCTGTATCTGGGGAGCCCGGTTAAACAGATTCGCGAACTGAGCGCCGAAGAGATTGCTGGTTTAACCTATTCATCTAATAATTACGTTAAATGGAAAGATGAATACTTATCGGGAGAAGATAAGTAACAACCTTCTCCTTCATCTATATATAGAGGGGATTCGAATAAACGATCCCCCTTTAATATCTTAACCTGCCAGATCCTGCTTTAACTGAGTCAAAACCGGTTCAATCTCAGGCATTACGCCGTGCCATAAATAGAAGGCGTGAGCGGCTTGCCCCACCAGCATACCCAAGCCATCTGCCGCGTATTTTGCACCGCATTGTTTTGCCCAGGCAATAAACGGTGTTTCACCCGCCTGATAAAACATATCGTAGATGCGGGTTTCTGCCGTTACGACAGCAACAGGGATCGCGGGTACATCCCCTTTAATTCCTGAAGCCGTGGCATTGATGATTAAATCAAAAGCCAGTCCGTCGAGATCGTTTAGCGCAACGGCGGTAATATCACCCTTGGCTGCAAAGATAGAATGCAGATGCTGGGCGCGCTCAAAAGTACGATTGGTGACTACCACCCGGCAACCGTGAGCTAACAGCGGCAGGATTACGCCACGCGCTGCTCCCCCGGCACCCACCAGCAGAACGCGATCGCCTGATTTGATCATATTCAAACGTTGCAGATCGCTAATCATACCAATGCCGTCGGTGTTATCCCCCAGCAATCGACCATCTTCCAGCTTCTTCAATGTATTAACAGCACCGCTCAGCGCAGCGCGATCCGAGAGTTCATCAGACTCGGCAAAGGCGCGCTCCTTGAATGGAACAGTAATATTTGCTCCGCTTGCGCCATTAGCAAAGAAGCCGCGCAACGTTTCTTCAAACTCATCATGAGGTGCCAAAACAGTACCGTACTGATGGTTGATCCCGGTTTGCTCGGCAAAAAGGGCGTGAATACGCGGTGACTTGCTATGACCGATTGGGTTACCGAAAACAGCGAAAGAAGACATGACAGATTTTCCTTAACCTTGGCGTATAAGTTCGCCGGTAGCAGCATCTTTGATTTCAGACGGGTTTTCGCGCCCACCGACGTTTCCTTCCAGCACAGGGAAATCAGAACCAAACTGCATTCTAACATCATCTGCCGTGCGGCCTGGAGGCTGGCCACTAAGATTCGCACTGGTTGAAACCAGAGGTTTGCCATACTGGCGGCAGAGTTGTTTAACCAATGGATGATCGCTAACACGCACGGCCAGTGAGCTAAAACGCCCGGTAAGCCATTGCGGCGTGGTAGCTTTAGCGGGCATAACCCAAGTCACCGGCCCCGGCCAACTGGCAAAAATCTGCTCTCGACGATCGGCACTTAGCCGAGAATCATCTATATAAGGTAACAGTTGCTCGTAGCTGTCGGCGATTAGGATCAGACCTTTATCGCGCGGTCTCTGTTTAAGCGCCAGCAGCGCCTCGACAGCCTGCTCACTATCGGGATCACAACCCAGACCAAAAACGGCCTCGGTCGGATAGGCAATAACGTGTTGAAGCTCTAATGCCTGCAAGATGGCAGACAGATTGGATTGTTGTGTCGTCATGAGTTTAATCTACTTTTACTACGGCTTTACCGCATAGCTTACTGGCACAGAATAGCTTGATTCCCTGCGCCGTTTTCTTTTCCATCAATAATGGATATTGGCAGAACTCGCAGGTCCCGGCCACTGGAATATTGTTGATTGCAAACTGGCAATCTGGATAGCGGTTGCAGGCATGAAACACTTTACCGAAACGGGATTTGCGTTGCAGCAAATGGCCCTGACCGCACTGCGGGCAAGATAGTGTCGTTTCTTCAGGTTTATCGATAACTTCGGTATGGTCGCATGCCGGATAATCCGAACAGCTGATGAACATGCCATATCGCCCCTGTCGTAAAACCAGCGTAGCCTGGCACTTGGGGCAAAGCTGTCCATCGAGAATTTTAACGATATGGCCATCGGCCTGAGCTTTTAACGGTCGGATGTGCTGACATTCAGGATAGTTGGAACAGCCTAGAAAAGGGCCGTGGCGACCACTACGGATCACCAAACCGGCCCCGCATTCCGGACAAATTTCACTTTGCTTCCCAGCAAAAAGCGTTGCTTTAGTCATACTCTGTGTTTTACCCGTTATCTGACAGGCGAATATTAAATCGCTTTAGTGCAGATAACCTTCATTAACATCAAATAACAGCTCTTCCATTTGCTGGTATGCACTTTCATATCCTGGAATATTAAAGAGAACCATCAGCACGACCCACTTAAGGTCTTCAAGATCGAACTCGTCGGTATCCAGAGCCATAACACGATCGACGACCATCTCCCTGGTGTCGACATTCAACACTTTAATCTGTTCCAGAAATAGCAGGAAGCCCCGGCAGCTGACATCTAAGCGACTCATTTCTTCGTCGGTATAAACTCTCAGAGCAAAAGGATCTGCATCCAGTAAATAGGATGGAGTACCGCCCTCTTGCAGATCAGCAAGTTTTTCAAGCCAATTTAATGCATTGTGGATATCAGTCCGATGAAATCCAGCCTCGGTTAAGTCATCCGTTAAACTATCTTGGTCGACACTCATCTCCGCTTCGTTGTGAATGTAAGTTTCAAATAAGTACATTAGTACGTCGAACATGGCCTGCCCTCCTAATTCGGACATAGCCGCCGGATACAGCTGCGATCCATCCTGCTAACTCCAGCTCGAGCAGTTTACCTACTACCACTGGCACAGGTTGGCCGGCACGTTCAGCGACGACGTCAACAGGTGTCACCTCATATCCTACGTTAGCCAACACATCGACAAATGGCAATTCAAGTTCAGCAACTTCAGCACAAATATTTACTTCGGCAGCAATTTTTTCGCGTAACGAGGCCGAATCGGTGAAAAAAGACGATTTTTCTGCCGATAGCCAGGTCAATCCGCTGCCGATATGCTCGGCGATATCAATCGGGTCTGTCACCAGGTAAGCGCCCTGTTTGATAAGCCAATGAGATCCCTCACTGTTAGGGCTGTCTATTGCTCCGGGCAATGCGAAGACCTCCCTTCCTTGCTCCAGCGCACAACGTGCAGTAATCAGCGAACCGCTGCGTTGGGAGGCTTCCACAATCAATACGCCAACACTCATCCCACTGATAATTCTATTTCTGCGTGGGAAGTTATGCGGTATTGGCGGCATATTGAGTGGAAATTCTGAAACCAGCGCGCCTCCCTGCACGACAATGCGATCCGCCAGCGAACTATGACAGCGTGGATGGATGCGTCGTAGCCCGCTCCCCAACACCGCCACGGTTTTACCCTTGGCTTCCAAAGCCGCGCGGTGGCAGATTCCGTCAATGCCGAGAGCCAGTCCGCTAGTAATAGTAAAACCAGAGTTAACTAATCCGGCAGCAAAATATTGCGCCCAGTGTTCACCATAGCTGCTGCAGTGACGGCTGCCGACCATCGCTAATTGTGGTGAGTTGAGCAGCTCCAGAGGCCCTTTTACGTAAAGCAACCGTGGCGGCGAGGCGATCTGTTTCAACAGCGGAGGATAGTCGGCGCTGTTGAAACAGATCAGATGCTGATCCTCTTCTTCAGTCCATTTCAAAGATGCATTGATATCAATCAACCGAGGATGAAGATAGGCGGTAATCTGAGCCTCGTTTAACCCGAGCGCGGCGAGCAAGGCAAAGGTGTGACGATCGTGATTGATCAGTTCATCGACCAGCTTACACAACCTCGCTGCGCCTAGCCCTCTCACCTCGGATAACCTGAGCCACACTTCCTGTTGTGTCATGGTCGATATTTCCCGTTCAGACGCCACCGCGACGCCGTGCTCAATTGATACACGATGCTGTCAATCAGAGCCGGAAATGTCTAGAATAGAGATTATATATCGTCAATCCTTTGAATAAAGATCCAGAGATTTATGTCCGTATTACAAATATTGCATTTCCCAGACGACAGGCTTCGCATTGTTGCTAAACCAGTCAAAGAAGTTAACGCCGAAATTCAGCAAATCGTCGATGATATGTTCGAAACGATGTATGCCGAAGAAGGTATCGGGCTGGCCGCAACTCAGGTGAACATCCACCAGCGCATTATCGTTATTGATGTTACTGACGATAAGAGCCAACAGTTGGTGCTGATTAACCCTGAACTGCTGGAGCAAAGCGGTGAAACGGGCATCGAAGAAGGCTGCCTGTCTATCCCTGACCAACGCGGTCTCGTGCCTCGTGCAGCAAATGTGAAGATCCGGGCGCTCGACAGAAACGGCAAAAGCTTTGAGCTTGAAGCCGATGAGCTGCTGGCGATTTGCATTCAGCACGAGATGGACCACCTGATTGGCAAACTGTTCGTCGATTACTTATCGCCTCTGAAACGTCAGCGCATCCGTCAGAAGATGGAAAAACTGGCGAAGCTCAACGCTCGCGGCTAATTGCTGCACGTTGCGTTAGTCATCTCAGGCTATTTTTAATAAGCCGATTTTCCCAGGCTCGCTTTACAGCCTCTTTTGTACAGGAAATGTGCTTTGCGAATAATTTTTGCCGGTACCCCTGATTTTGCAGCGCGTCATCTTGACGCGCTTTTAACATCTGAACATCAGATTGTTGGCGTTTTCACGCAGCCCGACCGCCCGGCAGGACGGGGAAATAAATTAACTCCCAGCCCGGTAAAGACCTTGGCTCTGCAACATGACATCCCTGTGTTTCAGCCAAAATCCCTGCGACCTGAAGAAAATCAGCACCTTGTTGCCGATTTACAGGCCGACGTGATGGTGGTGGTTGCCTATGGACTGATTTTACCCAAAGCGGTGTTGGCCATGCCGGAACTGGGTTGCATCAATGTTCACGGTTCTCTGCTGCCTCGCTGGCGCGGTGCGGCGCCTATCCAGCGTTCGCTGTGGGCCGGTGATGCTGAAACCGGCGTGACAATTATGCAAATGGACGTTGGTCTTGATACCGGCGATATGCTGCATAAAATTCACTGCCCGATCGAAGCCGAAGATACCAGTGCGACGCTTTATGCCAAGCTTGCCGAGCTTGGCCCTGTTGGCATGTTAGAAACGCTGCAACAGCTTGAGCAAGGAACCGCCAGCCCTGAAGTTCAGGACGAATCGCTGGTCACCTATGCAGAAAAACTAAGCAAGGAAGAAGCGCGCCTGGATTGGTCACTGAGCGCGGGGCAGCTCGAGCGTTGCATTCGTGCTTTCAATCCGTGGCCGGTAAGCTACTTTGTCATCGATGATCAGCCGGTGAAAGTCTGGCAGGCGCAGGTTATTGATGCCGATAAAAGCGGCCTTGCGCCGGGCACGATACTCGCGGCGGATAAAAAAGGCATTCAGATAGCCACCGCACAAGGCGTGCTAAACATTACCCAACTTCAGCCTGCGGGTAAAAAACCGATGTCTGCTCAGGATCTGCTGAATTCACGCAGTGAATGGTTCACGCCAGGCACCGTTTTAAACTAATAACGCCACCCGGTATCCTCGACTCATTCAAGATGCCGGGTTCTGCTCTCTCCTTTTATTTATGCTGGCTCAGGTCGGCATGCTGACTGAGGTCAGCTTTTTTGACTATGAAAAACACCTATAACCTCCGCAGCATTGCTGCAAAAGCAATCAGCCAGGTTTTGGATCAGGGCCAGTCACTGTCGACCGTCCTTCCAGGCTTGCAGAAAAGTATTGCCGATAAAGACAAGGCGCTGCTGCAAGAACTGTGTTTTGGCACACTCCGCGTTTTACCCGAGCTGGAATGGTGCTTACAGCAGTTGATGGCCAAACCTTTGACAGGTAAACAGCGTACTCTGCACTATCTGCTAATGGTCGGTTTGTATCAAATGCTGCATACCCGCATCCCGCCACACGCCATTCTCGCCGAAACCGTTGAAGGTGCAGTCGCCCTGAAGCGTCCACAGCTAAAAGGGTTAATCAACGGCGTGTTGCGTCAGTTTCAGCGTCAGCAAGTCGATCTTCTGCAACGTATGCAAAACAACGATAGCCGCTACCTGCATCCTAGCTGGTTGTTGAAACGAATCAAAAATGCCTACCCTAAACAGTGGCAGCAAATTCTTGACGCCAACAACCAGCGTCCGCCAATGTGGTTACGCGTAAATCGTCAACATCATACTCGCGATGCGTATCTGGCTCTGTTAATCGAGGCCGGAATCGAAGCTCATCCACATCCCGATTATGCCGATGCCCTGCGTCTGGAAACTCCGTGCGGCGTGACATCCTTACCTGGATTTGATCAAGGATGGGTAACGGTTCAGGATGCCTCGGCTCAAGGCAGTGTTGATCTGCTGGATCCGCAAGACGGCGAAGCGATCCTCGATCTTTGCTGTGCGCCAGGCGGAAAAACCACACATATTCTCGAGGCTGCCCCTAAGGCTCACGTTTTAGCGGTAGATGTCGACAAGCAGCGTTTGCAACGTGTTCATGAAAACCTGCAACGCCTCGGCCTACATGCCGAAGTGAAACAGGGCGATGGTCGAGAGCCTCACGTTTGGGCTACCGGCAAGGTCTTCGACAAGATCCTGCTCGATGCACCTTGCTCGGCAACCGGCGTTATTCGCCGTCATCCTGATATTAAATGGCTGCGCAGAGACAGCGACATTACCGAGCTGGCGAGCCTGCAGGCGGAGATTCTAGAAGCAATTTGGCCTACGCTTAAACCACAAGGCACATTAGTGTATGCCACCTGTTCCATCCTCCCCGAAGAGAATAGCGAACAGATTACTGCCTTCCTTGCCCGTCATCCGGAGGCTAGACTGGTAGAAACCGGGGATATTGAGCGACCAGGCAAACAAAATCTCCCTGATGCAAACAGTGGTGATGGTTTCTATTACGCCAAGCTGATCAAAGGCTAACGTCATCTTGTTAAGTCGGCGGCCCTTGACGACATTTTAAGCAATACAGAGAGTGCTATGAAAATAATAATTCTCGGTGCTGGCCAGGTTGGCGGCACGCTGGCAGAAAATCTGGTCGGTGAGAACAATGATATTACTATCGTTGATACCAATACCTCTCGCCTGCGACAGTTGCAGGACAAGTTCGATCTGCGTGTCGTTCAGGGCCACGGTTCACATCCTCGTGTTCTACGTGAAGCCGGAGCAGAAGATGCCGACATGCTGGTTGCCGTGACCAGCTCTGACGAAACCAACATGGTAGCTTGCCAGATAGCCTACTCATTATTCAATACGCCTAACCGAATTGCCCGGATACGCTCGCCTGAATACATTCGTGAGTCCGAGAAGTTATTCCAGCCAGAAGCCGTGCCAATTGACCACCTAATCTCTCCCGAGCAGCTGGTCATCGACTACATCTACAAGCTGATTGAGTATCCTGGCGCATTACAGGTAGTGAACTTTGCCGAAGGTAAAGTCAGCATCGCGGCGGTAAAAGCCTATTACGGTGGCCCGTTAGTTGGCAGCGCGTTGTCAGCCATGCGTGAGCATATGCCGCATATTGATACCCGCGTGGCCGCGATATTTCGTCAAGATCGCCCAATTCGACCGCAGGGCTCTACCATTATCGAAGCCGGTGATGAAGTATTCTTCGTAGCGGCCTCTCAGCATATTCGTGCAGTGATGAGCGAATTACAGCGTCTGGAAAAACCCTACAAGCGCATTATGATTGTGGGCGGCGGCAATGTCGGTGCAGGTTTGGCCATGCGTCTTGAGAAAAACTATAGCGTCAAGCTAATCGAACGCGATCAGCAGCGTGCCGCAGAATTAGCTGAGTTGTTGCAAGATACCATCGTGTTTTATGGTGATGCTTCTGACCAGGAATTACTGGCAGAAGAACATATTGAGCAGGTCGACGTGTTTATTGCCATCACTAACGATGATGAAGCGAATATTATGTCCGCTATGTTGGCAAAGCGCATGGGCGCTAAAAAGGCGATGGTGCTTATCCAGCGTAGCGCCTACGTTGACCTGGTTCAGGGAAGCGTAATTGATATCGCCATCTCTCCACAGCAGGCAACAATTTCTGCCCTGCTGGGTCACGTACGTAAAGCGGATATAGTTAGCGTTTCCTCCCTTCGTCGCGGAGTTGCCGAAGCAATCGAGGCGATTGCACACGGTGATGAAAGTACTTCGAAAGTTGTCGGACGCACCGTTGAGCAGATAAAACTGCCACCGGGTACCACGATTGGTGCTGTTGTGCGCGGTAATGAAGTGATCATCGCAAACGGCATGACGCGCATTCAGCAAGGCGATCACGTAGTGATGTTTATTACCGACAAAAAATTCGTTCGCGATGTGGAAAGATTGTTCCAACCGAGCCCGTTCTTCCTTTAAAAATCAACTTAAGTTAAATTTAACACGAATTTAGGCAAATATTAATAACACCAGTAGCGCATCTGCTACAAATGGTCTTTACTTTGTTTGACATAATTAGTGGATTTGCCAAGGAGTTACATTATGAGTTTTGTGAAGGATTTTCGCGACTTTGCCATGCGCGGCAACGTGGTTGACCTAGCGGTTGGTGTGATCATCGGTGCAGCATTTGGTAAAATAGTTTCATCTTTGGTAGCCGATATTATTATGCCTCCACTGGGTTTGTTAATTGGCGGCGTAGATTTTAAATCTTTCCAATGGGTACTACGTGATGCTGTCGGAACAGCGCCTGCCGTAGTGATGCATTATGGTGTTTTCATTCAGAACATTTTTGATTTCGTCATCGTTGCCTTGGCTATTTTCTGTGCTATTACGTTAATAAGTAAATTGCGCAGGAAAGAAGAGGCCGCCCCGGCAGCCCCTCCAAAGCCAACTGCTGAAGAAATATTATTGACCGAGATCCGCGATCTGCTGAAAGAACAGCAAACCCCGCGTCTATAACCAAGAATTTAGATTAAAAAAGCCATCGGAGACGATGGCTTTTTTATTGTAGGAAATTAACTGACGAATTAGAGAGTTATCAGGAAAGCAGTGTTAAATGTTTTATACAATCATCAAATTAAAACGTTTAAGACTGCCTTCCCAATTTGCTCCTTTACCTTTTTTATCTTTGCGGCGATAGCTGCCTTTACCTTTCAAACTTTTTTCTACCCGTTGGCGGAACAGTGGATCATGCAGCAATGCTTGAATTGCATTGTCCTGAATCACACCTTTATTGTGTTTATACTGACTCATAGTCACCTCATTATATTGGCGTTTAGCAGCAATTATCGCTGCGGAGATAAATCTAGACCCTATTTTGTTAATTTGCAATATCGCCACTGGCACCGTTTTCCAGTGCCTCAATGATTGAGCAACTGCGACTGGTATGTGCCCCGCCACAACAAGCTGCACTAAGTCGTTGTAATGAATCACGCATGCGCAACAGCTCGCTCAACTTATGCTCAACCTCAGACAAGCGGCGGTCGACGATCGATTTTGACTCTTGGCAGGTGTGCTGTGCCGGATCGATGCGGATCGATAGTAATTCACTGATGGCTTCCAGCGTAAAACCCGTCGTTTTTGCATAGCGTATAAACCGCAGCCGCTGAAGATCATTCTCAGTGTAAAGACGGTAACCGGATTCACTCCGCACTCCCAATGACATCATGCCCTGCTTTTCATAATAACGGATGGTATCCGGCGTCACGTCGGCGAGTTTGGCTAATTCACCAATCTTAAACATTTTGTTCTCCAATGAACTGTTTTTGTAATCTGGCCTGATAATTAACCTCATTGAGGAAGTCAGTGCTCATGCCAGCCTGATGAAGACGAAGTCTTAGAATAGTTAACCGTTTCTCTGCCTTGAGGTAATCTTCAGAATCTGCGGCAATCTGTTTCAACAGTATCTGTAAATCAACCGCCTCTTTACGGTCCTGTATTTCAGGCGGCACATAACCGGCATTTTTGAGTATCCGATAAGCTACGCGCAGCTCTGGAGGGACACCACTATCGTCATCCATTACTAGCGGTGAACCTGCTCCAGGAAGGTTGTCGAACTCACCTTTAGCCTGTGCATCAAGAATATGTCTTTCGGCCCATTGATCACTCAGAAACATAGCGTCTCCTGCAGAATAAAATGAAAACTGATGGTTAGCATAGCGCGGTGAAAGATAAAAGCGTAGAGCGGGGCAATATCTACAAAGCTTGTCAGAAGTTAACTGACTGATATTGTTTAGATAGGCTATTGAAAGGGTAATAGAAGAAACTGTGGCGGAAAACAATTAATGAATAGGGCAAAATTTAAATGTAAAAAAACCGGGCTTTTGGCCCGGTCTTTTCATGCATCTACAGATTATTCAGCAGTTGCTACTTCTGCGCTTGACTCTGCACGATCAACGAGCTCGATGTATGCCATCGGCGCATTGTCGCCTGCACGGAAACCACACTTAAGAATACGAGTGTAACCACCGGCACGGCTCGCGAAACGCGGGCCCAGTTCATTAAACAGTTTTGCCACGATCTCGTTATCACGAGTACGGGCGAATGCCAGACGACGATTTGCAACGTTGTCGGTCTTGGCAAGAGTAATCAGCGGCTCAACAACGCGACGCAGCTCTTTCGCTTTCGGCAGGGTCGTCTTGATTATTTCATGACGAACCAAAGAGCCGGCCATGTTACGGAACATAGCCGTACGGTGGCTGCTGTTACGGTTCAGTTGACGACCACTCTTACGATGGCGCATGACCTTATCCTTCTCAGTAAAACCTTAACCTGTGATCCGGTTACTCGTCAGCAATACTTGCAGGTGGCCAGTTTTCCAGGCGCATGCCCAGAGACAAACCACGGGAAGCAAGTACGTCTTTAATCTCGGTAAGAGATTTTTTACCTAAGTTAGGCGTCTTAAGAAGCTCAACTTCGGTACGCTGTACCAGATCACCGATGTAGTGGATTGCTTCTGCTTTGAGGCAGTTAGCAGAGCGGACAGTCAATTCCAGATCGTCAACAGGGCGCAGCAGGATTGGATCGAACTCCGGCTTCTCTTCTTTGACTTCTGGTTGACGTACATCACGTAAATCAACAAAAGCTTCAAGTTGTTCAGCAAGAATGGTTGCCGCACGACGGATCGCCTCTTCAGGATCGATCGTACCGTTGGTTTCCATTTCGATAACCAGCTTGTCCAAATCAGTACGCTGTTCTACACGCGCTGCTTCAACATTGTAGGCAATTCGCTCTACAGGGCTGTAGCATGCATCTACTAACAGACGACCAATTGGGCGCTCATCTTCTTCCGAATGAATTCGGGCAGACGCCGGCACATAACCCCTACCGCGCTGAACTTTGATACGCATACTGATAGCAGCGTTTTCATCGGTCAGGTGGCAGATAACGTGTTGCGGCTTGACGATTTCGACATCACCATCATGGGTAATGTCGGCTGCAGTCACAGGGCCAATGCCAGACTTATTCAGGGTAAGAATAACTTCATCTTTCCCTTGAACTCTCACCGCCAGCCCTTTCAGGTTGAGCAGGATTTCCAGGATGTCTTCCTGTACGCCTTCTTTGGTGCTGTACTCATGCAGTACACCATCAATCTCAACCTCGGTCACCGCGCAACCCGGCATGGATGAAAGCAGAATACGGCGCAGTGCGTTGCCTAAAGTATGGCCAAAGCCACGTTCTAAAGGCTCAAGGGTCACCTTGGCGTGCGTCGAACTGACTTGCTCGATATCTACCAGGCGCGGTTTTAGAAACTCTGTCACAGAACCCTGCATTGTGTCCTCTCTTTGGTACTAAGCTTTACTTAGAGTAAAGCTCGACGATCAGGTGTTCGTTAATGTCAGCTGACAGATCGGCGCGTTCAGGATTACGTTTGAACTGACCTTCCATCTTAGCAGCATCAACTTCAAGCCAAGTCGGCTTTTCACGCTGTTCAGCCAACTCCAAAGCGGCCTTCACGCGAGATTGCTTTTTAGCTTTCTCACGGATGCTGACAACGTCATTCGGAGATACCTGATAAGAAGCGATGTTGACAACGCGACCGTTTACCATAACTGCTTTGTGGCTAACCAGCTGGCGTGACTCTGCACGCGTAGCGCCGAAGCCCATACGGTAAACAACGTTATCCAGACGACCTTCCAGAAGTTGCAACAGGTTTTCACCGGTGTTGCCCTTCAGGCGGGCTGCTTCTTGGTAGTAGTTACGGAACTGGCGCTCCAGAACACCGTAGGTACGGCGAACTTTTTGCTTTTCACGTAACTGCACGCCATAGTCAGACAGACGCGGTTTACGCGCACCGTGCTGACCAGGAGCTTGATCAATCTTACACTTGGTATCGATCGCGCGAACACCAGATTTAAGGAATAAATCTGTGCCCTCACGACGGCTAAGCTTGAGCTTAGGACCCAAATATCTTGCCATTTTCTCTCTCCAACAATCCTAAAAGCAGCGTTATACGCGACGCTTTTTCGGCGGACGACAACCGTTATGAGGGATAGGAGTCACATCAGTAATATTAGTGATGCGGAAACCAGCCGCGTTTAATGCGCGGATAGTAGACTCACGACCAGGACCAGGTCCTTTAACCATAACTTCCAGATTCTTGATACCGTACTCTTTCACTGCATCTGCACAGCGCTCTGCTGCAACCTGAGCTGCGAACGGAGTGGATTTACGAGAACCACGGAAACCGGAACCACCAGCTGTTGCCCAACCCAAAGCATTACCCTGACGATCGGTAATAGTCACAATGGTGTTGTTGAAAGACGCATGGATATGAGCCACGCCGTCAGAGACTTGTTTTCTTACACGCTTACGTGTACGAACAGGTGCCTTTGCCATTTATTCTATCACCCCGATTATTTCTTGATCGGTTTGCGCGGACCCTTACGGGTACGTGCGTTAGTCTTGGTACGCTGACCGCGTACTGGAAGACCACGACGATGACGCAAACCACGATAAGTTCCAAGGTCCATAAGACGCTTGATGCTCAGGGTGACTTCACGACGCAGATCACCTTCAACAATGAACTTGGCGACTTCGTCACGCAGCAATTCGATTTGCTCTTCAGACAGCTCTCTGATCTTAACATTTTCAGCAATACCAGACGCAGCACAGATAGCCTGTGAGCGGGTTTTACCGATACCGTAGATCGAAGTTAATGCGATCACGGTATGTTTCTGATCAGGAATGTTAATGCCTGCTATACGGGCCACTATGCACTCCTACTATTTATATACGGCAACACCATTCTGAAAAGCCCGTTTTCAGGATACTCAAATAGTGATGCAGCTTACATACAAAAGATTGGCTGGCTAATCTAGCCAGCTCAACCCAACTTTGCAAGAAAAATATGCGAGATAATCAGCCTTGACGCTGTTTATGCTTCGGCTCGGCGCTGCAGATTACGCGAACGACACCGTTACGCTTAACAATTTTGCAGTTACGACATAATTTCTTGACGGAAGCACGAACTTTCATTTTTACTCTCCGTTACTTCGCAAACACACCAGATTAGCGATTATTGCCTTTCAGGTTTGCTTTCTTCAGCGCAGACTCATACTGACTTGACATCATCAGAGTTTGCACTTGAGCCATAAAGTCCATGATGACCACAACTACGATGAGCAGCGATGTGCCACCGAAGTAGAATGGAACATTCATTGCGTCACGCATGAACTCCGGGATAAGGCAGATAAAAGTAATGTACAACGCGCCGACTAAAGTCAGGCGGGTCATTACTTTATCAATATACTTCGCCGTTTGCTCTCCCGGACGAATTCCTGGTACAAATGCACCGGACTTCTTCAGGTTATCTGCTGTCTCACGCGGGTTGAACACCAACGCAGTATAAAAGAAACAGAAGAAGATGATTGCAGTAGCATAGAGTAACACATAAAGCGGTTGCCCAGGCTGCAAATACAGCGAAATTGTTGTCAGCCAGTTCCAACCAGTTCCGCCACCGAACCATGATGCAATCGTGGCCGGGAACAGAATGATGCTGGAAGCAAAAATAGCAGGAATTACGCCGGCCATATTCACTTTCAACGGTAAGTGTGTGCTCTGTGCTGCATAAACACGACGACCTTGTTGACGTTTGGCGTAGTTAACGACGATACGACGTTGACCACGTTCCATAAAGATAACAAAGAACGTCACTGCAAACACTAATACTGCAACCAACAGCAACAGGAGGAAGTGCAGGTCGCCTTGTCTAGCCTGTTCGATAGTATGGCCAACAGCTGTCGGGAGACCCGCTACAATACCAGCAAAGATTATGATTGAAATACCGTTACCGATACCACGTTCAGTAATCTGTTCACCCAGCCACATCAGGAACATTGTCCCGGTAACCAGACTCACAACTGCAGTAAAGTAGAATGAAAGGCCTGGGTTTAACACCAGACCTTGCATACCAGGCATATTCGGTAAACCGGTAGCAATACCGATCGACTGGAATACGGCCAAAACCAGCGTACCGTAGCGGGTGTACTGGCTAATCTTACGACGGCCAGCCTCCCCTTCTTTCTTTATTTCTGCTAACGCTGGATGAACCACCGTTAACAGCTGGATAATAATCGATGCCGAAATATACGGCATGATTCCCAGAGCAAAGATCGAAGCACGGCTAAGAGCACCACCAGAGAACATGTTAAACATTTCAATGATGGTGCCTCTTTGCTGCTCGAGCATTTTAGCAAGTACAGTGGCATCAATACCAGGGATCGGAATAAAAGAGCCGATACGGAAAACAATCAGCGCACCGATAACAAACAAAAGTCTGCGCTTCAGCTCACCAAGTCCACCTTTAGCACTTTGAAAATCTAATCCCGGTTGCTTAGCCATCTGCTACTTATTCCTCTATTTTACCGCCAGCAGCTTCGATAGCAACACGAGCGCCTTTGGTGACACGCAGACCACGTACGGTTACCGGACGAGCAACTTCGCCTGAAAGGATTACTTTCGCGAACTCGATCTGGATACCAATTACGTTAGCGGCTTTCAGCGTGTTTAGGTCGATAACGTCGCCTTCAACAAGAGCCAGTTCAGACAGACGAACTTCTGCCGTGATCATAGCTTTGCGAGAGGTGAAGCCGAATTTCGGCAAACGACGATATAAAGGCATCTGACCACCTTCAAAACCACGACGTACGCCACCGCCAGAACGTGAGTTCTGACCTTTGTGACCACGGCCGCCGGTTTTACCCAGGCCAGAACCAATACCACGACCTACACGCCTTGGCGCCTGCTTGGCACCGTCAGCCGGAGACAGAGTATTTAAACGCATCTCTTACTCCTCAACCTTAACCATGTAGGAAACCAGATTGATCATGCCGCGAACAGAAGGTGTATCTTCACGTTCTACAGTGTGACCAATACGACGCAGACCTAAACCAGTCAAAGTTTGCTTGTGTTTCGGCAAACGACCGATGCTGCTTTTTGTTTGAGTTACTTTAATAGTCTTTGCCATGGTTATTTCCCTAGAATTTCTTCGACGGACTTACCACGCTTGGCAGCGACCATTTCTGGGGACTTCATATCTTCCAAAGCTGCGATAGTTGCACGAACCACGTTGATCGGGTTAGTGGAACCATAAGCTTTAGCCAATACGTTGTGTACCCCTGCGACTTCCAGGACGGCGCGCATTGCACCACCGGCGATAATACCGGTACCTTCAGAAGCCGGCTGCATGAACACGCGAGAACCCGTGTGAGCACCTTTAACAGGGTGCTGCAGGGTGCCGCTGTTCAGCGCGACGTTCAACATGTTGCGACGGGCTTTCTCCATCGCTTTCTGGATCGCTGCCGGAACTTCGCGTGCTTTGCCGTAGCCAAAACCAACGCGACCGTTACCATCACCAACTACTGTCAGTGCGGTAAAGCTGAAAATACGGCCACCTTTTACGGTTTTGGATACGCGGTTTACCGCGATCAGCTTTTCCTGCAGTTCGCCAGCTTGTTTTTCGATGTGTGACATCTTACACCTCTACCTTAGAACTGAAGGCCAGCTTCACGGGCAGCATCTGCCAGTGCCTGGACTCGACCATGATATTGGAAACCGGAACGGTCAAAGGATACTTTCGAAATCCCTTTTTCCAATGCGCGTTCTGCAATTGCTTTACCTACAGCAGTTGCGGCATCTTTGTTACCGGTATACTTCAATTGCTCAGTAATAGTTTTTTCTACTGTAGAAGCAGCAACTAATACTTCAGAACCGTTAGGTGCAATCACCTGTGCGTAAATATGACGCGGGGTACGATGTACCACCAGACGTGTCGCACCCAGTTCTTTGAGCTTGCGGCGTGCGCGGGTCGCACGACGGATACGAGCAGATTTCTTATCCATAGTGTTACCTTACTTCTTCTTAGCCTCTTTGGTACGCACGACTTCGTCGGCGTAACGGACACCCTTGCCTTTATAAGGCTCAGGACGACGGTAGGCACGTAAATCTGCAGCAACTTGACCAATCACCTGCTTATCAGCGCCTTTCAGCACGATTTCAGTTTGAGTTGGACATTCTGCAGTAATGCCTGCCGGCAGCTGGTGTTCGACCGGATGGGAAAAACCCAGGGCCAAACTCACCGCGTTGCCTTTGATAGCAGCACGGTAACCAACACCAACCAATTGAAGCTTTTTAGTGAAGCCGTCGGTAACACCTATAACCATTGAGTTCAACAGTGCACGAGTGGTACCCGCTTGGGCCCATGCGTTTGCGAAGCCTTCGCGCGGACCAAAGGTCAGAGCGTTATCTTCCTGTTTAACTTCAACGGCGTCATGGATAGTACGAGACAGCTCGCCGTTTTTACCCTTAATCGTAATAACCTGACCGTTGAGTTTTACCTCTACGCCGGTAGGAATGACGACGGGTGCTTTTGCAACACGAGACATGCTTTCCTCCCGATTAAGCTACGTAGCAGATAATCTCGCCACCAAGACCAGCCTGGCGAGCTGCACGATCAGTCATAACACCTTTAGAGGTAGAAATAACAGCGATACCCAAACCGGCCATAACCTTTGGCAGCTCATCTTTTTTCTTGTAGATGCGCAGGCCAGGACGGCTGATTCGTTGAATGCTCTCTACCACTGCCTTGCCCTGGAAGTACTTCAGTACTAATTCCAGTTCAGGTTTGGCGTCGCCTTCGATTTTAAATTCTTCAATGTAGCCTTCTTCTTTAAGCACGTTGGCAATAGCCAGTTTCAGCTTAGAGGAAGGCATGGTGACCGCAACTTTGTTCGCGGCCTGACCGTTACGGATACGGGTCAGCATATCCGCGATCGGATCTTGCATGCTCATCTGTCATTACTCCCGTGATTCAATTGGTGACAATTACCAGCTAGCCTTTTTAAGACCCGGAATTTCACCGCGCATAGCGGCTTCACGGACCTTAATACGGCTCAACCCGAACTTCCGCAAGAAAGCGTGCGGACGACCAGTTTGACGGCAGCGATTACGCTGACGAGACGGGCTGGAATCACGCGGCAGAGTCTGCAGCTTAAGAACGGCATCCCAACGATCTTCGTCGGAAGCGTTCACGTCAGAGATAGTTGCTTTCAATTCAACGCGTTTAGCGAAGAATTTATCTGCCAGTTTCACGCGCTTGACTTCGCGTGCTTTCATGGATTGCTTAGCCATTAGTAACCCTACCTTACTTACGGAACGGGAAGTTAAAGGCAGCCAGCAGAGCGCGGCCTTCATCATCGGATTTCGCAGTAGTGGTGATGGTAATATCCAAACCACGAACGCGATCGACTTTGTCATAGTCGACTTCCGGGAAGATGATCTGTTCACGCACGCCCATGCTGTAGTTACCACGGCCGTCGAATGACTTAGCGGACAAGCCACGGAAGTCACGGATACGTGGTACAGCAATAGTGATCAGACGCTCAAAGAATTCCCACATGCGTTCGCCACGCAGGGTTACTTTACAGCCGATCGGATAGCCCTGACGGATTTTGAAGCCTGCAACTGATTTGCGTGCTTTGGTGATGAACGGCTTTTGACCAGAGATAGCTGCTAAATCAGCTGCTGCGTTATCCAGCAGTTTCTTATCAGCGATCGCTTCACCAACACCCATGTTCAGGGTGATCTTCTCGACCCGAGGGACTTGCATGACAGAATTGTAATTAAACTCAGACATGAGTTTCTTTACGACATCGTCTTTGTAGTAATCATGCAGTTTCGCCATCGTACTACTCCAAATTACTTGATAGTTACGCTGTTAGACTTGAAGAAACGGACTTTTTTGCCGTCTTCGAATCTAAAGCCTACACGGTCAGCCTTACCGGTTGCCGTGTTGAAGATTGCAACGTTAGAAACTTGAACAGCAGCTTCTTTTTCAACGATGCCGCCTGGTTGGTTCAGAGCCGGTTGAGGCTTCTGATGTTTCTTAACCAGGTTGATACCTTCAACAATGACCTTGCCAGAAGACAGGACATTTTTTACTTTACCACGCTTACCTTTATCTTTGCCGGTAAGCAGGATAACTTCGTCATCACGACGGATTTTCGCTGCCATGGTTCGCTCCTTAGAGTACTTCTGGTGCCAGAGAGATAATTTTCATGAACTTCTCATTACGCAGTTCACGAGTTACCGGCCCAAAAATACGCGTGCCGATTGGCTGCTCGCTGTTATTATTTAAAATAACGCATGCATTGCCATCGAAGCGAATGACAGAACCGTCCGGGCGACGAACACCCTTCTTGGTGCGCACCACTACCGCCTTCAGCACGTCGCCTTTTTTCACCTTACCGCGAGGAATTGCTTCCTTGATGGTAATTTTGATGATATCGCCAACGCCTGCGTAGCGACGGTGCGAGCCACCCAGAACCTTGATACACATTACGCGACGTGCACCGGAGTTGTCGGCCACGGTCAGCATAGTCTGTTCTTGGATCATGTTAGTGCTCCGCTAATGTCAACTACAACTTATAAGACCTAACAATAGGCCATATAGAAATCCCCACAAATGAGGGCGCAGCATTATAACACTGCTTATTCATTATGGGTAGAAAAAATAAACGGCCCAGGTCTCCATGAGCCGTTTATTCATTTTCGAGAACGCGATTCTATTACAGAATTGCTTTCTCTACAACGCGAACCAGTGTCCAAGACTTAGTCTTTGACAGCGGACGGCATTCGCTAATTTCAACGACGTCGCCGATACCGCATTCGTTGTTCTCGTCATGTACGTGCAGCTTAGTCGTACGCTTGATGAATTTACCGTAGATTGGGTGCTTCACGAAACGCTCAATCGCAACAACGATAGATTTTTCCATCTTGTCACTGATCACACGACCTTGCAGAGTACGGATCTTGTCACTCATTACGCGCCCGCCTTCTCAGTCAGTAAAGTCTTAACACGTGCAACATCACGACGCACTTGCTTCAACGTGTGTGTTTGCTGCAGCTGGCCGCTGGCCGTTTGCATGCGCAGGTTAAACTGCTCACGCAACAGGTTCAGAAGCTCAACGTTCAGCTCTTCCACGCTCTTTTCACGCAGCTCTTTTGCTTTCATTACATCACCGTCTTAGTTACAAAGGTGGTTTTAATAGGCAGTTTCGCTGCTGCAAGCTGGAATGCTTCACGCGCCAGCTCTTCAGGCACACCGTCCATTTCGTACAGGACTTTACCAGGCTGGATCAGGGCAACCCAATACTCCACGTTACCCTTACCTTTACCCATACGAACTTCAAGTGGCTTCTCGGTGATTGGTTTGTCCGGGAATACACGGATCCAAATCTTACCTTGACGCTTAACTGCACGGGTCATCGCACGACGTGCTGCTTCAATTTGACGAGCAGTCAGGCGACCACGGCCAACAGCTTTCAGACCGTAAGTGCCGAAGCTCACATCCGTACCTTGCGCAAGGCCACGGTTGCGGCCCTTGTGCACCTTACGGAATTTTGTACGCTTTGGTTGTAACATCAGCGACTCTCCTTACTTGCGGCCTTTACGCTGCTGCTTTTTAGGTTGAGCAGCCGGTTCCGGTTGTTCAACTGCAGCCATACCACCCAGGATCTCACCTTTGAAGATCCATACCTTAACGCCGATTACACCATAAGTGGTGTGCGCTTCAGATGTGTTGTAATCGATATCCGCACGCAGAGTATGCAGTGGAACACGACCTTCACGGTACCATTCGGTACGCGCGATTTCAGCACCGCCAAGACGGCCGCTTACTTCAACTTTGATACCTTTAGCGCCAAGACGCATTGCGTTCTGAACTGCACGCTTCATAGCACGACGGAACATAACGCGACGTTCCAGCTGTGAAGTGATGCTGTCAGCAACCAATTTTGCGTCAAGTTCCGGTTTACGGATTTCGGCGATGTTAATCTGTGCAGGAACGCCAGCGATATCCGCTACGACCTTACGCAGTTTTTCGACATCTTCACCTTTCTTGCCGATAACGATGCCAGGACGAGCGGTGTGAATAGTCACACGGATGCTCTTCGCTGGACGCTCGATAACGATGCGAGAAACGGAAGCTTTCGCCAATTCTTTAGTCAAGAACTGACGAACTTTAAAGTCGCTGTCCAGGTTGTCAGCGAATTCTTTGGTATTTGCGTACCAGGTAGAATTCCAAGGTTTGACAATACCTAGGCGAATACCATTAGGATGTACTTTCTGACCCATTGCTAGTCTCCAGAGTCTCAGCGATCGGACACAACCACAGTAATGTGGCTGGTGCGCTTCAGAATGCGATCTGCACGACCTTTAGCACGCGGCATAATACGCTTCATGCTTGGGCCTTCGTCTACGAAAATCTTCGAGACTTTCAGATCATCGATGTCAGCGCCATCGTTGTGTTCTGCGTTAGCAATGGCAGACTCCAGCACCTTCTTAACCAGACCAGCAGCTTTCTTGTTGGTGTAGGCCAGAGTTTCCAGAGCTTGCGACACTTTCTTACCGCGGATCAGGTCTGCAACAAGGCGAACCTTCTGAGCAGAAGAACGAGCGTGGCGATGTTTAGCTATAGTTTCCATCTCTTCCTCCTACCTTAGCGCTTTTTAGCTTTTTTATCAGCCGCATGGCCGCGATAAGTACGAGTCGGCGCGAATTCACCCAGCTTGTGACCGACCATTTCATCGGAAACAAACACTGGTACGTGCTGACGACCATTATGGACAGCGATGGTCAAACCGATCATGTTAGGAAAGATCGTTGAACGACGGGACCAAGTGCGCAAAGGCTTCTTGTCTCCGCTTTCCACCGCTTTCTCTACCTTCTTCAGCAAGTGCAGGTCAATAAAAGGACCTTTCTTGAGAGAACGTGGCATGGCTTATCCTCTAATTATTTTTTGCTACGGCGACGTACAATGAACTTGTCAGTACGCTTGTTGCTACGGGTTTTCTTACCTTTGGTCTGAACGCCCCATGGTGTTACTGGGTGTTTACCAAAGTTTTTACCCTCACCACCACCGTGTGGGTGATCGACTGGGTTCATCGCAGTACCGCGAACGGTAGGACGAATACCACGCCAACGTGCAGCACCTGCTTTACCCAGAACGCGAAGCATATGTTCAGAGTTACCAACTTCGCCCATGGTAGCGCGGCAGTCGATCTGAACTTTACGCATTTCGCCAGAGCGCAGACGCAGAGTTACGTAGGAACCATCACGAGCAACGATCTGAACGTAGGCACCAGCAGAACGAGCCAGCTGGCCGCCTTTACCTGGTTTCATTTCTACGTTATGAACCGTTGAACCAACTGGGATGTTGCGCATCGGCAGGGTGTTACCCACTTTGATTGCAGCATCAACGCCAGATTGGATCTGGTCACCCACTTTCAGGCCTTTCGGCGCCAGGATGTAACGGCGTTCGCCGTCTTTGTACAGAACCAGCGCGATGTTCGCGGAACGGTTCGGATCGTACTCCAGACGCTCAACCACTGCAGCTAAACCGTCTTTGTTGCGTTTGAAGTCAACCAGACGATAATGTTGCTTGTGGCCACCACCGATATGACGGGTGGTGATTCGGCCATTGTTGTTACGGCCACCGCTTTTGCTCAATTTCTCAAGCAGCGGAGCAAAAGGTTTACCCTTGTGCAGCTCAGGGTTAACCACTTTAACAACGTGGCGACGGCCCGGAGATGTAGGTTTACATTTAACAATTGCCATTGTGCTTACTCCTCCGACTTACTCTGCGCCGCTGATGAAGTCCAGATTCTGGCCTTCTTTCAGGGTGACGTAAGCTTTTTTCCAGTCGCTACGACGACCAACACGCTGACCGTGACGTTTAGACTTGCCTTTAACCAGCAAGGTGTTAACGTCTTCGACTTCGACTTCAAACAGTTTCTTAACCGCAGCTTTGATTTCTGCTTTAGTCGCGTCGAGGGCAACTTTGAGTACGATGGTGTTGTTCTTTTCCATCGCGGCGGATGCTTTTTCAGAAACGTGCGGCGCGCGCAGCACTTTCAGCAGACGTTCTTCACGAATCATGCCAGCATCTCCTCAACTTGCTTAACTGCGTCAGCAGTCATAACGACTTTGTCGAAGGCGATCAGGCTTACTGGATCGATACCTGCTACGTCGCGAACGTCAACCTTGTACAGGTTACGCGCGGCCAGGAACAGATTCTCGTCGACTTCGCCAGTTACAATCAGCACGTCTTCCAGAGCCATGTCTTTCAGTTTCTGTGCCAGCAGCTTAGTTTTAGGCGCTTCTACAGAGAACGTCTCGACAACGATCAAACGATCTTGACGTACCAGTTCGGACAGGATGCTTTTCAGCGCGCCGCGGTACATCTTTTTATTTACTTTTTGACTGTGGTCCTGTGGCTTGGCAGCAAAGGTCACACCACCCGAACGCCAGATTGGGCTCTTTACAGAACCTGCACGCGCACGGCCAGTACCTTTCTGACGCCATGGTTTTTTACCGGAACCAGTTACTTCAGCACGGGTCTTCTGAGCGCGAGTACCTTGACGGGCACCTGCTGCATAAGCAACAACAACCTGGTGTACCAGCGCTTCATTGAAATCACGCCCGAAGGTAGTTTCGGAAACAGTCAGCGCGCTCTGCGCGTCTTTCACTACTAATTCCATTCCTATCTCCTCGACGTTAAGCCTTAACAGCAGGTTTAACGATCAGGTTGCCACCGGTAGCACCCGGAACAGCACCCTTGACCAGCAGCAGGTTGCGCTCAGCGTCAACACGTACTACGTCCAGGCTTTGAACGGTTACACGCTCGTTACCCAGTTGGCCTGCCATTTTCTTGCCTTTGAACACTTTGCCCGGAGTCTGGTTCTGACCGATAGAACCCGGAACGCGGTGAGACAAGGAGTTACCGTGTGTAGCATCTTGAGTACGGAAGTTCCAGCGTTTAACAGTACCCGCGAAACCTTTACCTTTAGATGTACCAGTAACGTCTACTTTCTTAACGTCTGCGAAGATCTCAACGCTAATTTCTTGACCTGCAGTGAACTCTTCGCCTTCTGCAAGACGGAATTCCCACAGACCACGGCCAGCTTCTACGCCAGCTTTAGCGAAGTGGCCCGCTTCTGGTTTAGTTACACGGTTAGCTTTTTTGCTACCAGTAGTAACCTGCACAGCGCGGTATCCGTCGTTTTCCAGATCTTTGATCTGAGTAACGCGGTTGCCTTCAATCTCGATAACAGTAACTGGAATAGAAACGCCGTCTTCTGTGAAGATACGTGTCATACCCAATTTCTTACCGATTAGGCCAATCTTTTTCTTTTCTAAAGTACTCATCGTTTCAACCTCTCAATCGCTCGATGACCCGATTAACCCAGGCTGATCTGCACGTCTACACCAGCAGCCAGATCCAGACGCATCAGAGCATCAACGGTTTTCTCGGTTGGCTCAACGATGTCAACCAGACGCTTGTGAGTGCGAATCTCATACTGATCACGCGCATCTTTGTTGACGTGCGGAGAAATCAGAATGGTAAAGCGCTCTTTGCGGGTCGGCAGCGGAATTGGACCACGAACTTGCGCACCAGTGCGCTTCGCGGTCTCAACGATTTCCGCGGTTGATTGATCAATCAGACGATGATCAAACGCTTTCAGGCGGATACGGATTCTTTGGTTCTGCATGAGACCAGAGCTCCAATTATTTTAAACGTAAAATGATTACTCCTCGGTCCCATTTCGATTGATGGGAGAGTGTAATCGTTCTTCACATAACCCCCATATCGGGAGTATTGTTTGCCAGGCGGTTACTTTACCTGACAACTAATTCATATCGAATTAGGCTTACCAAGATTAGGTAAGCCCGCGCATTATACGTAACTCAGGAAAGTAAGCAACCCCTGCTGGCAATAAAGTGTGTTTATTTCGTACACGTTCCCCTCCCCCAACATTCGTTGCAAGCCGTTTTGTGCAGCATCACTCAAAGCTAAAAGCTTGTTCCATTGAACTCTTTTTTAGGATTGTTTGCCGCCGCTAAAGCTCTATCCTCGCAGCTAACGATATTTTTCTTTAAGAACATCAGGAAAATTAAATGTTTAACCAGTTTTATCAACTTGGCCTCTTGCATGGCTATTCCATTATTACCTCTGCAATATTTGTGAGTTACTTATTGGCGCTGAGTTATATCGACGTGATTCGCTTTCAGCTGCCCGACTGGCTTACTCTTTCACTGCTTTGGGTTGGTTTGCTGTTGCATGCTATTTTCACCCCGCAATATCTGGTCAGTGGAGTAATTGGCGCGGCTGCGGGTTACCTAGGCTTTTGGGCTATCTATTGGCTGGGAAAATGGCTGTTCAAAAGAGAGGGGCTTGGCTATGGGGATTTCAAACTCATGGCAGCGCTGGGTGCCTGGATGGGCTGGGAGTGCCTGCCTTTTGTAGCAGTATATGCCTCGATTGGTGGAGCGATATTTTATGTTTTAAGATTCTGTTTCTATCGCACCCGGGGGGAGATTCCTTTTGGTCCTTTCCTGGCAACTGTCGGCGGGGTTATCTATGTCAGCCAGCAAATACTCAGCCTGGCTGATCCTAGATGCGTGTTCTGCGTGATCATTAAGATATAGTTTTAGATTAGAGCTAATGTGACGCTTTTTTAGATTCTTCTTTAATCTGGGTCTGGATGTAGTTCTGGATACCAACTCGGCTAATCAGATCGACTTCGGTTTCAATCCAGTCAATGTGATGTTCTTCATCGGCCAGAATAGTGATCATGATATCGCGGCTAACATAGTCGTGGATTGAATCGGCATAGGCGATGGCCTCACGCAAATCCTTAGCGCCGTCGAGCTCGAGCACCAGATCGGACTTAAGCATTTCCTCAACGTCTTCGCCGATATTGAGTTTGCCGAGATCTTGCAGATTAGGGATGCCTTCAAGGAATAGGATACGCTCGATATAGATATCAGCGTGTTTCATTTCATCGATGGATTCGTGGTATTCAATGCCATTGAGCCGCATTAAACCCCAATTTTTGAACATTCTGGCGTGGAGAAAATACTGATTGATGGCAACGAGCTCATTTCCTAGCAGCTTGTTGAGGTGCGAAATCATTTTGGTATCGCCTTTCATAGTAATGCCCTCCGCTATAGGTCCTATGAAGTGTAGAACCACTTAGCAAAGAGTGAAAGGAATAACCTTACTATTTATCAGGCAACTTCAATAATGTAGGTAATGTTATCTTGTTCCTCTACCAGGATCTCCCTGGCCTGTCTGATGCATTTACCACAGTCGGTTCCAATAGGGCAAATTTGGCGAAGCTCTTTCATCGTTTGTGGCTGATGCTGCCGGATGACTTTACGAATCACTTTATCTGTGACCGCATTACACAAACACACGTACATACACGAACTCAATATTTAACCAGTTCATATAACTGTAAATGAGAATAATTTCTATTTCAATTGCGATTTAAAAAATTTACATTGAGCCGTACACAGAAAACAGGCATAAAAAAAGGGTGCCTTAGCACCCTCTTTTATATTCCTAAATTTATCAGCGATTAAGCGATAACTTTAGCAACAACACCAGCACCAACGGTACGGCCGCCTTCACGGATTGCGAAACGCAGACCGTCATCCATCGCGATTGGGTGGATCAGGGTAACAACCATGTTCACGTTGTCACCAGGCATTACCATCTCAACGCCTTCTGGCAGTTCGATAGTACCGGTCACGTCAGTTGTACGGAAGTAGAACTGTGGACGGTAGCCTTTGAAGAACGGAGTATGACGGCCGCCTTCATCTTTGCTCAGGATATACACTTCTGAGTCAAATTTGGTGTGTGGTTTGATTGAACCTGGTTTAGCCAGAACCTGACCACGTTCGATGTCTTCACGTTTGATACCACGCAGCAGAACACCAACGTTCTCGCCTGCACGACCTTCGTCAAGCAGTTTACGGAACATTTCAACGCCAGTACAAGTTGACTTGACAGTGTCCTTGATACCCACGATTTCAACTTCTTCGCCAACTTTAACGATACCGCGCTCTACACGACCGGTAACAACTGTACCACGGCCGGAGATGGAGAATACGTCTTCGATTGGCAGCAGGAATGGCTTGTCAATTGCGCGCTCTGGTTCTGGGATGTAAGAATCCAGGTAGCCAGCCAGCTCAATGATTTTAGCTTCCCACTCAGCTTCGCCTTCCAGTGCTTTCAGCGCTGAACCACGAATAACTGGCAGGTCATCACCAGGGAAGTCATAAGCAGAAAGAAGTTCACGAACTTCCATTTCTACCAGTTCCAGCAGCTCTTCATCATCAACCATGTCACATTTGTTCATGAATACGATGATGAAAGGAACGCCAACCTGACGACCCAGCAGGATGTGCTCACGAGTCTGTGGCATAGGGCCATCAGTCGCAGCAACAACCAGGATAGCGCCGTCCATCTGAGCAGCACCGGTGATCATGTTTTTAACGTAGTCGGCGTGCCCTGGGCAGTCAACGTGCGCGTAGTGACGTGCAGGGGTATCGTATTCAACGTGAGAAGTGTTGATGGTGATACCACGTGCTTTTTCTTCTGGTGCGTTATCGATCTGGTCGAATGCACGAGCAGAACCGCCGTAGGTTTTAGCCAGAACGGTGGTGATAGCAGCAGTCAGGGTAGTTTTACCGTGGTCAACGTGGCCGATAGTACCAACGTTGACGTGCGGTTTGGAACGTTCAAATTTTTCTTTAGACACGGATTTATTCCTTACTATTGTGCTCTCCCCTCAAGGAGAGAGCACGGGATCATTGTGTTAAAACCTAGGCTTATTTACCACGAGCTTCGATTACAGCCTGGGCAACGTTGCTTGGCGCGTCATCATACTTCAGGAATTCCATGGAGTAAGATGCACGACCTTTGGTCAGTGAACGCAGCTGAGTCGCATAACCGAACATTTCGGAAAGCGGAACTTCAGCATGAATCACAACGCCAGTAGCGTTAGATTCTTGGCCTTTCAGCATACCACGACGACGGCTAAGGTCACCGATCACGTCACCAGTGTTCTCTTCTGGAGTTTCTACTTCAACCTTCATGATCGGCTCAAGCAGAACTGGTTTCGCTTTCTTAAAGCCATCTTTGAAGGCGATAGAAGCGGCCAGTTTAAACGCCAGCTCAGAGGAGTCAACGTCATGGTAAGAACCGAAGTGCAGACGCACGCCGAGATCAACCACTGGGTAACCAGCCAACGGACCTGCTTTCAGCTGTTCCTGGATGCCTTTGTCAATCGCACCGATGAATTCACCAGGAATCACACCGCCTTTGATTTCGTTGACAAACTCGTAGCCTTTCGGATTCGAGCCAGGCTCCAACGGATACATGTCGATCACAACGTGACCGTACTGACCACGACCACCAGACTGCTTGGCGTGTTTACCTTCAACGTCGGTAACTTTGGCGCGAATCGCTTCACGGTAGGCTACCTGCGGCTTACCAACGTTAGCTTCAACGTTGAATTCGCGACGCATACGGTCAACCAGGATATCCAGGTGAAGCTCACCCATACCTGCGATGATTGTCTGACCAGATTCTTCATCAGTCCAAACGCGGAATGATGGGTCTTCTTTAGCCAGACGGCCCAGAGCCAGACCCATTTTTTCTTGGTCAGCTTTGGTTTTTGGTTCTACAGCTACGGAGATTACCGGCTCTGGGAATTCCATACGCTCAAGAATGATCACGTTATCCGGATCACACAGGGTATCACCAGTAGTCACGTCTTTCAGACCGATTGCTGCAGCGATATCGCCTGCACGGACTTCTTTAATTTCTTCACGCTTGTTAGCGTGCATCTGAACGATACGGCCCAGACGTTCGCGCTGAGATTTCACTGGGTTAAATACAGTGTCACCTGAGTTGACGAGACCGGAATAAACACGGAAGAACGTCAAGTTACCCACGAATGGGTCAGTAGCGATTTTGAACGCCAGAGCAGAGAACGGCTCTTTGTCGTCAGAATGGCGAACTGCTGGAGTGTCTTTACCGTCATCCAACATACCGTTGATAGCTTCAACGTCAGTTGGTGCTGGCAGATACTCGACAACAGCATCCAGCATTGCCTGTACGCCTTTGTTTTTAAACGCAGAACCACAGGTAACCAGGATAACTTCATTGTTCAGAACGCGCTTACGCAGAGAAGTTTTGATTTCTTCTTCAGTCAGCTCTTCGCCACCAAAGAATTTCTCCATCAGCTCATCAGAACCTTCAGCAGCGGCCTCAATCAGTTTCTGATGCCATTCTTCAGCCAGTTCTTGCATGTCAGCCGGGATCTCTTCGTATTCGAAGGTCACGCCCTGATCTGCTTCGTTCCAGTTGATTGCTTTCATCTTCACCAGGTCAACGATACCGGTGAATTTCTCTTCAGCGCCGATAGCCAGCTGCAGAGGAACCGGAGTTGCACCCAGACGTTGTTCGATCTGACCAACAACTTTCAGGAAGTTAGCACCCATACGGTCCATTTTGTTAACGAACGCGATACGAGGAACTTTATATTTGTTAGCTTGACGCCAAACGGTTTCAGACTGTGGCTGAACACCGCCAACAGCACAGTAAACCATTACAGCGCCATCAAGAACACGCATAGAACGCTCAACTTCGATGGTGAAGTCAACGTGTCCCGGGGTGTCGATGATATTAATGTGGTGTGGTTCGAACTGCTTAGCCATACCAGACCAGAAACAGGTGGTCGCAGCGGACGTGATGGTAATACCACGTTCCTGCTCCTGCTCCATCCAGTCCATGGTAGCTGCGCCGTCGTGAACTTCACCGATTTTGTGGTTTACACCGGTGTAGAACAGAACACGTTCGGTCGTCGTCGTTTTACCGGCGTCGATGTGAGCACTGATACCAATGTTACGGTAACGCTCAATGGGTGTTTTACGAGCCATTTGATTCCTCTATTACTAGGGCGTTCAAGTTCAGTTAATCCAAACGGGCTAACTGTTGCCAGCGCCCGCTTGTTTAGCATATACCCGCAATATTTCAAATCGCAGATGCGTAAGCTGTTTCGCTCACCCCGGTCAATTACCAATGTAAATTCCCGGGGGTCTTTCAACTGCCTTCTTCCGGAGTTGAAATCTTGGGGTATCTACAACTGGTAATTACCAGCGGTAGTGGGCGAACGCCTTGTTGGCTTCGGCCATACGGTGAACGTCTTCACGTTTCTTAACAGCAGTACCTTTGTTGTCTGCTGCATCAGAAAGTTCGTTCGCCAGGCGGAGAGCCATGGATTTATCACCGCGTTTACGAGCAGCTTCAACGATCCAACGCATTGCCAGGGCATTACGACGAACCGGACGTACTTCAACTGGAACCTGATAAGTAGAACCACCAACGCGGCGGGACTTAACTTCCACGGTCGGACGGACGTTGTCCAGAGCGACTTCGAAAGCTTCCAGGCTGTCTTTACCGCTACGTTGAGCCAGGGTCTCAAGTGCGTTGTAGACGATTGCTTCTGCAGTAGATTTTTTACCATCTACCATCAGGATATTTACAAATTTAGCCAGCAGCTCGGACCCGAACTTAGGATCTGGCAGGATTTTACGTTGACCAATGACGCGACGACGTGGCATGGGAATACTCCGTTGTTAATTCAGGATTGTCCAAAACTCAATGAGTTTATTTTGACAGTAATGTAAAAATGTTTGGCCTTACTTAACGGAGAACCATTAAGACTTCGGCTTTTTAACGCCGTATTTAGAACGAGACTGCTTACGGTCTTTAACGCCTGAACAGTCCAGTGCGCCGCGGACGGTGTGGTAACGCACACCTGGCAAGTCTTTTACACGACCGCCACGGATCAGGATCACGGAGTGTTCCTGCAGGTTATGACCTTCACCGCCGATGTAGGAGGTAACTTCAAAACCGTTAGTCAAACGTACGCGACATACTTTACGCAGTGCGGAGTTTGGTTTTTTTGGAGTGGTGGTGTACACACGGGTACAAACGCCACGTTTCTGCGGGCAAGCTTCCAGCGCTGGAACGTTGCTTTTAACAACCTTCGTAGAGCGTGGTTTGCGTACCAGCTGATTAATTGTTGCCATTAAAAAGCTCCTGGATTTTGTTTCGTAAACTACTTTGTAAACACGTGATAAATCGACCCACGATTGGCAGATGCCAATATGGGACGCAGAATTTTATTGCTGACCAGCGAAAGTGTCAAGAAATATACAGCATATCGCGAAATCACCATGCAAGGTGCTGGCTGTGCCGCTCGGTCAAATCAACGAATCCAGTATAGTCGATCAGTGTCATTTTGTGTGAAATTTGACCAACCAACCCTCTGGCCTGTAAATCTTCACTGAGCACATAAACCGGGCAGCTCAGAACTGATAGATGGGACTGCGCCACGCTGTTTTCAAGGGCGGCCAGCACACCGTCCTGCATCAGCAATAACGCATCATTCTGGCCTATCAAACGAATAAGCGCTGAGATATCACATTGTTGAGGTGAATGAGCAAGCGTAAAAAGCATTATCCGTTCTCGATTAAAAGGTCATTACTACGTCATAATTACCGAGTTTCTGGCGCAAGTCTTCAGGCTTTAGAGGCTCGACATCAAGCACCCACTCATTGAATTGTGCCAGTCCCCGCTCATTGACAGACGCTTCACAGATAAAACATTGCTCAATATCGTACAGGGGTAAAATGCCGTAGGTCGCGATATAATTTCGCGCTAAAATTTTTTCTGGCTGTTGCCCTGGCAGCAGTTGTAAAACGCCATCAGAGACAAAAAACACGCCGATATCTTCCGTCAGAGCAGAAGTTGCCAGCAAGGCATCAAGCCCTTCCCGACCCGCAGAAGTGCCATGCGGCCCGTGTGAAAACACAAAGGCGACTCTCTTTGACTGATTTTCTGGCTTCATGATGCTGTCAGTTTCCATCGCTAAAATTGTACCAGGCGATCGCAAGTGAGCGAGGCCTCCGCCAGGCTGCCTAATCCGGTCAGGGAGAATCCTTCCTGAAGGTTGGCCTCCAATTCCTGGCGCTGTGCGGCTTCAACGTTATCAATAACGCCGCGACGTAACGCCGCTGCCACGCAGACATTCAAATTTACCTGATGTGCGACGGAAAGTTGCTGCCACGCGCGGACCAAATCAAACTCGTCCGACGCTGGAGAAGAAAGCTGATTGCCGTTTAGCACGCCTTCGCGATAGAAGAATACGCTCACTAACTGATGCCCACGGGCTAGCAGCGCCAGCGCAAACTGATACGCTGCGCTTGCCTGTTGAGTGCCGTACGGCGCGCCGGTAACCAAAATACTGTATTGCAATGCCAACCTTAATTCCCCAACGGTTCGCCGCTTTTAAACTGACGAATGTACAAATAAACCGTGTGCTTGGAAATATTCAGACGATCCGCAACCTGGTTAATCGCATCTTTAATATCAAAAATGCCTTTCTCGTAAAGGTTAAGCACCACCTGACGATTCTTGGCATTGTTGGTGACATTGCGATCCGCATTCACTTCTTCAATGGTAAATTCCAGCGTTTGCGCGACCAGATCATCAACTGAAGAGGCAAAGTTCACCGAAGGTGACACATCCTGAGTTTCAGGCGGAATAAAGGTTTGCATGATTTGCGAGAAAGGAACGTCGAGGTTCATATTGATACACAATAGACCCACCACGCGCTGATCGCGATTGCGGATAGCAATAGTCACCGATTTCATCAGCACGCCACTTTTCGCCCGGGTAAAATAGGCTTTGGAAACATTGCTGTCGGCGCCGGTCATGTCATGCAGCATGCGCAGGGCTAAATCGGTAATTGGCGAACCAATCTTGCGACCCGTGTGTTCCCCATTGGCGATGCGAATTGCCGAGCATTTCAGATCTTCCAGAGAATGCAGGACAATTTCACAGTGTTGACCAATCAGCATCGCCAATCCGTCAACCACGGCTTCGTATGAAGCCAGGATTTCATGGTCGGTTGCACTAAAAGGACGTTGGTCCAGCAAATCCAGATCACCGGTTTCGCCATTTAGAAGCGAATTAGACATTGAAGCTACCACCCTCTACATCGGGGCCTACTCATCAGCTGGAGTAAGGCTCACCGTTAAATCAATCTCATCAGGCCCTACTGTAACAAAGGCACAGTAAAAAGGTCCCTACGATTATTCAAGGTATTGACGTTAAGCTTGAGCGATAAACTCGTCAAGTTATCATCATAGAGTAACCCCGGTAAAAATGGGGGGGAAGCGATCACAAAGCTGAAGGTAAAAAAAAACCGCCGCATAAGCGACGGTTTTCTAAAGCATTAATCAGACAGTATTATTCTGATTTTGCTGCTGCATCAGCATCTGCTGGCTTGGTTGCATCTTTTGCATCAGCCTTAGGTGCTGGTTTGATGTCCAGCAGCTCTACTTCGAATACCAGAGTAGAGTTGGCAGGGATGCCTGGGACGCCAGTTTTGCCGTAAGCCAGAGCCGGTGGGATCACCAGCTTGATTTTACCGCCTTTCTTAACGTGCTTGAGGCCTTCGGTCCAGCCTGGGATCACGCCATCAAGACGGAAGGACAATGGCTCGCCGCGAGTATAAGAGTTATCAAACTCGGTGCCGTCTACCAGAGTGCCTTTGTAGTTAACGACTACGGTATCACTGTCTTTAGGAGTCGCGCCGGTACCTGGTTTTTCAACCTGATACAGCAGGCCTGATTCGGTTTTCTTCACGCCTTTTTCTTTGGCGAAGTCTGCACGGAACTTGTCGCCTTTCTCATCGTTGGCTTTAGCGTCTGCTTCCATTTTCTGCTGAGCAGAAGCTTTTACTTTAGCTTCGAAAGATTGCAGCGTTTTCTCGATGTCGGCATCAGAAAGCTTACTTTTGTTGGCGAACGCGTCCTGAACACCGGCGATCAGCTGGTCTTTATCCAGTTTGATACCCAGTTTTTCTTGTTCTTTCAGGGAATTGTCCATGTAACGACCTAATGAAGCACCCAGCGCATAGGCGGCTTGCTCATCGTCGTTCTTGAATTGCGCATTGGTGGTTGCTGGTGCTGTAGCCGCTGGTGCAGCCGCAGTAGAATCAGTCGCTTTTGCAGCATCAGCTGCCATGGCCTGAGTTGCACCCAGGGCAAGAGCCATCGTGGTAGCCAACAGCGTTACTTTAAACAATGATTTCATCCATTTCTCCAAGACTTGAGGCTCTTACCTCAAGTAACAATTACGAAAGTTCGCCGGTTAATATAACTGTCCCTGTCAACGCATGACAATCGCTATACTTCCCGAACGCGCATAAATAGGACCTTTTTTGCTTCAATAAGTTTCTGAAGGCGGCAGAAAACGGCTAACTCTGAGTTTTTTCCGACTTTTGCGGGTAGAATATGGCGCAAATTCTGTCGCACCGACAGACAATCCTCACCGAACGGCACTAAAGGCATAAAATATGGAACAAAACCCTTTCGAACAGCGGATTGAAGCTCTGGAAAGCAAACTGGCTTTTCAGGAAGTCACCATTGAAGAGCTGAACCAGATTGTGACGTCGCACCAGCTCGAAATGAGTCGCCTGCACGATCACCTGCGTCTGCTAACCGACAGACTGCGCGCGTCGCAGCCTTCGATGATTGCCGATGCCTCAGAAGAAACGCCGCCTCCGCATTACTAAGTTTCAAGCAAGTCTGCCGCAGCGTGGATTTAACCGCGCAAAATAGTGCTCATCGTTAAGCTTTAACCTCGATGATTGATGCTTTATGCCTACAATAAAATTAAATATGTTTCCCGGAGACCCGCGTATGAAAGAAGGCCCATTAAACGAGAAAGAGCTGGAGTGGCTTGAAGAGATTCTGGAAAAATACGGCAACGAGCGATCTGTTATCGACGTCGCCGAGCTTGATGGCTTACTGACGGCGATCCTTTCCGGCCCGGTGATGATTGAACCAAGCGAATGGCTGGTTGCGCTGTGGGGCGGCCAGGAACATATCCCTAAATGGTCGAACGAGCGCGAACTCAAGCGCTTTATGGATCTGACCTTCCAGCATATGAACGACATCTCAGACCGACTGACAGAGTATCCGGATCAGTTCGAGCCGCTGTTCGGCGTTCAGGACATTGATGACGAGGAATACACCGTCGCCGAAGAGTGGTGCTATGGCTACATGCGCGGATGGTCGTTAAGTGACTGGTCAACATTGCCTCAAGAGCTGGAGCCCGCACTTAAAGCCATTGCTTTGCACGGCAGCGAAGAAAATGTTCCCGTGCTGGAGCAGATGTCTAACGACGAAATTGAAGCAAGCATTGAGAAAATCAAACCTGCGGCGCTGGCCTTGCATGATTATTGGCTGGCAAAGCAGCCAGAAGCAGCCGCGACGCCCTCTTCTATGCCAATTGTTGTAGCGCCAAAAACAGGACGCAACGATCCTTGCCCGTGCGGCAGCGGCAAGAAGTATAAAAACTGCTGTCTGCACTGATTAATAGAGTCCGCCAATAGCAAACGGCCACATCCCCGCTGGCCGATTGCTATTATTTGGGCTGAATCAGCCGTTGCGGAAAATATAGCTATAGGCGCTGAGCGCTGGGGCACCACCAAGATGCGCGTACAGAACCTTTGAACCGTCAGGGAACTCCCCATTGCGCACCATATCAATCAGGCCGTGCATGGATTTTCCCTCGTAAACTGGGTCAGTCAACACGCCTTCCGTGCGTGCACAAAGGCGGATGGCTTCCAGTGTACCTTCACTTGGCAGACCATATTCCGGGCCACCGTAACGAGTATCCAGCACCACATCTTCTTCCGTAATTTCCCGCCCCAGCTCAACAAGATTGGCAGTATTTTGCGCGATACGCAGGATTTGCGCCTTGGTTTGCGCCGCTTTTGCCGAGGCGTCGATGCCGATAACATTGCGTGAACGCCCATCGGCTGCAAATCCGACCACCATGCCAGCCTGGGTACTGCCGGTCACCGAACACACCACGATATAATCAAATTTAAAGCCTAATTCCTGCTCCTGCTGGCGCACTTCTTCTGCAAAGCCGACAAATCCCAGCCCGCCGTAAGGGTGCTCGGAGCATCCCGCTGGAATAGGGAAAGGTTTACCGCCATTTTGTGCAGCCTCTTCCATTGCCTGTTTCCAACTTTCGCGGATACCGATGTCAAAACCGGCGGCATCGAGGCGTACATCTGCGCCCATAATGCGCGACAGCTCAATGTTGCCCACGCGATCGTAAACAGTATCGGAATAGTTGACCCAGTTTTCCTGCACCAGAATACATTTCATTCCCAGATGCGCGGCAACGGCGGCAACCTGGCGGGTCTGGTTCGACTGAATTCCGCCAATCGATACCAATGTATCGCATCCTTGAGCCAATGCCTCGGGGATCAAATATTCCATTTTGCGGGTTTTATTGCCGCCAAATGCCAGCCCGCTGTTGCAGTCTTCTCGTTTGGCGTAAATATCAACCTTTCCTCCAAGCGTGGCGCTCAGACGTTTCATAGGCGTAATTGGGGATGGACCAAAAGTCAGCGGGTAGCGTGGGAATTTTTCCAGGTTCATAATGCCTCTCCAGATAACAGGGTTGCGTCATAAGTTGCTGAGCAAAATAGTGTTTGTGCATACCCTTCAACAATACATCAGACCTGAAAATAATAAATTTCGTTTTATCATGGATAAATTTTATTAAAAAAACATAAAATCATAAAAAACTGATTAAAGTTGCCATTTATTAAATATTTGTGGAATAAAATTAATAAAAAAACTTTATGACTGCACCAGAAGCAAAACGCTTTTAGAAAAAAGTCATTCAATATAGATAGTTAAAAATTAGTGGGCATCATCAGCAGATAATAGAAAATAAAAAACCCGCAAATTGCAGGTTGATTAATTAATTTGAAAATAAAAGCGATGGCAGTGATATGAGTTAATAACGCTTAGAGGGGAATTTGAGTGGTAGAAAATATTTCGCGTAAACCAATAAAAGATCTAATCTGCCTGACGCCAGGCAAAAATAATAACTGCTCGGCATGAAGTTTATTAAAGCTTTGGTTATCTGCCGTGCGAATTAGCATAACAAAATCAAATTCGCCGCTCACCATATGACATTCCATGCAGCCTTTGATTTTCTTTACTGCTGACTCGAAGTCCTTGAAAGAATCGGGGGTAGACCTGTCGAGCACCACACCAATAATAACCACCAGCCCGACATTCAGCGCCTGCGGGTTAAGTAAGGCGACATAGTTTTGGATATACCCAAGCTGTTTCAGGCGTTCAACACGCCGCAGGCTGGCAGGAGGGCTAAGGCTAATTTTGGAAGAAAGCGCCACGTTTGAAATCGAACTGTCTTGCTGCAGGATACGCAGTATGGCGAGGTCATACTTGTCCAGCGCCTTTTCGCTTCCAGCATCCTTATTCGCTCTCTGCTCCATAACAACAGTCCTTATATAATATAAAAAACTTATGGCTATAAAAGAAAATATTATACTTCGGGAAATGTCATTATTTCCCTGCTTGCATCCTGTCATTGCAACTTAAAAAAATCAATAATTACAGAAACAGCTTTCTAAATAAAAGACAATAAAAAAGGCGGCCATTGCCGCCTTTCTCATTTTCTTTATATCGGAAACTACTTAGAGAAACAGTTCCAATTAGTGGCTGCAACCGCAACCGCCGGTACCGCAACCACCTTGACCGTGGTCATGGCCGTGATCGTGGTCATGGTCGTGACCGTGCTCACCGTGAACGTGGCCGTGAGCCAGTTCTTCTTCTGTTGCTTCGCGGATCGCCACAACTTCAACGTTGAAGTTCAGGTTCTGACCAGCCAGCATGTGGTTACCGTCAACCACAACGTGGTCGCCGTCAACTTCAGTAATTTCTACAGGAACTGGACCCTGATCGGTGTCAGCCAGAAAACGCATACCCACTTCCAGCTCGTCAACACCCATGAACACGTCTTTAGGAACGCGCTGTACCAGGTTCTCGTCGTAGTTACCATAAGCTTCGTTAGCGCCTACATGCACGTCAAAACGATCGCCCACCGCATGGCCTTCCAGCGCGCTTTCCAGACCGGAAATCAGCGAACCGTGACCGTGCAGGTAGTCCAGTGGTGCACTTACCGGCGACTCGTCAACCAGCACACCATCTTCAGTACGAACCTGATACGCAACGCTGACAACCACGTCTTTAGATACTTTCATGATAACTCCTACCGTTTGAAAACTGTAATTTCGTCAAATACCGTATTTTGGCGAAGATTGTAGCGGAAAACCGCGCGTCTGTACCCCTAAGCATAAAAAAAGGCACAGCATAACGCTACTCTGGATGAAAGATACCGATCACCTGCTCTTCAGGACGAACATGCTTGGTGACCTGTTCATCGGTCTGGCGCTTGTGATGCCCGCACTTGGCGCACTCCACGACCTCAACCTGGTCTTCTTGCCATAACATCAGTGTATCCAGTGCCTTACACTCAGGGCATACGGCACCGGCGATAAAACGTTTACGAGTTGTAGCCATTCTCAGCCTCTCATTGATTTCAGCCGCGAGCCGCTATTACCTGCTTCGCCGTATGAAATCCTTTACAAAAAAATATTCGGAAACTTCTGTTACCCCGCGCCGTGAGACGCTATTCCTCGTCGTCCCAACCATCGAGCTGGCGACGTTCGTTATGCATTTCGCTTTGGAAGATATCCTCCAGCTCGCGTCGAGCCTCTTTAACACGCGATATTTGCGCCACATCACCTTGCACTTGTGGTACCAGTTCACGCAGCATGCGCATATCCAGACGGCGAAAGTGCTGCTGGGCGCGATAGGCGCTGTGCGGATGCATACCAAGCGTAATCAGTGCTTTTTTACCCAGCTCCAGCGCGCTGGAGAAGGTTTCGCGGGTAAAGTTCTCGACACCAGCCTGCAACAGTTCATGCGCCTCGACGCGGCCGCGCGCGCGCGCCAGGATATTCAGGTGCGGAAAGTTTTCCTGACAAAGCCGCACAATTTCCATCGTGTCTTCCGGCTCATTACAGGTGATTACGATGGATTTGGCCTTTTCTGCCCCGGCAGCGCGCAGCAGTTCCAGCCGCGTTGCATCGCCGTAATACACCTGATAACCATAGCTGCGCATCAGCCCAACGGCGCTGATATCGCGTTCAAGCACAGTAATACGCATCTTGTTGGCCATCAGTAAACGCCCGACGACCTGCCCAAAACGACCAAAGCCGACCACAATCACCTGCGGCTCGTTATCTTCGACGAAATGTTTCTCGTCACTTTCTTCCTGAGCGTTATAGCGGCGCACCAGAATGCTGTCGACGTATTTCAGCAACAGCGGTGTGGTCATCATCGAAAGTGTGACCACCACCAAAAGCTCTGCCAATTGGCCCGACGAAATCACCTTGACCGCACCGGCTGCCGAGAACAGCACGAAAGCAAATTCTCCGCCCTGACTGAGTACCGCGGCAAACTGCAACCGCACCGAAGTTCGCAGATCAAAGAGTCGCGCAAGCAAATAAAGCACGCCGCCCTTGACTACCACCAACACAATCACGCTTATCAACACCATCAAAATGTGGGTATAAAGCACACCCAGATTCAATGCCATGCCAACAGATATAAAGAACAGACCGAGTAATAATCCCTTAAACGGCTCGATAGCGATTTCCAGTTCGTGCTGATATTCACTTTCTGCCAGCAATATCCCGGCGATAAAAGTGCCCAGCGCCATCGAAAAGCCCAGCTCTTGCATAAACAGCGCTGCGCCCAGCACCACCAAGAGCGCCGCCGCGGTAAATACTTCCCTGACTCCCGAGGCAACAATCAGGCGGAAAATGGGCCGTAACAGATATCTTCCGCCGACCAGCATGCCGACAAACGCCAGCACTTTCATACCAATCAAAGGCCAGTTATTACCGCCCGAAGAAGCGCCAGCCAGCACGGGGATCAGCGCCAAAGCCGGGATCACCGCGATATCCTGAAACAGTAGCACAGCAAAACCTAGCTGCCCGCCTTCGTTGCGGGTCATGCCTTTGTCCTGCATCAGCTGCAACGCCATTGCGGTGGAAGACATCGCCAAACCAATACCGCCAATCACCGCCGCCTGCCAGGCAAAATGCGTCATATAGAGCAATCCACCCAGCACCATCGCGGTGAGGATCACCTGACCCGCACCGACGCCGAATATCTGCCGCCGCAGCTGCCACAGTTTGCCGGGGTTTAGCTCCAGCCCAATGATAAACATCAGAAATACGACGCCAAGTTCGGAGAAATGCAGGATCTCGTCGACGTCGTTGATAAAACCTAGTCCCCACGGGCCAATGGCAATCCCGGCCAGCAAATAGCCCAATACCGCGCCAATCCCGAGGCGTTGAGCAATGGGTACCGCCACCACGGCGGCAAATAGAAACAGCAGGATAGCTGTGGGTAAATTCGAACTGTCGATGATTAAATCCCTCCGTGTGGCATGGGAGATTGAAGCCATTCACCATAGGCTTGGGCGTGGCTTGCTAAAACCTCAGGCTGCTGGCGACGCGCCCAGTAGATCACAATCGGCGTGAGCCAGTGCATGTGACACATACCGGCGGTGAGCTCAAAGGGTCGCAGAATTTCACTCATTTTGTAGCGATTATAGCCGCCTGGACGAAAGGCCCCTTCCGGTTCGCCGGTAGTTATCACCGAACGCCAATATTTTCCGTTTAACGCCGTGCCGCCGGCACCGCTGGCAAATCCGCGCGCCAGCACGCGATCCATCCACTCTTTCAGCAGCGCCGGGCAGCTATAGGTGTATAAAGGATGCTGAAAAACGATGATCTTATGCTCGCGTAATAGCTGCTGCTCGCGGGGAACGTCGATAAAAAAATCAGGATAGTTGGCATAAAGATCGTGGACAGTCACGTGTTCAAGCTGTCGCGCCCGGTCAAGCAAGATGCGATTGGCGACCGAATCGGGTGATTCCGGGTGAGCGTAAAGCAGCAAAACCTTGGGTGGCTGCGACATCAATACCTCCAAAGCGTCGTCAGGGTGCAATTTTTCAGCTACCATGCTCCGCAAATACCAAATGGGACGTTTCACACGTCTTGTTTAACTTAGAATAATGACAATCAATTTAACATACTCTCAACTACACGGCGCTTTATGATAGTTTTCTCATCGTTACAAATCAGGCGTGGCACCAATGTCCTGCTTGACAATGCATCTGCCACTATTAATCCGGGCCAGAAAGTCGGATTGGTAGGTAAGAACGGCTGCGGCAAATCGACACTGATTTCCCTGTTGAAAAACGAAATGAGCGCCGATGCGGGCAACCTGACGTTTCCATCAAACTGGGCGCTGGCCTGGGTTAATCAGGAAACTCCTGCCCTTGACGTGCCCGCTATTGAGTATGTTATCGACGGTGACCGCGAATTTCGGCAGCTTGAATCTGAATTGCACGACGCCAATGAACGCGACGACGGCCATGCCATCGCTACCTTGCACGGCAAACTCGATGCTATTCAGGCCTGGACCATTCCTGCCCGCGCCGCCAGCCTGCTCAGCGGTTTAGGATTTACCCAAAGTCAGCTGCAACAGCCGGTAAAATCTTTCTCCGGCGGCTGGCGCATGCGCCTTAATCTGGCACAGGCCTTGATCCTGCGCTCTGATTTGCTGCTGCTCGATGAACCCACCAACCACTTGGATTTGGACGCGGTGATCTGGTTGGAGAAATGGCTGAAGAACTATGACGGTACACTGGTGCTGATTTCCCACGACCGTGATTTCCTTGATCCGATTGTCGACAAGATCATGCATATCGAACAGCAGACGCTGAATGAATACACCGGTAACTATTCATCGTTTGAACGCCAGCGCGCCACTAAACTGGCACAGCAGCAGTCACTGTTTGAACACCAGCAGGAGAAAGTTTCGCACCTGCAAAGCTACATCGACCGTTTCCGCGCACAGGCCACCAAGGCCAAGCAGGCGCAGAGCCGTATCAAAATGCTGGAACGCATGGAGCTGATTGCCCCGGCTCACGTCGACAATCCTTTCCAGTTTAGTTTCCGCTCGCCGGAAAGTCTGCCCGACCCACTGCTGCGCATGGAAAAAGTCAGCGCAGGTTACGACGATAATGTGATCCTCGACTCGATCAAGCTGAACCTGGTTCCCGGCTCGCGCATCGGGCTGCTAGGTCGCAACGGCGCAGGTAAATCGACACTGATTAAACTGCTGGCCGGCACCATGCCACCGTTGAAAGGTGACGTCGGGCTGTCAAAGGGCGTTAAGCTTGGATACTTTGCCCAGCATCAGCTCGAATTTTTGCGTGCTGAAGATTCACCGTTGCAGCATCTGGTGCGTCTGGCCGACAGGCAAACCGAACAGCAGCTACGCGATTATCTCGGCGGCTTCGGCTTCCAGGGCGATAAGGTTACTGAAAAAACCGAGCGTTTCTCCGGCGGCGAAAAAGCCCGTCTGGTGCTGGCGTTAATCGTTTGGCAGCGCCCTAACCTGCTGCTGCTCGATGAACCGACCAACCATCTGGATCTCGACATGCGGCAGGCGTTGACCGAGGCGCTGATCGACTTCGAAGGCGCCATGGTAGTGGTTTCGCATGACCGCCACTTACTGCGCTCGACTACCGACGATCTGTATCTGGTTCACGGCGGCAAGGTGGAACAGTTTGACGGCGACCTCGACGATTACCAGCAATGGCTGGTAGATATTCAACGTCAGGAAAGTCAGCAGGACGCGCCCGAGAAAGATGCGGGCGTTAACAGCGCCCAGTCGCGTAAAGATCAGAAACGTCGTGAAGCCGATTTCCGTAACCAGACTCAGCCGCTGCGCAAGCAAATCGCGACCTGGGAAAAGCAGATGGAAAAGCTCAGCAGCGAATTAGCCAGTGTAGAAGAGAAGCTCGCAGATTCCGCTATTTACGACAGCAGCCGCAAGGCCGATTTGACCGCCTGCCTGCAACAGCAGATTAAGGTTAAGGGCGAGCTGGAAGAGGTTGAAATGAACTGGCTCGACGCTCAGGAACAGCTTGAGCAATTGGCGCAGGAATTTAACGCCTGATCAAGCGCGGGTCCGGTATCACGCTACCGGCCCCGGCTCTATCCGATCCCCGTAGGCAGTAAAAAGGCCGCCTTAGCATCGGCGGCCTGTTTTCAGTCCTCTGACAGCCATCAAGCCCGGAAATAAGGCTTGTCCCCGAGAATGGTGGCGCGGTGCATAATGCGGCGCTGCGGCAAATAGTCCGCATTGGCATAATGCTGAGTAACGCGGTTATCCCAGATAGCGATATCATTTTCCTGCCAGCGCCAGCGCACCTGGAACTCCGGCCTGGTGATATGTCGGAACAGGAAATCAAGAATGGCCGCGCTTTCTTTCTCTTCCAGTCCAACAATCCGCGTCGTAAATCCTTCATTCACAAACAGCGCCTGCTTGCCCGATACCGGATGAGTGCGGATTACCGGATGCAGCAACGGTGGGTTCTTTTCCTTGGCCGTTAGCCACTGCTCATGCTCTTGCGGCGTTTTCCGATATTTCCATTCCTGGAACGATTTGGTGAAATCATGCTCGGCCTGCAAACCGGCCAACAGCTTGCGGAAAGGTTCGGACAGCGCCTCATAGGCCGCAATACCGCTGGCCCACAGGGTATCGCCACCGGTAGAAGGCAGCTGTTTTGCCGCCAGAATCGCGCCCAACGGCGGCGTTTCGATAAAGGTCACGTCGGTGTGCCAGTTGTCGTTGTCCGGCGGATTATTGTCGTTGGTATCGAAAATAATAATTTCTTGTGCTTCCGGCGTCTGTGGATAGACCGGGTGAATGTGCAGATCGCCAAAGCGTGCCGCCAGCGCGCGCTGTTCAACCGGAGTAATCGGCTGATTACGGGCAAACAGCACCTGGTGTTTCAGCAATGCATGATAAAGCTGCTCAAACTGTGCGTCGGATAGCGGACGGTTAAGCGATACATCCTCCACCAGCGCGCCAATGTGCGGGCCAAGCGGGGTAATTTTCAGACGTTCGTTCATTGTTGCTCTCCGTGCCAGGGGGTGAGTTTGCGCTGCAAATAGCGCAGGCCCAATTCGAGCGCACAGGCAATCAGCGCGATGACGCTGATCCCGGCGATGACCACATCAGTTGCCAGAAACTCACCGGCTGACTGAACCATAAATCCTAAACCACGTGTAGCGGCGATAAGCTCGGCGGCAACCAGCGTTGACCAGCCCACGCCCAAGCCTATGCGCACACCGGTTAAAATTTCCGGCAGCGCGCCAGGTAAAATCACGAAGCGCAATACCTGCCCACGGCTGGCTCCCAGCGCCTGTGCCGCGCGAATGCGGACTTTAGAGGCACTGCGCACACCGGCTAATGCGGACATCGCCACCGGAGCGAAAATCGCCAGGTAAATCAGCAGAATTTTCGACGTTTCGCCAATGCCGAACCAGATCACCATCAACGGCAAATAGGCCAGCGGCGGCACTGGGCGATAAAGCTCGATCAGCGGGTCCAGAATGCCGCGCAGCGTTTCATTCAGCCCCATCGCAATGCCGACCGGCACACCGATCACCACGGCGGCGAACAGTGCAATGATGATGCGCGTCAGGCTGGCTGCAAGATGCTGCCACAGCGTGGCATCCATAAACCCCTGCGGGCTGGCGATTGTGATTAACTGATGCAACACCTGCTGCGGCGCAGGAAGAAACAGCGGCGGAATCAGCTTCAACGCCGTTACCGCCCACCAGATGACCAGCAAAGTCACCAGCGTACCGATACTCAGACGGACGTTGCGCGGGAGGCTCCAGCCTTTTGCAGCAGATTTCTCGCGTGTCAGAGTTTTTACTACCGGTTCTGCACTCACAGCAGACCTCCACGATGTTCAAATACCTGACCCAGCACATACTCACGCTGGCGGATAAATTCAGGATCGGACTTTATGCTGCGGCAAGATTCGCCGTCAGCGTAGCGTTTGCCGAATTCCAGAGGGATGCGTTCCAGCACTCGTCCCGGTCCTGGAGAAAGCAGCAACAGTTCGCTGGCGAGAAAAATAGCCTCCTCGATGTCATGAGTGATCAGGAAAATCTGCTTGCCGGTATCGCGCCAGATAGTCAGCAGCAGCTCTTGCATTTGTTCGCGGGTAAAAGCATCCAGCGCGCCAAAAGGTTCGTCGAGCAACAGCAGGCGAGGATCCGCCGCCAGAGCGCGGGCAATCCCAACACGCTGGCGCATCCCTCCAGAGAGCTGCCATAGTTTATGATTTTCATAACCCGACAGCCCCACCTTGGCGAGCATGCGCTCCGCCGTTTGTCGACGCTGACGTTTCTCAATGCCTGCCAGCTGTAAACCAAATTCAACGTTGCCGAGCACATCACGCCACGGCAGCAGGCCCTCATTCTGAAACACTACCCCGCGTTCGGCCCCCGGACCTTCGACCAGCGAACCATCAAGGCTGATAGAGCCACCGCTCGGCGTTGTAAATCCGGCAATCAAGTTAAGCAGAGTGGTTTTACCGCATCCGGAAGGACCCAGCACCACCACCAGTTGTCCGGCGTCAATCTGCAACGAGATGTCGTGCAATACCGGATTACCCTGATATTCGGCAGACAGTTGAGAGACCTGTAACATGGCGTTCTCCTTAAGATTGCGGGCTAGCTTCTACGGCTTTGACAAACTTGTTGGTCACATAGCTGCTGTAGTCAGCATCTACCTGATCCACCTTGCCCTGCTCTTTCAGGAAGCTGGCCGTGTCTTTAATTGCTTTATCAACGGGTTGCCCCAGCTGAGTGACCTGCTCGTTCACTGGCAGGTAACGATTACCTTTGACCAGCACGGCGATTTGGTTATCCGGCACGCCGCTTAAACGGGACAGCGTATTCAGGTTCGACGTATCCTTCAGCCATTGATCCGGGTTTTGCAGATAAGATTTCTGCGCGGCCAGCGCGGCGCGTGCAAAAGCGGTAACCACTTCCGGATGTGCCTGCGCGAAGTCTTTACGCACCACCCAGACGTCAAGCGTTGGTGAACCCCATTTGCCAACCTGTGAGGAATCGGTCAGCACCTTGCCGGTTTTCTCCAGCTCGTTCACCGCTGGCGCCCAAACGTAGGCACCGTCGATATCGCCGCGCGCCCAGGCGGCAGCAATGGCCGGCGGTTGCAGGTTCACGATGGTCACTTTCTTCGGATCGATATTCCAGTGCTTGAGAGCCGCCAGCAGGCTGTAGTGGGTCGTAGAAATAAACGGTACCGCAATGCGCTTACCGATCAGATCCTGAGGCGTTTTGATGCTATTTTTCACCACAAATGCTTCAGAACTGCCCAACTCGGAGGCCAGTAAAAAGGCTTCGATAGGTAATTTCTGGCTCGCTGCTACAGCCAGCGGACTGGAACCGATATTGCCGATTTGAACGTCACCGGAGGCCAATGCGCGCAACACGCTGGAGCCGCTATCAAATTTTCGCCAATCAACTTTCGCACCGGATTCTTTGGCAAAGGTATTTTCTGCCTGCGCGATTTTCGCCGGTTCAGCCGACGTCTGGTAAGCCACGGTAACATCCACCGCATAGGCGCTGAGGACAGACATTGAAAGCAGCAGGGCCGCGCTGCGTAATAAGAAACGTTTTGCCATCGGTGAATGCTCCAAAGAGGGTGAAGGGTTATTTGAGGTGAATCGCTGTTTTTTTGGCTTGAAGGAATTTTTAGCCGAGGCGAGATGTTATTTAAAGTAATTAAAAATTACCTTTAATAACTAAAAGGAATATATGAGCATTATTGAGAGGTTGATAGGCCTTAAAAACAAAACGGCCACCTCGCAGGATGGCCGTCTTTTTTACCCAGTGATAAGCCGGAGCTTATCTGCCGAACTTTGTTATCTCCAGATCAGCAGCACGCAGGCGGCGGTCAGCAATCCCATGGCAATATTAAAGGTGTACCAGGCGCGACGGCTGCTTAACAGTCGGCCAATCACGGTGCCAAAGCCAAGCCAGATGACTCCTGAGACCAGATTGACGATAAACACGCCCAGGCTTATTGCTGCAACCGAGTGATTATACTGCGCACCGGCAAGGCTAAAACTGGCCACCGCGCCCAGCCCCATCAGCCAGGCTTTCGGATTCAGAAACTGCAACAGCCAACCCTGATAGAGGCGAATAGGCCTGACCTGCTTCGCATCGGTTTCCAGCGTTTCATAGGCCGAAGTGGCAATCTTCCACGCCAGCCACAGCAGATACAAACTCCCCAGCACCTTGAGAATAGTGTGCAGCGCGGGATACAGCAGGATCAACCCGCCTACGCCAAACGCCACCAGCAGCACGATACTCTGCATGCCAAGCATGATCCCCAGCATCAGCCACAGCGAGCGCATAAAACCGAAATTCGCCCCTGAAGTAGTTAACAACATATTATTCGGGCCGGGCGTAATCGCAGCGACCCACAAAAATCCCAGCATCGAAAGAAATAAACTAAGTTCCATTTAAACAGGTGCTCCTGGCCCTAAACTATTGTGTAATTAGCTGAGAAGCTATCAGTGTGGTATTGGTAGTACAAGCATCCTTCATGAGATTTTTTATCGCAAAATGGCTGAAAATTTTCATCCCCTGCGCGGTGCTAGCAATCCGCATCTGCAAACCCTGTTACCACGACTGGTCCGACGGCACGTAAAGCTTAAGCCGGTTTGGCAAAGGCTGGATTTACCCGACGGTGATTTTATCGACCTGGCCTGGAGTGAAGACCCGGAAGCAGCCAAACACAAACCGCGCATGGTACTGTTTCACGGCCTCGAAGGCAGCTTTACCAGCCCTTACGCCCACGGTCTGTTAGAGGCCTGGAAGAACAAAGGCGGACTCGGCGTGGTGATGCATTTTCGCGGCTGCAGCGGCGAGCCAAATCGATTGCAGCGCATCTATCACTCCGGTGAAACGGAAGACGCGCGTTACTTTCTCAGCTGGTTGAGTGAAACCTACGGCGATGCGCCAACTTCGGCAGTAGGTTTTTCGCTGGGCGGCAATATGCTGGCCTGCTATCTCGGGCAAGAGGGCGAAAACTGTCGGCTTCAGGCCGCGGTGATTGTCTCGGCGCCGTTGATGCTTGAACCCTGTGCTTACCGACTGGAGCAGGGAAGTTCACGAATCTATCAGCGCTACTTGCTCGATCAGCTCAAGGCCAACGCCCGCCGCAAGCTGATAAAATATCCCGGCACGCTGCCGGTGACGTTGGAGCAATTGAAATCAATGCGCCGTATTCGCGAATTCGACGACGCGATCACCTCGAAAGCTCACGGTTTCCAAAACGCGATAGACTATTACCGACGCTGTAGCGGTATGCCGCTGCTGCCGAGGGTCAAGATCCCGCTGTTGATTATTCATGCCAAAGACGACCCGTTTATGACCGATGCGGTGATCCCCAACGCGCAAGATCTGCCGCCTGAGGTAGAATACCAGCTCACCGAACACGGCGGACACGTTGGCTTCGTGACGGGCAATTGGTTAAACCCGGTGATGTGGCTTGAACAGCGTATTCCCGACTGGATTGCTGCCCGGCTGTCGCCCAAACCTTAGATTGAGAAAAGAAACACAATGATTATTCCCTGGAAAGAGTTACCGCCAGAAACGCTGGACAGCGTGATTGAAGGTTTTGTGCTGCGTGAAGGCACCGATTACGGCGAGCAGGAACGAACGCTCGAGCAAAAAGTTGAGGACGTGCGCCGCCAGTTGAAAAGTGGCGACGTGGTATTGGTCTGGTCCGAACTGCACGAAACGCTGAACATCATGCCGCGTGGCCAATTCCGCGCCGGTGAAGAAGAAATTGAAAGGCCAGATTACTAAGCTTATCCCCTGTTTTATTGAGCGGTGGCTCAAACAACTCCGCCGCTGCTGACAGTTCGCGTGAGGGGAAATCGCAGGACCCCTGAGGATTTAAAACGTGCTGGCCCGCCAAGGCCGGCGTTTAAAGCGATCGCTTCCTGCACGTTCGGCAAGGCTGTTGGCCGCCAGTTTTGAGCGCAGCAATACTTCGCGCTCATTGACTCGGGTAAACTTGCCTTCGCGCAACAGCGGTTCGCCATCGACAAACACGTCTGTCACCTCATGACCCAATGCCGAATAGACCAATGAAGAAACCGGATGATGTACCGGAGTCATTGCCGGATGATCAGTGCCAACCACCACAATATCGGCCTTTTTCCCCACCTCAATCGAACCAATCAGATGGTCGAGGCCAATAGCTCGTGCGCCATCGATAGTTGCCATCTCCAGCACTTTTTCAGCAGTCATAATCGTCGGATCACGATGCACGCCTTTCTGCACCAGAGCAGCCATTTTCATCGCCTGAAACAGGCTGTGATTATTGCTGCTGGCTGGCCCGTCGGACCCTAATCCCACGGTGATACCCGCCGCCAGCATCTCAGGGATCGGCGCTACACCTGAGGCCAGATACATATTGCTGCACGGGTTGTGCGACACGCGAACGTCATAATGTTTCAGCGCGCGGATATCACGGCGGCTGCATTGCACACAGTGAACGGCGAGCACGTCAGAGCCAAGAAAGCCTATTTCGCTGAGGAACTCGGTATCGGTGCTCTGAAAACGCAGCTGCGATTGCGAAATCTCAAAATCGGTTTCCGCAACGTGGATGGTGATCAGCGCGCCGGTTTCGTTGGCCAGCTCGCGGGTGCCGCGTAATACTTTTTCGTCCAGCGCCCAGATCATGCTCGGCGCAATCCCTACTTTGACCCGGCTGTCCGGGCGGTTGTACTGATAAATCAGTCTCTTGGCGTCATCCAACGCCTGTTCCGGCGTTTCAATCAGTCGGGAGGGAATGCCATGCTCCTCGCCGGTGGTAAGAAATCCGCGACACACGTGACCGCGAATGCCGGTGGCATGAAAAGCTTCCAGCACTTTGGCCGTTAATCCCGGCCGCGGATGGGCATACATAAAATCCACCAGCGAAGTCACGCCGGAGCGCAGCGATTCCACACAGCCGTGCATTGCCGCCGCCGAAACATCTTCTTCAGTCAACTCAACCGCGCTCGGCCCGGTCATGCAGGTAAACCATTTTTTCAGCACCATGTCATCGCCCAGCCCTTTTAACAGCGTCTGGAACAGATGAGTATGGGTGTTGACCATGCCGGGAATAATGATTGATTCGTGACAGTCGATCACTTCGCATTCCGGGTTACTGGCCACCAGCTGCTGGCGCGTGCCAACAGCGGCAATCATGTCTCCCTCGATTAAAATGCTGGCTTCTTCCAGCACCTCGCGCCGAGGGTTCATGGTGACCACCCAGCCGTCTGCCAAAATGTATCCCATCAATACTTTCCTCTGTCGAACAATTTCAGAGCAGTTGGCTAATCAATTGCTCTGAATCGGAAACAAAGCCAAAGCATTGGCGAACGTTATACAGCGTGGCGTCCATACAATACTTTGGCGACGTGGTGGCGCAGCAGTCTTGCAACAGCAAACAGTCGTAGCCGTGAAAATTGGCGTCCTGCAAGGTGCAAAGCACGCACTGATCGGCATTGACTCCGGCAAACAGCAACGTTGTGACATTCAGATTGCGCAGAATGCTGTCCAGCTCAGTATCCTGAAATCCCGACATCCGGTATTTATTGACTCGAATATCGCCCGGCAACGGGGCCAACTCATCCACCACTGCTGCTGCCCAACTACCGGATTCCAGCACCGGTTCGCCAGATATCGGCAGCGGATCGCCCAAACCTACACCTGTACCGTTGGGTTTATAAACGTGCAGCACCGCTGGACTCAGATTGAGCCGGTCTGGCCGATTGCCCCAGTTAAGCCACACTATTGGCATCTCGGCCTGACGCGCTTCGGGCAACAGCCGCTGCAACGGCGCAATCGGCGCTCGGGCCGGAGTGACATCAACGCCAATATGGCCCAGCCAGCCTTCGGGATGGCAAAAGTCATTTTGCATATCGATGACAATCAATGCCGTGCGATTCAAGTCGAGCTGAATACGCCGCTCACCGTCGTGCAACGTGGCGAGTTGCGGTGGCACACAGTCACGCACCAAATCGACTTCTTGAGCCGATACATGCCAGGCATTGCGCGGGCTGGAGCCGAGTGCTATCAGACTCTCGGATCGTTGACTCATACCGCCGGACTCCCATTCACCCCACTCAGAACGCGCAAGTCCTCTTCATCCAGCTCCACCGGCTCTCCGCTGCGGATAAGCTCGGCAAAGCCTTCATTCGGCGTCATCACCGTCAGGGTATACAGTTTGCTGCTGCCGGTATTGCGGATCACGTGTTCGTTGCCGGGATTCAGGAGCAGAGCTTTGCCTTTGCTTAACGGCAACTCTTTGCCACCACAGACAGCCACGCCCTGACCTTCCAGCACGTAGAAAAATTCGTGTGCGTGAGCGTGCTCATTCGGCGGCGTCGCTCCGCCAACCTTGAAAATCTCGATCACAAAGATGTGGTCGATCTGGTCCTGCTCTTTGTCGAACAGGATGGCGAAATAGTTGGTGTCCGTTGGGCTGATACGAAAAGCCGGAGCGGACAGAGCGTCGGTAGCGCGAAAAATCGTGGTCATAGCTATCTCCAAAATTTCCAGACAGTGGGAGGTCCACTGCTAATCCTTGCGGTATGGCTGCGTCAAAGCGCCCGGCTGTACCGTTTTTCCTATCACTCCAGACATCGCCAGAATGGTTAACAGATACGGCAGCGCAAGCAGTACCTGCGCCGGGAGGATGTTATTAAACAACTGCAACGACAGCTGTAATGCGTCGGCAGCACCAAAAATAAAGGCGGCAAACAGCGCTTTTAGCGGACTCCAGCGACCAAAAATCACGATCGCCAGTGCGATAAATCCTTGCCCGCTGACAATGTTGTCGCGAAACAGCCCGATTTGCGCAGTGACCAGATATCCGCCTGCCAGACCGCCGCCCAGACAGGAAAGCATCACCCCGTAGGTGCGGATCCTTTGTACGTTAAGCCCGGCGGCGTGCGCAGCTTTAGGGTTTTCGCCCACAGCGCGCAGCGAAAGTCCGAAACGGGTATGAAACAGCACCCATTGGGCAAGTACCACCAGCCCGAGCGTGAGGTACAGCGGCCACGGCTGGTTAAAGAAAATGGGTCCGATATAGGGAATTTTTTGCAGCAAAGGCACAGGCAACGCGTTAAACATATCTACCGTCGGCGACATTTTATCGCCAATCACCAGGCTGTAGATGTAGGTCGCCAGCCCGCCTGCGAGGATGTTAAACACCATACCGACCACGACCTGGCTGGCCAATGCCCGCAAGTAGAAGAAGGACAGCAGCAGGCTGACCACCAGTCCGCCCACACCACCGGCAAAAAAGCCCAACACGGCTGAACCGGAGTAAATCGATACCAGATAACTCGACAGCGCGCCCATCAGCAGCGTGCCTTCAAGGCCAATATTGAGCACGCCGGAACGCTCGGCATAAATCTCGCCCAGCGACGCCAGCAGCACGGGTCCGGCAAGACGAACCGCGGCCGCCAGCCAGGTAATGAAAAATGCGGCATCAAGATGTGACCACAGGTTCATGATTGAGTCTCCGAAGCAGCTTCAGCCACGGATGGACGCCCCCGCCCCGGCCAACGCAGGCGGTAATAGCGCAGGATATCGCCGGCTAAAATCAGCAGCACCACCAGGCTTTCAAGAATAAAGATCACCGAGGTCGGCAAACCACTTTCGCGCTGCATTGCACTGCCGCCAACCTGTAAACCGCCATAGAGAATAGCTGTAGGGATCACCACCAGCGGATTGAGCCGCGCCAGCAGCGCAACAATGACGCCGACAAACCCCACACCGCCCGATAAACCGTCCATCAACCGATGCTGCACACCGAGAACCATGCAAAGTCCGGCCAGCGCTGCCATACCGCCGCCCAAAAACACGGCCAGCATCTGGCGACGAATAACATTGATTCCGCCATAGCGCGCCGCTTTGGCATTCATTCCGCTGACAATCATTTCATAACCGATTGGCGTTTTACGGATAAGCACCCAGACCAGCAGCGAGCAAATCAGAGCGATGAGCAACCCCATGTGCGCCCGCGAACCGTGCATGATAAACGGCAGCCAGCTTTGCATCGGCAGCAGCGGCGTTTGCGGTAAATCGCCAACTGCGCGCATTGGACCGGAGACCAGATACTGCACCAGAAACGCCGCCACATAGTTGGCCATCAGTGAAATCAGCACATCGTTACCGCCAAAGCGCACGCGCATAATGCCGACGATTCCGGCCCATAACGCCCCGGCCATAAAAGCAACTACCAGCACGATTGGCCAGAAAGCCCAGAGCGGCAACATGATCCACATTCCCTGCGGCGTTCCGCCCAGCGCGACCCAGGAAGCTGCAGCGGCACCGATGGTGAAGCACCCTTCGAAACCGATATAGCCCATGCCCGATCGCCAGATAACGATGGTTGCCTGAGCAATCAGGATTAATGGTATGGCCTGCACCAGTGTCTGGCCAAAACCGCGTAGCGATCCAAACGCCTCGCTGAACAGCTCGATAAAGGCAGTAAAAGGGTTGGCGCCGAAGGGAATAAACAGCACACCGGCAATGATAAACGCCAGCAGCAGCGCTAACACGGTGATGCCGCCAGAGGCCAGCGAAGAGTCGGCCGGGACAGCACGTTTCTCGAGCAAAGATTTCATTACGCCTCCCGCTCCAGTTTGCCACCGGCCATCAGGTCGCCGATTTGCTCCAGCGTGGCTTCAGCCGCACTCAACACCCCGGCGATTTGCCCCGCGTACATCACCGCAATGTTGTCGGATAAATTCATTATTTCTTCCAGCTCCGCAGAAATCATCACAATGGCGCAACCCTGTTGACGTGCTTCGAGCAGCCCCTGCCACACCGCCTCGACTGCACCGACGTCCAGCCCGCGCGTTGGCTGCTCCACCACCAATACGCGCGGCTTGCGCATGACTTCACGTCCAAGAATGAGTTTCTGCAAATTACCGCCGGAAAGTTTTCCTGCTTCAAACTCTACGTCGTGGGCAATCACGTTGAAGTGTTTGACGATCGCCCTGGCTTTGTCGGCTATCGCTTTCGGACTGAGGAACCATCCACGGGCAACGGTGTGCTGATGCTGAGCGCCGAGAATCGCGTTATCGGCGATTGACATGCCGGTCACTGACCCAACCCCGCGCCGGTCGGCAGGAATAAAGCCCATGCCCGCAGCGCGTCGCTGTGCCGGAGACAGCCCGGAAATATCTTTACCGCCCAAAAGAATTCTGCCCGCTTCGATTGGCCGCAGATTAAGTAATGCCTCCGCCAGCTCGGACTGACCGTTGCCGTCGACGCCCGCAATACCTAAAATTTCTCCTGCGCGAACCTTCAGCGCTACGCGCCAGATTTTCTGGTTTCCGGCTTCGTCGCGCATGGCGATGTTGTCAATATTCAACACCTCGTCGCCGGGCTGCTGTACTGGTTTTTCGACTCGCAGCAACACGTCGCGCCCCACCATGCGACGCGCCAAATCAGTTTCAGAGGTGTCTTCTACCGCCACGCTCTCGACCATTCTGCCGCTGCGCATTACCGAGACGCTGTCAGCCACTGCCATGATTTCATAGAGTTTATGGGTCACAATAACGATTGAACGCCCTTCTTGCTTCAGAGAAGTCAACGTGGCGAACAGACCGTCTTTTTCGCGCGGCGTCAGCACCGCCGTGGGTTCATCGAGGATTAGGACTTTGGCGTTGCGATAAAGCAGCTTGAGGATTTCGACCCGTTGCTGCACGCCAATGGGCAGGTGTTCGACTCTCGCCCAAGGATCAACCGCCAGTCCGTGGCGGTCAGAAATCTGCTGTAAACGTTTTGCGGCGGCGTGCAAGTCAAGATAGCCGCTGCGATTTTCTTTCAGGCCGAGGATCACGTTTTCAACCACTGTCATCGGCTGTACCAGCATAAATTCCTGATGAACCATGCCGATACCCAGAGCAATGGCATCCCCCGGATCGCGAATACTGACTTTTTGCCCGCCGACCCAAATTTCCCCTTCATCAGCCTGATACATGCCGTAAAGGATCTGCATCAGGGTACTTTTACCCGCGCCGTTTTCACCCAATAACGCGACAATTTCACCCTCGCCGATCGACATGTTGACGTGGTGATTGGCGGTGATTTTACCGAATCTTTTGGTGATGCCTTTCAGCTCAATCATCGACACAATTCCTCATCTCGCATTAACTCAGGCTTTAACCAGGGACTGTACGTCGATTTTGCCTTCCGAGAGTTGGGTCCAGATATCCTGAAATTTGGCCCACTGATCGGCAGTAATCAGCTTGCTGTTGTAGGCTGTGTCGCCGTAAATCGGTAACCAGCCTTTAGAAACCGGCGGGTGAAACTCTTGGCCACCGAGGAATTTTTTATCCTGTACGCTGTGCGCAACCTGCTCAATGACCCACGGCAGATTGGTCTCGAAACTGGTGGCGATAAATTCTGGCGCAATGCTTTTCTGGTCGGCGTAGCAGCCGATAGCTTTGACTTTTGCCGCTGCTGCGCCCTGAATCGCGCCCAGACCGGTAACATCTGCGGTGTGCCAGATAACATCGGCCCCGTTGCCTATCATGGTGCTGGCGGCCTCGCGACCTTTCGCAGCATTGTTATAGTCGCCGGTCACGATGCCCAAACCGGTGATGCCCGGCCGCGTTTTTTCGGCTCCGGCAATAAAAGCGTGCATCATGCCGTTTTGGCTAGGATTATCACCGCCGCCGACATAGCCGACCGCTTTGCCTTTTTCGGAAATTATTGCTGCCAGCGCACCAGCGCCATAGGCCGCATTCATATAGGCCAGATTCATAAACTCGGTGTTATCCGGCGCTTTTTCGGAAGGCTTAAAAGTCGTGGCAAAGAAATAGGTGTCTGGATACTGCGGCCCAACCTGTTCGAACTCGGAACCGTACTCAAAGCTGTGGCCAATAATCAGGTTGTATCCGTCATCGGCATAGCCACGAGTCACCTGATCCATCTGCGCCTGCGGTACGCTTTCGCTAAAGGCAACTTTGAAGCCTTGAGATTTCAGCGTTTGCAAACCTTGATAGGCTAGCTGGTTCCAGCCACCGTCAGCCACGGAACCAGGCAAAATCAGAGCAATTTTCACTTCGTCGCCAGCCGCAAACGCACGACGGGAAAACAGCGGTGCAGCGAATGGAATCAACATCATGCTTGCCAGACCTGTGGCAAATTTACGGCGCGAAATACCAGACATAAGCTTTACTCCCCCCAAGATTAGGCCTTCAGTTATGCCTAGAATTTCGTTACCTTAAAAGCACAGTTTTTCGTACTCAGCGATGCTTTTTAAGCAACGCTTGCTGAAAATAGCGTCATTTGTCTTTGCGGAGATCATTCATGCTGCAACACCGGTTGTTGATGTATCTCGATCAGGTCGCCCGTGCTGGCTCCATTCGTAAGGCTGCGGCCCGGCTGCATATTTCTGCCTCGGCGATTAACCGGCAGATTTTGGCGCTGGAGGACGAACTGGGCACGCCGCTGTTTCAGCGACTGCCGAGAAAAATGGTGCTCACCGCCGCCGGAGAGGTTTTGATCCATCACGTCCGCCAGAGTTTTAAAGAGCTGGAATGGGCGCAGGTTAAAATTGAAGAATTAAAGGGACTGCGGCGCGGTGAAGTGACGATCGCGATGATGAGCGGGCTGGCAGCGAATCTCATCCCGCGCATGGCCAGCGAATTTCGCCGGGCTAATCCACGAGTAAAACTGATTTTGCGTCAGTTGACTGACGGCGACGATATTATGGCCGCTGTGGAATCAGGCGAGGCGGATTTGGGACTGGGATTCGATTTCGACTTGCCGCCAACGCTGCGAATTATTTCTAGCGTTAGCGGGCGACTGGGCGCGGTAGTAGCTCCGGGGCATCCGCTGGCAGATAAAACCAGCCTGCGCATCAGCGACTGCATTGCCTATCCGATCATTATCGCCGACAAAAGCACGGTGATTCGCCCATATTTGAACGACGTGTTTGCCAAGGCGCTGGTCACTGTCCAGCCGGTGATTGAAACCAACTCGATTGAAGTGATGCGCCACGCGGCAATGGTCGATCAGGGGCTGACTTTCCTGACGCCGTTCGACATCGAGTTTGACCAGCGCGCGGGCAGGCTTATCTATATTCCGGTCAGAGAACTGGCGCAGCAAACCCAGCGCCTGATGCTGATTGGGCACGACCGAGGCACCAGCGCGATTGGCAGCGTGCTGGCGGAAACGGTAAAAGGGATGATGTCGGAAGCCGGTTAACGTGCCAATTTCTTTCTATTTTGCATTAAATCGCGTGGACTGAGTGACGTTGCTTAGCGGATAGCGGGTGACTTCACCAACCAACGCTACCAATGCCAGAGCAGCGCGTTCAACTTGCTGTTTTCCGCGTTCTGCGTCGGCTGCGGCCGCATTACCGGTGACGCCCGCGGGATGCAGATCCTGCGCCTGCCAGCCAAAGCCGACACCGCCTTCAGGCGTGAGAATCCCCCCCTGCTCTGCCAGCGCCTGTGCCGCCGAGACAAAGTTTTCAGCCTTGTCCATCGCCACCAAATCAGGATGCAGGTGCAGCATCACGCTGGTTTCCGCTTCGCCACCGTGGATACCGAATTCCAGCTCGTTACTGCTATACAAATCACTGCTATCGATGGTGCGGGACCACGTTGCGCCGACGGCAAACATGCCCAGCTCAACGCGCAATTGACGGCAAACAATTTCCATCAGCTGCGGTTGACCGCCGTGGGAATTCCAGAAAATAATTTTGCGCGCACCGGCTCGCCAGGCACTTTTCGCCACTTCAAACCATACTTTAGCCAGCACCTCGAAAGGTAGCGTTAGCGTGCCGGGGTATTCCAGATGCTCGTCAGATTTGCCAATCGGCAAGGCGGGCAGTACCAGCGCAGGCTGGTTGTCAGGGAGAAGTTCGACCGCTCGGGCGACAATCCCGGCGTTAATTGCCGCATCCACCCGCACTGGAAGATGAGGCCCGTGCTGTTCGACCGCGCCAATCGGCAGGATCACCACCACATTTTCCATGTCTAGCTGGCTAAATTCCAGCGTGGATAAATCCCACCACCAGCGAGAGGAAGGCATAATCATCAGCAAATTCTCCAAAAGCATTGCACGAAATCGACAAGGGTATGAAGCCCAGTGTAGAGAATTAGCGATGAGATTAAAGCATCAAAAAGTTGTCACTATGTTGCTTTTTAGGCATCACTTTCGCTCAAATGGCTAAAAATCTTCCCTGCCGACACCCTATAAATTAGCGCATAGATATGGTAACAATAAGCTTAATTATGCGTATTAGCCTTCCCCAATAGATTCCTGGTGCAGATGCGTTGACTGCAATTTGAAAGATGAAGGGATTACCATGTCAGCTAAACATCCAGTTATAGCCGTGACCGGCTCAAGCGGCGCAGGAACCACGACCACCAGCCTGGCTTTCCGCAAGATATTCCAGCAGCAGGGCCTGCACGCTGCCCAGCTTGAAGGTGACAGCTTTCACCACTTTACTCGTCCAGAAATGGATGCCGCGATCCGCAAGGCTCGCGATCTCGGTCGTCATATCAGCTATTTTGGCCCGGAAGCCAACGATTTCACGCTGCTGGAGCAGAGTTTTATTGAATACGGTAAAACCGGCACCGGCCGTTCGCGCAAATATTTGCATACTTATGATGAAGCCGTGCCTTACAACCAGGTTCCCGGCACCTTTACGCCGTGGCAAGCGCTGCCCGAGCCCACGGATATTTTGTTCTACGAGGGGTTACATGGCGGAGTCGTGACTAATCAGGTGGATGTCGCCAAACATGTCGACCTGCTGGTTGGCGTGGTGCCCATCGTCAACCTCGAGTGGATACAAAAACTGGTGCGCGATACCGGTGAACGCGGCCATTCTCGCGAGGCGGTAATGGACTCGGTGGTCCGTTCAATGGACGACTATATCAACTACATTACTCCTCAGTTTTCACGTACCCACATTAACTTCCAGCGCGTGCCGACCATTGACACCTCTAACCCGTTTGCCGCCAAGGCCATTCCTTCACTGGATGAAAGTTTTGTGGTCATTCATTTTCAGGGATTGGACCAGATTGACTTCCCTTACCTGCTGGCAATGTTGCAGGGATCTTTTATTTCGCATATCAACACGTTGGTGGTACCTGGCGGGAAAATGGGTCTGGCAATGGAGCTGATCATGGGGCCGCTGGTGCAACGGCTGATGGAAGGCAAGAAGATCGAATAAGCCTATTCTGCGCCGCGTTAATCGTGTTAAAAGCGCGGCGCAGAAATCATGTTATTCGGCCATCAGCAGTTGGCGAATAAATCCAACGTGCAGCTGAACGCCGATAGCCAGAGCATCTTCATCCAGTTTAAATCGCGGATGATGCACACCGTGAGTCGCCCCTTTGCTCTCGTTACCGCTGCCGATAAACACGAAGCAGCCTGGAATTTTTTCCTGATACGACGAGAAATCCTCACTGCCATAAATCGCCGAAGTCACCTCAATGAATGCCTCTGCGCCTCTTTCCTGTTTAATGACGCGGCGAGCAATGGCGCAGGCTTCAGGATGGTTATTGCCGATGGCATAGCCTTTAGTCCATTTCACCTCAACTTCTGCGCCGTGGGCATAGGCAATCCCTTTGACGGTTTGTTCCACCAGCAACGGAACCCTGGCCCGAACTTCAGCGCTGTGAGTGCGCAGCGTCCCCGCCAGACGTGCGGTATCAGGGATCACGTTATACACCTCGCCGGCCTGAAACACGGCAACAGTCAACACTGGCGCGTGCAGCGGGTCCAGCTTGCGCGCGACAATCTGCTGCATTGCCGTCACCATTTCTGCGCCGATGGTCACCGGATCGATACACATGTGCGGCATCGAGCCGTGGCCGCCACGCCCTTTGAGCAGGATGTCAAAATTGTCGCTCGACCCGCTGAATACGCCCTCTTTCAACGCAATCTGTCCGGTCGGATAATTCGGCAACACGTGCAGTCCAAAGATCATGTCCACACCGTCGAGCACGCCAAGCTTGACCAACTCTTGAGCACCGCCCGGAGGCGCTTCCTCCGCGTGCTGGAAGATAAAGCGCACGGTTCCTTTCAAAGAAGAACGACACTGTGACAGCACCTTCACCGCGCCCAGCAGCATGGCGGCGTGGGCATCGTGACCACAGGCGTGCATCACGCCGGGGTTGGTGGAACGCCATTCTTCGTCAGTCTCTTCCTGAATAGGCAAGGCGTCGATATCGGCACGTAACGCATAGATCGGCCCATTTTTATCGCCGGTCAATTCAGCGATTACGCTATTCGGCGTCAGGCGTTTTAATGTCACCCCCGCCATCGCGGACAGCTGCTCGGCAATATAATCCGCCGTTTTTGCCTCCTGAAAGGAGAGCTCGGGATTGGCATGAATATGTCGACGCCAGCGCAGGACGTCCTGGTTAACTTCACTCACTAATGCTGCAAAATTGTGGCTCATTTTGGCTTCCTCTCAAGGTGCGTTTAACTAGGCTGCGTCACGCGCAGCAAGACGGATTTTGGCAAGTAAAGGCAGCATCAGCAGGCCAGAGGCCCACATTGCCAGCGCCAGAAAGATAAAAGTCGAGTGATAGCCGTGGGTCAGCGTTATCAAATAACCCATCACGATCGGCGCAACAAAACCGCCCAGCGTGCCGCCGGTATTCAGCAGGCCAATAGCTCCGCCCATCACGTTGGTGGGTAGTCGTTTCATTGGCAGAGTAAAAGTAGTGACAAACGACGACATCAGAAAGATATTGCCGAGGAACAAGAATAGGCAAGTCGTCACCATCGAGCTGGAGGCATACACCAGCCAGATACAAATTCCGCTCAGCAGCGATCCATACAAGATGACCTTTGGCTCACGCCCTTGCAGGTATTTACCTACCAGCCAGCCGGTAGAAAGCGAGGAGATCCAAATCCCCAGGCCGCCAATGGCGACAATCATGCCGGAAACCTCCAGCGAGAAACCGCGCTGTTGCACCAGGTATTTCGGCAGCCAGGCCATCAATCCATAGGCAGGAATATTGACGCAGAAGTTAGCCAGAAACAGCACCAGGACTATCGGATTCTTCAGCAAAGAGAGATAGCTGGCCGAAGCGTGAGAGCCGGTGGTCAGACTGCTTTTTGGGGGCGATGGCACCAGAAACAGGATCAGTGCCGCGACCACAAACGCCAGCAGCCCAAGGGTCGAGAACGAAACGCGCCAACCAAAATGTGCCAGACAATAAACCGCCAGCAGCGGCCCCAGAGTCATAGCCAATCCGGCTGAAGACAACAAAATCGATTGAGCAAAGGTGCGTTGTTCGAGAGCAAAGTTGGCTACTACCGACTTGGCGCAGGAGGTGGGATAACCGGAATGCCCTATTCCCGACAAGAAACGGAAAGTGACTAACAGCCCCAGTCCGAATCCCAGCAGGCCAAAACACAGGGCAAAACCGCCGAGCAAAGTCAGTGAACAGGCGAGCACTTTCTTGTAACCAAAACGATCGTTGAGCCAGCCAGAGGGGATCTGGAACAGTGAATAAGCTAAAAAGAACATGCCGGTGATATATCCCAGCTGTTGGGGCGGTAAATTAAACTCGCGAGAGATAGGCAACAGCGCAAAACCGATGACTGTCTTGTCGAGATAAACCAGAACATAACCAAAAAACAGTAAGAAAATCATTAGCGAACGATTTTTCATAACTGATATCCTCAAATGTTATATCCCAGTAGCCACCCCTGACCTGAGAAGAGAAACGCTCTTGCTTTGATTTATTTTTATGTTTTTATAACAGTGATTTACTGTCTGCTTAAAAACCTAGCAGTTTTATTTCACAGCCATAAGATGTAATTTTTTACTGGGTGATGCTTTTTACTGATAGGGGTATGCGATGAAATATTTGCCGAAGCTGCAACAGCTGAAGGTTTTTCAGCAGGTTATCCAAAGTGGCAGCATTCGTGGTGCAGCAAGAGCCATGAATCAATCGCAGCCTGCGGTTAGCCGCACGTTGCGCGAGCTGGAGCAAATTCTCGATACTCAGCTGATCGTGCGCGGTTCTCAAGGGATGACGCTGACCGAAACCGGGCGCGCCTTTTCCCAACGAATGCAGTTTATTTTGCAAGAGCTAGAGCGCGCCGCCGATGAAATCCAGCAGATTAATCAGTATTCGCAGGGCTCGGTGGCGGTAGGATTTTCTTCACTGCTGGCTCTGACTATTTTCCCGGCTCTTGCCAGTGAATTCGCTGCGAAATACCCGCAGGCCAAGCTGCACATCAAGGAAACCCAGCTTTCAACCCTGCTTCCTGCCCTGCGTGAAGGGCGTCTGGATTTCGCCATCGGCACGCTGGGGCCGGGGCTGCCGATAGAAGATATGGTGGTTGAACCGCTGTTCAACGCGCCTTTTTGTATTATTGCCCGTAAACAGCACCCGCTGGCACTGGCCACGTCGTTGAATCAGTTGAAAGAGGCAAGCTGGCTGCTGCCGGAAACCGATATGGGCTATTACCAGCAACTTGCAGCGCTATTGGAGGAGCATGGCTGCCATGCCGGACAATCGCCGATCCGCACTGATTCGTTGATCAGTGGGCTAATGATGATGCTAAATGCCGATTATCTTTCTGTGGTGGGCAATGCAATGGCAACGCCGTTTTTCCTCGAAGACAAGCTGTGCCGCCTGCCGATCGACAGTCTGCCGAACGCGCAATACTGTTTGGTATACTCACAAAAAACGCCGCTAACCTTAACGGCGCGGCGTTTTCTGGATTTACTCCGTGTTCACTGCCAGCGTTTTGCGTGGTAGGGATGGAGGTCGTGCTTGCGCAGATTACTCTTGTGAGTCAATCACTTCAAAGCTGTGGGTAATGGTCGCCGCCTTGCCCAGCATCAGTGACACTGAACAGTATTTCTCTGCCGACAGTGTTACCGCGCGCTCAACCACTTTATCGGTCAAATCTTTACCAGTGACGATAAAATGCAGATTGATGTGAGTGAACAGTCGCGGCGCTTCTTCACGGCGCTCAGAGGTCAGTTTGACTTCACAGCCAACAATCTCGTTGCGCCCTTTTTGCAGAATCGACACCACGTCAATGGCGCTGCATCCGCCTGCCGACATCAGCAACATCTCCATCGGACTTGGCGATTTATCACCCGCATTGCCATCCATTAAAATCTGATGGCCTGAGGCCGACTCACCCAGAAATGTTAAACCTTCAACCCATTTTACCCGTGCCTGCATGTGAATTTCTCCGCTCATAATTTTTAAAATAGACTACCCTTTACCCCCGAAACTGGCAACGTAACTCGATCCGCGTCATGCTGAAGCGAGACAACACAAGACACGTCTGCAAACCTGTGCTACAAACAAAGCCGAAAGAAACTTTCCAACAAGTTGCGGCTAGGTTTTTTAGGTGTTAACAGGATAACCTTGGTGATAATGGCAAATTACAGCTTAAATCACTCCACCTGCCGCTTGCAGCATTGCTGGTCAGTTCATATGCTAAAAGAGCGCGAAGTAAAAAATCGCCGAACAGGGATTTCAAAGCCCTGTGATTTTGGGCAGCGATAATAAGAGGATAATAGCTAATGGTTCTCGGCAAGCCACAAACAGACCCTACTCTCGAATGGTTCCTGTCTCATTGTCATATACATAAGTATCCATCTAAAAGTACGCTGATTCACCAAGGTGAAAAAGCCGAAACGCTTTACTACATCGTGAAAGGTTCGGTTGCCGTTCTGATCAAAGATGAAGAAGGCAAAGAAATGATACTTTCCTACCTTAACCAAGGTGACTTCATCGGCGAGCTGGGACTCTTCGAAGAAGGTCAGGAACGTAGTGCATGGGTCAGGGCGAAAACTGCCTGTGAAGTGGCAGAAATTTCCTACAAGAAGTTCCGCCAGCTGATCCAGGTTAATCCAGATATTCTGATGCGCCTGTCCGCACAGATGGCAAGCCGACTGCAGATAACTTCCGAGAAAGTGGGTAACCTCGCCTTCCTGGACGTGACCGGTCGCATTGCACAAACTCTGCTGAATCTGGCTAAACAGCCGGATGCCATGACTCACCCGGATGGTATGCAGATCAAGATTACCCGTCAGGAAATCGGTCAGATAGTCGGCTGTTCACGCGAGACTGTGGGTCGAATTCTAAAAATGCTTGAAGATCAGAGTCTGATTTCAGCACACGGTAAAACGATTGTCGTTTACGGCACTCGCTAATCGTCCTAAAAACGGCGCGGCAGATAACTGTCGCGCCGTTTTTGTTGTATCCTCTCAATTATGACGCTTTGGCGACGAATCTTTTATCACCCTGAAGTTAACTACGCGCTGAGACAAACGCTGGTTCTCTGCCTGCCCATTGCTATCGCCATGCTGTTTGGTCAGTTAAGAATGGGAATGCTGTTCGCGCTGGTCCCTGCCTGCTGCAATATTTCCGGCCTCGACACCCCGCATAAACGTTTTTTCAAACGCCTTGCTGTAGGCGGCTCGCTGTTTGCCGTAAGCAGTGTTCTGCTCCAGTTGATGCTGATTAACTGGCATTGGCCGCTGCCGCTGATCATGCTTGGCCTGACGCTACTGGTTGGCGTGACCGGCGCGATTGGCCCACTACATGCTCGCCTGCTGCCCGGCGCACTGGTAGCGGCGATTTTCACCTTGAGTATGGCGGGCGCGGTGCCGATCTGGCAGGCTCCACTGCTGTTCGTGGTCGGCACGGCGTGGTACGGGCTGTTTAACTGGTTCTGGTTTCGACTCTCTGACGAGCAGCCGATGCGCGAAACTCTCAGCCAGCTTTACCATGAACTGGCCGACTATTTTGAAGCGAAATATAGCCTGCTGACCCAGCACACCGACCCTGAAACCGCGCTGCCGCCGTTGCTTAACCGGCAACAAAAAGTTATCGACCTGATCGCTACCATGTACCAGCAAATTCACATGCTGCCGACCGGCGATCGTCAGCACCACAAGCGACTGCTGCGAAGTTTTCAGGTGGCGCTGGATTTGCAGGAGCATATTACCGTCAGCCTGCATTTACCTTCAGAGGTGCAAAAGCTGGTAGAGGAGAGCCACGCCGAGGCGGTTATCCGCCGTAACGCAAAGATTATCGCGACGCGACTGCGGGTAATAGCCGGAGACATTCTCTATCATCGCCGTTCTGACCGTTTTACCATGGCCAACGAGCTGGCGGCGCTGGAAAAAATCTCCTCCCGCTATCGAGATAATCCGGTTGGCCAATTCTGCTATTACCATTTCAGCCGCATCGCTCGCCTGCTGCGCACCCAGCGCCCGCTGTATCGTCGCGATCTGATGCAAACGCAAAATCGCCTGCCGTTCTGGCCCGCGCTAAAAAGTTATTTATCTTTCAAATCGGCGGCGCTGCGCAATGCTGCACGTTTAGGACTGATTCTGGCGCTGGGCAGCAGTCTGGGGCTATTTTTCAATTTGCCCAAGCCATACTGGATTTTGCTGACTACGCTGCTGGTTAGCCAGAATGGTTATAACGCTACCCGTGTGCGTATCCAGCACCGAGCATTGGGCACACTGATTGGCCTGATTGCCGCTGCGGGGCTTTTGCAGCTAGAAATTCCGCAAAACATCACACTATTTTTCATGCTGATTATCACACTGGTTTCTTACACCGTACTGCGTAAAAACTACGGTCTTGGGATGATTGGTCTGACCGTGACCGCCGTTTATACCCTGCAATTGCTGGCGCTTAACGGCGCGCATTTCCTGCTGCCGCGACTGTTCGACACACTGATTGGCTGCGCGTTGGCGTTTGGTGGCACGATTTGGCTGTGGCCGCAGTGGCAAAGCGGCATGCTCAGGACCAACGCCCATCAGGCGCTGGAGACCGATCAACAGGCTATTCGGCTAGTCTTACACGACAATCCCGACCCTGCCGAGTTGGCCTATGCGCGCATGAAGGTCAATCAGGCTCATAACCAGCTGTTCACCTCGCTGAATCAGGCGATGCAGGAGCCGGGTTTTAATTCGGATTATCTGTCAGATATGCGTTTGTGGGTAACTCATAGCCAGTTTATCGTCGATCACATCAACGCGATGACGATTCTTGCCCGCGAGCATTACATGTTGACGCCGAAACTGGCGGTCGAGTATTTGCAAACCTGCGAAATCGCGCTGCAAGGCTGTCAGCAGCGACTGATTTATGATGGGCCGAGCAGCGAAAAGTCACTGTTTAACGCGCCGGAGCAGCATTCCGACATGCCGATCACCGAGATGGAACGCCATTTGCGCCGCATGCTGTCGCATCTGGCTGCCATGCATACCATTTCGTCCCTCGCCTGGAAACAACGGCCGCATCACGGGATATGGTTGACGAGAAGAGTGAAAGAGTAAGCGCTGTTTTATGGAGTGACGCAATCGCATTTTCAAGGTCAATAAACTTTGAATCAAGTTCAATAAGCTCTCAGGAATTTTTCCGGTTCAATAATTTCAATGAGCATTTAACCGGCAACCTGCACTAAGATCAAAACATCCTATCTACTGAATTTAACTCTCTAAATTTAAATGAAAAAAACTAACCTAAGCATCTAAAAAAATTAAAGAAAGCTCTTTAAAAGAACGGGTCTTGACCGCCGTGAAGTTGCCGGGTTTTCTTTGTAAGGTGGGATTGGCGGCATCAGGCCCACGCTGAGCGAGTGGAGGGAGACGTTTTTGGCTCACGACCGAGGGAAGGCAGCCCTCAGGGCCGTGGCCAACGCCACGCGCTGCGGTCAATGAAACGATCTCGTTCTTTTGCACTAATCGCGTCGCGAGGGCAAAGGCACGGGTGTCCAGAGGGGATTTGCCTTGGAATCCCCTCTGGCTGGTCTGGGCCAGCGCCCAGTAAGCGCAGCGCATGCAGTCATGCAGTCATGCAGTCATGCAGTCAAACCGTGCGCAGCACACCAAACGGAGTGTTATTAGCCGACGACTTTCTGCACAGCTTTTTCAAAGCGTGCCATGCCTTCTTTGATGTCTTCGAAGTCGATCACCAGCGAAGGCGCAAAACGCATTACGTTGCTTCCCGCTACCAGCATCATCAAACCAAACTCAGACGACGCATTGAGGAATTCACCAGCGCGATCCTTGTAATTGTCTGACAGCTCGGCACCGATCAGCAGGCCCTGACCGCGGAATTCGCTGAACACGTGATATTTCGCGTTAATGGCTTCCAGCGCGTTGATAAACGCATTGCGACGCTCAGCAATACCCGCCAGCACTTGCGGGGTGTTGATCACGTCCAGCGCGGCTTCCGCTACCGCACAGGCCAGCGGGTTACCGCCGTAAGTGGTGCCGTGTTTGCCCGGAGCCATGACAGAAGCCACTTCTTCGGTGGTGATCATCGCACTCACCGGGAAGCCGCCGCCCAGCGCCTTGGCGGTGGTCAAAATGTCTGGCGTCACGCCGTAATTCATATAGCTGAACAGTTTGCCGCTACGGCCCATACCGCTCTGCACTTCATCGAATACCAGCAGCGCTTTATTGGCGTCGCACAGCTCACGCAGACCTTGCAGGAATTCTTGAGTTGCCGGGGTCACGCCGCCTTCTCCCTGAATCGGCTCAACCACGATAGCGCAGGTGTGATCATCGATTACTGCTTTCACAGCGTCGAGATCGTTAAAAGGTACGTGGACGATATCGGCAGGTTTCGGGCCAAAACCGTCAGAATATTTCGGCTGACCGCCAACAGAGACAGTGAACAACGTGCGACCATGGAAACCGTTGTGGAAAGCGATGATTTTGCTTTTGTACGGGCTGTGTTTAGCTGAAGAATAGTAACGCGCCAGCTTAAAGGCAGCTTCGTTCGCTTCTGCGCCGGAGTTGGCAAAGAACACACGGTCGGCGAAGGTGGCGTCGATCAGTTTTTGCGCCAGACGCAAAGCCGGTTCATTGGTGAACACGTTGCTTACGTGCCACAGCGTTTCACCTTGCTCATGCAAGGCTTTCACCAGCGCAGGATGGCAATGACCCAGTGCAGTAACCGCAATCCCGCCGGCGAAGTCAACGTATTCGGTCCCTTGCTGGTCCCATACGCGACTGCCTTTACCTTTGACGGGAATAAACTTGGCTGGTGAATAAACCGGCAAAATTACCCGGTCAAATGCATCACGACCTACCGCTGTTTTTTCTGTCATTGCCCTACTCTCCTTTGCGCTGCCGCTGCTTTCAGGGAATCACACTCGAAATGAATGTGAAAATATAATCACAAAATATGCATAAAAAATCACTCACAGGCAAACACTAATCGCCTTCCTGATGTAAGTAATTTTTAATACTCTAAATTTTAAGGAAATTATCCAGCAGCTCATGCCCCTGCTCGCTGAGGATACTCTCCGGGTGGAACTGCACGCCATGCAAAGGCAAAGTGCGATGAGCGATACCCATGATCTCGTCAGGCGCATCGGCGCTGCCGGTCCAGGCGCTCAGGGAAAAACAGTCAGGCAGCGTTTCCGGCTTAACCACCAGCGAATGATAGCGCGCAACGGTTAACGGATGATTAAGGCCCGCAAATACGCCGGTGCCAGTATGCTGAATCAACGAGGTTTTGCCGTGCATCACCTGACGGGCGCGCACCACTTCTGCACCAAAGCTTTGCGCCATCGCCTGATGACCCAAACATACGCCGAGGATCGGCATAGTTTCTGCAAAATGCTTGATGGCTGAAAGAGATATCCCCGCTTCATTGGGTGTACATGGGCCGGGAGAGATCACCAAATGCGAGGGGGCAAGGCGGGAAATGTCTTCAAGCTGCAGCTCATCGTTACGTTTTACCATCACCTCCGCCCCTAATTCGCAAAAATACTGGTATAGGTTGTAGGTGAAGGAGTCGTAGTTATCGATAATCAGCAGCATGGTTTTCCGGTTTGGCAAAGTCTGGGATTTAGCCGCGTCATTCTACCTATTTTCGTCAGTAACCCGCAGACTTTTCCCAGACTCAGTCTATCCAGAGCTAGGCATCACTGATAATGGTTTTAAAAACCTCACTCAGCGGTTTTTCATCGCCAAAAGCTGCCGCCTTGTTAGCATCAATCCAACGCTGATTTTCTACTTTACTCCAGTCAATCGCATAACCCGCATGAGTCAGCAACTGTTCAAAGAAAATGCGCTGCGCTCGGCCACTGCCATAACGGAAAGGATGCAGAAGATTAATTTCGGAATAATAGTGCGCGAGGCGTTCGCAAAGTTCCTCCCTGGGCAATCCAACCAGATAGTCTTCGTCTTCCAACCCCTGCATCAGATTATTGCCTTCGCGCTCAATATAGGCGAAATGGCAAAACGGCGTATCGTCTTTGACAATGTCCACCTCGCGCAGTTTGCCGGCCCAATCGAACAAATCCTGAAACAGCGTGGCGTGAATGGCGCAAAGATGCGGCAAACCGATGTTCGGCTGCCCCAGCTCGATAGTGGAAGCACGCAGCGGAGTAAACTCCATCTCTGCTTGCAACAGACGATGAGATTCATGGATTTCAAGCTTGTTTCTCAGGACATTAATCCCCTTGTAGAGATAGGGATCGGCACCGGTGACCAGCTTATCGCTCATAGTGCCTCCTCAGCTCTTCAATGCGGTCAAGGACTCGGTCTTCCGATAATTCAACGTGCTCGGTTTGCAGATCATCCAAAGCCGCACTGCGCTGAAAGTTCAAGCTTCGCTGTTTGCGGAAAAATTGCTCTTTCTGTTTGTCTGTCATTTTCGTTGCCATACTGATTCCTCCATTGACCGAAGACAGTGGAGTTTAAGTATAGACGCTGAGAATGATTTTTTAGCCCGTGGCCCTGTGATTCAGATATGAGCGAAACGCGTAAGTAAAAAATCACAATCTCCAGCAAAGTAGGCACTTCTTATCTGCTGGAAAACGTGATTCACACCGGGGAAATCATTGAGTCACTGTCCGGTAGTATCTCCATGAAACAGTGCAAAGCAGGCTCTAAAATTCAGGCTAGCGGCGATATTATCCTTGATCAGGTCATTCAGATTAGGACAGGAACGGTCAAATCGACCCATGATAGCGTCGAAGTTATCAACTCACAGATTGGTCAGATTAACGCCTCTAAAAATATTAAGATCCAACCGTTTCACACCACTTCAGAACACATGACAACGTTTAGGAAACTCGACAACAATCAAGTACACCCACGAGATCACGCCGCCGGTGTTGATACCTTTGACCAAGCTAGCAGTTCGGCTGATAGGCGCAATGGCAAAGTGAATGGCACAGATATTGGTAGACCTGAGCAAGGCAAAATCCCAGTTGCAGCTGTCATTCAGAATGTGGAAGTAGTCGGCAATGACTTTTACATGACCGAGGACACATTGATCTTGGGACAACATGTCACCAAAGAAAACGCCTTTAGTCTCATCATCAATGCCCACTCGAAAGGAGACGTTAATTTGATGGGCAAACATTTCCACCTAAACGGCGAGCGGATTTGCAGCCCGAACTGTTTACAAACGCTTTCTGCCGCCAGTAATTGACCCAAGTACGCCGCGTAAAATTTGACGGCCCAAGTCTCTTGCCATGCTTTTTGCTGCCGTTTGTACGATGCCGTCGTGCTTACCACCTCGCGGGCCGGTGGTTCCAAACAGGAGATCGTTGAGACCATCCATGAGTCCACCGCCAGCAGATTTTTCGGCGGCAGGATTTTTGGCCTCGACGCTATCCCCGTTTGTTCCAACCGTATTAAATCCCTGAGCGTTAAGTTTTTCATAAGCGGATTCGCGGTCGATGGCGTCTTCATAGCGACCATACAAAGGTGACTGATTGATTGCTTTGTTGAGCCCTTCTTCACCCAGCGACCCCATTTTCGACTCCGGCGCAATCACCATTGCTCGCTCAACAATTGCCGGACGACCTTTTTCATCGAGAAATGAGATCAATGCCTCGCCGACGCCAAGTTCGGTTATCGCAGTTTCGGCATCAAACGCAGGATTAGCGCGCAGCGTTTGCGCCGCTGCACGTACGGCTTTTTGGTCGCGCGGGGTAAATGCGCGCAAGGCGTGCTGAACCCGGTTGCCGAGCTGCCCCAGCACTGAGTCGGGAATATCCAGCGGATTCTGAGTCACGAAATAGATACCCACGCCCTTGGAGCGGATCAGCCGCACCACTTGTTCAATTTTAGTCAACAACGCCGTAGGGGCATCGTTAAACAGCAGGTGGGCCTCATCGAAGAAAAACACCAGCTTTGGCTGTTGCGGATCGCCGACTTCGGGCAGATGTTCAAACAGCTCGGCCAGCAGCCACAACAGAAACACCGAATAAAGTTTCGGCTGATTGATGAGCTTGTCCGCTGCCAGCAGGTTGATTATGCCCTGCCCATTGGCGTCGGTTTTCATTAAATCGTTGATGTCCAACATCGGTTCGCCAAAAAACTGATTGGCGCCCTGACTTTCAAGGGTCAAGAGTCCCCGCTGGATAGCGCCTATCGAAGCGGGAGAAATATTGCCGTATTGGGTCTGGAACTGTTTAGCGTTGTCGCCGACAAATTTCAGCATTGCGCGCAGGTCTTTCATGTCGAGCAACAGCAGGCTGTTGTCGTCGGCAATTTTGAACACCAGCTGCAATACGCCATTTTGTACTTCATTGAGATCTAACAGACGACCCAGTAATAAAGGGCCTAAATCGGAGAGCGTAGCGCGGATCGGATGACCCTTTTCGCCGAAAATATCCCACGGAATAATGGTGCAAGCCGAGGGTTGCCAGTCTGTGACGCCAATCGCGGCGAGTCTGGCGCCGAGTTTATCGGAAGTCACAGCCGCGGTGCCAATTCCCGATAAATCCCCTTTTACATCGGCAAGAAATACCGGTACGCCAATGCGTGAAAACTGCTCGGCCATTTTTTGCAGCGTAACGGTTTTACCGGTGCCGGTAGCACCGGTTATCAACCCGTGGCGGTTAGCCAAAGCAGGGAGAATAGCCAGATCCTGTGCCGGTTTCCCGGCCTGCATTGCTTTTGCAATAACACGAGGTTCACTCATCTTTTCTCCTTGCACGGCCGCCTGTAAAAGCGCGCAGACAGCCTTGGCTTAAGCTTTAAGAAAGGTTATGGCAAAACTTTAGCAGAAAGAATGACAATTGGTGTTACCGGGACATTCTGATAAGGCCCAACGTTGTCGGTTTTCACTGAGGAAATCTTGTCTACAACATCCATCCCTTTGATAATCTTGCCAAATACTGCATAGCCAAAATCAGTTTGACCATGGTCGAGGAAGGCGTTATCCGCAACATTCAGGAAGAACTGGCTAGTGGCGCTGTTTGGATCGGAAGTGCGCGCCATAGAAATAGTACCGCGCAGGTTACGCAGGCCATTGTCCGCCTCGTTTTTGATCGGCGGGTTGGTGCTCTTCTGCTGCATCTTGGCGGTAAAACCCCCGCCCTGAACCATAAAGCCCGGGATCACGCGATGGAAGATGGTGTTGTTGTAATAACCACTATTCACGTAATCGACAAAATTAGTAACGGAAACCGGTGCCTTCGCGTTATCGAGTTCCAGCTCAATGTTCCCCGCCGAGGTGGTCAACATGACGTGGGTATCCGCAGACTTGGCTGCAAACGCCGCAGGGGCCATCGCAGTGAGGGAAAGCAAAGCAGTGAAGGTCACTAAAGTACGTTTAAACATGACGGTTCCTTTCTCCATTAGGCAAGCAACAAAACGCATTGATTCTAAAGACCCTCTCACCATCGCGCCAGACCTTTACCGTTATTTACGCAATGCGAGCACAAGCCTTTGAATCAGCGTGTAAAATCGATTAATTCACTCTTCTCGAGATGAATCATTGTTTCAGCAGGGCGCGTCTCGGCGATCACTTTGCCATGACGAATAGAATAGCGCACCGGCACCTGGCGTCGAACGGCATCAAAGCCGTTTTCGGCTGGTAAAATAATCAGATTGGCAACATGGCCGTTTTCGATGCCATATTCCGACAAATTCATAGTCTTGGCGCTGTAATGAGTGATCAGATTAAGGCCGTCGTTGATCTGCTCGTAGCCCATCAGCTGGCAAACGTGCAGCCCCATTTGCAAAACCTGCAACATGTTGGCGGTGCCCATCGGATACCACGGGTCAAACACGTCATCGTGGCCAAAGCAGACGTTAATCCCCGCCTCTAGCATTTCTTTGACCCGCGTAATGCCGCGACGCTTGGGATAAGTATCAAAGCGCCCCTGCAAATGGATATTAACCAACGGGTTGGCGACAAAGTTGATACCGGAGAGCTTCAGAAGACGGAACAGCCTGGACGTATAAGCGCCATTGTATGAATGCATTGCAGTCGTATGGCTGGCGGTCACGCGCGCGCCCATATTTTCACGATGCGCCAGCGCGGCAACAGTTTCCACAAATCGCGACTGCTCGTCGTCAATCTCGTCACAGTGTACGTCAACCATGCGGTTATATTTCTGCGCCAGCGCGAAGGTTTTATGCAGAGACTCGACGCCGTATTCGCGGGTAAACTCAAAATGCGGGATAGCGCCGACCACGTCTGCGCCAAGTTTCAGCGCCTCTTCCAGCAAAGCTTCGCCGTTGGGATAAGACATGATCCCTTCCTGCGGAAAGGCAACAATCTGTAAATCAACCCAGGGAGCGACTTCATTCTTGACCTCAAGCATTGCCTTCAGCGCAGTCAGGGTCGGATCGGAGACGTCTACATGGGTGCGAACGTGCTGAATACCGTTGGCAATTTGCCATTTCAGAGTGATCCAGGCGCGTTGTTTGACGTCTTCATGAGTCAACAAGGCTTTGCGTTCGGCCCAGCGTTCAATCCCCTCAAACAGAGTGCCCGAGATGTTCCACGATGGCTCACCGGCGGTCTGAGTGGTATCAAGATGAATGTGCGGCTCGATAAACGGCGGCAGAGCCAGCCCACCCTGCGCATCGAGAACGTCATCGCCTTGGTTATCGCCCTGCGTTTGGGCCGCTATCTGGGTAATTTTTCCATCTTCAATATCGATCTGCCACAGGCCCTGAGTAAACGGCATGCGTACATTCTTAATCGCTCGCAGGCTGGATTGCGTCACCTTTACCTCTCTGTCAGTGTCAGTTTTTCGATGATTACATAAACAATACAGCCTGATACTCGCCAACGGGTAGAAATTTAACGCAAATTTATGACATTCGCATCAGCCGCACGACAGGTGTTAATTTCTCTGACCGCGATTTTCATTCTCGCAGCTGGAGGCGGGTAGGCATTCACTCACGCAAATGACTCCTTGCTGACAGCCAATACCGAAATGCTGCTCCAGAGAGCTCCAGCCAAGCGCGGTGACTTTTAAAGCTCGCGACTCGGCCGATCGGCTTAGCCAATTCCATGCTAAAAAAGCCTCTAACAGCACGGCACCCAAACTTCCGGCAAGGTGATATTGCCGTTCGGTCCAGTCAAGGCACTGGCGAATATTTTCGCCGTGATCCGCACGAATCTCCACGCCCTGTTGCTCAAGCCAGTACTTACCGGCGCTGGTCAGAGAAAAATGTAGCCCTTCTTCTGCGACGATAAGACCGCGTCTCAGCATGCCCTGGGTCACCGCTACGCCTATTTGCCCGGCAAGATGGTCGTAACAGCAACGCGCAAAACGCAAATCTTTGGCAGAGCGATTGGGCGTAGTTAGCCAAGGCGAAGTCACCGGCCCGACCGAGGCCAGACTCTCAAGAAGTTGGGAAATATGTGGGCCCGCCAGTTGGTAATAGCGATAGCGCCCCACCGACTCCACGTTTATTAACCCGCCGTCGCGCAGCTTTCCGAGATGAAAACTGGCGGTTTGTGCGGTAATTCCCGCCGCCTCAGCCAACGCGCTGGCGGAAAGGGCTTCCCCACCGGACAAGGCGATCAGCATCACTGAACGCACGGGTTCGGCGATAAGATGGGCCACGACCGAAATATGAAATTGGTTCATTTGGCACGCCAGTGAAAGGGAGTTATATGTTTATCAAAGTAGATGACACTTCGATTCGGCTCGAATCATTATTAAGTGCATGCAGGGTATAGTCAATTTATCCCCCCTATGGACTCGTAATATTGCCCATGAACACCACCCCTGCTCAGAAATGGTTATTGGCAGCAACCAGTATTAGCTACATCATCGTTATCCTGGATACTTCAATTGTTAATGTCGCCCTCGCGCCGTTGGCAGCAACTCTACACTCGACCATCACCGGCCTGCAGTGGGTAGTCAGCGCCTATACCGTTACTTTCGCCAGCCTGCTGCTCAGCGGCGGCGCATTAGGTGACAAACTGGGTGCCAAAAAGGTTTATCTCAGCGGTTTGCTGCTATTTGCCGTCGCCTCGGCGGGATGCGGTTTATCAACATCACTCTCTGCTCTCGTGGTTTCACGTATTTTGCAGGGCGCGGGCGCGGCATTGCTGGTGCCTGCTTCTTTATCGTTGATTAATGGCGAATTTCTGGCTGCGCAACAGCGCATCAAAGCAATTGGCATCTGGGCCGGTTGCGGCGGGATCGCCATGGCTGCTGGCCCCTTACTCGGCGGCATACTCATCCAGTTATTAGGCTGGCGCAGCATTTTTCTGCTCAATATCCCCATTGCTCTGCTCGGCGTACTCATAACTATGCGCATCTCGGTGATAAAAAATCCCGTCCAGAAGAGGCCAATAGACGTGCTTGGGCAGCTGCTGGCCATTATCGCGCTGGGATCGTCCATCGCCGTGCTGATTGAAGGGGTAAGTCGGGGATGGCAGGACACGTGGATTGGCGCGTGTATGGTTGTGGCAGCACTTGTCTGGTGTTTATTCATTTTCATCGAACGTTCCATCGAGCAGCCCATGCTGCCGATGACGTTATTCCGTCAACCGGAATTTTCCGCTGCGGTTGCCGTATCGTTGATCTCGGGATTGGTATTTTATGGCCTGTTTTTCCTGCTGAGCCTTTATTTGCAAACCGTGCGCGACTGGTCATCGCTCGATACCGGACTGGCTTTCCTTCCCTTGACTATGCTGGTCACACTCGGGAGTTTTAGTGCAGGAAAACTTAACCGCCAGTTTGGTGCTTTTTGGCTGATCACCGGCTGCTGTGGACTTTACGCCGCAGGTTTTGCCGGACTACTGATACTTGGGGAAAATCCTGCCTACTGGCGGATTGCGCTGTGTTTTCCTGCGCTAGGACTTGCCGCTGGGATCATTACGCCAGTCGCCACTTCGGTGGTTATGAATTCGATTACGAGAGATCAGGCCGGGATCGCCGCCGGCGTGCTCAACGCAAGCCGACAGACCGGCTCGGCGCTGGGAGTCGCAATTTTTGGCGGCTTGCTCAGCGCCGTAAAACCGCTCGCTACCGGCATTCATCTCGCCGTCTGCATCGCCATTGCTCTCTCGCTGCTCGGCGGCGCGCTGTGGGCAATCGCACTCAGCAGGAATTCCGCGCATAAAAAAACCACGCTGTAAAAAGCGTGGTTTTAATATTTATTACTCAGAACAAATCCAAGTCATTGGCGTTGCAGCCAGGCGTCAAGAACGAAGGATTTATGGAGCAGCAACGAAGCCGATGGCTTCATAAACCTTCTTCAGCGTGACCTGAGCACGAGCGCGGGCTTTTTCTGCACCTTCGCGCATCACCTGCTGCAAGAAAACTTCATCAGAACGATACTGGTGATAACGTTCTTGCAGGCCGGTCAGCATCTCGGAAACCGCCTCAGCGACAGCGCCTTTGAGATGGCCGTACATTTGGCCTTCAAATTCGGCTTCCAGCTCGGCAATGCTCTTACCATTCACGCCTGACAGGATATCCAGCAGGTTAGACACACCCGGTTTCGCCGCCTGATCGTAACGGATGACCGGTGGATCTTCCGAGTCAGTCATCGCACGCTTAATCTTTTTGGTCACCGACTTGGTGTCTTCCAGCAGGCCAATCACGTTGCTGCGGTTGTCGTCGGACTTGGACATTTTCTTGGTCGGGTCCTGCAAAGACATCACGCGAGCACCAGACTTCGGAATAAACGGCTCTGGCACGGCAAAAACATCGCCATACAGCGCGTTGAAACGACCGGCGATATCGCGGCTCAGCTCAAGATGTTGCTTTTGATCTTCACCGACCGGGACCTGGTTGGTCTGATACAGCAGAATGTCTGCCGCCATCAGCACCGGGTAGTCAAACAGACCGGCGTTGATGTTTTCAGAATAGCGCGCCGACTTGTCTTTAAACTGGGTCATGCGGCTCAGCTCGCCAAAATAGGTGTAGCAGTTCAGCGCCCAGCCCAGTTGAGAATGCTCAGGCACGTGGGACTGAACAAAAATCGTGCTCTTCTTCGGATCGATACCGCAAGCAAGGTACAACGCCAGCGTATCCAGCGTCGCTTTACGTAATTGAGCAGGATCCTGACGTGCAGTAATTGCGTGCAGGTCAACGATGCAATAAATGCAGTCAAAATCATCCTGCATTTTAACCCATTGACGCAGAGCACCCATGTAGTTACCAATGCTCAATTCACCAGAGGGTTGTGCGCCACTAAAGACGATGGGTTTACTCATTTTTTATGCTTCCTGATCCTTTAAAGGGGATAGCCCGAAGAGGGGCAAAAGGTCGGCAAAGCGTTCAAGAACCCGGTCGGGTTTACTCAGCGCAATGGCTTCGCCGTAATTATAACCGTAGGTCATTCCAACGCTCTGACAACCAGCAGCCTGCGCCGCTTGAATATCGTTGCGGGAATCGCCAACAAACACCAGCTCACTGGCTCGCAGGCCTAGATTGGCCAGCATCAGGTACAGAGGCGCGGGGTGCGGTTTTTTCTGCACGACGTCGTCACCTCCCAATACCTGGGAAAATAGCTCATCAATGCCCAAAGAAACCAGCAAAGGTGCAACGAACGGCGTCGGCTTGTTGGTAATCAGCCCTAACGGAATGCCCGCCGCAGCCAAAGCTTGCAGGGTTTCTTTAACTTGAGGATAAAGCGTGCTGCCCGAAGCGGCAGTTTGTGCGTAATAATGATCAAATTTATCGCGCACTTTTTGGCAGAACTCAGAGCTAAGGTCACCCTCGGCCCAGCGCACGGCGCGCTCGACCATTACATCGGCGCCGTTGCCAATCCAGGTACTGACTCGCTCAATGCCCGCTGCGGATAATCCTGCGTCGACCAGCGCTTTGTCTACCGCCTCGGCCAGACCGGGCGCGCTATCAACCAGCGTCCCGTCAAGGTCAAAGGCGACACCTAGCGGAGAAAGCGTGTCAGTCATGAGAAACCTTAGCCAGCTCGCTGCGCATCTTGTCGATCACCGCACGGTAGTCAGGCTGGCCGAAAATAGCCGAACCGGCGACGAACATGTCGGCACCTGCTGCAGCGATTTCAGCGATATTATCGACTTTAACGCCGCCGTCGATCTCAAGACGAATATCATAACCACTGGCGTCAATGCGCTGACGCACCTGACGCAGCTTGTCGAGGGTTCCCGGAATAAACGATTGACCACCAAAACCAGGGTTAACCGACATCAGCAGGATCACGTCGAGCTTGTCCATCACGTAATCGAGATAGCTCAACGGCGTTGCGGGCGTAAACACCAGACCCGCCTTGCAGCCGTGTTCTTTAATCAGTTGCAGCGTGCGGTCAACGTGCAGAGAGGCTTCCGGATGGAAGGTAATATAGGTCGCACCGGCCTCTGCAAACTGTGGGATCAGGCTATCAACCGGCTTCACCATCAGGTGAACATCGATAGGCTTGTTGATCCCTTTATCTTGCAGATACTTATGCAAAGACTGGAGCACGGTTGGCCCGATAGTCAGATTCGGCACATAGTGATTATCCATGACATCGAAATGCACGACGTCGCCGCCCGCTTCCAATGCTTTAACGGTATCTTCACCCAGACGGGCAAAGTCAGCCGCCAGAATGGACGGAGCAATCAAAAAATTTTTCATCCGTTTCTCCTACTCTCTACGTTTAGTCAGGCCAATACCTGTCAGCATAGGTGGCTTTAGCTAAATAACGCCAACAGCTCAATCACCTTGCTGCGCTGCAATATATTGCTGCTGATAGTCCGTCTTGCCGTAACCTCATGCAAGGTGGCAGAGGAATACCAGTCACGAGTCAACTCGGTATCATGGTTAGAGATAAGTACCGGCACCTGACGCTCAGATAAAAGCTGTTTTGCCAGATTGGCCAGATTTTGCTGGTCATTCAGGTTAAAACTGTTGGTATGGTAAGCCGTAAAGTTCGCCGTGGCCGAAAGCGGCACGTACGGCGGATCGCAATACACAACCGATCCTTTTTGCGCCTTCAATAGAGTTTGCTGGTAATGCTCACATACAAACTGTGCATTCTGTGCTTTTTCAGAGAACCAGCGCAGCTCATCCTCAGGAAAATAAGGTTTCTTGTAACGGCCAAAAGGCACGTTGAAAGATCCACTAAGGTTATAGCGGCAAAGACCGTTGTAGCAATGGCGGTTCAGATACAAAAAGAGCAGAGAGCGGCGATACACGTCGTTACAGGCGTTAAATTCGCCTCTCAACTGGTAATAAAGCTCTGACTGGTTGAATTCTGGAGTAAAAAGCTCGCGAGCGTCACGGATAAATTCCTCATGACGCGTTTTCACGATGTTGTATAGGTTGATCAAATCACTGTTGATATCGGCCAAAATATAGGCGTCATAATCGGTGTTCAGAAACACCGAACCCGCACCGACAAAAGGCTCAATCAAACAATCTCCCGCTGGCAGATAACGTTTGATGTCATCAACCAGCGGATATTTGCCACCAGCCCATTTTAAAAAAGCGCGGTTCTTCTTCATGCCGTCAGTTAGCTACTTATACAATTCACAGCCGCGGATTGTACCCTGTTTTAGACAGCACATCGCGTACAGATCAAATTCATTTTTTAAGGTCTTGCTGTACCTGGTGTACAGGCTTGACCCACGGTTTTTTCGCTTGAACATCGGCAGGCAAACTGGCTATCGCGCGCTTCGCATCGGCAGATGACGCATAATTGCCGCTGACCAGAACGAACCACGGTTTACCATCGCGTTCTGTTTGGTAGACGGTGTAGTTTTTAAGTCCCTGCTGGCGAGCAAAGGCGTTCAAAGAGTTCGACTGCGAAGCACCACTAAGCTGCAGGGTAAAATGGCTACCCGGAGCAGACTTGAGTGCGGCAACACTGCCTGACTCAACGGCAGAATGCGCAGGTGCAGCGGCCTGGTGAGCAGCCTCTGGTTTTCTGGCTTCCGGCTTACGAACCGGTTCGGCAGCACGGGCAGCTGGCGTTGCATGCTCGGCGCGACGCTCGCTACGATGTTCGACTGCAGTGGTTTTTTCTGGCGCACGACGGGCCTGATGCGGCGGTATAGTGACCGTTGAACGACCTTTCAGGCTGCCGTTAAGCGTAGCCGGACCGGTTGGCAACGAGGTCAAAGACTGCGCGCCTGCGGCATTGATGCCATCCTGAGCGGCGGCATTAACCTGCCCTTGCTGCTGGGAAAGCGCATCATTCATGTCGCCCGGCAGGTCAACACGCTCTTTCTGACCATTATCAGCCTGCGGCTGTGCGTCAGTTGGCGTAGAAGAAACAGGAGGCAGACCAATGCTTTTCGGTTGCGATGCACCATTGGCGGCGTCATTTGCAGCACTGTTTGTAGCTGCATTGTTTGTAGCTGCATTGTTTGCTGCAGCACTGTTTGTAGCTGCATTACCCGCATTGGCATCAGACGGCGCAGTGGCGGCCGGAGTCTGAGCGTTTGGTGTAGTAACAGGCGTGCCCGCTGCAGGAGTCGCGGAATTCGCATCACCACTATTGCCAGACAGGTTAATATCTTTAGGTCCGTTAGACGGAGCCGCAGCGCCATTTTGGCTAGGGGATTTCAGCGCAGAACCGATGCCTAAAATGACCAGCAACAGCACGATAATGCCGATACCAATCATTAAATACTGACGGGAGACCGCAAGCTTGGGTGCCTGTGAAGACGGTTTGCGCGAGCGCTGTGGGCGGCGGTCGCTGGTATCTGGCTTAAGATCGTCTTCCGGTGTTAAATCGTCCATCTAAAATCCTCCAACCCGTCTGAATGTCAAGGTACACGGCTGTCTTCGATCGACGCCAGAACCATGTCATGAGGTACACCTTTACGAACTTCCGATTTCCCGATAGCCGTAGGCAGAACCAGTCGCAGTTCACCTGCTAACACTTTTTTATCGCGCATCATGTGCGGCAGATAAGATTCGGCAGTCATCTCTTCAGGCCCGCTGACAGGCAAGCCTGCTCGTGCCAGTAGAAATTTGACGCGTGCGATATCTTCGAGGCTAAACTGCCCCAGGCGATGTGCGGTGTAGCAGGCCATGATAATGCCCGCTGCCACAGCTTCGCCATGCAACCAGACGCCGTAGCCCATGGCCGCTTCAATCGCGTGGCCGTAAGTGTGGCCCAGATTGAGCAAGGCACGCATTCCGTGCTCGTGTTCATCGGCAGCAACCACTTCGGCTTTCAGCTCGCAGCATCGACGAATACAGTAGGCCAGCGCGGTGAAATCCAGCGTTAGCAGTGCATCGATGTTGTTTTCGAGCCAGACAAAGAAGTCAGCATCAAGAATGATGCCGTATTTGATAACCTCGGCCAGGCCGGACGAAAGCTCACGGGCTGGCAGAGAGCGCAGGCAGTCTAAATCGACCACAACCGAGGCTGGTTGATAAAACGCCCCAATCATGTTTTTGCCCAGCGGATGGTTGACGGCAGTTTTGCCACCAACGGAAGAATCGACCTGAGAAAGCAGCGTGGTAGGCACCTGAATAAAGCGCACACCACGTTGATAACTGGCCGCAGCGAAACCGGTTAAATCACCGATTACGCCGCCACCAAGTGCCACGAGGGTGGTATCACGACCGTGAGGCTTTTCCAGTAAAGCAGAAAATACCTCATTGAGAACAGACAGGGATTTGTACTGTTCGCCATCAGGCAGGATCACCTGATCAACACGAACGCCTGCTTGCTCGAGCACTGAACGTACTTTGTCCAGATAGAGAGGTGCCAATGTCTGGTTTGTTACCAGCATGACTTGATCACCCGCCTTTACAGGCATAAAAGAAGCCGGATCGTTAAACAATCCGGCGGCAATCGTAATGGGATAACTACGCTCCCCTAACGTTACAGTAATCCTCTCCATGTCGTGCTCTATGACCTTCTTAACTTACACCCTCAGGCAGTGGTGGAATGCCATAACTAATTGCTTTCAATCATGTTAATAATTTGATTGGCAACAACTTTGGCGCTTTGGTCGTCAGTACGGATTGTCACATCCGCGATCTCTTCATACAGCGGGTTGCGCTCCGCCGCCAGTGCTTCAAGCACTTCACGTGGCGGTGAACTTACCTGCAGTAAAGGACGTTTCTTGTCACGTTGTGTACGTGCCAGCTGTTTTTCAATTGTAGTTTCTAAATAAACGACGACGCCGCGGGCTGACAAGCGATTACGGGTTTCGCGAGACTTCACGGAACCTCCACCAGTTGCCAGAACGATGCCTTGTTTTTCGGTGAGCTCATTGATCACTTTCTCTTCGCGATCGCGGAATCCATCCTCACCTTCCAAATCAAATACCCAGCCCACATCAGCTCCGGTACGTCGCTCAATTTCGTGATCGGAGTCAAAAAACTCCATATTGAGTTGTTGAGCTAACTGTCGACCAATAGTGCTTTTGCCGGCACCCATAGGCCCAACCAGAAAGATATTGCGTTTCTCTGCCATGTTTTTCGGTATTACTAAGACAATTCGTTGATGATAACCCGCCCCGCCAATCAAATCAGCGACGGGACCTAAACTGAAACCTCATGAGCGATAGTGCGAGATCAGATGAAAATTATCTCAACACTCCTGGTAGTTTGGCAACCGAATAAATTACATAGCGCGCCGCAGGAGGGAAACCATACGTTTTTAACGGCGCGTTGGCATTAAATAAAAATCTCGGTGCTCAATTCGGTAACCCTTGTAAGCTAAATCAGCCGCAGCGTCAAACTCAGAAGCCTTTCCCGGCACAAAAAGTTGCATAAGCTCAACGAAATTGTGCGATTTCAGTCAACAGTATACCTAAACTATTGGATGCTATTGGCTGTTGATTAACGTTGGGGTGATAAAAATAACTAATTCGCGACGTTGGTCATGTGCTGACTGTTGTTTGAACAGCCCTCCAACCAGCGGAAGACCGCCTAAGCCGGGGACTTTATTCACCGTGTTTATATCCTGTTGCTGAAATATTCCGCCCAAAACTAAAGTTTCGCCGTCCTTAACGGTAACCTGGGTTTTAATTTCCTGCTTATCTATCGACAACGCCTCCCCCTCAGCCTGCTTTATTTTCCGTCCCGGCATATTTTGGCTGATTTGCAGCGCCAGCGTAATTGCTCCGTTAGGCAGAATTCTCGGCGTAACTTCCATACCCAACACCGCCTCTTTGAATTCAATAGAGGTTGCTCCACTGGCACCGCTTGACACCTGATAGGGGATTTCGGTGCCCTGCTTGATGCTGGCGGTTTGCATGTTGGCGGTCATCAGGCGCGGGCTGGCGATAATATGTACTCGGTCTTTTTGTTCCAGCGCCGATAATTCCAGGCTCAAAAGACGTTCTCCGATGCGCGCCAGCGTGAAACCAGCAGTAATCATCGGGTTTTCAACCGCAGCGCCAATATTTACGTCGCCGATTGACGCCCCTTTGCTGGCAATATCTGGCCGATTCAGCCCCCATTTCACACCCAGCTCGCGTAAATTATCTTGATTCATGGTGACGATGTGCGCGGCCAGCTGTACTTGTTGAATAGGAAAATCCAGGGCACTGACCCACACTTTTGCATTGTCCAACTCGGGTTGAGTATCGCGGATCAACAGCTGATTGGTGCGCGAATCGGCGCTCACCAATGCTCTCAATGAAAGTAATGTGCCCTTCTGCGCGCTGAGCTGAGTCGCGACTGCCGTTGCGTCTGCATGTTTCAACGCCAGCGTACTGCTGATTAATGGACGCGCCAGCTTTTGCCGTTCTGCCTGTTCGGTTTTTTGCTGACGCTGGCGAGCCAGTTCGGTTTCGGGAAAAACCATCAGCACGTTGCCCTGCTTCTGGCTGGTCAGCCTGCCCATACGCATTACGATGTCCATCGCCTGTTGCCATGGCAGCGTATTGAGACGCAGCGTCAAATTACCTTCCACGCCTTGCCCGATAACCAGATTTAACTGCTGATGGTCGGCCAATGCTCGTAAAATCAATCCGATAGGGGCCTCAAAAAATTCCAGGCTGATCGGTGCCACAGCCGTTTTTTCGTTTTTTACTGCCGCTGAAGTTTTGGCTGCTGGCGTCGTCTTGCCCGCAGCATGAGCGGAAAAGGTAAACTCCAGCACCAGCACGGCGGCACACATTATCCGCAGTAGAAAAAATGCAGAATGAAAAGCCGCGGCAAAAAAACGCATTGTTTTAGCAAATATTTTAATTAAAAAGGGGGGCATCATGTCCTCCGTGACATTTTTTGCAGGCTCAGGGTCCTGCCAGAGTGAAAGTTTGCTGCTTTACACCGCAGCGCGGACGGCCAAAACTGACCCGAACCTGTTGTTTACTAACTTCATCGACATAACCAAGCCCGTCGGCCAGCGTGTCTCCGGTTCTGGCCCGCAACCACTCTCCGCTCGTCAGACGCAGCCAACCGGTAAAGCCTCGAGCATCGCCAATCACGCCTCTGAGTTCCGGCAGCCCTTGCCGTTCATTATTGATATCGCACTCTTCGACTGCAGCGGACTCGGTCAAAAAAGGATCCCTGAGCAGAGGCATGGCAAACTGTTGCCGAGCCTGCTTTATTTGCTCGGCGGTGATTCTTCCGTGATAGGACGCCAGCTGCAGCGTCACGTCGAGAATAGCTTTGTCGGGATCGAGCCGGGTCAGCAAAAGCTGCTCTATCGCCAACGGCGCTGTTGATTGCGTCATCAGACCATCAAGCAGCTTTACCAGCCCGTTAAAGGGCAATTGCAGCTTGAATGAACCTTGCTGTTGCAAACCGTTGTCCTGACCAACCGCAATTGGCGCAGGCCTTTGGGGGAGCCAATGCAGCAATTTCCCTCCAGCCGCACTGAGCGGTGCAAGCAACTGTTGCGGCAGAGGGGGAATCATCGTCGGTAAAGGGGCGATGCCAACCAACACAGCCTGCAACTCTGCACGCGAACGCTGGCGTAGCAGTGTGCGCTGCTGTTGGTGAATCTTTTCTCGAAGGGTTGTAATCTGCGTTTCAATCACCGCCGCCGATTGAATCACCATTGACAGCGTAAGCCAGTAACCCCCCGCCAAAATCAACAGCAGTAAAAAACTGATTAGCGCCGCAATTTGCCAATCGGGTCGGAGTAATAAATGCAGGATAAATTCGCGGTATTCCTTGCGCATGGCGATCTCCCTTTCCTATTCATTTTCCAAAGAGGCCAGCGCCGCGTTAAATGAAAAATACAGCGAACCGGTGGCAAGCTGCTTCACTTCCCGTAATTGAACCTGAGGTAACAAACTCTCCCGCTTTAACGACTCGCTCAACGCCAGGATATTGCTGTAGCTTTCACCCTGGCCGTCGAGTTTGAATTGGTCGCCACTGTGATGCAGTTGAGTCACCCACACGCCCGGAGGAATAACCTGTGACAAATGCTGCAACAGCTTGGTATACCGCAGGCTGCGTTCAAAGCGCTGTTGACTCTGCAACGCAAGAAGCTCGGCCCGCTGAACTGCATTCTTGAGTTTGTTGACGGTTTCAAGCTGGGCCTGTAGCGCGTTGTGCGAGGCGTTAAATTCTGCCTGACGACTTTCGCTCTGCCGCAGCTGTTGCTGACTGCGCCAGGCGAACAGCACGATCAGCACTATTTCCATAGCCACACCTATCAGTAACAACCAATGCCAAAATCTAAAGCGTTTGTTGCGATGCGTTTCGCGCCATGGAAGAAGATTAACCTGCAGCATCAGCGTTCAGCCGGGCGCAGCGCAAGACCGGCCGCAATAACAAAAGCGCCGGTTTCCAATGGCAGCGGGGGTGACATCTGCGTGAAGGCGCTAAATGGCGACCAGACTTTCATTCCCGCAGGCGGCGTATCGGGTTCAAAGCTGCTGTAATGGATTTCCCCACTGCACAGTTTGCTAGCGCTATAAAGGCCGCTGAGCGTGTTGTGCCACTGGTCGAGTGACGGGGCTTCGTCTTCTTCCAACAAACCAAACTGAAACGGCAAACCGTGCGGAGCCACCCATAACCACTGTTGATTTAAGCGATGCAGCAGCAAAGATTCGGCCGGAATACCCGCAGAACTGGCACTTTGCTGGATGGCGCAGGGCGTCAGGTCAATGGCCTCGGGGAACAGTTTCGCCTGCGCCAGACAGTGCTGCCATTGCGCGACCTCCTCCTGACGCGCCGCGGTAACCACCAATTGCCGGTTGTCGCAGGGTTCCGTGCGATAGTCGATCATCAGGGACTCCATCGCCAGAGGCAGCTGTTTTGCCGCGCTGGCGCGAATAAAGGCGTCGCGGTGCGGTTCCTGCAATCGGTTATCCGGCGTGGGCAGCCGGAGCTGGATAATTCGCTGCGCCGGGAGGCAGATGCGTAATGAAATTGTTACGGGCAAACAGCGTCGCCAGCGCGATAAAATGACGATTAATTGTTCAGTCTCATGTAATATTCCCTGCCGCATAACCTCTTGCGGTAACGGGTGCTGCCACCAATGGCGCAACTGCCATCCGCTACGTCGTTTTTGAACGGCGATAGCTCTGGCATAACCGTTTTGAATATCCAGGCCCACTTGCCATGTAAAGTGTCGCATTATGTTGCACTTCCTTGTCGTTTTAAGGGCATACCCGACTCCATACTTGTGGGTATATCTACGGGGCAGACTTGCTTTTATAGTCTGCCTTCGACTACCGTACTGCGCGCGCGGCTGTTTATAAACTGCCCAAATGTCATTAAATGGGAATTATCAGGTGAAGTTCGTAAAGTATTTATTGATCCTTGTAGTGTGTTGCATTGTGCTGGGAGCTGCCTCGGTATTTGGCCTTTACAAATATATCGAGCCACAGCTGCCAGATGTCGCGACGTTAAAAGACGTTCGCTTGCAGACACCTATGCAGGTATTCAGCGCCGACGGCGAATTAATCGCTCAGTACGGTGAAAAGCGTCGTATTCCGCTCAAACTGAACCAGATCCCACCAGAACTGGTGCATGCGTTCATTGCGACCGAAGACAGCCGCTTCTATGAGCATCACGGTATCGACCCGGTCGGTATTTTCCGTGCAGCTTCGGTTGCCCTGTTTACAGGCCACGCGACGCAGGGTGCGAGTACTATCACCCAACAGTTGGCGAGAAACTTCTTCCTCAGCCCGGAACGTACGCTGACCCGAAAAATCAAAGAAGCATTTTTGGCCATCCGCATCGAACAGATGATGACCAAAGATGAGATCCTCGAGCTTTATCTCAACAAGATTTACCTCGGTTATCGCGCCTACGGTGTAGGCTCTGCGGCACAGGTTTACTTCGGTAAAAATGTCGATCAGCTGACCCTCGGCGAGATGGCAGTGATTGCCGGTTTGCCCAAGGCGCCGTCAACCTTTAACCCGCTCTACTCCCACGACCGTGCTCTGGCTCGCCGTAATACTGTGCTGTCTCGTATGCTCGACGAGAAATACATTACTCAGCAGCAGTACGACGCCGCCCGCGCAGAACCGCTGGTAGCCAACTACCATGCGCCGGAAATCGCTTTCTCGGCCCCTTATCTCACCGAGATGGTGCGCCAGGAGATGGTGAAACGTTACGGCGATAACGCCTACAACGATGGTTACATGGTCTACACCACCATTACCCGCAAAACCCAGTTGGCTGCACAGGATGCGTTGCGTAATAACGTGATGGCCTATGACATGCGCCACGGCTATCGCGGCCCGTCGAACCAGCTGTGGAAAGTTGGCGAAATGGCATGGGATCAAAAGAAAATCGTTAATTCGCTGAAAACGCTGCCAGTTTATGGCCCGCTGTTCCCGGCAGTAGTGACGCAGATTGATGATACTCAGGCAACGGCTACCATGGCCAACGGCGACAGCATCAGCATGCCGTTTAGCGGTATGAGCTGGGCGCGCGCGTTCCGTTCTGATACCAGCCAAGGTCCGAATCCGAAAACAGTCGGCGACGTGGTGCAGCCGGGTCAGCAGATCTGGGTGCGTAAAGTCGGCAACGACTGGTGGCTGGCGCAGGTACCTGACGTCAACTCGGCAATCGTATCTCTGAACAATGTCACGGGTGCGGTAGAAGCGCTGGTCGGTGGTTTCGACTTCAACCAGAGCAAGTTCAACCGTGCCACGCAGGCGCTTCGTCAGGTCGGTTCTAACATCAAACCGTTCCTGTACACCGCCGCAATGGACAAAGGTCTGACTCTGGCAACCATTCTCAACGATGTGCCGATCACTCGTTGGGATGCCGGTGCGGGCACCGAATGGCGTCCAAGGAACTCACCGGATACCTATGACGGTCCAATTCGTTTGCGTCAGGGTCTAGGCCAGTCGAAAAATGTGGTGATGGTGCGTGCAATGCGCGCGATGGGCGTTGATTACGCGGCAGATTATCTGCAACGTTTCGGCTTCCCACCGGCAAACATTGTGCATTCAGAATCGCTGGCGCTGGGTTCGGCTTCATTTACGCCTATGCAGATGGTGCGTGGTTACGCCGCGCTCTCCAACGGCGGTTATCTGGTTGACCCGTACTTTATCGCCAAGATTGTTGATCAAACCGGGAAAACAGTATTTGAAGAAAAACCGCGCATTGCCTGTGAAACCTGTGATATTCCGGTAATTTACGGAAACTCTCAGAAATCGGCCGTGCTTTCGGATGACAACGTTGAGAACGTCGCCGTTTCTGACGAAGCCAAGAATGCGACCGTACCACAGCCGCAACTTGAGCAGGTTACCCCGGCTCAGGCTCAAAGCGACAGTCAGCAGCAGTATGCGCCACACGTAATCAGCACCCAGCTGTCATTCCTTATCCACGACGCAATGAACAGCAACATCTTCGGCGAACCAGGTTGGATGGGAACCGCGTGGCGTGCCGGCCGTGACCTTAAACGTCACGATATCGGCGGTAAAACGGGGACCACCAACAGCTCGAAAGATGCCTGGTTCTCGGGTTACGGCCCTGGCATTGTGACCTCGGTATATATCGGTTTTGACGATCATCGCCGAGACCTGGGGCGCACCACAGACTCTGGCAAGATTGAAGACCAGCTCTCGGGCTATGAAGGCGGTGCGAAAACTGCGCAACCTGCATGGGATGATTACATGAAGACCGTGCTTGATGGTGTGCCTGTGCAGATGCTCAGCCCGCCTCCAGGCATTGTTACGGTGAATATCGACAAGCGCAGCGGCAAGCTGGCCGATGGTTCTGGCGACAGCCGACCAGAGTACTTTATTGACGGCACGCAGCCGACCGAGCACGCGGTGCATGACGTCGGTACAACTATCATTGATAACGGTCAGTCGAAAGAGTTGTTCTAATCTTCACCGCGGCTGAATTCCCGCCGCGTTGAACCATAAAAAAGCCGGGCTGAAGTTATTTCAGCCCGGCTTTTTCAATTCTATGTTATTAACTTTGTTTTAAAACGTCTGACGAGTCAGGAAATCGTGGGCTAAAAACAGCGCGCTGACATTTCTAGCCTCGTTGAAATCGGGCTGCTGCAACAGTTCCATCATACGGGCGATCGGCCAGCGTGTTTGCGGCAATGGCTCGGGTTCATCACCTTGCAGACTTTGCGGATAAAGATCCTTGGCGATCACGATGTTCATGCGGCTGGAAAAATAGGACGGCGCCATTGTCAGCTTGGTCAGCACGTCAAAATGCTTTGCGCCAAACCCCACCTCTTCCATCAGCTCACGATTAGCGGCTTCAAGCACAGTCTCACCGGGATCGATAAGCCCTTTCGGGAAACCCAGCTCATAGCTTTCGATGCCCACTGCGTATTCATGAATCAGCAAGATATCGTCGCCAATCACTGGCACTATCATCACTGCTTCTCGAGCGGAAGGACGCATACGTTCGTAAACGCGCTGTTCTCCATTGCTAAACGTCAGATCGACAGACTCGATAGTAAACAAACGGGAGCGGGCTACAGTTTCAACTTTCAGGATCTTTGGTTTTTGCAGGTGCTTATCCATATCGTCCCCAATTATATTATCCTCTTGCTGCGACCAAGCCTTACAACAGCCAGCCTTACTGCTCAACACGTATTTCTCTATAATGCGTTAATGCTAACCGCTATCGCAATCTTTGAACGCGATTCTTTACCAAATACCTGCTTTAATCACAGGACACCGCGGACATCTCGCCGTCTTAAAACCATAATAGGCAATAACAAATTCGCACGCGTTAAAAAATAGGATTATGCCGATACCCATAAGAGGTATTAGAAGGTTATCATTTAAAGTGGCTTGAACTACTTGGTTCATGTGTATAGTACATTGATTACAATAATAAAACTTTTAACAATAAAAAAGATACGTTCGAATAGCTTGTAATCAGGTTGCACTTTGAAATCATGATTTTTGTTTTATCATTATTTTTTTGTACATTTTTCAACCAGATAGATCACAGTATCTGAGTCTGAACGGGGATAGGATGAGTACAGTCGTCGAGACGCTGATGTTCATGAGCGCAGTGATTATTATCGCGGGCATAGGCCTGTGGTGGGTGCTGCGACGCCGACGATTAGCTTCTACCAGCATGCATTTTTCAAAACCGAATCAGCGCAAACTGACCCAACAAGAGCGCGATGCCGTCGAGAAATATTTCCGCCAGAATGATCCACTAAGCCAAACGCCAATGACTCATCGCAGCAATTTGATACTGCAACGAGACAAGCTGGCGCTGACGGCCAAAAGCGAAAATGTTTACTCCGTCACCCGGGCGATTACGCGTTACGGGCTGGCCAGCGATGACCCCAATAAGTGGCGCTATTTCCTTGAAACCACTGAGATTCATCTGCCGTTGTTCTGGGAACAGTACATCGCGCAGGAAAACCACGTTGAACTGATCAAAACCCAGACTATCCCACTAGTGATCTCCCTGAATGGACACTCACTGGTCGATCATATTTATGACCGCGCTTCGGTTACCTCTGCCGTTATCACTACACCACCGCAAAACGCCTCGATTCGTCCCGAAGAAAACGATCATGTCGAACTGCTCAGCGTGCGCCAAGAAACCAAGGAAGAGTATCAGCTGACTCAATCCAGCGGGATCCTTGAAGCTCTTGCGCTATCTCTGGTGATGATACTGGTATTTATCACACTGATTGGTCCGGCAAGCATTCTGCCATGGATGCTGGCGCTGACTCTTTTGCTGGCAGCCTGGGTTGGCTGGCGGATAATCGCAGATACACTTGGCCGCAACCGTAAAGAAATCCATTGCCTGCGCGGCATGCCAAAACGCTGGGGACTGTTCGGAGAGTCCAAACAGGGCGACATCAGTAATATTTCACTCGGCGTCGTAGACCTGATTTATCCGCCACACTGGCAGGCGTATATCAACCGCGAGCTGGGCCAGAAAACTGACATTGATGTCTATCTCAATAGTCAGGTGGTGCGCCAGGGGCGTTACCTTTCCCTGCACGATGAAGTTAAAAACTTTCCGCTACAACGCTGGGGCAAGAATCTGGTGTTGACCTGCGCATCTATTTTTTTGCTGATGGTAATGCTGGCCTATGTGCCACTGAGCCTGCCGTTAAAGCTCAGTTTTGCCTGGCTGCAAGGCGCGCAAAGTACCCAGGTCAACAGTGTGGCCGCGCTGGAAAAAACTCCGCTGCGAGTTGGTGATACATTAAAAGTGCAGGGCTCTGGAATGTGCTACGTTCCTCCGCGCCTGAATGCAGGTTCAAGTACGCCGTTTATGCCGTTTGACTGCTCCGCAGTCTACTGGAACGAGGCAACTCCCCTACCGATGCCGGAGTCGGAAACTATCGAAGCCGCAGACGATCTGCTGGCGACGGTGCACACCCAGCTGCATCCAAACGGGAGCGGTACCGAGCAAAATATTAACCCGCAGCTGGCCACCGCCATTGAAAAATCAGGCATGATCCTGCTGGACGACTTCTCGGATATCGTGTTGAAAACCCAAGCATTGTGTAGCAACAGTGAAGACTGTGTGCGTTTGAAGAACGCGCTGGTTAATCTGGGTAATGCCGATAATTGGGGCACGCTGGTCAAGCGAGCGAAGTCTGGCTCGTTAAAAGGCATGAACGTGCTGCTGCGACCGGTAAGCGCAGAATCGCTTAATGAGCTGGTCAATACGGCAACTACGGCGTTTTACTCCAACGAAACTCTGCGTGCCGCCGAGGCGCTGAATAGCCCGCCGCCGGGAGGATTCTTGATAAGTAATGACGAAGGCAAGCAGTTAGTCCCTGAAAAACGTCCGCCGCTGACACTATTTGCCTATAATCCTCTGGACCAATGGAAACAGCTGCAAAACCTCTCTGCAATGCTGCTGCACACCTCGTTCTCCGCGCAGGGCGTGATTACCAATATCAGCATTGATGCCAACGGTACTCGCCATATTTCACTGCACAGCGAGCCGGATATCTCCACGCTGTGGCGCTATTTGGGTACGACAGTGCTGCTGATAGTGATTATTGCCACGCTGCTGGTAAACGTTACGCTGTTGATCAAACGCCGATTCAATGACCAGCTGCGGATGGAAAAAATTCTGTCTTACTACAATAGCTGTTTCAATCCGACGATCATCACCCAGCCGTCGCGTACGCTAGACTGATAGCGACAAAACAAAAGAGCGAATTACATGACTCTGGATCTCGACTGGAAAAACATCGATACCGTCTTGCTGGACATGGACGGTACGCTGCTCGATTTGGCCTTTGACAGCCGTTTCTGGCTGCAGCAGGTTCCTCTTGCACTCAGTGAAAAGCAGCAGATCCCGATTGAAGAGGCGCGCCAACACATCCACCGTGAATATTTAGCGGTGCAGCACACGATGAACTGGTACTGCTTCGACTATTGGAGTAAAAAGCTCGGTCTCGATATCTACCAGATGACTACCGATATTGGCAGCAGCGCGCGTTTGCGTGGGGATACTGCCACGTTTTTGAATGAGTTACGTCAAAGCGGGCGTCGTACTATCTTGCTGACCAATGCACATCCACACAGTCTGGCTGTGAAAATCGAGCATACGGGTTTAGACCAGCACCTTGATTTATTACTTTCCACCCACACATTTGGTTATCCGAAAGAAGATCAGCGCCTTTGGGCTGCCGTCCAGCAGCAAACCGGTTTTGATCCGGCAAGGACGCTTTTTGTAGACGATGGCGAACCTATTCTTGATGCGGCGAAAACCTACGGGATCCGCTACTGTCTTGGAATAGAAAATCCTGACTCAACAATGGCGGCAAAGTCATTTCAGGGCCATCCTTCAATCAGTGATTACCGCAGTCTGTTGCCTCTGGGCTAACTGGCGCGGCCTCCGCCGATGATGTCCCTGCCCTATACGGGAGGAATCATGAAGGGAAAAGCACAACAACAGGATGACAACGCCATTCGACTCGATAAATGGCTATGGGCCGCGCGTTTCTATAAGACCCGCGCCATAGCACGCGAGATGATTGAAGGCGGCAAAGTCCATTACAACGGCCAGCGTGGCAAGCCCAGCAAACTGGTTGAAGTGAATGCTGAAATAAAACTGCGTCAGGGCAATGACGAAAAAATCGTGGTGGTGCTGGATGTTAACGACCAGCGCCGCAGTGCAGAACAGGCCCAGTTGCTCTATCAAGAAACTGAAGCCAGTGTGGCGAATCGAGAGAAAGTCTCAGAAGCCCGCAAGATGAACGCCTTGACCATGCCACACCCCGATCGGCGGCCAGACAAAAAAGAACGGCGCAGCCTGATAAAATTTAAATATAGCGATCAAGACTGAGCTATTGAGTAGCTGTGTAGCTGAGTGCCCAAGAAAATCGCAATCCGAACATAGCTAAACTTGGTTAAATACCCCGTTTTCCCCAAAGTCATGGACGCTACAGCAAGCAGCAAAGGAACGAATCCCGTGAGCTTATAAGTAAGTGACTCGGGTGAGTGAGAGCCGCTAACGCAGCTGTGGTGTTCGGGACGCAGGGGAAATAAAGAGAGAGATTATGTCTAACAAAGATCAATTACACCGTTATTTGTTTAATCACCATGCCGTGCGTGGCGAACTGGTTTCCTTGAGTGAAACCTTTCAGCAGATCGTAGCGGGCCATGATTATCCTGCCGAAGTAAAGAATCTACTCGGCGAAATGTTGGTAGCAACTAGCCTGCTGACCGCGACGCTAAAGTTTGATGGTGATATTACCGTGCAGGTTCAGGGCGATGGTCCGCTGAAGCTGGCAGTGATTAACGGCAACAACCTGCAAGAAATGCGCGGCGTAGCTCGTTTACAGGGCGAAATTGCCCCTGAGAGCACGCTGAAGCAGATGCTGGGCAACGGTTACATGGTAATTACCATTTCTCCGAGCGAAGGCGAGCGTTATCAGGGCGTCGTGGGCCTGGAAGGCGAAACACTGGCCGAGTGTCTGGAAGATTACTTCATGCGCTCTGAGCAGTTGCCAACGCGCATCTTTATCCGCACCGGCGAGTCTGAAGGTAAAGCCGCGGCGGGCGGGATGCTGCTGCAGGTTCTGCCTGCGCAGGAAACTGATGCTGAAGAGTTCAGCCATCTGGCACAGCTGACGACCACCATCAAGGCCGAAGAGCTGTTCACCCTGCCAGCCAACGAAGTGCTGTATCGTCTGTATCATCAGGAAGAAGTCACCCTGTATGAACCGCAAGACGTTTGCTTCAAATGTACCTGCTCTCGCCAGCGTTGTGCTGACGCGTTGCTGACGCTGCCGGATGAAGAAGTTCTGGAAATGCTTGAAGAAGATGAAAAAATCGACATGCATTGCGATTATTGCGGCAGTCATTATGTCTTCGATGCCATGGATATGGTGGCTATCCGCGCAGGTGCCAACAGCAGTAATGACAGCATTCACTAACTAATACCGTACAAATCTCCAGCAAAGGGGCAGTTTAATAGCTGCTCCTGTTACATGAAGCCGTGCTCTACCTCGCAAATCTACCAAAAATGTCCCAATAGCTTCAATTATTTGGAGTGTCCCGTGTAAAACGACTATTGTTCTCCCTACAATATCGCGCAGACAGACGATGTATATAAAGGAGCAGGGATATGTCAAACACACCTTTTTCGGCTGACGAGCTGACCCAATACGGGATCACTCAAGCCACTGAAATCATTTACAATCCGAGTTATGACGTGCTGTATCAGGAAGAACAAGCTCCTGGTTTGGAAGGCTTTGAACGCGGTCAATTGACCGAGCTTGGCGCTATCAATGTAGATACCGGCATCTTCACCGGCCGCTCGCCAAAAGACAAATATATTGTCCGTGACGAGACGACTCGCGACACTGTTTGGTGGTCAGATCAGGGCAAAGGCAAAAACGATAACAAGCCGCTGAGTCAAGAAACCTGGCAGGTGCTGAAGCAGCTGGTTGGGCGTCAGCTTTCTGGCAAACGCCTGTTCGTAGTTGATGCTTTTTGCGGCACCAATGAAAACTCACGCCTCAAGGTTCGCTTCGTCACTGAAGTTGCCTGGCAGGCACATTTCGTTAAAAATATGTTCATTCGCCCTACCGACGAAGAGCTGATTGGTTTTAAACCAGATTTCGTGGTGCTGAACGGCGCGAAATGCACAAATCCAGACTGGAAAGAGCAGGGTCTCAATTCCGAAAACTTCATCGCGTTCAACCTGAGCGAAGGCGTGCAGCTGATTGGCGGCACCTGGTACGGCGGCGAGATGAAAAAAGGCATGTTCGCCGTAATGAACTACCTGCTGCCGTTAAATAATATTGCCTCGATGCACTGCTCCGCCAACGTGGGCGAGAAAGGCGATGTGGCCGTGTTCTTCGGCCTGTCAGGCACCGGTAAAACCACCCTGTCCACCGATCCAAAACGTAAGCTGATTGGTGATGACGAACACGGCTGGGATGATGAAGGTGTATTCAATTTCGAAGGCGGCTGCTACGCTAAAACCATCAATCTGAGCAAAGAAGCCGAGCCTGATATTTTTGGTGCGATCCGCCGTGATGCCTTGCTGGAAAACGTGGCAGTCAACGAGCAGGGGGTGATCGACTTCAGCGACGGCTCTAAAACCGAAAATACCCGCGTGACTTATCCGATCCAACATATCGACAATATCGTCAAGCCGGTGTCGAAAGCGGGTCATGCCACCAAGGTTATCTTCCTGACTGCCGATGCGTACGGCGTACTGCCACCGGTTTCCTGCCTGACTGACAAGCAAACCGAGTACTATTTCCTGTCTGGCTTCACCGCCAAGCTGGCCGGCACCGAGCGCGGCGTGACTGAACCTACGCCAACCTTCTCTGCCTGCTTTGGCGCTGCGTTCCTGACGTTGCACCCAACGCAGTATGCTGAAGTGCTGGAAAAGCGTATGAAAGCCTCAGGTGCGAAAGCCTATCTGGTTAATACCGGCTGGAACGGCACCGGTAAGCGTATTTCCCTGAAAAACACTCGCGCAATCATCGACTCTATCCTCAGCGGCGAGATCGACAACCAGCCAACAACCAAACTGCCGATTTTCGACCTTGCGGTGCCGCAGTCTCTGCCGGGCGTTGACACGCAGATCCTCGATCCGCGCGACAGCTACTCAAGCGCCGAGCAGTGGCAAGGAAAAGCCGAAGATCTGGCCAAGCTGTTTGTCGACAACTTCAGCAAATATACCGATACCGCTGCAGGCGCCGCGCTGGTGAGTGCAGGACCTAAGCTTTAATGGCAACGCTGACGATTCGCAACCTCGATGACGAAGTTAAAGATTTGCTGCGACTCGCGGCGGCCAGAAACGGGCACTCCATGGAAGAGGAGGCCCGGATCATTCTTCGGCAGGCGCTGCAAGGCAGCCAGCCGAGCTATGGTCTAGGCAGTCGATTGCAACAGCGATTCTCGTCTGGCGGCGGCGTTGAGCTAGCTCTACCTCAGCACGGCAACGCTTCTCTCGACGGAGAAAAGCAGCCATGATCGTGCTCGATACGCCGGTGATAATGGAAATTTTGCGGCCAAAACCGCATAAGTCTGTGCTGGAATGGCTGGATGCACAGGATGCGCAACAGCTTTTCCTGACCGCTATCACCGTTGCCGAACTGTTTGCCAGCCTTGAAAATCTGGCTGACAGCAAACAGAAAGCGCAGGTCTCAACGCTGATGCTAGAAATGCTAAACCAGGATTTTTCCGGAAGATTGCTGCCGTTCGATGCACAAAGCGCGATTATCTTTGCCCCGCTGTTGGCAGGGAATCAAAATATCGAGATTTCTTTAAGCTATGCGGAATTGCAGAAGGTCGCCATTTGCCAGCAGCATCAGGCGCGTCTTGCGACTTTAGATGCGCACCGCTTTGCCAACAGCGGTATTCCGCTGCTGAATCCGTGGGAAAATCAAGGCAGCCCTCGCTGGCGCGAAGACTCGGCGGAATATTTTGTAATGAGTAGAAAGTCTTAACGAGTAAAAGTTTGGTGTCGGGTAATAGGTCATCAAGACCCATTATAAGAGCTTTGCTCCACATTAAATGCTGGAGCAGAGTCTTAGACCGGTGATACCGGAGTCACAACAACATCTTTTGCCGCATGAGGCAGATACGCTCTAAATCGTAATCCTCCGCGTGGACTCTTGCCGATATCCAGCGAACCGGCGTGCGCATCGATAATACGCTGCACAATCGCCAAACCTAAACCGGTGCCGCTGATAGTGCGCGCACTGTCGCCACGCACAAACGGTTGGAACAAATGGGCTAACTGATCAGGTTCGATGCCCGGACCATCATCCTCAACCTGGAACCAGCTGCGATTGAGCTCGTGACCGCTGCTGACCTTGATCCAGCCATTGCCGTAACGTGCTGCATTCACCACCATGTTCACCGCTGCACGCTTAATCGACAGCGGATGCACGTTGACCAATACTTCGCCGTCTACCAGATCGGTTTCAATCTCACGCTCGTAGCCGCTTTCTGCTGCAACGACTTCACCCAGTATCGAGTTAAGGTCACAAACCTCAGTCTGCATCTCCTGCCCGGTGCGCAGATAATCAATAAATTGCTCGATGATCGCGTTGCTCTCTTCGATATCCTTATTGATAGATTCAGCCAGATAGGCATCTTCAATGCTCATCATTTCTGTCGCGAGACGGATACGGGTGAGTGGCGTGCGCAAATCGTGACTCACGCCCGCCATCAGCAGCGTTCGATCGTCTGCCAGCTGTTTGACGCCCGAAGCCATCTGATTGAACGCGCGGGTCACCGATCGCACTTCAGAAGCGCCATATTCACGCAACGGCGGCGGAATAATACCCTTCCCGACCTGCAACGCGGCGTGTTCCAGCTCAACCAAGGGTCGATTCTGGATACGGATAAACAGCCATGCGCCACCAATAGCCAGCAGCATAATTGCCAACGTATAGCGGAACAGTGGGGAGAAATCGCCCTGATGAATTTCAGTTAACGGCACGCGCACCCAGATGTCCGGTGACAACCAGGTTTTCAGCCAGACAACGGGGGTGTTTTTATTTACTTCAACGCGAACATCAGTAGGACCGCCAAGTTGCTGAGCCATTTGCTGGCTCAGGAACTCGTAGTGCTGCGCCCAGCGTAAACCACTCTCTTCGGCAGCAGAGTTGGTGTACAGCGAGATGCCCAGCTCACGGTAGATTTCACGGCGAAACGCCGGTGGCACTTCCAGCAGTGTGCCATCCTCGAGTTGCAGCTTGTCGGTCATCAGCATACGAACTTCGTAGGCCAGGACTTTATTGAACTGCTGCAAACTCGGCAGAATGGCGAAGTTCAGCACGACCAGATAGGTCGTCACCAGGCTGACAAACAGCAGGGTGACGATTAAAAGCAAAGTACGGGCAAAGGAGCTACGCGGTGAAAAGCGTATTTTCCTCATGCCTTACTGCCGTCCGGTACGAACACGTAGCCCAGACCCCAAACGGTCTGAATATAACGCGGATGCGCCGGATCTTCTTCAACCATGCGGCGAAGACGAGAAATCTGCACGTCGATAGAACGTTCCATCGCACTGTACTCACGGCCACGAGCCAGGTTCATCAGTTTGTCGCGAGACAGCGGCTCGCGAGGATGGCTCACCAGCGCTTTCAACACGGCAAATTCGCCGCTGGTCAAAGGCATAGGTTCGTCTTCACGGAACATCTCACGCGTACCGAGGTTCAGCTTGAATTTACCGAAAGAAATCACGGCTTCTTCCTGTGAAGGCGCACCCGGCAGCTCATTGGCCTGACGACGCAACACAGCGCGGATACGAGCCAGCAGCTCGCGCGGGTTGAACGGTTTTGGAATATAGTCATCGGCACCAATTTCCAGGCCCACGATGCGATCAACTTCTTCACCCTTGGCGGTCACCATAATGATCGGCATAGGGTTGCTTTGACTACGCAGGCGGCGACAGATAGACAAGCCGTCTTCACCTGGCAGCATCAGGTCAAGCACCATCAAATGGAAGGATTCACGAGTCAGTAAACGGTCCATTTGCTCAGCATTGGCAACGCTTCGTACCTGGAAGCCTTGCTCAGTCAGATAACGTTCTAAAAGTGCGCGTAAACGCATGTCATCATCTACTACCAGAATCTTGTGATTCTCTTGCATTTTCTTACTCCCAAAGGCGCTAATACCCGAAGCAGGTATTGTTAAAAAAGCCGCGACTAACCGACAGCTTTTAATGGTATATATTCTAGTCGAAATTGTAACAATGCTTATGCTTTACCCAATTTATCAATAATTTTTAACTATTTCACGCCATCTAACAGCAAAACGTGCGCCCGTTTGGGGCCTGTTCATATCTTTATGCTTTTTACACTTTTCTGCGAGCGTTCTCGACAGAGTAAAAAATCGAGTAAATCGGGGGTTTCCCTGAGCTTCCCCACTAGGTTATTCTGGCTCTATGCAGCAACTTAACGGATTAAACAAAGAAGCCGATGAAAACCAAGCTGATAACGCGTGAAGGCTACCAGAAATTAAAGGGCGAACTCGACTTTCTATGGCGCGAGGATCGTCCAGATGTCACAAAAAAGGTAACCTGGGCCGCCAGCCTCGGCGACAGAAGTGAAAATGCCGATTATCAATACAACAAAAAACGCCTGCGCGAGATCGACCGGCGAATACGTTATCTCACCAAATGCATGCAAGAGCTGCGTATCGTCGACTATTCGCCGCAGCAGGAAGGAAAGGTATTTTTCGGTGCCAGCGTCGAGATAGAAAATGATGACGGCGAGATACTGAATTTTCGCATCGTCGGCTACGATGAAATTTTTGGTCGTAAAGATTACATCTCGATTGATTCACCAATGGCCCGCGCGCTGCTGAAAAAAGAAGTGGGCGACAGCGCGGTGGTCAATACCCCGATTGGCGATGCGGTCTGGTATGTCAACCAGATAGCCTATCCTCAGGCCGAATGATCTTCCAACAGTCTCAAAACGCCAGTCTGCAAGGCTGGATGACTGGCATTTTACGTGTTCAAACCGTATAACTGTCCCCTCCTCAATAGAACTGATACGCAACTATGAATGATCAACTGAGCCGCATTATCGCGACAGAATTGCAGGTACGCCCGGAGCAGGTTGCCTCGGTCGTCCGCTTACTGGATGAAGGTAATACTGTGCCGTTTATTGCACGGTATCGTAAGGAAGTCACCGGCGGGTTGGATGATACCCAACTGCGTCAGTTGGACAGCCGTCTCGGCTATCTGCGTGAGCTGGAAGAGCGTCGCCAGACCATCCTCAAATCCATTGATGACCAAGGCAAGCTGAGCGGTGAGCTGTCTAAAGCCATTAACGGCACGCTGAGCAAAACTGAACTGGAAGATTTATATCTGCCGTTCAAACCCAAGCGCCGCACCCGTGGGCAAATTGCCGTCGAAGCCGGTCTGGAACCGCTGGCCGACTTGCTTTGGCAAGACCCATCACACGAACCTGAACAGGCGGCCGCTGCCTATGTTGATGCCGACAAGGGCGTTGCCGATACCAAAGCCGCCCTTGATGGTGCGCGATATATTCTAATGGAGCGTTTTGCCGAAGACGCAGCGCTCTTGGCCAAAGTCCGTGATTACCTGTGGAAAAATGCTCATCTGACCTCTCGCATGGTCGAGGGCAAAGAGCAGGACGGCGCTAAATTCCGTGACTATTTCGATCATCACGAGCCGTTCTCGCAGGTTCCCTCGCACCGCGCACTGGCGATGTTCCGCGGGCGCAACGAGGGCGTGCTGCAGCTGTCTCTGAATGCCGATCCGCAGTCCGACGAGCCGCCGCGAGAGAGCTATGCCGAGCAGATCATTATCGACCATCTGGGTCTGAAGCTTGACAACGCACCTGCGGATGTCTGGCGTCGTGCAGTGGTTAACTGGACTTGGCGTATAAAAGTGCTGATGCATCTCGAAACCGAGCTGATGAGCACCGTGCGCGAACGCGCCGAAGAAGAAGCGATCAACGTCTTCGCCCGCAACATGCACGACCTGCTGATGGCCGCTCCGGCAGGCATGCGCGCCACTATGGGCCTCGATCCGGGTCTGCGTACCGGCGTTAAAGTTGCCGTGGTCGACAACACCGGCAAGCTGGTGGGTATTGACACCGTTTATCCGCACACCGGTCAAGCTGCAAAAGCCGCGCAGCAGGTTGCCGCGTTGTGTATTAAACACAACGTTGAGCTGGTCGCTATCGGCAACGGCACTGCCTCGCGTGAAACCGAGCGTTTCTTTATCGAGCTGCAAAAACAGTTCCCAGACGTGAAAGCGCAAAAAGTCATTGTCAGCGAAGCTGGAGCTTCGGTTTATTCAGCCTCCGAACTTGCCGCGCTGGAATTCCCGGATCTCGACGTTTCCATTCGTGGCGCGGTATCCATTGCTCGCCGTTTACAAGATCCGCTGGCCGAGCTGGTGAAGATTGATCCAAAATCTATCGGCGTAGGCCAGTATCAGCACGATGTCAGCCAGAGCCTGTTAGCCAAAAAACTCGATGCCGTGGTGGAAGATTGCGTAAATGCCGTGGGCGTTGACCTCAATACTGCTTCAGTACCATTGCTGACGCGCGTGGCCGGCTTGACCCGTATGATGGCGCAGAACATCGTTAACTGGCGCGACGAAAATGGTCAGTTCCGCAACCGCGAACAGCTGCTGAAAGTCAGCCGTCTGGGGCCAAAAGCTTTTGAACAGTGTGCGGGCTTCCTGCGTATTAACCACGGCGATAACCCGCTGGATGCTTCGACCGTTCACCCGGAAACCTATCCGGTGGTGCAGCGCATTCTGGCAGCGACTCAGCTGGCGTTGAAAGACCTGATGGCCGATTCCAACGTGCTGCGCGGGCTGAAAGTCAGCGAGTTCACCGATGAGCGTTTTGGTGTGCCGACCGTGACCGACATTCTCAAAGAACTTGAGAAACCGGGTCACGATCCGCGTCCTGAATTCAAAACCGCGACCTTTGCAGAGGGAGTGGAAACCATGAACGACCTGACGCCGGGCATGGTGCTGGAAGGCACAGTCACCAACGTGACCAACTTCGGCGCTTTCGTCGATATCGGCGTGCATCAGGATGGTCTGGTCCATATCTCTTCATTGGCTAACAAGTTTGTCGAGGACCCGCACACCGTGGTGAAAACCGGCGATATCGTGAAAGTGAAGGTAATGGAAGTTGACCTGCAGCGTAAGCGTATTGCACTGACTATGCGCCTTGACGAGCAACCCGGCGAAGGCCCGGCTCGTCGCAGCGGAGGGCCGTCTGCTCCGGCAACCAATGCTAATAAAGGTCGCGAAGCACCAAAACGCAACGCCCCTGCGCCTTCTGGTCGCGGCAACAATAATCCGGGCAATAACGCCATGGCCGATGCCCTTGCCGCCGCCTTGGGTAAAAAACGCTAAAATACCTGCTCCCTGCCCTAATCCTTTCTCAAAGGGTTAGGGCGCTTACTCGGTTACTCGCTTCCTCGGCAAGCAGGATTAGATCAAAATAGCAGAACAAGCCACTTTTACTGGACCAGAACACGGGTTCTTGACTAGAACACCCGCCTTAAATTTCCTTATTTTGCCATTATTCCTGCCCTAACTCTGCGCTGCATCAATAAAACGTCCCCCTCGTTGGCCTAGGATGCTCACGTAACGGAACTATCCGCTGCCACACCGTTCATGATTAACGCCATTGCGGTAACAAGAATTATTAGTCTTTACATTCAGATAGTTAATTAAGTTACTTATAACCAGGCCACTTTCTGATACGGCCTTAAAGAGTCTATCCCATGCAGCTTAAACCCCAGCGCAGTTACAAAATAATCGGTTACGCCGCCGATATCAGTCCGGCGTATCGCCAGAAACTGCTGTCTCTCGGCATGCTCCCCGGCACCTGTTTCAACGTGCTGCGCGTGGCTCCGCTGGGCGATCCGCTGCAAATTGAATTACGCCGCACCAGTTTGGCTTTACGCAAAAAAGATTTACTGCTGCTCAGGATCGAACCACACGAACCGAGTGATTCACTGCATCGGCGTACGACAAACCAGCCCTCTATACCCGTCTTGCAAAGGTAACGCGATGAAACAGCTGACCATTGGGCTGATAGGCAACCCGAACTCAGGAAAAACCACACTCTTTAACCAGTTAACGGGATCACGCCAAAGAGTCGGCAACTGGGCTGGAGTCACCGTCGAGCGCAAGGAAGGCTCATTCTCGACTGCCGCGCAGGCGGTCAAGCTGGTCGATTTACCTGGCACCTATTCGCTGACCACCATTTCAAGCCAGACTTCTCTCGACGAACAAATCGCCTGCCACTACATTCTCGGCGGCGAAGCCGGAATGTTGATCAACGTGATCGACGCCTCTAATCTTGAAAGAAATCTTTATCTTACGCTGCAACTGCTAGAGCTGGGCATCCCGTGCATTGTGGTGCTGAACATGTTGGATATCGCCGAAGCGCAAAATATTACCTTAGATATCAAGGCTCTTTCCTCACGGCTCGGCTGTCCGGTTGTTGCTCTGATTGCTACTCGCACCAATGGTTTAGATGCGCTGTTGTCCGCCATAGACCAGCATCCAGAACCCATCCTGCTTCAACGTATTGATTACCCTGCCGCTTTGCTGCATGAAATGAAATATCTTGCTGAGGCAATGCCGCAAAATCTTCCCCGACAGCGGCGCGAATGGCTGGCAATCCAGATGCTCGAAGGTGATATCTACAGCGCTACACATTCAGGGGAGGCAAAAAATCGGCTCGATGAAGTCCATAAACGTCTTATAGCCAATGGCATTGCCGATCCAGCGCTAGCGATTGCCGAAGCGCGCTATAAAACCCTGACTAACCTAGGTAGCGAGGTCAGCAATACGCTTTCGAGCACGCCTCATCGTCTGACTCAACTGCTTGATAAATTTGTACTAAACCGTTTTCTTGGCGTACCCATCTTCTTGTTGGTGATGTACCTGATGTTCGTGCTGGCCATCAATATCGGCGGCGCGCTAAAGCCGCTGTTTGAAATTGGCTCGGCGACGCTGTTTGTCGATGGTATTCAGTGGCTGGGCCATGGAATGCAATTACCGACCTGGCTGACGCTATTTCTTGCCCAGGGCGTAGGTGGCGGGATAAGCACCGTAATGCCGCTGATCCCGCAAATTGGCATGATGTACCTATTTCTTTCTTTTCTTGAAGACTCCGGCTATATGGCGCGGGCAGCCTTCGTGATGGACCGCCTAATGCAGTCTCTCGGCCTGCCGGGCAAATCATTTGTGCCGCTGATTGTCGGTTTTGGCTGTAACGTGCCGTCGATTCTGGGGGCTCGCACGCTGGATGCACCTCGTGAACGGCTGATCACCGTAATGATGGCGCCGTTTATGTCATGCGGCGCACGATTGGCGATCTTTGCCGTGTTCTCGGCAGCATTCTTCGGGCAGAGCGGAGCTTCGATTGTATTCTCGCTGTATTTGCTGGGCATTGCGGTTGCAGTGCTAACCGGTCTGGTGATGAAACACACCGTGGTTCGAGGAGAGGCTTCGCCCTTTATTATGGAGCTTCCGGTCTATCACATTCCTCAAGTTAAAACGCTGCTGCTGCAAACCTGGCAACGTTTGCAAAACTTCGTCCTGCGTGCGGGTAAAGTCATTGTCATTGCCTGCATATTTATCGGCGCGCTAAACAGCTTTTCGTTTAACGGCAAGCCGGTAGATTCAATAAATGATTCCGCGCTGGCCAGCGTCAGCCGCGTGTTGACGCCAGTGCTTACGCCGATGGGTGTGCATCCCGACAATTGGCAGGCGACTGTGGGCCTGATTACCGGCGCGATGGCCAAAGAGGTAGTGGTCGGCACGCTGAACACGCTTTACACCGCCGAGCAGTTGAAAGCCGCCCCCTTTGACGCCAGCCAATATGCTCCCGTGAGCGAGCTGCGCCGTGCCGTGGATGAAACCTGGAGCAGTCTGCGAGACACCTTTAGCTTTAGCGTATTGGCAAATCCTATTGAGGCCAGCAAAGGCAACGGCGAGATGGCGGCCAGTGCCATGGGCGTGATGAGTGCCAAATTCGGCAGCGCCGTTTCCGCCTACAGTTATCTGATCTTCGTGCTGCTGTACGTGCCCTGCGTGTCAGTCATGGGGGCTATCGCCCGTGAGACCAACCGCAGTTGGATGATGTTCTCTATCCTTTGGGGCCTGAACGTCGCCTGGTCACTGGCAACACTGTTTTATCAGAGCGCAACGCTAAGCCAGCACCCGTTGCAAAGCGCAACGATTATTGCCGCAGTGCTATTGGTCAACGCGCTCATCCTCACCGGTCTTCGCTGTTCTCGCAGTCGCGGGCCGACAACATTGGCCGTTGGCGCTTTGCTCCCCTCCACAGGCGGTGGCTGCAAAGGATGTGCCGAAGGTAAAAAATGCGGCACGCGCCGAACAACGCCGTAAAAGCCTGAGATGCTCTGTCGTATACCGCCCTTAAACGCTAAGATTGAGCGGGATCGACACTCTGGAGCCAGCAATGATCGACAGTGAAATCACTTTCCGCAAGCTTGAGGTTTTCCTGGTATTTATGGAAAAGCTGAATATTGCCCGCACCGCAGAACAACTCGGTTTGAGCAGTGTCAGCGTGCATCGCGCCCTACATTCACTCGAAGAGGGACTGCGCTGTCCGCTGTTTATTCACCGCGGGCGAAATCTGCTGCCTTTACCCGCCGCTGAAACGCTGCAACAGCATGCCATACAAGTAATTGAACAAATGGAGTTGGGGATTCAGGCGGCACAGCGCACAGCCGGTTTTGGCGATAAGCGCATTCGCCTCGGTACGTTGTATTCGCTGACGCTGGAAACTATTCCACGACTGATTATGGGCCTAAAAATCCGCCGCCCCGAGCTCGAATTGGAGTTGCTGATGGGTTCCAATGAAATGCTGTTGAATCGGCTGGCCGAACAGCAGTTGGACGCAATTTTAATTTCCACCAGCGACTCGGTTATCGATGAGCATCTGTATGAAAGTCTTCCGCTGTTTATAGATGATATTTATCTGGCCTCTCCTGCCGATTCAAAGCTAGTCGTCGAAGGGCCGGTGGATTTACGCGATTTTCGCAAAGAGAAATTTATTTCGCTGGCTGAGGGATTTGCTACTTACCACGGTTTTCAGGAAGCCTTTCAAGTGGCAGATTTTGAGCCGGATATCGTCACCCGCGTCAATGATATTTTCTCGATGTTGAGTCTGGTGCAGGCAGGAATCGGCTACACATTGATTCCAGGAAGGATGAAAGGCGTTTATGCTGAAACCGTCAGGCTTATGCCGCTGGCCGAACCCTATCAGATGCGACAAACCATCTCATTAGTGTTTGCCCGCAGTCGCGAACACGATCCCAACCTACTGGCACTTGCCGCCGAAAGCCGGATGTATGCACGAGGGCACTCAATAAAAACTGTTGATTAGATAAGCTCACGATCGCCATAAACTTCAACACGATAACTGCAAATCACAGAAAAGTTGGCCTATTCCCCGTAATTAATGTTTTTTCAACTTTTTTGGCTTTCCCTAGCGCCGCTCCAGCCTCTGTGCCAGCGTACTCAACTCGCTAATCGCCGTCTGGCTGAGCGACAGTGCCAGACCTTCCGTCATTACCCGCTGGGTTAAGCCAGTCAAAATTGAGCCTGGAGGCATTTCCACCGCCAGCCTTACTTCTCGCTGGTAAGCCGCAACCATCGCGTCAAACCAGTTCACCCTGCGCGCCATATTAAAGGCCAGATCGTCGGCAATTTTCTCTGGCTGCCAGTAAACTCTTGCGCTACTGCCGCTGAGATAACCACACGTTGGGCGCTTAAGAGTCACACTGTTGAAAGCATCGGCCAGTTTCGCCGCTGGTTTATCCAACAAAACGCAGTGCGACGGCACGCTTACCGCCAATTTACGCGTCTTTTGCGCCCCGTTCTCTGCAGCCAATACGCACACCTGATGCATAGCCTCATCGCTACCGGCAATCACTAGCTGGTTTTCTGCATTAATATTGGCCAAAAAAACCGGCATCATCGGCGAATTAACCTGATCCAGCAATAGTTCAAGCTCTAACTGGCGCAAACCCACGATCGCTGACAGGCCAAATCCCTGTGGATACGCTTGCTGCATCAGCTCGCCACGCAGCGCGACCAGTTTTACCGCCGTTTCAAACTCCAACGCGCCACAAATAACCGCAGCAGGAAACGCGCCAATCGACAGCCCGCTGACAAAATCAGGCTGAACGCCTGCTGCACGCAGATGCTCAGCCCACACCACGCCGCTAATCAACAGGCAAAGCTGCACCTCACGGGTTGCGCGCAATGCTACGGCGCTGTCGAGAGTCAGAACGTCTTGCCCTAACGCTGCGTTAGCACGTGTTAGATAACTCTGGCTCAGCGCAGTAGCAGGTAATCGATGGAGCATTTCGGGGAATTGCGGCCCCTGACCGGGAAAAGTAAACAGAATTTTCATCAGTTTTTATCTTCTTCAACAGTCGGCGACCACGGGTTATCCACCAGACGAGGTCCGCAGGCAGTTTTTAACAGCACACTGCCACCCCGTAGCCATTCGCTTAGCGAAAATCCGCCCTGCGGTGTGTTGATCTGCACATCGGCTCGACACGGCAAAAGCGTTAACTGCCGATAAAAATCGCTAAACTCCTCGCGCGGCTGCGCTGTGTCACAACGGATCAGCAGGTCTAAATCGCTATCAGCGTGCATCACCGGAATATCCGTCGCCAGCGCGTAGCCACAGCTGCCGGTCACCCCCCAAACCCAAGGCAAGCGCAGGCCAATCAGTGTAATCAGTGCCTGCACCGGCTGCTGGGACACAAAGGTCGATCGCAGCAAACGGTTTGCATCGGCCACCAGTGATTCTGGCGTCACAATTCGGCTCACCTCCGCCGGGTCTATCCACGCTGCGGCGCGCTGACTGCGGCTAATCCCACGCACTCCGACAGGCAGACAATCGGAGTTGTGAATATCGCGGCGCACCACCAGCGGCAAATGCGTTTGCCAGCCGCTGGCGACCCAATCGGGCAGCACTTGCCCCTCTGCGGCAAACGGCCGCTGCTTGCTCCACACCAAATCATGAGCTCGAGGAAAATCCATTATTTTTCCTTTTATTAAAATTGATTCATCAATGCATTGAGGCGGTGAGTGAGATAAACAGCGGCAGTGTCAGAATAGCCAATATCGAGCTAATCAGCAGCGATGCCTCGGCGTCTGGTGACTGCACGCCAAAACGATTTCCGAAGACGATGCCGAAGAAACCCGCCGACAGCGCAATCATCAGGATTGCCGTCACTGCCACCTCACCGCTGATGCCAAAGGCCATTACCAGTCCCCAGGCAATAAACGGCTGGATCAGGTTCTTGGTCACACAGGATATTAGCACCGCCGCGTTGATTTTTAGCTTGCGTGCCGACAGGATCACGCCGGTCAGAAACAGCGCCGAGGCGGTGGCGGCCAGTCCCAAAGGTTTGATCGATGCCAGCACAATATCAGGCATTTTAATGCCAATAGCCGACAGTACTACCCCAAGCAGTGGTCCCCAGACGATCGGTTTTTTAATCGAACGCCACATCAATATCGGCAGCATGGTTAGTGCCGAACCGTGAGATTCACCATTGGCCCGGGCTTTTTCTCGCTCTAAAATCAGCAGACAAAAAGGCGTCATCAATACCGATCCGCAGGCAATCGACACCGCCACTGACAGCGAGGTTCCCGCCCCCTCACCTAATACACTGCCGAGAATAGGCAATCCCAGCGCGGCATAGTTCGGCAGCGCGACAGTTAGCGTCAGTACCGCCGCATCCTGCGGTGACTTTTTAAATACGCGGGTACAGAGAAAATACAATGCGCCATAGGTTATCCACATGGTCAGCACCAGTAGCAGAATCAGCGGACTCTGGCCGACAATGCCCCGCCACGGCGTCTGCACCGTGGCGGTAAACAAGGCTGCCGGTAAAGCAAAGTCCATCACAAACACGTTCAATAACGAGACATTCTGATTCTCGACCATTTTCGACTTGCCGGCAAAATAGCCGAGGATCATGATGACGAAAATAGGAGCAAGCGCGTACAAAATTACGTAGGTCATAGTGGGGTACCTGAGGTAAGAATTATTGTGAATTCCTCGGTCCACCGGCTGCGATGTTTTTATATACTTCCAGTCATACTCGGGTTAAAGCGCCTGAGACTTCATGCTGTTTGCAGGTCATAACCGGTCAAACAAAAGGAAAAGTCTTTATCACCACTGCTGTCGCATTAATTCACGCACCTTAAGCGAACTGGCACGATTATCGGCCCCTAACCGATTTTCCAGAGACACGCCCTGCAACGCAATTTCACTGATCGCCTCATCAAGCACCGATTTCACCTTAGCTATCTCGGCAACTGCGGGATTTTCAGGATCACTGATATCCATAAGCTGTGATAACAATCCCAGCGTGGCGTAATTCTCAATGTCGTAAGCCATCGGTGGCACTTCGGCGGCCAGCTTTTCCAGTGCCTCGACGGATCGCAAAGTGATACGCGCAGCAGACTCTTTCCCCATCGCGTGGATCATCACGCCAGGATTATTAAAGGCAATCAGCTTGTTGGCCTGATAACCGTGCGCCAGAAATGCCCCGGACATCGCCTTGCCAACGATTAATCCAACAATAGGATGCCCGGCCAGACGTGCCTTGGCGTAGGCCCCTGCGGCTCCGGCCAGCGACTGATGAATGCCAAACGCTTCTTCACGTCGGCCATACGCCTGACTCGGCACGTCGATAATCGCCACAATCGCGCGTTTCACCGTTTTGTCGGCATCCTCTTCAATCACTTGACTGACTACCTTGGCCAGAGTCCAGCCTTCAAGCAGCCCTACCTCGCCCTCGGCCGCGCGGGGATAGCGGTTTTTTGCATCGGGAACGACGGCGATAAAGCGGACGTTATGCTGGTTAAGTTTTCCATCGGCGGCTCTTACTGATTCACATAGCCCGTTAATTTCCTGGCCATCAACAGCAAGCTGGTTGAACCAATAATTTCCTCGACTAAAAGTCTGTTCAGAAGTACTCATTACTTATTCTCCTGATTTGCAGCGGCATCTTTAAACAGCGCCGTCGTCACTTCACGGCTGGCCTGCACTGAAGTATCAAAACTTGCCAGTTTTGGCAGATAATAGTCATAGTTATCGGAACGATGCTGCGCCGGAACACCTTGATGAATAAATTCGAGCATGCTGGCTTTCACTTCCCCCAGCGAATCCTCAACCAGCGCGTCGACAAAACCGCTGGCATAGCGCACCTCGCCACCGGTCATGCTCCAGATAAACGGCCGGTCGCGAGAATCGTATTCTGCTATTCCGGCCTCCTGCTCGATAACCTGTGGTCCGTTCAAGCCAAGCCGTGCTTCGCGAGTGACTATCAATCGGCTGCACAGCGCTGCGGCGATAGACATCCCGCCAAAGCAGCCAACGGTCCCGGCAACGATGCCGATTACCGGCGTGTAGCGGCGTAAATCGACAATCGCGGCGTGAATATCTGCAATAGCCGCCAGCCCGAGATTGGCCTCCTGCAAGCGCACGCCGCCAGTTTCCAGCAGCAAAACCGCTTGCGTGGGTATCCCGCTGCGGTTGTCCTGCGCCGCCAGCTCCAGCGCCGAGGCCATTTTCGCCCCTGAAACTTCGCCCATACTGCCGCCCTGAAATGCGCCTTCGATAGCAACAATCACTGCCGATTGCCCTTCAATTGTGCCGCGAGCGACTACCATGCCATCGTCGGCCTGCGGCACTATGCCTTGCCGCTCCAGCCACGGCGAAGAGATACGCTGGAAAGGGTCGAGCAGCTCGCGAAAAGTGCCGTCATCCAGCAGCGCCCGCGCTCGCTGCCGCGCATTTAGTTCGATAAAGCTTTGATCAGCGGACATTGGAAGCCTCCTCAAATACCTGCTCAATGCGCAACCGGGCAACGCCGGGAGTTGCACCAAAGTCGTTGATTTCCAACTGCCCGGCGGGTAATTCACGCACGCCGATCAGATGGTCAAAAAAGCGCTGCCACAGCGGCTGGCTGCCGTCGACTGAGGTCGCCACATGAACGGTCAACGCCGCGCCATCTTTTGGCTCATACAACGCCTCAAGATCGCCGGAGCCCACCACGCCAGCCTGGGCATGGCTCGGCAAGCTTGCATTTGCCGGATAAGTAAATTCAAAACGTTCCATAACACCTCTTGTTAATCATGATGTTAAATCTCAGAGTAAATGAGCCTGCCCGCCGATACGGTCGATGAACAAGGCAGCGGCCAGCAGGTCTGCGGCTCCGCCCGGCGAAACGTTATCTGCCAGCATCCGTTGCTCAAGGCGCTTGAATTGGTCGAGACCTTTGGCCGTTTGCACCCCTCCCGCCTCAAGCACTCGCGTTGCCCCCTGCTGCATCTCAAGCAGAGCAGGCAAGCCGCCGCGCGAAAGTACGCAGGTATCTGACAATGAAGTCATTATCGCCAGTAGCGCATTTATCTGGGCCTGATTCTCATCGGCACCGGCCTCGCGGCTGCGATAAAGCTCGGGCAGCGCCTGCCGCATCAGGTGTGGAAATCCAGTTTGTGCCTCTTCTTTCGCACCCGGCAGCTGATAACGCTGCACCGCACAAGCCCCTTTGCTAAAGGTTTTTGGGCTTAGAGCATCAGGCATGGCGGCAAGCTGGGCGGCGCGCTGGGTAATTTGGCGAGCACCAAGAGCTGAAGGTTGCATCGCTACCGCGCTGACCAATAGCCCCAGCGACCAAATCGCGCCACGATGGGTGTTGATCCCGCCCGTTGCCGCCATCATTGCCTGCTCCCCCTTACGCCCCAGCCGCCCCACTTCTTGCCGCAGCGCAATATCGGGGAAGCGCAGCCAGCAGTGCAGTGCCAGAGCATGAAAGGTGGGCGTAAGGCTGTGAGCAGAATGTTCCATCAGTGAGAGAGTCAGATCGCTGTGCGCCCCCGAACCCCGGCTATCGACCAGACCTGGCTTTGGGCTTAGACGCGCCTCATCCAGCAGTGACTGAGTGGCGATTTCTGCCAATCTGGCGGCTAAAATATCGCCCTGTCCGTTATCAGCTATGGTTAAATGCATGATTACCAGCTCCTGAATTTTGCCGGAGGGTGATATAACCCACCCGACCAGTCAACCAGCTCACTGACGCTGGTAGCGGCCAACAGCGAGCGTGTTGCATCGGTGCGGCGGATGCCCATATCTTCCGGGAATACCACCAACTCCTGCTTGCGCAGCTCGGTGACCCGCCTGGCATCAACCCCTAAGCCAACGTCGGTAATTCCGGCAACAGCGGCAACCATTGCCCGGCGCTCTTCCAGCGAACGAGCGCGATGAAGATGTGCAATCCCTTCTTCGGTGAGTACGTGGGTTACGTCATCGCCGTAAATCATCACTGGCGCGAGTGGCATGCCAGACTGTTTGCCAACCTCAACGGCTTCGAGTTTCTCGACAAAAGTAGGTTTACCGCCAGACTGGAATGTTTCGACCATCTGCACCACCAGCTTGCGGCCTGGAGTCATTGGATCAGGCTCTTCAATCATGTCCAGCCAGGCGGGAGTAGCATGACGACGACCGTGAGGATCGTGGCCCATATTTGGCGCGCCACCGAATCCGGCCAAACGGCCTTTGGTCACCGTCGAGGAGTTGGCAAGTCCGTCAACCTGTAGCGTCGAGCCGATAAACATATCAACGGCATATTGTCCGGCAAGTTGGCAAAAAGCGCGGTTGGATCGCATCGAGCCATCGGAGCCGGTAAAGAACACATCTGGTCGTGCGGCAATATAATCCTCCATCCCTAACTCACCGCCGAAGCAGTGCACGGTATCGACCCAACCGCTTTCAATTGCCGGGATCAGAGTGGGGTGTGGATTCAGCGCCCAGTGCTTGCAGATTTTGCCCTTCAGCCCCAGCTGTTCGCCGTAGGTCGGCAACAGTAATTCGATGGCTGCAGTGTTAAAACCAATCCCATGGTTAAGCGATTGCACCTGATGTTTGGCATAAATCCCTTTGATAGCCATCATCCCCATCAATACATGGACCGGCTTAATCAGCCGTGGATCGCGGGTAAACAGCGGTTCGATAAAGAACGGTTTGTCAGCCACGACGACAAAATCAATCCATGAACCGGGGATATCAACGCGCGGCAGATCGTTTTCATCGTCAACCAACTCATTCACCTGCGCGATAACCAGACCGTTTTTAAACGCCGTGGCTTCCACCAGCGCGGGGGTATCTTCAGTGCTTGGGCCGGTATAAAGATTGCCTTTGCGATCGGCTTTGAATCCAGCGATCAGGGCAATATTCGGCACCAGATCGACAAACAAACGGGCGTAAAGCTCGATATAAGTATGGATAGCACCGATTTCCATCAACCCGTCTTCCAGCAACTGCGCGATACGCAGGCTCTGCGGGCCAGAAAAAGCAAAATCCAGCTTGTGGGCGATCCCACGTTCAAACAGATCAAGATGTTCCGCCCGACTGACGCTGGGCATGATCATATGCAGATCGTGTAATTTTTCGGGGTTGGCTTTGGCAAGCATGCGGGAAAGAAAATCGGCCTGCTTCTGATTATTCCCTTCCATTACCACGCGATCGCCGGGAGCAATAAGGGTTTCCAGAATCGCGGTCATTTGATCGGTGGGTAACACCTTGCCTTGAGCCACAGCCTGAACACTATCGATACGCCGTTTTTTATCACTGCGTCGCGTGTCCCAGACTTTCGTCGTCTGTGAATATTGCTTCATGCCTAAAACCTCTGGGTTTAACCAATTAATAGCTACATTTGCGTGAAAATATAAAGTTGTGACGATTAAAAATAAAAATTATAAAAATCTAACTGGTTGTAATTAGTCTAGAAACACCTCAAGCTCCTATCAATCAAGGAGCCAGGCTTATCGTTAGCCTGAGAGTAACAGTTAAATAAAACTAATCATTTTCAATGATTTATAAATATAAAAACGAGAAATGCCGCACAAAAAATACGGTATTCAGATGATGTGTATAACTAGAGAGTAGAGTACAAACAGGCTTAGGATATTATTTATTCAATAAATGAGTTGGGTCGCAGGCTTATTAGAGAATTACGAGAAAATATTGATGTTTGAATTTATAGATACAAATTAAAAAGGCGAGCAATACTTTGCTCGCCCGTTCTGTTCATTAGACGCTGTAATTATTTAAAAACTTCGGCAGTTGCGCTGATTTTATTGTCAGTATTTGCTTCGATAACAACGTAATATTTACCGCCTTTTTCATCGGCTAATTTATTAATTGCTCTTTTAGCATCCATTGGGGCTGTTTGTTCGTTGTCGATGGACACTGTACCAATGCTGGTGTAGTTATTTTTCTGCGCTTCCTCTCTGGTGATTTCTTTGGCTGCCATCGCGCCAGTAGAGAAAGTCCCCAACAACAGGGCAGCAACAACCACTTTTTTGTAGTTCATGACATTACCTCTTTATGAGTGATTTATTTTTAATAACGTTCAAGGCAGTTAACGCCAGACAGTCCGTGTTGGTATGAACTTCCTGCTCAAATACCGCGCTTCTCCCAGAGACACAGACTCTTGATGATTCTGTTGAAACAGATTTATCGAATTTCTGGCGTTACCTCATTGAGTATTCATCACTTATAGAAATTATCAATCAAAGAAATCGTTGCCTGTCACTTAACCTTTATTATGTGATACAGCGCATTCTTTTTAGAAAAACAGGGAATTACTTACATCAAATTATGGTCATGCAAGAAATCGATTACTGCCGAAGAAAACGCCTCAGGATGCGAAATAAACGACGCGTGTGAGGCTTTCTCGATTTTGGCCGACTGCGAATGAGGCCACAGCTGGTCTAACAATGGAATAATTTTGCGCGGCACCAGGCCATCAAGCGCACCATAAATACGCAGGAACGGCATCGTGAGATCCTGCATTTCAGTGCGTAAATCTTCATGCTTAAGAATTTCCAGACCGCTGTTCAGCACTTCGACAGGTGGGAACGGTAAATCCAGCACCATTGATTTCAGCAACTTGGCATCCTGCCGCGCGCTTTCACTTCCCAAAGTTTGTAATGCCAAAAAACGCTCCACGGTGCGTTTGAAATCCTCACTCAACTGCTGCTGAAAACCGTGCAACACTTCCGGGCGAATACCGGGCCAATGATCTTCCTGAGCGGCAAAGCACGGTGAAGAGGCCACGGTTATCAGCGCGTCAACCCTTTGAGGAGCAATAAGAGCGGCCTGACTGGCGACCAGCCCTCCCAGCGACCAGCCGATCCACACGGCTTTTTTCGGAGCCTGTGCCAGCACCGTCTCGGTCATCTCTGGCAAAGTTAATGCACCAAAATCGCGGCTGCGGCCATAGCCCGGCAAATCCACCAGATGCAGGCGAAAATGCGGCGCCCATCGAATGCTAATGTAACGCCATACTTCCGCGTTCAGTCCCCATCCGTGAAGCAGCACAATATCGCGCGAACCTTCACCTAAAGTCTGCCAATAGAGGCGATTCATACTGTAGTGTCCCTGTCAGTGGATGCTTACTAAAGGATTAGTCTACCAATAATGTTTACCCTTGCCAGTCGATGTTGGCTCTGCCAGCAACCTTTGCAGTTAGCGAAACACGGGATTTGTAGCCTGTGCCTTCGCCAGTTGCCAATTATTCCTGTGTGTTGTCCCTGCTGCGGGCTGCCTAGCGGCGACGCGGGGCAAGCCTGTGGCCGCTGCCAGCTCAAGCCGCCAGGATGGCAAGCGCTGATTTTTGCCCAGTTGTACCAGCCGCCTATCAGCACATTGCTGTTGCGCTTCAAGTTTTCGTCAGTCCCGGAGCTCGCCGTGCCGCTGGCCAGGCTTTTCCTGATGCGCTGGCTGGAACGCTGGCGCGAAGGAAGTGTAGTCAGGCCGCAGATTTTACTCAGCATCCCGTTGCATCTGCGCCGTTATCGCCAGCGCGGCTACAATCAGTCGGACCTGCTCGCCCACCCTCTTGCGCGCTGGCTGGGCTGTGAATATTTTCCCGCCGCGCTGCAAAGACAACGCGCTACGCCACCGCAGCAACAGCTTTCAGAAAGAGAAAGGAAACGAAATTTACAGCGGGCATTTTGTTGCACTCAAAGGTTGGCAGGAAAACATATCGCCTTGATTGATGACGTAATCACTACCGGCAGCACAATTAGCGAAGTCGCTAAGATACTGAATAAAGAGGATATTGCATCGTTACAGATTTGGTGCATTTGCCGCACCTTGTAGTCAGTCTGTTAAAGGGCGTATTATAACCGACTGGAGTAGTCAACTATTGAGCCAATGCTATGATCATTATTACCGATGCTGCCCAAGAGCACTTTGCCAAGCTTTTGGCAAACCAGGAAGAAGGCACCCAGATCCGCGTATTTGTGATTAATCCCGGTACGCCAACTGCAGAGTGCGGTGTTTCTTACTGTCCACCCGACGCCGTGGAAGCCACGGATACAGAGCTGAAATTCGAAAGGCTTTCCGCTTTTGTTGATGAACTGAGCGCACCTTATCTGCATGAAGCAGAGATCGACTTTGTAACCGATCAGCTCGGCTCACAGCTTACGCTGAAAGCGCCGAATGCTAAAATGCGTAAAGTTTCCGACGACGCACCGTTGATGGAACGCGTTGAATATCAGTTGCAGTCGCAGGTTAATCCACAACTTGCCAGCCACGGCGGCCGCGTTTCTTTGATGGAAATCACCGACGACGGCATTGCTGTTCTGCAATTTGGCGGCGGCTGTAATGGCTGTTCCATGATTGATGTCACTTTGAAAGACGGCATTGAAAAAGAGCTGTTGCAGTCTTTCCCTGAACTCAAGGGCGTGCGCGATCTGACTGAACACCAGCGCGGCGAGCACTCGTTCTACTAATACGATCCCGTCCCTGCTTCGGGGCGGATTAGATCAGGAATAAACTCTGGCAAGTTTTCGTTACTTGCACTCCTGATCTGGCCTTCCCCCACTGTAAAAGTGGGGGGATGTTTTTCTAAATCCTTTGTTACTTCACTCCCTTTCTGCTGCGATCCAAATCTTTCAACAACAGATTGATATGCTCATTGCTGAACATCTCCTCCAGCGATACGCTCAACTTACGCCGCCAGTTTGGGTATTCTGTATTCGTTCCCGGCACGTTAACCGGCGTATTCATATCAAGCCAGTCTTCGGGCTGCAGGCCGAGCAACGCACTGGTACTGATAGCCAGATAACGCTGTAACCCTCTATTTAAGGTCTCATTCATCTCCATTTTCTCGGCATGTTTACCGAATTTTTTAGGAACACAATGATGAAGATGAAGCGCATCCAGCAGCGATTGCCGAGTTTTGGCACGATCCAGCCGCAAATCGGCCAACACTGAGGCATCGGGATAAATCCCCAGTTTCTCACCCAGTGTCAAATCATCCCCCTGCCAGTAACCGCGCAGCGTTGGGAGGTCGTGCGTCGTTACAGTCGCCATCGCCTGCACGACATACTTTTCAGGGGCCAGATAAACCCGCTGTTTATCGTGTTCGAAATACAGCACCTTGTAGGAATACACCCCGCTGTCCCGCAGGCTGGCAACAATCTCTTTCGGCACCGTGCCAAGATCTTCGCCTATCACCATGCACTGATGACGATGGCTTTCCAGCGCCAACACTCCTAAAAGATCACTCAGGGGGTAACTGACATAGGCTCCCGCTGCGGCGGTTTTATCTTTTGGTATCCACCACAGGCGCAATAGCCCCATAACGTGGTCGATACGCAGCGCACCGCAATCACTCATATTGGCGCGCAGTAAATCAATAAACGGCTGATAGGCCCGGCTACGCATGACGTTCGGGTCCATGGCCGGCAATCCCCAGTTCTGCCCCTGGGGCCCTAACACATCCGGCGGCGCGCCTACAGTTGCGCCAAGGCAATAAAGTGCGCGATTACACCAGGTTTCCGCACCGCCCTCCGCCACACCCACGGCCAAATCACGATACAGCCCGATGGGCATTTTGAGCTCCAGACTGGCTTGATAACACTCGGCAAACTGGGTATGTGCCAGCCATTGCAGCCACAGGTAAAATTCCACCTGATGATGATATTCCGTGCAAAATTCCTTGACCCGAGAGGACTGGGGATCGCGATAAGCCTTGGGCCAGACCGGCCAGCCCCAACGACTGTCATCCATTTTTCGCAGATGCACATGCAGCGCATCGAACACCGCCTGTTGTCGCAGGCTTTCCCCGCCAAGTAATACAAAGTCGTGGAAATCACGCTTACGCGGGCTGGCATCGGCAATGTTGGCAAATTCTGCCCACGCCAGTTGCAAGCCTTTGATTTTAAGATCCATGACTTTTTCGTAATCGACATTTTCGACGCTGCGCACTTTTTCCAGCGCCCGCCGGGTTGCTGCACTTATCCACCAGCGCTGTGCTTCTTTACTGCGATTAAATTCTTCAATCGCATTGACGTCAATGTAGGTGACATTGAGCCAGCGGCGAGACGAGGGGCTATACGGACTAGCACTGGAAGGATTAGCGGGATAAAGCGCGTGAATCGGGTTAAGGCCGATAAATGCCCCACCGCGCTCTCCCAACTGTTTAACCATCTGTTTTAAATCGCCAAAATCACCCACACCCCAGTTATTATCCGAGCGCAGCGTGTAAAGCTGCACGCAGGCGCCCCAAAGCTTTTCATCATTAATTAAAGCCTCAGGCTCATAGCAGCGAACAGGAGTAATAATCACCCGGCAGTGCCAGATTTCTTTTTTCGAGCTCAGCGTCAGCTGGTGATAGCCTAAAACCAGATTGCCACCCAGCTCGAGCCGTTCACCAAAGGTGCCTTCTCCCGCTTCACTGTCACCATTTTCCAGCGTGAGTTGCCACTGGTAAATGCCCTTGCCGCGCGGCTCCAGATTTATCGGCTCACCGGTTTTAAACACTTTTACCGACGGCAACGGACCGGTATCTGGCACCTGTTCGTCGCGCCCCATCGCTTCAAGCAAAGCCAGCTTGGTCTCGTCAGAAACGGTTTGCTCTTCATCGACCATATTAATAAAACTGTCAAGAATCCCGGCCCGCTTTGCCGCCAGTTCGAGTTCATCACCCCGCATGCCTGCTCCTTAGCGTTTAGCTTGCCAAATACGCTGCTGATAATCGCGAATGGACCGGTCAGCGCTGAACATACCCACGCGCGCCGTATTGAGGATGGTTTTTCGCGTCCATTCATCGCGATCGCGATAAAGCTGGTCGACTTTTGCCTGCGCTTCGCAATACTCGGCAAAATCAGCCAGAACCAGATACGGATCGCCCCCTTCCAGCAGGCTTGTCAGCATCGGTTCGAAGGCCTTTTTATCACCATTGCTATAGAAACCGCTGGCCAGCTCGTCCAGTATCGCCTTGAGATGCTTATCTTTTTTAACTATCGCTTTCGGCTTGTATCCCTTCTTCAATATCGCCTTAACCTGATCGACGGTATTACCGAAAATAAAGATATTGTCTTCACCCACTTGCTCGGCGATTTCGACGTTTGCGCCGTCCAGCGTGCCCACGGTGAGCGCGCCGTTAAGCGCCAGCTTCATATTGCCAGTGCCGGAGGCTTCTTTACCGGCGGTTGAAATCTGCTCTGACACATCCGCCGCCGGAATCATCAGCTCGGCAACAGAAACCCGATAATCGGGTATAAACACCACTTTGATACGATCGGCCACCAACGGATCGTTGTTGATCTTCTTCGCTACCTGATTGATAGCATAGATAATATTTTTTGCCAGATAATAGCCCGGTGCCGCTTTTGCACCAAACAGGAACACGCGTGGCACGATATCAAGTTTAGGGTTGCTACGGACCTGGTGATAAAGGTAAATGATGTACAGCAACGCAAGATGTTGCCGCTTGTACTCGTGCAGGCGCTTGATTTGCACATCAAAAATGGCGTCGGGATTAATGACGATGCCAGTATGAAGCTTGACGTATTCAGCCAGCCGCAGCTTGTTGTCATGCTTGATCTTTCGATAGCGTTTACAGAATTTTTTATCTTTTAGGCTGGCTTCCAACCCTTTTAACGCATCTAAATCGGTAACCCATTCAGTTTTCAGCGTTTCATCGATTAAAGCTGAAAGCTCGGGATTACATTGCTTAAGCCAACGGCGGGGAGTAATACCGTTAGTCACATTATGGAATTTTTCCGGCCACAGCTGGTGATATTCAGGGAAAAGGTCTTTTACTACCAGATCCGAATGCAGCGCCGCTACGCCGTTTACCGCAAAACCAGCTACTACGCATAAGTTGGCCATGCGCACTTGCTTATCGTGATGTACGGCCAGTTTGGCCCATACCGCTTCGTTTCCTGGCCAGTGCTGATCGACAAGTTTCTTAAAGTTGGCGTTAATTTGCTTAATAATGACGAAATGTCGCGGCAACAGGCTGCGCACCAGCTTTTCGTTCCAGGTTTCCAACGCTTCAGGCATCAGGGTATGGTTGGTATAAGCGAAGGTGCGGCTGGTGATGTGCCACGCATCGTCCCAACTGAGCTGATGTTCATCAATCAGTACGCGCAGCATTTCAGGAATACCAATGGTCGGATGGGTGTCGTTGAGCTGAACCACCTCGTAGTCTGGAAGTTCGTGGATATTTCGTCCAAGAAAATGATGGCGGCGTAAAATGTCGGCCACCGAGCACGCACACTGGAAGTATTGCTGCATTAGACGCAGCCGCTTGCCTTCGTCATGGTTATCATTGGGATAAAGCACTTTAGTCAGCTTGGCTGCATCGATGCCCTGCTGTTCGGCGAGCAAAAATTTCCCGTCGTTAAATTTTTCCAAATCGAAAGGCTGCGGGTGAGTTGCCTCCCACAGTCGCAGCGGCTGAGTCACGCCATTTCGATAGCCGATAACCGGTAGATCCCAGGCTTCGCCGCGTAAGATAAAATCGGGTTTCCAATAGGATTTATCGCTTTCATTTTTGATAATTTTGCCGCCAATACCGACATCTACCGCCAGCGCGCTGTTATGCCGAAACCAAGGATAGGCATTGCGCTGCCAGTCGTCAGGGGCTTCATGCTGCCTGCCATCGACAAAGCTCTGACGAAAGAGACCATATTGGTAGTTTAGGCCGTAACCGATAGCAGGTTGCCCCACGGAGGCCATCGCATCGAGATAACAGGCCGCCAGCCTTCCCAGCCCGCCATTGCCTAGCGCCGGGTCAATTTCCTCCTCAAGCAGGTCCGTAAGATTGATGTCATATCTTTCCAATGTTTTGGAAACCTGATCGTACCAACCCAGATTAATCAAATTATTGCCCGTGAGGCGGCCGACCAGAAACTCCATCGAAATATAGTTAACGTGTCGTTTAACTTTTTTACTCGCCTTACCGCTGTCTGGGCGAGGAGGTAATTGTTCAGCCAGTGCGGCACTGACCGCATGCCACCATTGATGCCGGGTCATATCGCCAGCGGATGTCAGTCCAAAAGCCTGCCATTGACGGGTTAAAGCCGCCACAAAACTGTCCTGCTTAAATATCGGTTTGGGCATAGGGCAATCTCTATCCTTGGTGAGCATATTCAAAACGAATGGCGAAAACAGGTAGGGAAGCACCTATTATTTATAAACCCATTAGCGGAAATTTGTTTACAATAGAGGCGAATATTTTTAACTGACGGTAACCGTCATCACGAGGCTAGAAGCAGCATGGAACAGTTTGAAGCAATCAGCGTTGAGCAGGCCCACAACCGCCTGAAAGAGGGTGGCGCAGTGATGGTTGATATCCGTGACATTCAGAGCTTTAACAACGCTCATGCTCTGGGAGCTTTCCATTTAAGCAACGAAAGCATCGGCGCATTCATGCAGCAGACCGAATCGACCACTCCAGTGATGGTGATGTGTTATCACGGCATCAGCAGCCGCAGTGCAGCTCAGTATCTATTAACTCAGGGGTTTGATGCGGTCTATAGCGTGGACGGCGGATTTGATGCCTGGTCTAAAGCGTTCCCACAGGACGTAGAGGCCTAATATTCGTTTAAGAATTCCTTTACTCGGGCTGCTTTTATTGAAATATCAGCGATTTTCATTAGCAGCCCATGTTAATAAATAACGAATTATAAAACTATTCCATTGGGACTCGTTACTGTTCTGCGCGCTTTTCTCTTTAATTTGAGGAAGTGGACTTCAAACAGATAATACGACAATGTTGACACTAAATAAGCGAATAGCAAGGCAATAATAAAAAATATTAAGCTATGATTATCTACACCGAATTTTCTGCCAATCACCGTGATGGCAAAAAAACAGGCCAAGTGCCACATATAAAGCCCGTAACTTATTTTACCCGTATAAACCAGAAATTTGTTTTCTAACACGCTCGCCAATGGATTGGAGATTGCTTGTTTATCCCAATGATAAACATAGAAGATAATAGCGGTGAAAACCATTGCCATCGAGGTTGGAAGATAACCGCATTTTCCCACCCAACCGGAGGGTAACCAGAATGCGCTCAGGCCTGTGGTTATGACAGCATAGGCAGACAACGCAAGACCTGCGAGCAACATCCAGAAGGCAACACGAGGTGCAGACTTATAGTCTTTAATTTTGGCAAACAGAGCCCCAAGAATTAAAGCGTCAGTGCAGCTTAATAATGTCGCATTGAACATATAAGGATTATTACCGGATGCATGATAAATAAAAGATCGCGCCAATAAAGAAAATATAATGAGTGGAATAAAGACTTTAACCATAACTCTTCCTTTCAGGAAGAAAATTGCCAATGGCCACAGCCAATAAAACTGCTCCTCTGCGGCCAATGACCATGTCTGGATAACAAACCCTGGCGTGGTGCCGGTTATGCCAATATATAAATTTTGCAGGTAGAGGATAAACCAGATGTAGCCTGCAGCAGATTGGCCAGTAGCTTTCAGGAAAAGATAATTTACTAATAAATAGGCATAGAAAAGTGGAAATATTCTTAACAGTCTATTCAGTAAAAAGCCTCCTAGATATTCTTTAAAAGGCTGCTGTTTCTGTTCAAGTAAAATACCTGTAATTAAGAAGCCTGACAGACAAAAGAAAAGCGGCACGCCAGCCCAACCCAAAGAGAACCCGGGAATTTCCAAATGAAAAAGCATAACGATAATCACGGCAAACCCGCGAACACCATCGAGGGTACGAATATGTTTCATAATGGGTGCTCTTTAATTAAATAGATGCGTTAAATTTTCGAATTAAAAACATATCGCAGCAATTTAATTTAATCAAACCTCTGGATTTCTTGAAACTTATTCCGATTACTCTTAAAATTTACAACCAAATAAAAATAAGCGCATGATATTAAAGGCAAATAAACAAATTAAAAAATCCATTAGATACTTTAAACTAATTACATGAATATTCTATCCAAAGCAGCATTGACATACACAATATCAGAGCATTAGGAATTTTTATTACCGTCAATCATTAACCAATTTAATTAATTAGATAAATCACGTAATTTTCATCTATTACAAATCGTTATTTAAGACGAATATAGCTTATGAGCTCATAAAACGATCTAAAATTAATTGGCATAAAATCCTATTTATCTGAAAATTTAGCTAAGCCGAGCAGTTAAATTCAGACTTTAACTATCCCATTACCCGATTTTTCAAGTCTTCACTGGAACATTTATAGTCACTTATCTGGCATACACCGAAGGCAGCTGACGTTATAATCAACCAAGTGCAGAAGGGGTAAAATCCATTTGCGCTTTAGGGTATGATATTCACATAAAATCAAATGATTACAGGGCTAGCTGAACATTATGATAAGAGTTTTAAGCCTGTCTAACCCCCGCATGGCGCAGGCATTTGTCGATTACATGGCAACACACGACACCCCCTTGCAGGTGAAACACGAGGGGCAGGAAGTCCAAATCTGGCTTGAGGATGATTCTAAACTCGACTTTGTCGAAGCCGAGCTGGCAATGTTTATCAAGGATCCTTTAAACCCGCGTTATCAGGCCGCAAGTTGGCATACCGGAAGTACTCAAACCAAACTCAACTACGAACACTATTCTTACTGGCAGCGGATCCGCAGTCAGGCTGGTCCGCTGACTATGGCGGTTATTTTTATCTGCATTGCAGTCTTTATCCTGCAGCAGATTTACGGTGACCAAACCGTAATGGCCTGGCTGTCCTGGCCTGCCGACCGCAGCCAGTATTTTGAGCTATGGCGCTGGTTTACTCCGGCATTTCTGCATTTCTCACTGCTGCACATTCTCTTTAACCTGATGTGGTGGTGGTATCTTGGCGGTCCGGTTGAAAAACTTCTCGGCAGCGGGAAGCTGTTCACCATCGCGCTGATTTCTGCTTTGCTCAGCGGTTGGGGCCAATCTATTTTCAGCGGTATTTTGTTTGGTGGCCTCTCGGGCGTGGTCTACGCACTAATGGGCTACGTCTGGCTGACCGGCGAATTAAAACCCGAAAAGGGCCTCGCCCTGCCGCGTGGGCTAATGATTTTTTCTGTTGCCTGGCTGGTGTTGGGATACTTTAATGTGATGGGCCTCGCAATCGCCAATGCCGCTCATGTTTTTGGTCTGGTCGTGGGACTTATCATGGCCTTTTGCGATACGCGCACACCGCGCGAAAAACGCACTTAGGGGAATTAGGTGAAACAAACACAACGACATAACGCCATTGTCGAACTGGTGCGCCAGCAAAGCTATGTCAGCACGGAAGAGCTGGTCGAGCATTTTGCCGTCAGCCCGCAAACGATTCGTCGTGACCTCAACGATTTGGCCGAGCAGAATAAAATTCATCGCCACCACGGCGGTGCTGCTCTGCCTTCCAGCTCAGTCAATGCCGCGTACACCGACCGAAAAGTCATGTGGTCAGATCAAAAAGCGCGCATTGCTGCCCGCGTTGCCTCGCAAATCCCTGACGGCTCAACGCTTTTTATCGATATTGGGACCACTCCGGAAGCGGTGGCTCATGCCCTGCTCGACCATCAAGACTTGCGTATTGTTACCAATAATCTCAACGTCGCAACGCTGCTGAGCCCAAAAGAAGATTTCCGCATTTTGCTGGCTGGCGGTGAAGTTCGCAGCCGTGACGGTGGCATTATGGGCGAAGCGACGCTAGATTTTATCTCTCAGTTTCGTCTCGACTACGGCATTCTGGGGATTAGCGGCATTGATATGGACGGTTCGTTGCTCGAATTCGACTATCATGAGGCGCGAATCAAGCGTGCAATAATCGAAAACTCGCGCAATGTGATGTTGGTTACCGACCATTCCAAATTTGGTCGTAACGCCATGGTAAACCTTGGCAATATGAGTCTGATCGATTACATGTTTACCGATCAGAAACCGCCAGAAAGCGTGATGGCGCTGATCAGCAAGTATGAAGTTCAGCTAGAACTCTGCTAATAATCTGCCGGGAAACCTTCTCCGCTTCCCGGCGTTATAATCAATCCCAGCCCTGAAACTGCGTTCATATTCACTTTCCGCCTTCCTTACCTCTCCTCTAAACGCGCAATAACGAAAAACCAGATGAGCTTTTACCCGCGATTTGCTGTATCCCCCTTTAATTCAGGTTAAAAATGTTACCTGCATCACGCATGAATGTTTTTATTTGGTTAACTCTTGGCTTGTTTGTTGGTTATCGATTACACTAATGAGCGAAAACGAACATTAAAGAGCTATTGCGAACATCTGGAGGAAGATGACGTGGAAACCAAAGACTTGATCGTAATCGGTGGCGGCATCAACGGCGCCGGTATCGCAGCAGATGCGGCTGGCCGTGGGCTGTCTGTCTTGCTGCTTGAAGCGCAAGACTTGGCCTGCGCGACCTCTTCGGCCAGTACTAAACTCATTCATGGCGGTCTGCGCTATCTTGAGCATTACGAATTCCGTCTGGTCAGCGAAGCGCTGGCTGAACGCGAAGTTCTGCTGAAATTAGCGCCGCACATCGCCTTCCCTATGCGTTTCCGCCTGCCGCATCAGCCACATCTGCGCCCGGCGTGGATGATCCGCATCGGTTTGTTTATGTACGACCATTTGGGTAAACGCACCAGTCTGCAAGGCAGTAACAGCCTGAAATTTGGCGAAAACTCCGTGCTGAAGCCTGAGATTACTCGCGGTTTTGAATATTCTGACTGCTGGGTCGATGATGCTCGTCTGGTGGTACTGAATGCTCAGGAAGTCGAAGAGCGCGGCGGTGAAATTCGTACTCGCACCCGTGTTAATCGTGCATGGCGCGAAAACGGTCTGTGGATGGTTGAAGCGCAGGAAATTGATACCGGCAAGACCTTTACCTTCCGGGCCAAAGGTTTGGTCAACGCCGCGGGTCCGTGGGTCAAACAGCTGTTTGATGACGGCCTGAAGCTGAAATCGCCTTATGGTATTCGCCTGATTAAAGGCAGCCATATCGTGGTGCCACGCGTGCATACCGAACAGCAGTCTTATATCCTGCAAAACGAAGACAACCGAATTGCCTTCGTGATTCCGTGGATGGATGAATTCTCGATTATCGGTACCACTGACGTGGAATATCACGGCGACCCGAAAAGCGTCAAAATCGACGACGAAGAAGTCGACTATTTGCTGAAAATTTACAACAGCTACTTTAAAAAGCAGCTGACCAAAGAAGATATTGTCTGGACCTATTCTGGCGTGCGTCCGCTGTGTGATGACGAATCGGACTCTGCCCAGAAGATCACTCGCGACTACACGCTGGACGTGCATGACGAACAGGGTAAGGCTCCGCTGCTGTCTATTTTCGGCGGCAAGTTGACCACCTATCGTAAGCTGGCCGAACACGCGATGGAGAAACTGTCGAAATATTACCCTAACGCCGGTCCTGCCTGGACCAAAAATGGCGTGCTGCCGGGCGGTAACATCAACGGTGATCGCGACGGCTACGCCATTGAACTGAGCCGTCGTTACAGCTGGCTCTCAGAGTCTCTGGCGCTTCGTTATGCTCGCACCTACGGCAGCCAGACCGATCTGATCCTTGAAGGATCGACCGGAATTGCGTCGCTGGGTGAAAATTTCGGTCATGAACTGTATGAGGCCGAGCTACGCTATCTGGTTGAGAAAGAGTGGGTTGTCGAGCTGGATGATGCAATTTGGCGTCGTACCAAGTTGGGGATGTGGCTCACCAAGCCTGAGCAGGCGCGTGTGGCCGAATGGCTGAAAAATAACGCGCAGCAGCGTAAAGGCCTGTCACTGGCGTCATAAGATTCGATTTCTGGAAAAAAGGGGCTTCTAAAAAGCCCCTATCCCTTCATCAAAGCTTCACCGGCTTAATATTCCAAATTTTCTCCGCATATTCACTGATCGTTCGGTCTGACGAGAAATATCCCATGTTGGCAATATTTAGCAGCGCCCGGCGTGACCATTCGTCCTGCTGTTGATAAAGCTCGTCGACCTTATCTTGCGTATCGACATAGCTGCGATAATCCGCCAGCAGCTGATAGTGATCGCCAAGGTTAACCAGGCTATCGAACAGGTTGTGATAACGGCGCGGATCGGTCGGACTGAAAACTCCGGTGGCAATCTGCGTCAGGACTTTGTGCAGCTCTGGGTCATTATCGTAATAATCATGCGGGTTGTAGCCATTTTGCCGCAGCGCTTCAACCTCCGGCGTGGTGTTGCCAAAGATAAAGATATTCTCCTCGCCGACGTGCTCCAGCATCTCGACGTTGGCACCGTCAAGCGTACCAATGGTCAGCGCCCCGTTGAGGGCAAACTTCATGTTACTGGTGCCCGACGCCTCAGTGCCCGCCAGTGAAATTTGCTCGGAAAGATCGGCCGCCGGAATAATCAGCTGAGCCAGACTGACGCTGTAGTTCGGAATAAACACCACTTTCAGCTTATGCTGGGTGCGCGGATCGTTGTTGATCACCGTCGCCACGTCGTTGATCAAATGAATGATCTGCTTGGCGGCATAATATGCAGAGGCGGCTTTACCGGCGAAGATCACCGTGCGCGGCACAAAATTAGCCTCGGGATCGTCAATAATCCGGTTATAGCGGGTAATCACGTGCAGCACGTTCAGCAATTGGCGTTTGTACTCGTGAATACGCTTGATCTGCACGTCGAACAGGCTGTGAGGATCGATGACCACCTCAAGTTTCTCGCCAACATAAGCGGCCAGACGTTTTTTATTTTCGTACTTGGCTTTCTGCAATGCTTTCAGGAAACTCGGATAGTCAATGTCCTGCTTCAGCTCCGCCAGCTGGCTGAGATCGGTGCGCCAAGTGTGGCCAATCGCGTCATCGAGCAGCGCAGATAGTGGTTTGTTAGCCAGCCCAAGCCAGCGACGCGGCGTCACGCCGTTGGTCATATTGCAGAAGCGATCAGGATAGATCCTGGCGAAATCGGCAAACAGCGATTTGACCATCAAATCCGAATGCAGCGCCGAGACACCGTTGACTTTATGGCTGGCAATAACCGCCAACCACGCCATACGCACCTTGCGACCGTTGTTTTCATCAATGATCGACACGCGCGATTTCATTGCGTTGTCCCCTGGCAGCACCTCTTCAACATGATTGAGGAAGTGTTCATTGATTTCAAAAATGATCTGCAAATGACGCGGCAGGATCTTGCCGAGCATGTCTACCGGCCAGGTTTCCAGCGCCTCGGTCATCAGCGTGTGGTTAGTGTAAGAAAACACGCGACTTACCGTGTCCCACGCCGACAGCCAGCTGACCTTGTGATCGTCAATCAGCAGGCGCATCAACTCGGGGATCGACAGCACCGGGTGGGTGTCATTCAGGTGGATAGAGATTTTATCCGCCAGATTGTCGAAGGTTTTGTGGGTATTGTAATGGCGGACCAGAATGTCCTGCACCGTGGCGGAGACCAGGAAATACTCCTGACGCAAACGCAGCTCGCGGCCAGAATAGGTCGAGTCATCGGGATAGAGCACTCGCGACACGTTTTCTGAATGGTTTTTATCTTCTACCGCAGCAAAGTAATCGCCCTGATTAAACTTACCAAGATTAATTTCATTACTCGCCTGCGCGCCCCACAGCCTTAATGTATTGGTGGCATCGGTATCGAAACCGGGAATGACCTGATCGTAGGCGACCGCCACGACCTCTTCAGTTTCCAGCCAGCGCGTCTTGGAACCCTCATGCTGCAAGCGGCCACCAAAACGGACTTTATAGCGGGTGTTGTAGCGCTGGAACTCCCACGGGTTACCGTATTCCAGCCAGTAGTCCGGCGACTCGCGCTGCTCACCGTTAACAATATTTTGCGCGAACATACCGTATTCATAACGGATGCCGTAACCGCGCCCAGGTAGCGCCAGCGTAGCCAGGGAATCCAGGAAACAGGCTGCCAGACGCCCTAAACCCCCGTTGCCGAGGCCAGGGTCATTTTCCTCGCCAATCAACTCTTCCAGATCCAGGCCCATCTCGTCGAGTGCCTGTTTGATATCATCGTAAATTCCCATCGACAGCAGCGCATTAGACAAGGTACGGCCAATTAGAAACTCCATGGAAAGATAGTAAACCTGACGTACATCCTGGGAAAGCTGATGCCGATTCGAACGCAGCCAGCGCTCGACCATGCGGTCGCGAACGGCGAATAGCGTGGCGTTCAGCCAGTCATGCTGGTTGGCAACAGAAGGGTCCTTCCCAAGAATAAACATCAGCTTATAAGCGATGGAATGCTTAAGTGCATCGACGCTGACGGTCGGCGAAGTATAGTTAATCGGTGAAGTCATAGCGTTACGTTCCCAATTATGTTTGTGGTTCAAAGCCGTTGATAAAGGCTCTTATAAGCCTGCGCAGCTACTTTCCAACCAAAATCAATTCCCATTGCATGATGCTGCACGTGCCGCCAATGTTTCGGGCGACTCCACAGCACGAATGCACGGCGAATAGCATTGCTTAGCGACTTTCCGGTGCTTTCTTCAAACACAAACCCGCTCGCCGTGCCATCGGCCAGATTTTCCAGTGCACAATCCACCACGGTATCGGCCAGTCCACCGGTGCGGCGCACCAGCGGCAGCGTGCCGTATTTCAAACCATAAAGCTGCGTTAATCCGCACGGCTCAAACCGGCTTGGCACCATGATGACGTCGGCACCGGCGATAATGCGGTGTGAAAAAGCTTCGTGATAACCCAGCTGAACGCCGACTTGTCCGGGATGGTCTGCCGCCGCGGCCAAGAACGCCTGTTGCAGCACAGCATCACCCGCGCCCAGCACCGCCAGTTGCCCGCCTTGCTCGAGCAGCTCGGGTAATCCTTCGAGCACCAAATCCAGCCCTTTCTGGCTGGTCAGACGGCTCACCACGGCAAAAACCAGCCGCGAGTCGTCCACGTCAAGCCCCATGGCGCGTTGTAAATAAGCTTTGTTGATTGCCTTGGCGCGCAAGTCATCGGCGCTGTAACGCGCGGACAACAACACGTCGGTTTTAGGTTCCCAAATGGCCTCGTCAACCCCGTTAAGGATCCCGGTCAGCTTGCCTTCGCTAAGCCGCTCAAGCAGCAGCGATTCCATGCCGTAACCAAATGCCGGTTGAGTGATCTCTTTGGCATAGGTCGGGCTGACCGTAGTGACGTGATCAGAATAGAACAGCCCGGCCTTGAGGAAGGAAATCTGCCCGTAAAATTCGAGGCCGCGCATCTGGAAAAACTCGGCTGGCAGCTGTAATTCGGCCAGATGCTGAGCAAAAAACAGCCCCTGAAACGCCAGGTTGTGTACAGTAAATACTGTTTTTGCCGGACGCCCGCGAGCAACAATGTAGGCCGAAGTTAACCCGGCGTGCCAGTCGTGGGAATGAACCACTTCCGGCTTCCAGTTAGGGTCAAGCCCACACGCCAGCTCGCAGGCGATCCAGCTCAACAGGCCAAACCGCAAATGGTTGTCTACATAGGCGTTGGAGGACTGATCGTGATACGGGCTGCCGGGCCGGTTGTAGAGATAAGGAGTATCGATCAGATAGATCCCGACCCCATTGTAGAGAGCAAAACGCAGGTCTACGTGGCCGGCGAAGGTGTCTATGGAGGCGACTAACTGCGTTTCACCCATGCCTTTTTTGACATCGGGAAAAGCAGGAATCAGCACTCGAACGTCATCCCCCTCGGCAATTTGCGCGGCGGGCAAAGCGCCGGCAACGTCAGCAAGACCGCCAGTTTTCAACAGAGGAAACAGCTCGGAACAAACATGTAAAACCTGCATTCTCGCTCCTGAATTTTCATCGCGCTACCTTCGTTGATTGGCGCGAACTGAAATAAGTGAATAATTCGATCTTGTCGCCAGCGCTATAATTTCGCCAGCATGCTGCGGGTCACTAGAACGATCCCGCTTTCCGACCGATAAAAACGCTTGCTGTCTTCCTCTGCATTCTCTCCAATCACCATGCCTTCCGGGATATGGCAAGCTCTGTCTATCACACACCGACGCAGACGGCAGGAGCGGCCGACGTTAACATCAGGTAATAGGATGCTTGAGTCGATATTGCAAAATGAATTAATGCGCACGCGCGGAAAAAGCACTGAATGTACAACTACCGATCCAGAAACAATACAGCCTCCCGAGACCAGCGAGTTCATGGTCATGCCATGACTTCCCGAACGGTCTTGCACAAATTTGGCTGGCGGCAGCGGTTCCATATGTGTGCGAATTGGCCAATTGGTGTCGTACATGTCCAGCTCCGGCGTCACCGAAGCCAGGTCCAGATTGGCGCGCCAGTAGGCGTCTATCGTGCCCACGTCGCGCCAATATGGCGGTAATTCATTGTTCGAGGTCACGCAGGACAGCTGGAAAGGATGCGCCCAGGCAACGCCCTGACGAGTAATTTTAGGGATCAGATCCTTACCAAAATCATGGCTCGATTCTTCACTGGCCATATCCTCTTCCAGTAAACTGAATAAATAGTCCGCATTAAAAATATAGACCCCCATGCTGGCCATTGCCTTGTCAGGTTGGCCGGGAATCGACGGCGGATTCTTTGGTTTCTCGAGAAATGACTTAATCTGGTAATTTTCAGCCACGTCCATGACGCCGAATTCGCTCGCCTCTTCCAGCGGAACTTCGAGACAGGCTACGGTACATTCGCCGCCTTTTTCGACGTGATCGATCAACATGCGCGAGTAATCCATCTTGTAAATATGGTCCCCCGCGAGGATAACCACGTACTCGGCGTTATAGCGGCGAATAATATCCAGATTCTGATAAACCGCATCAGCGGTACCTTTGTACCAATTCTCGGTCATCTGACGTTGCTGTGCCGGAAGCAGGTCGACAAACTCATTCATTTCTTCGTTCAGGAATGACCAGCCGCGCTGAATATGCTGCACCAGCGTGTGCGATTGATACTGCGTGATCACGCCGATCCGGCGGATCCCCGAGTTGAGGCAGTTCGACAGGGCAAAATCAATAATCCGAAACTTGCCACCAAAATGAACTGCGGGTTTGGCTCGGGTGTTCGTGAGATCTTTTAGACGCGATCCCCTTCCACCGGCCAGGATCAGCGCTACCGATTTGAGAGGCAGTTGTCTCGCCAACATCATGCGGTCATTAAATTCTAATGTAGCCATAGCTGAACCCTTTCTGATGCCCTGCTAACCTTGGATCAATACGCAGAGTGTTTTTGCCGTTGCCCGCCAAGACGAGCCTTCCCTGACGTTTTGCTGTTCATTGCCAAAGGGCGCAACACACTGCCAGCGGCCTTCGGGTAATGCCATTTCGACGTCATTCAGTGATGAATTAACCACCAGTAACCAGCGGTCGGACAATAAAATTTGCAAACATTGCTGCCCGCCTTGTTCCCAGCCGGGTGTGGTCATCGGCTGCCCCCAGCGGTCTAGCCAATGCACATCTTCAGAAGTTCCCTGCCACCATTTGTCTCGCATCAATGCCGGAATTTTTTTGCGTAACGCGATCAGTGCCGCCACATAATCAGTCATCTCGCTGTCGCCGTTCTGCCAGTCCAGCCAGCTGATTTCGTTATTCTGGCAATAGGCATTGTTATTGCCTTGCTGTGAATTACCGAATTCGTCACCCGCCAGCAGCATCGGCGTGCCCTGCGATAACAGCAGCGTTGCCAGCAGTGCTTTTTGGCTCAAACGCCGCTGCTGGCTAACGGCTGCGGAGGCGTTCAGGCCCTCTTCACCGTGGTTCTGGCTGTAGTTGTTATCGTGGCCGTCGCGGTTGTTCTCGCCGTTGCTCTCATTGTGCTTCTCGTTAAAACTTACTAAATCACGCAGCGTAAATCCGTCGTGCGCGGTCAGCATATTAATGGCTGAGTAAGGCAAACGGCCCTCATGTTCAAACAGATCGTCAGAGGCCGAAAAACGAGTCGCGAACTGCCCCAGCGGCAGCGTGCCGTGCAGCCAGAATTTGCGGATATCGTCACGCCAGCGATCGCTCCACTCGGCGAAAGGATAGGGAAAATTACCCACCTGATAACCGCCCGCACCAATGTCCCACGGCTCGGCAATCAGCTTGCAGTTGCTCAGCAGCGGATCGGCCTTGATCGCCCTGAACAGCGGTGAATCCACCAAATATTCCGGCGTGCGGCCCAGTAACGTTCCGAGATCAAAACGAAAACCGTCGATGTGGAAGCTTTTGACCCAGTAACGCAGGCTGTCGAGTGTCCAGGCAATAATATCCTCGTCAATCAAACGCATCGCGTTACCACAGCCGGTAAGATTGTTGTCGCTGCCGTCTTCGTTGAGCCAGTACCAGGCGCGATTGTCGAGACCGCGTAACGAAACCGTCGGCCCGCCCACGTCCAGCTCGGCGCTGTGGTTAAACACCACGTCGAGAATCACTTCAATGCCCGCCTGATGCAGCGCCATAATGGCGGTTTTAAATTCATCTATCGCGCTGACGCCGTTTTGGCCGCTGGCGTAATCCGGCTCCAAAGCACAGGGGCCTAACACGTTGTAACCCCAGTAATTACTCAAACCTAACCGCTGTAGCCTTGGCTCATCGGCGTGATGCTGTACCGGTAAAAGTTCCAGTGCAGTTATGCCGAGCTTTTTAAAATAGGCCAGCATTACCGGATGACCCAGCGCGGCATAGGTTCCACGCAGCGCCTCGGGGATCTCGGGATGAAGCTGCGTCAAACCGCGCACGTGGGCCTCATAAATCACGGTTCTGCCCCAGGGAACAGCCGGAGAGACATCACGATGCCAGTCAAATTTATCGGCGGTAACCACCGATTTCGGCACCAGATCGGCACTGTCGCGCGTGTCGAGGATATCAATGCCGCCATTGAGACGAGGATCGTCTACCAGCGAGCCTTCCAACGCGTGCGCGCTGGGGTCTATCAGCAGCTTGTGTGCATTAAAACGATGGCCGGTGGCGGGATTAAACGGCCCGTGAACGCGATAGCCGTAGCGCTGGCCTACTTTTCCACCCGGCAAATAGCCGTGCCAGCGGTTGCCACTTCTGGCATGCAGCGGCAGGCGTTTTTCGTTGCCCTGTTCGTCAAACAGGCAAAGCTCAATCTTTTCAGCCTCGGCAGAAAACAGGCAAAAATTAATGCCATTTCCGTCGTAACTCGCTCCAAACGGTGCGGGCTTGCCGGGCTGAAGAGAGTTCATCAGCAATCCTCCCGACGCAGATAAATGGTTGCCAGAGGAGGGATAACCAGCGAAACAGAGTGATCGCGCTGATGGCTCGGATAAGGATCAGTGTAGACCTCGCCGACGTTACCGACGTTGCTGCCGTGATAGTAATGGGCATCGGTGTTCAGCACTTCGCGATAACGCCCCGGGCGGCCGACGCCAATCCGATAGTTATAGCGCGGAACCGGCGTGAAGTTGCTGATAACAATGATCTCGTTGCCCTGATCATCGCGGCGGGCAAAGGCAAATATCGAATTTTCATGGTCATCGACCACCAGCCATTCAAAGCCGCGCGGGTTGAAGTCCAGCTCATACAGCGCAGACTGCTCGCGATAGGTGTGGTTGAGATCGCGCACCAGATGTTGCACACCGGCGTGCCAGCCGTTTTGGTCATCGAGCAGATGCCAGTCGAGACTTTGGTTAAAGTTCCATTCTCGGCCCTGTGCGAATTCACAGCCCATAAATAAAAGTTTCTTACCCGGATGCGCCCACATAAAACCGTAATATGCGCGCAGGTTGGCAAATTTCTGCCAGGCGTCGCCGGGCATTTTATCGATCAGCGAACCTTTGCCATGCACCACCTCATCGTGAGACAGCGGCAGCATAAAGTTCTCGCTGTAAGCATAAAGTACGCCGAAGGTGAGGAGATTATGGTGATATTTGCGGTGAACCGGATCGAGCTGCATATAGCGCAGCGTGTCGTTCATCCACCCCATGTTCCACTTGTAATGGAAGCCAAGACCGTTGGCGTCCGGCGGCATGGTGACGCCAGGATAATCGGTAGATTCTTCGGCCAGCGTAACCGCGCCGCCCAACTCACGGCCAATGGTCTGATTGGTATAGCGCAGGAAGGAGATCGCCTCGAGGTTTTCGCGACCGCCAAAGTAATTGGGGATCCATTCCCCGGCTTTGCGGCTGTAATCGCGATAAATCATCGACGCCACTGCATCCACCCGCAGGCCATCGATACCATAGCGCTCAATCCAGTAAAAACCATTACCCGCCAGATAGTTGCGAACCTCATGACGGCCATAGTTGTAAATTAGCGTGTTCCAGTCCTGGTGATATCCTTCGCGGGGATCGGCGTATTCATACAGCGCGGTACCGTCAAACTTCGCCAGCCCGTAGGCATCACTCGGAAAGTGACCCGGCACCCAGTCGAGGATCACGTTTAGCCCGGCCGCGTGAGCCGCATCGACAAACGCCTTGAACTCGACGGGAGAACCATAGCGCCGCGTTGGGGCATACATGCCCAGCGGTTGGTAGCCCCAGCTGCCATCAAAAGGATGCTCGTTGATCGGCATCAGCTCGATGTGCGTGAAGCCCATCCATTTAACATACTGCACCAGCTGCTCGGCCAGTTCGCCGTAGCTTAGCCAGAAATTATCGTCGGTATGGCGACGCCAGGACCCGAGATGAACCTCATAAACCGAGACCGGCTGGTCAAAGGCGTTGGCTTTTTTACGCTGTGGGGAGAACTCGACCACGTCGGGGATTTTTCGTATCAGCGAGGCGGTTTCCGGACGCATCTGCGCCTCAAAGGCGTAAGGGTCAGCCCGCAGACTCATGTGCCCGTAGCAGTCGATAATTTCAAACTTGTAGAGCTGGCCTTCGCGCGCGGCGGGGATAAACAGTTCCCAAATACCATTTTCGCGGCGCAAACGCATAGGATGACGGCGACCATCCCAGAAGTTAAACTCGCCAACCACGGAGATACGCGTGGCGTTGGGTGCCCAGACGGCAAAACTCACGCCCTCGACACCATCCAGCGTCATAGGGTGCGCGCCCAGCTTTTCATAGGGACGCATGTGCGTGCCTTCCGCCAACAGCCAGATATCCATATCCTGCAATAGCGTGCCAAAGCGGTAGGCATCATCAATGATATAGGTGTCATCGCCCCAGCGGACCTCAAGCTGGTAGCGGAAAAATTTTTTGCGGCGCGGCATCAGGCCGACAAAAAAGCCGCGTTCGTCATAGCGTCGCAGCTCCGCAACCCGACTCTGTTTCTGCGGGTCGATGACCCAAACCTGGTCGGCATCCGGTAAAAGAGCACGCACTTCCAAACCTGCGGCCACTTCGTGCATCCCCAGCAGTGAAAAGGGATCGGCATAGCGGCCGGAAAAAATTTGGTTAACGACGTGCTGATCGGGAAGTACTGGCATGGTGTTTCATCCTGTGATCAATTAATCAACAAACTCCAATAAACAACATTGTCTCGGCCCGAGCATTTTTTCCTTTAGCGTCGTGCTTTCATCCTGAAAATGGCCTATTTGCCAGATTTAATCCTTCAAGAATACCCATCTCCTCACTATGCGCAGAGTCAGCCAACAATATCCGTCTGTATTCACAAATTTTGAAAATACAGACAAATGCCATACTCAAAATCTTATTCTGCCTTTACTAAGCATAGCCAAAGCTTTCAAGGAGCAAGGTCTGAATTAAAAGAAATTTTTAGAAAAGATAACACGCTACAAAACGGTGATAAAACAGCCAATTTCACAGCAAAAAGAAAATAAAAAAGGGATACCAAATGGTATCCCTGAGATGACGTGCAAAGATGGATTACAGCAGAATACGCAGCATGCGGCGCAGTGGTTCTGCAGCGCCCCACAACAGCTGATCGCCCACGGTGAAAGCGGACAGATATTCAGGACCCATGTTCAGCTTACGCAGACGGCCAACCGGGGTGTTCAACGTACCGGTGACGGCAGCCGGGGTCAGCTCACGCATCGACAGTTCACGATCGTTAGGAATAACGCGGACCCAGTCGTTGTGCGTCGCCAAAATCTGTTCGATTTCAGGGATAGACACGTCTTTTTTCAGTTTCAGAGTAAACGCCTGGCTGTGGCAGCGCAGCGCGCCGATGCGCACGCACAGGCCGTCAACCGGGATCACGCTGGAAGTTCGCAGGATTTTATTGGTCTCGGCCTGACCTTTCCACTCTTCTTTGGTTTGGCCATTTTCCAGCTGTTTATCGATCCACGGGATAAGACCACCGGCCAAAGGCACGCCGAAGTTGTCAGTCGGCAGAGTGCCGCTGCGAGTCAGTTCGGTAACCTTGCGCTCGATATCAAGAATAGCGGAAGCAGGATTTTGCAGCTCGTGAGCGACAGAGTTATGCAGCATGCCCATTTGGGTCAGCAGCTCGCGCATGTGACGCGCACCGCCACCGGACGCCGCCTGATAGGTAGCAACCGATGCCCACTCAACCAGGTCGTTGGCAAACAGGCCACCCAGCGACATCAGCATCAGACTGACGGTACAGTTACCGCCAACAAAAGTTTTGATGCCTTTATCAATACCTTCATGGATCACTGAGCTATTAACCGGATCCAGAATAATGATCGCGTCGTCTTTCATTCTTAAAGAAGAAGCGGCGTCGATCCAATAACCCTGCCAGCCGCTTTCACGCAGCTTTGGATAGATTTCATTGGTATAATCCCCGCCCTGACAGGTAATGATAATATCCAGCGCACTCAGCGCGTCGATATCAAAGGCGTCTTGCAGCGTGCCCTGATGGCCGCCAAATACTGGCGAAGCCTGGCCGTGCTGCGAAGTGGAGAAGAATACCGGACGAATGGCGTCAAAATCGCGCTCTTCTGTCATGCGTTGCATGAGCACAGAACCGACCATACCGCGCCAGCCGACGAAACCTACATTTTTCATAATAACTGTCCTGCCCTGAGGGTGATAACTGCATTGATTGCGCGTTTGCACCGTTTTGGCACAAATCACCCCTTGAAACGGGTGACAGTGCGGCTTGTTGCCCTGTTAGCGCGCGAGTGTATACCTTACAAAATGTACAGTAAGTGGCAAGTGAATTTAATCGATACCAGACGCTTTGTTAGCAGCATTGCTTATATTCTCTAAATTATAGCCAAAGTCATCAGGGTTTGAGCCAGGCAGATGGCGAGTCGATTGAGAGGGGATTTTTTATATTTCATAACAACAAGCCGGTGATTGCTGTGGGCAATTGCAGCTAACACCGCTATAACTTCAAAGATGCAGGCTAAGGAACGCGTTGAAATGACTGAAATGATCTCGGCAACAGTTTTATTATTTTTGATTATGGATCCGCTGGGCAACCTGCCGATCTTTATGTCAGTGCTAAAGCATCTGGATCCTAAACGCCGTCGCGTAGTGTTGATCCGCGAGATGCTGATCGCCCTGCTGCTGATGCTGATCTTTCTGTTTGCCGGTGAGAAGATCTTGTCATTCCTGAATTTGCGGACTGAAACGGTGTCAATTTCCGGCGGGATCATCCTGTTTCTGATTGCCATCAAGATGATTTTTCCTTCGCATGACAATAACAGCAGCGGCTTACCGGCGGGTGAAGAGCCGTTTTTAGTACCGCTGGCTATCCCGCTGGTCGCTGGCCCATCGATACTGGCTTCGTTGATGCTGCTGTCGCATCAGTATCCAAATCAAATCGGCCACCTGACGCTGGCGCTGTTAATTGCCTGGGGTCTGTCGATGTGTATTTTACTGCTGTCGAACGTGTTTCTGCGGCTGTTGGGCGATCGCGGCGTCGATGCGCTGGAGCGTTTGATGGGATTAGTGCTGGTGATGCTCTCAACCCAGATGTTCCTTGATGGCGTGCGAGCATATTTGAAGATTTAGGGTTTTGCTCCCCGCAGATATGGGGAGCAACCCGTTTTTAAACCTGCAGAATGAAAATTTATTAAAACGAGGATTTAAAAAGTTATCGGTGATTTAAACCGTAAAACCAAAATGTTTTCCACCCGGCAGCTCAACGTCAATGCTAAGTTTTCCGCCCAATGCCTCGACATAACGCCTCAAAGTGTCAATTTTCATCTCACTTCCGCGCTGTTCAATAGCCACCACAGAGGGCTGCTTGATGCCCATTGCCTCAGCGACTTCTTTCTGAGACAAATTCAGCTGTTCACGCAGTTCATAGAGCCGAGTTTCAAGACGCATTTCATTCGCCATAGCTTTGATACGTTCCTGACTTTCAGGTGTACGCTGGGCCATAAGTTCTTTTAATGTCGCCATAGTTACTTCTCCAAATTCAATTTTTTCAGATGACGATCAAATTCAGCATCTGCAGTTCGAATCAGCTCTGTATAAAATTTTGCTCGTTTGCACCTTTTTTATCCCCAGCACAAAAAACAACCGCATTACGTATCGGATCAAAGGCAAAAAAAGCACGTATCGGGTGCCCATCATATTGCACGCGAAGCTCTTTCATATTGGCATGCCTGGAGCCTTTTAGGATGTCAGCATAGGGTCTGGCGAGCGTAGGCCCAACTTGTTCAATCAGGTTAAAACCAGCAAGGAGCCTCACTTGTAGCTCATCTTCTTGTTCAACAAACCAGGTATCAAATAGCTCTGTCGTTTCAACTTCCCACATCCGTGTTAGTCCTTTAAGAGAGAAACGTCCGTCGCCTCACTTATTAACTACAGTCTATATTATAGAGCGTAGTCAATATAATGTCAGTCAAATTTTGTACAACATTAATTTCAAAGCGTCGATGCGCTGGAGCGTTTGATGGGATTAGTGCTGGTGATGCTCTCAACCCAGATGTTCCTTGATGGCGTGCGAGCATATTTGAAGATTTAGAGTTTGAGCTTGCTGCTTCGCCATCCTATTGCAGATAGAACACGCTTTTCAGTTCTTGGCTCACCGGGCTGTTGTCCGCATTGGATGGCATCAGCGCCGACATTGACTGCCACCAGCGCTGGCAAACCGCGGTTTTTGCCACTGCGTCCCAGCGCTCCTGCGATTCAATCTCCACCACGGCGAACAGCAGATTTCTCTGCTGATCCAGAAAGATACTGTAGTGGTGAGCGCCGTGAGCCTTAAGCGTCTGCTCCAGCTCAGGCCAGACAGGTGAGTGTCGCCGCTGATATTCCTCATGGGCGTGCGGATGCACCTGCATCACAAACGCTTTACGCAACATTGCGTTTGTCCAGGTGCAGCGCCTCCTGCCACGGATTAACACCAAAGCGTTTGCCGAGGGCGATAAGCTCCTGAGTGCTGATAGTCTGCTTCATGCCGCCCATAGAGATCACTTTCACCAGGACTTCCGAGGATTTTTCAGCGGTGTCGATCAGTCCAAATGTCTCATCCAGCGTCGGCCCGGCGCCAAAAATACCGTGGAAAGGCCACAGCACGATGCTGTGCGACTTCATCTGTTCAGCGGTTTTTTCGCCGATGCCGTCGGTGCCAGGCACCATCCACGGCACGATACCAACGCCGTCCGGGAACACCACCAGACACTCGGTACTGCCTTCCCAAAGTTGACGGGTAAAGCTCGCCGCATCGAGCTCCAACACATAACTTAGCGCCATAAAGTTAGTCGCATGACAGTGCATGATCACCCGGTCGGAACCGTGGGTTAGCTGCTTGCGCACGCTGTGCGACTGAAAATGCGACGCCAGCTCGGAGGTCGGCACGCCACCGTTCACCAGCCCCCAGTGAATTTTATAAGACGCGCCATCTTCGCTGACCTGTAACAGCACCAGGCTATCGGCAGGGTCAAGCTGCACGTTGCGGAAAAACTTGCCAGAACCCGTGACCAAAAACCAGCAGTTTGCCAGCAGCGGCGCTGGCTGAGTCAGCTCGATATGACGCGGCTCGGCGACGAAATCAGCAGTAAAAGGGCTGACTTCCTCTTCCAGTAATCTCAGGCTGATATTGCCACCATTGCGCTCATCCCAGCCCTTCAGCCACATGTCGCTGGTCGCCTTGACCATTCCTTGCACAAACCACGAAGAAAGAATGCTTTGCATGATAAATCCTTAACGTTGACTGAGAATTTGTTGTTCATAGCGGCGCACGTCTGTGACCCAACCTGCATCGGCGGGCACGTCGTTACGCAGGCAATAGGTTTCCCACACTGCCTGCCACGGCAGTGATTTTTGTTCTTCGAGCAGCGCCAGACGCAGAGTGTAATCACCCTCATTTTCGGCCTTGCGCAGCTGTTCAACAGGCTCGAGCAGCGCGCGCAACAGGGCTTTTTTGGCATTGCGCGTGCCAATCACCCAGGCGGCGATGCGATTGATCGAGGCATCGAAGAAGTCGAGGCCAATGTGCACCTTATCTAGCAGGTTGTTGCGCACAATCTCGCTGGCGATGGCCTGCGTTTCGTCGTCGAGGATCACCACGTGATCGCTGTCCCAACGTACCGGGCGACTGACGTGCAACAGCAGCCGCGGCACATACAGCATGGCGGTTGAGATCTTGTCGGAAATGACCTCGGTCGGATGGAAATGCCCAGCATCCAGCGTCAGCGCAGTCTGGCGGCTGGCGGCGTAACCGAGGCAGAATTCGTTGGAGCCGACGGTATAACTTTCCGCGCCAATGCCAAACAGTTTGCTTTCAACCGCGTCAATGTGGTGCGCCGGATTGAGCTTCTCTTTGATAATCTCATCGAGTGAACTCATCAGCCGCCGGCGCGGCCCGAGGCGGTCAACGGTGAGATCTTTCATGCCATCCGGCACCCAGATATTCATCACCGACGGCGTGCCGAGCTGCTCGCCGAACGAGGCAGACACCTTGCGGCTGGCCTTGCAGTGCTCAATCCAGAACTGACGAATTTCCGCGTTGGCACTGGACAGCGTGAAACCGTCTGCGCTGTGTTCGTGCGAGAAGCAGGTCGGATTAAAATCCAGCCCGATACGATTTTTTTTGGCCCACTCGACCCAGTTGCTGAAATGCTGCGGTTTGATGTCGGTGCGCTCGACCGGCCGATCACTCTCCAGATAAATCGCGTGCAGATTCAAACGCTTTGGACCAGGAATCAAAGACATCGCCTTGTCGAGATCGGCGCGTAGCTCCACTGCCGTCGTCGCTCTGCCCGGATAATTACCGGTCGCCTGAATGCCGCCGGTCAATGCGCCCTGTGGATTCTCAAACCCGCGCACGTCGTCGCCCTGCCAGCAGTGCATGGAAATCGGCAGCGTGTCCAGTCGTGATAACGCGGCTTCGACATCTACACCCACGGCGGCAAAGCGCTGTTTGGCGAGATCAAATGCCTGCTCGATAAGCTTGGTCATAAGCAAAATTCCTTATTGGATTGGCTCAGCGCCTGAAAACGCGGCCAGTGGGCTGCGAAAGCGCTATCAGAATGAGGTTCAATTCGGTGTAACGGAAAATGATTGGCAACGTGCTGGCGGAAAGCAGTGACGTCTTGAATATCGCCGAGCGCAATCAGCTGGCAGCCAATATTGCCCAGCGTCGAGGCTTCAACAGGCCCGGCGACCACCGGCAAATTGCAGGCATTGGCGCACAGCTGGTTAAGGAAATGATTCTGGCAACCGCCGCCGACAATATGCAGCTGGCTGAAAGATTTGCCGCGCACCAGCGTCAATTCTTCAAGCACCTGACGATAAAGTAGCGCCAGGCTGTCAAAGATGCAGCGCGCCAGTTCGGCAGCGGTTTGCGGCTGAGGCATGGCGTTTTCAACGCAGGCATCCTGAATTTCACGCACCATGCTGCCCGGATTGATAAAGCGATCGTCATTGGGATTGATAAGCCAGCGACAGGCGGTTTGCTGCCGGGCATCTTCGATCAGCTGACACAGGTCATCGATGTGCAGCTCTTCGCAGACTCGTTGCAGCAGCCACAGGCCCATAATATTTTTTAGCACCCGATAGCGCCCTTCTGCCCCGCCCTCATTGGTGATATTGGCGGCCAGAGCAGCGCGGTTGTTGAATGGCCTCCGACTTTCAAAACCCATCAATGACCAAGTGCCAGAGCTGAGATAAGCCGCATCAATGTCGGCCAGTGGCGTGCCCAACACCGCGCTGGCAGTATCGTGGGTTGCAACCGCAATCACCGGCACGCCTTTACCTTTGGCGTTATGCCATTCACCCACCGCCTGGCCGGGCTGAGAAGTAGGCCCAAACCATGACGCCTTGGCTCCCGCCCAATGCAGCAGTTTGCTGTCCCATTCGCCGCTCTCAATATTCAGCATCTGCGTGGTGGTGGCGTTGGTGTATTCCCAGCACAGCTTGCCGGTCAGGCGATAGTGCAAATAGTCAGGAATTTGAACAACGTGAGCGATTTTTTCTACCAGCTCGGGCTGCGCCTGCGTTAGCGCGCGCATCTGATAGAGAGTATTAAAAGGCAGAAACTGAATGCCGGTCTGTTTGTAGATCGCCTCACCACTCAGCTCGCGCTGCGCCTTGCTCATGACACCGTGAGTGCGCCGGTCGCGATAAGAGACAGCGGGTGCCAGACGCTGGCCGTCGGCATCCAGTAACACAAAATCGACGCCCCAGGTATCGATGCCGAGACTGTCCAGCGCAATACCTTCGTCGTCCAGCTGCCGTAAACCGGCGAGAATGGCCTGCTCCAACGCATCAACATCCCAGCATTCATGTTCATCGATTTGTACCAGCTGATTAGCAAAACGGCTGACCTCGCGCAGAGTCAGCGAACCCTGGGCAAGATCGGAACGGGCCAGCATGATACGGCCGCTGGAAGCGCCGAGGTCGATAGCAACGATATGGCGAATGGTCATTGGATTTCAGTCCCTGCTAATTCAATGCCACCAGTCTAAAACCCCTGCAATCTGCTGCCTTTTGCTAACTGCCAGCGCAAAAGCGTTGCTGGCAATTGCGCAAAGATAGACTTGAACCAGCTCACACTTTTTTCGTTTGGCTCTGGTGGCTCAAGCTGTGACCCCTGCCGCATTTCTGAATCTTTTGTGGTTCATTCTTGAAAATTACCGCCTTCAAGGCGATTTCGTGGTCAAAAATTCAAGGTAAAGTGGCGCAACCCTCATTACCATCGGTTACGAATTTATTAATGAGGTGTTAAAAAATGACCATCTTGCACAGCGTTGATTTTTTCCCGGCCGGTGGATTTTCCATAGCAGTAGAGCCTCGTGCTCCGCAGGGCGCTTTCCCGGAGCATCATCATGATTTTCATGAGATTGTGCTGGTCGAACAGGGTAGCGGCATTCACGTATTCAACGGCCAACCGCAAACTCTGTGCGGCGGCTGCGTGTGTTTTGTGCGCGATCACGATCGCCATCTTTATGAACAAACCGATAACCTGCACCTTACCAACGTGCTGTATCGAGGTCCTGATGCTTTCCGTTTCCTTTCCGGTTTGCGCGATTTATTGCCGCAGGAAAGTGACGGTAATTATCCCTCGCTGTGGCGCATCAATAATAAAGTCATGGCCCGGGCCAAGACGCTGATAGACCAATTGCCGCGCGGTAGCGAGCAATTTTCTTTAGAGCAACAGGCCGAGCAGGAACTGCATTTTATGCAACTGTTGGTGTTGTTGCGTCAGGGCCGCAGCGCACAGGATGAAAATAATCAGGAAAGTCGCCTGCGCCACCTGCTCGATTGGCTGAATGAACACTACAGTGAAGAAATTGACTGGGACGAGCTGGCGAGCCATTTTTCTCTTTCGCTGCGTACCCTCCACCGTCAGTTGAAACAGCAAACCGGCAGCACGCCGCAGCGCTATCTCAATCGCCTGCGCCTGCTGCAATCGCGCCATTTGCTGCGACACAGTGATCTGCGCGTCACCGATATTGCTTTCCAATGCGGCTTTGGGGACAGCAATCATTTTTCGACACTGTTTAAACGCGAGTTTGGCTACGCGCCGCGTAATGTAAGCCAGCATATGAACTAATTCAGGGGATCTATGACACTACGTTTGCCGAAAGCCGACTATTTACCCTCGGAGCTGATGCCGGTGGCGGTTGCCGATCGCGCGCCCCAGCCGTCATTCCCCGCGCACACTCACGAGTTTTGCGAAATCGTGATTGTCTGGCGCGGCAACGGCCTGCACGTCCTCAACGATCGGCCTTGGCTAGTGACCTGTGGCGATATTTTTTATATTAAAGAGAGCGATTGCCACAGCTATGATTCGGTCAATGATCTGGTGCTGGATAATATTATTTACTGCCCGGAAAGATTCAAACTTGGGCTGGACTGGTCAGAAATGCTGCCTCGCGACGAAGGCGACGGCCCGGCGCACTGGCGATTGACGACGCGCGGAATGGCGCTGGCGCGAGGGGTGATTTTACAGCTGGTGCAGGAGAGTCGAAAAAGCGACGTGCTGTCTTTGCAGCTTACCGAGGCGCTATTTTTACAACTGGCGCTGATCCTGCGTCGTCATCGTTATGCTGCTGATAAAGCTTACGCGCTACCGGAGGGTGAACAGCTGGATTTGTTGATGTCGGCGATTCAGGTCGACGTGGGAAAAAACTTGTGTCTGGCGACCTTTTGCGAGCAACACCAGCTTTCAGAAAGGAGCCTGAAACAGCTTTTTCGTCTGCAGACCGGAATGAGCATCGGGCATTATTTGCGTCAGCTGCAGCTTTGTCAGGCTAAACACTTATTGCGCAGCAGCGATCGGTTAATTACCGAAGTGGCTGCCCGCTGCGGTTTTGATGACAGTAACTATTTTTCCGTGGTATTTACCCGTGAAACCGGCATGACACCCAGCGCCTGGCGTCAGCGGTTTGAACGCACGACAAAGGTTGCGATTTAAAATCCTGACGTCTGAAAAGACCGTCAGGATTGATACAATAACTTAAGATGCCATTCCCAGACCCACGATGTTCGCCGCCATCACGATCACCAGACAACCCAGGCTCAGCACGCCCACCGGACGCTGCCCGACATTCTTCCACTCTTTCATAATCAGCCCGACCAGCCCGCCACAGAGCACGTAGAAGCTCATATGCAGCATCCAGCTGATAAAGTCATACTGCGCAGGAATTTGCGCGTGACCCCAGGCGTAGAAGAAGAATTGCAGATACCACATGGTTCCGCCAAGTAGTGCAAACAAGATATTAGCCACCAGCAGCGGTTTTGCTACCGAGAAATCAGCTTTTACCGACAGCTCTTTTTTGGTCGCCAGACGGATAAAACAGTAGGCCAGATTGACAATCGCCCCACCGCCCATGATCACCACATAGCTTGGCAGCGCGACGTAAAGCGGGTTAATCCCCAACGCGGCGGCGGCTTCATGCATCGGCTTGGCGGCGTCCATCGCAAACGACATTCCGGCGGAGAAAATACCGCACAGCACCGCCAGCAGCAGGCCTTTCTTAAGATTGAACTCTTGAGCCGTCACGCCCATCGCACGCTCTTTCAGCAAACCGGCGCGCGAGACAATCGCCACGCCAATCACCGCAACGAAGACGCCAAGCAGTGTTAAACGCCCACCCTCGGAGCTGAAAAGTTCGACAAAGCGGCCCTGCAACAGCGGGGTCATCAAGGTGCCTACCACCAGTGTCACCCCGATGGCGATACCAATCCCCATCGACATGCCGAGATAACGCATGGTTAAGCCGTAATTGATATTGCCGATACCCCACATCGCGCCAAACAAAAATACCGGCGCAAGAGTCGAGAGGCTAAAAGAACTGTAGTAACTCCAGAAATGCGGCAACAGGATGGCGCTGACCACCCACGGCAGGATCAGCCACGACATCACACCGCCAACGGACCACATGGTTTCCCATGACCAGTTGCGAACTTTTTTAAACGGGGCGTAAAAACAGGCCGCACTGGTGGCACCGATAAAGTGCCACATGATGCCTAACAGGATTGCGTTATTCATTTTTATTTATTCCTTCGTAGAGTTGAGGCGAACAGGAAATAAGCGGCTTCCTGCATACGAAGGAGTCTAAGGAGTTGTTACCGCGCAGAGCCTCTGTATGGTTGCCCACCCAAAGTTAATTCTGGCGAAATTAGCGAGATTTCACCGACCGCGATCACAAATTTCTTTTCTGACCCTAATCGGCCCAATTTATCCATTTTGCTCGCCATCCCCGTCGTTACTGGCGAAATCACAAATGTGCCAGCTAGATTCTGCCGACACACTGATTTTTGCCATCCTGCCCGTTTATGTGGCAATGGCGGAAAGGTTCTACGTCGCAATCTGCGTCATGTTTGAAGAATGAAACAATTTTACCTCAATTAATTAACAGACTGCTTTCATTAACCCGCTTCTGTGACCCATAACTCGATCCACGCGATAACGGAGAATCTGCACATGACCATTATTCAACAACGCATGTATATCGACGGCCAGTTTGTTGAAAACCAGAGTGATAAATGGATTGAGGTGATCAATCCCGCGACCGAGGCCGTAATTTCGCAGGTGCCAGAGGGCAGTGCGGAAGATGCCAGGCGCGCTATCGACGCGGCCCATGCGGCACAAGACGACTGGGAGGCGCTGCCTGCGGTTGAGCGCGGCGCGTGGTTGCATAAAATTGCCCACGGCATTCGCCAGCGCGAGGCTGAACTGACCAACACGATTATTGCTGAAGGTGGCAAGACGCGCGGGCTGGCGCAGACTGAGGTGTTGTTCACTGCCGACTATCTCGATTATGTCGCGGAATGGGCGCGCCGCTACGAGGGCGAAATTGTGCAAAGCGATCGTCCAAATGAAAATATTCTGGTGTTCAAGAAAGCAATCGGTGTGACGACCGGGATTTTGCCGTGGAACTTCCCGTTCTTCCTGATTGCCCGTAAAGCCGCGCCCGCTCTGCTCACCGGCAACACCATCGTGATTAAACCCAGCGAACTGACGCCGAACAACGCGATTATCTTTGCACAGATTGTCGATGAGATTGGCCTGCCGAAAGGTGTGTTTAACCTGGTGACCGGGTATGGTCCGGTCGTTGGCCACGAGCTGGCGGCCAATCCTAAAGTCGGCATGGTTAGCCTGACCGGCAGCGTCAACGCCGGAGTTCAGACCATGATTGCCGCTGCGCAAAACGTCACTAAAGTGTCGCTGGAGCTGGGCGGCAAGGCTCCGGCCATCGTGATGAATGATGCAGATCTGGATTTAGCAGTGAAAGCGATTGTCAGTTCTCGGGTGATCAACACCGGGCAAGTGTGTAACTGTGCCGAACGTTTGTATGTGCAGGAAGGCGTTTACGACGAGTTTATGACTCGCCTGAGCAAGGCGTTCGAGCAGGTAAAATTTGGCGATACGGCACAAAATAGCGACCTCGATATGGGCCCGCTGATCAGTGCCGAGGCGTTGAAACGCGTTGAGGACAAGGTGGCGGCTGCGGTGCAACAGGGCGCCAAAGTGCTGCTTGGCGGCAAACGGGCCGGCGATAAAGGCTTCTTCTTCCAGCCGACTATTTTGACCAATGTTCGCCAAAACATGGACATCATGCAGCATGAGATTTTCGGCCCGGTTCTGCCAGTCACCACCTTTAAAACGCTGGATGAAGTCATCGCGCTGGCCAACGACAGCGAATACGGCCTGACGTCGGCTATTTATACGCAAAACATCAATACCGCGATGACCGCCCTAAAGAAACTGAAGTTTGGCGAAACTTATGTGAATCGTGAAAACTTTGAGGCGATGCAGGGCTTCCACGCTGGATGGCGCAAATCGGGGATTGGCGGTGCGGACGGGCGTCACGGCCTTGAGGAATATCTGCAAACTCACGTAGCGTATTTGCAGTACCAATAGGGGCTTATCAGTCAATCTGCTTTTTTAGGCAGTATTGATTAACAAGGTTTTTTTGCGCGGTCACGGTAGCGATTTTTGCCACCGTGATCCCGCCGATTCCCAATCAAAGGGGATCGCTGTTCTATAAATAGCATGAATTTTCAGTGTGTTGAGTGATTGCGCAGCAGTGATATCCGGCCCTATGATGTCAGTAACGGAAATTTTACCGTGCCGACAGCGCATAATCTGGCGCTGCTGTTGATAGCAATTCACAAGGAATAGCCATGAAAACCCCCGCCCTGCTTGCCGCCATAGTGGCCCTAACCCTGACGGGCTGTGCCGCCACGCACCCTGCGCCTCAAGCCCCTTTTCCGCCCAAAGCTGCCGAAGTTGCTCCACCAGCCGCGCCGGCATTAATGTGTAAAACGGGCAACCTGATGACTCAAACCACGCTTTATTTTGGCCTGAGCCGTCATAACGCCGCGCCAGTAAATGCTAAACAGTGGCAGTCTTTTGTCGATAAAGACGTGACGCCGCGCTTCAAAGACGGTTTGAGCGTGTTTGATGCCAAAGGGCAATGGCTGAGAAGCGAGGGAGTGGTGATTAAAGAAAACAGCAAAGCGCTAATGCTCATCCACGGCACCAGTCCCCAAGAGCAGACAAAAATTGCCGAGATCCGCGATCTCTACAAAAAACGCTTCCAGCAAGATTCAGTCATGCAGGTCGATAGTCCGGCGTGTGTAGATTTCTAAGTAAAAAACCCGGCCAGCAGCCGGGTTGATCATTAAAACGCAATAAAAAATCTTACAGCACCAGCCCCGCGAAAGCCGCAGAAAGCAGGCTGACCAAGGTTGAACCGTAGATTAGTTTCAGCGCGTAGCGCGACACCACGTTGCCCTGATTTTCGTTCAGGCCTTTAATTGCCCCCGCGACAATACCGATAGACGCGAAGTTGGCGAATGACACCAAGAACACCGACAGAATGCCCAATCCGCGCGGTGACAGCTCGGTCGCAATTTTCTTCAAATCAATCATCGCCACAAATTCGTTCGTCACAAGTTTGGTCGCCATGATACTGGCCGATTGCAAAATATCAGGGCCGGGGATGCCAATAAGCCAGGCCAGCGGATAGAAAACGTAACCCAAAATCTGCTGAAAACTGATGCCGAAAATCGCGGTAAACAACGCATTCACTGCGGCAATAATGGCGATAAAACCAATTAGCATCGCCATGATAATCACCGCTACTTTGAAACCTGCGAGAATGTATTCTCCCAGCATTTCGAAGAAACTCTGATCTTCGTGCAGCTTGTCGAGTTTGATTTCTGGCTCATCACCTGCAGGTGTCGGATTGATAATCGAAAGAATGATAAAAGTGCTGAACATGTTAAGGATTAGCGCGGCAACCACGTATTTCGGCTCTAGCATGGTCATATAAGCGCCGACGATGGACAGCGACACGGTAGACATCGCCGCAGCAGCCATTGAATAAAGGCGACGCGGAGAGATTTCCGCCAGCACACCTTTGTAGGCGATAAAGTTTTCCGATTGACCAAGGATCAGCGTACTGACCGCATTGAAGGATTCCAGCTTGCCCATGCCATTAACTTTCGACAGTAAAGTGCCAACAATACGGATTAGCAGCGGCAAAATACGCAGGTGCTGCATAATGCCGATTAACGCTGAAATAAAGATAATCGGGCACAGCACGCCAAGGAAGATAAACGCCAGCCCCGCCTTGCTCATACCGCCAAAAACAAAATCCGAACCCTGTGCCGCATAGGTTAGCAGGTTTTCAAAGAAAGCGGATATCGCAGTAACCACGGCCAGGCCGCTGCTGGCATGCAGAAAAAACCAGGCCAGTAGCCCTTCGATAATGACTAATTGAAGAATAACGCGTGGGCGGATTTTTTTGCGATCGTTACTGAAAATGAAGGCCAGAAAGAAGATGACTACGAGAGCCAGTATAAAGTGAAAAACGGTTGGCATAGGGGGGTTGTCCAGCATCCAAAATTATTTGCCGGTATTGAGCCATAATTTTGAGCCGCTTTCACCTTTCCTGATGATTTATTTACGCTGGAATGATAGTCGGGATGAGTTCTTGAGGGGCAAGGCAGGCCCCTGTCCTAGAGTAAAAACAGGGGCCCGTAAAACCTGACAATGATCTAAAAAGTTACACCACGTTTGAAAGCAGCAGACAACCCACCAGACCACAAACAGAGATGATGGTTTCCAGCACTGACCAGGAACGGATAGTTTCACCGATAGTCAGGTTGAAATACTCTTTGAACAGCCAGAAGCCCGGGTCATTAACGTGAGAGAAAATCACGCTACCGGAACCAACAGCGATAACCATCAGCTCAGGACTGGCACCGGTTGTAGCAATCAGTGGCGCTGCGATACCGCCCGCAGTAATTGCCGCAACTGTTGCAGAACCCAGAGCCAGACGCAAAGCCGCAGCGATGGTCCAGGCCAGCAGGATTGGCGACAACGTGCTGCCCTGCATCAGGCTAGCAATGTATTTATCGACGCCGCTATCAACCAGCACCTGTTTGAAGGCTCCGCCACCGCCGATAATCAGCAACATCATGGCAATAATTTTGATTGAATCGCTGACGGTTGACATTACTTCATCCATCTTGCGACCGCGATTAAGACCAAAAGTGAAGATAGCGATCAGCACGGCGATTAGCGTTGCCATCACTGGATCACCAAAGAACTCGGCGTAATGCAGAATCGGATGCCCTTTAGGGACGATCATCTCGGTGATCGCGCGGAAGGCCATCAGAATAACCGGAACCAGCGAAGTCAATACACTCACGCCAAAACCCGGCATCTCTTCTTCGGTAAAAGTTTTCGGGTTGAACAGGCCCTGTGGAACCGGCTTATCAATGCCTTTAAGGAAGCGCGCATATACCGGACCGGCCAGAATCACCGTCGGAATACCCAAAATTGCGCCGTACAGCAGAGTTTTGCCCATATCCGCATGGAAAATGGTCGCAATCGCCGTTGGGCCTGGGTGCGGAGGCAGGAAGCCGTGCGTTACTGACAACGCCGCCGCCATTGGAACTCCAACGTATAGCAGAGGTAAGCGCGCAGAGGCGGCAACTGAGAACACCAACGGCAGCATCAGCACAAAGCCGACTTCATAGAACAAGGCGAAACCAACGATAAAGCCGGTAATCACCAGCGCCCATTGGATATATTTAACGCCAAACTTGTCGATTAGAGTGGTGGCAATGCGCTGGGCACCGCCGCAGTCGGCCAGCAATTTACCCAGCATCGCGCCAAAGCCCATAATCAGAGCCAGACTGCCGAGCGTACCGCCTACGCCATTTTTGATTGAGGTGATAACTTTATCTACCGGCATCCCCTGCATCACGCCAACTGCCAGCGCGATAAGAATTAACGCGATAAAACCGTTTAATTTGAATCGGATCATAAGCAACAACAGCAGAGCGACGCCTACTGCAACGATGACTAATGGCATAACTTTTTCCCCTTCCGCCCATTTCCTTTCCCTTAACGTATAGCCTGTTTGTGACAGCCCGACAGTTTTAGGTAAGAACATAGTGCGCAGTGATATTTTTTTGTAAGTTTGCGAATTCAGCGCGAGCCAGATCGTCAGACAGCGCTAAAATTTATACAGGTTCCTTTGTGATATTAGTCACACCTCCATTTGTTACCGGTATCATGATACCGGTAACATGCTAATATAAGGAATCACCCGCTTGGGTAAATTCGAAATATGGGACGGAGATCAAACTTATGGCAGGTCAAAGCATCATTTTGATGGGTGTATCGGGCAGCGGTAAATCTACCGTGGGCGCAGCCGTAGCTCGAGCAATCAACGCGAAATTTATTGACGGTGACGATCTTCATCCTCGCGCCAATATCCAGAAAATGGCGAGCGGGCATCCGCTTAACGATGACGACCGCGCCCCTTGGCTCGAGCGTTTAAGTGATGCCGCCTATAGTCTCCAGCACAAAAACGAGACCGGCATCATTGTTTGCTCTGCGTTAAAACGCAGCTATCGTGATGCTCTGCGCAAGGGCAACGATGGGATGATTTTCCTGTATTTGAAGGGCAGCGAAGAGGTTATTTTGCAGCGCCTGAAGGCCCGTGTCGGACATTTTTTCTCCCCTGATATGCTGAAGAGCCAGTTTGCCGCATTGGAAGAGCCGGGTGAAGATGAGCCGGACGTAGTGCGTGTGAATATCGACCATCAGGTGGAAGGCGTGGTAAAGCGTTGCGTGACTGCGCTGGAAAATGCCAAGGCAAAGATTAAAGCTGAGGCCTGATTTTATTCGTTTGCCTCAGCTCGCTTGCCTCAGGGCGACGGTTAAATACTGCCGCCCGCCGAAATAGTAAAGCCGACATCGACCATTTTCGGCACCACTTCTTCACCGCGAAGCCGAGCCAGCAAACGCTCGGCGGTGATTTGCCCCATTCGCTCGCGCGGCGTTAATACGCTGGCGAGTCTTGGCTCCATCGCCTGCCCCATGTTATGTCCGTGAAAACCGGCGATCGCCATCTGTGACGGAATATGCAGCCCCTGACGCAGACATTCAAAGAACGCCCCCGCCGCCAGGTCATCATTGGTACAGAAAATGCTGTCGATTTGCGGATAATCTTTTTGCGCCTGCTTGAGCAGCTCCGCCCCGGCGGTATAGCTGGAAGAGCGGCTGGTCATTACGCTATAAGACTGTAGCCCCGACTCATGCATCGCCTGCTCATAGCCCTGCTGTTTGATCAGGGTACGTTCATCCTGGCGGGCGCCGAAATACACTACGTGGCGGTGTCCGTGAGCAATAATTTGCTGGGTCATCTGCCGTGCAGCTTCAAAGTTGTTAAACCCTACGGCTAAATCTACACACGGCGACACGCAGTCCATCATCTCAACCACCGGAATGCCAGCGACTTCAATCATCTTCAACGTTCTGGCCGAGTGATTACGTTCCGACAAGATTAAGCCGTCGATATTGTAAGAAAGCAGCGACGTCAAACGCTGTTCTTCACGCTCGGCGCTGTAGCCGTAGTGCGCCAGCATGGTTTGATAGCCGTGAATATCCGTCACACTTTCAATACCACGGAGTACTTCTGCAAAAACCTGGTTGGTCAACGATGGCAGCAGCACGCCAATGGCGCGGCTTTTTGCATTGGAAAGAATGTCGGGGGCGCGGTTCGGGATATAGCCCAATTCATCCAGCGCAGCGGCGATTTTCTCTTGCAACAGCAGAGAAACCTGTTCGGGATTACGCAAATAACGGCTAACCGTCATTTTGGTCACACCAACGCGGTCGGCGACGTCCTGAAGCACTGGCCTTTTTTTCTTCATTTTCAATGAACTGGGATAAGAGGAACAAGCATGGATTTTAGCAAAAAATAGCACCATTTGGCACAAAAACAGCGTGCGTCAGGTATCAAAAGGCGAAGTAAAACGATGAATTAGCTTGAAAGACTATTTTATTAAAGCGCACCGTTGGGATGATAGCGGACGGGGCCGCAAAACCCTCCCAAGGTGAGCTTGAACGAGACTGTATTGAAAGTTGCCTGCCTTTTAAACCGGCGGCAGATCAAACAGCAGAATTTCGCTGTCTTCGTCGGCATGCAGCGCCAGCGCGGATTCTTCCCACACAGCCACCGCGTCGCTGGTCGTCATCGCCTGACCATTGACAGTCAGACTGCCTTTAACCACCTGAATCCATACCTGACGATTCTCGGCGATGGCATATTCACCGTCTTCACCTGCTTTGAAGGCCCAGCGGGAAAGCTCCATGTCCTGAAACACTTTCAGCGAACCGTCGCGTGCATCCGGCGACAGCACGAGTTGGCGGCCCTGAGGCGCGTCAAACATGCGCTGATCGTAGCGCGGCTCCAGCCCTTTGGTTTCCGGGATAATCCATATCTGATAAAGATGCAGCGCACGATCGCGGTTGCCGTTGTATTCAGAGTGCTTCACACCGGTACCGGCGCTCATAATCTGAAACTCGCCCGCCTGAATCTGCTCTTTGTTGCCCATGCTGTCTTTATGCTCAACAGTACCGGACAGCACGTAAGTCAGAATTTCCATGTCTTTATGCGGATGCGTGCCGAAGCCCTGCCCGCCGTCGATCACATCTTCATTAATTACCCGCAACGCGGAGAAACCCATAAAGTTCGGATCGTAATAATCGGCAAAAGAGAATGTATGCCAGCTGTCGAGCCAACCGTGATTGGCATGGCCGCGATCTTGTGCTTTGCGTAAGTAGATCATATTCAACTCTCCTCAATGTTTTCTCTAGTCTAGCCAACGGCTGACAATAAGAAAGCGTAAAAACTTAACCCCTCTAATCAGAAAATTTGAATGAGGTTTGCGCTCTGAATCCAAAGGATTTGTGGCTTGAAAGGAGAGAATCAAAATAGCAGGCAAAAAAAAAAGCCAGCACCCGGCTGGCTAAGAAAGACTGGAAGCAATGTGAGCAATGTCGTGCCTCCCAGGGACCCGTTTGGCTAGGGTGAGTAGCCATCCCCGGAACGCATGGCAATAATAATCATTATCATTCGCACTTGTAAAGCACTTTTTTTCATCAATTATTAAATTGACTAAAAAAAATAGACCGATAAATTAAGAGGTTATTCACCAACAGCCGCATGGAGCCTACTATGAGTCAGATTGAGATCCGCCACGTTGAACCTGAGGACTACGCGCAGATTCACCAGCTATATAGCCAGGAACAGGTTTACAGCGATACGCTACAGCTACCGCATCCTGCCACGGCGCAATGGCAAAAACGTAGTGGAGCTCAAGAAGCTGGCGCATACCGACTCGTGGCCTGTTTTGGCGAACGCGTGGTCGGAATGATTGGCTTGCACCTCGAACAAAATATGCGCCGCCGCCATGTGGCAAGCTTTGGCATGGCAGTGCATCCGGATTTTCACGGGCAAGGCATTGGCAGCCAGCTGTTGGCCGCCGCGCTGGACTTGGCCGATAACTGGCTGGGCATCAGCCGCGTCGAGCTTACCGTGTACGTCGATAATCCGGCAGCTGGAGTGCCCACGATCCCTTAGACAGTTTCTGTCCTCACGACGATGCCTTTTCGAAGGCCTCAGGACTGATGCCGCCGAGGTGACTATGACGGCGACTACGGTTGTAGAACACTTCAATGTAATCGAAGATATCAGCCCGGGCCAGATCACGGGTTTTATATATCCGCTTCCTGATACGTTCTTTTTTCAATGAACCAAAGAACGATTCGGCCACCGCATTATCCCAGCAGTTACCACGGCGACTCATGCTTGGCGACAGATTGTTGGCGCGGCAGAACCGCTGCCAGTCATTGCTGCCATATTGACTACCTTGATCACTATGCACGATCACGCTTGCCATCGGTTTACGCCGCCAGACTGCCATCAGTAGCGCGTCCAGCGCGAGTTCACGCGATAGAGTCGACTTCATTGACCAACCCACTACGTTACGGGCAAAGAGGTCAATGACTACAGCCAGATAGAGCCAGCCCTGCCAGGTGCGGATATAGGTGATGTCTGTTACCCAGACCTGATTGGGCTTCATAACCGTAAACTCCCGCTGCACGCGGTTGGGCGCTATCAGTGACGGTCGTCCTCGGGCTCCTCGAGGGATTTTATAACCGTGTATCGCTTGGATCTTGTTTTGCTTCATAATTTTGGCAACGCGGTTTCTACTGCATACTTCACCGATTTCACGCAGATCGCCATGAACCCTGCGATAGCCGTACACGCCGCCACTCAGTGCATAGGAATCGCGGATTAAGCTCAGCAACCTCTGGTTGTCTTTTTGTCCTGCAGACACAGGACAATGAAGCCAGACGTAAAATCCTGCTCGGGCAACCTTCAGAACCCGACACATAACTACGATCGACCAGATTTCACGGTGATCGTTGATAAAGCGGTACTTCAGTCGGGCTCCCTTGCAAAGTACCGCGCTGCCTTTTTCAAGATATCTCGCTCTTCCTCAGTGCGTTTCAGCTGAGCTTTAAGTTTGAGAATTTCCGTTCTGGCATCCAGTAAATCCTGCGTCTGGTGCTCGCTCTTGTCAGGTTTTATCGCCCGAACCCATTTATAAAGGCTGTGCGCCGAGACGCCGAGGCGTTCTGAAACGTCGGTAACAGAATAGCCGCGCTCGGTGACCTGACGAACAGCTTCTTCCTTAAATTCCGGGGTAAATCGTGGTGTGCCCATAAACTCCTCCTATGCTCAAAATATAGGCCAGATTTGTCTATGGGCGCGGGGGCATTCCACGAATGATGGTTAGGAGTTCAACATTCGGGGTTCAGTTCACACATCGGCGGGAAGGTAATTAATCTATTCTATCGCCAGCGTTTTCTCTTTCTGCATTAACCGCAAGACCAATCCGCCGCTCAGACAAACCGCCAACGCCGAAGCCAGATAGATTGACGACACGCCAGCATGAGTCATCAACACACCCGCCAAAGGCCCGGTGATGCCAAGCGACAAATCCATAAATGCCGTGTAGGTCGCCAACGCACTGCCCTGATTCTGCTGCGGCAGCCTTTTAACTGCCACCACCCCCAGTGCAGGGAAAACCAGCGAGAATCCGGCACCGGTAAGCATTGCGCCCAAAAGTGCCATCAGAGGTGCGTGAGCCCCCCACACCAGCAGCAGGCCAAGCGTCTCAAAACAAAAGCAGGTCAGAGCAACTCTCTGCCCGCCAAAACGGTTGATGCTGTTAGGAAAAAGTAACCGCATGCCGACAAACGCCGTACTGAAAAGAGTCAAGGCAAATGCGCCGCCGCTCCAACCTTTCGCGTCATAGAACAGGGTAATAAAGGTGGCGATAACGCCAAAGCCGGTTGAGGCCAGCCCGAGCACCAGTCCGTAGGGCAACACTTTGCCAAGCACCTGGCGAAAAGGAATCACGCTGCTCGCACCCCCGCGCACTCCCTGTTTGCTCAACGCCAGTAAAAATGCGGCCAGCGCTATAGCAATAATGCACACTGACAATGCCACCAACCCGCCGAGATGAACAATCCACACGCCTAATGGCGCACCCACCGCCATCGCCCCGTAGGTGACTACTCCGCTCCAGGAAATGACTTTGCCGATATGCAATGAGCCGACGCGACCAATGCCCCACAGTGTCGAGCCAGTTCCCGCAAAGCTTTGCCCGACGCCCAATACCAGTCGGCCAATGCACAATAGTGCAAGGCTTACCATCGGAGCGCTGTGTTGCCAAACCGCCAACAGGTAAAAGATCCCGCTGACCATGCAGCCAAACAGCCCGATGAGTACCACCTTTTTGGGTCCCAGCTGGTCAGCGTATCGACCCGCGTGAGGACGGCTTAGCAACGTGGCAAAATATTGCATGCTTATCGCCACACCCGCCCAAAATGCGCTAAATCCAAGCCCATCATGGACATAGCCGGGGAGCACCGCCAGCGGCAGGCCAATAGTTAAATAGTTAGCAAAGTTGAAGATCATTATCGCGAGGATTTGCAGATTGATATTGACCGGTCGTTGCATTTTAGAGGCAGGAGGCGACATTAAAGTATGTGATCTCATTAAGCTTTAAGACAAATTGACAGTAAATCTACTGACAAAACCCTGAGAATAACTTTATTCGTAAAGGGCTATTTAATCAACGACTCCCTATTGATGATTTTTTAATGTTTAAAATCATTAAGTTAGATTCTCATTGAGAAATTGACCCATCAACGCATTATATCCATTTTTATAAAACCTTTAATGCTGGGATGGGACGACTCATTGATTAGATCGAGGTATTAATTAAATCAATAAAATTAACACTAAAAGTTAAAAGTATTTATTTTCTGCCAAATAGTTTCACTAACTTTAATTTCAAGACTAATAAAAGAAACAACTCTATCAATTTAATTTATTAACTTTAACGTCACCCCTCTATATTTTAATTATTTAAATATAAAACACCACATTATTGCGCGACATCACAAAGAAAGGAATAAGTTCAAAAATAGTTTTTTATAGTTATGTTTTGCCGGTACCGTAAAGTTCCTTTCGGGATATAAATAACATAATAAATTAAACTAATTTAAATAAGGACTTAAAATGTCAATGCGCAAACCTCTGGCTATTTTCATCTCGGCATTAATGGCAAGCAGCGCGGCCAATGCTGCCGAGATTTATAACAAAGATTCAAACCAACTCGATCTCTACGGAAAAGTCGTTGGGCTTAATTATATTTCAAAAAATAAAAGTGAGCACGGTGACAAGTCTTATGTCCGTTTAGGATTTAAAGGCGTTACCCAAATTAGCGATGAATTAAGCGGTTTCGGTCAATGGGAATATAATATTAAAACCCATAATGCAGAAAGTATGGCCACTGACAGCGCGACACGCTATGCGTTTGTTGGCCTTAAATTTAAGGATTTTGGCTCCATTGACTACGGACGTAACAACGGCGTGCTCTATGATGTCAGCTCCTTCACTGACGTGAATCCCGAGTTTGGCGGTGATAGCTTCACCAAAGAAGACAACTTCATGACTGGCCGAGCAAAAAGTCTGGCCACCTTTAGAACCTCTAATTTCTTCGGCCAAATTGACGGCCTGAGCATGGCTGTTCAATATCAGGGTAAAAACCAGAGTCAGACGCTAGTAACAGGAGATCATAAAGACGATAATGGCGAAGGTTGGGGAGCCTCAACCAGCTATGATTTGGGCTTTGATATAAAACTGGCTGGGGCCTACGCCCGCTCCCACCGCACAGATTTCCAGGCAAGCGATAAGAACGGTCAAACCGCTGAGGCCTGGACCGTGGGTATGAAATATGACAATTCACAGCTCTATCTTGCTGCCATGTATGCTGAAACCAATAACATGACGCGTTTCGGTATTAAGGACAGGCAGTATGCTAATAAAACCCAAAACATTGAATTAGCTGCTCATTACCTGTTTGTTGATGGTCCAGCGGAAGGTTTACAGCCCTCACTGGCCTATATTCAGTCAGTGGGTAAAAATCTTAATGAAGTATCTAATCTTAATGACCAGAGCAAGAATTTCAAAGGTGGAAAACACGACTTAGTTAAATATATTGAAGTAGGAACCAACTACTTCTTTAACAAAAATATGTATACCTATATCGATTATAAAATCAACTTGCTGAAAAAAGACGATTATACGCGTGCGACTGAAGTTAATACGGATAACATTCTGGGACTGGGCTTAGTTTACCAATTCTAAACATCCAACTTACTGACAGCTATTCTTAATCACCCACCGTCGTTACCGAACTTTCTATAACTTGAAAGTTCGGTAACGCTTTTCGTTTCAGGTTATTCAGCCAATTCGGTCAGCCTCAGCTTCAAAGAAGACTCCATCTTTTTAAACTCCAGGGCATACTCATAAAAAATTTCCCCGGCCGCCGTGAGACTAAAAGGGCGAGTTCTTATGAGCAGTTTTTCCCCCATCGTTTTCTCCAGCGAACTGACACGAATAGATAGCGCTGATGTGGTGATGTTCAAAATCTTGGCTGCTTTATCAAAATTTCCATTATCTATGATAGCCAGAAACCCGTTAATACTTTTAGGTTCTAAAAACATGTTAACTCCTTGTTAGCTTTTTAGGATTGAGATCATTTATCACGACTCTACCTTGTTTAATTGTATGTAATACGACATAGAGGGATCATAAAAAGACATGTTATCTCGATAACCTAGAGCTTGATAAAGCCCATTACAGGCAAACCTATGCCACTAAGGTTAAATTCAACAATGCAGTAACATGAATTAATCTCTCTTTTGCGCGAGAAATGAAAATTGCCATAAATTTGGCTAAAACAATACCAAATTTCGCTTAAAATTCTTAAAACGAGTATTTATAAGAGAGAAAAAAGCTACTAGTTAAATAACATTTAACAACTGGGTAGGATAATGATATTCAAGCAATAACATCATCTATTTCATAGTTAAAGGTGCATTTTACTTGTAGGCATAACAAAAAATCCTGAGCGGGAAGATTCTCACTCAGGCTGAATTTCAGATAACCCTGTGCTTGCATAAAAAAATGCTTGTAGACGTTACAGGTAATGGTAATTAAATATATCAATGAATAAATTATAGGTTATTTAAAAAAACCAAATAATTATCCAGAGATTTTTTTAATCTTTTCTTTCAGGCTGTTTTCAAGCTCTCTTAACTTCAATGCATGTTTGTAAAAAACCTCTCCCAAAGCAGTAAGAATAAATGGCCGCTTACGAATTAATAGCTTTTTACCAATCTCACGTTCTAACGAGCTTACTCTAATCGATAACGCTGAGGTGGTGATCCCCAGCGTCTTGGCGGCTTTTTCGAAATTACCATTCTCGATAATAGCGAGAAATCCGTTTATTCCTTTCGGCTCAAATAACATAGTTCGTCCTTTAATAAATAACTCCTGGGGGAATACCTTTAACACTTTCCAGTAATAATAAAATCACTGGATCAGCAAATGACTAGCAAGAGCTATTCATTACGAGTGTTATAAGATAATTAAAATATATAAAACATTCTTCATTTAAATCAGGTGAATAATTCAATTAATCTTCTTGATTCGTCAGATATAATACAACATCAAAGATTAATATTTAATTTGAAGATAGTAAAATCAGTTTATTTGCGAGCCAGCTCACGCCTTTTTAACTCTTTAACACGTTAGAGACGATAATAACCGCATAAAATCGTTGCGCCAAATAGACAAAAAGTCTACTGTGGATAAAATTTCCATAAAAAATCGGAAAATCTATGAACCTTCAAGACGATTCACTGCAAAAACTGGCTGACGCTATTATGCATGCCCATCAGACCCTGCGCCCTCAAGTGGCCGTGACAGCACTGACCCAAAGCGCCGCGCTATCTGCTCAGACCGGTTGTGAAATTTTTTTAAAATGTGAGCATCTACAGCATACCGGCTCTTTTAAATTTCGCGGTGCCAGCAACAAGGTCCTTACGCTCAACGACGAGCAAAGAAAAAAAGGCGTGATTACGGCCTCTTCAGGTAATCACGGGCAGGCGCTGGCGCTGGCAGGATTACGCGCAGGTGTGCCAGTTACCGTTTACACCACCACCAGCGCCTCTCCGACTAAGTTGGAAGCAATCAAAGCCTTTGGTGCCAACGTTATTTCGTTGGAAACCGATCCGCTCAGCGTTGAGCTAGAGGCTGCAAAGCAGGCGAAACTGCAAAATAAGCTATTTATTTCCCCCTATAACGATGCCGATATTATTGCTGGTCAGGGCACCATCGGGGCTGAACTTTTTGAGCAGCTTCCAGACGTCGATGCAGTTTTCGTGGCAGTTGGCGGTGGCGGATTGATTTCCGGGGTCGGTGCCGCTCTGGCGTATTTAAAACCGGGCGTCGAGATTATTGGCTGCTGGCCGGCCAATGCGCCGACGATGCAGCGATCGCTGGAGGCGGGTGAAATAATCGAGATGGAAGAAGAAGATACGCTTTCCGACGGCACCGCAGGCGGCATTGAACCGGGCAGCATCACCTTCCCGCTATGCCAGAAAGTCATCGACAGAACGGTATTGGTTAGCGAACAAGAGATCCGCGAGGCCATGAAAGCCGTGGCTAGAGCTGAACGCTGGATTATTGAAGGCGCAGCAGGCGTCGCGTTGGCCGGTGCTATCAAGTTGGCGGCAGACTATCAGCACAAAAAGGTCGCGGTAATTCTTTGCGGGCGCAATATCCTGCTCGAGAAGTTTATCGAGGCGATGCAATGAAGATATACGACCAAATGCAAATCGTGGGCGCGATAGATATGAAGATCGCCGCACAGCGCATTACCGAAGGCTTTATTGCCTATTCACAAGGGCGAGTACAGGTGCCGCCGGTACAGAATTTTCTCTTCGATCAGGCCAACGGAGATTGCTGTATAAAATCGGCGTGGGTTGCAGGCAGTGACTCATTTACGGTGAAAATCTCTACTGGTTTTTATGATAATCCGGCCAGGGGCTTGCCCAGCAATGACGGCCTGATGCTGGTGATTTCTGCGCTCACTGGCCAGCCGCTGGTATTATTGCAGGACGAAGGCTGGCTGACGTGTATTCGCACCGCGCTGGCAGGCCAAATAGCGGCCAAAGCGTTGGCTCCGTCCTTAGTGACCGGAATTGGCATTATCGGCACTGGCGTACAGGCTCGCATGCAGCTAGAGCAGCTGCAATCCCTTACTTGTTGCCGTCGCGTGACCGTGTGGGGCCGCAATTTGGCAGCCCTCGATGCCTATCGCGATTTTGCCACCTCATTGGGGTTTGAGGTCACCACCACACAGGACTGCCAGCAGGTCGCGCAAAACGCCAACCTGATTGTCACCGCCACGCCCTCTCGTGAGGCACTCCTGCAAAGCGAATGGATCAAGCCCGGTACTCATATCACAGCCGTGGGTGCCGACGGCGGTGGCAAGCAGGAACTCGACGCTAAACTGGTCGCTCGTGCCGAGGTTATCGTTGTCGATTCAGTCAAACAGTGCAGCGAATACGGCGAGATTTCTCATGCTCTAAATCAGGGATTGATCAAGGCAGAACAGTTGGTGGAATTAGGGTTGTTACTGGCAGGCCGCGCTAAAGGACGAGAAAATGATCGGCAAATCACCGTCGCAGATTTAACCGGTGTCGCAGTGCAGGACGCACAGATTTCGGCCTACGCCATGCAGGCCTGCGCAGAAGCTTTACCTGGCCTCTAACTGGTTGATTCTTCTCGCAGTGCCTTGACATATTTATAGACCGTGGCCCTGCCCATCGACAGCACGCTGGCCACATAATCGTAGGCGCTGCGTCCATCAAAAGCACGCTCTTGATACAGCGCCTCAACCAGCTGGCGCTTGTCTTCGCGGCGCAGACTGTTAAGCGCGAGATTATTTTTATTCAACCAGGCGTGCAGGAAAGTATTGATCCGTTCCTGCCAGTCGTCGCGAAACAGCGCTTCCGGCTGCGGCATAATTCGGCTTGCCTGGAAAAACAGATTCAACGCGTCGCGCGCCTGCTCCAGCACCGTATAATTCAGATTGATGCACAGCGCCATTACCGCGCGCCCCTGAGCATCGCGCAGCACGCTGGTGATTGAACGCAGGCGTTGCCCGTCCCAATTGAGCTTTTCGTAAGGACCGATACTTTGTGTCGCGAGGGAGTCGCCGGGCAATTCGTCGAGAGCAGAATCGTCGCCAATCTTGCGTTTGGAAAGGTTGTTGGCGATATGCACCACTTGCTGGGTTTTCAGGTCATGCAAGACGACCTCGGCATGCGGGAAAAGAAGCGTCGCAATACTGTCAGCGATTATTTGATAATTCGTTGGCTGAAACGCGTTGGCACTGCTCATGGTTATTCCCGGTTTTGTCTCGTCCGGTTGATAATACAGTATTAAACTGATGGTCAACATCCCCCGCCGAAATGCGGGGGAATAAAGTTTCCAGCTTTAGAAAGCAAAGCACGAACAGCCGAGCGCGCCCCAGAAGGCATTATTATCCGACACCGGCACGTCGGAGCGCCGTGAGATATCATGCTGATGAACGTGAACACCGCACGGGCCGCTACACTGATGCACCTGCTGCTGCGCCCCCACGCGGGTCGCTGCCTCTGGTGGAGCCGAGCGATAATGGCCCGGCACCTTGACCACTGGCGACCAGTCGGGCAATACCGGAATCGACGGCGGCGCCAGCGGTGAAAATCCTCCGGCCGCGTAAACGATGTTGCCATCTACTACCGTCAACACCGATTCAATCCCCTTGATCTCTTCTTCGCGCACGCTGAAATAATCTTTCGACAGGATGACCAGATCCGCCAGTTGCCCAATTTTGATCTGCCCTTTTTTGCCCTGCTCGGTTGAGAACCAGGCGCTGCCCTGAGTCCAGAGCATCAACGCCGTTTCGCGATCCAGCCGAGCGCTATCATCGTACATTGCCATGCCGCCCACAGTTCGGCCAGACACCAGCCAGTACAGGGCGGTCCAAGGGTTATAGCTAGCGACACGCGTAGCATCGGTGCCTAATCCGACCGGCAGCTCTGCGGCCAGCATTTTCGCCACCGGAGGCGTGTGTTTGGTCGCCTCGATGCCGTAGCGATCGGCAAAATATTCGCCCTGAAACGCCATGCGATGCTGTACCGCAATGCCGCCACCCAATGCCTTCACGCGCTCGATATTGGTCTCGGTAATAGTTTCTGCGTGGTCAAAGAACCAGTGCAGGCCATTGAACGGAATGTCTTTATTGACCTTTTCGAACACGTCGAGCATGCGGCTAATCGATTCGTTATAAGTGGCGTGCAGGCGAAACGGCCAGCGCTGCTCCACTAGATGACGCACCACGCGCTCCAGCTCGTCTTCCATGCCCGGCGCCAAATCGGGGCGCGGCTCAAGAAAATCCTCAAAATCCGCGGCGGAAAATACCAGCATCTCGCCAGCCCCATTGTGGCGATAAAAATCCGTACCTTGTCCCGGCTTGAGCATATCGGTCCAGCGTTCAAAATCCTCAACCTCATGGCCGGGACGCTGAGTAAACAGGTTGTAGGCAATGCGCAGTGTCAGCTGTTTTTTCTCATGCAGCTCCGAGATCACCTGGTAATCTTCAGGATAATTTTGGAAACCGCCGCCTGCGTCAATCGCACTGGTCAGCCCCAAGCGGTTAAGCTCGCGCATAAACTGACGGGTGGAATTAACCTGTTGCTCCAACGGCAACTTTGGCCCTTTAGCCAGCGTGGCATAAAGGATCATCGCATTTGGGCGGGCAATCAGCATACCGGTAGGATTGCCGTTGCTGTCGCGCTGAATTTCACCGCCCGGAGGATTTGGCGTATCGCGGGTATAGCCCACGACTTTAAGCGCCGCGCGGTTTAACAAGGCGCGATCGTAAAGATGGAGAATAAATACCGGCGTATCGGGAGCGGCGGCGTTAATTTCGTCGAGCGTTGGCATGCGGCGCTCGGCAAACTGAAATTCGGTCCAACCGCCCACCACGCGAACCCACTGTGGCGACGGCGTTCTCAGCGCCTGCTCTTTCAGCATACGCAACGCATCGGCCAACGACGGCACCCCTTCCCAGCGCAGTTCGAGGTTGTAATTCAGACCGCCGCGAATTAAATGCAGGTGTGAGTCGTTGAGGCCAGGAATTCCAGTGTGTCCTTTTAAATCAACGATTTTGGTTTCCGGACCGGCAAAGCGCATCACTTCTGCCGCACTGCCTACCGCCAAAAATTTGCCGTCTTTGATCGCCACGGCGTCTGCCAGAGGATTTTCTCGATCAACCGTATGAAACTTGCCGTTGGTAAAAATAAGCGAAGCATTATTATTCATCGTCTATCTCCAAACCCTGTCACCCTTTCGGGATCAGCCAATTTTTCAGTATTCGCGTGACCTGCGGCATCCAGAAGAACACCACCAGCGCCACAACACTGGCATCGTTCAACAGATGCCCCCATAGCGTTCCTTTGGCGATCGGTAAAACCATTCCCCAAAACCACGGAACAAAATTTGTCGAGGGAAAAATCACCCCCAGCGTGACCAGATACTGTTTCCACTTGGCCGGCGAGCGGCCCTTTTTGACCTCCGGCGTAAACCAGAAGGCAGCACCGGGACGGATCTCGAGACGATCGCCGCGATCCTCACGATTGCCGTGATCCAGAAGTCCGCTAGCCTTCTCCACCAATGCCTTGCGCTGCGGGGAATTAATCCAGGCGTAGAGACTGTCCAGACTGTCGAATCTCACCAGAATGGTATACGACGTTTCCCCTGTATTTGGACGAATAACATTAACGCCAAGATGGCCGCTAAAACTTGCTGCCACCGGCATGACTTCATCAAGCCAGGCCTCGTATGCCTGAGTTTTACCGGGCAAAAGGTTATGGGTGATGACCAGCGTGACGTGATTTTTTTGTGCTGAATAATCCACGTTATTTTCCCTCAGAGACGGGTTATCGGCCTTAAAGCTGTTGTTGAAACAATAGGCAAATCCTCGGGTTACTGATAGCTTAAAGTTTTTGAGATGTTGTTGAATATTTTTGGGGAACCGCAAATGAAATTAAGCCTTGAAGCCCTGCTAATACTGGACGCGCTGGAACGCCATGGCTCGTTTGCGGCGGCGGCGGCCACTTTGTTTAAAACGCCATCCGCCCTGAGCTATACGATTCAAAAAATGGAAAGCGATTTAAACATTAAACTGCTCGACCGCTCCGGGCATCGCGCCACTTTTACCAGCACAGGAAAACTGATGCTGGATAAAGGTCGAGTTTTGCTTCAGGCAGTGAGCGAGTTGGAACAAGAGGCGCAATACGTCGAAAGTGGCTGGGAAAGTAATCTGACGCTGGCGCTCGATGCTTCCGTTCCGCTGTCCATTTTGAATCCATTGATTGAACTGTTTTACGAGCAGCATCAGCATACTCAGCTGCATTTCACCCACGAAGTACTGGCTGGAACCTGGGAGGCGCTGTTGTATCATCGCGCCGACATTATTATTGGCGCGGTGCGCGAACCGGTAACTCGCGGCGGCATCGGCTGTACTCCGCTGGGCTGGCTGGAATACGCCTTCGCCATCTCGCCCAGGCACCCTCTCGCAGAGGTCCCGGAGCCGCTGGAAAGAGAGAAAATACGCCAGTATCGCGCCGTGGTGATACAAGATTCTTCAAAGCATAGCACTGGCGCAGACTTGCGTATTTTAGACCGCCAAAAACTATTAACGGTGGCTGATTTTAACGGCAAGCTCAACGCGCAGCTCGCAGGACTTGGCTGCGGTTACCTTCCTCGTTATATGGCCGAACCCTATCTACAATCCGGCAAATTGGTTGAGAAAGTACTGGATGCCGAATGTTATCAGGACATGGCTTATCTGGCGTGGAATGAGAATGCCAGCGGCAACGCGGCAAAATGGTGGATTGAACACCTGAAAAATTTCGCCGGTTTCGCTAAAATTTACTCCACTCGCTGACGAATTCCCGATACCGTCACAGGCCTGAAATAGAAACGTCATTGTTATGTCCTAAGGTAAAATTAATTCAACCGGAGGACATTCTATGTTCAGCATGGACAACGTACTTCAGGATCTGGCACCGAGACGTAAAACCCCTTCCTGGCAGCTCAATCTGTTGAAACAGCTGTTCCGCGAGAAAGAATTTCAGCAGCTCGCCGACAACAACCGCCACTTAAAAGGCGTTGATATGGTCGAGCAGATCCTCGACTACTTTCAAATCCGTTGTGAACTCTCCGATCGCTGCCTCGAACAAATCCCCAGCTATGGCCCAGTGGTAATTGTCGCCAACCATCCTATTGGCACCCTTGAAGGGCTGGCCCTGCTCAGCGCTGTCGCCTCGGTTCGCTCAGACGTAAAAGTGATGGCCAACCGCCTGCTTTCGCAGATTGAATCGCTGAGCAGCCTGATGATCCCGGTCGATAATATGAGTCACCGTACCGCGCGCGCTCAGGTTTCAATGATGCAGGAACACCTTGAAAATCAGGGCGTATTGATTATTTTCCCTGCCGGAGAGGTGTCTCGCATTACCTCCAAGGGCGTGCGCGACGGTCGCTGGCATACCGGCTTTATCAAACTGGCGGCCAGAACCCGCGCCGCCATTGTGCCGGTGCATATTAGCGGTAACAACAGCGCGTTATTTTATCTTAGCTCGATGATTTACAAACCAATTTCGTCTCTGCTGCTGGTGCATGAGATGTTCGGCCATCGCGGCAGCACCTTAAAATTGCAGATTGGCGCGCGTATTCCCTACGACAGCTGGCATGACGGCCACTCGCGAGCCAAGGATCTGGCGGCGCGTTTCCGCAAACATGTTTATCGTCTCGGGCAGGGTAAAAGCGGGCTGTTTCGCACCGAATCGGCGATTGCTCGCGCGGAAGATCGCGCCGTGCTCAAGCATGCGCTGGAAGCCACCGAGCTGCTCGGCCAAACCCCCGACGGCAAACAGATTTACCTTTATCGCCGCAACGGAGAAGATTACGTGCCGATCCTGCGCGAACTTGGCAGGCTGCGTGAAATCGCCTTCCGCGCCGTGGCCGAGGGCAGCGGCCGCAGACGTGATTTGGACAGCTACGACGACGACTATTATCACCTGGTGCTTTGGGATCCACAGGCGCTGGAAATTGTCGGCGCTTATCGCTTCATTCCCACCGCCGAACAGCTTGAGAAAAATAATATCAGCGGGATCTACAGCCAAAGTCTGTTCAATTATGGTCACCAGATGGACCCCATTCTTGAACAGGGGATCGAGCTTGGTCGCAGCTTTATTCAACCCGCGTACTGGGGTAAACGCGGTCTGGATTATCTGTGGTTGGGCATCGGAGCCTATCTGGCGAAATATCCGCAGTATCGTTATCTCTTCGGGCCGGTATCGATTTCCGGTGGTTTGCCGCTCGCAGCGCGCGATCTGCTGATTGCCTTTTATCGTCTTTATTTCGGCCCGACTCTGCCATTGGCAACCTCCCGACGCCCCTATCCTGCCTCATTGCCCGAAGTACTGGCCCAGTTCAGTGGCGATAATTACGCACAGGACCTGCAACGTCTCAAACGCCTGTTAGCGAATTTTGGATGCAGTATTCCACCACTTTATAAGCAGTATTCTGAACTTTGTGAAACTGGTGGCGTGCAGTTTATCGATTTTGGCTGTGACCCGGCGTTCAATAACTGTATTGACGGGCTGGTGCTGGTTGATTTGTCGATGCTGAAACCGGCAAAATTCGAGAGATATATAGGTATTCACCAAAGCAGCATTCAGAAAAACGCGGTCCTGGAAGCTGCCGAGCCGCAAAACGCAACAAGGTGAAAATAAACGCGGCCAGGGTCAATGAATTCCCGGCCGCAAATTGACAGGATCGTTAACACAACTACACGAAAGAATCACATTTTACCGCTAAGATATCGGTTATGCTGAATTGGCATGGGCTTCCCGTGCGCTGTCACCCTGTGTCTTCACTGGAATTTTAATGAAACTGACTATCTTGATGTTAAGTCTGCTGTTACTTACCGGGTGCGGCTCCGGAGCAGCGGAATCCCTGTTCAGGATTATCCCGACCAGCAACAATGTGTGCCCGCACGGGCAAGACGCCATCACCAGCCAGTGCAACAACTAAACTCCAGAAATCGCTCGATAAGCTTTTTCAGGCGGATCAGTTAAACGGAGCTTCCTGAGCCAACACTTTGTCGATGATTTTCAATACTCCTTCTTCATTATTCGACACGGTGGCATAGTTCGCAGCCGCTTTGGCTACGGGCATACCGTTAGCCATCGCAAAACCAAATCCGGCCTGTTTGAGCATTTCTACATCATTGCCGCCGTCGCCGAAAGTCACAACCTGTGCATCCTCAATGTTCCAGATTTTTTGCAGCATCCGTAATCCGTTAGCTTTATGACGGCCAGGAATAATCAGGTCCGCAGAGCCGTGCCCGCTGGATACTGGCGTGATGATATGACCCAGCGCTTTATCAAGGGAGGTCATAAAATTCTGCAAATGGTCGTCATCAATATTGGTGGCGAATTTAAAGATTTTGTCGTCGATTTCCTGATAACTGTCGATTTTTTTCAGACGATGGTAGTAATTTTTCATCTTCTGATAAAAAGCATCCGGCTGCGACGACAGGATATAGGCGCTGTGTTGGCCGCACACCACGGTATTGAGGCCCGGCGTCGCGGCAATAAATTGCAGAATTTTCGCTATTGAATCCGCACTCAGCTCCGCAACTGAAAAATCCTCGCCCTCATTAACGACATAGGCACCGTTTTCAGCAACAAACGCAATCTCGGCGGCAATTTCTGGGAAGAAAGATTTCAACTGATAGTACTGATTACCGCTGGCAACCACGAACTTGATCCCCTGCTCTTTCAACTGCTGATACTGGGCAAGAAATTTCGTTTTATTGTACTTTTTTTGATCATCAAGAAATGTACCGTCCATATCCACGGCAATGAGTTTTACTGCGTTGGTTTTATCTGACATAGGTCCCTCTCGTGACGTTCAAAATGTAACCATCATCATAAAAGCTATCTGTTAAAGATTAAAGAAAAAGACCAGCACCGCGAGGTTACTGGCCTTCTTTATCCTTAATACTAGCCTTAAAAATCCTTATCTTCCGGAACGTAATCCTTAAAAGCCGTAACGGATCGCATCTTTGCTTTGCTGCATCAGGCCATCGATTTTATTTGAGTACAGTTCCAGCCCGTTGCCGTCACCCGCCTGCGAGCATTCGCGTCGTTTGGCATTGTAGGCTTTCATCAGCTGTGCCTGAGCGAATCCGGGCTTGCCGTAGCACGCCATGCTTTTTTCCCAACAGACGATAGCCGTGTCGATATCCTGCTGTTCCGCATAGCCTTTGCCTAACTCGTTCAAAGCTTTGGCGCAGTCGGCCGGGGCCAGGTTTTTTGCCAGAATGGCGTCGATTTCAGTTGTCATATCAGCCTCCGCTGAACCTAGTGGAAGAAGTTAAGGATGTGACCAAATACCAGCCCGACACTAATCACGTCCGAGTCGCTGAAGGTCACGTTGGATAAACCAAATTTACCGAGTAGCGGCAGCAACAGTGCAGGCAACAGAGTAATAAACAGGCCATGGAAAATGCCGCCAATTATCGCGCCACGACGGCCGCCGACGGCATTACCGAATATCCCGGCAGTGCCACCGGCAAAGAAATTGGTCAGCATGCCTGGTAAAATCATTGCCAACCCAATGGTTGGGAACAGGAACATGCCAATAATCGAGCCGATGGTGGTAGAGATAAAGCCGATGATTACCGCATTTGGGGCGTAAGGGAACAACACCGGGCAATCAAGAGCCGGAATAGCGTTTGGCACAATGCGCAGCGCAATTCCACGGAACGCCGGCACGATTTCTGCCAGTAACAGTCGCACGCCGGCCAACAGCACATAAACCCCGACCACAAACTGGATCGATTGCAGGAAGGCATAAACTAAATAGTTAACGCTGTTGGCGTAAGGGGCAATCACCTCAGGACCTGCCACGGCGGCAGGGATCAGATAAATAGGGATCATCACTACCATCATCGACAGATAGGTATCCTGCAAGAATGACAGCGCCTGTGGCAATTCGAGATCTTCGGTACTTTTACTGACATCGCCGGTTATTTTCGCCACACCGGCCTGAATGATATAGCCGATGGTACAGAAATGGCCGAGCGCAAAGTCGTCCGAGCCAGTAATTTTGCGCACAATCGGCTGTGCCAGAACCGGCATACCCACCGCCATCACCCCGGCAATCACTCCACCAGTCAGGATAAGCTCTGTGCCGCGCAGGCCGCCCATGTAACCAATGACCGAGCAGACAGTTGCCATCCACAAAGAGGCCTGTCCTGTGAGGAATATATATTTAAAGCGCGTGAAGCGGGCAATCAGGATATTAACAACAAATGCCAGCACCATGATTAATGCAGTTTCGCGTCCTAATGTTTGCTGTGCAATACCCGCAATTGACCCGACATCGGTGACGATGCCGCGCATGTGGAAGCCTTTCTGGAATATCTCACCAAGGAAGGTTAATGTCGCCACAATAATGCTGGCACCGGACAGTAATACCAGAAAACCCAGCAGCGTTTTTAAAGTACCAGTAATTATCTGGCCCGGACTTTTTCTAAGAGCAATCAGCCCGATCATAGCAATCAGGGATATTAAAATTGACGCCTGGCCGAGTACGTCGTTTACAATAAAATGAAGGAAAGACATATTAAGTCCCCTGTAGAGTTCACGTTGATCGAGCTATTGGGTAAGATGTAGTTATAACTTTATTTTTATCTATCTATTTTATATTTAATATTAGTACGCCATTAGACCCATTTCTTGCAGTACTGGCGTGAGCTTTTCTTTAATCTCGTTTTTATCGACCAGACGCTTCAAGTAAATAACGGTCGCACTGATATTGTAGTGAGCAAACTGTGAACGGAAATTTTCGCCGGTAAAAATAATATCGGCACGGGTTGATGTAGCGCTGGAAATATCACAGTGAGACAGCTCAGCGTCGATACCCAGATCTTTCAATGCGGCTTCAATGCTCATTTCGCAGGCGAAGCTGCTGCCAAGACCTGCGCCACACACTGCCAAAATAGATAACTTTTTCATAGGTGTTCCTTAGGTGATCGTTAATTGATAAGACACACTTCGGATACCCCTTTGCTCACCTAATATAGATGTATCGCAGGGGCTTACACTTCATCGAACTGATATTAAGAGATTTTAGTATTCTCGAATGGCCTGCAATACCTCCTGCCTGCTCTGGCAACCTCTTAATTTTTCTACGACTTCATCGTCGCAAAAAAGATTGGAGAGGCTGGCGATCATTTCGATATGTGAATTACTGTCGATAGCCGCTAGCGCAAAAACAATATAAACCGGATCGTTATCTTCACTATGAAACTCTACGCCATCAGGAACAATAACCAGAGATAATGCTGTACGATTCACGCCCTCTTCCGGTCTGGCATGCGGCATGGCAATGCCTTCTCCCAGAACATAATAAGGACCTATTTCACGGTGCATATCATAAATAGCTTGAAGATAACGGGGTTCTACCGCGCCATTATCAATCAGCGGCTGTACAGCCAGAGCAACGGCACTTTGCCAGCCATCTGTATGTTCAACGATGCTAATATTACTTTCATTAATCCAGTCGGTTAACATATTGCCTCTTCAAGATCTCTTTATAAAAGATCATTCCATTAAAATAAAAATTGGCTTTTCTCAGTATCATATTAATTTTAAATGAAAACTGTGATCTACCCTTTCCTATTTATCAACGATGCAAAAATAATAATAATGACTTTCTTAACAAATAAATGACACAGGTGTTCGACAATTGCCAAATTTAATTTAAGGCAACTATTTCAAGATAAATGCAAGAATTACGCTAAAACACAGTTAATTAATATTAGACTGCCATCAAGTTATTTCATCACGTCTTCAGCCCAAAGTTTAATGGCATTAATATCTGCCGGAATTTCCTGATCGGAATAATATACCGGACCTAACTCCATCGGCTGTGCTTTTTTCGCCAGAACTTTTAATTCAGGAATATATTCCGCGCCTAAATGGCCGGGAAGACGTTCTCCCAATCTGGCTTCGTAACGTGCTGCTGCGGTTGCCGGTGAAACCTGACACCATATTTCCAGCACCTGCGTAATACCCGCCTGAGTCAGATATTCTGTCAACACCTCTTTTGGCTGAAAACCAAACCAGGCATCAACAATAAAAGTACTACCTTGCGGCGCATCGGCGATAATTGACCAAATCACCTGATAGCTGGCCTGTCCCAGTTTTCGATTAAAAGCGCGATCGACGCCTTCGAGCCGTTGCAAAAACGGGTTTTTAATACCATCCAGCGACAGCTGTAACCAACCGGTTTTAGCAGAGAGTTCAACGGCGAGGCTGCTTTTACCAGAAGCAGGTATCCCGTTGACCAGAATGACCCGTTTTTCCGGTTTGGCCAGCGTTTCGTCGTTAAAAACGTCTCTGTTATCAGACATGTTCCACCTGTTCGGTTGATGCGTTTTTACCCTTGTGGGCGGCTTTATAATATTTCTGAATCACGGCTTGCAGCTCTTTCAAACGAGGAACCGCCACTGTTTCCAGCTTGTTTCTGGTAATATCGTGATCCAGAGAGATACAGTCTTTCCACAGCGAGCGCCCGGCAATCACGCCAGATGCGCCAGTGCTCATTGCATCTTCAACCTGTTTCAGGAAAGTTGTGTGGTCAACACCTGCTGACAGTACCGCCCAAGGCACGTCTCCGGCAAGCTCGGTGATAGCTGCGCAAGCCTGTTTAGAACCCGGATAAGGCAGTTTCAGCACTTTAGAACCCGCATCGAGGCAGATTTTTGTCCCGCCATAAATCAGCTCCGGCACTTTGGCTTTATATTCCTCGTCGCTTTCGCTATCCAGTTTATAAGTCAGAAACTCCACCACCAGTAATAAATCTTCCTTGGCAAAATCCTCCACGCACTTATGCAAGATTTCAATATTATGGCGATTGGCTTCGGGCTTGTCTGAACGCAGGTAAACCATGATCTTGCCGCCGGTGGCACCCAGTTCACGCACGCGGCGCGCATCAACGTCTTTTGCCAGACGTGAAAGGCGATAACCTTCTGGAGAGTTATCCCACCCCGAGGCATCCAGCCCGATTAGCAACGCAGTATCACGGGCAATAATGCCATCATCAACCAGTTGTGGTACGGCGCAAATCGGGTCAACCAGAACGCACGAAGCTTTGCTGGCCAGATACTGCGTGATGTCGGCTTTAATCAGGCCGAGCTGTTTTTCGGAAATAGAAGCTTGCTGCTGAGGATCGCTGGCAAGCAGAGTGCGCATGCCACCACGTTGGTCGCAGGCGATAACCAGCATGGCACCATTTTGACCACAAATTTGCTGGTAGCCGCGTAATTCTGAAGTAGACAACTTTGACATGGAACTCTCCTTTGCGTGAAATTTATTACAGATTAAAAAATCTCGATTACACTGGACGCTCTGTCGTTTCCCTGAGGATTCAGAGAGGTCGAAAAACTTGAACAATGCCGGTTTTAAAGGGTTTAACGCCCTTGGTGAACATTGCTTTATCACGGCTATTGAGCAATAATTCCTCAACCAACGCTTTGAGTGTAATTCATTACTGAAAGGAATTTCAAGCTGAAAGAGCCAATTTTGCAAGATATTGCAGCAACGCGCACATTAATGCACATGGTGGCGAAGCTGCATTACGAGTCAGACATGTCGCAGGTCGAGATCGCCCGCAAGCTGGATGTCTCAACGGCGACCATTTCCCGTTTGCTTAACAAAGCGCGGGCGGCAGGCATAGTTCGTATAGAAGTCATAGGTTTAGCTTCTCCGGAAAACATGACTGCCGATCTGGTGCAGCGTCTGGGGTTGAAGCACGCCTACGTGGTTGATGCTCCGCCGAACAATGTTCTGGATTCTTTGCGTACTCCGCTGGCCTCGCTGCTTTCACAGGCCGGGCTGAGCGCAGGGTCAGTGCTGGGCATTGGCTGGGGACGTGCAGTGAGGGAAGTGACGTTGGCTGGGCTACCGCGTTTACCGGGTGTGTTGACCGTCGCGTTGAACGGCGGCATGCAGCAGGCTGCACCACATTTTCAGATTACCGAGTTTGTCCGTCGCGCGGCTGAACAAATGGAAGGCACGCCTTATTTTCTCCACGCACCTTATATTTCATCCCCAGAGCTGCGCGAAGCTTTCTTGCGTGACCCAAGCGTGCAGGAAATTATTTCTCTTTGGGACAGGCTGGATGTGGCGATTGTCGGCATCGGCCTGACTCACGAGCCAAGACCTAGCGAAAGCAGCACCGCAACGCCGAGTGAGCAGGCGCTGAGCCACGCCAATGGCGACGTATTACGCCATTACATCACTGAGTCAGGCGAAATTCTGCATTGGCAAGGAGAAGAAAGCATGATTGCCGCCTCTGTTGAACAGCTGCGCCGCACGCCGCTGACCATCGGCGTGGCGGCAACGCCGGAGAAAGCGGCCGGAATTATTGGCGCGGTTCGTTCGGGGATGATTAATTCTCTGGTCACTGATGTAAATACCGCACAGGCCATTCTTGACCGGTTGCCAATAAATTAAATTGCCGGTATCCATCGTAGTCTTGAAAGCTTGCTGGAATAATAAGTCTGATGCCGAACAATCTTTTAAAGCCTGGAATGACGAAGCAACAGCAATCAAACTTTTACGACGATTAGGAATTTGCATAAGCAATTCGTCATTCCCCTTGAGAGCCTGGTGAATATTTGATCGGCTCTCAACTATTCTCCAAATACCTTTACTAAATCCTGTGCACAGGCCCAGGCTGAGCTCCAGGCCCATTGGAAGTTATAGCCGCCGAGCCAGCCAGTGACGTCGACGACTTCGCCGATAAAGTACAATCCGGGCACGCCGTTGGCCGCCATGGTTTTCGACGATAGCGCGCGGGTGTCGACGCCGCCCATAGTGACTTCGGCGGTACGATAGCCTTCGGTCCCGTTCGGCTGCACCTGCCAGTTCTGCAATTGCTCAATCAAAGCTGCCTGCTGTGGCAGATTAAGCTGCTTCAGTGTGACGTCAGGGATTTGATCCAGCGTTTGCAGACATTCCACCAGCCGTTTAGGCAAATGCAACGAAAGAGTATTTTTCAGGCTCTGATTCGGATGATCCTGACGCTGCTGATTCAGGAAGTCCGCCAATACTAGCGTAGGAAGTAAGTTAACGCTCACAAACTCGCCAGGTTGCCAGTAACTTGATAGCTGCAAAACGGCTGGCCCGGACAGCCCTCGATGGGTGAAGAGGATATTTTCACGGAATACTGTGCCGTCCTGCGCTGTCATTACAGCAGGCACCGAAACGCCGGAAAGCGTCTGCAGATGTTCTAGCAACGGCTTGTGCAGAGTAAATGGCACCAGACCGGCGCGGGTTGGCAGAACTTTAAGCCCGAATTGCTCAGCCAGTCGATAGCCAAAAGGTGAAGCCCCTAATCCCGGCATGGAAAGTCCACCGCTGGCTACAACAAGTGAGCGAGTGCTTACTTCTTGACCATTCACTGTCAGCGCAAAGCCGGACTCAACCTTGTCCACTGAGCTAATCTCACTACGCAGGCGAAAAGTCACCTTACCTTTCTGGCATTCCTGCTCAAGCAGGGCCACGATCTGTTGGGCCGAGTCGTCGCAAAATAGCTGGCCCAGCGTTTTTTCATGCCAGGCAATGCCGTAACGATTGACCAGATCGATGAAATCCCACTGGGTGTAACGCGCCAGTGCGGATTTACAGAAATGCGGATTTTCAGACAGGTAAGCCGCGGGTTCGGTATAGAGGTTAGTGAAATTACAACGACCGCCGCCGGACATCAGGATCTTGCGTCCCAGCTTTTTGCCATTATCCAGCAACAATACTTTGCAGCCACCCTGGCCCGCTTGTGCTGCGCAAAACATTCCTGCCGCACCGGCACCAATGACTACAACATCGTACTGTTCCACAAAAACCTCTCTGAATAGCGCATACGGGGTAAAAAAAATCTCTGGCAGTGGGCAAAAAGCGTTCAACTCAGCTTATTGCGCGGCAGATTGTAAGCTGTGACGCGTCGATAATCCAGAAGACCTAAGACTATTCTTGGCCTGTAAGAAAATATTTCTTGGTAAAAAATCCTTCTAAATCAACTGTTTTTTCACAAGCTCTTTGCATATCATTGATTCTGCGTCTAGGTTTAGTCAAAAAAATGTCATATTTTCCTTTTCCACCCCCCCTGTTCTCGCAGATAATGCGCGGCGTTCATGTCCACAAACTGGCGTAACAATTATGCTGCATTTATTCGCCGGGTTGGATTTCCATACCGGCCTGTTATTGATACTCGCGTTACTGTTTGTTCTGTTTTACGAAGCCATTAACGGCTTCCACGACACGGCCAACGCAGTGGCGACTGTAATTTATACGCGCGCCATGCGTTCTCAACTTGCCGTTTTGATGGCTGGCGCATTCAACTTCTTTGGCGTCATGCTTGGCGGCTTGAGCGTGGCTTATTCCATCGTTCACCTGCTGCCTACTGATTTGCTATTGAACGTGGGGTCCGCACATGGTCTCGCCATGGTATTTTCAATGCTGTTGGCGGCGATTATCTGGAACCTTGGAACCTGGTATTTCGGCCTTCCGGCGTCCAGCTCTCACACGCTCATCGGAGCCATTATCGGCGTAGGTCTGACCAACGCGCTTTTGACTCACAGTTCAGTTATTGATGCCCTAAACATTCCTAAAATGATTAGCATTTTCCTGTCACTGATTATCTCGCCACTGGTGGGGATGATTATGGCCGGAAGCTTGATTTTCCTGCTCCGCCGCTACTGGAGTGGAAGTAAAAAGCGCAGGCGTATGCACCTGACTCCGGCTGAACGCGAGAAGAAAGACGGCAAGAAAAAGCCGCCATTCTGGACGCGCATCGGCTTAATCGTTTCTGCTATCGGGGTAAGTTTCTCCCACGGTGCGAACGATGGTCAGAAAGGCATTGGTCTGATTATGCTGGTTTTAATAGGCGTTGCACCCGCTGGATTCGTACTTAATATGAATGCCACCGGTTATGACATCACTCGTACTCGTGATGCCGTGACGCACCTGCAACAGTATTATCAGCAACACAACAAGGCTTTGCCGGAAGTCGTGGCGTTGACACCTTTGGTGCCTGCTCCAGCTGCCACCAGCGACCATGCTACCGTTGAGTTCCATTGCAACGACAGCCTGGCGATGGAAGCGATTACTCGCTCTCAGGCGATGATGACTAACCTGCAAAGTTACGCTGACCTGGCGCCAGAACAGCGTAGCCAGATGCGTCGTATGCTGATGTGTATTGCCGACACTGCCGACAAGACCGCCAAGCTGAGCGATACCAGCCCAGCAGATAAGCATTTCCTCAACGACTTACACGGCGACCTGCTGGAAACCGTTGAATACGCGCCTATCTGGATTATCGTTGCCGTAGCGCTGGCGCTGGCGCTGGGAACCATGATTGGCTGGAAACGCGTTGCGACCACCATCGGTGAGAAGATTGGTAAAAAAGGAATGACCTATGGGCAGGGTTTATCTGCTCAGGTGACTGCTGCGGTGTCGATTGGTGTCGCCAGCTATACCGGAATGCCTGTTTCTACCACCCACGTTCTGTCTTCTGCGGTCGCAGGAACCATGATCGTAGATGGCGGTGGCGTGCAGAGCAAAACTATCAAGAATATTGCGCTGGCGTGGTTACTCACTTTGCCGGTATCAATCTTGTTATCCGGTGGGCTTTACTGGCTGGCACTTAAACTGATCTAAATAAAAGTTTTACGCGGCCATCAGTGCTGTCGCAAGGCGGCAAGAGTGTAAACCAAGCAGTAAAAAAGGCGGTGCATGAGAATGCGCCGCCTTATTTTTTTCCATTTAATCAATTTGGTATGTCTCTCAAAAAACCCGCCTGAAATTAGTACCAAATTAGCATTGCCAGCATGCTGATCAGAATTAATCCGCATAATCCCGTGGTGAGTACAAACTGACCTCGTACCCTTTCACAGCGACGGATAAATTCGGGGTCGTGGTGATCAACATAGCGCTGAGCGTAAATATAACGCACCAGGCGTATTTGCTTGCTCGGCTGTCCGTGTGCTGTAAAGAATCCTCCGCCGTCGACATATTGATAAAGCAGCGGATCGCATCCGCGTAATACCACCAGCAAGGCACGCAGAGAAGAGTAGTAACGCAGCATATTCACAACACATACCACACATAAAGCCCAAAATAGCGCAATGGGACTGATCATGGTTCCCCCTTAAGGCGGCATCAAACTCAGCGAAACCAGGCTGAGTGCTTTCCGCCGTAACTCTCTGCTTTTTGCTTGATACCCAGGGCAATTGTTTGCCCGCCCCCCAGACCCTTTCCGGGCTAGCCACCTCAGCGTTTGCATCACTTGCGTGAAGAGACGAAATATTGCACTCCCGCTTATTATTGAGTGTAGGAAATGAAATAAAAATCGGGGAGCAAAAAAATCATTTTTCTCAATGAAATTCTCTGCAAACAACGTGATTTAAAACATTATGCTGATTAATGAAGACATTCTGATCGTGTTTTTAGCGCTATACTTGAGGTATGCAAGGTTTTCAGCCTGTTGTTATGATTACAATAGTTTATGTGATGATTACTTTATGCGGCAGTGTCAGGATGGCACACACATAATCCGAACAAACGTTTAATGACTTATGGAAGGAGTTTCTTATGGCTTATAAACATATTCTTATTGCGGTAGACCTTTCCCCAGAGAGTAAAGTGCTGGTAGAGAAAGCAGTCTCCCTCGCACGTCCATACAATGCCAAAGTGTCTCTTATCCACGTCGATGTTAATTATTCAGACCTTTATACCGGGCTGATCGACGTAAACCTCGGTGATATGCAAAAACGCATTTCCGAAGAGACTCACAATGCGTTAAGCGAGCTATCAAGTAATGCAGGTTATCCGATCGCCGAAACGTTAAGCGGCAGTGGTGATTTAGCACAGGTACTGGTGGACGCCATTAAGCAATACGACGTCGACTTAGTGCTGTGTGGTCATCATCAGGATTTCTGGAGCAAACTTATGTCATCGGCGCGCCAGCTAATTAATACCGTACATATCGATATGCTAATTGTTCCGCTGCGCGATCCTGAAGAAGCGGCAGAATAAAAGCATCGGTCTCAAACGAGGCGGGATACTATTTATCCGCCTCGTATCAGCTTATTACATCATAAAATGATTTAGCTCAAATTTCGACTCATTAAATTTACCTTAACTTAAAACCCGCTATACAAACCTATAAATTTGACTTATAGCTAGTGAATCCTTTGTGAGCAAATGGAATTTGTTAGCCTATGGAAACGCGCATACCTCATAAGAATCATCCCCATCCCTTACCACGCCATTACAACATTGAAACTACCGCCCAACTTTGCGGAGTATTACCCGTCACACTCAGAACCTGGCAACGCTATGGGCTAATAAAACCCTATCATGATGAACAGGGAGCTCGCTGGTATAGCGAAGGCGATCTCACCAGACTGCATGCGATCGTAAGAAAGATCAGTGCCGGAACCCCGATCGCCAAGATCCGCCATCAGCTGAGCCTACCGGTTTCACAAGGTGCATTTTCGGAAACCGTTTTACGCCAAAACAGCAGCTGGCATGCACTTCAGGCAGAAATTTTACACTGCCTCGGTGAAGGGGAATGGCTTAAGCTGCGGCGTCTTATCTGGCGTTTTGGCCGCGAATATCCGCTGGGTTGTCTGGTAAATCAGGTTTTGCGCCCGATCCGCGCATTTCTTTCCACCCGCAAGCAAATGCTGCTGTTGCAGCAAAGAGGCATGCTGGACAGCATTATCGTGGAGTACGCGACCTTCATCATGCGCACTTTACGCAAAAAAGCGCGCGCGCAGGTTTTACTCCTGCCGATGCAAATCGATGATCCGCTTGAATTGTGGCTGGAATCGTTACGGCTTTCCGGTGAAGGCTTGAATGTCGAGATTGTGCGCTGTGAAATCAGTGAACCGAATTTGTCGGCTTTTGGAATGGAGCATTACCTGATTTGGTCAGATACCCCGCTGACATCGCGCCAGCAGGAAATATTTGATTCATGGCTGACACAAGGCCAGCCCGTCATGTTATTGGGTAAAGCAGCAAGGCTTAAAGCGGCGTATAGATATCAAAACGGTGGCTTTTAGTGGTGACAGCAGCCTGCGCGGGAATATCAGCCATTGGCGGCGCGTAGTCTGGCCGTTTAACCACAATGCGTTTGGTTGCCAGTCGACGGGCGGGTTCGAGCAGCCCGTCAGCATCTTCATCAGCCCCTACCAACCCTTGAAATACTCGCATTTCCTTCTTCACCAGCGCACTTTTCTGCCGGTGAGGATACATCGGGTCCAGATAAACCACCTGCGGGCGCGGTGAAATCTCGCTGAGCGCGGTAAGACTTGAGCCGTGCAGCAGTGTCATACGCTCCTGTAACCAGGGGCCGATTTCCGCATCGTGATAACCTCGTGCCAAACCATCGTCAAGCAAAGCCGCAACCACCGGATTACGTTCAATCATTCTTACCCGACAGCCCAGCGCGGCCAGCACAAAAGCATCGCGCCCCAGTCCGGCCGTGGCATCGACTACATCCGGCAAATAACTGCCCTTGATACCGACCGCCTTTGCCACCGCTTCACCACGGCCGCCGCCAAAACGACGACGATGGCCCATGGTGCCGCCAACAAAATCGACGAATATCGCGCCCAGCTTGGGTTCATCGCGCTTACGCAATTCGAGTCTTTCCGGCGTCAATACCAGAGCCATCAGGGCATCGGGATTTGAAACCAGCTTCCAGCGCTCGGCCAGAATAGATAAGGCGCCTTCATCGGCGCCTTCTTCACATGCTAAAAACACACTCACGGGAGTTTGTTATCCTTCGAGGCTCTGCTCTTTAATATCATAATGACGAAGCATAGCATCCAGCTGTGGTTCACGACCACGGAAGCGTTTAAACAACTCCATTGGTTCTTCAGAACCGCCGCGAGTCAAAATGTTATCCAGGAACGATTGGCCGGTTTCGCGATTGAAAATACCTTCCTCTTCAAAGCGTGAATAGGCGTCCGCAGACAATACTTCGGCCCACAGATAACTGTAATAACCTGCCGCATAACCACCAGCAAAGATGTGGCTAAAGGCATGTGGGAAGCGGCCCCAGCTTGGAGACGGCACCACGGCAACCTGTTTTTTAATCTCGGCGAGAGTCTCGAGAATACGAGCGCCTTTGGCAGGATCGTATTCGGCATGCATACGGAAATCAAACAGGCCAAACTCCAACTGACGCAGAATAAACAGCGCCGCCTGATAGTTTTTAGCCGCCAGCATTTTCTCGAGCATCTCTTGCGGCAGAGGCTCGCCCGTCTCAAAGTGACCGGAAATAAACGCCAGCGCGTCTGGCTCCCAGCACCAGTTTTCCATAAATTGACTTGGCAGCTCAACCGCATCCCAAGGCACACCGCTGATCCCCGCAACGCCAGAGGTTTCGACTTTGGTCAGCATATGATGCAGGCCGTGACCAAACTCATGGAACAGCGTGGTAACTTCATTATGAGTAAACAGCGCCGGATTGTTGCCAACCGGGCGAGTAAAGTTACAGGTCAGGTACGCCACCGGATGTTGCAGCTTACCGTCGGTGCGACGCAGGCTACCGATGTAGTCATTCATCCACGCCCCGCCGCGCTTGTGTTCACGGGCATAAAGGTCGAGATAGAAGCTGCCGCGCAGTTCGCCGCTGTCGTCAAACAGGTCGAAGAAACGCACGTCTTTATGCCAGGTATCAACGTCTTTACGCTCTTTGGCGGTGATGCCATAGATGCGTTTGACGACTTCAAACAGGCCAGACAAGGCACGGTTTTCAGGGAAGTAAGGGCGCAGCTGCTCGTCGTTGATTGAGAACAGATGCTGTTTCTGTTTTTCCGCGTAGAAAGGCAGATCCCAGGCATTCATCTCATCAACGCCGTAGTTTTCTTTGGCGAAGGCGCGCAGCTGGGCCAGCTCTTGCTCGCCCTGTGGACGGGCGCGCTTGGCTAAATCATTCAGGAAACCAATAACCTGCTGCGGATTTTCCGCCATTTTGGTAGCCAGTGACATATCTGCGTAAGAATCAAAGCCCAGCAACTGTGCCAACTCGTGACGCAGCGCCAGCTCTTCAGCCATCACTTCACTATTGTCCCATTTACCGGCATTTGGGCCCTGATCCGATGCGCGGGTGCCGTAGGCGCGATACATTTCTTCACGCAGCTCGGCGTTGTCGGCATAGGTCATCACCGGCAAATAACTCGGTGCATCCAGTGTCAGCAACCAGCCTTCCTGTTCTTTCGCTTCGGCCAGCGCTTTGGCAGCAGCCAGCGCGCTTTCCGGTAAACCGCTTAGCTCTTCGACATCAGCGATCAGCTTGCTCCAGCCCATGGTGGCATCAAGCACGTTGTTGCTATAAGTCGAACCTAATTCAGAAAGACGAGAGGTTATCTCACCGTAACGTTTCTGTTTTTCGGCGCTCAGGCCAATGCCTGATAACTCAAAATCACGCAGCGCATTATCCACCGCTTTTTTCTGTTCCAGGGTCAGGCCGGCAAAGTTCTCACCCTCTTTCAGGTCACGGTAGGCTTGATAAAGCCCCTCGTTTTGACCTGCCCAGGTCGCGAACTCAGACAGCATTGGCAGGCATTGCTCATAGGCTGCACGCAGCTCAGGACTATTTTTTACAGAATTCAAATGGCCAATCGGTGACCAGATACGGCTAAATTTGTCTTCGCTTTCAGCAATCGGCTGGCAAAGTGTTTCATAAGTATAAGGGCCTGATTTTGCGACTACTTCATCAATGGTAGCGCGACACTTATCAATTGCGGCCTTCACGGCAGGAACGATGTGTTCCGGCTGAATTGCAGAAAATGGCGGTAAATCGAACTGTTCCAAGAGCGGATTTTTAGCTGACGAATCGTTTTGCGAAGATTGGGTCATAGGGCAGTCCTGGTTATCCTTAAGGGTCTGTAGCGGGCGGTACTTATTTCGACACGGCCGCAACAGATTAGAAATCGGTAAATATCTTCATTAGGGCTTAAAACTAACATGAGGACAAAGCGGGCGAAAATCAAGGGTGGCCGGACTGAAGCCACTCCGCAACCGCTCTCAAGTAATGCCTGTAACTTTTTATCCTCTAAACAGTTTATACTGTCACTCATGATGTGCCTGATTTTGCCGCCTCCGGCGTGAAAATCGTTATGGCGACCTCCAGGCATGGCATCCTTGCACAGTATAAACTTTCGGTAACCTACTGATTTTACTGTCACTATAAATTATTCGGAAAACGTAAAAACATTATGTTGAGTTACCGCCACAGTTTTCATGCAGGCAACCATGCCGACGTTCTAAAACATACCGTTCAGAGCCTGATCATCGAGTCTTTGAAAGAAAAAGAAAAACCGTTTCTGTATCTCGATACCCACGCGGGTGCGGGTCGCTATCAGTTGAGTGGTGAACATGCCGAACGTACCGGTGAATATCTCGAAGGTATCGCCCGTATCTGGCAGCGTGAAGACCAGCCTGAAGAGCTTGCTCCTTATATGTCTGCGGTGAATCATTTCAACCGCAACGAGAACCTGCGCTATTACCCTGGCTCGCCGCTGATTGCCCGCCAGTTGCTGCGTGAAGAAGACAAACTGCATCTGACCGAGCTGCACCCTAGCGATTTCCCGCTGCTGCGCAATGAGTTTCAAAAAGACGATCGCGCCCGCGTGCTGCGTGGCGATGGTTATCAGCAACTGAAAGCCCAGCTTCCACCTCAGTCTCGCCGTGGCCTGATCCTGATGGATCCGCCGTATGAGCTGAAAACCGATTATCAAGACGTGGTAAAGGGTGTTCAGGATGGTTATAAGCGTTTTGCGACAGGGACTTATGCAATCTGGTACCCCGTAGTTATGCGCCAGCAGATCAAACGAATGCTGCGCGATTTAGAAGCCACCGGCATCCGTCGTATCCTGCAAATTGAACTGGGTGTGCGCCCGGACAGCGATCAGCGCGGCATGACCGCCTCAGGCATGATCGTGATTAACCCACCGTGGAAACTTGAGCAGCAGATGAAAAACGTGCTGCCTTGGCTGCTTGAAGCGCTGGTGCCAAACGGCAACGGCCATCAGCTGGTAAAATGGGTCGTTCCAGAGTAAAACTTCGCTGCAAAGCCGGGGACTCTCTTCGGCTTTCATTCAATTAAGCTATTACAATCATAGCTGCAAACTTTGCGACAAAGCCGATTCTGGCGTTAAACTCTATGCCATTAGATTTTGCAGAATTTGGGAAGCCTGCTTTTCCCTGTCCTCTTATCATTCACAACTTATGGAAAATTCGATGACCAAACATTATGACTATCTGGCAATCGGCGGCGGCAGCGGTGGTATCGCATCAATCAACCGCGCGGCCATGTATGGGCAAAAATGTGCCATTATCGAAGCAAAAGCACTCGGCGGCACCTGTGTAAACGTCGGTTGTGTTCCAAAGAAAGTGATGTGGCACGCGGCACAAATTTCCGAAGCGATCCGCAATTACGGCCCGGATTATGGCTTCGATACCCAGATCCTCAGCTTCAACTGGAAAACGCTGGTTGCTAACCGTACCGCTTATATCGACCGAATTCATACTTCTTACGACAACGTGCTGGGTAAAAATAATGTGGACGTGATCCACGGTTTTGCTCGTTTTGTTGATGCGCACACCGTAGAGGTTAATGGCGAAACGATCACTGCCGATCACATCCTGATCGCCACTGGCGGACGCCCAAGCCATCCTGATATTCCTGGCGCAGAATATGGTATCGACTCTGACGGTTTCTTCGATCTGCTGGAAATGCCGCAGCGCGTTGCCGTAGTGGGTGCAGGTTATATTGCGGTTGAAATTGCCGGCGTGATGAACGGCCTTGGCGCTGAAACACACTTGTTTGTGCGTAAACACGCTCCGCTGCGCACCTTCGATCCCCTCATTGTTGAAACGCTGGTTGAAGTAATGAACACCGAAGGCCCGGCGTTGCACACCGAATCGATTCCAAAAGAAGTGGTCAAGAATGCCGACGGCAGCCTGACCCTGAAGCTGGAAAATGGCAAAGAGTTTGAAGTCGATAGCCTGGTCTGGGCAATTGGTCGTGAGCCGGAAACTGATAATTTCAACCTGAAAGCCACGGGCGTGAAAACCAACGAAAAAGGCTATATCGAAGTTGATAAGTATCAGAATACCAATGTAAAAGGTATTTATGCCGTGGGTGATAATACAGGCGCAGTCGAGCTGACGCCGGTTGCCGTTGCAGCAGGTCGTCGACTGTCAGAACGCCTGTTTAACAACAAACCTGACGAACATCTGGATTACAGCCTGATCCCGACAGTGGTCTTCAGCCATCCGCCAATCGGCACTGTTGGCCTTAACGAGCCGGAAGCTGAAGAAAAATACGGCAAAGAAAACGTTAAAGTTTATAAATCTTCTTTCACAGCAATGTATACCGCTGTGACTCAGCACCGCCAGCCTTGCCGCATGAAGCTGGTTTGTGTGGGCAAAGAAGAGAAAATTGTCGGTATTCATGGTATTGGATACGGTATGGACGAAATTCTGCAAGGCTTCGCGGTGGCTCTCAAAATGGGCGCAACCAAGAAAGACTTCGACAACACCGTGGCTATTCACCCAACCGGTGCTGAAGAATTTGTGACCATGCGTTAAGTTTTACGATTCGGGTCTCTTAGCGGAGACCCGAAACTTGCTTATCACTACTCGCTCGTCGAGAAAGACCCCATTCTGCATCTTTCAGCTCTTCTTCCAATTGTTTGGCCCTTCTTTCTTTAAATTCAATAAGTTTCTGGGGAAACTCAAAAGGTCCATCCGTTGTTTTTGCGCCTGGAATTTGATTGCCTAACTCCATGATTAGCATCGACTGAGTATCCGGATTTTCCAGCAAAACTCCCTTTCTCAGCACTGCATTATTATTGAACTTTAATATTGCCTCTATTTTACCGTTGCTTTCCATTTTTTTAATAAAATTAGCCATCACGTCCTCGACATTATATTCGCGTTGGAAATCTACCCCGTTTTTACCGAATGACAGCAGCATAGTATCTGTTCGCATATCATTAATATCATATGAAGGAGAGGTAATCGCAACGTAAAAATAATCCCACATCTCATCTTTAAATCCTCTAACACGATAAGGTGCAGTAGCATGCATTGATTCATGGAGTAAAATCTGTAATCGCCTCTCGTCTGAAAGTGTAAAGAAATTATCGGTAAAGGAAATATCTCTATTTTTTAAGCTATAAATACCGGTATTGTCGTCTGCTTTTCAACATTATGTATGTGTTATGGTTTTAATAGGGATTTTTTGATTATTTATCTCCCTGGAGACTGTCATTAATGCATCAATGTTTTCTCGCACAAATTGAATTCACGCCATTATCTAAGTGGTTTGTCACTGCCTGACCAAGCAACTGAGCCGCAGCTATTATTGCCGTTCCTTTGGCTGAAGGCACAGGCGCAAGATTGGGCTCTTGTGGGAGTAAACCCTGACCGGGAACAATACGTTCGTACTGAGTTGCCAATCGCTAGTCATTACTACTATTAATAGGTTTTTTATCAGAAGTGATTATTTTTTTGCTATTTGAAATATTATTTTCTGGAAAATTTATAAAGCCAGCATCCTTTTTTTCTATTTCAACAACTAATGGGTTTATTTCTTCAATCCATACTGCTGTCAGCATATAAATTTCCTTATTTATTTTTTAAATTAAAATTAACTTTACGTTAGCACAGACTATGGTTATTAATGCAGATTCAAAAATGAAAATATCAGGGTAATGGTTTCAGGCCGAATAATTATCTTCGTGCAGCACAGCGGAGCACGTTAATCAACACATTACCATGATATAAAAAATCTATTTCTTGACGTAATTATATACTACACCTCGAAATGGTTTTAGAAGACACTAATTTATATAAATAACTAAAACAAATAATTTAATTAAAATAATTTAAATATAAGACTTTAATCAGGCCAGATTAATTTGGTTTTTTTATCTGGCCCAGACTCGATAGAATCGCCCTTGAGAGAGAGCCCGTTGTTCAAGACTCGAAATGCCGGGGCATGTTCACCTAAAATTGTTCACCTAAAGTTGTTCACCTAAAACAATCGATTCATAACTATAATTAAGAGGTTAAGTGCTCCTCGAGAAAATCTAGAAACGCTTTATTGACCTCACTGCGCTGGCGATGCTGCGGATAGACTGCGCTCAAAGTTAATGGCTCAGGATAGAAATCCTCCAGCACCGCCACTAATTTGCCCTCTTTTAATGCTGTCTCAACAATAAACTCAGGCAACAGCGCCAGGCCTAAACCTGCAACCGCAGCATCTTTCAACACTTCGCCATTGTTACTGACAATCGGACCGTGGACATCCAGCAACTTCCGTTTCCCGTTCTGCATCAGTTCCCAGCCGTTCTGGCCTTCGCGGCCATAGCGTAAACAGGCATGCTGGAGCAGGTCCTCGGGGACAAGTGGCTTACCCATGCGATTCAAATAATCCGGGCTACAGCAAATCACGCGTTTCAAAACCTTTAAACGACGCGCAATCAGTGTTGAGTCTGCAAGTAAACCAATGCGAATGGCGATATCAAAACCTTCGCCAATCATATCGACGTATCTATCCCCCAGCTCCACTTGGAATTGCACCGAGGGGTGCTGGCAAAGAAATTCAGCAATCAGCGGAGACAGATAACTCATACCAAAGGACATCGGAATACTTATCCTGAATGACCCCTGTAGCTCAAGCCGACGTTCCGAAACCGCCTGCTCCGCTTCCTGAATATCGTCCAATATTTTCTGCGCATGTTGCGAAAAAACTTGTCCCGATTCGGTAACCGACAGCTTACGCGTATTTCGGATCAGCAAACGGACGCCGAGCGACGCCTCAAGCGCGGCCATCCTCCGGCTCACGTACTGTTTTGATAACAGCAACTGTTCAGCCGCTGCCGTAAAGTTTCCAGCCTTGATTACCGTGATGAAAATGCGGAGGTCTTCAATTTGCATGCTGTCGATCCCTGGTTTCTCGATGCCGTGTATTGTCAACTTAAAGGTGACAGTGTTTGTCATTCAAGCCATCTGTTACGCAAATCAGTTTACGGTTAATCTCTTTCTATCGGAAGGGCAAACGTCTTTCCCCCCAATAACTCAGGAGCACATCATGATCGAGCAAAGACTGTCTGAACAACGCGGATTAGGTGACCACGGCTGGCTGCACTCTCGTCATACTTTCTCGTTTGCGAGCTATTTTGATCCTAAACAGGTTGGTTTTTCTGATCTGCTGGTGATTAATGATGACAACGTCGCGGCATCTCGCGGCTTTGGTGCGCATCCTCACAGCAATATGGAAATTATTTCCTATGTATTGCAGGGCGAGTTAGCACATAAGGATTCGATGGGCACCGGTTCGGTGATTATCCCTGGTGATGTGCAGCTGATGAGCGCAGGTTCTGGCGTGACGCACAGTGAGTTTAATAACTCTAAAACTGATGGCGTGCATTTCCTGCAAATCTGGATCGTGCCAGCAGAAAATGGCACCGAGCCTGGTTATCAGCAGGTTTCAGTAGCAGATGAAGAAAAACGCGGCAAACTGCGCCTAATCGTTTCTCCAACCGGCGATAACAACGCGCTGCGCGTTCGTCAGGATATCAAGATTTACTCAGGGCTTTTCGATGGCGCGGAACAGCAAACCATTGATCTTGATGCCGACCGCTACGCCTACATCCACGTTGCTCGCGGTAGCATCACCATTAACGGGATCACGTTTAAAGAAGGCGACGGCGCACGGGTTCGCAATGAATCCTCTCTGACCTTCACCGACGGTGATCAGGCAGAAGTATTGCTGTTTGACCTGCGCCCGGTAGAAGTGAACCATCCGCAGCGTTAATCTTTGAGCTTTAGAAAATTAGCATTATCAGGCCGGGGATTTTTTCTCCGGCTTTTTTATTTTCAAAAATTAAATCTCGGACCATTCACGCAGCAGGTTGTGATAGAGATTCAGCAGCGATAACACCTCTTCACTTTCGCCGTGGCGCGCTTTCAATGTCTGAATATTGCTGTCGAGTTCAAACAGCATGCCGCGCTTCTTGTCGTCACGGATCATCGATTGAATCCACATAAACGAGGCGACGCGGATACCCTGAGTGACCGGCGTAACGCAGTGCAGGCTGCTCGAGGGATAAAGGATTAAATCACCCGCCGCCAGCTTGACCGAATGCTGCCCGTAAGTGTCATTAACCACCAACTCCCCGCCTTCATAACTCTCTGGTTCACAAAGGAAAAGCGTGGCCGAGAGATCGGTACGCATCCAACCCGATTCGCCGTTGTTACGCACCGCGCCGTCAACGTGAAAGCCGTAGGTTTCATTTTGCTGATAGCGATTGAACAACGGAGCAGAAATATTGCGCGGCAAGGCAGCGGCAAAAAACAGCGGGCTATTTTGAAGTGCTTTTAATACCGTTGCCTGCAATCGCGGATAGACTTTGCTGCGCGTGTCAATTTGCTGATTATTCTTCACTTGCGCGCCCTGACTGCCCACGGTAGCGCGGCCATCAATCCACGGGGCTTTATCCAGTTCAAGGCTAAAAGCGGCCAGCTCATTAGAATTCAATACTGCCGGAATACGATACATCATGGTGTTTATCTCACATGAAATCGTGGGGCAAGAAGCCCCACGTTCACTTTTTAAAATCAGATTTAGAAATGCACGTTCGCTGTCAGCATAAACGTTCTTTCTTCACCCGGATGGTAGCGATAGCCGCTCTTGTTAATCGACGCAACGTAATCTTTGTTGAAGATATTATAAACGTTGAGCTGAAGATCCAGATTGCGGTTTACGCGATAACCGGCTTTCGCATCGGCTACCCAGTAGCCTTCTGTATAAGAAGGAGTGCCGACAGCGCCATCGGTTCCACGGCTCAAACCGCCGACGTAGCGCGCGCCGCCGCCCACCGACCAGTCATCGCTGACCTGATATTGGCTCCACAGGGTGAAGGCGTGTTTTGGCGTGTAAGGCAGAGAGGACGAGCCTTCAGCGGTCTCGACGGCACCCGATTTCACTGTCGCATGCTGCTGGGTATAACCCGCCATTACCTGCCAGTCCGGGGTAATATTTCCACTTGCCGACAGCTCGTAGCCCTCTACTCGCTTAGTGCCGTATTGGGAATAGGTGCCGTCGTCGTTGGCTTCCACGTCGTTTTCAATATTGGTACGGAACAGCGCGGCCGCCAGCTGCAAGCGCTTATCCAACACTTCCCACTTGGTGCCGACTTCTGTGGTCTTGGCTTTCTGTGGTTTAAAGTCGGTGCGATTGGCGCTATTGCCTGTGCCACCCGCAGCCAGAGCAAAAGTGCTGCCGCCCGGAGGCTGTTGCGAGATAGCGTAGTTGGCATAAACATTGCCGTTTTCAGTCAAGTGATACAGCGCGCCCAGCTTCCAGTTAACCAGATTGCCCGAGGTATTGGTGTCCACCGTGGTTATTGGAGTGTTTTTTGGAACGCCAGCCGGACAGGCGACGGCTCCACGACCGCTTGCACCGCAGGCAGTCGCGCTATCATAAGAGGTGTGATAGTTATCCAGTCGAATCCCGCCATTCACCTCAAATTTCTGTGTAATTTGCAGAGTATCGAAGGCGTAAATTCCAAAGGTGTCAGTAGTTCCGTTGGCGTTCGCGCCGTTGCGGGTCAGTCCACCGATAGAGATATCGCTGTTCGGATGGTAAATATTGACCGGCGGAGGTGTCAGCGCATTGACACCATAGTTGGTCTGTTCTTCACGAGTTAACTCGATACCGGCGCTGATATCATGGCCAATAGCTCCAGTCTTGAATTTGCTGGTGATATTCGTCTGGTTAGTCAGGATCTTGTTGCTGACATCTTTGGTGTTTGCCAGACGCCCGATTGACCATGAGTCAACATCGCTACTCGGACGAGTGATGTTCGAATCCGCCGCCATAAAGGCGCTCAGCAAGTAATCCTGCTTAATTTGCGACCAGCGAGTGGTGTTGCGAATAGTCGTGTTTTCCGAAAAATCGTGCTCGAAGCGCATTGTCACGGTATTCGTCGTCGAATCATCGTAATCCGAATCAGTACCGTAGAAATTATGGCTGTTGACCTTGCCGGAAGAGTTCAGCGCCGAAGTGGCGGCCGAAGGTGCGCCGTAGCTCGGCAATCCAATGGTCGGCACTCCGCCGTCTGGCGTATTGTGCTGGGTAACATGCAGATAGTTAAGATAAAGACGGTTGGCCGTTCCCAAGCCAAAGGCTATAGAAGGAGCTATCCCGTAGCGCTCGTTTTGCACTTTATCACGGCTGGCGTCATGGGTTTTTTCGCCCATCAGATTCAAACGAAACGCGGTGGTGTCATTGACCATCTGGTTATAGTCCAAAGTGCTGCGACGGAACCAGGCACTACCCACGGCGACCGAGGCATCCAGGCCGGTATCCATGCGTGGCTGTTTGCTGATCATATTGATTGAGCCGGTTGGCGCACTGCGACCGTAGTCACTGCCCGATGGCCCTTTAATCACTTCAACTTGTTCAGTGTTAAAGGTATCGCGCGACACACTGCCGATATCTCGAATGCCGTCGACATAAATGCTGTTTGAAGTATCAACGCCGCGCATGTAAACCGCATCTCCCGTTGAGGAGCTACCATTTTCACCGGCATAAAACGCGCCTACACCCGGAACGTTTTTCAGCGCATCGGTCAGATTGGTAACACCCTGATCGTTAAGCACCTGCTTCGGGATAACCGTGATGGTGCGCGTGGTATCAACCAGAGGACGGCTAAATTTCGGATCGGCAGATTGCCGAGTTGCATAAAGAGACGGGGCCTGAGCCTCAACAACCAGAGTATCTTCTTGTTTAGAATCACTATTACTAGCCGCCTGTGCAAAGCCTGGTGACGAGATGCCGATGCACAAACCTGTAAACAACGTCAGAGAATTGAAACTGCTAAAAGGTAAATTGGGGTTCTTTTCCATTTTTCGTTATTAGTTTTAAATTGTTAATTTATGCCTATCATGCAGATAACCGACTGCCTAAGAATTTTATTCCTCAGGAAAACAGTCGGTTATCGTATCTAATCATGATTCATTAAATGATAAGGATAATAGTTATCATTTATGTTCTTATTTTTATCACGAAAAGCAGACAAAAAAAATACATTCCTTTACGGTTTGCATACATTTAGAACATTTTGATGTATTAAGAGACTGAATTGGCAGGTTTTATCGGGATTGGGAAGTGTGAACTGAAGCCGATTTTGAACCGGCCCAGTAAACCGCTATGCGGAGATGAGGTTAGAAATTTCAATAAGATTACAATCGGGATCGCGGATATAAACCGATAATATAGCGCCTCGTGCGCCAGTGCGTTCAACGGGCCCCTCTTCGATAATTACACCCAATGCATTGATTTCATTGATTACTTCAGCTAATGGTGTCGAACTGATAAAACAGAGATCCGCAGAACCTGCCGTCGGCGCTTTGGCTTTAGGTTCAAATTCTTTGCCAAGCTGGTGAAGATTAATTTTTTGCTGCCCAAACGCCAACGCCTTGCGATCGCCTTTAAAGGTCACCACCTCAAATCCCAACACCTGCTGGTAAAATTCTATGCTGGTATCAATGTCAGCCACGGTAAGAACTAGATGATCTAGATTGTCGATTTTCACGTGCCTTTCCTCTTTTTACAGCAATAATGAGTTACTTTATTAACTTTTACCCGCCACAGGGGGTAATTAATAAAATACCCTCTTCAGGGGGTAAAACGATATTTACCCTCTCTAACGGGTAAGCTTGTTTATACCCGCTACAGGGGGTATTGTTTTATCTACAGACAACGCCCATCAAATCCTGCCATTAAATATAGCTAATCTTTATTCAGGGTACGGCGCTGCATTAAAGAGGCCCCATGAAAATTACATCCCCCAAACAGTTAGCTATTTATCTGAGAGACTTGAGAAAAACGCAGAAAATCAGTCAAACAGATTTGGCAAGCCGGGTAGGTATCAAGCAGGACACTATCTCGAAGTTCGAGCAAAATCCGGATACCACCAAAATCGAAACATTCTTCAAGATTTTGTCGGCATTGAATCTGGAACTGCATGTTGAATCAAAAGGTGAAAACAAACGCTCACAAGGGTGGACAGAAGAATGGTAACAAGCCGCCTGTCTGTTTATATGAATGGATTTTTTATAGGGACCCTGCTTCAGGAAAAAAATGGTGCGCACTCTTTTATTTACGCCCCATCGTGGTTAGAAACCACTGATGCACGCCCTATTTCACTCTCTCTTCCATTACGTTACGAAAAATATGATGGCGCAGAAGTGTATAATTTTTTTGATAATCTGCTGCCAGACAACCGCACTGTTCGAGAGCGTATAGCCGCTAAATATCACGCTAAATCAATGCAGCCTTTTGACCTCCTTTATGAGATCGGCAGGGATTGCGTCGGCGCTTTGCTATTGCTCCCAGAAGGTGAAGCACTTCCAGAACTGAAAATCATCAATGGGCGCAAACTAAGCGAATCTCAACTCGCTTCGATATTGGAGAGTTATAAAAGAGAGGCAATAGCCGATAAATACTCTGAAGATGACTTTCGAATTTCAATTGCAGGCGCGCAGGAAAAAACCGCTTTATTAAACTACAAAAAATCCTGGCAACTGCCTCAGGGCATTACACCTACCACGCATATTTTTAAGCTCCCGATGGGTACTATCCAAAGTCACAGCCATACCCTTGATCTTCGAGATAGCGTAGAGAATGAATGGTTGTGCATGCGAATCGCAAGAGCCTATGGACTGAATGCGGCAAACTGCGAAATGATAAAAGCAGGAGAGGTAAAAGCCCTAGCGGTAGAGCGTTTTGATCGGCGTTTTTCCACAGATCAATCTTGGATAATCAGGCTGCCACAAGAAGATTTCTGTCAGATTCAAGGTATTTCCTCGGCACAAAAATATGAAAGTGACGGCGGACCTGATATTGCCAATATTATGCAGCTATTGCTGGGTTCAGATAATGCAGAGCAAGATCGGATCTTCTTTATGAAATCCATTGTGCTGTTTTGGCTGCTGGCAGCTACCGATGGGCATGCTAAAAACTTTTCAATTTTCATTCGCCCTAATGGTGGCTACAGACTCACTCCACTTTATGACATTCTTTCTTGTTATCCGATGCTCGGCGGCACAGGCATGGCAAAGCAAGATATCCAGTTAGCAATGAGTCTTTCCTCGACCAAAAAGGGCAAGAAGTATCACTGGCAAACCATCTTCCCACGGCACTTTCTGGCAACGGCAAAGAAATGCGGATTTGACGAGCAAACTATGCGCGAAATAATGACTGAGTTCTTTGAAAGGACTCCCGGGGTATTGCTTCAGATTAGGGATGAACTTCCTGAAAATTTCCCTGAGAAAATCAGTAGCTCTATTCTTAATGGGATTGAGAAAAGCTATAAAAGATTGGGTAATCTGCCTGAATAAAGCGTTTTATTTTGCAGAGCCAATAACAAAAATTGGCTCCGCCAGAATTTTGTTAGGCCTTACGCGCCGGAGCTTTATGTACCATGGTGTAAGCGTAATCCACACCCATTCCGTATGCGCCGCTGTGCTCGCGAACCAGACTCATCACCGCGTCGTATGTCTCTTTTCGTGACCAGTCTCGCTGGTATTCCAACAATACCTGCTGCCAGGTTACTGGCACTGCGCCAGCCTGTACCATACGGTCAATTGAGCGCTCATGTGCATCCACGCTGGTGCCGCCAGAAGTATCAGTCACCACGTAAACTTCATAACCTTCGTTCATCGCCATTAATGCCGGGAAAGTCAGACAAACTTCAGTCCATAGCGCTGAAATAATCAGTTTCTTACGACCGGTGGCCTTCACTGCGTTAACAAAACCTTCGTCTTCCCATGAATTCATTGAGGTGCGCTCAATCGGTTTCACATCTGGATGAACCGCCAAAAGTTCAGGCCAGATATATCCGCTGAAACTTTCTGTTTCTACCGACGTGTAAATCACCGGCACGTTAAATACCTTGCCAGCTTTCGCCAGAGCAACGGTGTTATTTTTAAGCTGTTGACGATCGATATTCGCGACGCCAAAAGACATTTGTGGTTGATGGTCGATAAAAATCAGGGTTGAATTTTTTGGGTCAAGCAGTTCGAATTTGGACATTATATTTTTCCTTTCAGAGAGTATTGTTGAGTTATTAACTTGTGAAATTTAATTTGTTTTTTTGTTTCATCTTGCTGCTGGAATTAACAATAGGCGAGGTTGAATCAATCTGATAGCGGAAAGAATTTGCGATGTTGTTCAAAATTTTTTGACAGGTTAGATGATGAGAATAATGCTTTCTTTCAATCAATTACTCGGGGAAAAACATTTAATAAACTACTTGGGATTTCCATTACCTATTAATCAGACCCACAGAGCAGCATTTTTTATCGGGTGCGAAATAGCCACAATGCGGTATCATTTATTTCATGAATTTAAAGAAATTTCCTTAGCCCACTTCTTACGCTGACTATTCTCATGACCCTTAACGTGCACGCTCCGCTTCAGCCTGTTTTCGACGGTCACAATGACCTTTTGCTTCGCCTGTGGTTGAACGAGTCGCCAGATCCTGTCGCACAGTTTTTGGATGGCAAAACAGACGAAAAATCCAAGGGTCATCTGGACCTGCCGCGCATTAAGGCTGGCGGTTTTGCCGGAGGACTGTTTGCGGTGTTTATTCCCCCAGCCTCTTATATGCCACAGCTTAAGCCTAATGCCACGCCACAGCCGCACGATGCATTGGAAATTACTCATCAGCAAATCAACCTGTTGCAGCGTATCGAGCGCCAATCGGCGGGGCGGGCCAAAATCTGTCGCACAGTCAATGAAATTGAAAGCTGTATCGAGCAGGGCGTGCTGGCGATGGTGCTGCACATTGAAGGCGCGGAGGCGATCGACGTTTCGCTCGGCAATCTTGATGAGTTTTATCAGTTGGGGCTGCGCAGTATCGGGCCGCTGTGGAATCTACCAAATCAGTTTGGCGTCGGTGTGACCGGAGATTTTCCCGGCTCCCCCGACAGCGGCGATGGCCTGACGCTGGCTGGTTTAAGCCTGCTGCGCGCCTGCAATCGTAAAAAAATTCTGATTGATGTTTCGCACATGAATGAAAAGGCCTTTTGGCAGACCGCCCGCTTTAGCGATGCGCCTTTGGTTGCGACTCATTCCAATGCGCATGCGTTGTGCGCCCAACCGCGCAATTTGACGGATCGGCAGTTGGCGGCGATTGCGGAAAGCGACGGCTTTGTCGGGGTGAATTTCGGCAATGCCTTCCTGCGTGCCGACGGCAAACGTGACGCGGACACGCCGTTGGAAAAAATCATTCAACACATTGATTATCTTCTTGAAAAAGTAGGAGAAGACAATGTCGGGCTGGGATCTGACTTTGACGGAATCAGTGTACCGGAAGCGTTAGGCGATGTTAGCGGCCTGCCTTTGCTATTACAGGCAATGAAACAAGCCGGTTACAATAACGCGCTGATTGAGAAACTCGCCTGTCGCAACTGGTTAAAAGTTTTAAAGCAAACTTGGGGTGTTTAACCTCAAAAAGGGCAGATAGCGCGCTTTTTAAGCCATTCCCCTATACTTTACGTGGTTGATATCACTTTAGCTTAGGAGGAACATCTGCCGCGCCAAATTTTCAATATTTGACAACGAGCACTTCATCTGCCGGAATTATTATCGGCAAGATGAATTTTTTAACCTGCAACACCAAGAGGAGTCGACCATGACTACATGGACCAAACCTAAATTTGTAGATCTGCGCCTGGGCTTAGAAGTTACTCTGTACATCTCTAACCGCTAATCCCTCATGCCCGTAGTTCGCTGCGGGCATTTTTCCTTTTCCAACTCCTGGTCTACACATGCTGATTAACGTTCTTGGTTCCGCTGCGGGCGGTGGCTTCCCACAGTGGAACTGCAACTGCAACAACTGTCAGGGCGTGCGCAATGGCACCATGAAAACCTCGGCACGTACGCAATCCTCAATTGCTATCAGTGATGACGGTATTGATTGGGTGCTTTGTAACGCTTCTCCCGACGTCTGCCATCAAATTGCCGCCACGCCAGACTTGATAAAACACGGTGTGTTACGCGGCACTGCCATTGGCTCAATTATTCTTACGGATAGCCAGATTGATCACAGCGCCGGCTTGCTCAATTTGCGCGAAGGCTGTCCGCATCAGGTCTGGTGTACCCCTGAGGTTCATCAGGATCTGACCACCGGTTTTCCGGTGTTTACCATGCTTTCCCATTGGAACGGCGGCCTGGTTCATCATGCGATTGATCCTGATGAAGCCTTCTCGACTGCGGTTTGCCCGGCACTGAAATTTACTGCCATTCCATTATTAAGCAACGCCCCGCCGTATTCTGAATATCGCGGCAAGCCGCTGCCGGGCCACAATATTGCGCTGTTTATCGAAGATACCCGCACTGGTAAGACGCTGATGTATGCGCCCGGTCTCGGCGAACCCGATGACGCCCTGATGGGCTGGCTGAAAAAAGCCGACTGCCTGCTGATTGATGGAACTTTGTGGCGCGACAATGAGCTGGCTAACACTGGCGTCGGGCGCAATACCGGTAAAGATATGGGGCATCTGGCACTGGCCGAAAAGCAAGGCCTGATGGAGCTGCTTTCTTCGCTGCCTGCCGAGCGCAAGATCCTCATTCATATTAACAATACCAACCCAATTCTCGATGAATCTTCTGCTGAAAGGCAGGCTCTGAATGAGCAAGGTATCGAAGTCAGTTGGGACGGCATGCGCATTGAACTTTAGGAAACATAGATGAACTCATTTAATTCCTCGGCGACACTCATGACGCCACAAGAGTTTGAACAGGCCCTGCGCGCCAAAGGGGCTTATTATCATATTCACCACCCTTATCATATTGCGATGCACAATGGCCAGGCTACGCGTGAACAGATCCAGGGCTGGGTTGCCAATCGTTTCTATTATCAGACCAGTATTCCGATGAAAGATGCGGCGATCATGGCAAACTGCCCAGATGCGCAAACGCGTCGCAAATGGGTTCAGCGTATTCTCGACCACGACGGTCAAGGCGATAATGAAGGCGGAATTGAAGCCTGGTTGCAGCTGGGAGAGGCCGTGGGCCTTGACCGCGAAGTGCTGTTGTCAGAAAAAATGGTGCTTCCCGGCGTGCGTTTCGCGGTTGATGCCTACGTCAACTTTGCCCGTCGCGCCGTGTGGCAGGAAGCGGCCTGTAGCTCGCTGACCGAGCTGTTCGCGCCGCAAATTCATCAGTCTCGTCTCGACAGCTGGCCTAATCACTACACCTGGATCCAGCCAGAAGGTTATCACTACTTCCGTAGCCGCCTGAGTCAGGCAAATCGCGACGTCGAGCACGGTTTGGCGTTGGCACTGGAGTACTGTAATACCGTTGAGAAGCAGCAGCGTATGCTGGAAATCCTGCAGTTCAAGCTGGATATTCTATGGACCATGCTCGACTCAATGACCATGGCCTACGAGCTTGACCGCGCGCCTTACCACAGCGTAACGCAGCAGCCGGTGTGGCATAGAGGAAAGCTTCTGTGATCGAAATTAACGTCAATCAGGTGCCGATGTTCCGCCGTGGTTTCCGTTTACAGTGGGAACCGACTCAGAACAGCCACGTAATCCTTTACCCTGAAGGCATGGCAACACTCAACGAAAGCGCAGCGATGATTTTGGAAAACGTCGACGGTAGACGTCTGCTGTCTGAAATCATTGATGGGCTGAATCAACGCTTCCCGGAAGCCGGCGGCGTTGACGACGACGTAAAAGAGTTTTTTGCCCAAGCCTACGAACAAAAGTGGATAATTTTCCGTGAACCTGCCTAAACCTCAAGTCAAACCGCCGCTCTGGTTGCTGGCGGAGCTGACTTACCGTTGTCCGTTGCAGTGTCCCTACTGCTCCAACCCGCTTGATTTTGCCAAGCAGGAAAAAGAGCTGACCACCGAACAATGGATTACGGTGTTTGAACAGGCCCGCGAGATGGGCGCTGTACAGATAGGTTTTTCCGGCGGCGAACCGCTGGTGCGCAAGGATTTGCCTGAGCTTATCAAAGCGGCACGCGACCTCGGTTTTTATACCAACCTGATCACCTCAGGCATTGGTTTAACCGAGAAGAAAATCGATGCCTTCGCCGAAGCGGGTCTGGACCATATTCAGATCAGTTTCCAGGCAAGTGATGAAACGCTGAATGCTGCGCTGGCGGGTTCTGCCAAGGCTTTCCAGCAAAAACTGGACATGGCGAAAGCAGTGAAAGCCCACGGTTACCCGATGGTGCTTAACTTCGTGCTGCATCGCCATAACATTCACCAGATCGATAAAATTATCGAACTCAGCATTGAGCTAGAGGCCGACGATGTCGAGCTGGCAACCTGTCAGTTTTACGGCTGGGCGCAGCTTAATCGCGAAGGCCTGCTGCCGACTCGCCAACAAATCGCCGAAGCCGAAGCGGTGGTGGCCGACTACCGCGTCAAGATGGCCGACAAAGGTAATCTGGCCAATCTGCTGTTCGTGACGCCTGACTATTATGAAGAGCGTCCGAAAGGCTGCATGGGCGGCTGGGGGGCGATTTTCCTCAGCGTAACCCCGGAAGGCATGGCGCTACCATGTCACAGCGCGCGCCAGTTACCGGTCGAATTCCCGTCGGTGCTGGAGCAGTCGTTGCAAGACATCTGGTACAACTCGTTTGGTTTTAACAAATATCGCGGCTTTGACTGGATGCCGGAACCTTGCCGTTCCTGTTCTGAAAAAGAGAAAGACTTTGGTGGCTGCCGCTGCCAGGCGTTTATGCTGACAGGCAATGCCGACAATGCTGATCCGGTATGCTCGAAATCAGAACATCACGGGATGATTCTCCAAGCGCGTGAGCAAGCCAACTGCACCAATATTCAGGTCAATCAGCTGCAATTCCGCAATCGCAGAAACTCGCAACAATTGATCTTTAAAACGTCAGTATCATGATGCAACAACGGCTGACGCTGGCCAATGGCCTGCGGGTTATTCTTAACCACGATCCGCAGGCTTCACGCTCGGCCGTTCTGTTTAATCTGGCGGCGGGCAGCCATCACGAGCCAAAACAATGGCCCGGACTGGCCCATTTATTCGAGCACGTGGTGTTTTCCGGCAGCCGTGGCTATCAGGGTGAACAACGCCTGATGAGCTGGGCGCAGGCCGAGGGCGCGCGGCTAAACGCTACCACCTTACCGACCTCCACCGCCTGGTTTTTTGATATCACTGCCGCCAGGCTGGCAGACGGATTTGCCAGGCTGGCCGATATGTTAGCCTTTCCGCTGCTTTCGCTGGATGCAATCTCGCAGGAAACAGCAGTTATCGATGCCGAATTCCGCATGCTTAGCACCGATAACGACACGTTATGCGAAGCCGCACTTGGCGTCGCGTTTGAATCACCGCAGGCTTTGGCGCATTTTCACGTTGGTAATCTCGCCTATTTTGGCCAAGACATACAGGCACTTCAGCAGGCATTACGCGACTATCACCAGCGTTTTTTTCATGCCGATAATCTGACGTTGTGGCTCTCTGGTCCGCAGTCTTTTAAAGAATTAACCGCGCTGGCCGAGCAATACGGTAGAGTTTTCCCCGCTAGGGACAAGTCGTTACCGCCGGTCGTTGAGCCGCTCCGGCTGAAAAATCAACGCGCATTCGTATTGCAGCAAAGCGATAATTCACGGCTACATTTGACCTTTGCCTTGAAAAATACTCATCCACAGGGTCGGCAATCCTTCAGCCTGCTACGCCAGTTTTTCAGCGATGAAGCAGAAAAGAGTTTGCTGGCGATTCTGCGAACGTTAGGGTTATGCGACACTTTGAATCTTATGGTGCCGTACAGCAGCCAAAAAGATGCGATCGTCACCTTTGAGTTTATGCTCAACAGCGCACTGCAATCTTGCGCGGCACAGGTTGAGGGGCTATTTTTTCACTGGTTGGAGGCGTTATCGCAGGTCGGCGAATTAAATTTAAATCACTACGCCATGCTCGCTCAAAAGGCTTTCAACCGCTTAACTCCCGTGGATCGACTACGCGCCGATGCCTTCGGATTTCCGTCCATTACTGAGCCAAAAAATGACTTGCTGACGGGCTGGAATAACCTGCTGAGCCAGCTTAATACCGAAAATCTGACTCGCCTTTGGGTTGCGCCCGTAATCAATGCAGGCCTCCAAACGGTGCAAGGTTTTGACCTGCCTTTACAACCGATAACCTGGTTGGCCGACAGCAATATAAATGCACCAGAGCTGTTTTTTTATCCGCAGGATATCAATTTCTCAGCTAACAACATCATTCCAAATAACAACATCGCCATCCCAAGATTGCCTGAGAAACCGGTTATTTTGCCGTATCAACCGGGCAACAGCGACGAGGGTGTTTTAATCCTCGGTCCTGAGTTGGGTCATCCGCTCTCGCTGCGCTGGGGATATATTTTGCAGGCCAGCCTGCGCGCCATTATTGGACACAGCGCCCATCTTGGCGGCACGCTTTCATTTGAAAATATTCAAGGGCGATGGCTCTTGCAGTTAAGTGGTCGTCAGCAAGTGCTGATAAACACGCTTGAGGCAGTGATTGACCGCCTGAATGGATTACCCGAGGCGCTGATTGCCCAGGGTGAACGGCAATTTCAGCAGGCTAAACAAAGAATGCAAACCGATGTTGCTATTCGTTGCCTGCTCAAGGAGTTACCGCGTCTGCTGAGCGGCGAATCGCTGGCGGATGCCCCATCGCCTTCTCTGCCGGACATTGCCTGGCGGGCGGAGCTTTATGGCGGTGATGCCATTTTGCAAGCCCGCGTTTCGAGCCTGTTAAGCCGCTTCCCCGGAGCAATTAATGCAAAGGCTTTTTCCGCGCGCCTCCATAATCCGCCAGTGACAAAGCACACCTTCTCAACGACCAGCAAAGATGCCGCCGTGCTGCTGTTTTGCCCGCTGGTAGAGCAAACTGCCGTCTGCCATGCTGCATGGCGCATTCTGGCCTCACTTTTTGAGCCGCGTTTTTTCCAGCGTTTACGGGTTGAGCAGAATATTGGCTACGTAGTGACCTGCCGGTTTATGCTCTCAGCCGGAGAGTTTGGATTGCTGTTTGCCGTGCAGTCACCTACCCATTCCGTTGAGCAGATAATCAGCGAGATCAGACGATTTATCGGCGATATGAATGAAATAATTGTCGATCTCCCGCAAAGGCTGTTCACGGAAAAATGTGCCGATCTGTTGCGCAGTCTTGAGGTTAAGAACTCAGACAGCATTGAGCAAGCCCGAGAACATTGGCTGAGCCAGCATGCCTACGCCCCCGCACTTACCGCAAAGGCGATATCAAGCCTTACACGAGAACAGCTAATTACTTTTTACCAACAGCTAAATCAAGGGGTTAATCCATGGTGGGTGCTGAATAATTAATGTAAAACAAACTGTTTATAGCCCGCCATTGGCTTCAAATCAGTCTTGGTTGCTTCAATCTTCCTCTCTCACTCTTCCTCAACTGGTTCAATAAAACTGACCGAAGCGGTCAAAAGTTTGTGGTTGTTATGTAACCAATTAGGGGTGAGGATGTAATCTTTAACGCATCAACAACCCAAAGTTGTGGAGCTTAACGTGGGATTACTGAGTCATTTCTTCGCAAAGTTATTGGGTACTGATACCAAACCTACGCCCCTAAAAGAGGAACCAAAGATGACTAAAGTTTTAGTACTTTATCATTCAATGTATGGTCACATTGAAACCATGGCGCAGAACGTTGCAGAAGGTGCAAAAAGTGTTGCAGGCGTTGAAGTTACGCTGAAACGTGTACCAGAAGTAATGGATGCAGAGTCTTTTGCGGCGGCTGGCGGCAAGAGCGATCAGGCAGCCCCGATTGCCGATCCGTCAGAGCTGGCTGATTACGATGCTATCATCATCGGTACTCCGACTCGCTTCGGTAACATGTCCGGTCAGACGCGCAACTTCCTCGACCGCACTGGCGGCCTGTGGGCAAAAGGCGCGTTAGTCGGCAAAGTTGCCAGCGTCTTTACCTCGACCGGCACTGGCGGCGGCCAGGAAATGACCATTACGTCAACCTGGACCACACTGGCACACCACGGGATGATCATTGTGCCAATCGGTTATAGCTCACCGGAGTTGTTCGATATTTCTCAAGTTGGCGGCGGCACACCTTACGGTGCTTCAACCATTGCTGGCGGTGACGGCTCTCGTCAGCCGGATGCTCGTGAATTGACTATTGCCCGCCATCAAGGTCAGTATGTGGCACAAATTGCGGCCAAGCTTAAAGCATAATATCTGTTATGCTCAGGCGAGGCACCTATTCCGCCTGAGCATAAATATCTTTCCTTTTATCTCCCTTTTTAAAGACTCGATAAAATACCGCGCATTAAGTTAATTCTTCCCTTTCTGAATATCTCCAGGATCTAAATCACAGAATAACAACGCCAACTCAGCATCTTGCAGTTTTTTTAAAATACTGTGGGCGAAATCAAAGCCTGCTGTGTGCTTTCACAAATATTACTTATTTATTTCCGCTAATTCTCGACATCAGCCCAATGCCTGCCTCATTTAGCCCTTCTATATTTGATAGGTCAGAATATTTTTAGAGCAATATTATTCTGTCCCTACCGCTCTAATCGGTTGATAACTCAAATAGATAAAAGGGAAAGAAGATGACATTGTCAAAAAACAGTCCCGAGAAGAAATCCTATGTCCGCATCGGTATCCTGATGATGATCTTGTTTTTGTCGGTGGTAGCCTACGCTGACCGCTCTATTCTCTCTATTTCAGGGTCGGCAATTAAGGACGAATTCGGACTCAGTTCCATTCAATTAGGCTTTATTCTTTCGGCCTTTAGCTGGGCCTATGTCATAGGGCAAATTCCCGGCGGGCTGTTTCTCGATCGCTACGGCGCCAAACGAGTTTATGGCATCACGCTGGTACTGTGGTCACTATCAACGCTGGCAATGGGTTTTGTCGGCGAGTTTGAAAAAGGCGTTGCGGGGGCGATTTTTATTATGTTTAGCCTGCGCTTCCTGCTGGGCCTGATTGAAGCACCAAGTTTTCCGGCCAATGCTCGCGTCACCATTATGTGGTTTCCAAGAGCAGAACGCGGCAGAGCCTCCTCACTGTTTGCCTCATCGCAATATTTCGCCGTCGCTATTTTCTCGCCGCTTTCCGGCTGGCTGGTCTCAGAGTTTGGCTGGCAGTGGCCGTTCTTTGTATTAGGGATAATCGGCGTAGGAGCTTTCGTAGTGTGGATGTTTTTCATGCGCGAACCACGTCATCACCCATTAGTTTCAAAGCAGGAGCTGGATCATATTATCGATGGCGGCGGGTTGGTTGATATCGATTCTGTGCACGAACGTAAGGCTAAATCGCGATTATCGCGTGCGACAATCAACGGTTTGTTAACCAGCAGAATGCTGTGGTGCGCCTACCTCGGCCAGTACTGCATTATTGCGCTAAGTTATTTCTTTATTACCTGGTTCCCGATTTATCTGGTTCAGGCGCGCGGCATGGATATATTACACGCCGGTTTTGCGACTGTGGCACCCGCATTATGCGGTTTTGCCGGTGGCATATTTGGCGGCTATATTTCTGATTATCTACTTCTCAAAGGCTGGTCACTGTCATGGGCGCGTAAAACGCCTTATATCGTCGGAATGGTAATGGCTGCAACATTAATAGGCGCTGCGGTGATCGACAGCAATGTGTGGATTGTCGCCATCATGTCCTTTGCGTTCTTTGGTAAAGGCGTGGCCGCCGGTGCCGGAACCTGGACAGTGATCAGCGATACCGCGCCAAAAGAAGCGGTGGGGCTGGCTGGAGCAATATTTAACTGCGTCGGCAACGTCGCCGGTATTGTTACGCCGATTATGTTTGGTTATATCGTCGCCATTACCGGTAATTACAGTATGGGCCTGCTGTTTGTCGGCGCGCACTGTATTCTCGGTGCGCTGCTGTTCCTGTTCGTCATGGGGCCAATTGAACGATTCAAAAAAGATCAGAACGATACCTCTCAATCTTCAGTACACACTTTCAATTCAGGACATCAGGCGCATCACTAATATTTCGGGCATTCACAAGTTTCACTCCAAAAGCCAGACGCCAAAAACGTCTGGCTTTTTTATTTTCATTAAACCCCATTAAATAAAATTAATCCCAGCCTGATTTTTTATAATTAACTTTCACTAAACCAACAAAGATAAAAGTAACATTAGTTAAATCATCTTATTAGTTAATAATATTCCCAGACTTGTCAGGATGATCTCAGACACAAATATACATACACTCCCTCGTAATAATTTCAAGCGATATATAAAAATCATAAAATTTTTATTGAAATAATTATATCCATTAATAATAACCATTCTGACGGCAGAACTATGAACTTATCTCATGTTAAAAACAAAGCAACCTTAGTTTTCATACTATCGGCAATGCTTGCCCCTCTTTACGCTCAGGCAGAAGGCGGATTATCAATTCAAGGCACGCGCATTGTCTATCCACAGGGCAGTAAGCAGGTCAGCATTTCAATGACGAATTCGTCAGCCACAGAATCATTTCTGGTGCAGTCTCGCGTTGAAGATGCCGCCGGCAAGAAAACTCAAGATTTTATCGTCACTCCGCCGCTATACCTGAGCGGTCCGAAAAATGAAAACGTGGTAAGAATAATCCACGTAGGCAAGGCGTTGCCAAGCGATCGCGAGTCGCTTTATTACTTTATTGAAAAAGCTATCCCTTCTCTGGATAAATCCAAAGTCACTGGCGGCAGCGTTCTTTTGCTGGTGACCGCCAACCGGATAAAATTATTTGTTCGCCCAAAAGGGTTAACACAAGACGTTAATACAGCACCACAAAGTTTACATTTTCATAAAATTGGCAACACCTTGCATATATCAAATCCTTCTCCTTATTACCTCACAATAACGGAAATGAAATACGATAATAAAGATATTCCAGGGATCATGGTTGCACCAAAAGAACAGGCCACACTGGCTCTGCCTGCTGGTAACGCCCAACAAATAACCTATCGAACAATTAATGATTTTGGTGGCAACACCGACATCATTAACAAAAAAATTGATCAATAATTAAGATATTTATTATTTAAATTTAATTAACTTTACCCGACTAGCGGCCTATTCCCTTAATAAGGAAGAGACGCCTGTTTCCATATAATATAAAAGAAAATAGCAGCACATGAATAAATCATACCCACACTTAGGTAGAAAAAATTTATCCGTAATGCCTAAAAGGTTTCTGAGTATAAGACCCCTGGCTCTTTTCTTACTGACACTTTTTTCAACCCGCGCTAACGCCGGACTTTATTTCGATCCCGCCATGTTGGATGCGAATAATGCTCAACCAGTGGCTGACCTGACGCGATTCGAACAGCCCGGTGCCCAGCTGCCCGGTGTTTATCAGGTGGATATTTTTCTCAACGGCAACCAGGCATCGACCCGCAAAATGCGTTTTGTCTCTTTACCCACTGTCGATGTGCTGCAGCATTTTTCGCCGCCGTTGCCTCATGATAATACGGGATTAATGGCCTGTCTGACCAAAGCAGATCTTGAGCTGCTCAAGGTCAATACCCCCTTATTCCCCGCGCTTGAAGCCTTACCTCAGGACTCTTGTGTAACACCAGGAGCCTATATTCCACAGGCGTTCACCGCGTTCGACTTTCAGAAGATGCGTTTGGACATCAGCATTCCGCAGGCAGCGATGAAAAATCTGCCGCAAGGTTGGATCCCGCCTGAACGCTGGGATGAAGGCGTCAATGCTGCACTGCTAAGTTATCGCTTTAATGGCAGCACCAATCACGGCCGCTACGGTAATAGCAGCAGCAATTATTTGAGCCTTAACAGCGGCTTAAACCTTGGAGCCTGGCGACTGCGTGACAACAGTAACTGGACCGGTTACCAAAGCCGCCTCGGTAACAGCAGCCGCTGGCAGCACCTTGATACCTATGCTCAACGCACGATTATCCCCCTACGCAGCGAACTGACCTTGGGGGATAGCTTTACTGGCAGCGATGTATTTAATTCATTGTCTTTTCGCGGCGTCAGGCTTGCGAGTAATGACGACATGTATCCTGACACTCAGCGCGGATTTGCCCCGTCAGTCAAAGGCGTCGCGCGCAGCAATGCCCGGGTCGAGATCCGCCAGAACGGTAATATTATTTATCAGACCTTTGTTGCGCCAGGGGCCTTTGATATCAATGACCTGTATTCAATGTCTTCAGGTGGCGATCTTGATGTCACAGTGACCGAAGCCGACGGTAGCATCAATCATTTTTTAGTGCCTTATTCCTCGGTGCCGATGCTCCAGCGTGACGGCCATTTGCGCTATACCCTCACTGCCGGGCGCTATCACAACAGCAGCGATCGTTACTTAAGCCCTGACTTTGCTCAGGCCACACTACTGTGGGGGCTGCCGCACAACATGACTGTCTATGGCGGCGTGCAGCTGGCAGAGCGTTATCAGGCCGCCGCTGTAGGTGCGGGCATGAATATGGGCGACTGGGGCGCAATTTCCGCCGACGTCACTCAGGCCAACAGTACTCTCATTGATGGCAGTAAGCATCAGGGCCAATCGGTGCGTTTCCTCTATGGCCGATCGCTGGTTTCTACTGGCACCACGCTGCAACTGGCCGGTTACCGCTATTCCACTCAAGGCTTTCACACGCTCGATGAAACTGCGCTGAAAGCCATGTCCGGCTGGCGCTACGACTATGATCGCGTGGGTCTCGACGGCCTGCCGGTTAAACGCCCTTATAGCGACTATTACAACCTTTACAACAGCCGACGCGCCAGTCTTGAGGCCAATATCTCACAGACACTAGGGGATTTTGGCTCGATATATATTACTGCGACCCACCAGACTTACTGGAACAAATCCGCCGCGACCCGTGCCCTGCGAGGTGGCTTTAGCAGCACTTTCGGCCAGGTAAGCTATAGCCTTTCAGTGAGTTATAACCGCACCAGTGGTCAGCCGGATGCGGATAAAACGGTGTTCCTTTCAATGTCAGTGCCGTTGGATGCCTGGCTGCCGCACGGCGACAGCACCTCGCAACATCACCCAATGTGGGCCAACTTCAACACAAACCGTAACAGTGACGGCAGCTTCACCCATCAGGCGGGGCTTAGCGGCAATGCGCTGGAGGAGAATAATCTCAGCTGGAATGTGTCGCAGGGGTATGACCGCCACGGCGGCAATAGCGGCAATGCCGGGCTGGATTACAGCGGGACTTATGGCGATGCCAGCACCGGTTACAGTTACGGCCGCGACCATCGACAGATAAGTTACGGCCTCTCCGGCGGCGCGGTGTTGCATCGCAATGGACTGACTTTCGGGCAATATTTAGGCCGCACCAATGTACTGGTCGCCGCACCGGGTGCAAACGGCATTGGCATTGAAAACGGCACGGGTCTGCATACCGACTGGCGTGGTTACACCGTGGTGCCTTACGCCAGTGATTATCGCGAAAACCGCGTGGCGCTGGATATAAACCAGCTGGATGACCATACCGATCTCGACAACGTGGTCGCTAACGTGGTGCCCACCGAGGGCGCAATCGTTCGCGCTGATTTCAAGGCTCGCACCGGCATTCGCACTCTGATGACCCTCACTTATAACGGCCAGCCGTTGCCGTTTGGCAGCACGATTTCCAGCGCCGATAGCGTCAGTCTGGTGGGCGACGATGGCGTGGTTTATCTCACCGGCCTTGCCTTGACCGGCACCCTCAACGCCCAGTGGGGCGAAGCTGCCAACCAGCGCTGCATTGCGAAATACGCCCTGCCGGAAAATGCCCTGCAGCAGTCGATGGCCCGCGCTCAGGCGGTGTGCCGTTAACTCGAACCTATTTTACCTACGTAGCCGGATGACCGGCTGCTTTTCACTCAATCAATGAGAAATCTACACATGTCATTTAACATCAAAAAAACCTCTGTATTAAGCGTTGCCACCGCAGCTTTATTAGCAACCTGCTGGGGCGCTCAAGCGGCGGGTAATATAGCCGCAATCACCGTTAGCGCCGAGGTCAGTGAAAGTACCTGTCAGTTAACTTCACCCGATAACACTTTACCATTAGGCAGTTACAGCAGCGCCGCCTTTGGAAAAAAAGCTGGGAAGGACTTAGGTGCAAAAGAATTTTCATTGGAGTTGCACGATTGCGGTACTGCAGTTAAAACTGCTCATGTCAATGTCGACGGAGAAGTTGATCCTGTTGATGCAACCGCTTTTAAAAACACGTTCAAAAACGGTGCTTCAGGTGTGGCTGTCGTTATCGAAGGGGGAACACCTCTTGCAAAAATAATTCCTAAAAGCAAAGCTGATTACACTCTTGCCAAGACTGAAAGCCAATCGCTTAAATTTAACGCAAAATTAATCTCTACATCGGCTACTGTCACCCCAGGTAAAATCGAAGCACCTATTACCTTCACAGTTACTTATAATTAAATCAATTTTTAGCAACTAAACACATCTAATTTTTACACTCAGGGTTCAGTCATTGAGCCCTGAAAAATTAATAAAGGTAAGGGTAATCCCCCCATGATAATTAAAAAAAAGATTATTAAAAATTTAAAACATCTTATTAAATTGACATTAATGAGCTTGGCTTTATTAGGGATTTGCAGCCCTGCAATCGCAACACCGACCCATGACATTCAACAAAGTGCTTTGAACAATGACATGACTATCCCGCACGGTGTGGAAACGCCTAACATGCCAAGAGTAGTTACTTTTCAGATGCATGCTGAAGTAGTCAACGCGGGGTCTGATCCAAACTTTCAAGAGAGTTTTACTCGTCTGAAAAATTGCATAAAACTCAAGAACGCTAATATCGTATGGGTCAATGAAAATTTTAATACAGATAGAATTAGTGACTTTAGTCAATTTGTAAGCATCCCTCTTAACCGAACCATTCACTTTTAGAGATCTTCCGGCATACTGATTATGTCCCCTGAGGAGATCGCCATGCGTAAGATTCGATTCACCGAACACCAGATCATCGCCGTTCTTAAGTCTGTCGAAGCCGGACGAACCGTCAAAGATGTCTGCCGCGAGGCCGCTATTTCAGAAGCCAGCTATTACAACTGGAAGGCGAAATATGGCGGGATGGAAGCCGCTGATATCAAAAAGATCAAAGATCTTGAAGACGAGAATCGTCGTCTGAAGCAGATGTTTGCCGATCTGAGTCTGGAATGCCGGGCGCTGAAAGACGTCATCGAAAAAAAGCTTTAAAACCAGCGGTAAAGCGTGAGCTCGTCAACTATCTGACCGCGCAGTTTTCGATGAGCTTACGCCAGGCATGCAGGACGTTATCGCTGAGCAGGACGGTGTTTCGTTATCAACCGGATACACGACGTGATGAAGCAGTGATCCAGAGCCTGACTGAGGCGGCTGAACGCTACCCTCGCTACGGATTTAAGAAGCTTTTTCAGGTGCTTCGCAGGCAGGGGCACGTCTGGAATCACAAGCGGGTACACCGGATTTACTGTCTGTTAAAACTGAATTTTCGTCGCAAGGGTAAACAACGCCTGCCGGTGCGCAATCCGGCTCCGCTGGCAACGCCGGAAGCGCTCAATCAAAGCTGGTCCATCGATTTTATGCACGACGCGCTGACATGTGGCCGACGTTTTCGGACTTTCAATGTCGTCGATGATTTTAACCGTGAAGCTCTGGCTATCGAAATTGACCTGAATATCCCGGCACAGCGTGTCGTGCGGGTGCTGGACAGGATAGCGGCAAATCGTGGATATCCGCTGAAGATGCGAATGGATAACGGACCGGAACTGATATCACTGGCTCTGGCGCAATGGGCCGAAGAGCATGGCGTGATGCTGGAATTTATCAAGCCGGGTAAGCCAACACAGAACGCGTTTATAGAAAGGTTTAACCGAACGTACCGGACCGAAATACTGGATTTTTATCTGTTCAGAACGCTGAATGAAGCACGGGAAATCACAGAGCGCTGGCTGACGGAATACAACAGCGAGCGGCCTCATGAATCCCTGAATAACCTGACGCCGGAAGAATACCGGCTGATAGCTGAAAAACCGGAACTCTCAAAAAGTGCGTGGAACTAAAACAGGTATGCTTACAAATTGACTCCAAAGCATGACCTTTCCTCTCTCACGGAATTTTACGGAGGTACACTCCAAGGAGTAATAGTTAATGACTGCAAGTCTGACGAGGATATAGAACTTAGAGTATGGGTGCAAAGCCAGGATGCTGAGACGGGTGTACAGACATTTATAGCCTGGAAAGCCATGGATATTCATTTAGATAGCGCGAAAAAATGCTGGATGAATGTTCCTTCCAATATTGACTTCGGTAAAATCTCTCCAGGGGGAACCGCAACTCAGACACTGAGCATTTTGAATAATACCCCCAGCGCTGGCGGATATCTTCAAATAACTTCTCGTGATTTAATTTCTGGGGGAGTTTTGCAACTTGGAGGTTCCGATCAACTCACAGTGACTACCGACAGCGCACACTTTAGTGCAAACCAATGGAACTACACATCAGCTTCTATTCCCTATCAAGATGATTTACCACTCACATTGAAAGTGTCTAAAAACGCAAAACCTGGTACATACCACTCTCTTCTTAACGCCACACTAAGTTGTCCTTGACCTTTCATTGCCCATTCTCCATTACGCATCTCGGCGCACTCTCAGCCAGGGAGTGAGGTGCGTTAGTTCATATCTGCGTTGCTAACAAAATATAAGGATATATTTACAATGAAATTTATTGCACTTAATGGCAACCATACTATCAAGTTTTTTATCTTATTTTTAATTTCCACAAATTTAATATTTATATCTCAGACACTGGCTGCCGAGATGTTTATTGGCGGAACAAGTACAACTAAAATAAATGAGGAAGAAACCCTATCCAGCCTAATTATAACGGGGGATTACAAATACTTCTTAAATAAATTGTCTGTACGTGAAGATTGCATTTCATTAAAAAACGTCATTTTATACTGGAATAGCCCAGGGAATTTCAAAAATCAGTATATAAGAAATTTTGGACCCGAGAATAGTCATTGGAACAGTCCTCAAATACCCAATGAGCGTGTACAATATCGTATTAAACTCACAGGGGATATTGTTAATAATTGCAAATTTCCGCAATATTTATCCCTGGATGTCTCGATGATTTTCAAGGGACATGAAAATGATAGAAAAAGCATCTTTGCTAAAACGGTTACTCTACCCTCACCAGAAATATGCTCTGCCGAACTAACGCCTGATATTATTGCATTTGGCAGCGTCTCGCCAGGCCGTAGCTATTTACAAAGAATTAAATACAAGGGCAACGGCAGTGTCGCAATCACCTCGTCTTCAATGAAAAACGGCCATTTGCTGATGAATGATTCTGAAGACATGAATGTCAATGCACCTTCAGAGTTTGTCTCCGCTAATAACTCATGGCAAACCGACCCGCGTCGTGGCGATATTCCTTTGACTTTATACGTCGGCAAATCAGCCAAGGCAGGAAAATACCAGTCAAACCTGACTGCCACACTCACTTGCCCATGACCTTTTATCGCCCATTCTCCCATACAAAAAAGGGGTTGACGTATCCCCGCCAGAATTCGATGCTCTAAGGCTATTGCTGTAATTCTTCGGGGAAAAAATATGTCGTTAATCTCCCTTACGCATCTCGGCGAACTTTCAGCCGAACAGTGGGATGCGTTAGTTCCTGCCGGACAGCCCTTTCTGCGCCACGCGTTTCTGATTGCTTTGGGAGACAGCGGCTCGCTCGGCCCAAAATCTGGTTGGCAAGGCGAACATTTGCTGTGGCAAGAGGGCGGGAAAACCCTGGCCGCCATCGCCGGTTACCGCAAATCCAATTCGTCCGGTGAATACGTTTTTGACCACGGCTGGGCCGATGCCTGTTATCGGGCGCGAATTCCTTACTATCCGAAATGGCTCGGCGCGGCACCTTTTAGTCCGGTCGGCGGCAGACGATTGCTCGGCTCGCCCGAAGCGGCACAAAAATTATTGCAACAGATCCCCGATTTCCTCGAGCAGCGCGGCCTTTCCAGCGCGCATATCAACTTTACCGACTCGCGTGATAATCAGCTGATTGGCGAAGCGTCAGGCTGGCTGCATCGGCTGGGCTGTCAGTATCACTGGCACAATCGCGGCTATCGCGATTTTCAGGATTTTCTCGACACGCTGACCTCGCGCAAACGCAAGCAGATGCGCAAGGAACGCGAACAAGTTGTTGCGCAAGGAATTGAATTTCAATGGTTTGAAGGCGCACAAATCACTGAAGTACAGTGGGATTTTATCTACGCTTGCTATGCCAACACTTATTACGTGCGCGGTCGTGAGCCTTACCTGACCCGCGATTTTTTCAGCCTGCTGGCCGAGCGCATGCCGGAAGTGATTCAGGTAGTGATGGCCGAACAGCAGGGCAAACCGGTGGCGATGGCGCTGAGTCTGGTCAGTGGCGACACTTTTTATGGCCGCTATTGGGGCTGCCTGGCCGAGTTTGACCGACTGCATTTCGAGACCTGTTTTTATCAGGGGATGGATTACGCGATTGCAAAAGGGCTGGCACGTTTTGACGCCGGGGCACAGGGAGAACACAAACTGATCCGTGGATTCGAGCCGGTTTTGACTCATTCCTGGCACTATTTACGCCATCCGGGGCTTCGCAGCGCGGTTGAAGAGTATTTAATGCAAGAGCGGGAAGGCGTGCGCGCCTGGGCTGACGAAGCCCGCGACGCGCTGCCTTATCGTCAGGAACAGCCCTGACTTTTGCTGATTAATGCATACCGACAAAACCGCCGGTCTGATGCTGCCACAGCCTAGCATAAAGCCCGTTTTGCGCCAGCAGCTCGCCGTGGCTGCCAATCTCGACGATTTTCCCCTGATCCAGCACCACCAGCCGGTCCATCTTGGCGATAGTCGACAGGCGGTGCGCAATGGCGATCACCGTTTTATGGGTCATCAGCGTTTCCAGGCTCTCCTGAATGGCCGCCTCGACCTCGGAATCCAGCGCCGAGGTGGCTTCATCCATGATCAGGACAGGCGCGTTTTTCAGCAGCACGCGGGCAATGGCAATACGCTGACGCTGGCCGCCCGAAAGTTTCACCCCGCGCTCGCCGACGTGCGCATCCAGACCCGTTCTGCCCTGCGAATCAGAAAGCAGCGGAATAAACTCGTCGGCGCGCGCCTGACGAATCGCGTTGGTCAGCTCTTCTTCTGTGGCGTTTGGCCGCCCGTACAAAAGGTTATCGCGAATCGAACGATGCAGCAGCGAAGTGTCCTGCGTAATCATGCCGATTTGCGCGCGCAGGCTCTCCTGCGTGACCTGCGAGATATCCTGACTATCAATCAGAATGCGGCCACCGTCGAGGTCATACAACCTCAACAACAGGTTGACCAGCGTGGATTTACCCGCGCCCGACGGCCCTATCAGGCCAATCTTCTCCCCTGGGCGAATGGTCAAATCGAAGCCGTTAATCACACTGCGGCTTTTGCCATAGTTAAAATCGACCCGATCAAAGCAGATCTCACCTTTACTCACCTGCAAACGCGGTGCCTGCGGCTGGTCGGTCACGCTGATCGGCTGGGCAATAGTTTCCAGACCATCCTGCACGGTGCCGATATTTTCGAAAATGCCGTTCACCACCCACATGATCCAGCCCGACATATTGACGATACGAATAACCAAACCGGTCGCCAGCGCGATTGCCCCGACGCTGATTAATGACTGTGTCCACAGCCACAGCGCCAGACCGGTGGTGCAGACAATCAACAGGCCGTTGAGCGTGGTGATCGTCACATCCATGCTGGTCACCAGGCGGCCGGCCAGCTGCATTTTTTCAGTCTGCTCGTTAATCGCGTCTCGGGCGTGGCGCTGCTCGAGATCGGTATGCGCAAACAGTTTAAGGGTGGTGATATTGGTGTAACCATCAACGATGGTGCCCATCAGCTTGGAACGCGCCTCGGACTGCTCCACCGAACGGGCTTTTACCCGCGGCACGAAATAGCACAGGCTGAGGGCGTAAAGCACGATCCAGACGATTAGCGGGATCATTAAATGCCAGTCGGCTTCGGCAAACAGCACCAGCGCACTGACTGCATAAATCACCACGTGCCAGATGGCATCGACCGCCTGCACCGCAGAATCACGCAGCGAATTGCCGGTTTGCATGATGCGCTGAGCAACGCGTCCGGCAAAATCGTTCTGGAAAAAAGTCAGGCTCTGGCGCAGCACGTAATTATGATTTTGCCAGCGGATCAGGCTGGTCATGCCGGGGCTGATAGTTTGATGGACCAGCAAATCGTGCAAGCCGATAAATATTGGCCGCATCACCAGCGCCACCACCGCCATCCACAGCAATTCCGGGGCGTGAACACTAAAGAAACTGGCCGCAGGCGTCGTGCGTGTCAGGTCAATAATGGTGGAAAGATAGCTGAACAGCGAAACTTCAATCAGCGAGGCAATCAAACCGACGATCAACAGGGCCAGAAAACTCGGCCACACTTGCCGTAGATAGTAAAAGTAGAACGGCCAAACGGTACCGGGAGCCTCCTCGCGGGGCTGCTCTTTAAACACATCAATAATCCGTTCAAAACGACGGAACAACATACGCGCCCCTCATATCCTGTTGTTATCAAATTAGAATACAAAGCTTAGTGCATTTTGCCCGATGTTTGAGAGGGAATATTGAGGCAATGGTGACCCGCTACTTGCGCAGCGGGTTGTCTTTAATCAATAACGCCAGCAGGAAAGCCAGTGCCATCACGCAGGCGGCAATCTGATAAACGTTGTGAATCGCGCCGCCAAACGCCTCAAGATAGGTAAGCCGGATAGTGTCGGGCAACTGGTGAATACTTTCGGCACTCAACGCGCGCGGCAATACCGTGCCTTCTGGTATCGTCGCCAGCAAACGGCTCTGCAACGATTGTGTGAAAATAGCCCCGAACGCCGCCACGCCAATCGAGCTGCCGATAGAGCGGAACAAAGTGGTGCTCGACGTCGCGACACCGATCATTTGCGGTTCAACGCTGTTTTGCGCCGCCAACACCAGCACCTGCATCACCATGCCAAGACCCGCGCCCAGCAGAGCGATATAGCCATACAAGATGTGCAACGGTGTGCTGTTGCTGAGCTTAACCCCTAAAAGCAGCATCGCAATCATTGCCAGAAACGTCCCGCCAATTGGGAACAGCCGATACTTGCCTATCTTGCTGATAATGCGCCCGCTGGCTATCGAGGTTAGCAGCAGGCAGCCCATTAATGGCAGCAGCTGCATCCCCGCCTGCGACGGCGTCGAGCCCTTCACCACCTGCAAATACAGCGGCAGGAAGGTCACCGATCCCAACAGCGCCATGCCGATAATAAAACCAATCAGACAGCTCAGCACAAAGGTGCGCTGACGAAACAGCCCCAGCGGAATGATCGGCTCGATAGCCAGCCGCTCTTCATAAATAAACCCGCCCAGACATACCAGGCCAAAAGCCAGAATGCACCACAGCTGGCCGGAATCCCACGGCATCACCGTACCGCCCTCGCTGGTAAACAGAATAATACCGGTCAGCGCTGCGGCCAGATAAATTGCGCCAAGATAGTCAATTTCACGGCGAATTTTTGCTACGTGCGGCTGAAATACCACGCCGATCACCAGCAAAGCAAACACCCCCAGCGGCAGATTGATATAGAAAATCCAGCGCCATGAAAAATGCTGCACCAAAAATCCGCCAATGAGCGGCCCAACCACCGTCGCCAGCCCAAAGACGCCGCCGAACAATCCCTGATAACGGCCACGATCGGCAGGCGGGATCACGTCGGCAATCGCCGCCATGCTAATGACCATAAGTCCACCGCCGCCCAGGCCTTGCAGAGCACGCATCAGGATAAGCTCAGTCATGTTCTGCGCCAGACCACACAGCGCGGAACCCACCAGGAAAATCACAATCGAAACTTGCAGCACCCGTTTGCGACCAAAAAGATCGCCGAACTTGCCGTACAGCGGCACTACCACCGTGGACGACAGCATATACGCCGTCACCACCCAGGAAAGCTTTTCAAGGCCGCCCAGCTCGCCTACGATGGTAGGGAGGGCGGTGGAAACAATGGTCTGGTCCAGCGCCGCAAGCAGCATGACCAGCAGCAGCGCCGAGAACAGCAATCGAATTGAAGGAGCCTTGGCTGCGACCTGTTCTTTCTCTGCGCCGTGCGAAATATTTTGGGTTGTCATAGATAAACTTGACCGACCTTGAAATTAATTAACAAGGTAATTAATATAGGAGTTAACTTCACCAATGGTCAATGGGTCTGTTAAAAAAATGAAAAGTAAAAAATCTGAAAAACCCGGTGATTTGCAGGGAAAATTATCTGAAGATTCAAAGAGTTTGTCGCGTCGACCAGGACGCCCTTCCGGTGTGGCAAAAGGTGCGGAACGCCGTCACCTCTTGCTGGAGACGGCATTGGCGATGTTTGCACGCCAAGGGATTGCCGATACCCCATTGACCGCAATTGCCCGCGAGGCCGGCGTCACGCCCGCCATGCTGCACTATTATTTCAATACCCGCGAACAGCTGCTCGATGTGCTGATTGAAGAGCGTTTTCTGCCGATTCGCGCCTCGTTCAGTACTCTGTTTCAGGACTCGGCCAACGATCCGGTTATCGCACTGACTCGGCTGGCTAAACAGTTTATTGATATTTCCGTCGAGCACGAATGGTTTGCCGCGCTGTGGGTACGTGAAATCATCAGCGAAAGCGGCATGCTCAAAACGCGGATGGAGCAACGCTATGGCAGCGGGCAGCGAGATGAATCAATGCGCAGTCTGGCGCGCTGGCAGCAAGAAGGCAAACTCAATGCCGGGCTTAACCCCGAGCTAATTTTTATCTCGCTGTTTGGCCTGACTTTTTTACCTATCGCCTCGTCCCGCGTTTATAAATCATCAACCGGTGATCACCCGAATACCGAGCAGTTGGCACAGCACGTGGTTGCGCTACTCTCAAACGGCCTTAGTCCGCAGCAAAAGTAAAACCCAGTCTAAAAAGTGCGCTCGCCATCACGCTGATGCGCTAAGTGTGGTATAAAAAGCGCTCTGCTTGCTGATGATATTAACCACATGAAAAACAATAGTATTTATACTCCGGCACAGCCTGTCACCGCCAAGACAAGGGTGCTGGGTTGGCGCGATCTGTTCTCGCTCTGGTTCTCACTGGGAATGGGCTTGATGGTGCTTCAGGCCGGTGCGATTTTAGCGCCGGGGCTGGGCATGGCCGGTTCTCTGCTGGCAATTTTCACCGGCACGCTGGTTGGCGTGATTCTGCTGGCGCTGGTTGGGGTGATCGGCGGGCAAACCGGGATGTCGTCGATGTCCTCGTTAACGTTAAGTCTGGGTAAAAAAGGTATCGCCCTGCCCGCGCTGTGCAATATTTTGCAGCTGATTGGCTGGGGCGCTTTCGAGATTGTGGTGATGCGCGACGCCGCCAGTCTGCTGGCTAAACAGGCGTGGGGCGCGGGGAGTTTCTGGGCTAATCCCACTCTGTGGACCTGGATTTTCGGCTTCGTCGCTACGCTGCTGGCAGTATGTGGCCCGCTGGCGTTTATCCGCGTGGTGCTGCGCCGCTGGGGTATTTGGCTGCTGATCGCCAGTTGTAGCTGGTTAAGCATCAACTTGCTGCAACACGCCTCGTTAAGCACGCTGTGGCACAAAGCCGGAGATGGCAGCATGCCGTTCGCACTGGCCTGCGACATTGTGGTGTCGATGGCGCTATCGTGGCTGCCGCTGGTTTCGGATTACACTCGCTTTGGCAAATCCACCCGGCAGAATTTCTTCGGCACTGCCTGTGGTTTCTTCCTCGGCAGCCTGTGGATGATGGCGCTGGGCGCGGCTTACACTCTGGCCTTTGTCAGCTCGCAGGACAGCAACGCGCTGCTGCTGGCGCTGTCTGGCGTCGCGCTGGGTATTCCACTGCTGTTGATTCTGGTCGACGAACACGAAAACACCTTCGCCGACATCCACTCTGCCGCGCTGTCTACCGGAACCCTGTTGCCGCTTAACATCGGCAAACTCAGCTGGGCAATTGGTTTAATTTGTACGCTGATTGCCTGGGGTATTCCACTCGACCGCTACGAGAATTTCCTGCTGCTGATTGGCTCAGTGTTTGCGCCGCTGTTTGGCGTGGTATTGATGAGCTACTTTGTGCTGCGTCATCGCCAGCCCGCGGAGAAAAGCCTGGATTGGCGCGCGCTGATTGCGTGGATTTTAGGGATTGCGACCTATCATCTGATTGCACAGTTTTACCCAAATCTCGGCGCGACTATTCCGTCATTACTGGTCGCGGCGCTGCTTTGTGGGCTGTTCTCAAAAATAGGGGCCAAAGCGACTCAATAACCCTGCCCGAGAACGAAAAAGGCGAGCTGCGTCTCCGCTGTTAAGGAGTTCGCGCTCGCCTTTTATCTATTTATCTATTTATCTATTTATCTATTTATCTATTTATCTATTTATCTAAAAAATACTTTACCGGCAGACACCGTTTTACACCGCAAAATACTTTATCGTGCTGATTAATTTCAGTAAGTTAAGCCGTTTTACTCAGCATTTCCAACGCCACTTTCTGCGCATTAGTGACGTGCAGTCTGGCCGCTTTCTCTGCCGCATCGCCGTCACGGGCTTTAATTGCCTGTAACAGCGAATCAATTTCCTCCAGACTGTGCGGCAGGCGATCAGGGTGCATCAGTGAGGTCGCACGCAGTAAGTTGACCCGCGAATGCAGGCTGGTCAAGGCTTCACGCACCAGCTCATTGCCACAGCGTTCCAACATAATGCCGTAAAGCGCATTCTTGGCCTGCAACACTCCGGCCTGATCCTGCGCCTCTCCGGCTTTGCGCAGTTCAGCAGCCGAGGCAGCAAACTTGGCAATATCAGCTTCGCTGGCAGTCTGCGAGAACTCGCGGGCGACAAAACCCTCCAGCAATCCGCGTAGCGCATAGAGATCGGCGGCTTCTTTAATAGAAATACTGGCAACGATTGGCCCTTTATGCGGCACGATATCCACCAGCTTTTCAGCCTCCAGCTTGCGCAGCGCTTCGCGAATCGAGGTACGACTAACGCCCAGCGTTTCACAGAGTTCGCGCTCGATCAGCCGCTCGCCGGGGGCAAAACGCCCGTTGATAATCGCTTGTCGTAATGCATTTTCCACCTGAAAACGCAGCGTTTCAGGCCGCACCAGGCCGATATCAGAAGACATGATTGTATTCCTGTCCGACAAATAAAAGTTACTGTCATCATAGCGGCCCGATTAATGAAAAGCGACGCTTATCTTTTAGGCTAAAGCCGGCTCAGGAAGCGTGCGACAAGCTGGCCTGCGCCAAGGCCTGCTCGACCATCGGCGCAGCCACCAGCGCACCGTGAATGCCGATTACGCTAACAATCTCCAGCACCTCCATAATCTCCTCCCTGGTTGCGCCGTAATTGATTGCGTTGCGCATATGCAGCTTGAGACCCTGCTTGTATAAATGTGTCGCCGAGGCGTCGAAAGCACAGTAAATCAGCTCTTTGATTTTTGGCTCCAGCACGCCGGTACGCCACGGCACAGATGAAAATTCAATATAGGCATCAAAGAGATCCGGGTCCAGCTCCAGCAAACCGTCCCATGATGCATGCCAGTAACCCCGATTCTTGATAAACGCCTGCTTCAAGGTCTCGCGCTGCTCGTCCAGCGGCTCTGGGCCATTGCGCAGCCCTTCTTCTTCCAGCACCTCAAGCAGCAGCGGAACGCCAACGTTGGAGGCGTGAATGCCCAGCGTGCTGGTGAGCTCCAACACTTCGACAAGCTCCTGCTGCGTCGCGCCAAACGCCACTGCAGCCCGCAGATGTTGAGCGATGCCAGGCTGATAAAGATGAGTAGAAGCAACGCTGGCGCTGAGAGCTATAAATGCCTTAACTTTGTTTTCCAGATGATTTTTCTTCCACGGTACGGCGGAAAATTTAAGATAGCCTTCGACAAAATCTACGTCCTGACGCAGCAGGCTTTCCCACTGCGCGTCCCAGAATTGATGCTGGCGGATAAACGCCGCTTTTACGGTTTGCTGTTGGTCGGTAAGATTCATGATGCTGGTTTCTCCATGCGCGACAGCCACTGTCAACACCGGCTGCCGTCAGAAAATCGGTCACGGCGCTTAGCGCACCGCCTGCTGGTACACGTCTTCCGCCACTTCTTCCTGCCAATCGGTCTTACCTAATGAGGTGGCGGTATGCAGCATAAAACTGTCTTTCCCGGCACCGTGCCAGTGGCGTTCGTCTGCCGGTATCCACACCGTATCGCCCGCGCGAATCGCCTGCGGCTGCTCGCCGTCAACACAGACCCAACCGCTGCCGGAGATCACCTGCAAGATTTGCCCCTGCTGATGGGTATGCCAATAAGTGCGGCCGCCGGGGGCGAAGAAGACGTTATTGATGGTGACATTGTCGGTGGTTGGCATCACCGGATCGCCCCACACTTCGCCGCTAAAGGTGCTGCTGCGCTGTTCTGAAATCACGCCTTTATCTCTGCCATGAAATACTTTCATCGTCTGTCTCCTTTATTGAGATTTACTGTGCAGGCGAATACCGCCGGATACGTCGCCAATCGCGTCCACCACCCGATTGCTTATCACGTCACCATAGCCCAAAGAAGTCGCGAGGCCAAAGCTGGCCAGCGGACCTGAGGCATTGAGCGACACCACTCCCAGTTCGCGCACGCGATCGACATACAGCGCCACGTCTTTGGTCATCAGCTTGCCGCTCAGGCCGCCTTCGAGATAATCGCCGTCGACAATTTTCGGGAAACGATTCAGAGTGGCGAAATTTACACCGCTGCTGCTGTTAAGCACGTCGAGCAGGCGGTGCAAGTCCAATCCAGCCTTTTTACCCGCCACCATCACCTCGGCGGTGGCGGCCAGACTGACCGCGTTCAGGAAATTATTCAGCAACTTGGTGGTGTGGCCGCTGCCACTTTCGCCCATGGTAATCACCTTGGCGGCGATCGGTTTAAACGCCCAGGCTATCGCGTTAATCGCAGACTCTTCGCCGCCAACCATCAGCGTTAAAGTGCCTTTTTCGGCCGCCGCCGCGCCGCCGGAAATACCGGCATCAATATAGGCAACACCTTTGGCGGCAAACAGGCCGTGCAGGCGAATAGTCGAACTGGCAGCAGCGGTGCTGAGATCAATCACCGTCTGGCCTTTGCGACAGTTTGCCAGCAGGCCGTTATCGCCCTCGACCACCGACTCCACCACTTTGCTGTCCGGCAGTGAGAGCATTATCACGTCGGCGAAACCCATCACGTCAGCCGTTGAAGCCGCTGCGTTGGCTCCGGCAGCGGCGGCGCGGCTGCTTACCGGGTCAAAACCCAGCACAGTTATTCCGGCGTCAACCAGGCAGCGCGTCATGCGACCGCCCATATTTCCTAAACCAATAAATCCAATCCGATCGGTGTTCATCAGGTTGTTCTCCAAAAAAGCGTTAGAAATCGACATCTTTAGTTTCTGGACCCATATAGGCCCCGACGGTTCCAATAATCCCGCCCAGCGCCAACAGCACGACTGAGGTCAACGCCAGCGGCATTAACGCGCTTAGCCAGTCCATGTAGAAGGCATAAAACGAGGGGATAATCACCGACAGGCTAAAGCCCATGCCGAAGCCGGTGGCGCGTACGTCAGTAACAAATCGCTCATTGATGTAGGTAATAATGACGCCCCACGGCGAGGTCACCAGCACTGCCAATACCGCGACCAGCAGCATGATGGAGCCAAGCGACAGCCCCGGCACTGAAGTCAGCACGTAGAGCAGCGCGGAACCCAGTACCACGATCAGCGGCCCGGCAATCAGGAAGAAACGGCGACGGCCAAATTTCTGACCCAGCATTCCCGAACCGATGTAGCTGAAAAAAAGCACGCAGTAGGTGACCAGCAGCGTCGAGGTCATTTGCAGACCACTGAGATGCAGGGTGTGTACCAGCAAACCGGTAGGCAGATAGATAGTGATGATATTTTGTGTCAGCCAGAAGCCGCTCATCATTAGCAATACCTGGAGTAAATTACGCCCGCTTTTGCCGCGCAGTAGCTCGGTCAACGCCAGTTTTTCACGTTTCTCGCCGCCCACTTCGCTTTGCCAGATTTCTGATTCTTTAACTTTGAAGATGTAATAGAAGGCTAAAAATGCCGCCATCACGCCACCAATGACAAACGGCACGCGCCAACCCCACTGAGCGTAGGGCGAGTTGACTCCGTTGAGTGGAAACAGGAAAAATACCAGCATGGTGAATAAGTTGATGCTGATATAGGCCGCCGGGAATCCGCTGATAATCAGCCCGCCGACAAAGCCGCGCTGGTGTTTTTTCGAATATTCGATGGCCAACGGCATGGCTCCGGTATAGCCGCCGCCGAGAAAAATCCCATCAACAAAGCGCAGTAGCACCAGTAAAACGTAGGCACCGATCCCCAGAGTTTGATACCCCGGCAAACAGGCTATCAGCAGTGTCACCACACCGAATCCCGAGACGGAATAGATCGAAGCTTTTCGGCGGCCAATGCTGTCGGCCATGATGCCAAACAGCAGCGCGCCCAGCGGTCGGCCAAGTAGCGTGGTGATAAACACCAGTGAGGCTAAAATCGTTTCTGTACCGGCCGATAAATTCGGCGGCTGGAAGTAAAACAGCACCGGCGACAGGGCGACCACCGGCAGGTAGATATCAAACATATCGATATATTCGGAAAAGAATGCGCCTTTAATCGCACTCTTTCTTTTTACATCAATGGATTGCTCACTTTCGGCCTGACGTGCGCCGACTTGTGCGGTCAGAGTTTCCATTTCAGTCTCCAGTCTCTTTATTGCCGCATCTCTTATGGATGCGTGTGTAGGGGACCGCCAGGCGTTAGCCCAACGGGCAGGCAATGCAGGTAAGACGTTTGCTGACTTGACGTTATTGACTCACTAACAGACTGCTGGTGCTGGCGAAACAGATGTTGTTGAAACAAATATCGTTAAAAATATTGTTAGAGAAAAAAGGATTGATGCCCGTTATATCAGGCTTTAACTTTTTCCTCGTCCCAGGTTTTAATCACTTCACTGGCAACGCGAAACGCCGCCAGTGCCAGAGGCGCGCCGCAGTAGACCCCAGCCTGCATCAGCACTGAACGGATCTCTTCTTTGCTCACCCCATTGTTAAGTGCTCCTTTAACGTGGACCGCAAGCTCGTGGTGCTGACTCATCGCCGTCAGCATGGCGATATTCAGCATGCTGCGAGTTTTGAAACTCAGCGTTGGGTCGCCCCAGATATCGCCCCAGCAGTATTCGGTGACCAGTTTTTGCATTGGGCGATTGAAGTCATCGGCGTTGGACCAGGACTTTTCTACGTGTCCCGCGCCCAGTACCTCTTTACGATTGGCAAAACCTTTCTCAAAGCTCGAATTGTTTTCCATAATATTTTCCTTTTAGCCGCACTGGCATGATTGACATGTATGATTGTATGACAATGAATTGTGGCAAATTTTTTTGCCACAGCGCTAATCGTCAGACAATCCAAAACCAACCATGGATTTGATTTCCAGATATTCCCGTAATCCGGCCTCGCCCCATTCACGCCCATTGCCCGAGCGTTTATAACCGCCGAACGGTGCCTGAAAGTCGGCCGGTGGATAGTTCAGATGCACGTTACCGGCGCGCAGTTGGCGAGCCACGGATCTTGCTCTTTCTTGTGATGCAGACTGCACGTAGGCCGCCAGACCGTAATCGGTGCCGTTGGCGATGGCGATAGCCTGCTCTTCTGTGTCGTAGGGCATTATCGACAGCACCGGGCCAAAAATTTCCTCCTGGGCGATGGTCATTTCAGGCGTTACCGCGCTGAAAACTGTCGGTTTAACGTAATAACCCTGACTGAATCCGTCGGGCAGCCCCACGCCGCCAACCACCAGCTCTGCACCTTCATCGATACCTTGCTGAATCAGCTTCTGCACGCGGGCAAACTGATTGCGATTAACCAACGGGCCGAGCTGAGTATTTGCATCTTCCGTTGGACCTAGGCGATAGGTCAGCGCCGCTTTACGGGCAATCTCGGCGGCATCCTGTAGCAGCGGGCGCGGCACCAGCAGGCGAGTTGGAATGGAACAGGACTGGCCAGAATTGGTGAAACAGGCCGCTACCGCGCGGGTCACCGCATCTTGCAGATTCACATCGTCGAGCAGGATATTGGCCGATTTACCGCCCAATTCTTGCGCTACGCGCTTAACGGTTTCGGCAGCGGTTTTTGCCACCTCGATACCAGCACGAGTCGAACCGGTAAACGACACCATGTCGATATCCGGATGCGCAGCAATTGCCGCACCGACGCGGGGTCCGTCGCCGTTGACCAGGTTAAACACTCCCGGCGGCACCCCGGCTTCCTCCAGCACCTCGGTAAACAGCAGCGCGGTCAGCGGCGAATATTCGCTTGGTTTCAGGACCATGGTGCAACCGGCCGCCAGCGCAGGGGCGATTTTCACTACAATCTGATTCACCGGCCAGTTCCACGGGGTAATCAACCCACAGACACCCACCGGCTCAAGGCGCAGGCGCGTGGTGCCCTGCTGGTGTTCAAATTCGAAAGTTTTCAGCACTTCAATCAGAGCATTAAGATGTGCCGGACCGCGCGATGCCTGTCCCTGACGGGAAAAAGTAATCGGTGAGCCCATTTCGAGGCGCATAGTTTCCGCAAACTCTTCATAACGGCGCTGATAAATTTCCACAATGCGCTGCAATAACGCCAGACGTTCAGCCGAGGTCGTCGCAGAAAACGCCGGTAACGCGCGGCGAGCAGCAGCGACAGCGCGGTCAACGTCGGCGGCATCGCCCATTGCCAGCCGGGCAAAACCGCGCTCGGTGGAAGGGTCAATCAGTTCAAACCACGACGGCGTGACGGGATCAACCCATTGGCCATCGATATAGAATTGGGCAGCGTGAGTCATAACAAACTCCGTGGCTTGCAGAGGATAAATTAAGGGCGTTTTGGCCCCGCCATAATCTCGGGAGCAACTATTCTGGATTGTCGGAAAATTTTTCATCCGCCAAAAATCGATACATTTCAGTGTGATCGGTGGTTGGCGTAGCGTGCTGAGAGACGTGATCCCAAATATCTGTGCAGGCAATACCCAGCTTCATTGGATAACCCACCGCCGTTGACAGCGCGCGGGCAATCTTTAGGTCTTTGTTCATCAATTGCAGCGCAAAGCCCGACCCGAAAGAGCCGCTCAACATAAACGGTTTTACCTTGTTTTCGGAAGTATTGCTGCGCCCGGTTGAGGCATTGAGCACGTCGGTCATTACCGCAGGCTCAATCCCAAACCGCTGAGCGATGTGCAGCGCCTCGACGGTGGCGATAAGACCGGCCGCCGAAACATAATTATTCAGCGCCTTGGCCGCGTGACCCGCACCAGCAGCGCCGATGTGTAAAATGCTTTTACCCATCGCCTGCAACAGCGGCTGGCAAACTTCCAGCACCGCGGCATCGCCGCCGACCAGAATCGACAACTCACCGGTAACCGCTTTTTTCACGCCACCAGACACCGGCGCATCAAGATAAAGCAGGCCCTGAGCCTCCAGCGTTTTACCGAGCTGCCGCGAGCGTTCCGGCTCGGAGGAGCTCATGTCGATCACCACTGACTGTTTCGCCAGCCGTGATGCCCAGCCTTTCGCCGGGTCGAGCAGCACGCTTTCAACAATATTGGAATTCGGCAACATGGTGATCAGCGCGTCCAGTTTTCCCGCATTGCTCTCATCAAGCGGCGTCGCGGAGAGTTCCTCGCACAGCGTTTTTACCCGCTGGGTATCGACGTCTGTGATAAACAGCGTGAAGCCCGCCGAGGCAAGGCATTTCACCATCGGCGTTCCCATCATTCCCAAACCGATAAAGCCTATCTTTTTGAGCGAATTCATTTCAGGGCCCTTATTTAACAACGAATGGTTGACTAGCTCATTGTGTTAAACGGACTGTAGAACTGCGGACTAACGCAGTGCCGAGTAATCCGTCGGAGCTAAAAAGTGGTTTTCTATTCTTTCTACAATAGGCTGCTGTGCTTCAGTCGCGCTGCGTTTGGCCTGCCAGTCGGCATCGGCCTGAAACGCGTTCCATTTTTCTTCACGTTCGGCCAGACTTTCCCATTGCAGCATGTAGGTCAGCGCGTGATTGCTTGGCCCAACTACCGTAGTCCAGAAGCCGATTTGCTTGATGCCGTATTTGTCGAAAAATGCCAGCGTGATATTTCTAAAACGTTCCTGTAATGCCGGTAAACGGCCTGCGACACAGTGGTAAACACGCATTTCTACAATCATTTTATTGCTCCGTTAAGGGGGTTATCGCTCAGGCGCAAGGTCTACCCGCGCAATCCATTGCTCTGTTTCAGCGTCGAATGCGGGATAGCGTTGCAGCACCAGCGGATCGTGACCGGGGATAATATGGTCGTCGGAATCGGCCAGACGCCGCAGCGTCACGAAACCTTCGAGCATGTCACCGATATTATAAACAATAGGGTAAGCCTGCTGGCGCTGCATATTGGCGTAATAATGCGAAGCGTCAGAGGCCAATACTACCCAGCCACGTTCGGTGCGCACCCGCACTACCTGTAAGCCATCTGAGTGACCGCCAACGCGATGTAAAGTTATCCCCGGTGCCAGCTCGGAATCGCCGTCATGAAACTGCACGCGGCCGGCAAAAACATTGCCCACCATCGATTTCACGTCTTCCACCTCGAACGCGTGCCTGATGCCCTGGTGGCACATGCAGCGACCGGTACAAAATGCCATTTCACTGTCCTGCAGGTGAAAGCGCGCTTTCGGAAACAGGTCGTGATTTCCGGCGTGGTCGTAATGCATATGTGTGATGATGACTTCTTTAACCTCTGCGGCGATGATCCCCACCCGCTCCAACCCCTGCTCTACGCTATGTATGATGGTACGCCCGCGCTGGCTGGCCATTTCGGCGTCGAATCCCATGTCGACCACATAAGTCGCGGCGGTGCCAACAATAGCCCAGACGTAGTAATCCAGCGGCATCGGCACGTCGTGAGGATCGCCGCCAATAAAGTTTTCACTCGACATGCGATCATGGTGCGCATACTTGATGGCGTAGATGCGATATTTCTCGTTTTCTGACGACATGGCGGTTCACCCTGTTTAAATAACGTCCTTCCATCATACAATCAGTCAATATGATAAAAAGGTGATAGCACTCACACAATAATACAAAGTACACAATTGGATAAATTGAAGGCAGTGCTTACTCTTCTGCAGTTGACGTGCGCCGACCGTTGCCTCTATGTTGAGGGAGATGTTTTTATTAACAATTAACCTCAACGACTCTGTCTTCAAGACATGATGATGAAAGGAAATGGGTATGCGAATTCTGGTGGTGGGAGCCGGTGCAACGGGCGGTTACTTCGGTGCGCGACTTGTGCAGGCGGGTAAAGATGTGACTTTCCTGGTACGTGAAAAACGCGCCGAGGCGCTAAAAAAATCCGGTCTGAGAGTCGAGGCCAAGAACGAAAGCTTCACCATACAGCCCAAATTAGTCCTCGCCTCTGAACTTAACCAAACCTACGACGTGATTATCCTGACGGTAAAAGGCTTCTCACTCGAGGCAGTGCTGGAAGAATTTGCGCCCGCGGTTGGCGCTCAAACGCTGATAATCCCGGTGCTCAACGGCATGCGCCATCTGGAAATTATTCAGCAACGCTTCGGAAAGGAACGCGCGCTGGGTGGCCTGTGTCGCATCAACGCTACGCTGGATGAGCAAGGTCAGGTTCATCAAATGACCGCGCTTAATGAGCTTATTTATGGCGAGGTTAATGGAGAACGCAGCGAACGCGCAACTAAACTGGATGCCGAGTTGCAGGTTGCCGGAATTTCCGCACGCCTGTCCGACGATATCATCAGCGAAATGTGGGAAAAATGGCTGTTTCTGGCAAGCGTGGGCGGCATTGCCTGCCTGATGCGCGGCAATATCGGCCAGGTTGCGCGTGCTGAAGGTGGTGTGGAGTTTATCGAAGCCTTTGTGCATGAAATGGTGTCGATTGTCGTTGCCGGAGGCTATCAGGAGCGAGCAAGTATCACGGCCAATATCATCAAAGAACTCTCCCAGAAAGACTCGATCCAGACGACTTCAATGTATCGTGACATGATCAAAGGGCTGCCGGTAGAAGCAGATCAGATCCTCGGCGATCTGGTAGCGATCGCGAAAAAAGCCGGGCTGACTACGCCGCTGGTGAATGCTGCGTATAGCCATATGTCGGTTTATCAGGAAAGTATCGAGAAAGAGTAAAACGCGTGTAATGTCTTGATAGACAGGGGAACTGGAAATTCGGAAATTCTTGAGCGACCGAGTTGCAGCTCCCCTGTTTCTGCCTTGCCTCACTGTAAAAAGTGAGGCAAGGCGTTGAAAGCATTGCGGTCAGGAGGTGAGTTCTTCCTGCTCGGCTTCTTCTTTCTGGGCATGAACCACTGGCTGAACAGTGGCCGCAGGCTTGGCTACCGGTGCAGGCTGTGCAGTTTCCAGTTGCAGAATACGGCTGGTGCGGTTCATTTCTCTTTCCGCCAGCTCAACGTTTCCGTTGAGTTTCTGGCCGTAAGAAGGGATCATGGTTTTCAGCTTGCTTTGCCACTCAGGCGAAGCCACCTTATCTTTGAACACCTTCTCCATCAGCTGCAACATGATCGGCGCAGCGGTAGAAGCACCCGGTGAGGCACCCAACAGTGCGGCAATCGAGCCATCCTGCGAGGTGACAACTTCAGTACCGAGACGCAGCACGCCGCCCTGCTTGCCGTCTTTCTCGATAATCTGCACGCGCTGACCGGCAACCACTAAACGCCAGTCTTCTTTCTTCGCGTCAGGGAAGTATTCTTTCAATGCAGCCAAACGCTGCTCTTCGGTGAGCATCACCTGACCCACCAGATATTTCACTAAATCGAAGTTATCCAAACCTACGCGAACCATCGGGAAGATGTTATGCAGATTCACGGTGCCAAACAGGTCCCACAGCGAGCCATTTTTCAGGAACTTGCTGGAGAAGGTAGCGAATGGCCCGAACAGCAGCACTTTTTTGCCATCCAGCACGCGAGTATCAAGGTGCGGCACTGACATTGGCGGTGCGCCAACGGAAGCCTTGCCATATACCTTGGCCTGATGACGTTTAACAATTTCTGGATTATCGGTAACCAGGAACTCACCACCGACCGGGAAACCGCCGTACAAAGAGGCTTCTGGAATACCGGATTTCTGCAGCAATGTTAATGATGCGCCGCCGGCACCGATAAAGATAAAGCGTGTCGTCACTGAAGTTTCACGACCGCCTTTGGTGCTGGCGAAAGTCACGGTCCAGGTCTGATCGGCATTACGTTTAATGTTTTTAACTTCCTGGCCAAGATTCAGGCTGAAGTTTGGTTTCTTGCGCAGCGATTCCACCAGCTGATGGGTGATTGCGCCAAAGTTCACGTCAGTACCGCTATCAATGCGCGTGGCAGCCACTTTCTCACCGGCTTTACGGCCTTCGAGCACCAGCGGGATCCATTTTTCGATTTGCGCGCGGTCTTCAGAGAATTCCATGCCGCTAAACAGCGTGCTGGTTTGCAGAGCCGCGTGGCGCTTACGCAGGAACTCTACGTTTTTTTCGCCCCAGACAAAGCTCATGTGCGGCACGCTGGTAATAAATGAGCGCGGTTCGCCAAGCACCCCTTGCTCAACCTGATAGGACCAGAATTGGCGAGAGATCTGGAACGCTTCGTTGATATCTACCGCTTTGGAGATATCTACCGAACCGTCAGCTTTTTCCGGGGTATAGTTCATTTCAGCCAACGCTGAGTGACCGGTGCCTGCGTTATTCCATCCGTTGGAACTTTCGTCGGCCACGCTATCCAGTCGCTCGTACATGTTAATCGACCAGTCAGGCTCCAGTTCCTGGAGGTACGTGCCTAGAGTGGCGCTCATAATTCCGCCACCGATCAGGACAACATCAACGATTTTATTTTCCGCCGCTGCCGCGTGTTTAGACAGCGCCATCAGGCCTATGCCTAGAGCACTGGAAAGTCGATTTTTCATGGTTAACTTCTCACTTTTTAGCTAAAGCAGGTGAAAAACCCACGTTCCTTGTGACCAAGGCGGCTCTATCTTCCTAATACGGGAGTATCAAAAGCGGCCTGTGTTTTCCACACTAACCTAGTGGTTATTTTTAACAAAAAATACCAATCTACGTAACTAACATAACATTATTGTCACTTACACGATAATAAATTTAATTCTTCAAATATTATGATAATGGCATAGTTATTGGAAAAAATTAACCAGCTATTCACGTAAATCCTTGCTTAAAACAGCACGAAAATTCGCAATAACTTGAATTGAAAGATTAAATAAAAATTAGGATTTGAATGATTAAATTACGATCAGCGGAAAGGATTCAGAAATTGAGGTGATTAAAAACCGCACAGAATGATTAAGCAGATGAATAGTAAACATTCGAGCCATACCGATGACTAAAAACCAGCCCCGAAGCAGGTGAAGCAACGTGGACTGGGCATTTTTTCGCACGAGCCGGTTAGCCGGGCCCATCGCTAGAGGCGGCTAACAGTGGTACCAGCAAATCACTCATTGGCGTTGGAATGTTATGGACGCAGCCGTATCGCTGCACCACGCCGTTGCGAATATCCCACTCCAGCGGTCGTCCAGCCTGACGGTCGGCGAGAATTGAAGTCCCCATGTCGGCAGGATAACTCTGGAATCCTTCAACAATCTGCTGTGGCACTTCGTCGCCAAGAATCGCTCCTGCAGCACGAGCAACCTCAAGACATTCACGCAAGTAGGCCATTGCCAGCTCGGCAATATCAGGCCGGGAGAACATTCCGGCGCGACGCCCGGTAAGTACCATCAAACCCGCAGCCGCATTCTGTAAAAGCTTTCGCCAGGCTACAGAGGTGAAATCTTGCGCGACATCGACCGTACACCGCGTATCGCGCAAAGCGGTCAGCACGATTTGGGTCGCGGGAGTTTCCGGCAAGGTCAGGCGCGGCTTGGCACGCAGCCACACCGAGGCATCGGATTCACGTTGTGCAGGGAACCAAACCACCGAAGGTAAAATCGGGCCACCCGACAAGTAAGGCGTTAACTGCGATACCTGCTCGACGCCGTTTTGCAGTACGCAAACCACGGTTTTCTCGCTGCACAACGCGTTTAGCCATGGAGCAATCGCCGCTACCTGAGTTGTTTTGACCGCGACAAATACCAGATCAAAAGTACCGGTAATCTTGGTGGGATCGTTCAGAACGGGTCCTGGGACGACCACACTGCCGCCGTCGAAGCGCAACTCCAGACGCTGGTGAGCCGTGCGGCCACAGATCACCGGAGTGCGTCCGACCTCATGCAAAGCCGCCGCTATCGTCGTACCAATTGCCCCCGGCCCAATGAGAGCAACGGTTGGATTTTCAGTCGTCATAAATATCTCCCGCCATAATCGTCTACTTACTTTCCAAAAAGCCGGAAAAATCCGGCCAACCCAGGGCACTCAAAAGCTTTTATAAATAAATCGCCCACTGTATCGGTAAGCCTTCAGCCGATAATGATGGTGCCAATGGCAATCACCGTGCACGCCAGCATCTTTCTGACGGTTAATTTCTCATTCAGGAAGAAATAGCCAATCACCGCCGCAAACAACACACTGGTTTCGCGCAATGCCGAGACGGCTCCCATCGGTGCGCTAGTCATGGCATAAATTACGATGCCGTAGGCCAGCAGTGAGACCCATCCGCCAATAGAAGAGGCGATCAATCCATTTCTGACAGTAAATAAACTTTTAGCACCGCGCAGAGCGATATAAACCGGCGGCATAAAGACGCCCCACAAGGCGCACATCCAGACGGTGTAGGCCATGGCGTCTCCTGAAAGGCGCACGCCGATGCCGTCTGTCACGCTGTAAGCGGCAATAAAACATCCGGTTCCCAAAGCATACGGCAGGCTTGGAACGGCAAAGCGCCGCCCTTTGAAAGCCAGCGAAATAATCCCGCAAGACACCAGCGCAACGCCGAACAGCGCACTGGTTCCAATTTTTTCACCGGCAAAAATGGCCGCAGCCAAGGTGATCAACAGCGGCGAAGAACCGCGTGAAATCGGATAAGTTTGCCCCAAATCGCCAGTCTTGTAGCTTCTGACCAGAAACAGGTTGTAGCCGACATGCAGCGCGGCCGAGAGCAGTCCGTACCGCCAGCTCGCTGTGGCTGGCAGCCCGACATACAGCGCTATTGGGGCACAGACAGCCGCCACCGCGATGCACATAATTGTCATCGACCAAAGCCTGTCGGCCCCGCCGCGCAGCAGGGCATTCCAGCTGGCATGCAACAGTGCGGCAAAAAGTATTAATAAAATAATATGAAAAGGCATAGCTCATCCTAAGTAAATCGAGCTTGGGAAAACAGCGAAACCTCCTCATTTGACCATGAGTAAATACTCATGCTTTATTGATAAGCTTGCTGAGCTTTGCCGCACTCTTTCAGCAACCAGTCACGGAAACTGATGATGTGTGGCTGCGACTCGATGCCTTTTGGGCAGACAAAATAGTAAGCAACGGGCGAAGGAAACGGCACGTCAAACAGCCGGAGCAGACTGCCAGAACTTATCTCGGCCTCGACGTGTCCGCTGCGGGCCAACGCTAGCCCCTGGCCTAACAGCGCCGCCTCTATTGTCATATTGGTATCTGCAAATCGAACACTTTCCTTAAGCGACGAAATACCCACGCCAACCTGTTGAAACCACGATTCCCATTTTGGTACCAAATCTGCGCCATCTCGCGTAAGTAGCGGATAGCGTAATAATTCGGCTGGTTCCTGCGGCGTCCCGAAGCGTTTTAAAAGTTCGGGGCTGGCGACCGGAAAAATTTGCTCTCGAAACATAAACTCCGAGAATAAGGCGGGATAATTCCCCGCGCCAAAACGGATCGCGACGTCCGATTCTGAACCGGAAAAATTAATCGCTTTATCGGTAGTTTCCAACGCGATTAATATTTCTGGATGCTGCTGGGAGAGGCTCGGCAAACGGGGAAGCAGCCATTTCAACGCAAAAGAATAAGTAGTGCTGACGTTAAGCCGCACTTTGCCCTTTTGCTCTCTCAAGTCGGCAAGCGTGGCTTCAAGATGACTGAAAAACTCACGCACGATGGGCGCCAGTGCAGCCCCTGCAGGTGTCAGACTCAGTGACTTGCCGCGCTGAAAAAGCTGCAAGCCCCAGATCTCTTCGAGATTTTTTAGCTGATGGCTGACGGCGCTTTGGGTGATATGCAATTCTGCAGCAGCAGAGGTGAACGTGGCGTGACGGGTTGCAACTTCAAAGGCCCGCAAGGTAGCGGTTGGCGGCAGATCTCTCATTGTCAGGTCTCTGGATGGCATTTTAAAAACTGCCGGTTATGAGTATATATTCATGATAGGCATTTTATTCCTCCCCCGAAAGATGTGGCTTTGTCAGGCGCATAAAAAAACCGGCAGTCCGCTGTAAGGCTGCCGGTTTTTCGCTACAACTTTAAAAACAGTTTATCAGGCGTGCAGCATGTCTTTCTTGATAGCGTCCACCGCACGCAATGACAGCGCCACCATGCTCAGCGTCGAGTTGACGGTACCCGCTGAAGCCATTGCCCCGCCGGAAGCGATAAACAGGTTGCGATGATCATGGGTACGCATCCAGCCATCTACCACCGAATCCTTGGGATCGTGCCCCATAATCGTCCCGCCCATGATGTGGTTGTTCGGGTTGAAGTACGGAGTGGACTCGATTTCGGTCGCGCCAAACAGTTCAGCAATCTGCTGTAAATGCTTGCGTGAACTTGGCTCGGCACGGCGCACATAGTCGCCCACATCGTAGGTTATGTGGGGGAATGGAATACCGAGGCCATCTTTTTTGGTGGTGCTAAGACGAAGGCGGTTATCCGGGTTAGCCAGAATATCGTGGTTAACATAGATATCCATGCCACAGGCGGCGCGACGGCGGATTTCTGCATCCAGTTTTTTACCGACCAAGCCCATCTGCAAGGCTTTCACACCCGCTTTGTGGTTCTGCGAGGTGTTGTTCATGCCAATCTGAATCGCAGAATGATCGCGGCGGAAATCACCATCGCGGAAGTTGGTGATTGAGCTCATCTGCACCGAGCCACCTCCGGTCCAAACAGGTTCGGCAGCCTGGAAGCTCATCAGAATTCCCGGATGGTCCATCATGTTTCGACCAACGTGACCGGAACTGTTGGCAATCCCGTCAGGATTCTGATCGTTGGCCGCCAATAGCAACAGTTTCGGCGATTCGATCCCGTTGCCCGCCAAAACAAAGGTCTTGCCGGTCACGCGAGTCGAATTTTTATCTGGATCATAGAAGTTAACCGCCACGATTTCATTCGAGGAGTTGGTTTCCATGCTGTAAACCACCGCATTGGTGATCACTTTCGCGCCCAGCTGTTCAGCTTTGGTAATCGCCAGAATCCCGTTGAACATTGCCCCAATAGGACAGATTGGCATGCAGTTATTGTTACCGCAGCACTGAGGGCGTCCATCATAAGGTCGGCTGTTACGGGCCTGAGGAACCGGCGTGTTTTCGTAACCCGCCCTGGCTACAACTTCCGTAAACAGGCGGTCGGCAGGTCCATAAGGCATCGGTTCCATTGGGAACGGCTGCTTACGCGGTGCTACATACTTCAGCGTGGTGTCATTTGGGCCGTTAACACCCATCGCCACTTCGGCACGATAGTAATAATCTTCCAGCTCGTCATAGGTCACCGCCCAGTCGCGGCCTACGCCATAGGTGGTGTGCAGCTGTAAATCATGTGGCAGAAAACGCCAGGTAGAGGCCGCCCAGTGCCAGGTAGTTCCGCCCACGCCGCGCACTACGCCCTGCCGATAGGCGGAGGCATCAGGGCCATCAACCTGGGGATACTCATTATAAGGATGCAACTGGGGATGAACCGCCCAAGGTGATGCTGGATAAGGCGTCGCATAGTCGGATTCAGATTTGTTGATAGGTGGCATATTACGCCAGTTTTCAACTACCTGCGCACGTTCCCAGCGTGGGCCTGCTTCCAGCACCAGCACCGACAATCCCGCTTCGGCCAATTCTTTGGCGACAAAACCACCGCAAATCCCAGCGCCGATAATGACGACGTCTGCACTTAATTCTTTAGACATGTTGAACCTCAAAATTCTGTATGCGCCTAAAAGCGCGATAAATCAGTACCTAATCCGATAAGTCAGGATTAGCGGCGGCGGCGTTGACTCCATGCCAACAGCAGCACAATCAGCAGCAGCACAACCACCCCGCCAGCAATGGCAGCTGGTTTGGCAATTTTGGCGATTAGCGGCGTTGCTCCACCCTGTCGAATGGTTTTCACCTGTTCTTCGGTCACGGAAAGCTGCGGATTGCCGTACTGCTTGAACAGATAATTACTTAAGGTCGCAATCTGTTTATCAGTAAGCGTCTGCACGTCGGAATACGGGCCAAATGCCGGCATCAGCACCGATTTACCGTTAACCGTGCGCTGTACGCCAAACAGAATCGCCGAAACCAGGTTGTCGGGTGAATCACCGCCCAAAGTGGTGTTGTGAACCAGAGACGGATAGAAGCCGTCTGCCGTTCCCTTACCGTCAGGCTGATGACAACTCGAGCAAGCAGCGTCAAACAACGTTTGTCCTGAAGCATCCGCAGCAAGGAATTTCGAGATCGGATGAATGCCGCGGGTTGCCGTATCGGTGTTGGTACCGGTACCAAAATCAGACGCAGCCTTGGTTTGCGTCGGGTCGCGAACCGGCGGCAATGTGCGCAGGTAAGTGATAATGGCGTTGATATCGTCCTGATGCAGATATTGCAGGCTGTTAGTCACTGCTTCGGCCATTGGCCCTGCGGCCTGCGCTTTGCCATTGACGTGGCCAGTTTGCAGATACTGCGCCAGATCCTGATCGCTCCAGCCACCCAAACCGCTGACTGGGTCGCTGGTCAGATTCGGCGCATGCCAACTGCCCAACATCGCGCCGCTGTAAAGAGCTTTACCCCCCTGCAATGCCATCAATGCGTTACGCGGGGTGTGGCATTCGCTACAGTGCTCGACGTTATCTACCAGATACTTACCGCGATTCCAGGTAGCGTCCTGAGATTCAACTGGCGTAAATGGCTTGTTATGCAGGAACAACAGATTCCAGCCAATCATCGAGAAACGCATATTAAACGGGAAGCTCAGCGCGGTTTGCTGCGGTTTAATATCAACCGGCGCAACACTCTGCATAAAGTAGGCATACAGCGCGTGAATATCAGCATCGGTCAACCCGGCGTAAGACGGATAAGGCATGGCCGGATAAAGATGGCTGCCGTCTGCGCGGAAACCGTCACGCACCGCTTGGCTGAACTGCTCTTCAGTGTAATTTCCGATACCAAATTCTTTGGATGGCGTAATGTTGGAAGAGTAAATAATGCCCATTGGCGAGTGAATCGCGTAACCACCGGCAAAAACATTTTTAGTCGCAGGATCGGTGTGGCAGGCGGCGCAGTCAGAGGCAATCGCCAGATATTTACCGCGAGAAATTAAATCAACCCCGGTTTGATTACTTGAAGGGGCGGCCAATGGCAGACTCTCTGCGGCCTGTGCTGCGCTAGCCCCCATCAGCACTGACGCGGCAATCCCCACACAATAAAGAACGCGCCTCAGCGGTGTATTACGGGTAAATGAGTTTTTAATTGGCAAGGACCTGCTCTCCATTAGCTTTCTACTATTTTCATTAAAAATGCGCGCTGAATTTTGGGCGTAAAAAGCCCTGGAATTTCCCGTGGGGAAAAACCTTTCAGACGTAAAAATGACATTCGAAATTAACCGTTTAGCCCAGCAAGCCAATTCGGTGATATTTAGCTCGTAACGGTAACGAGTTGTTTATCTTTAGAAAGTCAGTAGTCGATCAACCGGCGGCGGGTTAGCAACCCAATAATCCGGACCATTGTGCGCGTAGGTCGGAATCACCATGCCATCACGAGGTATCTGATACATTAATGCCTGTTGATAACCGTAAACCGTGGCGTGATATCCAGGCTCAATTACGCCGCTGTACCAAGCTTTAATAATGGCCATCATTGGTTCATGCAGAGGCTGCTGTTTTAGCTTTTCATCGAGAGTTTCTACATCAGGGATATTATTTTGCTGTACGTAAAGTGTTAGCTGTTTTACCCAATCCGGAAATTTTGTATTTTGCTGACTTAGCGCGTTGTAAAGACGCTCGCCTAATTGAACATCCAGACTATTGTGGCCGGTAAGTAATCGTGACAGGCGAATAAATCCGTTCAGATCTGCGGAATCATTATTTTCGCTGGCGGCTAAAGCAGGTACTGCAGTTAATCCGCCGGAAACTAATGCAAAAGTAGCAATTAATGAACTTGAACGTGAAATTAAATTTCTGCGTGAAAGCCCTTTTCCGCTGAGTTCAGATTTTTCTTCTGCATGGCTGTTATCTTTCATATGACTCCCTATAGCGAAACCCTGCTGCGTGGCGATGAAGTAGATATAATTATTTGAAAATATTTACGTTAATCAGCGCCCCTACTGAAGATAAAGGCTGAATTATCATAGGGGTATTTGTGACGGGAGTCACAGTATTTGCTTCTGTTTTGCGCAGGCATATGTAACAAAATTATGATTAAATGTTAATAATTACGCTTAAATGTATAAACAAATTGATAACATCAATTTCACACATAAAAACTAAGAATTAATCTTGTTAATAAAACGGCAAATAGATAAAAATATTCCCAATAAAAAAATATAAAAAAATGACACAAAGCAAATAACGAACCGCCTGATTCGTTATATTCGTCATTTATTAAGCCATTTCACTCAATTAAATATCAGGAAATATTATTTAGCAGCTCTAGGCCTTGCTGTTGAATATTTTTGGCAGGTGCGCGACCAATTAGCATAAAGTTGTAGCCATTTCGCCGCCAATAAACGACGTTCATTCCACGGCGAACCTCTGCGGCCTGAGCCTGATCGTTCGATTTGTCGCTGCGGGTTATGCATAACGCCAACGGACCAAATTGTTCATCTAGCCAAGAAATCTGCGCAATGTTGTATTCGTCATAGCGCAGAATACGCGCATTCTTGAGCTGAGCGCCACTAAGCTTTAGCTGCGCAGGCGACAGACCGATGCCCACTTCACGGGCAACGCGGTCCAATTCCTGCTTTTGCTCGGCAGGGGAATCGTTAATATCGGCCAGTGTTTCGGCTGAATACAGCGACATATATTGCGCGACCAGATTACGCCACCCGTCGTCAACCGTGTTTTGCGAGGGGGATAAAGCATAACGCTCCACGCCCATGCCAATCGCCACCAGGCCTATGGCTGCCGCCAGCAAACTGCGACGCGTAACCCCGTCGCGTGAAGAATGAGGTGCTTTTTTATCGCTCAATGCGTCGAAATTTTTTTGCAACGACGCCACCGGAGCCTGAGCCAGCAAGGTTTCAAAAGCCCCGCTAAAATCGAGCTGACTGTGAGCCAATGCTTCAAGTCTGGCAGATAGCGCCTCATCGTGTTGCAGGCGCTGCTCGAGCTTGATTCGCTGCTCGGCATCCAGCTCGTTATCCAGATAAGCCACCAACAGGGTGTCGTTAACGGGAGAAAATGAAAAATTATCGGTCATGATTCTCTCCCCGTTGAGAAAGTCGAGCAGAAGCCGGCGGATTTTTTGCCAACGTTTGTCGTGCGCTTGCCAGACGGCTCATGATGGTACCGATTGGCACGTCAAGCGTTCGCGCCGCCTCCTGATACGTGAAACCTTCCACGTAAACCAAAAAAATCGCGTTGCGCTGAGCTTCCGGCAGGTGATTGACGCGCTGCATCACCTGATTCGCCTGCCGTTGATTGTCGAACTCGTCAGGTAAAGCATCGAGGTCACCGATATCAACGAAACCCTGCCCGCGCCGAACTTGCTGAGCGCGGATTTCGTTGATCCAGATAGAGTGCAGAATAGAGAAAAACCAACGGTCAATTGACGTCGCGCCATCAACCTGATGCCCGCGTTCCAGAGCACGAACGCAGGTTGCCTGCACCAGATCGTCGGCCACGTCGCGCTTTTTTGACAACACCATTGCGTAGCGCCACAAACGCGCCAGACACAGACTCAACTCATTACGTAGGTCAGGAGTGGTAATTTCTCTTTGCCTCAGGTTATCAGGCGCGATTAATCAGGCTTCCGGATGCCCCTCTATGGCAGCATGCAAGTCCCGATATTCTTCACAGCTGGTGCCGCACAGGGATTTTATCGTCGCCAGCTGGGCTTTGGCTAAATCCGGTCGCCCTTTGATCATATAGGCTTCACCCAGATATTCGCGGACCAAAGTATAGCGAGCATCCAGGGCAATTGATTTCTGATAATAACCGATGCCCTCGTCGGTGCGCCCGAGTTTTCGTGTCGCGTAGCCGCGATAATTCCACGCCTCTTTGGTATTCGGCTGTTTAAGGGTATCCAAAACCGTTAATGCCTGCTGATAGCGCCCTGTTTTTGCCAGATGATAGGCATATCGGGTTTTATCCTGATCGGTAAGCATGCTGCTTTTCTCAATCATGCAGGTTTTGGTTTTGCTGTCGTAAACCTGTCCTTTCGGGCAATCAGGGGTTTTCCTGGAATCATCGCCCATCGCATGTGCCATCATTGACCAGCCAGAAAGGCCGGTAATCAGCATGAGAAGACAAAGTTTAGGGGCCGTTTTGTTGACTTTAAAACCGTGAGTCACTGTAGAGAGTTTCATGGTGCCGTCCTGTCAGTTGAAGATAACATCCGCCGTAAAACACCGTCACGCAGTACATAGTGGTGGAACAACGCGGCCAGCGCGTGAAGACCAGCCAGAATAATCAGCGCCCATGCCACATTGTTATGCAACATGCCAAAAGTACGGCGCAGGCCGGGGTCGATACCGAAAAAGTCAGGAATGGGGAATATCGAGAAGAAATAGAAAGGTTCGCCCTGGGCCCAGCGGAATAAAAATCCGAGAGTAATTTGCGCCAGCAGCAGGCCGTAAAGTGCCCAATGGGTCAGCTTTGAAACAAGCGACATCACGCGCGGCATCGCGATTGCATCAAGTTTCGCGCGGTGAGTAACACGCCAGAGCAGCCGCCAGATAATCACTATCGCCAGCAGAATACCCACGGAAATATGGATTGATTGCAACCCCTTGCGCAGCGGCGTTCCGCGTTCCAGCACTTCCCAGATATGGGCGCTGGCAAACAGAAAAATCACGCAACCGGCGCTTAACCAGTGCAGCAGAATGGTCAGATGATCGTAACGTTTTCGCGAAGGTGCCGCAGAGTTCGCAAGCTCGGTGTTATCCATAAAAGTGCCCCAGAGTTAAAATAATATTCAAAGTAATAGAGAATATTCAGTTAACAGCCGAGGACTGAGATCTATTCGGTAATATTTTTATTATTTTTTACTGTGCAGAGTATTCCATTCGTCACGACTGATTTCCCACAACTCAGAATCAAATTCTCCACCGACGTAGGCTTTCTTTTCAATGCGCACAAGTCGCATGCCGCTGGCTTCAGAAATACGCCTGGATGCCTTGTTTGGGCTAGCTTTTGGAGAGCGCAGTACCTCACGTTTCAACGTATTGAACCAAAAATCGGTTACTGCCACGCTGGCTTCCGCCATCAGCCCCTGTTTCTGCCAGGACGGCAATAGCCAGAATCCACGGTTATTATCTGGCGTATCGGTCAGGCAAATCACGCCTATCAGCTCGGAGGGATCCTCCTTGCGACGCAAGGTCCAGAACCATCCCGTTCCCTGGGCAACAGCCGCGAGCGCTACATTATTGACATAATTATGTGCCCCGTGATCGGGAAAGGGCCAGGGAACTGTATTGGCGAGATATTTTACGATTTCCCAATGCGGGAAAACACGCTGGATAACGGACGCATCTTCGGGAGTCAACGGAAGTAAAGTCAGGCGGGAGGTTTCGAGGACGGGGATAATCGCTGGCTGCATTGGAGCTCCTTTTTCAATTTAATAAAGAAATGTTTAATAAACGAAATGCGCCAGCGAAGTGAATAAATTATAAGAACATGCCGCCTGACGCCTCGATGCGCTGGCCGTTGGCCCAGCCACTTTGCTCGCTGAGCAGCATCGCAATCATCCCGCCAATATCATCGGGCAGGCCGACACGCCCCAGAGCCGTATTATTAGCAACATACTGATTAACCTGCTGGTTGTCACGCACAGTGCCGCCGCCAAAATCGGTTTCAATCGCTCCCGGCGCCAAAATATTTACCACGATACCGCGCACGCCCAGTTCTTTAGCCTGATAACGGGTGAGGACTTCCATCGCGCCTTTCATGGCAGAGTAAGCGGCATAGCCCGGCAAACAGAAACGCGTCAGACCGGAAGAAACATTCAGGATACGACCCCCGTCGGCAATCAGAGGCAACAGTTTTTGGGTCAGGAAAAACGGTGCCTTGAGGTGAATATTCATCAGCAGGTCAAACTGCTCCTCAGTGGTTTCGGCAAAAGGGGCATTAATACCAATGCCTGCATTATTTACTAAAAAATCGAAATTCCCGCGCTGCCAGACTTTTTCCAGTACCGATTTTACCTGTGCGACAAAGGCATTGAAGCCCTGACTTTCGACGACGTTGAGCTGTAGAGCTGCTGCTTTCGCGCCTTTCGCTTCAATTTCGCGGACTATAGATTCGGCTTCTTCACGCTGACTGTTATAAGTTAGAATCACGTCAATTCCCTGTTCCGCCAGCTTTAATACCGCGTTTTTACCTAATCCACGGCTACCACCGGTCACTAATGCGATTTTTTTGCTCATTTTCAGACTCCAGAGATGTACGATTGTGTGATATATAGCCTATTAGACTCTTTATTAATGATAAATAGTCTAAAATGAGTTTCACTGTCTCGTTTTTGACAACAATCCAGCTTTCTCGCGGGGAAAATGTGGATAAAATTCAATCAATGCAGGTTTTTGTCCGAGTTGCGGAGTTGAACAATTTTACTCGCGCCGCTGAAAGTTTGGGGTTGCCTAAAGGGAGCGTTTCGCGACTGGTTCAACAGTTAGAAACGAGAATGTCGGCACGCCTGCTGCATCGTTCAACGCGACGCGTTCAGCTAACCCAGGACGGGCAAGTTTTTTACGAACGTTGCAAAGAGTTGCTGGCCAACATGGATGAGCTGGAGTCAATGTTTCAGTCGAACCCAACAACGGTCAGCGGCAAACTTCGGGTCGATATGCCGCTGACCATGGCCACACATCTGGTATTGCCGCGTCTGGCAGAGTTTCTGAATCGCTATCCGGCCCTGGAAATTGAACTGAGCAGCACCGATCATCGCGTTGATGTCGTGCGCGAAGGTTTTGACTGCGTGATAAGCGTCGGCAATTTGAAAGATTCAGGGCTGATAGCCCGCCCGCTGGGACATTTGCAGGTGGTGAACTGCGCCAGCCCAGATTACCTAAAGCGCTACGGCACGCCGGAGAATCCCGAACAGCTCGCCAATCATGCCATGGTAATCTACGACCAGGCGTTACGCAGTCGCGGCAGTGAGTTCGAATATCTTGAAGGTAAAGACCTAAAAACGGTAAAAAGCGGCGGAGCTGTCACGGTTAACAGCACTGAAACCTATACTGTTGCCTGCCTGTCGGGGCTGGGGATTATTCAGGTGCCGCTTATTGGGGTTCGCGCCTATCTCGCCAACGGCCAGCTGGTCAGTATTCTCACGCCTTTTCGCGCGCCGCCAATGCCGGTCACGCTGGTCTATCCTCACCGCAGACACCTCTCTCGCCGAGTAAAAATCTTTATGGATTGGCTGAGTGAAATAATGCAAGCCTATATAGCATAAGCTTTTTCTAAAACTGATTTCGGAACGGACAGATCATTACCGCTGACGATGACTATACTAAATGTCTGGAGTCCAAAAAATTGCTAAGGAATGAGTGGATTAATGTCATTACCTACCAAAGAATCAATCAAAAAACAGGATAGCGAAAAGCCGCTAATCAATATTAAAACCGGCAATCGGGCGGTAGACGACACGTTGTCGGGCTTCTCAAGCGTGATTAGTCACGTCAGAGCCTGGCATTGGGTCTCGCATCTTATCCGCGCGATGGATCGTTTTAACGACCGACTGGGCAGCCAGTTTGGCGCGGCTATAACCTATTTTTCTTTTCTATCGCTAATCCCGATTTTGATGGTTTCTTTTGCCGCCGTCGGTTTCGTGCTGGCCTCAAATCCTGATCTGCTGGCTCAGTTGATCAATAAAATCGTTAACAGCATCAGCGACCCTAATCTGGCAAATACCTTAAAAGGCACGGTAAACACAGCCATACAGCAGAGAACCGCCGTTGGCCTGTCAGGATTGGTCATTGCTCTGTATTCAGGCATAAGCTGGATGGGAAATTTGCGTGAAGCGATTCGAGCACAGTCGCGCGACGTTTGGGAGCGTAATCCCAAGGACCAGGAAAAAATTTATACGCGCTATATTCGTGACCTGATCTCACTGGTGGGGCTAGTTTTGGCGCTGATTATTACTCTTTCGCTGACCTCGATTGCCGGTTCTGCTCAGCAATCTATCGTCGATGCGTTGGGGCTGGGCGGCATTGACTGGCTGCGTCCGGTGATGACAATTATTACACTGGTGATTTCAGTGTTCGCCAATTATCTGTTATTCCTGTGGATATTCTGGATTCTGCCGCGCCACAAGCCGCGCAGGAAAGCGCTGTTTCGCGGCACGCTCATCGCTGCCATTGGTTTCGAAGTGATCAAGTTTGTGATGACCATGATGCTGCCGCGTCTGGCAAGTTCTCCGTCGGGAGCAGCCTTCGGTTCCGTGATTGGCCTGATGGCGTTCTTCTATTTCTTCGCCCGCCTGACGCTTTTTTGCGCAGCCTGGATAGCTACCGCGCGCTATCATGACGATCCGCCGGTTGACCAACCTGACAATGCTTCCAGAGCGTAATCAATCCCATCATGCCAGACAGCGCCTGCTATCTGGCATTTAATTCCATAAAACAGTCACAAAAGTAGTGCATTACTCTTAAACAGTGCCCTTCCATTTCCAAAAGTCAGAACAACCCACTACCTAGCTCACTTTTCTTTCACTCTTTTACAGAATGTTACTCTGAAAATTATCCATTCAAGATACTTATAGCTGCCGACCCGCCACCTTTTTGGCGGAATCTCCCAATTCAGCCGAAAACGCTGTTTTCAGGCTGTCTCGCGCGGTTGAAACTCGCTATAGCAGTGCTTAAGATGCTTTTTTTAATCAAATCCATTTACATAAAAAACTAATAAGAAACACTTATGCAAGCCACCATCACCCCAGAACTCGAGGCCGACGCGGAACTCGTTAGCCAGAATTCTCGCGGCAAAGTTATCATCGCTTCCCTGATTGGTACCGCCATCGAGTTTTTTGACTTTTATATCTATGCGACAGCAGCCGTTATTGTCTTCCCGCATATTTTCTTCCCTCAGGGCGATCCGACCGCGGCCACGCTGCAGTCTCTGGCAACTTTCGCCATTGCCTTCGTCGCTCGACCAATCGGCTCGGCGCTGTTTGGCCACTTTGGCGACCGCGTGGGCCGCAAAGTTACGCTGGTTGCTTCATTGCTGACCATGGGCGTTTCGACCGTACTTATTGGCCTGCTGCCAACCTATGCCACTATTGGCGTGTTTGCTCCGTTACTGCTGGCACTGGCGCGTTTTGGTCAGGGCCTGGGCCTTGGCGGCGAATGGGGCGGTGCGGCTCTGCTGGCCACTGAAAATGCGCCACCGAAAAAACGCGCGCTCTATGGTTCTTTCCCGCAGCTGGGTGCGCCGATCGGCTTCTTCATTGCCAACGGCATGTTCCTGCTGCTCTCCTGGCTGCTGACCGAGCAACAGTTCATCGACTGGGGCTGGCGCGTGCCTTTCCTGCTTTCCGCTGTGCTGGTATTGATTGGCCTGTATGTTCGCGTTTCATTGCATGAAACGCCGGTATTCGCCAAAATCGCCAAAGCGGGCAAGCAGGTTAAAGTGCCGATTGGCCGCCTGTTCAGCAAGCACCTGAAGGCCACCCTGCTGGGGACCTTTATCATGGTGGCGACATACACGCTTTTTTACATTATGACTGTGTACTCGCTGGGCTATGGCACCGCCGCAAAACCGGCCGGTCTGGGTATTGCCCGAAACGATTTCCTGCTGATGCTGATGATTGGCGTAATCGGTTTTGGCGTGATGGTGCCCATTGCCGGTCAGTTAGCTGACAAGTTTGGACGTCGCAAGTCCATGATTTGTATAACCTTGCTAATTATTGTTTTTGCACTGACCTTCCCGTCAGTAATCAGCAGCGGTTCTATTACTTCAGTTATGATTTTCCTGCTGTGCGGTTTCAGTGTGATGGGGCTGACCTTCGGTCCAATGGGGGCGTTACTTCCGGAACTTTTCCCAACAGAAGTTCGCTATACCGGCGCTTCTTTCTCATATAATGTGTCTTCAATATTAGGCGCTTCCGTGGCCCCTTATATTGCAACCTGGCTGGCAACCCATTATGGGCTGTTTTATGTCGGCGTTTATCTGGCATCCATGGCAACGCTCACGTTGATTGCCCTGATACTGACCAAAGAGACCCGCCACCAGTCACTCTGATTATTTTGCCCGCTCCCGGCAGCGTCGGTAGCGGGTTTTATTAAAGAGTTTCACATGCGCTTAAGACCTCGCTTGCATTTCCCTCTTGTTATCGGCTTTTTGGCTGTTGCCTATTTTCCAGTTCACCACTTCTGGCATAAATATATCTGGCATGATTCACGGCACCCCAATGCCCTATGGCATATCATCAGCCAGAAATGTCTACCCGATCAGGAAAAGAATGGGCAACCTGCCCCCTGTTCTCAGGTTAATGAAAAACAAGGTTTCGTTGTGCTCAAAGATATGGAAGGCCCGTTACAGTATTTGCTGATGCCGACCGAGAGGATCACCGGCATTGAGAGCCCGGCGCTGCTTGAAGACAGAACGCCGAATTTCTTTGCTCAGGCCTGGCAGGCAAGGCACTTTATGGCGGATAAATACGGCAAGCCAATTGATGACAGCAATATTTCGCTGGCGATTAACTCACAATTTGGCCGCAGCCAGAATCAGATGCACATTCATATCTCCTGCCTGCTGCCAAAGGTGAAAACTCAGTTAAGCGATGAGGCTGGCCAAATTGGTTATCGCTGGCAGGAGCTGCCAGAAAAGCTGAAAGGCCACACTTATCTCGCTCGTAAAGTTTCACCGGCCGAGCTGAGTGAGAAAGGCGCATTCCGTTTGCTGGCTGACGGCGTACCAGAAGCCCGTCAAAAAATGGGGCATTACGGATTGGCAATGGTAAGCCTCAAGGGTGGGGATTTCTTGCTTTTAGCCAATAAACGCAGCCTGCTTGGGCTAAATGATGCCTCGACAGAAGAGATCCAGGACCACAAATGTACAGTCCTGGATCCGATTCCTCCCTATGAGAAAAATCCGCCGATAAACGTCCAATAAGCACTTTTATCGACTCAAGATGTGAAGCATGAAGGCCTATTTAGCGGCCTTCATTTTTTGCAGGATAGCGCCACACTGGTTCGATTCATTGTCGCTCGGCGAAATCAGCGCCAACAGCGCCGCCGCGGGTGCCACAATCGCCCCTAAAGCCACCGCTGCTGCGCCACGAGCAATCAATGGCCCCGGTTTTACCCCTGCATCAGGACTTTTAAAGGTCCCGCGCACGTAGAGCGGAGAACGTAGAGTCAGCACTCGCAGGCCTTTGCTTTCTGGGTCAATCGACAAATCCAGACGCTCATTGGCAAAGTTTGTGGTGCCGCTGATATTGATTACGGCATTTTCTGTATCGAATACCAGCAGGCTTGGCCGCGCCAGACCGCTCTTGATATTCACGTCGGCTGCTGCACAGTTGATCGCGACTTCATCATCGCCAAATAGTTTGGCAACCACGTAGTTACCGACATTCAGGCCCGCAATCTCCATCAAACCACGGCTGATAACGCCGTCGTTAATCAACAGTTTCATCTCACCGTTACTGGTTCCGAGCAGTGCCGCTACTGAGTTACCGGTGCCGGAAAGCTTGGCATCGCCGTTAAGCTGACCCAGGCTTTTCTTCATCGATTGCACATTAGGCACCAACTCTTTTAGCTGCAAACCACGGGCGTGCATATCAACTCGGCCCTGCATCGGCGATTTATCACCCTCGAGTCTGACAGTAGAATTCAGACTGCCGCCAGCAAATCCGAAGCGCAGCGGATCTAGCAGCAGGTCGCCGTCATTTAATTTGAGATGGGTATTCAAATCGCTTAGCGGCAGAGACTTGCCGTGCTCGATGCGCTTGGCGCTGAATTTCACATCGGCATCCATCACACGCCAACTCTTGGTATCAAATTTCTCAACCGGCAGGACTTTGTCGGAAGGCTGACGGGTCGTTTCACCACGTTTGGCTTTATCCGTATTGGAATCGGCACCGATAAGCGGCGCGAGATCGGCAAAGCGCAGCTGGTTGGAAGACAGCTCGCCGTTCAAACTAGGACGCGGCTTGCTGGCGGTGTAGGTCAGGGAACCATGGATATCGCTGTCGCCAATCTCGCCGTTAAAGCCCTGATATTGGAATTTAGCACCGTTTTTATCGTGTAACTCAGCGATAAGGTGCCCGTCAGTTTCATACGGCGGAGTCTGCGGTAACAGCACGCCAGTCAGGCCATAAAGATCGGACAGCGTTTGCCCGGAGAATTTCAGCCGTAAATCTAGCGCCCCTAAATTTAGCGGATCGGTTAACGTTCCGGCGACCACTACACGAGTTTTACCCGAGCGTACATCGGCCTGGAGTGGGAAACGCGCATCCGGGTCCTGCAAGGCCAGCATGCCGCCAATCTTGCCGTCGCCCGACAGTGGCTCCCCTTTGTATTTACCATCAACCTTCCAGCCAAACACATAGTCCGGAGTATAAGGTTTGCCCTTGTCTTTGCTGTTTTTATCGGTTTGTTTGCCGGTCACCTCAACATAGGGCAATGGCTTGCCCAACGGATCAATTACCGCACGAAAATCGGCTTTAAGAGTCGCGTCCTTGAAATCGATTTGCCCACGGTCGAACACAATGTCATTCATTTTGAACGACCAGGCGGAAGGCGGCTGATTAGTATCTTTGCTGTCGCTATTGGCGAGATTAAAGGTCCAGTTATTTTTGCCATCGGCAAGGCGGATAAGCGACGCGTCGGGTTGTTTCAACCAGATACGAGGGATTAAAACTTCTTTATCGAGCAGCGCCAAGGGAGACAGACTGGCGTCAACGCGCTGTAAATGCACCATGGGTTTATCGCCGGGAACATCTTCCGGGTTACCCAATACAATATCTTCGGCATGGAGATGCGGCCATGGCACCCAGGCGCGCCACCCGCCTTCATCTTTTTGACGCGACCAATCAACGCCTAAATCACCCTTAATGGCGAAGGGTCGGTTCAGTTCAGTCGATACTTTCTGGTTAATCATGGGTTTCAGGCGGTTCCAGTCGAATAGCGCTATAAAAATAATGATAGCGACTACCAGAATGACCAGTATTCCAGCCGTCCAACTCAGCGCTTTTCCTGTGCGTGTCATAGGTGCGTTCCTGTCAGACAATTATTTGAAAAGTTTAATTAAAGATAGTTGAGAATGTGGGTCGGTGCACGGCGACGCGGTCAGAGGAGCATTTCTGTGAGCAAAAGCCCACAAATGAATTCAAGAACTTCGAGACGTCTTGGAAAATACTAAAACGTTGTTTTATTTCTATTGACTGAAACTTCACCTACGAAGAGACTAGAACGTATCTTATTTAAACCCTACTGAATGACTGACAGGCGCGCATAATGACTATAAAAAATATTGCCGTAATCGGCGAATGCATGATCGAGCTCTCACAAAAAGGCGATTCATTAAACCGAGGTTTTGGTGGCGATACGCTTAATACTGCGGTTTATATTGCTCGTCAGGTTAATGACGAGGAGCTGAAGGTGCATTACGTTACGGCACTCGGCACTGACAGTTTTAGCAATGAGATGCTGGCCGCCTGGCAGAAAGAAGGGGTTGAAACAGATCTTGTGCAGCGTCTGGAGAATAAATTACCGGGACTGTACGTAATTGAAACCGATCCTGCCGGCGAGAGAACCTTCTATTACTGGCGCAATGATGCCGCTGCACGTTACTGGCTCAATGGCCCGGACTCCGAAGCGCTGTGCGAGAAGCTGGCAGATTTTGATTATCTTTACCTCAGCGGGATAAGCCTGGCTATCCTGAGCGACGATAATCGTGCTCGGCTCATGGCATTGCTCAACAAGTGTCGCGGACGCGGCGGTAAGGTAATTTTTGATAACAATTACCGGCCACGCCTTTGGGAAAGTAAAGAACAGGCCCAGAGGGCCTACATGGATATGCTTTCCTATACTGACATCGCGTTCCTGACCCTCGACGATGAAGACCTGCTATGGGGTAAACAGCCCTTTGAGAAGGTGATAGCTCGGACCCATGCCATTGGAGTGAGCGAAATTGTGATAAAACGCGGGGCAGAAAGCTGCATAGTTTCGGATAGCGAAGCTGAAGAGTTTGAGATCCCGGCTGTTTTGCTGGAGAAAGACAAGGTAATCGACACCACTGCGGCGGGAGATTCTTTCAGTGCGGGGTATCTGGCCAAGAGGCTGACTGGTGCAAATGCCGTTGAATCGGCACAGTGCGGGCATCTTACCGCCAGCACTGTTATTCAGTATCGCGGGGCAATTATCCCGCTAGCCGCTATGCCTTCTAAATAGCTCTGTGATTTAAATAGCTAACCCTTTAATAAACGAAAACAGGCAACCCACGCTTTTAAAAAGTGATGGCTGCCTGTTATAGGGCGCTGAAATCAGACACAAGGCATCTATATAAAACGCCTTCAAGACTTTACGCGCCAAACTTTCGCTTACTGAACCGTAGTCGAACTGCCTGAACCCGCCGAAGTTGAAGCCTGGGAGGCATCGGTACTCGGTGGAGCATCCGCTGGTGTCGCTGCCGTAGGTACTACGATCGAGTCATAGGTATCCTGAAGCGTTTTCACACTCAGCTCAGCTTCGCCTTTAGGCTGTACCAGCATCATTGAAGGGTCATGCGACAGCTGCTGTTTCAGCTCCTGATTAAAATCAGGCAGCGTAAGGGTCGACAAAAATGCCTGGCGCAGTTTTTGATACTGCTCCGGGGCGATATCTACCACGCCATTTTGCTGTGAACGCAGGCGCTGGCTCATTAATACACCGGTATCGGTACGCGCATAGATGGCGAATAGCTGACCGAGCTGGTCTTTCTTCTGAGCAACCAGCGCGTCAAACTCAGCCTGTGACAGGCCGTTATCGCGGACTTTAACCAATTCGCCAGCCAGGCGTTTTAACGCTGGCTGAATCGCCTCCTTAGGCGCCTCCATACGAACTGCGCATTGCGCATGCTGGTATTGCACACGGCAATCAAAGCCAAGCGCGGGTTGAATCGAGCCACCGTCTTTGGATTCTTTGCTGTCAGCTGGAGTTTTCAGCGCCTGCTGCAAGTGCAGGAACAGCGCCTCACGCGCCAGATCGCTGCGCCAGTAAGCATTTAGCGCTGGTGAATCTTGGATAGGTTGCCACGGCATGCTCCACATCAGTGAAAGCCGGTCCTGAGTTAATGAGGGATCAAACGTCGACATCACTTTTGGCGCAACATCAGACAAAGTTGGCATCGTTTGTGGTATTTGGCGACTGCCTTTTAACGACGCGAAGGCACTTTTTATCTGCTCGGCCATGGCGCGGCTATCTACGTTACCCACGACGTAGAGTGTCATCACGTCTGGGGTGTACCACTGGTGGTAGAACTTGCCGAGATCGGCCGCTTTCACAGTTTTGGCTGGCAACAGTTCCGGGCTGTGTCCAACCAGCGTCGAGCCGCCAATACGGTAACGCCACCAGCCATCGCCAGAGTCAGACGGCACTGAATCGATCGGGTCCTGTGGAGCCTGCCAGGCGGCATGCAGAGAATCTGGAGTGACCACCATTTTGCCGCCGGTATCAACCAACCAGTGCAACGCCGACTTAATCAAATCAGGGCGGCCGTTCGGCAAACTCAAGTTGTAGGAGGTAAAGTCGTAGGACGTGACTGCGGGTGACATCGGGCGTTGATTATCAATCGCCTGTTGCCAAAAAGACTGGAGCTGAGCAGTGGTAAAACCTTCACTGCGGATTAATGCCAGGCGCGGTAAAAAGTGCGCGAAGCCTTGCTGCTGCGGATTTTCTGCCAGCGATCCGGTACGAACGACTAATCTCAGTTCGATGCGATCGTTGGGACGCTGCGGCGTAGTAAGCAATTGCCAGTTAAAGCCGTTATCCAGTTTACCCTGTTGCCAGGCCGGATCGGGTTGTAATGCTTCGGCCTGCACGTTGCTGTAAGCCGAAGCCAACAACAACCCACCAAGGAGTAAGCGAATTCTGGTGCCCTGCATGTTAACCCCTACATAATAACTCTACCCCTCGTATAGGCATCCAAGGTGATGCAAACTACGGGGGTAAATCCAATTTTCAATAATCAAATCTTGCTCTTACCCTATTCACAGGCGGCAAGCTCGAATGCAATAAACGAAAACGGCGAGTGCAGCACTGTGTTAGACAGCATAACTTCGCATATGTCGCGGGCAACAATGAAAAAAATGCCCTCAGGGCTGGCTTTCATAACGGCCTGGCCGTTTTCGAGATTCGGGATGGAGAGTGTTTATAGGTATATTATGAAGATAATCCATCGCTTACATCAAGCAAGCGGTGGATTAAAAGAGAAATTAGCTTCAAAAGAGGCCATTTTAATAAAAATGGCCATCTTAAATAACTGAAATACGGGGAATAATTAGGCAGCCTTGTCGACAGGCAGCGCCGTTTTACCAGAAAGGGTGTCATTCAGCTGTTTTTCATCAAGCTGGTCACACCATTTCGCTACTACGATAGTCGCCACACCGTTGCCGACCAGGTTAGTCAACGCACGCGCTTCCGACATAAAGCGGTCAATACCGAGAATCAGTGCCAAACCGGCAACTGGCAGATGCCCAACCGCAGAAAGCGTTGCCGCCAGCACGATAAATCCGCTGCCCGTCACGCCAGCCGCCCCTTTTGAGGACAACAGCAGCACCACCAGCAGGGTAATCTGATGCCAGATATCCAGATGCGTGTTGGTTGCCTGCGCAATAAACACCGCCGCCATGGTCAGATAGATAGACGTTCCATCGAGGTTAAACGAGTAGCCGGTAGGAATAACCAGCCCCACCACCGATTTCTTGCAACCCAGTTTCTCCATCTTGTCGAGCATGCGCGGCAGTGCCGATTCTGATGAAGAAGTACCCAGTACGATCAGCAATTCTTCTTTGATGTAGTTAACAAACTTGAAGATATTGAAACCGGTAAATCGCGCGATCAGGCCGAGAACCACCACGACAAAAAGCACGCAAGTCAGGTAGAAGCAGAGGATCAGCTGACCTAGCTGTACCAGCGACCCAACGCCGTATTTACCGATGGTAAAGGCCATGGCCCCGAATGCACCGATAGGAGCAAGGCGCATGATCATGTTGATGACGCCAAAAATCACCTTCGAGAAGCTGTCGATGAAGTTAAACATCAGTTGGCCTTTGTCGCCCAGGCGGTGCAGGGCAAAACCAAACAGAATCGCGAACAGCAGAACTTGCAGGATATTCCCGCTGGCAAACGCGCCAATCACACTGTTAGGAATAATATCTAACAGGAATGGAATAATCCCCTGGCTCTGCGCCTGTTCGGCATAAACGGCCACCGCTTTGGCATCAAGCGCCGCCGGGTCAACATTCATTCCGGCACCAGGCTGCACGACGTTGACGATAATCAACCCGAGTATCAGCGAGATAGTGCTAACGATTTCAAAATAAAGTAAAGCAATCGCACCAGTACGGCCGACCGCTTTCATGCTTTCCATCCCTGCAATACCGGTAACCACAGTACAGAAGATTACCGGAGCAATAATCATTTTGATCAGTTTGACAAAGCCATCACCCAACGGCTTCATCTGCGCCCCCAGCTCTGGATAAAAGTGCCCCAGCAATACCCCGAGGGCTATCGCAGTCAACACCTGGAAATAAAGACTCTTAAATATTGTTGTTTTCATTTATACGGCCATCCTGTAGTGAAAGTATCCCCAAAGATTTCAAGACGCTGGAACGAAACGTCCCGAAAGACGGAGGGTACATCGCCATACATATACAGCAGTCGAGCGCATAGCGACAGCCGGAAAATAACACCGACATAACAGGATGGAAATAAATTGTTTCGTTTGGCAATCATTGTTGTTAGAAAAGGTGAACTGAAAGGATTCAGCTAAAAAATTAAATAAATATTAATATTAATTGAAGCCAGTAATCAAGCGGCTTTGCGGGGTGTTTGAGGGGTTATGAATTTGTGTTTCAACGAGGAGAAATTTTGTTGCAAAATTCCCCGCTGTTTTGGCGGCTGAAATTACATTTTATTGTCCAGAATTAACGTTATTGAACAATAAACATCCGCCTCTGGCCTGAGTTCAGCAACTTCAGCTTTTATAGGATTCTCAATTCGGACAGTATGATCAGAACATTACTGCTCTGATTCTGAAGGTTCAGCGGGTGCAGTGGCAGAATCAGTGCGATCGTGCTTTTCCTGCAAAGCTTTAAGGGCTTTATCCAGCAGCTGCTGATTGCGATTATAACTGCGGATTAGCAGGCCCAGCTCGTCGTCATTGTGGCGAGGTCGTTCGGCGAGCTGATGATAATGCACGCTGCTTTCAGGTAGGGCTTCCAGTTCACGAGCAATAGCGCGTAAAGGGTGAATAATCAAACGGTTAATACACCAGCTAATCGCAATTGACAGGATCAATGCCAGCAGTAAATACGTCGTCACCATGGTGGAAAGCGTACTGACAAAAAACTGGAACATACGATAAGGGTCGGCCTGCAAAACCAGATAAGCCAGCGGTTTTGCCGTTTCGGAAGTCGCCGCCGGAGAATAAAGCGGAACGGTGACTTTGATAGGCAGATCAAAGCTTTTCATCACCCATTCCGGTACTGAACGCCCTTCGGGGAAATGGGTGCTCAGCGTGGAAATCTGACTTGGCAGCACGACATTGGCACGATTGAGGATCCCAACCGGTCGTAGCGTATTGAGAATGTGCTGGGTTTCCTGGAAATTGGCATCAACCACCGACTGAGCTAACGGCCTGACAACAGAATGGGCAATATTTTCCAGCTGTTGGCCGTAGTCCTCCCTCCGCTGTTCAACAAAGTGAAACAGCTGGATGGCGATAAAAAAGCAGATTGTCACCAGAGCCACGCCGGACACTGCTGCCATCTGTTTAATCGTTAATGAACGCCTTACCCGCAACATATTTCTCCACTGATTATCCCCAAAAGCTCACGAAAAGCATGATAGCAGCTAGCAGGCACTGGTGCAGTAACGCTGTTTTGCGAAAATGCGCAGCAGTATAGGTGGAGTATTTCCAATAAATACAAAGATTAATCGAGGAGTCTGACGAGAAGTTCGCCGGTCAGAGACCCGACCGGCGAGAGGGAACTGTCTGAATTATCCGTGAGTAGCGGTATTTTCCTGCTCGTCCTGATCGACGGCAAAGCAGGCCACCAGCTGATCACCGTACTGCTTCAACTGTGGCTGAACCTGCGTACAAGTGCTGAAAGCACGACGACAGCGGGCGTTAAACGCGCAGCCGGCCGGCGGATTCAGTGGGCTTGGCAATTCGCCAGTAAGCTTGATGCGCTCACGGCGGTCGTCAGGATTCAGTCGCGGCGTTGCCGATAGCAGAGCCTGAGTATAAGGATGACGCGGATTACTGAATACCGCCTCTTTCGAGCCCTTTTCCACGCAACGCCCGAGATACATCACCATCACTTCATCGGCGATGTGCTCAACCACTGAAAGATCGTGCGAAATAAATACGTACGACAGCCCGAGATCCTGCTGTAGGTCCATCATCAAGTTTAATACCTGCGCACGAACGGAAACGTCCAGCGCCGACACGGGTTCATCGGCGATCACGACGTCCGGGTCCAGCATCAGGCCACGAGCGATAGCAATACGTTGACGCTGTCCACCAGAAAACATGTGCGGATAACGGTCGTAATGCTCAGTTTTCAGACCTACTTTTGCCATCATAGCCAGAGCTTTTTCGCGGCGTTCAGCACTGCTCAATTTGGTATTAATCAGCAGCGGCTCTTCCAGAATCTGCCCGACTTTCTTACGCGGATTCAATGAACCGTAAGGGTTCTGGAACACGATCTGGATTTTCTGGCGACGCAGCTTTTCAGCGGTGACGTCTGGCTTGAGCAGGTCCTGCCCCTGATAATAAAGTTCGCCGTGGGTCGGCACTTCAATCATGGTCAATAGCCGGCCCAGCGTGGATTTACCACAGCCTGATTCTCCCACTACGGCCAGAGTCTTGCCGCGTTCAAGTTCGAAAGAGACGCCGTCCAGAGCCTTTACTGTGCGTTCAGGCTTAAACATCCCGCCTTTCACCGCATAGTGTTTTTTCAGATCGATAGCCTTCAGCAGCGGCTGCTTTCCGGTGGTGTGATTAAGACTCATAGGTTGGTCTCCCGGCATCATCCAGCGGATAATGACATTTGGACTGGCGGCCCGGTTCGCCTTGCAAAGCAGGCTCCTCTTTACGGCAGCGATCGTTGGCGTAAGGGCAGCGCGGGTTCAACAAACAGCCATTTGGACGGTCATATTTGCCCGGCACCACGCCTGGCAGAGACTGCAAGCGCGCCTTGTCGGTGGAAAACTCCGGCAGCGAACGTAGCAGCGCCTGGGTATAAGGATGACGAGGCGCGCGGAAAATCTCGGCTGCAGGACCGGTCTCTACCACTTGCCCGGCGTACATGACGATAATGTGATGCGCCGCTTCGGCGACCAGCGCTAAATCATGGGTGATCAGCATCAGCGCCATATTTTCTTTCTGTTGCAGTTCCAGCAACAGCTCGATAATTTGCGCCTGAATAGTGACATCGAGAGCGGTGGTTGGCTCATCGGCAATCAACAGTTTGGGCCGACAGGCAATCGCCATAGCTATCATCACGCGCTGGCTCATCCCACCGGAAAGTTGGTGCGGATAAACATCGAGACGTGACGCCGGGTCAGGAATACCGACCAGATTAAGCAGATCGATAGTGCGCTGACGACGCGTCTTTTTGTTGCCGCCCTGATGCACCTTGATAGCTTCCATGATCTGGAAACCCACGGTGTAGCAAGGATTTAGGCTGGTCATCGGGTCCTGAAAAATCATCGCCACTTCAGAGCCGACGATTTGCCGACGCTGCTTCTCGCTGATGCCCTGTAAATTTTGACCACCAAACTCCAGGGTATCGGCCATCACCTTGCCGGGGAAATCGATTAAGCCCATCAATGCCAGCGAGCTGACGGACTTACCTGAGCCAGATTCGCCCACGATACCGACCACTTCCCCCTGTTTGACGGTATAACTGATGCGGTCCACGGCGCGAAAAGGTGTGCCCTGATCGCCAAAGTGTACCGACAGCTTATTTACGGTGAGCAGCGTTTTGCCCACTGGTACATCTTGAATTATTGTCGCTTCCATCTCTCGCCCCTTACTGCTTGAGTTTCGGGTCGAGGGCATCACGCAAGCCATCTCCCATCAGGTTAAATGCCAATACCGTCAGCAGAATGACCACGCCAGGGAAGGTCACGACCCACCAGGCGCTTTGCGCGAACTGCAACACATCGGAAAGCATTGTGCCCCACTCGGGCGTTGGCGGCTGTGCGCCCATGCCCAGGAAGCCGAGAGCCGCCATGTCGAGGATGGCGTTGGAGAAGCCGAGTGAGGCCTGCACGATCAGCGGAGCCAGACAATTGGGCAAAATGTTCACAAACATCTGACGCGTTGCACTCGCCCCGGCCACGCGGGAGGCAGTCACGTAATCGCGATTGACCTCAACCAGCACCGCAGCGCGAGTTAAACGAACATAGTGCGGCAAGGCGACAAAGGTCAGCGCCAGCGACGCATTGACAATCGAAGGGCCAAAAATTGCCACCAGCACCAGAGCCAGCAGCAGGCTCGGCAGTGCCAGCATGATATCGACTACGCGCATGATGATTGCATCGACCACGCCGCCGTAATAACCCGCGAACAGGCCAAAGATCACGCCAAAAATCAGTGAAAGAACCACCACCAGACAGCCGACCAGCAGCGAAAGACGCGCGCCGTACATCAGGCGAGTCAGGATATCGCGGCCAACGTCATCGGTGCCCAACAGGAATTTCCAGCTGCCGCCATCCATCCAGACCGGCGGTTTCAGCAGCGCATCGCGGAACTGTTCAGCCGGGCCATGAGGAGCCAGCACATTTGCGCCGATAGCCAATACCAGCATGATGATGATGTAAACCAGACCGGTAACGGCCCCTTTGTTTCGCTTGAAGTAGTGCCAAAACTCACGCATTGGCGGCATGGGCGTCGGTGCGCCCGTAACCAGTTCTCCGGCGACAGGTTCAGTAACTTGAGTCATTGTGCGCCTCTTATTTCTTGTGACGAATACGCGGGTTAACAATGCCGTACAGCACGTCCACCAACAGGTTAACCAGGATAATTAGCGTGGCGACCAGCAATACACCGCCCTGCACTACCGGATAGTCGCGGCGCTGCAAAGCCTCTATCAGCCAGCGTCCGACGCCCGGCCAGGAGAAGATGGTTTCAGTCAGGATCGCGCCGCCAAGCAGCGTACCGACCTGCAAACCAATCACTGTGACCACCGGCAGCATGGCGTTACGCAGGGCGTGCACCACGATAACTCGCATGCGACTCACACCTTTGGCGCGGGCAGTGCGGATGTAGTCCTCGCCGAGAACTTCAAGCATCGAAGAACGCGTCATACGCACAATCACCGCCAAGGGGATGGTGCCGAGCACAATCGCCGGCAGGATCATGTGCATCACCGCATCTTTGAAGTCGCCCGGCTCGCCCCAGATCAGGGTATCTATCAGCGCAAAACCGGTCAGCGGTTTACTGTCATCCAGGAAGACGGTATCGCTTATTCGCCCGGAAACGGGCGTGATATTCCAGTGAACCGAGACCAGCATGACCAGCATGATCCCCCACCAGAAAATCGGCATCGAATAGCCGGTCAGGGAAATCCCTACCGCCGTATGGTCAAATACCGATCCTCGTTTTACCGCCGCCAGCACGCCCACCGGGATACCGACAATCACCGCGAAAATCATCGCGCAGATCCCCAGTTCCAGTGTCGCCTCAAAGCGTGGAATGAATTCGTGCCATACCGGCGTATGACTGCTCAACGACATGCCCAGATCACCGTGCAGCACACCGTCCACATAATGGAAATATTGTTGATAAAGAGGCTTGTCGAGCCCCATTTCTGCCATTAGCTGAGCGTGGCGCTCAGGAGAAACACCGCGTTCACCGGCCATAATCGTTACGGGGTCGCCGGGGATCAGGTGCACGAAGGCAAAGGTCAGCAAAGTAATGCCGATAAACGTTGGGATCACTAACCCCAAACGTCGGAGTATGAACTGCAGCATATCCCGTACTCTCTGTATAAAATGCCCGGGGAACCGTAGCTCTCCGGGCTTATTGTTAGCTCACATTGCTTTAACGAACAACGACCTGATTCATTTCTACATCAATTACTTAATATCGACATTTTCAAAGTGGTGCTTGCCAAGTGGATCGACTACATAGCCGATCACATCTTTACGCACTGGCTCGTAAACGGTGGAGTTGGCAATGATCAGAGCCGGAGCCTGGTCATGCATGATCACCTGAGCCTGTTTGTAGAGCGCAATACGTTTGTCGTGATCAGATTCAGCACGGGCTGGCTGAATCACGTCTTCAAACGGCTTGTAACACCATCTTGAGTAGTTGGAACCATCTTTGGCAGCCTGGCAGCTGAACAGAGTAGCGAAGAAGTTATCCGGGTCCCCATTGTCGCCGGTCCAGCCCATCATCACAGTCTGGTGTTCGCCGTTTTTAGCACGCTTGAGGTATTCGCCCCACTCGTAGGTAACAATATTGGCTTTCACACCGATTTTCGCCCAGTCAGCCTGAATCATCTCAGCCATACGACGCGCGTTCGGGTTATAAGGACGCTGAACCGGCATCGCCCACAGGTCGGTAGTAAAACCGTTTGGCAGGCCCGCTTCTTTCAGCAGTTCTTTCGCTTTCGCCGGGTCATACGGATAATCTTTAACGTCGTTGTTATAGCCCCACATTGTTGGTGGGATCAGGTTTTTAGCCGCCTGGCCAGCGCCCTGATAAACAGCTTCGATAATTGCTTTCTTGTTCACGGCCATGGTCAGCGCCTGACGAACTTTCACGTCATCCAACGGTTTTTTCTGGGTATTAAACGACAGATAACCCACGTTCAGACCTGGTTCTGACATCAGGTTGATTGAGGTGTCTTTTCTCATTGCCGCCAAATCTGCAGGGTTTGGATAGGCCATGACCTGGCACTCATTTTTCTGCAATTTAGCGTAACGGATTGAGGCGTCAGGCGTGATGGAGAAGATCAGGCGATCCAGTTTAGGCTTCACGCCCCAATAGCCTTTGAATGCGGTGTACAGAATGCGTGAGTCTTTCTGGTACTGCATCATCTGGAACGGACCGGTACCGATTGGGTTCAGGTCGATTTTTTCTGGCGTACCGGCTTTCATTTCATCATCGGCATATTCAGATGACATGATCGACGCGAAATCCATCGCCATATCGGCCAGGAATGGTGATTCAGGATGGTTCAACACGAACTGGACAGTGTGATCGTCAACTTTAACGATTTTACTGATCAGATCGCCCATGCCCATACCGTCGAAGTATTCGTAGTTGCCGCCCGATACCTTGTGGTAAGGGTTAGAGGCATCTTTTTGACGGTTGAACGAAAACAGTACGTCGTCAGCGTTGAAATCACGCGTTGGTTTGAAATCTTTGCTCGACTGCCACTTCACGCCGGAACGAAGATGGAAAGTATAAGTTTTACCATCGGCACTGACGTCCCACTTCTCGGCCAGACCAGGAACGATTTCGGTTGTCCCGGTTTTGAATTCAACCAAACGGTTATAAATTGGTACGGAGCTAGCGTCGTAAGTCGTACCCGAAGTGAAAAGCTGCGGGTTAAAGCCTTCTGGCGAGCCTTCAGAACAATAAACTAACGTTTTTGCCTGAACGCTGGCTGCCACGGTTAGCGCAATCAAACCCATACTGAACTTCAGCAGGCCTGATTTTCCCAAGGAAATTCTCATCGCTTTTGCTCCATCTATAATGGTGATGTGGATGTGTGTTGTGTTTCAGCTCACCTCACCCTTTATTTTTTATTTACGGGTGAGAGTGTTTGTCTGGTAGCTGCAGAAGTGATTTTCAGACGTGTGACCGACGCCACCAGAGAGCTTTGGGGGGAAACATTTGCACCAAAAAAGGGTGCAAATAATTACCGGATGAATCTTCTGGTCAATCCTGTTCACATCAATTTGGCAACTCTCTCCGGCGTCGTCAATATAACGCACAGGCTTTTACAAAGACTGTGAGTAACAGCAAACAAACATAAAAAAACAGCCAATTAACATTTACAGGATTAATATTTAGTCATAAGCCATTACCTCAGGACATACAACTAATTTCCACCAAATAACCAGCACATTACGCCAAATAAAAAGTCTAAAAAATCTGCGACAAAAGGAGATTATCTGAACGGTTATTTTTTAAATTTGGGTAATTGGCAGCTGATCGTGCTGAAAGCTACCTCTAAAGAGGTGCCCGAATTGAGGTTATTTTATTCATCAAAGAAACCGTTACGCATTAGAAAAAGTAATTTGCACCGTTGAGGTGCAATAAAAGCCCGTAACGATGCAGGTTTGTTTTTTATACACCGGAATAAAATGCTCAGAACCGTAAATTTAAGAGGATGTTACCGATTATTAATACAGTGGCGCGTTTGTTGCATTATTTATCCCTTCTTAAAAATAGCTAATTTCTGCCGTCGCCTTTTCTTATTGAGCCTTAAAACGTCTCATCTCTCCCGTAGATATGTTCGCCATAACTAGCCAGGGGTTTGTTATATGGAACTAAAGTGGTTTGAAGATTTTTTGAGCGTTTCGCACTGTTACAGCTTCACTCGCGCAGCCGGGGAACGCAACATTACTCAGTCAGCGCTAAGCCGCCGTATTAAACAGCTTGAAGAATGGCTGGGGGTGCCGCTGTTTGACCGTAAAACTTATCCGATCCGACTGACGCCAGAGGGGCAGGAATTTCTCACCACTGCCTCGGAGATGGTGTTTTCACTCACTCAGCTGCGCGGGGAATTGCGCGAACGCCACATGCAAAAAAGTTCGATTTTGCATTTCGCCTCACTGAACACGCTGGCGCAAACCTTTTTTCCGGACTGGATAAACAAGGTTGATCCGACCCACCAGTGCGGCTGTATACGGCTTTCCGACCATCCCCCTTCTTTCGCTGGCAACATTGCCCTGCTGCTGGACGGCAAAACCGACTTTCTGCTGACTTACACCCATGATTCAGTGGCTCTGATGAAACAGCTTGAACGTTTTCCTTATATTGAACTTGGCAAAGAACTGGCGATTGCCGTCTGCGCGCCCGATAGCGACGGTAAACCACTGTATCCGATTGCCGAAAAAGGCATGCCGACGCCGTTTCTTAGCTATGGAAATCGCTCATTCTTTGGTCACGCACTCAGTGCCCTGTTCGCCATACGTCCTTTGCCGCTGAAACCGATTTATGAAAATCCCATGTCCAGCGGATTAAAGGCGATGACTATTTCCGGCTGCGGCGTTTCCTGGTTACCGGCCAGCCTGATCAAATCCGAACTTTCCAGCGGAGTACTGACTCGAGCCGCCGATCGTAGCTGGGATATTCAAACCAATATTCGCCTTTACCGTCTTGAAAAGTCTCGCAATATTCAGGCTGAGAATCTTTGGAACAAAGCAAGAAAACTCCATACTGCTCAAGCGGTTGCCTGATCCTTTCTTTCCGGCCTGCGGGTCGGAATCCCCTTCTTCTTGAAATCAAAATCGTAACATAGACTTTTCTGGTCCTGATCTATGCAATTTTGGAATGAGGCATCCCAAACTCTCATTGGACCTTTGCCCACGCTGAACACATTCTGAACAAACCCGCTTGATTTTGTTATCCGTCACCGCAGCCCGGTATAAGGAATCCACAGTGAAAAGTGAATCTACGCAGCAGAAAGAGTTGGTCTGGAGTTTGGTCGATGCCAAGAAAGCCCTGTTCACCGCTCTGAGTGACAGAGTCTGGGGCATGCCAGAAATTTGCTATACCGAGTACCGTTCAGTGGCCGAACATACTGCCATGCTGAAGGAACAAGGTTTTATCGTGACCGAAAACATTGCAGGAATTCCGACTGCGGTCATGGGAGAAGCCGGAAAAGGCGGGCCGATTATCGCTATTTTGGGCGAGTATGATGCATTGCCGGGCCTGAGTCAGGTCGCCGGAGTCGCTCATCAGGAACCTTTACCGGGCAATGGTCACGGTCACGGCTGCGGCCACAATCTGCTAGGTTCCGCCGCCATGTTGGCTGCTACCGCGCTAAAAGACTGGCTGGCCGAGACCGGAACGCCGGGCCGTGTCCGCTATTACGGCTGCCCGGCAGAAGAAGGCGGTGCGGCAAAATCCTTTATGGCTCGCGCCGGTGCCTTTGACGATGTCGATATCGCCATCACTTGGCACCCGGCCGCTTTTACTGAGGTCGCCCGCGCCGAATCACTGGCCAACACTCGAATGGATTTTGTGTTCCACGGCCGTGCCTCTCACGCCGCTGCGGCTCCACACTTGGGGCGCAGCGCGCTTGACGCCGTGGAGCTGATGAACGTCGGCGTTAACTATTTACGCGAGCACGTTCCTTCCGACTCCAGAATTCACTACGCGATGCTCGACTCCGGCGGCATTGCACCCAACGTGGTACAGGCCCGTGCGGCAGTGCGCTACGCCATCCGCTCCCGCGACGTCCACGCTATGTTCGACCTCAATGAGCGAGTCAAAAAGGTTGCCAATGGCGCGGCAATGATGACCGAAACCAAGGTTGATATCAGCATTATGAGCGCCGTCGCCAACCTGCTTGGCAATGAGCCGCTGGAGCAGGCTATGCAGCGCAACTTTGAACTGCTGGGGCCGCTGGAATTTGACGAGGCCGATAAAGCCTTTGCCGCAGAAATTCAGGCGACGCTCAGCCCGGAAGATCTCAGCAGCGCCTATCGTCGTATCGGGATCAAAAAACCCCAGCAAACCTCCCCTCTTTGCGAATTTATCGTGCCTCTGGAGGCCGCGGGCGAGCTGATGCTCGGCTCAACTGACGTTGGCGATATCAGCTGGAAAATACCGACCGTACAGGCTCATGTGCCCACCTATGCCATCGGCACACCTGGCCATTCCTGGCAGCTCACCGCTCAGGGAAAAATGCCTGCGGCCCATAAAGGCCTGGCCTATGTTGCGAAAATCATGGCCGCTACCGCCATCGACACACTGACCGATAAAGTCTTGCTGGCACAGGCGAAAACCGCGCATTTCGAACTCACCGCCGAAACGCCTTACGTTTGCCCGATCCCGCTTGAGGTTAATCCACCGCTGCAACCGCGCCCGTCAGGGGAGCAGGCATAATGAAAAATACTCGAAAAGCAGCCGTCATCGTTCGAAAGCGTTTATTGCCGATGCTGATTGGTTTAACGCTGGCCGGAGGCGTAATGCCGATAGTCGCGCAAGCCGCAACGCCGCCAGATTCGCTGGTAATGGCCTGGAATATCGATGCCATTAGCACCTTTGACCCGGCGCAAATCGGCGAGGTGGTGACCAATGAAATCATCCAGAATACCTGTGATTCGCTGGTAGATTTCGATCCGAAAGACGAGTCGAAAGTCATTCCATTACTGGCTAAAAGCTGGGACGTCTCTGCTGACCGTATGACCATCACCTTCCATTTACACAACGGGCTGGTGTTCCCGTCGGGCAATAAAGGCAGCGCCAAAGATCTGGCGTGGTCGTTGCAGCGAGTCGTACTGCTCGGCTTCGGCAATTCGGCCACGCTGACCGAATACGGCTTCACCAAGGACAATGTGAAAGAGCGAATCACCGCACCGGACGACGACACCCTGGTAATGAAGCTCGATAAACCTTATCCGACCAATCTGGTGTTGCAGGCCATCGCCGCCAACGATGTCGCGATCACGCTGGATAAAACGCTGGTCGAGAAAAACGCCGTCGGCGACGACATGGGTAATAAATATCTCACCACTCACACCGCCTGTATCGGCCCTTACCAATTGACCCGCTGGAATGCCGGAGAGGGTTTGGTGCTGCAAGCCAATGAAAACTATTACGGCACCAAGCCGAAATTGCAGCGCATTTTAATTCGTCACGTCGCCGAAACCGGCACCCAGCGACTGCTGCTAACCCAGGGAGACGTCGATATTGCCCGCGATCTAGCGCCGGATGACCTGCGCGATTTAGATAAAAGCGGCAAAGTGAATATTGAGAAAGTGCTGAAACCGCAGCTGTTCTTCTGGACCATGAACGCCGAAGACCCAATTTTCAAAAATCCAAAGGTGCGGCTGGCAATGCGCTACCTGATTGATTATCAAGGGCTTGCTTCCACAGTAATGCCGTATCTCGGCGTGCCGCGTGCCAGCTTTGTTCAGCTCGGGGCCTTTGGTGCGCTGGATAAACAACAGGGTCAGCCGTTCAAATTGGATTTGGCCAAGGCGAAACAGTTGCTGACCGAAGCGGGTTATCCAAATGGTTTCTCTGCCAAAATTTATATTGGCACCCTGCCACACTCGGCGCCTATTGCGCAGAACACTCAGGAAAATGCGGCGAAAATCGGCGTAAAACTGTCAATTGAGAGCATGGCCAATGCCCAATTGTTCAGCCGCGTACGCGGACGTGAATTCCAGAGCGCCATGATGGCCTGGCAAACCTCAGTGCCGGATGCCTACGGTAATGCCTCGCGGCTGGTAGCCAACCCGGACAACAGTAAAGAGGCCAAGAAAACCCAGTATCCAAGCTGGCGCGCCTCCTACTTTGATCCGGCTATGAATAAACAGGTCAACGCTGCACTGTTGGAGCCGGACGACCAAAAACGCATCGCGCTCTACCACCAGCTACAGGAAGAACAGATGCAGCAAGGCCCGTTCGCCATCATGTTCCAGATGTATAACACCGCAGGTCTGAATAAGAACGTGAAAAACTGGACCTGGAACGGGTTCCGCGTTTATTACGCCGACGCGTCGAAATAACTATCGCCGCCACTCTGGCATAACGGAGGACTACCGATGTCGCTGATTGATTCCACTGCGGGCGCGCACCCCGCAGATCCGCTGCGCGTCAGGGTGCTTGAACAGGCCACCGCGTTGCTCAAACTGCTGGTGTCGGTAGCCGTTACCCTGCTGGGGCTGGCGGCACTGACCTTCTTTATTGGTCGGTTGCTACCTATTGACCCGGTAGTTTCCGTGTTGGGAGATAACGCCAGCCAGGAAGCCTATCAAAAAATGTATCACCTGTTGGGGCTTGATAAGCCGCTGTGGGAACAATTTTTGATGTATCTGAAAAATGTCTGCATGCTGAATTTTGGCACCTCGCTGACCACTGGGCATCCGGTAAGCGAGGACATCGCCCGCGTGTTTCCTGCCACTATCGAGCTGGCCAGTCTGGCGGCAATTATCGGTACCTGTCTGGGCATTCCGGCGGGCGTATTATCGGCGATGTATCGCAATACCTGGTTCGATCACTGCATTCGGTTCATCGGTTTACTCGGCCATTCGGCACCCAATTTCTGGCTGGGGTTGATGGGGCTGGTGCTGTTTTACGCCACGCTGGGCTGGATCGGCGGGCCAGGACGCATTGATTTTATGTATGAGTTCGACGTTCATCAGGTTACCGGATTTTATCTGATTGATACCGCTATCGCCGGAAACTGGGAAGCATTTCGCAACGTTTTCAGCCACCTGATTTTACCCGCGTCGATTCTTGGCCTCAGCGGTTTGTCTTACATCAGCCGCATGACCCGCAGTTTCATGATTGAACAGCTGTCGCAGGAATACGTGATCACCGCACGAGTCAAAGGATTGTCTTGGGCACGTAGCGTGTGGGTACACGCTTTCCGCAATGTGGCGGTGCAGGTGGTGACAGTGGTGGCGCTTTCGTATGCATTTTTACTCGAAGGTGCAGTATTAACTGAAACTGTCTTCGCCTGGCCGGGCTTTGGCCGTTACCTGACCAACGCCATGCTGGCTGGGGACATGAACGCCGTAGTCGGCTGTTCGCTGCTGATCGGCGTGATTTTCGTCGTGCTAAACCTTATCTGCGACCTGCTGTATCGAATTTTCGATCCGCGCACCCGCCAGGAGCAATCATGACAGATTCTGCGAAAACCCAGGTTGACCGCTCTGCCCGTCGCTCACTACGCAGCTGGCTAGACGCGCCCATTCCTTCCACGCCCTGGCAGGCAAGGGTTCAGCAAAGCCTTGGCCAATGGCGACGCTTTCGACGCAACACTTCGGCGATGTTTGGTCTAATCGTCATCGTGATCATCGCCTTCGCGGCAATCTTTGCCCCTTGGCTGACCACCCATAATATTTATGCCCAAAATCTGCAAATTCGCCTGGCTCCACCAAGCCACGAATATTGGCTTGGCACCGACGAGCTGGGCCGCGATATCTTCAGTCGACTGATTTATGGCGCGCGTATCACGCTCTACATCACCTGCCTGAGCGCGCTGATTGTCGGGCCGATTGGCCTGCTGGTCGGCACTATCGCTGGCACCGTTGGCGGCTGGACCGATACCGTGCTGATGCGCATCGTAGATATTTTCCTCGCCTTCCCCAGCCTGATTTTGGCGTTGGGGTTCGTGGCGGCGCTGGGTCCGGGTATCGAAAACGCCATTATCGCAATTTCGCTCTCCGCATGGCCTCCCATCGCCCGTCTGGCAAGGGCAGAAGCCTTGTCGATTCGTAAAATGGACTATGTCGCGGCGGTGCGTTTGCAGGGCGCCTCGCAAATGCGCATTATTCTGCGACACATTATCCCGATGTGCCTGCCGTCAGTCGTGGTGCGCCTGACGCTGAATATGGCGGGAATTATCCTTACTGCATCGGGCCTCGGCTTTCTCGGCCTTGGCGCGCAGGCACCCAGCCCGGAATGGGGCGCGATGCTGTCATCAGGTCGCCAATTCATGATGACTAACTGGACGATTGCCGCGATCCCCGGCCTGTCGATTCTTTTCACCAGCCTGGCGTTTAACCTGTTTGGTGACGGCCTGCGCGACGTATTGGACCTGCGACATGACTGAAAAATTGCTGGAAGTCGAGAATCTGAACGTGGTGTTCAAAGGCCATCGTCAGGATCATCACGCCGTGCGCGATATTTCTTTTTCCGTCGGGCGTGAAAAGGTCGCGATTGTCGGCGAGTCCGGTTCCGGCAAGTCGTTGACCGGACGTTCGCTGTTAAAACTCACTCCGCGCGGCGCTACCGTTAGTGCAACGAAAATGCGTTTCGGTGATATCGATCTTTTAAAATCCTCGGAACGTGAAATGCGCAAGATCCGAGGAAAAAGGATTTCGATGATCATGCAGGATCCGAAATTCTCGCTGAATCCGCTGATGCGGGTGGGTTATCAAATTACCGAAGCCTATCGCATACACTTTAGCGTCAGTGAAAAGGACGCACGGGCCAAGGCGATGCAGATGCTGGAAGCGGTAAACATTCGCGATCCGCAGCGGGTTTTCGAGCTTTATCCACACGAAATTTCCGGCGGTATGGGGCAGCGCATCATGATTGCGATGATGCTAATCCCTGAACCGGATTTGATCATTGCCGACGAACCCACTTCAGCCCTCGATGTCACGGTGCGCCAGCAGGTACTTTCCGTGCTCGACGCATTGCTTGAACGCCGTAAAACCGGGCTGCTATTTATTACCCACGACCTGAGCCTGGTCTCAAGCTTTTGTGACCGTGCGCTGGTGATGTACGCCGGACGTATTCTCGAAGAAATCGCCGCCGACCAGCTGCATCTCGCTAAACATCCTTATACCCGCGCCCTGCTGGCGAGCCAGCCTGACTTGCATCATCCGGTAGATATGCTGTCGATCCCCGCTCGTGATCCCGCCTGGTTGACCGGCCCGGTGTATCGCTATGGAGAAGCCCTATGAATAGTTTGGCCGAAGAAGCTAAACCCATGTCAGGTGAAGAGGCCAAGGCCGTCCCGCTGGCAGCCGACCGAATGATTGAAACCGTAGATTTAAGCATCGCTTTCGGAAAAGGCCATCGCCGACGTTTGATTGTCGATAAAGTTTCCTTGAACATTGCGCGCGGTGAAAGCTACGGGCTGATTGGCGAATCGGGCTGCGGAAAATCGACCATTTTACGCACCCTGACCGGGCAGAATACTCAGTACGATGGCGCGATACTTTATCAAAATCGTGAACAGCATCCGGTGCGCGATAAAGCCTATTATCGGCAAATCCAGATGGTATTTCAGGACCCCTACGCCTCGCTGCATCCGCGAAAAATGGTCTATCACACGCTGCTCGAGCCGCTGGTCATCCACGGTATGGACCGCCGCGAGGAGCGCATCAGCGATGTCCTCACCTCCCTCGGTCTTAGCGACGCTTTTCGCTACCGCTACCCGCACCAGCTTTCTGGTGGTCAACGCCAGCGCGTTGCTCTCGCCCGCGCGCTGATTATCGAACCCCAGGTGCTGCTGCTGGATGAGCCAACTTCTGCGCTGGACGTTTCAGTCCAGGCCGAAATTCTTAACCTGCTGAAAACCTTGCGCCGCCAGCGCAATCTGACCTATCTGATGGTGACTCACGATTTAGCCGTGGTCACGCACTTGTGTGACCGCGTGGCGATAATGCATCAGGGAAAACTGCTGGAAGAGATGACCGCGGACGAGATCCGTCGCGGCGCGGCAACCCAGCCTTATACACAACAATTTTTGGCGGCGAGCAGCCACTAAGCTTCAGGACACATCCATGACTCACAATTTAATGCCCCGAAACGGATGGGAAGGGTTGCTGCGGCTGTGTGAAAGCAGCCAATGCGATGCGCTGCTGGTGATTCAGGGCGGCGAGACGCGTTTTACTTACGGCGATATGCAGCAGCGTTTTCTTTGTCATTCAATGCGTAAAAGCTTTCTCAGCGCGCTGATTGGCATTCAGGTGGCGCAGGGAAATTTTGATTTATCGCTGACTCTGGCCGAACTTAAAATCAATGATATCGACCCGCTGAGCGAGGTTGAACTCAGCGCCACGCTGTACGATTTACTGGTCGCTCGTTCAGGAATATTTCATCCGGCCAACTATGAAACTCCGTGGATGACGCGCATCAAACCGCCGCGTCACAGCCAGCCGCCGGGGTGCCTGTGGAGCTATAACAACTGGGATTTCAATGCGCTGGGCACTGCCTTTCGGCAAATGACCGGCTTGGATATTCATCAGGCTTTTCTCGAGCAAATCGCCCGGCCATTGGGAATGCAAGATTACCGCTACAGCAACGAACGCCGAGATGGCTGGCTGGAATCTGCCGAAAAATCGCAGCATCCCGCTTATCCGTTCCGGCTTTCAACACGCGATTTAGCCCGCTTTGGTCAGCTTTATTTGCAGCAGGGAATGTGGGGCGGCAAAGAAATTCTGCCCGCCTCCTGGGTTCGCCAAAGCCTGATGCCCTATTCCGACGCGGGCGATCGCGGCGCCTATGGCTACATGTGGTGGCTGGCTCGTCAAGGCATCGCCTTCCCCGGCTGTGAACTGCCAGAAGGCAGCTTTTATGCCTACGGCGCGGGCGGGCATTACTGCCTGGTGATGCCTGCGCTGGACGCCGTGGTGGTTCACCGCGTGAACACTGACATCGCAGGGCGCAGCGTCAATCGGTTCCAGGTCGGCAAACTCATGGACCTGTTACTTTCCTGAATTTCATAACAATTTAAGCAGGTATCAAAATGAACGTGATTGAAGCCATTGCCGACTGGAGTTGTCGTCAAGACCAGTTTAGTCCTCGCGCGAGGGAGTTGGCGCGGATTGCCATTACCGATACGCTGGCCTGTCTCTATGCCGGACAAAATGATTTTTCGAGTCTGGCCGTGCGCCGGGCGTTCGAGGACTATCTCAATCCTGATGCTGGTGCCAGCGTGATTGGCGGCGGCAAAGCTCCGGCCGCGATCGCCGCACTGCTCAACGCCACCGCGGCCCACGCCATCGATTATGACGACAATTTCCAGCCGGGCATGAGCCACGCCTCGGCGGTGCTGGTTCCCGCCCTGTTGGCCGTTGCCGATGAAACTAATGCCAGCGGCGGCCGGCTGATCGATGCCTATCTGATCGGTTTGCAAGCTCAGGCTTTTGTCGGCATGGGCGTTGGGCCTTCGCATTACACCGCAGGCTGGCACGGCACCTCGACCGTGGGCTGTATCGGCACCGCGGCGGGCGTGGCTTGGCTGATGGGCCTGGATGAGGCAGGCATCGCGCGAACGCTGAGTAACGCGGTAAGTTTTGCCTCCGGCACCAAGGGGCAATTCGGCACACCGATCAAACCATTACATGCAGGATGGGCAGCCCGTAACGCGATAGATGCGGCGCGTTTTGCCGATCAGGGCATGCGCGGGCGCATCGACATTTTGGAAGCCCCGCAGGGATTTATGGAAATGTTTGGCGGCGCGTCGGCCACGGGTTGGGACATTGCAGCCATTCTTTCCACACAAAAACACGTCATTGAAACCACGGGAGTAATGCCAAAACGCCATCCGTGCTGCGGCTCCACGCATATGATTATCGATGCGTTGGCCGATCTGCGCGAACAGCACGATTTTGCCGATGCCGAGGTAGTCAGCGTAGATACGCTGGTCGGCATCGCCAATCAACGCAATCTGGCCTATGAGCTGCCTCAGGACGAAATGCAGGCTCGTTTTTCGATGCAATACTGTGTCGATACCGTGCTGCGCAATGGCGCATTAGGGGTCCGAGATTTTACGGCGGAGCGGGTTGCCCAGTTGACCGATCCTGCCAGATTGGCCCGCATCACCATGCGTGCCTATAGCGCCGAGCAGGAGAAAGACACCCCGCCGGCTGAGCGCCTGCCGCATCGCATTACTGTCACCCTTAAAGATGGCCGCGTGCTGGAAGCAGAACGCAAACTGGCGAAAGGCAGCCTTGTGGAACCTTTCACCTCTGCCGATCGCCTGCAAAAATTTGTGGACTGCTGCGCCGCTCTGCCCAATGCCAGAGCCTTGTTTATGCAGCTTGAGATGCTGGACCAGCAAGAAGATTTGGGATTCTTGATAGACCTGTATTCTTAATGAGCAATATCGTAACGACAATGACATTACACGATGCTATGATTGAGCCAAATATCAGGAGGCTCAATCCATGCCGTCATTAAATATACAGCCTTATAAACGAGAGGCTTTAAACCTTCGCATCAAAGCAGAAGACCGGGATCTCATCGACCGGGCAGCGCAGATTAAAGGTAAAAATCGTACTGATTTCATTCTTGATGCAGCAAAATCTGCGGCGCAGCTCGCATTGTTGGATCAATCCGTCATCATGGCTAACCCAGAGGCCTACGCAGAGTTTATAGTGCAGCTCGATGCTCCTGCACAAATCAATCCAGCATTGCAGAAAACACTAGCCACTCCAGCACCTTGGGATGAATAAATATGACATTGGATGCTCCCTTACCGCTGAAGGAACAGCATAGGTTTAGTGATTTTGACTGTGGTGAAACAAGCCTGAATGAATGGTTAAACAAAAGGGCAAAGAGTAATCAAATTAGTGGGGCTTCAAGAACGTATGTCGTTTGTGACAACGGCAAAGTCGTGGCTTTTTATTCGTTGGCCTCGGGTGGGGTGACTAGCCTTTCCTGTTCTGGAAATATAAAACGCAACATGCCCAATCCGATCCCTGTGGTCTTCCTTGCACGTCTGGCTGTGGCAAACAGCCACAAAAGACGAGGAATAGGTCGGGCATTGGTTCGCGATGCCGTCATAAGAGTCGTAGCCGCTGCCGAAACTATTGGCATACGAGCCTTCGTTATCCATGCAATTGATAGTCATGCCAAAGAGTTTTACCAAAGCCTCGGTTTCGAATCTTCTCCGCTCGATCCATTGATGCTAATGGCTACTTTGACGAGTCTTCGTCTCAATCTTGTTGAGAAAATCTAAAATCTTCTCCCGGCGCTAAACGGCTGCATATCGATCTGCGGTTTTTCGCCGGTCATTAGCGCGGCTAAAAGCTCGCCGGTAGCGGGCCCGAGAGTGAATCCCTGATGGCCGTGACCAAAGGCGCACCACATTCCTGGCACATCTGGCACAGCACCGATCACTGGCTTCATGTCAGGCATACAAGGTCGTGCGCCTTTCCACGGCTCCGGGTCCACGCGATCGCCAATCGGCAGCAGGTCACGAGCAATGGCCTCGCAGTCGATTAACTGTTTCGGCGTTGACGGGCTGTCAATCAGCGCCAGCTCAGCACCGGTCGTTAAACGTAAACCGTTTTTCATCGGCGCAATCAGATAGCCGCGCTCTTCATCCAGTACCCAATGGTTTAGCTTGCGATCGGGCAAGGCAGCGTAATGCATATGGTAACCGCGTTTAACGAACATCGGCGGTGCGAAGCCAAAACGTTCGGTCAATTTGGTGGTCCACGGCCCCAGCGCAATCACTACCTCGGCAGCCGTCACTGTTTCGCCATCACGCGTGCGAACCTGCCAGCCAGCAGCGGTTTTCTCAAGGGTTAACGCATCGCCGAACAGCATCTCGCCTCCGCGCCGATTAAACAACTCGGCATAGGCTTTCACCAGATCGCCAGGACTGCGCAGCGTCCACGGATCAGTCCAGTGAACTGCTCCCACCAGCTGCCCTTTGGCAATGCCAGGTTCCAGTTCGGCCAGCTGTTGTTGATTCAATTTGCGATGATTTACCCCATGCTCCCGTTGCAGAGTGTCAGCCTCGGCAAAGGCAGCCTCAAGGTTTTTCTGGCTGCGCATCAGCATCAACCAACCCTGCTTTTCAACCAGAGACTCGGCCTGTGCGGCCTTGATTAAATCGGCGTGGGTATCAATCGACATGGCGATCATTGAGGCATAGTCTGCCGCAATTTTCTCATAAGCTGCCGGAGCCGAATGGTTAAAATAGCGTAACAAAGGGCCAGCGACGCGTGGCAGCGCCGAGGCGTGATAACGCACGTCGAGACGACGATTGGTGGCGGCAGTGCCAATCACCGACAACGCCCGAGGAAAACCGTAAGGCCGCACAGCTTCTCGCTGAATAATTCCGGCATTGCCAAATGAGGTTTCCTGCCCGGCTTCCTGTCGGTCAAACAGCGCAACCGATTTTCCTTTTGCCTGTAAATGCAGGGCGCAACTGACGCCCACCATTCCGGCGCCTAACACCAATACATCGTATTTCATGCCTTCAGACCCCATAAAACCATGCCATCAAATTCCATAAACTTGCTTGATGAGACACTGTAAAACGCCGCCTCTCACCGCCAAAAACAATGACGATTAGGCTGGAATTTTTGCTATCACCGTAATTTCCATTTTCGCGCCTTCGGCCATCATCCCTGATTCCACGGTAGTTCTGACCGGCAACGGTGCAGTAAACCAGCGGGCATAGGCTTTATTAAACTCGGCAAAATAGGCTTTGTCGGTCAAATAAACGGTGCAGGAAAATACGTCTTGCAGGCTAAGGCCATTTTCTTCCAAACGAGCTTTGACGCGACCCATCATGGTATCGGTCTGTTGAGTGACGTTCGAAGCAAAAGTGCCGTCGGCTTCAAACGCCACTTCACCGGAAAGATAGGCCAGGCCGTCAACGATGCGGATTGGCGAGAAAGGCAGATTGGTAGGAATACTCATGAAGTTGCTCCTTAAAGTAAATTAATTGCCGACCGGCAGATAAAAGTCAGGCATCTCGGCGATCGGACGTGTTGTTTTAAGACCTTCAATATTCGGCACTGGCCGACGAGTTTTAGCATCGTCTTTCAACTGCTCTTGCAGCGCATAAGCCATGCGCAACAGTTCGACATCGCCACCCCGTGGGCCGATGATTTGCAAACCAAAAGGCATTCCGTAACCGTCAACGCCCACCGGCAGGGAAATCGAAGGCAGGCCGCCAATGGTCGAAGCATAGGCCAGCGCCAACCAATGGTAATAGGTTCGTGTCGCCTGCCCGTTGATTTCTTTAGGATAAAGCTCAGTCCAGGCGCGCGGGCTGATAGTCACCGATGGTGCGAGCATAAAATCATAATCATCAAAAAAGGTCTGCCAGCGGCGATAAATCTGGGTTTGCAGATCCAGGCCACGGGCGATGTCCTGCGCGGTATAGCGCAGCCCCTCTTCAACGTTGAGTCTGACATTTTCCCCGACCTGGCTTGGATCACGCTGATAAAGCTCGCGCGTGCCGGTCAAAAACATCAGCGAGCGGATCTTTTCAAACGCCTCGTCAGTGCCGCTGCAATCAGGGGTGGCGTATTCAGCGCTTTTGAAAACATGACTGAAAAGATTAGTTTTATCAATAAAAGTCTCTGCCACGCCTTTTTCGGTTGGCGCAAAACCGAAATCAGTGGTCAGCGCCACTCTCTGGCGGGATAAATCCAGCGGTGCAATCGGGGTAAATTCTGCGGCATTGCGCATCTGTCGGCCGTGAACGGTATGCGAAAGCGGATCGCTTTTGTCTTCCCCCATCATCACGGTAAACAGTGTTGCCACGTCTTCCACAGTGCGCGCCATCGGTCCGAGGGTGGAAATTTGTAACCAGGCAGTACCACGTTTTTCGGCCGGAATAAGTCCTGCAGTCGGTCGAAAACCAACAACGCCGTTAAACGCTGCGGGATTACGCAAAGAGCCGCCGGTATCAGAACCGGTGGCAATCGGGAACATGCCGCTGGCCAGGCCCGCAGCCGAGCCACCCGACGATCCCGCTGCTGATTTAGTGTTATCAAAAGGATTGCCGGTGGTGCCGTAGACCGGGTTACGCGAGTTACCGCCCGCGCCCCACTCAGGCACGTTGGTTTTACCAATAATGTTGGCACCGGCTTCGCGCAGCACTCTGACCAGCCGCTCATCTTTTTCCGGAATGAAATTCTTGCGCGACAGGCTACCGCAGCTGGTCGGTAAACCAGCGGCGTCGATCATGTCTTTAACGCCCAACGGCAAACCGTGCAATGCACCCAACTCATCGCCACGCAATACTGCCTGTTCCTGTTGGCGCGCGGCGCGGCGGGCGGCGTCGAAATCATGGGCGACTACCGCATTAATCGCCGGATTCACCTGCTCAATACGGCGGATGCAACTCTCAGTCAGCTCGACGGGTGAAATCTTTTTTTGCCCAATCATACTGCGGGCTTCGGTAGCCGACAGATCGCAAAGTTCGGTCATGACATCTCCTTATCGAAAATCATCTTAAGCGGGATTAAAACTGCCCTGCTTTAATCTGTTTACTGGTCGGTGTGCGCAGGGTCACGCTGATAATTACCGAGCAAGCGGCGGCAGCCATCAGGAATAGAAACGCCGCGGAATAACTAAAATGCTGTACTAAAATACCGATCGCCAGAGGAGCAACAAAACCCGCAGCCTGACCACCAAAGTTAATAATTCCGATCCCTGTTCCGACCATTTTTTCTGCCAGAATTTTAGTGGGCAAGGCAATAGCCACCGCAAAGACAAAGGATTTAAAGAAATAGACACAGGCCTGAGCGGCGATCACCGCCGAAATTGACTGCGCGCTGTACATAAAATAGAGGAAAAAGGCAGTCAGCGCGGCGCTCACCATCAGCATGTATTTTTCTTTACCGTCGAAGAATTTAATCATTACCCAACCGCCGATCATCGTGGCAATGCCCGCGGTCAAATACGGTATCGGTAATAAAATTCCCACAGCCTTAAGATTCATCCCGCGCTCGGTCATCAGGTAAATCGGCATCCATGAATCAAGCCCTTTATTAATCAGGCTAAGCCCAAACCATACGGCGGCCAGTTTCCACATTAAAGGTTTTCTGAGTAGCTCTTTGAGGTCGGCACCGTTCATGCGTTGATGAGCCTGAGTAGTGCTTTCTTTGCGACGGACTGTACAGCCGTAAACCAGCACAAATAGAATGCCGAGGCCGCCAATCATCATAAATACGTGACGCCAGCCGAAATGAATTAATAACGGCGCAATTAACAGTGGGGCAAGCATGCTGCCTATATAATTGGAAGACATCAGGAAAGAAGACATTTTAGGCTTGTCTTCCAGACTGAAATTCTCGGTCACGCCTTTTATAGACGCCGACGGGAAAATCCCCTCGCCTATACCAAATAGCAAACGGATCGCCAGTAGCGAAGTCAGCGACCAGGCCGTGCCGGTGAACAAGGTAAATAGCGACCAACAGCCGATGCCGATCATCACGATCACTTTCGATCCAAAACGGTCAGCCAACCAACCGCCCGGCAGTTGCATCAGCCAGAAACCAAAATAAAATATACTTAATACCAGGCCAATTTCGGTAGGTGAAAGACTCAACTCTTTGGCGATTGCCGGGGAGCTGAAACTCAGTACTACGCGGTCGATAAATGCGATGCACCAGGCGGTGTAAAGCAGGCCAAGTACCCAATACTTATTGTCTTTTGCTGTCTTATCAATAACTGCATCTACCATGTTCATTTTCTCCGTGCGGATGAAATAAGAACCCGTTTTGATTTAACAGTCGACCCAAGCAATGCTGCATGATTTTATTATTAATTGACCTTTTTAGGCCTGATTGCATCCTATCCAGCCCTCAGCCATACTTCCAGTTCAACTTTTTGAACACTTCATTGCCGAAACGGCAAACTTTGAGGCCCCACATTCATGAGCTCACGTATTCTTCAGGACACGGCCATCCGCTATTTTCTGGAAGTTGTGCGCTGCGGGTCGATTAGTGAGGCAGCCATTAAACTAAACGTTGCCGGTTCTGCCATCAGCCGCCAAATCAGCGGACTCGAAGCCAGCCTGAATACTCAGCTGTTTGAACGACGCAAGCGCGGCATGATCCCCAGCGCCGCAGGCGAGCTGTTGGCCGCCTATGCATTCAAAAATCAGCTCGAAACCGAGCGCGTCAGCAATGAAATCATAGAATTACAGGGTATGAGGCGCGGCGAGGTGCGAATGGCCAGCACCACCGGATTTTCGATCGATTTTCTGCCGCAGGCGATTAGCGAATTCCGTGAGCGTTACACCGGCATTCATTTTCATCTTGATGTGGTCAATGCTAAAGAAGTTACCCGGCGGCTTCTCGAAGGGGAAACCGATATCGGCCTGACTTTTAGTCAAACGCCCGAGCCAAATATCAACGTGCAGTGTCGCCGAAGCGCGCCGATTTATGCAGTCATGAATCAGGCACATCCGTTGGCTGGAAAGCAGAGTTTGCGCCTCTCACAGCTTGCAGGTTACTCACTGGGCATGCCGACGCGTGAAATCATGATGCGCAGCGTGATTGATGCCTGCTGCAGTCGCCAGGGTTTACTCATTGAGCCAACTTTCACCACAACGTCGATGATCTCGCTGCTATCTTTTGCCAGTTTGAATGGCGGGATCATTTTTTCCACTGAATTATTGGTTCGACACTATCTTGAAACCTACAAACTGGTGGCAATCCCCATTTCTGATCGTGATATGAATTCTTTAAACATGGAACTGCACACCCTTGCAGGCCGAACCCTGCCTAAGGCAGTCTCCAGTTTTGTCGATCTATTGCAACAACGGCTGCAGCAATAAGCTGTTTAAGAAACGAATTTTCTCCACCGCTTCCGATTCCTCCTAATCCCTGCCACTAGCGTGGCATACCTCGGCATGACTGCTAGGCTTAATACTGTCCTGCTTTTTGTAGGGTCTTTGTTGAATAAACAACCACACAGAAAAGATAAGGAGCATGTCGTGGCATTTAAAAAAGCAATCAAGCTCTCGGAGCTGGAGAACAATCAGCTTAAACAGGTAGAAATCGACGACACCAAAATCGTGCTGGTCCGTCAGGACGACAGCGTGCATGCGTATCAGGCAAATTGCCCGCATGCAGGTGCGCCACTGGCCGAGGGCGCTGTGTGTGAAGGTAAACTGGTTTGCCCTTGGCACAAAGCCGTGTTTGATCTTAACGATGGCAGCCTGGAGCAGCCACCTGCGCTCGAAGGTTTAAAACAGTACGCGGTGAAAATCAGCGGCGGAGTGGTGATGGTCGACCCTGATGGAGTGAGTCAGCATACTCACCTGCAAGCCGGTGATGACAGCGATCAGATAGTCATTCTGGGTTCGGGTGCAGCGGGTAGTGCCGCGCTGAGCACCCTTGAAGAAAGTGGTTATCACGGCAGAATCGTGGTTATCGATCAGGAAAAAAATGCCGCATACGATCGTACCGCACTGACTAAATTTGTGCCCGACGGCAGCATGGATGTCTCTGACGTTCCCTCCTTGCTCGACGATGACGCCTTTGGCAAAAAAAACGTGCAACGTATCGTCAGCACGGTCACCAGCATTGATCGCAAAAAGAAAAAACTGCTTCTGGCCAACCAGCAGCACGTGTCTTTCAAAAAATTGCTGATTGCGACCGGTGGATCGCCTAAACGCCCTGAACTGCCCGGGGGTGCACTGAGCGGGATCCACGTTTTACGTAATTTGCAGCAGGAGAAAACGCTGCTTTGTGCCGTCGATGAGTTAAAGCAGCTGGTGATTATCGGTAACAGCTTTATCGGCATGGAAATGGCCGCGGCGCTGCGCAAACGTGATATCGCCATCAAGGTGATTGCTCCTCATCCACTGCCGTTTGAAGCACAGTTTGGCGAGAAAATTGCGCAATATTTCCGTGCGTTGCATGAACATAACGGCGTTGAATTTATCGATGGCGAGGTAGTAGGCTTTAGCGGCGATCGTCGGGTAGAAGCGGTAGAATTGAAAGACGGTTCCAGCGTAAAAACCGACGTCGTACTGTTGGCAACGGGTGTCGAACCCGTGACCTCATTTGTTCACGATTTACCGCTTAACGATGACGGCAGTTTGCAGGTCGATGAATATCTACGAGCTGCCGAAGATATCTATGCGGTTGGCGACATTGCCAGTTTCCCGCTGGACGGCAAGTCTACGCGCATTGAGCACTGGCGCGTGGCTCAACAGCAAGGGCGTACAGCGGCTAAAAACATGATTGGCGAACACGAAGCCTTTGATCGCGTTCCCTTTTTCTGGACTCAGCACTTCGGCACTCGTTTCGAGCATTTGGGCAACCCGCAGCGATGGGACAAAGTCGAGATTATCGGTTCACTTGAAGATCAGGATTTTGTCGTGCTGTATGGCCTGAAAAATCATCTGGTTGGCGTAGTCGCAACCGGTCGTGAACGCACTACCGGCAAGCTTTTACTGCAAATGCAGCATGATTTGACGTTGAAACAGGCGCACAAACTGGTGGATGAAACAGAAGAAGGCTGATCCACCGCCCCTCATCCATATCCTGAAAAGGGATTAACCTTCACGTAATCCGTGGATGTGGGGCTGCTCAGCCACTTCGTGCAGGCATCGCCCAATCAGCATATGCAGCGGCGATTGCCTGTTCGCGTGGCGCATCACTACAATCAACTCCCGGTTGAAAGTAAATTCGCCCAGCGATATCACCCGCAAATCTGCTTTTCTTTCGAGCCATAGCCCGGCGAGTGGCACCAGCGCGACGCCCAATCCGCTTTCCACCATTTTTACAATTGCATCAATCTCATCGATTTCCAGCGCGACCTTAGGTTCCAGCCGATGGGTACGCAAAAACTGACTCACCATACGGCCACCAAACGACGTGCGATCGTAACGGATAAACGGCTGTTCCCGAATTAGCGTAAAACAATCATCCCCCGCAGTTTTCGAAGGTGCAATCAACACAAACGGCTCGCGTGACAAGGTTTCGCTATGCAAATCCTTGGCCAGAGGAAATCCAGGTTTGATAACAATCGCCAAATCGATATTTCCAGCATCGACCTGCGTCAACAGATTGAAAGACACGCCCGGAACGAGCTTGGTTTCAAGTGCCGGAGCATTCTGATGCAGTTTAACCAACACTTTCGGCAGCAGCCCGGTCTGAAAAGTTGAAATTGCGCCAATCTTTATCACCCCACGAAAATCACTGAGGCTTTCCGGCTTTGACATGCTGGCAAAGATCTCGATAATTTGCTCCGCCATAGGCAGCACGCGGCTTCCGGCAGCATTTAGCACGGCGGTTCGCCCGGTGCGATCAAACAACGCCATACCGAGATAATCTTCCAGCCCTCGGATTTGGGCACTGACCGCCGATTGCGTCAGGCCGATGCGCTGGCCGGCGGCGGCGAAGGTGCCATCCTGCGCTACTGCAATAAACGTTTTTAGCTCACGTAACATCGCCGCCCCACTCATCTGTTTTATTAATGAATCACAACAATAATATTTGTTTTTAATTAAAAATTTTATCGATAAGAATGGATGAACACAACCTAACCTTACATTTCCTCCGTCATTGAAGTCTCATCGCGCTGCTTTAAGTTCGGCAAGCCAGTAAATCTCCGATGAATCTAACCGTCTCAGATTTGCCGGGAAAAAGCTGCACAGACTTGAGTTACCACGAGGATCAGGAGTAATAACATGGCATTAAGTCCGTTCCATCTTGCAATTCCAGTTTACGATTTAGCAACCTGCCGCGCTTTTTACGGCGAAACCTTTGGACTCGCTGAAGGCCGTTCAAGTGAGCATTGGGTAGATTTTGATTTTTATGGTCATCAGTTGGTGATTCACGAGCATCCAAAGACTGTGACGCAAGAATCTGCGCATACCAACCCGGTGGACGGTCATGACGTGCCGGTTCCGCATTTTGGTATCGTGTTGGGCTGGCAAGAATGGGAAGCACTGGCGGAAAGGCTGAAGTCGTTCAACATTAAATTCGTGATCGAACCTTACGTGCGTTTCAAAGGCCAGGTCGGCGAGCAGGCCACCATGTTCCTGCTTGATCCCTGCGGTAACGCGCTAGAATTCAAGGCATTTAAGGATATGAGCCAGCTGTTTGCCAAATAATCGATAGCTGTCGATAAGGCGGGGATAAACATTTATCTTCCGCCTTTTAGCTCCCTCTCAGACTAAAGCTAATAAATTTTTAGCTACGGGAAGGCTAAGCAGAGTTACTGTTATTAAAAATACCGGGTTTAAAAGTCACCCTCACGGATTGAGGCGGGATGTTTGCACAACGCATCGACCTTAATTTCCATAAAGGGAAATAGCGGCAATCCAGACAAAATGTCGTGCAATTCGGCGTTATTTTCAACATCAAAGATGCTGACATTGGCGTAACTGCCTGCGATACGCCAGATATGACGCCACTTCCCTGAAGACTGTAAATCCTGAGCATACTTTCTTTCTCGCGACTTAATCTCATCCGCCACTTCAATCGGCATGTCATGAGGCAATTTCACGATCATTTCAACTTTGAATAACATCTTGATCTCCCTTGTTAATAGACACAGAAAATTCGCCAGCATTTCTGCATATCAGAGAATGTTATAAGGGATTTTTCGGGAGATATCCTCTGCAGGATAGTTTTAATGGATTTTCAAGCAGAAATTCTGTGCATTTAAAAAACGGTTCTGAAAGACAGAATAAATTAAAACGCCAAAAAGCAAAAAACCCGCGAGCCATAAGCTTGCGGGTTTTTCTAAATGTGGTCGGCGAGAGAGGATTCGAACCTCCGACCCACTGGTCCCAAACCAGTTGCGCTACCAAGCTGCGCTACTCGCCGAATTGGGCCGCATCTTACTGCCGCTGGTTGTGGCCGTCAATCCCTTTTTAGCCCCATCTCGTCAACTGCTTATAAAACACGCTAACTGATGCTAAAACGGTGATTTTTACCGCTAAAGAGAACAATTTTACTTGTTGAAGTACTCAAAATAATAAAAAGGGAGGCATTTGCCTCCCGATAATAACTGTGACTTTTTAACGGATTTATTTAACGGTCAAAGTCACGTCAATATTGCCGCGAGTAGCGTTTGAATAAGGGCAAACCTTATGCGCTTTCTCAACTAAAGCTTCCGCTACGCTGCGTTCGATACCTGGCAGGGTAATATCCAGTGCGACTTCGATACCGAAACCACCTGGGATCTCACCAATACCGACTGCGCCTTCAATTTTTGCATCAGCAGGAATACGTACTTTTTCCAGTGAGGCAACGTGTTTCAACGCGCCGAGGAAGCAGGCCGAGTAGCCCGCAGCAAACAATTGCTCAGGGTTGGAAACTTCGCCACCTGCGCCGCCCATTTCTTTCGGCAGACCCAGTTTTACATCCAGAACGCCGTCTGATGAGGTTGCACGGCCATCACGACCACCGGTAGCTGTAGCATGTGCGGTATAAACAACTTTTTCGATAGACATAATAATTTCCTTTAAACGATGAGTTCGATTATTTGTGATTGGCTAACCAATCGATGCTTGATTTGGAATATAAAAACATTTTTGTATAAAATGCGCTATTAAATCGCGCGCTATATTTATGAGTGTAGCAGAGGCGCAAATTCTTGCACGTTCACTCACTCAAAATCTTTTAGGCTTTCTTGTGCAGATGGCCCCTCAGGGTCTGCAATTGTTGCTTGATCGCCGTCATTTCTTCAACGCTGCATTCAGAGGCACAGGCAACCGCCTCAGGAATACTCAACGCTTTCTGCTGCAATGCGCGTCCCGCATCGGTCAGGGTGATAATCACCTGACGCTCATCGACCTGCGCACGGCGGCGAGTCAAAAGACCGGCAGTTTCAAGACGCTTTAATAAAGGCGTCAGCGTTGCCGAGTCCAGAAATAACTTTTCACCGATATCCGAGACCATCAGTTCGTCCTGCTGCCACAACACCAGCATCACCAGATACTGGGGATAAGTCAGATCAAGCTCGCCTAGCAGCTTGCGATAGACTTTATTCAACGCCAGATTGGCGGAGTACAGCGCAAAGCACATCTGCTGATCGAGATGGAGCATGGATGGCGATGTGTTGTCGGAATAAGTTTTTGTGTTCATGAATACAATATAGATAGCGCGCGATATTATAGCAAGCATATTTACAATTGGTGCTTTTGGTACACGACGTGCTATAACAATTCAAGGCGTATTGATAGAGGAAAAGCGATGAGCAGCTTAGTCGATAAAGCAAGACGTTATGCCAGTAAAGCGCACGCTAGCATCGATCAGCGGCGAAAATACACTAATGACCCGTATATTGTGCATCCGCAGGCGGTGGCCGATATTGTCAGCAGCGTGCCGCATTCTGAAGAAATGCTCGCCGCAGCCTGGTTGCACGATACCGTGGAGGATACCTCAACGACTCTGGATGACATCAGCAACCATTTTGGTCCGCAAGTCGCTGAATTGGTGGGCATGTTGACCAATGTCAGCGTCAACTGCGCGGGCAATCGCATTGAAAAGAAAAATCTCGACCGCTACCACAGCGCCAAAGCTTCTGCCGATGCAAAAACCATCAAACTCGCCGACCTGATCGATAATCTCCGTTCGCTGGTCACTCACGATCCGGATTTCGCTAAAACTTACCTGATTGAAAAGCGTTTGTTGCTGGCGGTATTGAAAGAAGGCGATCCCACGCTGTGGCGACAGGCAGAACACATCATTAATGACAGCCTGCAACGCCTCCACCAGCCGCCACACAACGTCCCAAGCAGCTGGTTTCAGGGCACCGAGCAGGCATATTTAGCAGCGAAATAATGTAGGTCATCAATGGCCTTTGAACCTGTTCACGGAACCACTTGTCGTGAGCCATGCTATTCATAATAAGACCAGCGGGTAATCCTCCTTCACTGATTACAAATCATTTGAATGACAAAAACCCTTATAAATCGCCGATTAGTTGCCCTGAAATTGTACAAATGCCCCGCAGTGGGGATGCATGTTATCGTGCAATTTATCGCCTATTTTTTTAATATTCATTAAAATCATAAAGTTAAAAAATGGCACGCCGCTTGCTTAGATGAATTCAATCTTGTGTACTAGATGGAATTCAACTCATGGCCTCAGTATCGACTCCTTACACCGGTTTTCAGTTACGTGATTGGCAACACCATTATCAAAGCGCGCCGGACAGCCTGCGCAGTTCATTGGGTATCGTCCTTGGCAGCTTAAGCGCCGATGATAATGCCTGGCTTTATCGCGCCAATCCCGCCCAGCTTGAAGAGCAAATTGCCCAACTTGAAACCTTGCGCGATCAGTCGGGCGGATCTCTCGCCGCGCTGCCGCTGTTTGGCGTACCGTTTGCAGTAAAAGATAATATCGACGTCGCGGGCTGGCCGACCACCGCCGCCTGCCCGGCTTTCGAATATATTGCCGAGCGAGATGCTGCTGTAGTTGCCAACCTCAAGGCCAAAGGCGCGGTAGTGATTGGCAAAACCAATCTCGATCAGTTCGCTACTGGTCTCGTCGGCACCCGCTCCCCTCACGGCGCGGTAAAAAATACCTTTAATCCTGAATACGTTAGCGGTGGATCCAGCTCAGGCTCTGCCTCGGTACTGGCACGCGGTCTGGTCGCCTTCTCACTTGGCACCGACACCGCCGGTTCTGGTCGCGTGCCAGCCGGTTTCAATAATATCGTCGGCCTCAAACCAACCAAAGGCTGGCTGTCGAATCGCGGCGTAGTTCCTGCCTGCCGCCTGAATGACGCCGTCTCCATTTTCGCCCTCACCGTTGCCGATGCCTATCAGGTCGCCACAGCGGCCGGTGGTTACGATCCACAAGACGCCTATTCTCGGGCCAATCCGCACACGGCTCCGGCGGCAATGTCTTCCCAGCCGCGCTTCGCCATACCGGATACGCTGGAATTTTTTGGCGATCGTGAATCTGAAAAAGCCTTCCAACAGGCGCTGGATAAGCTGGTCAGCAACGGTGTCAGTCTGGTGAAAATCGACTTTACGGCATTTAAAGAGTTGGCCGAGCAGCTGTATTACGGTGCATGGGTCGCAGAGCGCACCGTGGCGGTAGGCAAAATTTTTGAAGAAACGCCAGAGGTGATGGACCCGGTAGTGCGCGGCATCGTCGCTAATGGGCTGAAATATTCCGCTGTCGATGCGTGGAAAGCAGAATATCTGCGCGCCGAGCTGTCCCGCCAAATCAATCTTGCGCTGGAAGGTTTCGATGCGCTGGTGGTGCCGACCTCGCCGACCATCCGCACCCTCAAAGAGATGGCACAGGAACCGGTGCTGTTTAACTCGCAGTTTGGCACCTATACCAATTTCACTAATCTGGCTGACCTGAGTGCGCTGGCACTGCCCGCTACCCTTCGCGATGACGGTTTGCCATCTGGCATCACCCTTATTGCCCCAGCCTGGCACGATGGAGCCCTCGCCGCTTTTGGCCGCCAGTGGCAGCGCAGCCTCTCTCTGCCTTTAGGCGCGACCGGCAAAACCCTCAATGCCGACAACGCGATGACCGGCCCTGTCGCAGCAAGCGGCGATCACGTCCGCGTTGCCGTAGTTGGCGCACATCTTACCGGCATGCCGCTGAATTTCCAGTTGACGACTCGCAACGCCGTTCGCGTCGAGCAAACCCGCACTGCCAACGATTACAAACTCTATGCCCTCGCCAACACCCAGCCGCCGAAACCGGGCCTGGTGAAGGCCGAAGGCGGTAGCAGCATTATTGTTGAACTGTGGGACATTCCACTGGCGCGCTTTGGCGAATTTGTGGCTGAAATCCCTGCTCCGCTGGGCATTGGCACCCTGCAACTGGCCGATGGTCGCAGCGTGAAAGGCTTTATCTGCGAGCCGTGGGCGATTGCCAGCGCCACTGATGTGACCTCGTTCGGCGGCTGGAGAAGCTATGTCGAGCATCTGAAATCAACCGCTGCCAAAAACGCCTGAGGAGCCACGAACATGTTCAATACTGTCCTGATTGCCAACCGGGGTGAAATTGCCTGCCGCGCCATTCGTACCTTGAAACGTCTGGGTGTGACCAGCGTAGCGGTTTATTCCAATGCCGACAGCAATGCGCCACACGTTACCGATGCCGATATTGCCGTCGCACTCGGCGGTGAAAAAGCCAGTGAAAGCTACCTGCTGATTGACAAAATTTTGGCCGCCGCCAAAGAAACCGGCGCGCAGGCGATTTATCCGGGCTACGGTTTTTTATCCGAAAGCGCCGAATTCGCCGATGCCTGTGAAGCCGCGGGGATCGCGTTTATCGGCCCGACTGCGCATCAAATCCGTGAATTCGGCCTCAAGCACCGCGCCCGTGAACTTGCAGCCATTGCCGATGTGCCGATGACGCCCGGCACAGCCCTGTTAGACAGTATTGAAGAAGCCGTCACCGCTGCGGCGAATATCGGCTATCCGATTATGTTGAAAAGCACCGCAGGCGGTGGCGGGATTGGTTTAACCCGCTGTGACGATGAAGCCGCGTTGCGTGCCGCATGGGACAGCGTAAAACGCCTCGGCGAGCAGTTTTTCCGTGACGCCGGTGTGTTCCTCGAGCGTTTCGTCGATCGCGCCCGTCACGTGGAAGTACAGATTTTTGGCGACGGCAAGGGCAACGTGGTTGCTCTCGGCGAGCGTGACTGCTCTTTGCAGCGCCGCAACCAGAAGGTGGTCGAAGAAACTCCCGCGCCGAATCTGCCTCAGGCGACTCGCGAAGCCCTGCATCGTTCAGCGGTCAAGCTGGGAGAATCAGTAAACTATCGCAGCGCCGGTACAGTGGAATACATCTACGATGCCGCGCGCGACGAGTTTTATTTCCTCGAGGTCAATACCCGCTTGCAGGTTGAGCATCCGGTGACCGAGATGGTGACCGGTCTGGACCTGATCGAATGCATGCTGCGCGTCGCCGCCGATGAGCCGCTGGACTGGCCGCGTATGCAGCAGCCGCCGAAAGGCGCATCGATTGAAGTGCGTATCTACGCTGAGGATCCGCTGAAAAACTTCCTGCCAAGTCCGGGTGTATTGACCGAAGTATTCTTCCCGGAAGATGTTCGCGTCGATGGTTGGGTTTCTACCGGCAGTGAAGTCTCGGCGTTTTATGACCCGATGATCGCCAAGCTGATTGTTTACGGCGACAACCGTGAGCAGGCGTTGGAAAAAATGTCTCAGGCACTGGCGGCCACGCGTTTGCACGGCATTGCCAGCAATATCGATTATCTGCGTCAGGTAGTGGCGACTCCGCTGTTCCATCAGGGCGAAATGTGGACTCGCATGCTCGACAGCTTCGTGTACAAACCACAGGCTGTAGAAGTGATCTCCCCCGGTACCTACAGCAGCATTCAGGATTACCCGGGCCGCCTCGGCTACTGGGATATTGGCGTGCCGCCTTCGGGTCCGATGGACGATTTTGCCTTCCGCCTCGCCAACCGCATCGTAGGTAATCACCTTGATGCCGCAGGTCTGGAATTTACTCTGCAAGGCCCGACTTTGCGTTTCCACTGCGATGCCACTATTGCACTGACCGGCGCGGCGTGTCCCGCCGATCTGGACGGCAACGAGGTTGCCTACTGGCAGCCGATTGATATTAAAGCCGGACAAGTATTAACCCTGGGCCGCGCCACCAGCGGTTGCCGTACCTATCTCGCCGTGCGCAACGGGTTCGACGTGCCGGTGTATTTGGGCAGCCGCTCGACCTTTGCTCTCGGCCAGTTTGGCGGTCATGCCGGTCGCACTTTACGTGTCGCCGATATGTTGACCGTTTCGCAGCCAGAGCTTGCCGCCTGCACCACCCCGGCACCGGTAGATTTACCGCAGGCCGCTGCCGCTCATATCGTCCCGGCTTACGGCGATGACTGGAGTATCGGCGTGCTTTACGGCCCGCACGGCGCACCAGATTTCTTCACCAAAGAGTCAATCGACACGTTCTTTGATTCTGAATGGCAGGTGCATTACAACTCAAACCGCCTCGGCGTGCGTCTTACCGGTCCAAAACCGCAGTGGGCGCGGCTGGACGGCGGCGAAGCGGGCTTGCATCCTTCCAACGTTCACGACTGCGAATACGCGATTGGCGCAATCAACTTTACCGGCGATTTCCCGGTGATCCTGACCCGTGACGGACCGAGTCTCGGCGGTTTCGTTTGTCCCGTGACTATTGCCAAGGCCGAGCTGTGGAAGGTCGGTCAGGTGAAACCAGGCGATCGTATTCGCTTCCATCCGATCAGCTTCGAACAGGCGCAGGCGCTGGAAATGGCGCAACAAGGCACTATCGACTCGTTAATGCCGATTGAAGCGATGGAGATGCAGGTACCGTCTTTACTGCCCGCCAAGACGGCTTCTGCGACTATTTTAGCCGAGCTGCCAGCCAGCGAAGACCGCCCTTGCGTGGTTTATCGTCAGGCCGGTGATGGCTATGTACTGATCGAGTACGGCGATAACGTGCTGGATTTGGCGCTGCGTCTGCGTATTTATCTGTTAATGAAGGCGATTCGCGAAGCCGCCGAGCCGGGAATTGAAGAACTTTCACCGGGCGTGCGCTCGTTGCAGGTTCGCTACGACAGCCGCGTGCTGCATCAGTCAGCGTTGCTGAAACACCTGCTGGCGTTGGAGCTGCAGCTGGCCGACGTCAGCCAACTGAAAATCCCGACCCGTATCATACACATGCCGATGGCTTTTGAAGACGCCGCCACACTGGCCGCCGTCGAGCGTTATCAGCAAACCGTGCGCGCCGAGGCGCCGTGGCTGCCAAACAACGTTGATTTCATTCAGCGCACCAATGGTTTAGCCAGCCGTGAAGAAGTCAAAGACATCCTGTTCAATGCCAGCTATCTCATCCTTGGGTTGGGGGATGTATACCTCGGCGCACCTTGCGCGGTGCCGATTGATCCACGTCATCGCCTGCTGAGCTCGAAATATAACCCGGCCCGAACCCATACCGCCGAGGGCACGGTAGGTATTGGCGGCATGTATATGTGCATTTACGGCATGGACTCACCGGGAGGCTATCAGCTGGTGGGCCGTACACTGCCAATATGGAATAAATTCCTTAAAAACGAACAGTTTGAACAGGGCGAACCGTGGCTGTTGCACTTCTTCGACCAGGTACGTTTCTATCAGGTCACCGAAGCCGAGCTTGAAGAGCAGCGCGACGCTTTCCGCGAAGGGCGCGCTCAGGTTCGCATCGAGCAGACTGAGTTTGATTTCGCCGAATATACCCGTTTTCTTGCCGATAATGCTGAAGATATCGCCGATTTTCGCCAGCGTCAGCAAAGCGCATTTATCAGTGAAGTGGCTCATTGGCAGGCGCACGAAAGCGCGGCGGTTGATGCTGCCGTCAACGGTGCGCAACCAGTTGAAGACCTCGCCGATCAGCCGGGCCAGCTGGTGAGCGCTGATTTGAACGGCAACATCTGGAAAATTCTGGTTGAACCCGGCCAAGTCGTTGAGGCGGGTCAGCCGCTGATTGTGGTTGAGGCAATGAAAATGGAGCTGTCTGTTAATGCTCCTTGTGCAGGCACAGTGCTCAAGATCGCTTGCCAGCAGGGCCGTCCGGTGGGTCCCGGCGATGCGCTTCTATGGATCGATAAAGACAGCATCGATAAAGATGGGATCGGTAAAGTTGCCATCGGTAAAAACGAGTCCGACAACGTTTAACAAGGATTATTTATGCAGCTTACCGGCGCACGAAGCGGACGCAGCAAGGCCCGCCCGGAAGGATTGGCAGAGCGGATTTATCTACAGCTGAAAGACGATATTTTTAGTTTTCGCATGCTGCCGGGCGACCGCTTTAGCGAAAACGAAGTCGCAGAACGCATGGAAGTCAGCCGCACGCCGGTGCGTCAGGCGCTGTTCTGGCTTGAGCGCGAGGGTTACGTGGAAGTGTTTTTCCGCAGCGGCTGGCAGGTGCGCCCGTTCGATTTCGAGTATTTCGAACAGCTTTATGACCTGCGCATCGTGCTGGAACTCGAGGCGGTAAAACGCCTTTGCGCTCAGGCAGAAACGCCCGAAGCTCTGCTGCCTCTCAAGAGTTTCTGGATAGACGAGCCAAGGCTGGAAGACGGTCAAATCGTTTCACGTTTCGACGAAGAATTTCACATGGCGCTGGTAGCGGCGGCGGGCAACGGCGAGATGGCAAAAATCCATCGCGACCTGACCGAGAAGATCCGCATTATCCGGCGGCTGGACTTTACCAAGGACGCGCGCGTCAACGCGACCTACAGCGAACACGCGAGCATCTTGCTCGCCATCATGCAACGCCAAACCCAGGAGGCACAGCGCCAACTACAAGATCACATTGCCGTCAGTAAAGCCGAGGTGCGCAAAATTACTTTACACATGCTGCACCAGGCGCGACCAGAAAACGATGTCGATACCCCGTCATCGTGACTTTTTTAAAGTGGTTTTTCTCAAAGTAGCTTTTTAAAAACAGCACGCCCTATAGATTTTATGGTGCAGAGAGCGGCAAGCGGGCAAATCACCTGTCACTTACTTAAGTCAGTGGCCGGTGTGAAACTGCGCAGGTAACGCATCTGCAACGTGAAAGATGACGGGCCCAGTACTTAACAGGGGACTTATATGCAACGTCGTCGCTTTATCAAAGCTTTTGCTCTCTCGGCAACCGTGGTCAGCATGGGTCTGGCATTCACTGCACAGGCCGCCGATACCATCAAGGTGGGTATCATGCATTCGCTTTCAGGCACCATGGCCATTTCCGAAACGCCTCTGAAAGATGTCGCGCTAATGACCATTGACGATATCAATGCTCACGGCGGTGTGTTGGGTAAAAAACTTGAACCGGTGGTGGTTGACCCAGCTTCAAACTGGCCGCTGTTCGCTGAAAAAGCGCGTCAGTTGTTAACTCAGGACAAAGTTGCCGTTGTGTTCGGCTGCTGGACCTCGGTTTCGCGTAAATCCGTGCTGCCGGTATTTGAAGAGCTGAACGGCCTGTTGTTCTATCCGGTGCAGTACGAAGGCGAAGAGATGTCGCCAAACGTGTTTTATACCGGCGCAGCTCCAAACCAGCAGGCAATTCCGGCGGTACAATACTTGATGAGCGAAGACGGCGGCGGTGCCAAACGCTTCTTCCTGCTGGGTACAGATTATGTTTATCCACGCACAACCAACAAAATTCTGCGCGCTTATCTGCATTCCAAAGGCGTTCAGGATAAAGACATCGAAGAAGTGTATACGCCGTTTGGCTACAGCGATTATCAAACCATCGTTTCTAATATCAAGAAATTCGCAGCTGGCGGTAAAACAGCAGTTATTTCAACCATTAACGGTGACTCTAACGTTCCATTCTATAAAGAGCTGGCCAACCAGGGCGTGAAAGCCACCGACGTACCGGTTGTTGCCTTCTCGGTTGGTGAACAAGAGCTGCGCGGGATTGATACCAAACCACTGGTCGGTGATTTGGCGTCATGGAACTACTTCCAGTCGCTGGATAATCCAACCAACAAAGCTTTCGTCGCTGAATGGAAAGCCTATGCCAAGGCGCATCACCTGCCGAATGCCGATTCTGCTGTAACCAATGACCCGATGGAAGCGACTTATGTCGGCATCCACATGTGGGCGCAGGCGGTGCAGAAAGCTGGCACAACCGACGTCGACAAAGTTCGCGCCGCGATGGCAGGTCAAACCTTCAAAGCACCAGATGGCTACACCCTGACCATGGATGCCACCAACCATCACCTGCACAAACCGGTAATGATCGGCGAAATCCAGTCCAACGGCCAGTTCAACGTCGTTTGGCAGACCGACAAACCTATCCGCGCCCAGCCGTGGAGCCCGTATATCCCAGGCGACGACAAAAAGCCTGATTATCCGGTGAAAACCACTCAGTAGTTAATCTGGCTCTCCACCAAGGCCTGCACCTTGGTGGAGAGTAAGTTTATTAGTGATTTTTATAAGCGGTGATGACCATGATGAAACTCTTGCGCCTCCTACGTTTGCCACTCAGCCCCAGGCCGAGCATGCGAACCCTCACTTTCCTGCTTTGCTGCCTGCCGCTGTGGGCCAAGGCCGGTCCTGCTGACGATTTTGCAGCAGCCAGCCGCTCGGAGCAGGCTACGCTGCTTCAGCAGTGGGCAAGCGATCCGCAGCCAGAACGGTTGCCACTGTTAGAGGCATTAAAGCAGGAAGATGTCGTGATTGATGAAGCGCACCACGCGTTTGTTCAGCAGGGCAATGTACTGACACCGCTGGAAGGGACCGCAAAACCGCAGGGTGATGTCAAACCTGTGTGGCTTAACAATCGGATACGAAATCTGATCAACAATGCCCTCTCTGCCCATCGTCTGGTCAGCAAAGACAGCGCAGTGCGTTTGCAGGCTGCCAAAACCTTGCAGCGCGAAGCACAGGCCGACCAATTACCGCTGCTTACCAAGCGTTTGGCGCTGGAACAAGACAGCGTAGTACACGAAGCGTTAAGCATTGCGCTGGCCAATTTACAGCTCGCTGACCCGAATCCTCAGGTTCGCCTGCACGCTGTCGAGCTGCTCGGCGCGTCGTCGGACCCGGATACTCAGGGGCATTTACAGCCGCTGACCGACCCTAAAATTGAAGCTGATGCCACGGTGCGCACCGCCGCGTTGGCAAGCCTGAAGGCCGTGCAGCATCGCCTGATGATTGGCGACTGGCTGGGGCAGGCTTTTACCGGACTTTCACTGGGATCGATTCTGCTGCTGGCAGCATTGGGTCTGGCAATTACCTACGGCCTGCTCGGCGTTATCAATATGGCGCACGGCGAGATGCTGATGCTTGGCTCCTATTCCACCTACATGGTGCAGTCGCTGTTTCAACATTACGCGCCCGGGCTGCTGGCGATATACCCGCTGGTGGCGCTGCCGGTGGCGTTCTTTATTACGGCTGGCATCGGCATGCTGCTCGAGCGCACGGTGATCCGCCATCTATATGGTCGTCCGCTGGAAACTTTGCTGGCAACGTGGGGTATTAGCCTGATTCTGATTCAAGGCGTGCGGGTGCTTTTTGGCGCGCAAAACGTCGAGGTTGCCAACCCGAACTGGCTGTCTGGCGGTATTCAACTGCTGCCGAATCTGGTGCTACCGTACAACCGAATCGCGGTGATCGTTTTTGTATTGCTGGTGCTGGCATTGACCTGGCTACTGTTGAATAAAACCCGTCTCGGTATGAATGTTCGCGCTGTAACACAGAATCGCGCAATGGCGGCCTGCTGCGGCGTACCGACGGGTAAGGTCGACATGCTGGCGTTTGGACTCGGCTCGGGCATTGCCGGTCTGGGCGGCGTAGCGCTGTCGCAGCTGGGTAACGTCGGCCCCGAGTTGGGCCAGGGTTACATCATCGACTCCTTCCTGGTGGTGGTGCTCGGCGGCGTCGGTCAACTGGCCGGAACCGTGGTCGCGGCGTTTGGACTGGGTATCGTCAATAAAATCCTCGAACCGGAAATCGGTGCGGTATTGGGCAAAATCCTGATCCTCGCGCTGATCATCCTGTTTATCCAAAAACGTCCGCAGGGACTCTTCGCCTTCAAAGGCAGGGTGATTGACTGATGACGCAACCATTGACGATTACCGGCGTGCAGAAAGCGCCGCGCGTGGCGATAAGCGTGGGCATACTGGTGCTGATTGCGCTGCTGATCATGCCATTTTTGGCGCTGCTGCCGCAGACCAATCCTCTATCGATTTCAACTTACACCCTGACACTGGTGGGCAAGATCCTGTGCTATGCGATCGTCGCGATCGCGCTGGATCTGGTTTGGGGCTATGCAGGCTTGCTGTCTCTCGGCCACGGACTGTTTTTTGCCCTCGGCGGTTATGCGATGGGGATGTACCTGATGCGCCAGGCCTCAGGCAGCGGCCTGCCAGACTTTATGTCGTTCCTGTCATGGACTGAACTGCCGTGGTTTTGGGCCGGAACCCAGCATTTCGCCTGGGCTTTGTGTCTGATTGTTTTAGTGCCCGGCGCGTTGGCTTTTGTATTCGGCTATTTCGCTTTCCGTTCGAAAATAAAAGGGGTCTATTTCTCAATCATGACCCAGGCGCTGACTTACGCCGGTATGTTGCTGTTTTTCCGCAATGAAACTGGCTTTGGCGGCAACAATGGCTTTACCGGCTTCACCACCCTGCTCGGTTTTCAAGTCACCGCCACCTCGACCCGCGTTGGACTGTTTATCACCACCGTTCTGCTGCTGGTTGCCAGTCTGGCCTTGGGTTTTGCACTGGCGCGCAGCAAGTATGGCCGCGTTTTGACGGCAGTACGCGATGCCGAGAACCGTCTCATCTTCTGCGGTTACGATCCAAAAGGCTTCAAACTTTTCGTGTGGACCGTCTCGGCGATGATTTGCGGCCTCGCCGGGGCTTTATATGTCCCGCAGGTTGGCATTATCAATCCCAGCGAAATGTCCCCGACCAACTCGATCGAAGCAGCGATTTGGGTCGCTCTGGGCGGTCGCGGCACACTGATTGGCCCCATTCTGGGCGCTGGCATCGTTAACGGTGCCAAAAGCTGGTTCACTGTAGCTATCCCTGAATATTGGCAGTTTATTCTGGGCGCAATGTTTATCGTCGTGACTTTGTTCCTGCCAGAGGGGGTAATTGGCCTGCTGCGTAAGAGGAAGGCGCAATGAATTCAATGACGATGGATCTCTTTACTCAACAACAGCCTGCGGATCAACATCGCGAGCAGACCGATCCAATTTTGATGCTGGATAAAATCAACGTCAGCTTTGACGGTTTTAAAGCCCTGACTGACCTGTCGATGCGGATCGGCGTTGGCGAACTTCGCTGCGTAATCGGCCCCAATGGCGCGGGAAAAACCACGCTGATGGACGTGATCACCGGCAAAACACGTCCGAAATCAGGGCAGGTGCTGTATGACCAAAACATCGACCTGACGCGGTTGGACCCGGTGCGTATCGCGCAGTCGGGCATTGGCCGAAAGTTCCAAAAACCCACGGTTTTCGAAGCGCTAACGGTGTTTGAAAACCTCGAAATTGCCCAGAAAACCAATAAATCTGTCTGGGCCTGTCTATGGGCCAAAATGAACAGCGAGCAGCGCGATCGCATCGACGAGATGCTGAAAACGCTGCGTTTGCAGGGCGAGCGCCATCGCATGGCGGGTATGTTGTCCCACGGCCAAAAACAGTTTCTGGAAATTGGCATGCTGCTGGTGCAGGAACCACATCTGCTATTGCTTGATGAACCCGCTGCGGGCATGACCGATGCAGAAACCGAATACACCGCCGAGCTGTTTAAATCTCTGGCAGGTAAGCATTCGCTGATGGTGGTGGAACACGATATGGGCTTTGTGGAAACTATCGCCGATCACGTCACCGTGCTGCATCAGGGCCAAGTATTAGCAGAGGGATCGCTACGCGAAGTGCAGGCCAACGAGCAGGTTATTGAAGTTTATCTGGGCCGCTAAACTGCGTCGCAGGGAGAGAATCATGTTGCAAGTCAATGAGCTAAATCAGTATTACGGCGGCAGCCACATCCTGCGCGGGTTATCCTTCGAGGCAAAAATCGGCGAAGTGACCTGCCTGCTGGGTCGCAACGGCGTGGGTAAAACTACCCTGCTAAAATGCCTGATGGGCCTGATCCCGGCCAAGTCCGGCACCATTAGCTGGAACGGCACGGTTATCAATGGCCGCAAGCCGCACCAGCGGGTGCAGTCGGGCATTGCCTACGTCCCGCAGGGTCGCGAAATTTTTCCGCGCTTGACGGTCGAGGAAAATCTGTTGATGGGGCTATCGCGCTTTTCAGGAAGTCAGTCGAAAACGGTGCCGGATGAAATTTACCATCTTTTCCCCGTGTTGCTGGAGATGAAGCATCGGCGCGGTGGTGACCTTTCTGGCGGGCAGCAGCAGCAGCTGGCGATTGGTCGCGCGCTGGCCTGTAAGCCGAGCCTGTTAATCCTCGACGAACCCACCGAGGGTATTCAGCCGTCAGTAATCAAAGAGATTGGCACGGTTATCCGCCAACTTGCGGCACGCGGAGATATGGCAATTCTACTGGTCGAACAATTCTATGATTTTGCGGCGGAATTGGCTGACAGTTATCTGGTGATGTCGCGGGGGAATATTATCAAGCGCGGACCGGGAAGCGAGATGGAAGCAGAGGGCGTAAGAGGATTAGTAGCCATTTAGAGTGAAAATAGATAAAAATTAATAAGGCGATAATGCCATCGAATTCATTATCGCCTTATAGTTTAGTGAGTAATTATTTGGATAAAGCGTTATGCCGTGGTATTAATCCCGCAAACTGCCAGCAATAATTTTTTCCAATGAAGCTCCCGAAAAATTGCAGCAACATGCGTTGTATTGTTGAGATTGTAAATCTCGCGACCGTTAATATCTCTTTGCATCTGCTCGACATTTTCAGGGAAGAATATCGAAACGCCCTGAGAATTTATATTTAACAGCTTTCCATCAACCAGCTTTTCGGCAACAGCTCCGTTGCTGTAAGAATGGACAATATAATTTCTGAGAGCAGCCTGTACAGCAGCGAGTTCGGTATGTAATTCACTGGCCTGAACACAATTTTCCGCCATAAAATCAACCCACGATTTAAGATCAATCATCGCGGTCATGCCATTGCCATAGGTTGAAAAATGACTGCGCGCCTGTTTGGCTAATGCGATATTTTTCGGATCCGCCAGCAAGGTATCAATCAGTTTATTAAATGGCCGAGTCAGATTGTGCAACGAATGTTGTACCAAAACCGACAGGCAGATGTGTTGCTTTTCAGCCGCACTTTTCCCTTCGTTAATAGAGTAATACTTGTCTTTATAGCTAGCGACAATAATCTTACTGACATCAATAGGTACAGTGGCCAGTTTTTCAGATAATTGTTTTAGAAAACCATAGTTCAAACCGGTTTGCGGCATTTCAGATTCGCTGACAACCAAATATTTGCCAATAACTTCTAGATCGTAGCTGGTTTCCAGCGATGCCATTTGCGGATTATCGAAGGCGATAATGTCAGTGGCAGTATTATGAAGCGCCTTGGCAATATCAACGGAATCCAGACAATGATGAACGCTTTTATCTGATGTAGGATTAGCAGTATGCCATCCCTTGCGGTTATCCCAGATAATAAGCATGGTATGCGCGGCAGGGTACTTTTCCTTGCCCCAAGTGGTAAAATCAGCCAGCGTTGCGACCTGATTCATATCTACCAGAGGTAGGTCCATTAATGCATTAGCGGCATCGGGTTTCATGCCTTTTTCGACACGGAATCTTTTTACTCCTGACCAATTCAGAGGCGCAGTCAAATTTTTCTGGTTGCCAATTTGCACTATGATATTCAGGCGTTCAGAACTTCCCGTTTTAGCCATTTCTTCCCAATTTTGAAGCATAAATTCCGCACGATCATTTTGACCATTCATATAAACCAATACGGTCCATGTGTCGTCGAGATCAATACCCCAGACATCATGGAGAAAAGCTGGCCAATGGCTATCTTTAACAAAAGCGACAGGATGATCGTTGTTGGAAGGGTAATATCCGTTTCGACTAGCACCAGAAATATTTTGCTGAGTAATATCTTCTGGGAAGTAGATCGCCAGCCCTTTAGCGATGCAGTTTAACATCTTGCCAGACGGAAGTAATTCTTCCATATTTATATTATTCGTATAACAGTAGTTAACAATATTACCGATAGCCTTGCGTGCATTCACCAGTGCCAGATTCAGTGGGGTATTTTTCACGCTAAGTTCTAATAAATAATCAAGCCACGAAAGTAAATCTAAACTGGTCGTGCCGTTCATATGAAAGGTTGAGAAATGACTGCGCGCTTTTTTTGCAATTGCAATATTTTGTGAATCTTTACCAATCATCTGCGTCAACTCATCTAACGCTTTTACGCCAGCCTCGGCAAAGTGCAGATCAAGAACGGCAATGTTGATATTGTCTTTATATTCCTCTGCAACTCCTGGTGCGTAAGCCTGTTTCGTCGCATAGGCATCAGCAATCATTCGACCCAGCTGCGCCTCACTGCTGTCAGGCTTATCCGTTAGCTGATTAATAAATTTATAACTCAAACCGGTTCCAGGCGTTTCTGTTTCACTGGCGATAATATAGTTAGCCTGTTCACGCAACTCATAGCATGTTTCGAGCATCCCCATGAGGCAGGCATCAAAACAAAGTATATCGACTTTGCCTACAGTATCTTTGATTGCCTGTTTGAGATCGACGTTATATAAGCAGTGGCCAGTGACATCATCGAATGATGATGAAAGGAAACGCCAACCCTGGCCGTGATCCCAGATAACCAGCATGGTTTTTTGAGCCGGATAATTCTTTTTACCCCAGTTAAGAAAATCTTTAAGGCAATCGATGCTACCCATATCAGTAATAAGACCTGACTCTTGCAGGTCAGAAAGTTGATTCGCAGCCAAAGGCTGCATGCCTTTTTTCACTAAAAAGCGTTTTACGCCCTTCCAGTTATTGGGCGCTTCTGCGACTGACACGCGCCCCATTTGGACAACCACATTAACATCGGCAGTGCTGCCCACCTCTGCCATCTCTTCCCAGTTTTGCAACATCTCATCTTCGAGATTATTTTTACCATTCATGTAAACAAGAATAGTCCACTTAGCATTAACAGCTTTATTCACGGCGATCACTTCAGACATAAAATTCTCATTAATTGATAAGTTTAATTTAATTAAATACCAGCGAGATGCACTGGGTCCCATTCAAACTGGATGAATGATTGCTTTAATTCTTATCAAAGGACAAATCAAATCTGAATAATTTATTTAAATCTATATTTAATGATAGAGATTAATTTAATTTAAAATAAATCCAGCCTCTTAAATGAGATTTATTACATACCATTAAGCACATTGAGCCTAGAATTCTCTATAAGGATAAATTTCGCCTAAAATATTAAAATAAAAAAAGCCGCGACATGGCGCGACTTTTTCTGATGCTCAATCGTTCGACTAAGAACGAATTTTACGATAGATAAACAGTACGACAATCGCACCGATCACTGCGACAACGAAGCTGCCAAAGTTGAAGCCGTCTACACGACCATGGCCAAAGAAAGTACTAATGTAACCCCCTACAACCGCACCAACAATCCCCAGGATCACGGTCATAATAAAGCCGCCACCGTCTTTACCCGGCATGATCCACTTAGCCAGAATACCTGCAATCAGACCAAAAATAATCCAGGATAAAATACCCATTTTGACGTCTCCTAATACATTTAAAAACCGTGAAATTTGTTCAACCAATCAGGCTAAACGAATGGAAATTCCTTTCCAATGCGTCGGTCTGCTACGTAGTGTTACAGACCCTTTTTGTCGTACTCGGTTTCTATTTTAGCAGACTTAAACAAACCCGCTCAAAATCAGTGACAAACAGAAAACCGACTACCTTTAGCGTTCGAAAGTAAACCGCTGGCAACTGATGTAAAGCTCTACCTATGAATAAGTAAAAATGCGTAAAAGTTGAACAGTTATTTTGAAAGACTTTCTCAAATCAATCCGTTTTTCATTGTCTCGCAATCGGCCTAATATCACCACATCGAAAGGCACCCACCTTTCACCACGACTTAACTGATTAGGAATGACATCATGAAAAGCATCAAATATTTTGCAGTAGCAGCTACTCTTTCTTTGGCTTCATTCGCAACTTTCGCTGCCCAAGAGGTTTCTCAACCTGCTGATGGCGCGCAGAAAATAGGCGTCGTCACTGCCAGCGGTGCAACCACCCTGGACTCTCTCGAAACTGACTTGGCTAATCAGGCAAAACAAGCTGGGGCTTCGTCTTACCGCATCACTTCAGTGACCGGCAATAACCTGATGAACGCCAGCGCCGTGCTGTATAAGTAAAAGCTTAGAAAAAATCGCGTTGTTCAATCTCATTTGAGCGCCGCCAAGGCCGATAAAATTCTCCTTAAGAGCGATTTTATTGGCCTTGGCTTTTCTGAAAAACATTCTTAACACAGCCATTGCATCCCTTCCCGCCGATTAATATCCTGTCTCTTTCCTCTTCAAGGAACAGATCATGACTCTTACCGACTCGCTCGTGTCATTTAGCTTTGCAATTACCTTGCTGACACTGACCCCCGGTCTCGACACAGCTTTAGTATTGCGAACCGCCGCCAGTGAAGGCAGCAAAAAAGCCTTCCAGGCTGCAATGGGCGTCAATGCGGGTTGTATAGTGTGGGGCGCGGTAGTCGCGCTGGGTCTGGGAGCATTGTTGACGGCATCTGAGCTGGCATTTGACGCGCTCAAGTGGGTCGGCGCGGCCTATCTCTGCTGGCTTGGCCTGCAAATGTTGATCAAACCGCGTAATAAAATGGCTGCCGAAGCATCAGAAACAGAAATATCGGCACGAAAAAATAGCAACTGGTTCATTAAAGGGCTTTTCGGAAACATACTTAACCCTAAGGTCGGCGTATTTTACGTCACCTTTTTACCGCAGTTTGTGCCTACAGGTTATCCGGTAGCCGCTTTCACTTTCGGTTTGGCGATGATCCATGTTTTGATTGGCACCCTTTGGTCATCAACCATGATCGCCGCCACACGCCCGCTTTCGCGCTGGTTACAACGCCCGGCAGTGGTTCGAACGATGGATCGCCTCACTGGAATGGTGTTTATCGCCTTTGCGGTTCGTTTAGCGACCAGTAAACGTTAATGTTATAACTTTTTAGTTTTAAACAAGGGAATGAAAATGAATGTGAAAACCCGTATCACCGCAACGCCCACTCATGATGATATCGAAGCAATTAAAGATGGCCTGCGGGGCTACAATAAAAACTTTATTCCTCCAGCCTCTTTTAAGGAGTTGGCCGTTTTTATTGAAGACGAAGCTGGAAATAAAACCGGCGGTTTAATCGCCGAAACCGTGGGTAACTTTCTAAATATAAAATTTCTGTGGGTTGATGAGTCGCTTCGTGGCAAGGACTGCGGCACGCTATTGATGCGTCAGGCGGAAGAAGAGGCGTTTGCACGCGGATGTCGTTACGCGCTGGTTGATACTTTTAGTTTTCAGGCGCGCCCATTTTATGAACGTCTGGGCTATGAATGCAAAATGACGCTAGAGGATTATATCGAAGATATTCGTGCCCCAGAGGGGGTTGAATCAACACATCTTCGCTATTTCCTGACCAAAAAGCTGGGCTGATAAAAGAGTTTGGTCCTGCCGATTTGGCATCAAATACAATAATCATTACGCATTGTCTTACCTTTATGGGTTGAACAATGCGTGACTAATAGATGTTATAAAACCACCGCGCGATTTTACATCAACGCGATGGTGACAATTTTTATTCAGGTTTCGATAAAGCCAACCACTCTTTGACCGAATCGCGCTGCCACTGGTGCTGAACGTATTCGACCAATTTTTCGGGCAGAGTATCACCGTTAAGATACAGTCGGTTAAGCATCAGCGCCAAATCGGTATCAGCAATGCTCCATTCACCGAACAAATTATTACGGTCGCCCAGTAAGCGAATTGCTGCAGCAATTAACTTCTCTGCGGCTGCCTGTCCAGCTTCGGTCAGCGCGGGACGTTTCTGTCCGGCAAAAACAATTTCGGTTGAACGTTCTGCACGTATTGGCATTAAGTCACTACGCAACCAGGCTTGGACTTCACGAGCTTTAGCGCGATCTTCGGGATTTTCGGGATATATCGCAGAAAAGGTCGGTGCCGGAAAAAGCTCTTCAATATATTCATCGATGGCAGATGATTCAGAAAGCTGAAAACTGCCATTGGAAAGTGTAGGCACGCGTCGCGTGGTTGAAATAGCCGAATAGTTTTCTTGCAGATTTTCGGCCTGCGCCAAATCCACAGTTTCTATTTCAAAAGGAATACCTTTTTCCGTTAAAGCCACAAATGCTGACATCACATACGGACTATAATAATTAGCATCGGAATACAGCGTTAACTTGGGGTCACTCATTTTGCCTCCTGGTAGCGGAATCTCATTTATTCCCTGCTTTGATCTCTGAAACATAGCGTACTCTGTTAGCAATAACTATGAGTCGATTGAATAATTTACCTCCAGGAGGCTCGATGAAGAGATTTATCCTGATTGTGGTCATGCTGCTGTCCGCATTTTTCACCGTACAGACTTTTGCCGCTTCGGCTAAAGAGATCAAAGCAAAATTTAATCGCATGCAGATTGGCGATCGAACACTTTGCCTAAGCGATATTATTTATCCTAATGAGCCCACCATGAAAGTCATTGAAAATGGTTTTCTGGTGAAAAAATCTAAAAATTTATTGGTTTATCAAACAGTTTTGATTTATCTGCTTGGCAATGATGTCACCGTCAACATTCATTCACTCATTACCAGCAAGCTCAACAGAACCTCTTTCTCCAACGAATTCAAAGATACCTTGGTGCAGGTTACCGGCCTTGACCAGCCCGATCAGGCGGTGGCCAAAGCCAATATTCTGAAAAGTTACCAGGAATCGGTAGTGCAGCAGGTTAATAGCGTGCCTTACAGCGCATTGCTCTTAAATGATAAAGGCTACGAAATAAGCCAGCAGGAAGATGAAGTCAGCGAACTGAGCACCTGTTACATCACCCCGATTAAGAACCAGTAATTAACGCTGGTACTTTATAAAGTCTGTCTGAATGCCGATGCGGTCATAAAGTTTTCTGGCGGTAGTATTTGAGGTCTGCGTCATCCAATAGACGTTAGCCTTATTATTTTGGTCGGCGTATTCATACACCGCCTCAATTAACGCCTGACCCAAGCCAAGTTTTCTGGCATCGGCTGACACATATAAATCCTGCAGATAGACGACTTGCTGAGTTTTCCAACCGTGATCATGGTTGATACAGTTGACGATCCCGAGCAGTTTCCCCTCTGACTCGGCCACAAAGCTGAACATCGCCTCATAGTCTGACTGAGAAAGTTTTTGGAAAGTCTGCTCGTATATATCCTCATTTAACTCGCTCTGATAAAAATCAAGGTATTCACGCCACAACCTTTCCCACTGCTGTTGGTCAGCAGGTGTCAGCGGACGAATAACTGGTTTAGCTAATTGACTCATCGCAAGGCTCCTAACGGTTAAATAAATTGAATTTAAATTCATTTAATTTGAATATTAAGTCAATATGTTTTGAAGATTATCAAGCAAATGATGACGGGAATCATGAAACCTAGCGTCAACGCGTTTTTTGTGACGGTTGTGACAACCCGTCTGACCCAGAGTGCAACGATTGTGCGCTCTGGCACGCGGTGATAATCTCAGCGCCTTTGATCTATAAAGTAAAAGCATACTCTCTCGCTTTAAGGCTTCCAAGCGGTGTTATCAAATACAAGGTCAGTTGATGAGCTCCTCAAGATTTAGTCTGCAAGATTGGTCGTTTTCAACGATTATCGCCGGTTTTGTTGCCGTCCTCGTGGGTTATACCAGCGCCGCGGCGATAGTTTTTCAAGCCTACCAGTCAGCCGGGGCTAACCTGGCACAAATTGGCAGCTGGTTTACCATGCTCGGCTTCGGCATGGCCATTACCACCATCGGTTTATCGTTCTACTTCCGCACACCAATACTTACCGCCTGGTCCACGCCGGGCGCCGCTCTGCTGGTGACCAGTTTGCCGGGCATCTCGATTAATGAAGCCATTGGCGTATTTGTTTTCGCCAATGGCCTGATCTTGCTATCGGGTATTACCGGGCTGTTTGCCAAGCTAATGCGTTACATTCCACAGGCGCTTTCGGCGGCAATGCTCGGCGGTATTTTGCTGCGCTTTGGGCTCGATGCATTTGTGTCGCTACAGACTAATTTACTGTTGGCGGGCAGCATGTGCCTGACTTACCTGTTGGCACGACGCTATCTTGCGCGCTATGCAGTGATCCTTTCGCTATGCGTTGGATTAGTCATCGCGGCATTACAAGGGGATATTGCTTTCCACGGGCAGGCATTGCATTTTGCAGCACCAATACTGATCGCTCCGCATTTCACCTGGTCGACGTTAATTGGCATTGGCGTGCCTTTTTTTGTCGTGACTATGGCCTCGCAAAATGCACCGGGAATTGCCACTCTCTATGCCTCTGGCTATAAGGTTCCCGTTTCTCCACTGATTACCGTGACTGCGCTGGTGACGCTGCTACTTGCACCTTTTGGCGTCTATTCGGTAGGTATTGCGGCAATAACTGCAGCGATTTGCATGGGTAAAGACGTACACCCAGACCCGCAAAAGCGTTATACCGCTGCCGTTGCAGCAGGGGTGTTTTATTTGCTGGCAGGTCTGCTGGGCGGCTCGATAGGTACGCTTTTTACCGCCCTGCCTGCGCCGCTTATCCAGACCATTGCGGGTCTGGCTTTATTGGGCACCATTTCCGGCAGCTTGCATCGCGCACTGGGCGAAGAGAAACAGCGTGATGCAGCCATCGTCACTTTTCTGATTACAGCCTCAGGCATTCAGCTGTTTGGCGTGGGTTCGGCATTCTGGGGTTTGGTAGGTGGCGTAATTACGCACTGTATTTTGAGCTTGCCCGCAAAATCTCAGAAAAAAATCAGTAATTAGCATCCTTAAAATGCAATCTGGGTCTCAAAATGTTGAGGCCCTTCATGTTATGCGTAACAGAATTCGGTAACACGTCAATTAGTGACGGCGATCACATTTTACTTGCCGCAAAGCCTCTTTACTGGAGGGATAATTCGCCAGACAAAAGAGCAAAATCAGATGAAAATCGATACCAAATCTTGCGTAGTAACCGGGAAAAAAGACGTCGCCGTGGTGGACCAGCATCTGGATTACCAAGGCACAGGAACATTGGTTAAAGTGACCCGCGGCGGTATTTGTGGCTCCGACTTGCACTATTACGAGCACGGTGCAGTGGGTGATTTCAAAGTTCGTGAAGCCATGGTCCTTGGGCACGAGGTAGTTGGCGTGGTCGAGCAATCCGATAACGCAGCGCTGAAACCGGGCCAGAAAGTAGCTCTTAACCCAAGCAAACCTTGCCATAGCTGCAAATATTGCCTGGCTGGTGAAGAAAATCAGTGCACAACCATGAAGTTCTTCGGCAGCGCAATGTATTTTCCACACATCAACGGCGCTTTTACCCAATATAAAATTGTCGACAGCGCACAGTGCATTCCTTTTGATAACAGTGTCAGCGATCGCCTGATGGTGTTTGCAGAGCCGCTGGCGGTCGCTATCCACGCCGTTAATCAGGCCGGTGATGTAAAAGGTAAAACTGTTTTCGTTTCTGGCGTTGGCCCGATCGGCAGCCTGATTGCAGCGGCGGCCAAAGCCAAAGGCGCAAAAGAAGTGGTGTGTACCGATCTGAGCGAGCGCTGTCTGGAAATCGTCAAAGCGATGGGCGCAACGAAAACTCTACATGCCGCCAACGGCGATTTCGCGCCTTATCTTGAACAGAAAGGTTACTTCGACGTCTCATTCGATGCTTCAGGCCACCACTCTTCCATTCGCCGCTGTCTGGAAGTGACTCGCGCCAAAGGTACGCTGGTGCAGGTCGGCATGGGTGGCGCAATTCCTGATTTCCCAATGATGATGCTGATTGCCAAAGAAATTAAATGGGTCGGCAGCTTCCGCTTCACAGAAGAGTTTGTCACCGCCGTCGAGTGGCTCGGCAATAAAGTCATCGACCCGATGCCGCTGCTGTCGGCCGAATATCCGCAAGACGAGCTGACTCAGGCGCTGGAATTTGCAGCCGATAAAACTAAGGCGTCAAAAGTACAGCTGGTATTTTAGGTTCTCAGTAGCACACCCATTAGCAGGCAGCCTCGCAACGGCTGCCTTTTTTATGTCGTCCCGCCCTGTCAGCATCATGTCCGTTTTTGGCCTTCATCTTTGTAAGAATCCCGCGCAATATAGCTTTATATTAAAAACAGGAGGTCCGAATATGTCTGACAGCGCATTATTGATTATCGACGTTCAGCGTTCTTTTGAGCAGAAAGATTTTTGGCAAGAAGATGACTTCCCTGCATTTAAGCACGCTATCTCACGGCTAATTGATGGCTGCCAAACCCGTGGCGTGCCGCTGGTTGATATCTTTCACGCAGAAGAAGGTCCTTTTGCGCTGGAGTCGGGTTTTGTTACGCCGATGTCTTTTCTCAGCCATAAGCCACAGGTCAGCATTTACAAGCATGTACATAATGCGCTCACCGAGTCTGGGCTAGACCTTTGGCTGCATGAGCGAAATATTAAACACTTGATTATCAGCGGTATGCGTACAGAACAGTGCTGCGAAACTACCACTCGTGTCGCCTATGATTTAGGATTTGAAGTGACCTTCGTGACTGAAGCAACACTGACTTTTCCAATGACTCATTCATCTGGGCAAACTTTTAGCACGGATGAAATCAAACGCCGTACCGAGTTAGTATTGGCCGACCGTTTCGCCACTGTCACCGACGTTGATGGTGCTCTGGCTGAGTTAGATTCGCGCCTGTCGCAGACAGAATCGACCATCACCAAGGCCAAGTGGCAGCCCAAACCTTATCTTCCGCGCAGAATTGATCCATTGGCTACCTGGAATCATCAAGGCTGGCAGCTTAAACGCTACGGCATTGAATTTGCAGGCACTTCTTCGCCAACAGATATTTTCGAACGTGCTTACTCACGCGTAGCAAGCTGGTTACCGCCGCGCGCCACCACTGCCGATCGTCCGGGCGTAGGCTGGATGCTGGAACATCGCGGCAAGACGATGGATTATCTGGTGGTCGGATGGTGGGACAATGAAAATGAGTTGCGGATGAAAATATGGGTCACGAAAAATGGTCAATGGCGCGAAGCGTTGACTGAATCATTCTGCGTCTGGGATATGCAAGTGATGGCCTTTGAGCGAAATGCATTTGTCGAAACTTTGCTGCAAAAAGAGCCTGATATTGCTGCCTATATGAATCAGCATCTAACCATTAGTCTGGAGTGATATGCAGCGGGATGTTTTTTTTATAACTTTGCCCGGCGCGCTGGCGCTAGACCTCACTGGTCCGGCCGAAACCCTGCGCCTGAGCGGCCACTTTAAACTGCATTACATCAGCCCGCTGAATGAGGTTGAGCTGACTACCGGTCTGGTGGTTAGCCGCCTGCTGCCGCTACCCTCCGAGCTGCCGGACGGCAGTATTATCATGGTGCCGGGCGTCAGTGACTCGGCCACTCAGTTTGACACCCACCCCGCCAGGCTTTGCCGTGACTGGCTTGCCGCGCAAAAACCGGCAATTGAACAGGGTCGCCTGCAGTTGGTGTGTATCTGCTCGGGCAGTCTGCTGGCGGGAATGGCAGGACTATTGGATGGTTATCAATGCACCTCGCATCACGATGTGATTTCGCGGCTGCGCGAGCGAGTTCCTGCGGCCTTGGTTAAAGATAATCGAATATTTGTCGAAGACCGCAGCGTGCTGACCAGCGCGGGTATCACTGCTGGTATCGATCTGGCGCTGTACCTCGTCGCTCAGCATCTTGGCCCACAGGCCGCGCTCGACGTCGCACGAGAAATGGTGGTGTATTTCCGCCGTGCCGGTGAAGACCCGCAGCTTTCGCCGTGGTTGCAGCACCGTAATCATTTGCATCCGGCAGTGCATCGCGCCCAGAATATTATTTCCTCGGACCCCGAATCAGACTGGCAGGTCGAAGATGTCGCCGCAAAGGCCCATATCAGCAGCCGCCATCTCACGCGCCTGTTCCGCCAATATCTCGGAATAAGTGTGCGCGACTACCACGAACAGCTACGTATCGCGGTCGCCAGACAGCGCATCCAGCAAGGCCTCGGTCAGGAAAAAGCCGCTCTCGCCGCCGGATTTTCGTCGGGCCGCCAGCTGCGCAGAGCTTTGCTTCGGTGGCAGCCTGAGTAATTCAACTCACCCAACGCTTACTGTCTACGCGGCCAAGCAGCAGCGCCAATAGTAGTCCTCCGCCAAATCCACAGAGAAACAAATAGCCGATATTCAGCAGCGGAAACTGTGGAAAATCTATATGTTTACCGCGCAGGGCGATGATGATTAATGCATGAAAGCCATAAATAGCCAGAGAATGCCGGGAAACCAGTGCTAAAAAACGCGATTCGCTGCTGGCGAGTAGCTGCTTACCGCAGACAAACAGCGACACCGCCGAGACAAACACCAAAGGACCGCAATAAGTGTAGAAAGTCCCGGCAAAGTTCTGATTAATCAGTGACTGATGGTGTGTGCCGATAGCAACCAAGATACTGCTGGCGAAAAAAACCCCTGCCGCCAGCCAGCCGACCCAACGTTTACTCACTTCCAGCGTGCCTAACGCCCTCCCTAACAGGGCGTACAGCAGATAATAAAAAGCATCACCGCTGATATACAGATTGAGAGGCAGCAGGTGAAAACCCTGCCAATTCAGTGCGGGAAGCTGCGGATTTGCGACTATCCCCAAAAGTACAGCAACAATTAACAGGGTTTGCGGCGGCGTTTTTTTGATCTGAATAAACGGAGAAAGCAAGTATATAAGCCCGATCGCGTAGAAAAACCAAAGATGATAAAACACCGGCTTTTGCAAGATATGGCGCAATGAAGGCCAAAAACCTATTTTTGTCATAATCAGGATGTAAACTAGTGATACCGTGCTGTAAAAGGCCAGGCACAGGCCGATACGCAGGAAATGCCGACTTTGGGCACTTTTTTCACCCCAAAATAGAAAACCGGAAATCATGAAAAATAGCGGTACAGACGGCCGCGCGGCCGAATCGAGCAAATTGGCCAGCCACCAAGACCCGGTTCCCAAGGCGCTAAAATCGACGACATGAAAACTGGTAGCGTGAATAATTACCACCATCATACAGGCGATAGCGCGCAGGTTGTCTATCCAGCCTATTTTTTGCTTCATTCCCGGCCAATCCTTAAAATTTATGAAACTTAACACAAGCTTCTGACCGCTTAATCGACTATTTAATGGCTAGCCTGTTAAATAATCACTCTTATAATGTGCTGAGCCCTAGAAAGATCATTGCCATTTGCTCAAAATATCGGCAGAATAGCGGCCATTACTGCATCCGCTTGTTAATCCTACTCGGACAGTCCCTATTTTTTTGCTAATTATCAATCTATTAGCACTTTTTTGTGAAATTATTATGCATAACTCTCCGAATACTGCGTCCCTGTTGGGTCGGCAGGCGCTACTGTTTCCTCTGTGTCTGGTACTGTTTGAGTTCGCGACTTATATCGCTAACGATATGATTCAACCCGGCATGCTGGCGGTGGTCGCTAATTTTAATGCCAGCGAAGATTGGGTGCCTACCTCAATGACGGCCTATCTTGCAGGCGGCATGTTCCTGCAATGGCTGCTTGGGCCACTGTCAGACCGTCGTGGGCGTCGCCCGGTCATGCTCGCCGGTGTCGGATTCTTCGTCGTTAGCTGTCTGGCTATTTTACTCGCCCAAACCATAGAACAGTTTATGGTAATCCGCTTCTTTCAGGGGATAAGCCTGTGCTTTATCGGCGCAGTCGGCTACGCCACGATTCAAGAATCCTTTGAAGAGTCGGTTTGTATCCGCATTACTGCGCTGATGGCAAACGTCGCGCTGGCCGCTCCGCTTCTCGGCCCATTGGCCGGTGCCGCTATGGTGCAGTTTGCGCCGTGGCAGGTGATGTTTGCGATTTTTGCCGTGCTGGCGAGCATTGCCTTCTGGGGTCTTAACAAAGCGATGCCAGAAACCGCGTCGCGAATTGGCGAGAAATTCTCGGTCAAAAGCCTGCTTGCCGATTATAAAATTGTGCTGAAAAACCGTCTGTTCCTCTGTGGTTCATTGGCCATTGGCTTTGCCAGCCTGCCCTTGCTGGCATGGATTGCCCAGTCTCCGGTGATCCTGATTAGCGGCGAAGGTCTTTCAGCATTTGACTATGGTCTGTTACAGGTTCCAGTATTTGGCGCGCTAATTATCGGTAACCTGACGCTGGCAAAACTGACCGGCAAACGCAGCGTCGAACAGTTGATCAAGCTGGGAGCGGTGCCAATGGTTATAGGGCTGTTTATCGCCGCGCTGGCGACGTTGCTTTCCGGCCATGCCTATTTGTGGATGACGGCAGGGCTTAGTCTGTACGCTTTTGGTATCGGTGTTGCTAACGCCGGTTTATATCGCCTGACGCTGTTTTCCAGCGAAATGAGCAAAGGCACAGTTTCCGCCGCGATGGGGATGATCAGCATGCTGGTGTTCACATTAGGTATCGAGCTGGCAAAAGTGGCCTACCTCAGCGGCGGAAGTTGGCTGTTCAGCCTGTTCAATTTAATCAGCGGATTGTTGTGGCTTTCACTGGTAGCAGTGTTTATCCGCAACCGCAGGCCTGTGGTAGGCGGAGCAGTAGTCTAGGCGGATCCCCCGTTAAAAGCGGGGGAATCTAAATTACTGTTATTTATCAAATTATATGAAATTTCTTACGGCGGCGTGGTTCGGGCAAAGCTCTCACGCTGAAATAACCGCTCGACCAATTTGATTAGCGTTGGCCGCTCGACACACCAGCCCGGAGCAATTCGTCTAAAATTTAAGTAGCCTAACGTACAGGCTACGCTGATATCAGCGACGTTAAGTCCTTCACCATTGAGCCACTGGCGCTCACTGGCTAACTTCTCCAGCTGATCCAGCCCGCGCAGCACCTTGCCGCGCTGGCGAATAATCCATTCTTCATTTCGCTGCGGCGCTTCACGGCGGTTTTCCAGCACTAGCGCCACGGCGGCATCTGTAACGCCATCGGCCAGCGCCTCAACCTGCTTGACCCGCAAGGCATCCAAAGGCTCCCACGGTAACAGGGTCGGGGAAAGGTTGAGCAACTCGATAAATTGCACAATGATGGGTGAATCATAGAAGATTTCGCCTTCATCAGTGACCAGCGCGGGCACTTTACCCAGCGGATTAAACGCCGTTACTTTACTGCCCTCTGCGGTCGGCGGATCGTTCACAAACTCAAACTTAATCCCCTTTTCAATCAGCATCACCGAAATTTTACGCACATAAGGACTGGTATAGCTGCCAATCAACTTCATCAAACCCTCCTTATCCAAATCCGGGAAAGCTGAAAATACCCATTCATCTTGTATAAAATTAGCAGCCGGGCCACTTTTTACCAGCGATAAGCACAGATTGAGATTCAATTTTAGCGGGCTTAGGTCTACCCTGATTGATAGTCAAAACAGATTTCAGCTCAGCGGATAATCCCTTGAATAACCCCGATAGCCGTGCTTCAACCTCTCCCGATAATCAGCCGGGCCTGCAACAGCGCCATGTCGTTCAGCGACGCAGTCTGGACAATAGCCAGCCAGACTGGGTGGCGGAAGAAGTGCCGGTAGCGCTGGTTTATAACGGAATTTCTCACGTGGTGATGATGGCCTCGCCAAAAGATCTCGAGGCGTTTGCGGTGGGATTTTCGCTGTCGGAAGGCATCATTGAATCAGCGCGTGATATTTTTGGTCTCGACGTGACACGAAACTGTCACGGTATTGAGGTCAATATAGAGTTGTCGAACCGTCGTTTTGCTGGACTAAAAGAACGCCGTCGAGCGATGGCCGGGCGAACCGGCTGTGGCGTGTGCGGCATCGAGCAGCTCGACGACCTGTTTCGCCCGCTGGCAGCACTGCCGTTTACCCAAACTTTTTCCATGGGCAATCTCGACAAAGCGCTGGAACAGTTGAAATCGATTCAACCCGTGGGCCAACTGACCGGCTGCACTCATGCCGCAGCGTGGGTAAACTCTCAGGGGCAACTGCTCGGCGGGTGTGAAGATGTCGGGCGGCACGTCGCTCTGGATAAAATGCTTGGCATCAAGGCGCGGGAAGCCGACTGGATCGCTGGTGCGGCGCTGGTTTCCAGCCGAGCCAGCTATGAAATGGTTCAGAAAACCGCGATGTGCGGCATAGAGATTTTGTTTGCGGTTTCAGCTGCAACGTCGCTGGCAATCGATGTCGCCGAACGCTGCAATTTAACCCTGGTTGGCTTTAGTAAGCCCGGACGTGCTACGGTCTATAGTCATCCGCAACGATTGACCGAATGAATAACCAAATGCAAAAGCCTCATTAAGTGAATGGTTAAATTGCGACTTTTTCGCTGCTAGAGTACCTAAAAAGCCTTAGAAGATTTTGCATTTTGGTTAGTTAATCTTGCTCTAAGCCCCGAATTACAGGGGCTTAGAAATACCCACACAGAGTGTGCAGCATAGATAATCATTTTCAATATCAATTTATTAACTATAATGATCCGACTGATTATGCGGTGTTCACCCTAATCTGCACCGCCCAACTAAAATGGAGCTGATGAACATGAGTTATTCACTACCATCCCTGCCTTACGCTTACGACGCTCTTGAGCCACACTTCGACAAAGAAACGATGGAAATCCATCACACCAAACATCACCAGACCTACGTTAACAATGCTAACGCAGCACTGGAAAGCCTGCCTGAACTGGCTGCATTGCCGGTTGAAGAGCTTCTGAAAAACTTCGACAAAGTTCCAGCTGACAAAAAAGTTGCCCTGCGTAACAACGCTGGCGGCCATGCAAACCACAGCTTCTTCTGGAAAGGCCTGAAAAAAGGCACCACCTTGCAGGGCGACCTGAAAGCCGCTATCGAACGTGACTTCGGCAGCGTTGACGCTTTCAAAGAAACCTTCGAAAAAGCTGCGACAACTCGTTTCGGTTCAGGCTGGGCGTGGCTGGTCAAGAAAGACGGCAAACTGGCTGTAGTTTCTACTGCTAACCAGGACAGCCCGCTGTTAGGCGAAGCAATCTCTGGCGCATCTGGTACCCCAATCGTGGGTCTGGACGTATGGGAACACGCTTACTACCTGAAATATCAGAACAAACGCCCTGATTACATCAAAGCCTTCTGGGATGTTGTAAACTGGGACGTAGCGGCAGAAAACTTCGCTAAAGCTTAATGATGTTTCTGGCGGAGTATTTGAGGGCATCCTACTGAGGTAGGAAAGCCTAAAAAAGTCCGCAAAAAAACCGACGGAGCCAGCTTCGTCGGTTTTTTTATGCCTGCAATTCAGAGCTTGACTGACTGGGGTCAGAAAGCCTTTTTCGCAAAGCCGGTGACTGCTTTCAGGCCCATCTCGCGACCCAATGCTGTCATTGGATGAACAACGATCACGCCGCGCACCGCTTTCTTGAACGAGCCCATATCAGCCTGTTCTTTCTTGGTAATTTCACGGCTAAACAGCTTGGTGAGCTTCTGGGCTTCGGCGCTCAGCTTCACTTCACGCACACCGCGCAGACGTTCGATTTCCGCAGCCAGTTTCTCTTTTTCTTTCATATGCTCGTCAATCTGCTCGGTCACGCCTTGCTGAATAACGGTGGCATCTTTGTGGTTCAAGGCGTCAAGCATGTCGCTCAGACGCTTAATTTCTGCTTTTTCTTTCTCGATCATTTCGATAACCCGTATGCCATCAGGCGCCGCGAGATTGCGGGGCAGGATAGCGAAAAATTAAATTCAGGCTGTAGTGTAACAGGAAGTCGCCTATTCAGCAGCCTGTGTAACGATTCCTGGCGGTAATCCACTCATCTCGCAGGCTTGACGGCCCACTCTTGCCAGAGCGTCGGTATAGCGAGCATTAAAAGGATAGCAGCAGGAAAGCCGCAGCGCGTTGCGATAACGCCCGCTGGGTGAATACAAGGTTCCCGGCGTCATGCAGATTTTTTCCTTAAGCAGTAGCTCAAACAGTTTAACCGTATCAACACTCGCCGGAAAATCCACCCAGAAAACAAATCCGCCCTGCGGCTGTGTTGCCCGCGTGCCCCGTGGAAAATAGCGCATAATCAGAGATTTGGCTTCATCGACCAGCGCGGCATAGCGTCTTCTTAAAGTGCGAAGATGGTGATCAAAACCGCCAGATTCTAAAAATACGGCCAGCGTTTCTGATAACAGCGCCGATTCGGACATTGAAGAAACCGCTTTTAGCTGTCGCAGCTGTTCGGAAAAACGTCCTCCGGCAACCCAGCCGATTCGAAAATCCGGTGCCAGCGTTTTAGTAAAGCTGGTGCAGAAAATCACCCAGCCATTTTTATCAAACGATTTTACCGCGGGAGAAAGCGTTGGACCAAACTGAATCTCGGCGTAAAGCCCATCCTCAATCAGTGGCACGCGATGATCGTTCATCAGGCGGGCAAGCCTTTTTTTGGCCGCCAGAGGCATGGTGAATCCCATCGGATTTTGCGCTGTCGGCATTGCAATAACGGCGTTGAGACGCTTTTCATCAAGCATCAACTCCAGCGCATCAAGAGATAATCCATTCTGGGGATCGGTAGGAATTTCAACCGCTTTCAGGCCCAGACTGGCCAACAATGGCAGCAGGAAAAAATAGGTAGGCGTTTCAAGACCCACACTGTCGCCAGGTTGGGTTGTCACTCGCAAAGCAAGCTGCAAAGCTTCCATGCAGCCATGGGTTAGCGTGATGTCCGTAGGCTCGAGCATCATGCCCAGTGACATCGAACGGCGTGCTATCTGCTGGCGAAGATGGAGATTACCCGGCGGCAACGCGTACTGCGAAATCAGCTGCGGCTGGCGGCGCAGCAAAGAGGACATAATACGCCCCAGTTTCCCACCGGGATAAAAATCGGTGGTCTGCGGGCAAGCCAGTGAAATATTGGTATACGCAGGATTGGTTTGCGCGGCGAACACAGTATCAATCAATTCCAGCACTTCATCAGCTGGACTGGCGGCCAACGAGTGCTCCTCGACGCGACTCTCCAACACTGGCAGCGCATTGCTCACATAAAATCCCGACTGCGGGCGCGCCTCAATTAAACCGCGATCCTCCAGCCGGCGATAGGCAGCCACCACGGTATTGATACTAACCTGATAAATTTCGGCACTGCGGCGCACCGAAGGCAGCCGACTACCGGGCAACAGTGTCCCGCGAGCAATCGCCTCGGCCAGCTGATCGGCAAGCTGGTTGTATCGCGTCTCGGTGGTCGTTTCTATCACGCTATCCCGTAAGGTTTCAGGTAACAATTCAGCCATGGTGTCAGTTCCCGTCAGTGATATGGGTACAGTTCATATTTTAACCCACTGTAACCATAACAATAGCTGATATCTGGCTCTGTATCCTAATTCTTTATCGTCCTATGCTAATCACTCATTCGCTCTGCGGAAACATTGCACTTTTATGATTAGGACAACCCGATGCTTGATACTGCTTTTGTAAGTTACGTGACCGTGATGTCTATAACACCGGGTCCGAATAATCTGCTGCTGGCCTCCTCCGGAGTTAACTTCGGGTTGCGCAAAACGCTGCCGATGACCTTCGGAATTACTTTAGGCTGCGCGTTGCAATGTGCTTTAACCACCACTTTGCTGGCGGTGCTGTTGAGCTGGATGACAGTAATCCGCCTGCCGATGGCGGTGATTGGCTGTAGTTATCTGTTTTGGCTATCCTGGAAAATTTTCCGCTCGTCTACACCACAAAATAAGGCCGAGCAGCATCCAATGCGATTAATCAGCGGCGCGCTGTTTCAGGTAGTCAATCCTAAAGCCTGGCTGATGGCGACTAACGTGGCGATTCTGTTTACACCGCCAGAAGGCAATATGCTCCACCACACGCTGACCAACTGCATTGGTTTTGCCGTTTTTAACTTCCCTTGCGTCTTTATTTGGGCGTTGATGGGCGACAGGCTGCGCCAGGCTTTGCAGGTGGAATGGAAGCTTAAGATATTTAACACCGTGATGGCCGGGCTAATGGCGCTCACCGCGCTGTGGCTTATCGTCGATGAGATAAAGAATGTTACTATCCATTGAGTGGTTCGGGATTTTTTAGTACTTTAAAAATACCTATTATCATCGGGTTAACGGTTTTGCCCTTAATGTTTAACCCGGTGATAAATTAATATTTTTAGAGAATCAAAATGGCAAAGGCATATTTTTTAACTGGATTTGGTTTTTTATTCGCACTGCTCGGATATTTCTCGCTGGATATTTTAGTGTCTCAATACCTTGGCGATCATAAAGGCGCAATTTTAGATTTACAGGCTTTTATAATTCTGCCGATCACTCTCGCGGTAGAATATGTCATTTACTTTATGGTGACATATTTCCTGTTTGATAAAATCAAACCTTTATCCCTCAAGCAAGATAGTGTTTTTCAGTTTGCATCGCTGGTAATTAATGTCCTGTTCCTTTTCCTGTTCACTTATTTATTAAGCCACACTATCAAAGATTCGATTGGCGCTGACGTGGCGCTTCGCGTTGATGATTTTCCGGCGACTAAAATTTATATTTCCTCAATGATCGTCTCTCTGCTGATATTAATCGGTGTACGAAAATTCTGGCGACCAGTCAGTAGATGAGTAAATTAGCGTTTAACCGGCGAAAGTCGAGACGGTTGCTGATTGCTGATGTGAGCAATCAGCCCGGTAATCGAAAGGACCATAGTAGAGCGGACAATCTGCTGGTAACGCTGGCGCTGCATGGCAATTAATGACTCGTCAGCCTCGCCCGATTTGAGAAAGGTCGGGGCTGGAGGAAGAGTTGCTACACAGTGCAGTTCGCCAAAAGGCCCGAGAATTTCGTCATCGGTAAAACGGTATTCGTTACCGTCGTAATTTAGCTCTTCGCGTAGCGCCATCAGCAACTCGGCATCTTCATACTCATTGCGACTTATCACCCCAAGGGCATAAATCAGTTTCAAGCGCACTGCCAAATCACCAAGCGGGCCATTGCCGGTAAGCAATGGTTCTACGGCATACTTCACCGCATAATCATCTTTGCGAAAAACCTGAACGACCAGAATATCCAGCGCCTCAGCCAATAGCTCGACAGCTGTCATCAGAAAACTGCGCACGGTTTTTCCCGCATTCAGCTTTTCCAATACTCGGTTCTCAAATGCCTGTGCTTTTTCCATGGTCGCTATTCACGATATTTAGTGAGTCTTTCAACGCCCACGGCGTCATCCTTGATTTGTTCTCATCGGACAGCATTTGTGCCGTCCAATGAGACGTTTACATCGGGTGTTGGAATGCGTGTTGAGTCAACACGTCACTGATTGTTAAAAATGACAGACTGTTTAGTGCATTTTCTCGTAAGCGCTGACAACCTGAGCCACCACGTCACTGTCGGCCTGCAGACCGGAAACCTCGACGAGCGTGGCTTTCGGCCCTTGTGTGGTCAACGATTCAACCAGCTCTTGCGCCTGAGGATCTTGCTCGCTGCGATAACGCATTGCGGCAGCAATACCGATCACCAGATTAGCATGCGGCAAGCTGTATTCCTGGGTTCCCAACAGCGGCTTGATCAGACGGTCGCCCGCGCTGAGTTTGCGCAATGGCTGACGGCCAACGCGTTCGACGTCGTCATGCAAATACGGGTTTTCAAAGCGAGAGAGGATTTTCTTGATGTAGGCCGCGTGTTTATCAGCATCAAAGCCATAGCGCTTAATCAGCACCGCACCGCTTTCTTCCATCGCGCCTTTCACCACTTCGCGCACTTTAGGGTCGAGGATAGCATCACGAATTGTTGCGTGGCCCGCCTGTTGGCCAAGATAGGCGGTGATCGCATGGCCGGTATTCAGGGTAAACAGCTTGCGCTCAACGAAGGCCATCAGGTTATCGGTGAGCTCCATGCCTTTGATATCAGGCAGCGGACCTTTGAACTGAGTTTTATCAACAATCCACTCGCTAAAGGTTTCAACGGTGACTTCCAGCGGATCGGTTGAACCTGCAGCCGCCGGAGGAACAATGCGGTCTACGGCAGAATCAACGAAGCCAACGTGCGCTTCTACCCACGCTTTTTCATCTTCTGGCAAGGCGTTGAATACATGCTGTTTGAACTGGCTGGTGCCGCGCACCATGTTTTCACAGGCGATAATATTCAGCGGGCTTTCATTCCCCTGCCGATGGCGCAATACCAGGCCTTTCGCCACGTTGTGAGCGATTTTTTCCAGCACGGTTGGACCAACAGCAGTGGTCATCAAATCAACCTGGGCGATCAAGTCGATAGCTTCCTGACCGGTGCTGTTAACAATGCTGACATTGGAGACTGGCTCAACGGTGGCTTGCTCGCCGACCACGTTGACGTTGTAACCCTTACGGCGGCTTAGCTCTTCCAGCAGAACAGGATGAACATCGGCAAAGGTCAGTTCAACCTTGGCATCGGCAAGCAGTTTGCCAATAAATCCACGGCCAATGTTACCTGCTCCAAAATGTAAAGCTTTCATGATGACTCCCTAAACGGTGACAAGAACCAGGAAGCTCTGGGCTTCGAATCAACAACCGGGTCTGCTACCCGACAAACGTTGGATAAGTGCAGACCCGGTTAGTAACGTTCTCAAATTTACAATTCGACAATCCGAAGATTATCGACCAATTAACCTTAACCGCGAATGATCTGCAGCACTTCCTCAACACTTGTGGTGTTAGCAAGGCGGTCGATAACGCCATCTTCATCCAACGCGGTGGTCAGTTTAGTGATCACGTTGATGTGCTCATTATTACGGGCTGCAATACCGATAACCAGACGGGCAGAATCGTCTTCGTCCTCGCCCCAGCGGATACCTGCCGGATACTGGCAGAACACGATACCTGTTTTCAGTACGCGATCTTTAGCTTCGATTGTGCCGTGCGGAACTGCGATCGATTCCCCCAGATAAGTTGAGGTAAGCTGTTCGCGTGCCAGCATTGCATCGACATACTCCGGCTGTACATAACCGCCTTTCACCAGCTGCTCACCGGCAAAACGAATCGCCTGCTCTTTGCTGCTGGCAGTCAGACCGAGGAAAATATTTTCCGGGCTCATGCGGAACAGATTGGCATTGTCTGCTTCTGAAACCAGGCTATCGTTTAACGTGGTGTTCACTTTCTCTTTATATTCACTGGTCTTGTTCACTTCCACCAAGCGAGCAACCAGGTCGGTATAAAGGCCGCTATCGAGGAAGTTGGTCAACGAAATATGCTGAGCGTGTGGCACCTGACGCATCGCGCGCTCGGTGAGATCGCGGTGGGTTATTACCAGATCTACATCGTCGGGCAAATTGTTGATGGCAGTATTGGTTACTGCAACGTGGGTCAGCCCCGCGTCCTGCACTTTCTTACGCAGTACACCAGCCCCCATGGCGCTTGAACCCATACCCGCATCACAGGCAACAATGATTTTGCGCACGGTGGACAGGTCACCGGCAACGCCAGCTACCGCCGGTTTGCCGCCTTTGGACTGCGCTTTCATATCCTGCACGCGACGGGTCGCTTCTTCAAGGTCGTCTTCGTCTTTCACTTTCGAGCTTTTCAGCAGGATTGAAGACACGATGAATGACACCAGGAATGCCAGCACGATCGCCGAAATGTTGGCGAAATAGGCACCTTTTGGCGTCATGGCCAACACAGCGATAATTGAGCCAGGTGATGCAGGAGAGACCAGACCGCCGTTCAGTACGGTCAGTGTGAACACGCCGGTCATACCACCGAGGATAACCGCCAGCAGCAGGCGCGGGTTCATCAACACGTATGGGAAATAGATTTCGTGAATACCACCCAGGAAGTGAATGATAGCCGCACCGCCTGCAGACTGTTTGGCGTTACCGCGACCAAAGATCATGTAGGCAATCAGCACGCCCATGCCCGGACCTGGATTGGCTTCGATAAGGAAGAAGATTGACTTCCCGGCTTCGGTGGCCTGCTGGATGCCCAGCGGTGAGAAGATACCGTGGTTGATAGCGTTATTGAGGAACAGGATTTTAGCTGGTTCTACAAAAATAGAGGCCAGCGGCAGCAGGTTATGAATAACCATGATGTGTACGCCGGCGGCCAGCAATTTAGACAGCGCTTCTACCAGCGGACCAATCGCCAGGAACGAGAGCACGGCCAGCAGCATGCCGATGATACCGGCGGAGAAGTTGTTAACCAGCATCTCGAAGCCGCTTTTGATTTTGCCGTCTACCCAACGGTCAAAACGTTTAATACACCAGCCGCCCAATGGACCGGCAATCATCGCACCGAGGAACATCGGCATATCAGCACCGACGATCACACCCATGGTAGTGATAGCACCGACCACACCGCCGCGATCGCCACCAACTAAACGGCCGCCAGTGAAACCGATCAGCAAAGGCAGTAAATAGGTGATCATTGGACCGACTAATTTAGCCAGTGTCGCATTTGGGATCCAGCCCGTTGGGATAAACAGCGCGGTAATAATACCCCAAGCGATAAATGCGCCAATATTCGGCATTACCATATTACTCAGGAAGCGGCCAAAGTTTTGAACTTTAACCTTAACGTCTGGTGAAAACATAAAACACACCCCTATTGATACGCGCTAACAATAAGAGCGCGTTATACGTGGTAGTTATTGGGACGGTATTTTTCCCCTGATGGAGATTCCGTCGAATTGCTGTCTGCAAGGCGAACTCTAGCACGTCATTATGACCGCGCGTAGTCAGGGCCGAGCGCGTGATTACGATCACGGGCTACCCCCCTCCCCACCCCTCATTTTAGTGATACTCATCACATAAAAGCCTTGTAACTTAAGCACAAAGAGCAAATTTTGTTCACGAATGTGGAATTATTGTGATCAGCATCACGTTTTATCGAGCTTAATTTGTCGCAAAAACGTGATGAAGATCACAATTTATTTTTGGCCTGCTGATTAAATTCCGCCTAAAAAGACATCAATAGCCGTTTAGAGTTTTTAAACAAGGTGTCAGGAGGAGAATTGAAAGAAAGTTACAATGAAGTCAGTGCCATCTAAACAGAGTGAAACATTAAAAAACCTTGAATTTATATAAAAGTATAAAGTTCTTTTGTTACTGATTAAAAAAATAAAAAAACATCACGATGACGCTGGGTGAAATATAATGAGTACTGTCCTCCTGTCATTTCATAACCTATAATATTCCAACCTAAAATTCATAAAATGAGAAACCAATGAGCTCTGACTCGCATTCGCTATTTAATAATATTTTAATAAACAAGGCCATTGAAGAGTTTATAGAAAGAAGATTATTTTCTTTGCTTAATGTTAAATATACCTATGCTGTAATGAGTAAGAAAAACCCCTCTGAATTACTTACCATTTCAAATTACCCAAAAAAATGGGAAATTATATATAAAGAAAATAATTATCAATATATTGATCCTATCGTTAACATTGCATTGAATTCCATCCTGCCTTTTTCCTGGAATGAAAAAATTATAATAAATTCAAAACTCAAGCTATCCATTTTTGAAGTTGCTAAAAAACATGAAGTTATTAATGGCTATACCTTTGTAACTCATGATTGCGCGAATAATCTGGTGACACTATCAGTACTTATCGATAAAAATAATGAATTGCAAATTTTTTCTAAAATTGAAAAAAATAAAGAAAAGATTCAAATGCTATTAATGTTAATACATCATAAACTAATTTCCTTGTATCAAGATAAAAATCTAATAAGTAATCTAATTGTGAATTACCGTAAAGATATTTTTTCTCGCCGAGAAAATGATGTTCTATACTGGGCTAGTATGGGGCGAACTTATAAAGAAATTGCGTCTTTATTAGGTATTACGACAAGCACTGTAAAATTTCATATAGCCAATGTTGTTAAAAAACTGGGGGTAGCTAATGCCAAGCAGGCTATATGTCTTAGTTCTGAACTGAACCTTCAACAACCTGTTTTAACGAATATTTAAAGATCAGTGGCCATTGTTTTAAAATTTTCGCAGATAGCTGATTTTTTTTAGCTATTCTATAAATCAATGAATCCTGGTTTTTTCATCAATTATCTTAAAAACATATTAATTCAATAACATTATTCACCTCTGTGATACATGATTGTTAAATTTATTAAAATTTTCGCATCAAAAACATAGAGAATATTCTTAGTACCTGAGCAGATCTTCTCCATAAGAAACTCAGCATTCTTGTACATCCTATACCTTAGTACAGTTACTATGAATTAGCCGATTAGTTGAATTATTTCCACAAAAATTAGTTTTTAATATAATTGATTGGCTCGCATACTAATTAGTTGATATTTAATGGCATTAAACAAGAGAAAAAACGCTGACAAAGGAGCAAAAGGTCATGGCGACTCTGGCGATTGTTCTAAGTGTATTTAAAATCATCTATTTATTGATGAGTATCATTTTAACTTTTAAGAAATTAAAAGCAAAAAATTGATCTAAATCAATGTTATTTTAAATAAACTATAATCACTAAAATAATTCCACCGATGCTAGATAAAAAGCTTAGGTTTTATTTGTATTCACACCTATACTTAAGTACAGTGAAGTCTAAGAGGTTGAATTAACGATTACCGCTGAATAAATATCAAACGGCTATAGTCGCCGTGAAAGCAATTCCCTGGTGTTGGCCATTTGGCATCCCCTTATCTCGCCGAGAAATAAGGGGCTTTTTTTATTTGAATTTAATAAAAAATACTTTATTTAAAAAAGATTAAAATATCCAACTGTCTTTTCATCAATGCAGCTTATTGATAAAAAAATAGCAAACGTATAGTTTGGTAATAAGAAAAGTATTTCCAAGACTTTCTAAAGACGCAGATAAAATTCTTATTTATACCGACTGACTAGCTTGGTGAATAACGTCTAGCACCTGGTGCAAATGGCTTGCATCAATCTGGCCTGGAGCCGACGGTTTACCAACCATGCCAAAGGTCAAAGCCGAACCGGTTAATTCTCCGGATAGGCGAGACACGACACCTAAACCTTTCATCGACATCGTCAGCAGCGGCCTTTCGGCATATTGATGATGCATTTCCCACGTCGCATTCATCAAGCTTAACACGTCTCCCGAGTCATGAGGCATGGTGGCAATTTTCAAGATATCGGCCCCTAACGCCTGCTGGTGACGAAGACGGCGAATGAGTTCCTCCTTCGGCGGCGTTTTCTTGAAATCATGGCTAGACATTACAATGGCAACTCCCTGCCGATGTGCTTGTGAGACAATGTTGCGCACTACGGTTTCACTACGAAACATTTCAACATCCAGCAGGTCGGTTTTACCATTCTTAAGAATTTCCAGATAAAGATCGCCATAAGCCGTATCGCTGATTGTCGTTGCACCGCCCTCGGCTTGGGTCCTGAAGGTCACTAAAAGCACCTTGTCAGGCAATAGATCGGCTACCTGACGAGTCATTCTTGCGACACTGCCTTTATCTAACGCGTTAATCAGAAAATCGAGCCGAAATTCAACAACATCGATATCTTTAATTGCTGCAAATTGTCGTACCGAGTCCAATACCTCAGACTCTTGGGTTGCCGTTGTCGGCACAATCAGTTTTGGTGCGCCCTCACCTATCGATATCCCTTTCACCTTCAATAATTTAATCATGCGCTTGTTTTCCCCTGTTGGCGCTGCAGTTACCCCTGACGATGTCAGACTGTTGGGGTGGATAATGGCAGCAGAGGCGTTTTTCAGAATAAAGCCTCCCGCAATCAGTGCGGTGCCTGATTTCATAAATTCCCGGCGTTTCATAAAATGGATCCCTCAAGATATAAGGCTAGTAGTTGGTTTGACTAAAATCGAGGTTGGGTATGTTTGTTAAAGAAGGATTCAGCTTTGCGCATCTTCCAGATATTTATTGCGGACTGCCGCGCCTCCGGCCAAAAGCATCACAGTGGACATCACGGTCAGGAACCAGAACGAGACATGCCATCCACCGGTAGAGTGATGAAGCTGGCCGAAAAAAAACGGGCCAGCGGCGGCAAAGACGTAGCCTACCCCCTGAGTGAAGGAAGACAACGATGCAGCCCCTTCAACACTTCGTGTGCGTAGATTGATAAGCTGAAAGGTTGCGGGAATAGTCATCAAACCAGGTGCCGCGACGACCGCCCATACCCAGGATGCGCCCGGCATATAAAGGAAGCCCATATATCCGACAATTTGCATTACGCCGCCGATTGCCACCACGATATACGGTTTTTTCATCCGACCCAGATAGATAGGCACCAGGATGGAGTGCGCTATCCCGACGATATTGTAAACAAACAGCATATTGCCCGCGGTAGCTGCACTGATTCCATTCTGAATGAGATAGGTGGGTAGCCAGTTAAGCATTGCGTACATGCTCATCATGCTAACGCCAAACAGCACCACCATCGACCAGGCAATCGGCCATTTCCATACTGCAACGTGTGGGATCACCGGTTTTGCAATAGTCTGATTTACCTCTTCTTTCTGGCCACGATGATGGATACGCAGTAGTTGAAAAAGCCAAGGTAGCGCCGCAATCAGCGCGGTAACTGACCACAACGCCACATTGGCGCGCCAGCCGTCATTCTGAGCCAGCGGAACGGCAATCGCCGAAGGTAGCCCGGCCGAAACTGCGATCATCACCGCGTAGGTCGCGGTCAACGCCCCGACGTGATCAGGGAAATACTTCTTGATGGTCGGCTGCACCAATACATTACCAAACCCCATCCCCGCCAGTGCCAACACGCTGCAGGCCATAAAAACGGGGAAACTGCCGGTTAATGTGCGTAAAGCGATACCCGCACACACCATCAGCATCGACAACAGCAAGGCACCTTCGTAACCCAAACGACGTGAAACCGTGGAGGTAAGCGATCCGAATACGGCAAAGGACAGCAGCGGTAGAATGCCAAGAATATTGGCGTTAAAACCGCTGATATCATGGCTGATAATGCCATATATAGCGCTGAGCGACGTCACGGCGGCACGCAGATTTAGCGATACCAAAATAATACCGACAAGAACTAGCGCACGCTGGGTGGGAATGCCGTACTCGGCCGGTTTATTGCCCTGTGGGGCCGTTTTCACGGCCTGAGAATCAACATTAAGTGCACTATGTAACTCGGACATCCTGCTTCTCCTTAACGATGAAAACACCTCGAATTACAGTGTGTATTGCGCCGTTTTGCCAAAACAGACTGACTGCAAAGCTTTCATCGCCTTACGGGCAACCCCGGTAGGCTCTTGCGCTTTCAGTTCATCGCTAAAAACTTCCAGGCCAATCGGACCGTGATATCCGCCCTCTTCCAGACGTTCAATAATAGTGTGGATAGGAAACTTGCCTTCTCCCGGCAGCAAACGACTGTGTCGCGCGGTATCAATCAGATGCTCAGGTGCTGGATCAATCGCCAGATCAGAGAGCTGGACCAGATAAATTTTGTCCATCGGGATACCATCAAGATCCGCAGCAGTGCGGTGACGGACAAAGATGTGGAAAGCATCGATCACCAATCCGAGATTCGGCGCGTTGATGCGCTGCACCATTTTCCAGGCATCGGCAGTATTATTTATCCAGGTGCTCCAAGCCATTCCTTCATAGGCAATACGCAGTCCACGTTTAGCTGCCTCGGCGACTAGCCAGCGTAAATCCTCTTCCACGCGTTCTTTGACGCAATCTTTATGAGTGCAGGCTGGCGTCAAAAGAGTCGTTGCGCCCAATGCCACCGCAGTATCGAGCATGCGCAAAGCTTCTTGTCTTTTCTCGGCTCGAATGCTGTCCGGTGCGCCATCAAAATCCAGCAGAACCTGATAATCAGTCAGTCCCAACGGTAATGTTTTCAACAGGGCTTTAATCCCTGCGGTATCACCATCGGCGGCTTGCACATCCTGACGCCATAGCTCGACCTGATTAAATCCGGCAACACTGGCGGCTCGCAGCTTGTCTTCAGTCGATCCTGAAAGACACACTGTATTGATAAATAGTTGATTTTTATATTTTTCCACAATAATTCTCCAGGTAGTCATAACTACTGTTTTTCTTAAAATATGGGCGAGCGAATCTGTGCTGAGTCAAAATAACTCTGCGGGTCATAGCGCTGGTTTAGGGTTTGCAATCTGCTACGAAATATCCCATATCAACTTCAAGCTATCTTTCTTTACAGTAGATTTATTCATTGATGAACCTTGCCAACGTCTTCAACCTTATTTTCGAGACTTAAGACTAACCATAAAATTAAATAAGGTGGGAATACTGTTTTACGGTAGTAAGCCATACCGAAAAAGTAGTATGTTAGATTAATTAACATGATCTACATCAAGGCTGTTTCGGCGTTTTACAGTTCTATTTTTACTTAGTTAAATCTTTTCATTATAGACAATAATATTAATAAAGGTTTTGTATGGATTTAAAACGTTTACGCTATTTCTGTGTCATTGTAGAACAAGGCTCTATCAGCAAAGCATCTCGAATACTTAATATTTCCCAGCCTCCATTAAGTAAACGCCTGCAAGAACTGGAAGAAGAAGTGGGGACACCGCTGGTATTACGCAACGGCAGCGGCATCACCACGACAGAAGCCGGTATGGTGCTCTACCTGCGCGCCTGTGACATTTTACGTAACGTCGAGGAAGCGCGCAGCGAAGCCATCTTTGTTGCCAACAATAAAAAAGAAGTGCTGCGGATTGGGATTTCTTACCTGTTTCAACGCCATTTCAGTCCGCTAGTTGCACAGTTTTATCAACAACTTGAAGGCGTTAAGATTGAAACTATTGTTGCCGATTCAAGCACGCTTGAAGGCATGCTCGACAAAAAACGTATCGATATTGGCCTATTTCAACAGCCCACCATGGCAGGAAGTTATGAATGTATCAGCATGCAGCCGGTTAAGGCCGTCGCGCTAATCTCGAAAAAGCTGCTGCCTAGCCCGCCGAAAGATCAGGTGTTGCTCTCTGAACTTGGCCAGCTGCCGTTAATCTTAATCCGTAGAATTAATGGAGAAGGGACCTTCGAATATATTAATAATCAGCTACTTAGATTAGGCGTTCGCCCTAATATTATTATCTCTGCCAACGAACCTAGAATGGTGTACGAACTGATAGCATCCGGAATAGCCGCTGCATCAATGATGCCAGCCTCCGAGGTTCCCCCACAGGCAGAAGAATATTGCCACATTGTCGATATTTATCCCGCACCAAATATTTTCTTCCCAACTTTTGTGAAATTAGCAGCATCCCCTCATCAGCCTGAGTTATTGAATATCCTGTTACATTATCAGGAACAAGTTTCTTAATATTATGGCGATAGTTTTAGTCGATAAAAATAAAAATTAATAACTATTGTAAATTAACATTTCGACCACCTCGGTCTAAAATGTTAACCGAAGATTAATATAATTATGTAATTGTTAAGTTAGAAGCTGCTATTACTCCTAGTAAGGCTATTTCTCAGCGCTAGCTTTTAAGCTTGTAGATCTTTATTCTGGCCCCATTGGATTTTCCCCTGCAAAATGAGTGTTTGTGATGAAAAAAAGATCCCTGCTATGGGTAGTAATTATTGCCATTATTGTTGGCCTGGTCGCTTGGTGGTTCAATCGCACACCAGCTCATGACCCTCATTACGATGCGGCGGCCTGTGTAGCAGTAGACGTCATGCACCAGGCGTCTGCGGATGATGCAGATTTTTCCAATAACATCCATATTGTGATCGATAACGAAAACAGTGATTATTCGATTAATAAAGTGAAATTTGATGCAAACGTGGCACAGGTTTCAGTACAACGATATAAGTCACTGAGCCCTCAGCAGAAGGCCGTTGCGGCCCAAAATCTTGATACTTGCATATCTGTAATGGCGACGGGTCCGGACAATAAAAATTAATCAGTAATTTTGAATCTAGATATTGAGCCAAAATAGAAAACGCAGAGCCAAGTTGAGCTCTGCGTTTTATTAAGGCAATGATATTTAATGGATTATCATCATCGACTCAAGCACAATTACTTGCCCTGTGCCTTGCTGATCGCAGCCTGCAAATCCTCTGCAGACACAGCGCCTGGCAGCACGGTAGTGTTATTGGCATTCGCACCGCTCACTGGCATTACGATGAAACCAGGGGTGCCCTGGAAGCCCAGCGATTTTGCCAGATCGTCATTCTTCGCCAGCGCAGCGTGTGTTTCCTGACGATGTGCTTCGCTTGGCAGCGCGCCGTTAACTTTCTCAACTGCACCAGAAATGTCTGCGTCAGTCAGCTTGCCTTCGTCATGCCCGGTTGCATAAATCGCATTGTGATAAGCCAGGTACGCCTGAGGTCCTTTTTGTTTCCAAATCGACAGGCCGGTTTCAGCTGCAGTGATTGACGCTTTCCAGCGATCGCCGAAGATTGGCCATTCTTTGAAAACAAAGCGTACGTTTGGATTGGCTTTAATCGTTTGCTCAACCAGCGGCGCCATACGACTACAGTACATGCACTGATAATCGAAGAATTCTACAAATGCCACTTTGGCATCTTTCGGACCATAAGTCGGGGTATCTTTGTCCTGCAACAGGGCTGGCGCATTTGCCACTACCGCCGCCAGCGAATCGCTAGCCTGCTGCTGCTGTTGCTGGGCCTGAAGTTTCTGACTTGCCTGCACCAGCACTTCTGGATGAGCGATGATGTAATCAGAAGCGATTTTACCAATCGCCTGCTGCTGCGCATCGGTAAAGTTAGCGCTGCTGTCTGCGGCGGCCGCAATGCCTGGCGTGGCGATAAGCGCAGCCAGCAATGTCATCATGTGACGTTTCATAAAAAAGACTTCCTTAAAATATTCGGCTTAAATTTTTTCAAAATTTAGAACAGTTAGATGACATAAAAACTAAAGGATTACGTCACTGGCTGGCATCACTAAATTGTGAACTTTTATTAATCCTGCTGATTTTCTTGACAAAAAAGCCACGTAACAGAACGTGGCTTTCCAATAAAATCTATCTATTCAGTAAGTTATTAAAAATTACCGGCAATGATTTTTTGTGCATCCACCAGCGACTGTTGCTTACCAAGCAGGCCCGTCATCAGAGCATTGTACTGTGCAACCTGCTGCTGAGTCGGCAACTGGACCGAACCGTTGGCAAAGGCCACCTGGGTTCCTTGCTGGGAAAGGAAATCACCAACCGCTGCAATATCCTGGGTGAAGCCTGCCAGAGCCGGAACCACCGGAAGCAGCGCGTTAGCCGGTTGAGTCACGTCTTGCGCATAGACTTTGCTGTAAACGGCTTTCAGATCGTCAGGTTGTTTAAGCGCGGCCTGAGCCGTGTCGGCAGTGGCCTTGGCGGTCTGGATTTGCTGCGTCACGCTGTTTAGTGAACCCGCGGCCTGCTGCAATGCGCCTTTCTGCTGCAAGTAGTCCTGCGGAACGTGGATCTGCGCGATAGTGTTAACCGCAGGAGCCAATCCTTCGTTGATGGACTGCTTCAACTGACGTGAGAAGTTTAAAATGATGGTGTAATCGTTGGCGTAATTACCAAATTTCTGTCGCTGATCTTCACTCAACGTAGGCAGATTCTGCCCGCTGCGCATCACGGTATTTTGCAGATAGTCGATGAAGGCTTTCCTTTGCTCTGGCTCTTTATCGCCACAGGCGGTGAGTTGAAAAACCACGAGTAATGCAACTACAGGCGCCAGCCAGCGCGCGAAGGTCCTGCTCCTGATCCCTACAGCCATTTCCAGACTCCTGATTCAATATTCTTATTAATTACTGACATCCCAGCTTAGTAGGATAGAACATCCTGTGGCCTTAGGATACAGCAAAGAAGCGACTGCTCCGCGCCAGTGCAGGTTGCACAAATACGGTGAAGCCTGCCTGAAAAACATCCACAAATTATCGCATCCATTTCATCGCTGCCAAACGTTCACAGAGACTTAAAACCCTTTACTACTTTGTATTGTAATGATTATTTCCTGATTTTTTTGTGATTTATTCATAATTTAAGGAGATCTGGCAAGAATCTTGCCTGTATTTATCCAGCAGGAGCGATAGCGGGAAACCGGTGTCGCCATACAATTTGAAATAAGGTCACTAGGGTTCCGGTCTGCAATACGCAGATGGCTGGTCCGAGAGTGACCGACCGCCCTCTGGCGGTTACACGGCGGGATAAAAGCCCGGGAGGCCAAAGCGAGAACCATTCTCGCCGCCGACCTCCTGCACTTTACCCGTGGTCAACGTCAGAGGAAATGTCATGATTAAAGCTTGCCAACGCCTGCTGCTCTGCGCTTTATGCTTTGCTGCCCTTCTCAGCCAGCCCGTTCTGGCCGCTACCCAACCTACGTTTAAAATCGCCTGGTCTATTTACGCCGGATGGATGCCGTGGGACTTTGCCCAACAAAGTGGGATCCTCAAGAAATGGGCCGATAAGTACGGCATCAAAATTCAGTTAGTACAGGTCAACGACTACATCGAATCGGTGAATCAGTACACTTCTGGCGGATTTGACGGCTGCACCATGACCAACATGGATGCCCTGACTATTCCGGCAACCGGTGGCGTAGACAGCACCGCGCTGATTGTTGGTGATTACTCCAACGGCAACGACGGCATCATGCTTAAAGGCGGTGGTGATGTTAACTCACTGAAAGGTCAGTCAATTAATCTGGTTCAGCTTTCAGTCTCAGAATATCTGCTGGCCCGCGCGCTGGAGAAATCCGGCATGAGCGAAAAAGATATCACTGTAGTGAATACCGCCGATGCCGATCTGGTCGCCGCTTTCGGTACTCCGGCAGTAAAATCCATCGTTACCTGGAACCCGCTGCTGGCTGAAGCTAAAAAGCAGCCAGACAGCCACGAAATATTCTCTTCTGCACAAATTCCCGGTGAAATCCTCGACCTGTTGGTGGTCAACAGCAAAACCCTGAAAGCTCACCCCGAGCTGGGCAAAGCGCTGACCGGTGCCTGGTATGAAACGCTGAACGCCATGAAAGGTAATGGCCCGGATGCCGTTAAGGCGCGTACCTATATGGCGCACGAATCGGGTACTGATCTTAAAGGTTTCGACGAGCAGATCGCCGACACCTACCTCTTTGGCACACCCAGGCAAACCCTGGATTTCATTGACGGTCCACAAATCAAAACCACCATGCAGTCGGTAGCCGAATTCTCTTTCGCGCACGGCCTGCTTGGCGAAGGCGCGCCTGATGCCACGACCGTTGGTATCACAACGCCTGCGGGTAACTGGGGCAATCCGGCTAACCAGAAACTGCATTTCACCGATGAATTTGTGAAGCTCGCCGCGGCTAACAAACTGTAATCGCCAGACCACGATCGTTAAAGGAGAGCATTCGATGCGCAAAATGATCAACTACCAACCCCAACGCCTGTCACGCAGCCTGCTAGGGTTGCTGCCCCTGCTGCTGCTGGTATTGGTGTATCTGATGGCGTCGGATGCTCGTCTGTCGGTCAATGCTTTCGACAAGCTGCTTCCAGGCTTTAGTTCAATGGGCGATGCACTTTACCGCGTCGCCTTCGAGCCTGACCCGCGCACCGGCCAATATCTGCTGTGGGCCGACACTTACGCCAGCCTGATTCGCCTGCTCAGTGGCATCTTGATCAGCGCTTTTCTCGGGTTGGCGCTGGGCATTTTCTGCGGCGCGTTGCCTGCTATACGTTCGCTTATCTCTCCGCTGGTGACGCTGTTCGCCCTTATTCCTCCACTGGCAGTGCTGCCAATCCTGTTCATTATGTTCGGGTTGGGGGAGCTGTCGAAAGTGGTGCTGATTGCCGTGGGCGTGACGCCGTTTATCGCCCGCGATTTACAGCAGCACGTTCAATCGATCCCGCAGGAACAGCTAATCAAGGCACAAACTCTCAGCGCCCACAGCGGGCAAATCCTGTGGCGTATTATTTTGCCACAGCTGATGCCGCGCCTGCTCGACGCAGTGCGCCTCTCCTTAGGCTCTGCGTGGCTTTTCCTGATCGCCGCAGAAGCAATCGCCGCCACCGAAGGCCTGGGCTATCGCATCTTCCTGATGCGCCGTTATCTGGCGATGGACGTCATTCTGCCCTACGTCGCCTGGATTACCCTGCTGGCCTTTGCCCTGGATGCCCTGCTGCGCCTGATTAGCCGCCGCTGCTGGCCGTGGTATTACGTTAAATGAGCTTAAAACGGAGCACGCTATGAGCTTACTGAGTATGCGCAATCTGGAAAAACACTACGGCAATCAGGTGGTGCTGGAACGGGTCAATGCCGAGGTGCAGGAAGGCGAGTTTGTGTCGATCGTTGGCGCATCCGGCTGTGGGAAAACCACTTTTTTGAAGATGATGCTTGGCACAGAAAGTCCTAGCAAAGGCGAACTTTTGCTCGACGGCAAACCCATCCCACAAGAGCCGGGCGAGGATCGCGGTGTGGTGTTTCAGCGCTATTCGGTATTTCCACACCTGACAGCGCTGCAAAACGTGATGCTCGGAGAGGAGTTTGTGCAGGCGCGCTGGTTAGGCCGGGTGTGGGGCAGCAAGCGGCGGGCGATTGCCGAACGTGCAACCGAGATGCTTGCACAGGTTGGGCTGGGACACGCACTGGATAAGTATCCGCACCAGCTTTCTGGCGGCATGCAGCAGCGTTTGGCGCTAGCACAGGCTCTGACCAAGAAGCCACGCATTTTGCTGCTCGACGAACCTTTTGGCGCGCTGGACCCAGGTATCCGAAAAGACATGCACCAGTTGATTACCACCTTGTGGCAAGAGCATCAGTTGACAATTTTTATGATTACTCACGACCTGAAAGAGGGGTTTTCACTCGGCTCGCGCCTGTGGGTGTTCGACAAAATTCGCCACGATCCACAGGCTCCCGACGCTTGGGGCGCGAGCATAACCTATGACATCCCCTTAGACCGAAAGGCTGCCGCAGGCCCCTCGGCCTTGACCCAACAGCAAATTAGCGAGCGTGTTTATTCCACCGCGCGCGTGGCTTGACCCCTTATCAAGAGAGGAAAACATGATGAACGAATCCAGCGACAGCTTATATCAGACCCTGCTCCCCGGCGGGTCACACTGGTCAATGCGGGTTAAAGCAGGATCGGCGCTACGCCTGACCGACGTCGAAGGCAACGCCAATCTTGGCATGCTTTTTTACAATCCAGAAAACCTGCTTGAAAGATATAACGCGCCCGACACTCTTAAATGTCAGCACACCTTCAGACTCACCGCAGGCCATTGCCTGTATTCCGACATGGGACGTATCTTTTGCGGCATTGAACAGGACACTTTTGGCTGGCACGACACCGTCTGTGGCACGATGAATGCCTGCTTGGCCGAACAGCGTTTTGGCGCTTTGAACTATCAGCAAGCCCGCAACGAGCGTCATCAAAATGGCTACGACAGCTTTTTAGTCGAACTGGCAAAATACGGGCTAGGCAAGCGAGATATGGCCGCCTGCGTCAACTGGTTTTCCAAAGTTACAGTCGATGATGAGGGCAATCTGGCGCTGGATGCTTGTCCAAAGCCAACAGCCAGCATCACGCTGCGTTTCGCCATGGATACGCTGGTGATTATGCATACTTGCCCGCATCCGTTAACTGAATCAGACAGTTATCCCCGCGCAGCGGTCACCGTTGAGTTGCTCGCCAATACTGCGCCGCTGCCGGCACACTGTCTGAGCCAAGAGGAAAACCGTCGCGGCAATGCCAATAATGCCCTCTATCACCACACCGCCTGCTGCCAGGAGGCACAACGATGATCCAGACCAGCTCACGCCTTATTAAAGATGCAGTTTACCGCGCGCAGGTTGGTGCCGGTGATTACTGGCTGCATCGCATCGAAGCCGGGCAAACATTGCGTATCGTCGACAGCGAGGGGAATCAGGCTGCCGATACGCTGTTTTTCAACGCCGATGATATTGGCGAACGCTACAGCATGACCGATACCCTGCGCGGGCAAAAGAATGTGTTTCTGACCGCTGGAACCGTGCTGCGCTCCAATGATGATCGTCCAATGCTGGAGATTGTCGCCGACACCTGTGGCCGCCATGACACGCTGGGCGGGGCTTGCTCCACCGAAAGCAACACCGTGCGTTACTCGCTGGAAAAGCGCCATATGCACGCCTGCCGTGACAGTTGGATGCTGGCGATTGCCGCACATCCGCAGTATGGCCTCTCCAAGCAAGATATTACCCATAACATCAACTTTTTCATGAATGTACCGGTAACCGCGCAGGGCGGATTGACTTTTGCCGACGGGCTTTCTGCACCGGGGAAATACGTCGAGTTGGTGGCGAAAATGAACATCTTGGTGCTGATCTCCAACTGTCCGCAGCTTAACAATCCTTGCAATGGCTATAATCCGACGCCGATTGAAGTTGCCGTCTGGTAAATCAAACCCGCTAAACGCGTGCTTCGGGACGACCCGCAGAATGTCACGCAAAAACTCAGCAGGACGACCTGCGCGACGAAGCATAGAGAGTCCACCATGTTTACATGCGTTTTGATTGCCAATCGCGGCGCCATTGCGGTGCGCATCATCCGTACCTTGAAACAGATGGGCGTGCGCGCCGTGGCGGTTTACGCCGAAGCCGACAGGCATTCGCTGCACGTTCGTCAGGCCGATGAGGCCTTCTGTCTGGGTGATGGCAGTGTGCGCGAAACCTATCTCGATCAGGACAAATTATTCGCTATCGCCAAGCAGTGCGGTGCCGAAGCTATTCACCCCGGTTATGGATTTCTTTCGGAGAATGCCGGCTTCGTTGAGCGCTGCCGCCAGCAGGAAGTCATTTTTCTCGGCCCGACGCCGCAGCAGATGGCGGCCTTTGGTCTCAAGCACAGCGCGCGGCAGCTGGCGCAGGATAATCAAGTGCCGCTACTGCCGGGCAGCGGTTTGCTGCGAGATCTCGAGCAGGCGTTGGTTTCTGCCATGGAAATCGGTTATCCGGTGATGCTGAAAAGCACTGCGGGCGGAGGCGGTATCGGCATGCAGCGTTGCGATGACGCAGAGATCCTCAGCGAAGCATTCACTCGCGTAAAACGTCTTGCGGGCAATAATTTCGCCGACGATGGCGTTTTTTTAGAAAAATTCGTCGCTGATGCACGCCATATCGAGGTACAAATTTTTGGTGACGGCGAAGGCAACGTGATTGCCCTGGGCGAGAGAGACTGCTCGGCCCAACGGCGTAATCAGAAAGTGATTGAAGAAACTCCGGCACCAAACCTGCCCCAGCCGATACGCGAGGCGCTGGCGCAAACTGCCGTTCGTCTCGGCAAAGCGGTAAACTATCGCAGCGCAGGCACGGTGGAATATGTTTACGATGTCAGCAGCGAGCAGTTTTATTTTCTTGAAGTTAACACCCGGTTGCAGGTCGAGCACGGCGTAACCGAGATGGTCTACGGCGTCGATATTGTCAGTTGGATGGTGCAACTTGGGGCCGGATGTTTACCGCCACTTTCGTCGCTGGCAGTGAGTGCTCCGCAGGGTCATGCGATTCAAGTGCGACTCTATGCCGAAGACCCGGCCAAACAGTTCCAGCCTTGCGCCGGTCTGCTGAGTCATGTCAGTTTCCCTTCGGCCCCTGCAGATGCCGAGCTGCGCATCGATAGCTGGATAGACAGCGGCAGTGAGGTTTCGCCTTTCTACGATCCAATGCTGGCAAAAGTCATTATTCACGCCGCCAATCGACATCAGGCGCTGGATGCGCTGAGCCAGACTTTACGAAACACCTCGCTGTACGGCATTGAAACCAATCTGGATTATCTGCGCCATTTGCTCAATCAACCGGCTGTGCGCGAGGGAAAAGTTATCACCGCAACGCTGGGATGTGTTACGTATCAGCCCGCGACCTTGGACGTGATCGCGCCGGGCACGCTGACCAGCATTCAGGATGCCACCGGCCGCCGCGGCTATTGGCACGTCGGCGTCCCGCCATCTGGCCCGTTTGACAGCCGTTCCTTCCGTCTCGGCAATCGCCTGCTTGGCAACGATGAACAGGCTGCCGGATTGGAAATTACGTTGCGCGGCCCGACACTGCGTTTTAATCAGGACTGCGCGATCGTCATTAGTGGCGCGGCAATTGATGTCCGTCTTGATAATCAACCGCTGCCGATGTGGCAAGTCTGTAATGTGTCGGCGGGTCAAACCCTGAGCCTTGGGCAGATAGACGGTAAAGGCTGCCGCAGCTATTTACTGTTGGCGGGCGGCATCGATTGCCCAGAGTACCTCGGCAGCCGCAGCACTTTCACCTTAGGGAAATTTGGCGGACATGCAGGCCGACAATTGCGCAGCGGTGACGTGTTGCATCTTGTGGCTCCCGTCGCAAGGGCCGAGCAGAGCCTGCCGGCATCGCTGTTGCCAGAGTGGCAAGAGGTGCGCGCCCTGCGGGTCATTTATGGCCCGCAGGGCGCGCCGAAATTTTTCACCGAGCAAGATATCGAGCAATTTTTCGAAGCTGTCTGGCAGGTACATTATAATTCCAGCCGCACTGGTATCCGTTTGATCGGCCCTAAACCTGAATGGGCGCGCAGCGACGGCGGTGAAGCAGGAATGCATCCTTCGAATATTCACGACAATGCCTATGCCTTTGGTACTGTCGATTTCACTGGCGATATGCCGGTAATTCTCGGCCCCGACGGGCCTTCGCTCGGCGGTTTTGTCTGCCCCGCTACGGTTATCAATGCGGACCTGTGGATACTCGGGCAGCTCAAGTCAGGTGACAAGATCCGTTTTGTACCGGTTTCACTGCAAGATGCCGACCAACTGTCTCGTGAAGCTGAGTTGGAACTCTCAACGCTGCATTCCCAGCCGCAGGCTGGGATCGCGACAATTTTGCAAAATCCAGTTCTGTGGCAGCGTGCGCAGCAAGGCGCGCTGCCGTCAGTGGCTTATCTCGCCGCAGGCGATCGATTTATTTTGGTGGAATACGGCGATCCGATCCTGGATATCGCGCTGCGTTTTCGTGCCCACGCGCTGATGCAATGGCTGGAAAATCATCCATTACCGGGCATGCAGGAACTCACGCCGGGGATTCGATCGCTGCAAATTCATTTCGACAGCCTGCTGTGTCCGCGCGAGCAATTAATCGCCCATTTGCAGCAAGCAGAAGCTTCACTGGGCGATTTACAACAGGCCGAAGTGCCATCGCGCACCGTTTGGCTGCCGCTAAGCTGGGACGACGACGCCTGCCGCAAGGCAATCGAAAAATATACCCAGTCCGTGCGGCCCGGCGCGCCGTGGTGCCCGAGTAATATCGAATTTATCCGTCGAATTAATGGCTTGAGCAGCATTGAGCAGGTCAAAGACACGGTCTTCAACGCCCGTTATCTGGTCATGGGGCTGGGTGATGTTTATCTGGGCGCGCCCGTTGCCACGCCGTTGGACCCGCGCCATCGCCTGGTGACCACCAAGTACAATCCGGCTCGCACCTGGACGGCAGAAAACTCGGTCGGCATCGGCGGCGCTTACCTGTGTGTCTATGGTATGGAAGGCCCGGGAGGTTATCAGTTTGTGGGCCGAACGCTGCAAATGTGGAACCGCGACCGCCAGACATCGGCCTTTGTAAAACCGTGGCTACTGCGTTTCTTCGACCAAATCCGTTTTTATCCGGTTAGTGCCGACCAGCTGAAAACTATTCGTTCAGCCTTCCCCTACGGCAATTATCCGTTGCGCGTCGAGGAGGGGACATTCCGCCTCGACCAGTATCAGCAGGATCTTGCGGCGCAGGCACAGGAAATAGAGGCGTTTTCGCAACAGCGCCAACTGGCATTTGATCAAGAGCTGGCGCGCTGGCGGGCGGAGGGTCAATTTACCTACGACAGCAGCTTGCAGCCTTCTTTAACGGAGGATGAGCTGGCAATACCCGCAGGTTGTTACGGTGTAGATAGCCAGGTTGCAGGCAGTGTCTGGCAATGGCTGATTAAACCCGGCGATAAAGTGACGCAGGGCCAAACGCTGGGAATACTCGAATCCATGAAGATGGAGATCCCGATTTCTGCCCCTGTCAGCGGCACGGTGAAGAGCCTGTCTCGCCAACCGGGCGGGCAGGTGCAGGCTGGCCAGACACTGTTGATTATCGAGGAATAAAACCGCATCGCTCACACTGAGTGGGCGGTATTTTAGGATTTTTTCCACTACGTCGCCGCTCTTATGGTGTATTGATTGTTGTCTAACTATGTTTAAATAACTCTCATTAACATTTACGCTGCGAGTTAGGGAAAAATGGCCGAACATAATCTAGTAGAACCACAGACTGTTGTTTCTTATCCAAACAGTGACTGGAGAGGAAGCTCAGCTGCCGCATCCGCAGCTGTAAATGAGCTGGAACAGGGGAAAGTTTTATTTTTCCCCCATCTGGCATTCTCTCTCACCCCTGATCAGCAGAAATTGCTAGATCCTGCCTTGGTTGATCCGAAAAGAAAAAATATCAGCTATGACGCAGGTAGCCACCAGATCAAAGGAGTCGCCAGTGCGGATAAAGAACCGGAGATCAGAAAACTGCTGGAAGATTTTTACCAGTCTTCTCTCGGATTAATCGAGACGGTACTGCCAGAATATCAGGCAGTTTTACGCAAGCCGGTCAATAGCTTACGTTTGCATCCGGTCAGCGAATGGACTAACAGCAGTTCATGGCGCAAAGACGATACCCGTTTGCACGTTGATGCCTTCCCTTCACGACCGAACTATGGCGAACGCATCCTGCGTATTTTTACTAACATCAATCCAAACGGTGAAGATCGCGTATGGCGCATCGGTGAACCTTTCCCACAGCTGGCAGCACGTTATTTACCACAGCTGGACGGTTTTTCGCCATTCAAAAGCTGGTTGCAGCATAAATTGCATATCACCAAAACGCCGCGCAGCCATTACGATCATTTAATGCTACAGATGCACGACAAGATGAAGTCTGATGCCGATTATCAGAAAAACGGCCAACAGATAACTCAGCGTTTCCCGCCGGGCAGTACCTGGATTTGTTTCTCTGATCAGACTCCGCACGCGGCAATGGGCGGCCAGTTTATGCTCGAGCAAACCTTCCTGTTGTCGGTAAAAGATATGCACAATCCGGAGGCTGCGCCGCTAAGCACCCTGCAACGGCTGACCAGCAAGCAGCTAGTGTAGGCTGATGGCGCGGATTATCTGGCGGCGCTGCTCGCGTTGCGTCGCCATCCTGCTGGTTAACTGCTCAACGATTTTAACCGGTGCTACGTCCGGATGCCCTGCGTTGAAGCTCGGCGCGGGCGCATATTCCAACCCCAGCTGAATTCTCTGCGCGGCGTCCTCGTCCTCAAGCTCTGCGACCAACGTTAAAGCAAAATCAATCCCCGCCGTCACGCCGCCGCCGCTGATAAACTTGCCGTCGCGCACCACCCGTTCTGATACCGGGATCGCCCCAAACCACGCCAAAGTATCGAGATACATCCAATGACAGGCGGAACGTTTTCCTTGCAGCAATCCGGCAGCGGCAAGAATTAACGAACCGGTACAAACGGAAGTGATATAAGTTGCTTTGCTCGCCATCCTTTGAATTTGCGCGATAAAATCCGTGTTTTGCATTGCATCGGTACAGCCACCGCCGCCAGGAACACACAGCACGTCGCAATCTACAATTTCATCAAGCGACGCCAGCTCGGCAAAATGCAGCCCTTCCGATTCAACACTTTCGCCATGCAACGAGGCCGCTATCAGTCGCGCATTCGAGAGTCGCGCAAGAACCTGCCATGGGCCAGTAAAATCGAGCTGAGTTACGCCGGGATAAAGCGGAAAAACGATAGTTAATGGTTTATTCATCACAAACTCCTGCAAGTTAGGGTGTTATCTTCAGAATAACTGCATTAAAGTTGACGCAAAGGTCATATTTCCCTCATATCACGCCACATTATTAGGGTGCCCGTTATGAAGCAGCTTGGATTTATCGTCTTCCCGGATTTCAACTTACTGGATTTTGCCGGGCCGCTGACCGCCTTTGATACCGTGTCGCGGGATTTGCCCACGCCGCTTTATCAGTGCCACACTTTGTCAGTGAACGGAGGATTAATTTCCAGCACGCCGGGCGTTGAGGTGATGACTCGGCCGCTCGACAATAGTCACGACTACGACACGATTGTTATTTCCGGTGGCCGCGGTATTGCCGAGGCGATGAGCAGTGAACCGTTGCTGGATTTCCTGCGTTATCAGCACAGTCTGGGGCGGCGAGTCACCAGCGTCTGCTCGGGGGCATTTATTCTTGCCGCTACCGGCCTGCTCGACCACAAGCGTGCTACGACTCATTGGTCTAAGGCACAGCGTTTGCAGCAGATTTTTCCGGCCATCAAGGTCGATCAGGATAAGATTTTCATACAGCAGGGCCGGCTTTGGACTTCGGCAGGCATAACCGCAGGGATCGATTTGGCGCTGGCGATGATTGAGATAGATCATGGCGCAGAGGTTGCCGCCAGAACTGCGAGGCAATTAGTGGTTTATCAACGCCGCGCCGGTGGTCAGTCACAGTTTTCCGTGCTGCAAGAATTGGACCCCGCGTCTGACCGCATCCGCCTTGCTTTGAGCTATGCCCGCGAGCATCTGGCTCAGCCGTTGTCGGTCAGTGATCTTGCCGACGCCGCCTGCCTAAGCCTACGCCAGTTTGGGCGGCTTTTTCGCAGCGAAACAGGTCAGACACCGGCCAAGATTATTGAGCAGCTGCGTGTTGAAGCGGCGCGAGAACGTATAGAAAGCGGCCACGGCACATTGGAAACTATTGCGCGGCAGGTCGGATTTATCGATCCGGAACGAATGCGCCGCGCCTTTATTCGCCTGACGGGTCAGCCGCCGCAGGGGATACGACGGCTGGCGCAGCAAGGAAGTTAGAGCCCTTCCAGCGCCTGTTTGAAGTCGGCAATCAGGTCTTCAGTATCTTCGATGCCGATACTGATCCTCACTAGTCCATCGGTAATACCGCTTTCCAGACGGATTTTTTCCGAAACTGCGCTGTGAGTGGTAGTCGCCGGATGGCAGGCCAGCGAATCGGTGTCACCGAGCGAAACCGCCTGAGTCACCAGATTCAGATGATCAAGGAAGTGACGCGCCGCTGCTTTGCCACCTTTCAGTTCCACCGCCATAATCCCACCGAACAGCCTCATTTGCTGGCGTGCTACTTCATGACCCGCGTGAGTGACCAAACCCGGATAAAACACCGCCGCAATCGCCGGATGCTCGTCAAGGTATTCGGCAATTTTTTGAGCACTGTTGGAGCTGGCTTCGACGCGCAGTGGCAGCGTTTTTAACCCACGAGTCATCAGCGCCGCCTCGAATGGACTAAGGCAGCCGCCAAACTGCTTGAGACAAAGGGTACGAATTGGGTCGATCAGCTCACGACGCCCGGCGACCACACCACCGGTTGCATCGCCGTGACCGCTGATATATTTGGTCGCCGAGTGCAGCACTACGTCGATGCCCAGTTCCAGCGGACGGGTCAGATAAGGGGTCGCGAAGGTGTTATCAACCACGCTAACTGCTCCAGCTTCACGCGACAGTCTGGCCACTTCCTGCAGCGAAATTATACCCATCACCGGATTAGCTGGCGTTTCTACAAACACCATTTTGGTGTTTGCGGTGAACGCATCATTCAGCGATTCGAGATCGGCAACAAAAACCGGTTTGATGCCGTAGCGCGGCAGCAGATTGCGGATCACGCCTTCCGTGCCGCCATAAAGCGCGCCGATATGAATAATTTCATCACCGGTTTTCAGCAACGCAAACAGCGTAGCGCTAACCGCTGCCATTCCGCTGGCGCAGGCTACGGCTGATTCCGCATTTTCCAGCACCGCCATTCTTTCTTCAAACGCCGTCACTGTTGGATTGCCAAAGCGGCTATACATATAACCCGGATCTTCGCCGCTGAATCGACGAGCGCCGCTGTCGAAATCGCCGTAAGAGAAGGAAGACGTCGCCGTAATCGGTGTGGTTATCGCTCCGCTCTGCGCGTCAGGCCGCTGACCACCGTGCACCGCGAGAGTACGCATGCCGAGAGAGGAATGATTGACTGGCTTTATCATAAGGCGTTCCTGGTTATAAAATATGAATATTCAATTTAATGTTAGCAGGAAATAAGGCCATCAATAAGTGCCGCAGCTCTTATATGCCAAACGAATATCATAAATAACTTTATCTGCAGAAGTGATAGAAATCCGTACGGCTAAATGAATGAAAAAATTAAAGAAACCATGATATACGCCAAACTTCTTTTACATCGTTTTCCTGTTCAAAGTTATTGCCGAACTACTGACTTATACGGGAGAAATAAAAACAAATTTTAAGCCAGAGGATATATTTTACTTACATCAGCAGGTTTATATTTTTTATAACTCTTGTTTAGAAAACATTATATTGGAACTGCGTGGATTACTTTACCGTGAAAAAAACCGGCTCGGGCGCGGGGCCGGAACCGGTTTTCACTTATTTATTCAACATTCAGCTATGCGACTTCCGCACACGATTACTGCAAGACTGAAATATCCGCGACTTGCAGGAACAACTCGCGCAGCTTGCTTAGCAGCGTCAGGCGATTGATACGCACAGCCTCGTCTTCGGCCATCACCATCACACCATCGAAGAAGGCGTCAACCGGCTCGCGCAGAGCAGCCAATTCAACCAGCGCTTCCTGATACTGGCCGGCAGCGAACAGCGGCTCCAACTTGTCGCGCAGCACCACCAGATGAGTTGCCAGCTTAACTTCAGCTGCTTCTTTCAATACCGATGCATGAACCTGGTCATACAGTGCCTCTGTAGACTTAGCCAGAATGTTGGATACGCGCTTGTTTGCGGCAGCAAGCGTAGCGGCTTCATCCAGAGTTCGGAAGTAGGTCACGGCTTTAACGCGAGCGTCGAAATCGGCCGGCTTGGTCGGACGACGCGCCAGCACCGCCTGAATAGTGTCAACCGCGTGGCCTTCTTCCTGATACCAGGCGCGGAAACGACCGAGCATGAAATCAACCACATCATCGACCACTTTTTCGTTGGTCAGCTTGTCGCCGTACAAACGCACAGCTTCTTCAGTCAGGGTTTGCAGATCCAGCGGCAGGTTCTTCTCTACGATGATGCGCAGCACGCCCAGCGCAGCACGACGTAGCGCAAACGGGTCTTTGTCGCCTTTTGGATGCTGACCGATGCCGAAGATACCGGCCAGGGTGTCCATCTTGTCGGCGATTGCCAAGGCACAGGCCACCAGCGATTCTGGCAGCTGATCGCCGGCAAAGCGCGGCTGATACTGTTCGTTCAACGCAACAGCAACTTCTTCAGCTTCGCCGTCGTGACGCGCATAGTGCATGCCCATCACGCCCTGCGTGTCGGTGAACTCGAAGACCATATTGGTCATCAGATCACATTTTGACAGCAGACCGGCACGTTTGGCGTTTTCGACGTTGGCACCGATTTTGTCGGCGATCCAACCGGTCAAAGCCTGAATACGGTCAGTTTTGTCGCGCAGAGTACCCAGCTGCTTCTGGAACAGCACGGTTTCAAGGCGCGGCAAGTTGTCTTCAAGACGCTTTTTGCGGTCGGTATTAAAGAAGAACTCAGCATCGGCCAGGCGTGGACGTACCACCTTCTCATTACCCGAGATGATCTGCTGCGGGTCTTTTGAATCTACGTTGGCAACGAAGATAAAGTTAGGCAGCAGCTTGCCCGCGGCGTCGTATACCGGGAAATACTTCTGGTCACCCTTCATGGTGTAAACCAGCGCTTCCGCTGGAACCGCCAGGAATTTCTCTTCGAACTTCGCCGTCAATACCACCGGCCATTCAACCAGCGAGGTCACTTCTTCCAGCAGGCTTTCGCTCAAGTCAGCAATACCGCCAATCTCGGCGGCCGCTTTCTCTGCGCCCTGCTTGATTGTGGCTTTACGCTGCTCGTAATCGGCGATCACTTTACCGCGCTCGGCCAGAATTTGCGGATACTGGTCGGCGTTATCAATAGTGAATTCCGGCTCGCCCATAAAACGATGGCCGCGAATAGTGCGCGCAGAGTCGATGCCCAGAATGGTGCCGGGGATCAGTTCATCGCCCAGCAGGATGGTCACGGTGTGAACCGGACGCACAAACTGCACGTCGGAGTCGCCCCAGCGCATCAGTTTTGGAATAGGCAGTTTTTGCAGTGAGGTCGCAATCATTGCAGGCAGCAGCGCCTGCGCGCTCTCACCTTTAACGTGTGCGCGGTACACCAGCCACTCGCCTTTATCGCCAACCAGACGATCGGCTTGATCAACGGTGATCCCGCAACCGCGCGCCCAACCTTCAGCCGCCTTGGTCGCTTTGCCCTCGGCGTCAAACGCCTGAGCAATCGCCGGTCCACGTTTTTCAACTTCGCGATCGGCCTGCGCCGCGCTGAGATTGGAAACTTTAACCGCCAGACGACGCGGAGCAGCGAACCATTCCACCTTGCCGTGTGCCAGATTGGCAGCAACCAGCTCGGCGGTCAGATTGGCGGCAAAAGATTCGGCAAGGCTACGTAGCGCCTTTGGTGGCAGCTCTTCCGTGCCGATTTCCACCAGAAATGTTTTTTCAGTCATCACTGTTTCTCACTTCTCGTTCTTTTTGCACATCGGGAAGCCCAGCGCCTCGCGGGAAGCGTAATAGGCTTCAGCCACCCCTTTGGTCAGGGTACGGATGCGCAGAATATAGCGCTGACGTTCAGTCACAGAAATCGCTTTACGCGCGTCCAGCAGGTTGAAGCAATGTGCCGCTTTCAAAATGCGTTCGTAAGCAGGCAGAGCCAGCGGTTTTTCCAGCGCCAGCAGCTTCTGTGCTTCTTTTTCGTGCTGTTCGAAACTATGGAACAGGAAATCCACGTCGGCGTATTCGAAGTTGTAGGTAGATTGCTCCACTTCGTTCTGATGGAATACGTCGCCGTAGGTAGTTTTACCCAGCGGGCCGTCGCTCCAGGTCAGATCATAAACGCTGTCTACGCCCTGAATGTACATCGCCAGACGCTCGAGACCGTAGGTAATCTCGCCGGTCACCGGCTTACACTCAAGGCCGCCAACCTGCTGGAAATAAGTAAATTGGGTCACTTCCATGCCGTTCAGCCAGACTTCCCAGCCGAGACCCCAGGCGCCCAGAGTCGGGTTTTCCCAGTTATCTTCAACGAAACGGATATCGTGAACGGTTGGATCCAGACCCAGCTCTTTCAGCGAGCCAAGATACAGCTCCTGAATGTTTTCCGGCGAAGGTTTGATCATCACCTGGAACTGATAATAGTGCTGCAGGCGGTTAGGGTTTTCACCGTAACGGCCATCGGTAGGACGACGAGAAGGCTGAACGTAGGCGGCAGCAAACGGCTCCGGACCCAGCGCGCGCAGGCTGGTCATCGGGTGGGAAGTTCCCGCGCCGACTTCCATATCCAATGGCTGCACGATAGTACAGCCCTGTTGTGCCCAGTAATCCTGAAGTGTCAGGATCAGGCCCTGAAAGGTCTTGGTATCAAACTTTTGCATGTTGGTTTCGCACGCGAGACAAGTGAGTTTATAAAGAGTCGGACAGTATACCCGCTGCACGGAAGATAATCAGCATCAGATCGGTTAATCAATTTGTTGAAAATGCTTAAGCCAGCGTACCCATCACGCTCAGTGAAGTAGTGTCGGGGACTTCATTATAGGAAAGCACCGCCAGTCCTGCGGCAAAAAGGCTGGCGTAACGCGACAACAAAGGCCGCAGCTGTGGTGTTACCAGCAATACAGGCGGCTTGCCCAGCGCCTTCATCTGCTCATACAGCAAAGGCATATTATTTTGTAACTGCGTCAGGATATTGGGATCGACCGGAAAACCGTCCAATGGCACTTTCGAGGCTTGAAGTGACTGATTTAATGCCCCCAGCAGGATATTTTCCAACGCGCTGTCGAGGGTATATACCGCTAGTTCGCCGTTTTCCCCATTGATATTATTAACAATTGCATGGCGCAGGGCATAGCGCACATCGGCGACCAGCATAAAGGGATCTTTGGATGTCGCCGAGGTTTCCAGCAACGTTGAAGCAATAGTGACAATATCTTTCAGCGACACCTGCTCGTGCAACAGCTGGCGATACACTCGCAGCAGCTGGCTGAAATTCAGGCTAGTGTTGAGATCTTCGGCCAACCTCGGCGAAAGCTGTGAAAGGCGATTGCCGAGTAGGGTAATGTCGTCATAATTAAACAGCTCGGCCAAACGCTGGCGGGCAATTTTATTGACGTGAGTGGCCACTACGCTGGCACAGTCCACGACTTGATAACCCAGCCCCAACGCCTTGCCTTTGTTTTCCGGCGTTATCCAAGTGACCGCCATGCCATAAGCCGGGTCAATATCTACAATCCCATCAATATCACCGTACATCTCCGGGGTCGGGATAGCCATCAGCCTATCGCCGTGGACTTCCCCTACTCCAATGCGAACCCCGTTGATATATATCGAATATTGCGCCGGCTTCAGTCGAAAATTTTCACGAATACGAATTTCGGGCAGCAGTACGCCGCAGGTTTCAGAAATCACCTGGCGAACGCCGCGGATGCGCTGGGTTAGAGGACTGCCTTGCTGCGAATCGAGCAAAGTCACCAGCTTATAGCCGAGATTCAGCCCGATAGGCTCAACGACAGGGATTGAATCCCAGCCAACCGTCGGCGCACTGTCAGCAGACAGCGACTGGGTAATGGCCTCAATCTCGTCGTCAGGCCGCGCCAGGGCTACTTTTTTTGACTGACGCCAGGCCGCAAACGCCAGCAGTGCGGTGAAGCATAAGAATACCAGGTGCGGCATGCCGGGCACGATGGCCAGCACAAACATGACCAGCGCGGCGGTGTAAAGCACGGTGGGTTTCGCTAATAATTGATGCTTGATCTCATCCGTCATGTCCCCGCCGTCGCTGACTCGGGTAACGATAATTGCCGCCGCAGTGGCCAGTAAAAGCGAAGGAATTTGCGAGACCAGTCCGTCACCGATTGTTAGCAACACATACTGCTGAAACGCCTGGCCCGCACCGAGATCGTATTTAAAAATACCAATACAAATGCCGCCGATGACGTTGATTAACAGGATCATGATCCCCGCTACCGCATCGCCACGAATAAACTTCGAAGCCCCGTCCATTGCGCCATAAAAATCAGCTTCGCTGCTTACTTCTTTTCGGCGTAGTCTGGCCTGCTCCTGATTGATAAGCCCGGCGTTCATATCGGCGTCAATTGCCATCTGCTTGCCCGGCAGTGCATCAAGCGTAAAACGTGCCGAGACCTCGGAAATACGTTCAGCTCCCTTGGTCACCACCACAAAGTTGATGATCATTAGAATCACGAAAACGACGAATCCGACCACGAAATTGCCGCCGATCACAACCTGGCCGAAAGCTTCGATGACTCGCCCCGCGGCACCAACGCCTTCGTGGCCATGCAACAACACAACTCGAGTAGACGCTACATTCAGCGTGAGTCGCATCAAGGTGGTGATCAGCAATACTGTCGGGAAGATAGCGAAATCAAGAGGGCGGCGGCTGTTGACGCTGACCAGCAGCACCAGCACCGAAAGCACAATGTTGAAGGTGAACAGGATGTCCAGCACCAGCGGTGATAGCGGCAAAATCACCATCGCCAGAATGCTGAGTAATAAAACGGGTACGCCTACGTGGCAATTTTTTAGGAACTTTATTATTTGTTTCATCATTTTATTTCGCCAGGAGGAATGAGCGTTTCAGTAGGGATCTCAATACATTTATTCAGCTTCGGTTTCTCAGCCTGACCGGTGCGCCAAGATTTAATTTGCAGCACATAGGACAATACGTGTGCGATTGCCCGATAAAGCTGCGCGGGAATTTGCTGATTAACGTGAGTCGTGTAATAAATAGCCCGCGCCAGAGGGGGGAATTCAACAATTTCGACCTGATGGTTACTCGCCACCTCGCGAATATAAAGGGCAATATCATCCTGCCCTTTCGCCACAATATAGGGTGCTGTAGCGCGATTAGGGTCATATTTAAGCGCCACCGCATAATGAGTTGGGTTGGTAATAATAACGTCTGCCAGCGGTACGGTACGAGTTATTTGCCCGAGAGCTAATTGCCGCTGTAGCTGGCGAATCCGGCCCTTAATCTGCGGATTGCCGTCATTACTTTTAAATTCCTCTTTGACCTCATGCTTGGTCATTTTCATCTTTTTAGTAAACATGAATTTACTGAGAGGAATATCAATCAGGGCAAATAAGGCAATACTGCCGAGAATCTCGAGCATCACATCGTCATAAATTGAAAAGCCGCGCACAATCGCTTCATGTAACCCCAGAGACTGCAGTTGCATAAAGGCCGCCAGAGAACCGGTAATCATTGCGTATAAAATCGCCAGCAACACTGAGCACTTGCCCAGCATCTTGAAAACTTCCATGACGTGACTGCCCGAAAACAGGCGTTTAAATCCGGCAATTGGGCTTATTTTCTTGATATCAGGTTTTATTTTTTCCAGAGAAAATATCCAGCCACCGGGGATTAACGAGGCAATGACGCCAGCAGCGGGGATCGGCAATAAAGTTGCCAGGATCTTGAATAGAATAAGCATGTTACGCAGCATAAATTCACCCATAGCGCCGCTATCATCCTGTCGCCCTGCCATTGCGCCCATGGCAAGAAAAGACTCCTCAATAAGATGTTTGTAATAAGGAAAAAAAAACGAGAGTGTAATAAAAGAAGCAATCAATCCTGCTGCCAGAGTGACGTCTTTGGCTCGTGGAATATCGCCTTTTTTGCGCGCCTTATTTAACTTTCCCGATGTGGGTTTTTCACTTTTATCTCCACTACCTGACGACATCCTGACCCCTTAATAAATCTAAATGCCGTAAGACTTCGTTGGTTAAATTAAGATAGTGCTCGGGTACATTTGTAACCAGCAGGATTAAACACAGCAGACCAAATAACATACATATTGGAAAACCTAGAGAAAACAGGTTAAGCGCAGGCGAAATTCTATTAAGTAAGCCAAAAACACCCTGTACCGTCAGCATAATAAACGTCGTAGGCAGCGCCATTAACGTCGCCGCTGACATAATCCATCCCAGGCTAAGTGCCAGATTGCGCAATGAAGCAGTATTAATTGCCTCACCCATCGGCCAAAAAGTAAAACCTTTATAGAGAATAGTGATAAATAGCAGATGGCAATCCATGGAAAAAAACAGTAAGGCGCTCATTGCGAAAATAATCTGTGAAATCACCGTTGTCGATGCGCCACTGCTGGGGTCATTCATCACAGCCATGCTTAGCCCCATATTCATCGACAAAATACTTCCCGCAGTCTCCAATGTGACAAACACCATTTGCAACATCATACCGAACAGCAAGCCCCAGAGGATTTGCTCCCCCATTAAGACCAGCGCTTTCATTGAAAACAGTTCACCAATTAACGGAGGGTGATGCAGCATTGGAGTCATCAGAATAGATAAGAGTAATGACGCTACGATTTTAAGTTTTCTGGAAAAGGCTTTCTGATCCAGAATCGGGCAGAAATGTAAAAAGGAAAGGATACGCACAAAAGGCAACCACAGCGCCAGCAGTGGCGAAACCAGCGCATTGATATCGATATCCACCATCATTATTTATCCCACCCACTTTGCGGCTTGAACAAAGATGCCAATGGTGAAATCAGAAAGCTGGGTAATTATCCATTTTCCGCTGAAAATCAACACGCCGAGCGTCACCGCAAGCCGGGGAAGAAAGCTCAGCGTCTGCTCGTTGATTTGTGTCACTGCCTGAAAAATGCTGATGCAAAGGCCCACCACCAGGCTCGGAACAATCGCCACCGCCGAGATGATTAGCACCAGACGCATACCTTCGGCCACAATATCTCCAGCCGTATCGAGATTCATCATGTTTTAGAATCCCTGAACGCTGGAGGTTAGCGTGCCGACAATCAGAGTCCAGCCGTCGCAAAGCACAAACAGCATCAATTTAAACGGTAGGGAGACAATCAGAGGTGATAGCATCATCATCCCCATCGCCATAAGAATGCTTGCGACAATTAAATCGATCACCAGAAAGGGGATATAAATCATAAAGCCAATCTGAAAGGCGGTTTTTAATTCACTCAGCACATAAGCCGGCGTTACAACGCTTAAATCCTGGTCCTGAGCTTCCCCCGTAACCTTAGCAATACCCATCATCTGATCCAGCGCCTTTTTACTGGTCTGCGCCAACATATAATGTTTAAGAGGGAACTCTGCTTTAGCCAAACCCTGTTTTAGTGAAATTTCATCGTTCTGAAAAGGGACAATGGCCTCACTGTAAATTTGCAGCCACACTGGCCGCATTACCAAAAGCGTCAATGCCAGCGCAATACCGGTGAGGATTTTATTGGGTGGGCTTTGCTGTAATCCCAATGCCTGACGAAGCACTGCAAGGACAATAATAAAGCGGGTAAAGCAGGTGGTCATCAGCAGCATGATCGGCAGCAGCCCGAGCAATGTCATCAAAATCAGAATTTCAATTTTGACGTTGTATTCTTGCCCCGCTCCCTGCGCGACAGAGTTGAACAAAGTAATATCACCTCCGGCCGCTAAAAGCTGAGGTGAAAAACTCAATCCTGCTCCCAGCAGTAAACAAGCGATTAACTTTGGATGTAACGCCAATCTCATAAAATGAACTCATTGAGATCGCGGCTGTTGAATTCGACTAATCGCAGCCCGTATTTATCGTTAATCACTACGACTTCGCCTTTGCCGAACAATATACCGTTGACTTTAACGTCCAGGGGTTCTCCAGCCAGCTTGTCCAACTCAATAACCGAGTCTTTATTCACTGTCATTAAGTCTGCCAGAGAGAACTCGGCAGAAGCGACTTCTAGTGTCAGCGTTACGGGAATACGGCTAAACAACGACATTTTACGTCTGATATTTTCTGGCGTGCTCTGATCCTGATTAAGGACTTCTGCCGTTGCAGGGGTATCCCCAATACTATTGTCCAACGTAAATAACTCATCGGAATTAATAAAATCAAAGTTGCTGTCCGCCTGGAACCCATCCTGCTGCTCAGTCATGTTTAATCTCGCTAGTAATATCCTGAAATTCAGAAAAGAAGAGTTTTCCGCGATCTTCTGCAATCATCGCGCTAAAGATTTGCTGTTTACCAACAAACAGTGGGATTGAGTCAGGGAGTGAAATTGGCAGTATTCTGCCCTTCTTCAGCTCCATCAGCTGTGACAAAGTTAGAGTCAGGCTGCTTAATTTGCCGTAAAGTTTTACCGGTAATGTTTCGAGCATATTTGTTGAGGCACCTTGCCCGCCGTTAGCTTTGGTTAGAACGGCATAACTTTTTAGGGTGCCAAACTCTTGCGGATGACGAAGTGCATTAAGTAAACGGTCAACATTACCGCTGTCTAAAAATAAATGAAATGCTCCCTTACCTCCGGCTAGGATAAAGCTGATGCGGTAAGCCCATTTGCCAATCATCACTGAATGCTCCGTCCTGGACTCAAGTTGTTTACCAAACTTTTCTTGATTTAGAATTACTTGCGACAGTTCAATGCCCAGCTTGTTTTTCAGCCGCTCTTCGGTTTTCGACGGCACAATATTGGACTGTGTTAACTCGTCAGGGGATTTCAGATTTGGCAATAAACTGGCGATGTCATCTCTGTTTAAACCGTAATAATCATTGAGGATGTTCAATAATAAAAATCGATCCAGATCAAACCCTATGTGTCCCGCCTCATTGCCATAAACCTCAACATTTTTATCGACACAGTCAGCATTGAATTGTATATCTTCTAAAGAAATATTCATTCGGTATTTTTTTAAAAAATAACAAACAAAATTGACATCAATCAAATCAAAACAAGATTTAAGCAACTTGGGCAATTTATGATAAGGCCGGCCTAATTTCTGGACATCAAGTTTAATAAGATTTAACAACTCACTACTTTGATATATTTTTTTGTTATTACTTATCTCGCTCATTCATTCACCAGGTAGATTGCTAGGAGATTTTATTTCGACAATTTGAAACCTATAAAATTAAAATTGCAACTACAATATACTTACAGTTAATAAATATCACCTAAACCATCGTGAAAAATAAATTAATTTAAGTAAATTTAATTATCACAACAATAGAAATCATCATTCGATGAATAAAATATAAATCATAAGCTTAAATTTCGTGAATATAATGATAAAAATTATCATTTATCATCACATTAAAAAACTCACAACCAAAAACTACCAGACAAGTCCTGTTCAAAGATAAATACAAATTACTTATAATTAAATTGGTCTTACACAGAAGACATCGAAAATACATCGGCCAGCCTCTATGAAATCAAGCCTAATAGGTGGAGCGAAAATGCACGTATACAATAATACTGAAGATGACGTGGGTTATATCGCTCGATCGCAATCCAGCTTGAATGTAATGGCTCTTTCACGACGAGTGGCCAAATTTAGTGTTCCCACATTAATTACTGGTGAAACCGGAACAGGGAAAGAACATGTTGCTCGCTATATCCACCATTGTGCTTTAGGGGATTCTTTCCCCTATATTGCGGTGAATTGTGCAGCCCTTCCGGAAAGCATGATTGAGGCAATCCTTTTTGGTCATGTTAGAGGAGCCTTTACTGGAGCGCATGAAAGTGTAAAAGGTAAATTTGAGCAGGCCAATGGCGGAACTCTATTACTCGATGAAATTGGAGATATGCCTTTAAACTTACAATCCAAACTGTTACGAGTATTGCAAGAGCAGGAAATCGAAAGAATAGGCAGTCATAAGCGCATCCCTTTAAACATCCGACTAATAGCATCGACTAATAAAAACCTCGACAATGAGGTTGCAATTGGAAACTTCCGCGAGGATCTGTTTTACCGCATCTCGGTAGTGCCAATTCATATTTCACCGTTACGCGAAAGACCAGAAGATATCCTTCCGCTGACACAGGTATTTATAAAAAAATATCAAGCATCAGCCGTTAATAAAGCCCGCCTTTCATCGCAGGCGCTGCAATTGCTTGAGAGATATTCCTGGCCAGGTAACGTGCGAGAGTTAGAGAACGTTATTCAACGCGGCATTATTCTTTGCGATAATGCGCTTATTACGCCTAAAGATCTTGCCCTGCCAATAGCTGGCCAATCCTCAATACTGATCCCGACAATTAAACAAATTTCTCAGTCAGGCCTGCAAGATGATGGCTCAAAAAATCATATTAAACAGCATGGTCGACTGGCCGAATATCAATACATCATCGATCTTTTACGCCAATGCCAAGGCAACAAGTCTAAAACTGCACAGACGCTGGGAATTACTACGCGCGCTTTGCGCTACCGGCTGGCCTCTATGCGACAAAATGGTATCGGCATTGATTGTTGTTCATAAATCATTTTTCGACCCTCAAGCAGGATTAGTTCAGATGGAAAAGCTCTCCGCAATTGGAATGGAAAATGCCCAACGGCAAATGTTGCAGGATATGCAACGCATGGTAATAAGCACTGACAGCATTCAGGAAACGGCATCCCCGTATCGTTCTGTTACTAATAACGGCATATCGACTGCTCCGAATATTTCTTTTTCCCATGTTCTTGAAGATGCCTTGAATAAGGTGAACAACATTCAGGTTAGCGCAAGTAATAAGCAAACCGCTGTCGATATGGGAATCAGCGATGATTTATCGACCACCATGCTGGAGAGTCAAAAAGCCAGCGTGGCTTTCTCGGCACTAGTTCAGGTGCGCAATAAATTGACCACCGGTCTGGATGACGTAATGAATACAGCTCTTTAAGGCTAAATTGTGTTTGAGAAAATAAAACAATATTTACTACTACTGCAATTCCCAAGCAGTAAAAATTCGATCATGTTTGCCGCCGCGGCTGTGTTTCTTACGGCGGTAATTACATTCTCGCTGTGGAATTCTAATCAGGGATTTATAGCCCTGTTTGGTTCGCAAGAAAATATTCCTATGGCACAGGTTGCGGAGGTGTTGGGCGGTGAAGCTATCCCTTATCGTGTCAATCCAGATAACGGACAAATTCTGGTAAAAGAAAATGCGCTGAGCAGGGCGCGTATGGCGCTTGCCAGTAAAGGAATTAGCGCAATTATACCCACCGGCTATGAGCTAATGGATAAAGATCAGGTGCTTGGAAGCAGCCAATTTATTCAGAATGTACGTTACAAACGTAGTCTGGAAGGCGAGCTGGCGAAAAGTATTATGGTTCTCGACGCCGTTGAGCATGCTCGTGTTCATCTGGCAATTGTCGAATCCAGCTCGTTTGTGGTCAACTCACAGCCCGATAGCAGCGCTTCGGTCGTTATTCATCTGCGTTATGGAAAGCAGATGAATGATCAGCAGATTGGCGCGATTATCCAGCTGGTTGCAGGCAGTGTCCCTGGAATGAAAGCGGAAAATGTACGTGTAGTGGATCAGCACGGTAACCTGCTTTCAGAAAATTATCTTGCCCAGCGAGAAGGCACTCCCAATGCCAAAAATGGACACGATATTGCCGAAAAATTAAGAAATGAAGCCACTACCAATCTGAGCAATCTGTTGGTTTCAATTGTCGGTGCCAATAATTTCCGAATAAGTGTCTCTCCAACCTTAAATCTCAATAAAGTCGAAGAGACTCAAGAACGCTATATCGGCGCGCCTCGAGTCAGTGATGAAAATGTTAATCAGGAAAATACCACCAATGAACTGGCGCTCGGCATCCCCGGTTCGTTAAGTAATCGGCCTATCAACAAAGCTGATACGTCCTCTCCACAGGCACTTTCCACCCGAAACCAGGCACAGCGCAAATACGCCTATGATCGCAATATTCGCCACGTGCTTTTTCCCGGTTATACCCTGGAAAAAATGAGTGTTGCGATTGTGCTCAATCAATCGGCGCCGCAGTTGGCAAAATGGAAGGCCGAGCAGCTTACTCCGCTGAACAAACTGATGATTGATGCAGCGGGTCTCGACCTGTCTCGCGGTGATTCTTTAACCCTGAACATGATGGCCTTTAGTAACCCTCCTGAAATCGCTCTGCCGATCGTTCGTTGGTGGCAGGACAGTGCGGCACAAGAATGGGCCAAACTTGGATTGATGGCTTTGATTGCACTACTGATTGCCCTGTTTGTAGCACGCCCGCTGATCCAGCGTTTCACGGCCAAAGAAGCATCCTCGGAAAATACCGAGAATACGCAAGTTCCTGTCGAGGTGGCTTCTCAGGAAGCTTCGGAAAGCATCAGTGATCTCACCAGACGAAACGTCTTTGCCGAAGATGACGAATTCCTGCCACAAAGCTCTGGGATCGAAGAAAGAATTCGCTGTCTGCAAGCCCTGACCCATTCAGAAACCGAACGGGTCGCTGAAGTTATCAAACAATGGATTAACTGTAATGAGCGATCTGATTCTTAATAAAAACCCGATGTCGGGATTTGCCTCTCCAGGTTCTGATCACACCCGTGTTGAGCAGGCCGCAATTTTACTGCTAAGCATTGGCGAAGAGGCAGCCGCCAATGTCATGCAGAAATTTAGTCGCGAGGAAGTGATCCTGGTCAGTGAAACTATGGCTCGGCTGCGTGGGATCAAACTGTCGCAGGCGCGTTTGGCTATCAATGATTTCTTTGCCGATTATAAGGAGCAAAGCGGCATCAACGGAGCTTCTCGCAGTTATCTGCAAAATATTTTGCAGGGCGCACTCGGCGGAGAAATCGCTAAAAACGTCATTAACGGCATCTACGGAGATGAAATTCGCTTTCGCATGGCGCGCTTACAGTGGGTCGATACTCTGCAGTTATCGGCGTTGATCGAGCAGGAGCATCTGCAATTGCAGGCCGTGTTTTTGGCTTTTTTACCGCCGGACGTGGCCGCTGAGGTGCTGTCGTATCTTGAGTCGAGTCGGCAGGATGAGGTGCTTTATCGTATTGCCAAGCTCCACGACGTTAACCGAGATGTGATTGCCGAGCTCGACAGGTTAATAGAAAAAGGGTTGGCAATGCTTTCTGAACACGGTTCAAAAGTGACCGGAATTAAACGCGCGGCCAACATCATGAATCGTATTCCCGCCAACCAGCAGCAGATGCTGGATGCCCTCGCGGAGCGCGACGAAAAAGTGGTTAACGAATTGAAGAATGAAATGTATGAATTCTTCATCCTCAGCCGTCAAAATCGCGAAACCTTGCAAAGCCTGATTGATGAAATCCCGTTAAATAACTGGGCAATTGCGCTAAAAGGCACAGAACCTGTTTTACGTAATGCAATTTATGGTGCGATGGCCAAACGCCAGGTGCAGTTGCTGAAATCCACCATCGAACGCCTTGGTGCAGTGCCTGTTAGCAGAATCGAGCAGGTACGCAAAGACATTATGGCGCAGGTGAGGGAAATGGCCGAGCAAGGCGAGATTCAGATTCAGCTCTTTGCAGAAAGGACCCTCGAGTAATGGTGCTTAAAAATGGGTTACGACCCGATACCGAGACAGGCGATATTCCGCGTCTTTACCCCTTTCCTCCTTTGCGTAAAAGGCCTTCGGGTGATAACGAAGAACAGCTCGACGACACGCAATATCAACAACGGCTGGTCGAGGGATTTCAGGATGGGGTGAGTCAGGGGTTTATCGAAGGTAATCTCAAAGGCCGTATCGAGGCGCAGCAGATTGAAAAAGCCGCTTTTCAGAAAGCCTCACGCCCTTTTTCTCTGCTTATCGAGCAGATGAATCAGGCGTTGGCGGGACATGAAATCCGTCGCCGTGAAGAACTTTTACAGCTGGTTGAAAAGGTCACCCATCAGGTGATCCGCTGCGAATTAGCTCTGCAACCCACGCAAATTCTGGCGCTGATCGATGAAGCGTTAGCAGGATTACCGGCTAAACCTGAACAGCTTAAAATTTACCTTAATCCACAAGAGTTTCAGCGCATTCAAGATATTGAACCTGAAAAAACCTTGGATTGGGGCTTGAAAGCTGACCCTGAGATGCAGGCAGGGGAATGCCGAATTATTACGGAAAGCGCCGAGCTGGATATTGGCTGCAAGCACCGTCTTGACCAATGCATGCAGGGATTACAGGCAAACTTGCTTCCCGAGACGTCGTATGAAGCCCGCTAATTATCTCGACGATGCGCTTAAATCCCTTGAAAACATCAGCCTCGCGCGAATTGCCGGCAGGCTTACTCGCGTTAGCGGGATGCTGCTGGAATGCGTGGGCTGCTGTCTGGCAATTGGCCAGCGCTGTCAGGTGGAGGCGCTTCACGGCCAGTTAATCAAGGCGCAGGTCGTCGGATTCAACCATGGCGTGACCTTTCTTATGCTATTTAAACCCACTACCGGGCTGATAGCCGGGGCGCGAGTTTTACCTGCAGAAAAAGAGAGCGCACCTCTGATTGGCGACAGTTGGTTAGGCAGAGTCATCAATGGGATAGGCGAGCCGATAGACGACAAGGGGAAACTTGGTGGCGATACGCCATTACAGCAACCCTTGCCACCGTTGCATCCACTGACTCGCCGCGCCATTGATACGCCGCTGGACGTCGGAGTCAAAGCCATTAACGGCCTGCTGACGCTGGGTAAAGGACAGCGCGTCGGACTCATGGCGGGGAGCGGCGTCGGTAAAAGCGTTCTACTCGGCATGATAACCCGATACGCCGCAGCTGATGTCGTGGTGGTAGGACTGATTGGCGAGCGCGGGCGGGAAATAAAAGAGTTTATCGACAACGCATTGCAGGTCAGCGGTCTGGCGAAATCAGTGGTTGTCGCGGCTCCGGCCAACGAATCTCCTCTGATGCGCATCAAGGCCACCGAGCTTTGCCACTCCATCGCAACCTACTACCGCGACAAGGGCCTCGACGTACTGTTGCTGGTAGATTCATTGACTCGTTACGCCATGGCGCAGCGCGAAATTGCGCTTTCACTGGGTGAACCGCCCGCCACCAAAGGCTATCCGCCTTCAGCATTTAGCGCCATTCCAACGCTGGTCGAAAGCGCGGGAAACAGCAATAGCAACGGATCGATGACTGCCATTTATACCGTTCTGGCCGAGGGTGACGACCAGCAGGACCCAATTGTCGACTGCGCTCGCGCAGTGCTTGACGGTCATATTGTGTTGTCTCGCACGCTCGCCGAGTCAGGACATTATCCGGCGATTGATATCAACCAGTCGATTAGTCGCTGCATGAATCAGGTGACTACCGCACGCCATCAGCATAGCGCTCGCCAATTCAAATTACTCAACGCAGATTACTTGGGTATCCGGCCACTGATCCCTCTGGGAGGTTATGTAGCTGGCGCTTCAATGGCGATTGACCGTGCCGTGAATCTTCAGCCGGTAATTGGGCAATTTTTACAGCAAGCCGTTGATGAAAATGTCTCCTTGGCAAAAGCCATCGCCACAGTGATCAACATCGGCTCAACAGAATAAGGGGTTGTGATGGATAGCAATATCAATACTTTGCATCACCTACAGCAGATGCGGGTGCGAGCTGTCGAAAAGCTTGTCGGACAAGTGGGGCAGCAAAAACAGCAGTGCCAGCGTTTCCAGAAAAATGTCAGCGCACTGACTGGCCTTTATGACAACACGCCCGAAGCGGCCGGGGATTGTGCAGTGCTGATGAACAATCAGTCGCGCTATAAGCACCATCTTCAGCGCATCGTTGACTGGCAAAAACAGGAGCAGATTCTGGCAGAAAAGCAGCTATTTATATTGAATAAACAGCTACTTGTCGAAGCTTGCAAAGAAAAGGCGGTCGATGTTTTGCTCGCGGCTCAACGCCTTGAGTATTGCAAAATGCGGGACCGTAAAGAGCAAAAGCTCACTGATGCGGCGTCGGTGCAATGCTGGTTACGGCAGCGATCAAAGATTCTTTAAGACTATTTAGAAAAGGAATTTTCCGTTGAGTGTGAAAAACAAAAAAACCACCATGGCGCGTGCTGGAGGCAAAAACCTACTAACCACGCTCATCGACAGGCAACGCGAGCAAGCGCCGCTGAGTGCCGATAAATTTCCCTTTATCAGCATCGTGACGCCAAGCTTTAATCGTCGCCATTTCTTGCCTTATTTGCTTTATATGTTTCAGTATCAGGATTATCCGGCGCACCGACGTGAGTTGGTGATCCTCGATGATTCAGAGACCAGCAGTCAGGATTTGATCGATCAGCTCGTAGATGCCGATAGCGGGGAAAATATTCGTTATATTTTCAGCCCAAAACGACTGGCATTAGGTGAAAAACGCAATAAATTAAACGAGTTGGCGATAGGTGAATACATTATTTGTATGGATGACGACGACTATTATCCGGCAGATAAAATCAGCTATACATTGCACGAGATGAAGAAAAACCGGGCGATGTTTTCGGCCTCCGGGCAGATTTATATCTGGTACAGCCACCTGAACAAGATCTACAAAACCGTCAAGTTTAGCGACAATTTTGCTCTCAACGGCACCTTTGCCTGTCATCGGCGGTTTCTCAAAAATCATCGCTATGAAGATCAATGTATGCTCGGCGAAGAGCGCGGTTTTCTCAATGATTTTACAGAAACGGTACTACAAATTGCGCCCGAGAAGAGTATTTTATGCATCTCGCACAGCGCGAATACCTTCGATAAAGATTTTGTGATGGGCAGCGCCACCCCCGCCGAGTTCACGCTGGAAGACTGGGTGACCGACAAAACGTTATTAGCCCACTACCGGCGCATGAGTCACGCACCGGTATCGCAAAAGGTTAACTGGCAAGCGTTTGAAAAAATCATCGTGATTACCGAATCTGACGACCCGGAAAAGGGGTTGGACCTGCAAAAACAGTGGACCGCACTGGGCATGAGTCCCAGTCAACTCATGGTTTTTCCTTTGCATAAGCATTCAGTACACGCCATTGCCGAAAGCCAGACCCATCTCGATATTCTCACTTTGGCCCAGCGCTCAGGCTGGAAAAATTATCTGCTACTCAGCGACGACGTTCAATTTATTCGCCAAGAAAAAACCGTGTTGGATGTGAATAAATTTATTCATGCGCTACAGCAAATTGACTGGAAAGTCGCGATGCTGGGCGCCGATCACATAAATATTTCGATACTAAACAGCCTAAATCGCGTAGTTCGAATTAACCAGGGTGAAGTGCCCTGTGCCTATGCGGTCAACCAGCCGTATTACTCGACTTTGCTTAAAAATTATCAACAGGGATTGGCTCTGTTATCAGAAAACTCGCTGACGGAAGAATACCGCCTGGATAAATATTGGTCTTCCCTGATGGCTACAGATTCCTGGCTGGCGCTATACCCGAGTTTTGCCTATTGCCCCACGCTCTGGAATGAAGAACAGCAAAAATATCTGGATTCAGCCCATCGATTTTTCAGAAAAGAAGCCCGAGTCGCAGATTCAGAAGAAGAAAATCAACATGCCGATGATTAAGCGCTATACCCCAAACTATGTGGTGAAGTTCAAGCAGACTTCAACATACTGTACTTGCCTGAGCTGCAAAAAGTCGCCTCCAAAAACGGCGCTGGTGACGCAACACTGGAAAAATCAACAACGTGAAAGTGTGTCTCTGCGCTGTGAAAGTGCCTGCCGGGCAGTCCTGCTCGATCCTCAGGCTTTTATGTTGGATGATAGCAGTCTGGTTACAGAAGAAAATCAGGTCCGACAAGAGTTTACTGCGTTTGAGCAAGCCTTGAATCAGCAGTGTATTAATCTGGCGATTGCCCCGCAGCCAAGTTTTGAAGAAAGCCTGTTTGCCCTTGGAATATTGGTCAGCAAAGCCGAAAGTCTCGATCCTCAGGCCGGCGAATCTCTCGACGCTCTGTTAAACATGGCAGCAGATTTACAGGCGCTGGCTGAAAATGGTCAACTACAGCAGCAGTACATTTTATTACCCCCAGTGCCGGAAATTCAGGCCAAAGCCTTTAAAACATTGGGTAAAAAGTCTTTTGCGTTTGCTTTACCAAAATTGCAAAAAATGGCGTTACAGATGGCTTTGAGTGAGCTATCCCTATTGAGTCCAGCGCAGTTTGCCGAACGCCATGATGAGATAAAAACTGTCTGGCAAGATAGTTGCACGCCCTATTTCGCAAAGCACTCGCATATCTGGCGTAATTATTTGCTTTATTGCTTGTATCATCAGCCGTTTAGTCCGACCGTATCTCACCGCATAACGGACTGTTATTTTGAGCTGCTTGCTGATATTTACGAATTAAAAACACTGCTGGCGATAGCTTTATCGAGTGATATCGCAATGGATGAGGATAGCGTAATTAAAATATTCACTGCCTTTCATCAGGCAGGCGAAAATCAGCAGGAAACCAACCCAGGCAAGCACGATTTGGGAGATAAAACGAATAATCTGCTGAATGCTCTGGCGCTTATTTGTCTCTGATCGATCCTGAAAAAACAGCGATACTCAGCGGTAATAAAGTTCTTCTGACTCCTGCTGCAACAAAGGGGCCAGAATTGCCTGCTGCATTCGAAGCAAAACGCCATTGCGTTCATTAAGTATTTTACAACTATTAGCGTGATGAGCCAGCTGCTGCCATAGCGCACGGAGCGATATGTGATGTTGAGGCGCAACCTGAAGCAATACTCCTTCAAAACCTATACTGCTGGCTGGAAGCCCCAACAGGCTAAACAGCTGCAGGCGTCGTTGCGTGCGATCGTTTAACTGCCCATAGATTTCCATTAGCCTGAGATTCATCGCCATCAACGCCCTCCCACGCCGTTCAATCAGCAGCACTCTCTGCTGCCTGAGTAGTTCAGACAGCAACAGGTAATCTTTTCTATCTTCATTCAGAACGATTACCAGAGATTTGAGATCTTCATTGCCATCCATTCGCTTCAGCCTTTGTAAAATTGCTGCAAGCTTTCGGCTAGAGTATCCAGACAAACGTCCATCTTGCCGTCGGCAATCGCCGCCTTGATGCATGCAACCCTTTCTGTATCTATCTCTGGCATGTTCGCTAGCTTTTCTCTGGCCTGTTTAAGAGTCTCGCAAAGCGTTGCCTCTTTAACAGAAGGGTTGTTAACGCCCTCTTTTGGCTGCGCTTTTTTATCAATTCTTGTCGAATCTATCGGCCTCAAATTCAGCGGATTAATTTTCATCACACTCTCCTGGTGAAGGCATCAACGTTACCCTGCAGCGCAGGGAACGAAAATTTTTTTTCATACTGCCTACAGGCGTCAGCCGATCGGCAAAACTTTAATATTATTTTGCTCTACTGCCCCTTCACTCTTCGCCTTTTTCTTCTGCTGAACCAAGAGTTCTTACTTCGCCCGCCTCGGTAATTCGCGCCATGACCATTTTGTGACTTGCCAGATTTTTGACTTTGATAATATCGCCCTTATGGCCCTTTTTAGCAGCCTCTCCCAGAGTATGTGCGCTAATTCCCTGTTCTTCGGCAATCATCGTCACGACCTGACCGCGTTCAACCAACAAAGGTTGTTCAAGCAGTGACGCAGACAGCGGTTGCATAGCCTGTGCGCGTCTTTTCAGGGTCAGGCCCAGCACATCTTCCGGCTGTGTTAGATAGCCACCGTTCATATTGGCTATATTGCGCTTTTTTAATTCAATATCACTCGCCAACACTCGACGCCCGCGCGCAAGATTTTTTTTCGCGACCCACACCGGCAGATAAACATCAGGTTTTATCGTCACCGCCACCTCCCAGCCCTGAGCATCCTCACAGCGAATGTCATAACGCAGCCGCTGAAAACTGCTACGGTCATTGGCCGGTATTGCAACGACCAGCGCAGAATGGCAGGACGAATATTGGGCAATCTCACCAGGTATAAAAACGCTGAATTTCGCGCTGAAATCTTGCCACTTTTGCAGTTTTGCCTGCGCGTTAACTTTTGCGGTAGCGGCCTGAATCGCCTCGGCATAGACCTGTTTACGCGCACTTATCGTGGCGGAAAAGGCCGTTGACGAGAGCATTAAGCCCAACAGCATTAATGCGCGCAGGCGGAAATTCCGCAGGAAAACGCCTTTCCGCTTATGGAACATATAAAAATCTAACTCATTGAAAATCATGATATTTAATCCTGGCATAGTTGTTGCAAATGAATGGACTATGGAGAAATACCCGCGCAGGGTTCGATGGGAAATTGGGGGGAAGTTTTATGGGTATTAGTTTTGAGAAATCCTTAGGCGTTCATCCTGCGGCCTTACAGCTTCGACTGACCAGAGCAGAGCTGTTAGCGGCAAATTTGGCGAATGTAGACACACCTAACTTCCAGGCAAAAGATATTGATTTTTCTTCGGAAATGCAACGCGCCAGACAAAGTTTTGGAATGGCTTCAACAGTGCAATTGAAATATCGCGTTCCTTATCAACCGTCTAAAGACGGCAACAGCGTTGCGCTCGACGTTGAGCAGGCTGAGTTTGCTAAAAACACTCTCGATTATCAGACAAGTTTGGCTTTTTTGAATCTGCAATTTAGCGGGCTAAAGAAAGCCATTGAAGGGAAATAAGTATGGCCTTTACTGATATTTATCGCATTTCTGCCTCAGCCATGACAGCGCAAACGGTCAGGCTAAATTCTATCGCCAGCAACATGGCCAATGCTGAAACCCCGGCAGCCAATGCACAGTCGGTTTACAAGGCACGCCATCCGCTGTTTGCGGCGGTTTATCAAAATAGTCAGCTGATGGATTTTAAAGCCGTTGCCGGTGCGAGAGTACAAATTCTCGACGTCACGGAAACTCAGGCCAGCGTGCAGCGCTATGAGCCAAATCATCCGTTGGCCAACAAGCAAGGCTACGTTTTTTACCCTGATATCAACGTGGTAGAGGAAATGGCCGACATGATGTCTGCTTCGCGCGGTTTTGAGACCAATGTCGAAGTCCTGAATAACGTGAAAAGCATGCAGCAAAGTTTGCTGAAGCTGGGAGAGGCTTGATAAATGAACGTCAACAACCGTACCACCGGCCAGCAATTGACTCCTTACGCCGCCGAGGCGGTGCCACAAAGCAACAGCGTCGCGGGCAAGGAAAATATGTTTATGCGCCTGATGCTTGAGCAAATGACTCATCAAGACCCCAGCAATCCTACCGACAGCAATCAGATGGCTAACCAGTTCGCGCAGATGGCACAAACCGAATCGCTCACTACTGTGGCGAAGCTGATGAACGCCAATAATACGTTGATGGATAACCTGCAAACGTTGAGCACCGCCAATCTGGTAGGTAAGCAGGTAATGGTGCAATCGGACAGCGTTGACCTGAAAAATCAGCCAATTGAAGCCCGCATAACGCTAAAAAACCCGGCCTCGGTTGTGACCCTCCATCTCAAAGATAAGCAAGGTACGGACCACACTATATCGCTTGGAAAACTGCCGGTCGGCCAAAACGGTTTCTCTCTCGATCCGCAAAAAAATGGACTGCCAGCGGGTGAATATACCCTCAGCATCGTGACCGATACCGGAGAGAAAAGCCCGACTATCGAGCTGGCTGGCACGGTTAATACGGTACGGATCTCCCCGGCTGATGGGCAAATACTACTGGATATCAACGGGCTTGGTGATGTGCCTTACAACCAGATCACCCAGTTTGGTCCTGCCCATAGCAAGCCTGCACACAGCTTTTAACTCTCTATTAATCAAGGAATTTTATCGTGAGCTTCAGTATCGCCACTTCAGGTTTAGACGCCGTGACTCAGCAGATGAACAGTGTCAGTAATAATATTGCCAACGCGGGAACCGTGGGATTCAAGTCTGGGCACACCCAATTTTCCGCCCTCTATGCCAACGGTCAGCCAATGGGTGTTGGCGTCAGTAAAATAGCGCAAAGCATAACCCGTAAAGGCAACTTTTTGGCTTCTGACAGCGAGCTGCATCTGGCTATCAATGGCGCAGGATTTTTTATCGTTCGCGATAGTTCAGGCGCGCCGGCCGTGACACGCGCAGGTACTTTTGGTTTCGATAATCAGGGCAGACTGAGCAGCAACGGCATGCTGTTGCAGGGGCATGGCGTTGATGCCAAAGGCGCATTGCAAACCGGCGCTTTGACGGATCTGAAAATCTCCAACGGCGCGATACCGGCCAAGGCCAGCGATACACTGGGCTTTACCGCCAATCTGGACAGCAATGCAAAAGTGCCGACCACAAAAACGTTCGACCCTGCCGATGCCAGCAGTTTTAATTCGCAACACACCAGTGAGGTGTATGACTCTCTCGGCGGCAAACATCAGCTGACGCAGTATTTTGTGAAAACCGGCGTCAATAAGTGGGACGTTCACTATGTCGCCGACGGTAAAGTGTCGAGCACTCCGCCGCAAAGCCTGACCTTTAACAGCAGCGGTAAATTACTTACCCCGACCGGCCCGCTGATGCTGAACTCGATCTTTACCCCGACGACGGGTGCCGCCGCGATTTCACTTGCCGTGGATTATGCCGGGACCAGTCAGTACCAATCGCCATTTGACGTCACACAGGATAAATCCAACGGATACCCGACCGGCCAAAAAACCGGCCAAAGAATTGATGAAGACGGCACGGTTTACGCCACCTTCAGCAATGGCGAACGCTTGTTGCAGGGGCAGCTTGTGCTGGCCAACTTCCGTAATCCCAACGGCCTTAGCCCGCAGGACAACACGACCTGGCAGCAGACCAGCGCCTCGGGAGAAATGCTGACCGGCAATCCGGGAACAGGTCTATATGGCAGCATCAAGGCATCAATGCTTGAAGAGTCAAATGTCGATTTAACCGCCGAACTTGTGGGACTGATGACCGCTCAGCGCAGCTATCAGGCTAACACCAAAGTCATCAGTACAGATAACAGCATGATGACCGCGCTGTTCCAGGCACTGTAATGGACCACCTTATTTATACCGCTGTCAGCGGCGCAACACGCAGCCTCGACCAGCAAGCTATCCACGCCAATAATCTGAGCAACGTCAATACTCAAGGATTTCGCGCCGATCTGGAAAGCGCGCAGGCGCAGCGCATAACGGGTGCCGGTTACAACACTCGTTATCTGGTGGAGGAGAAAAATGCCGGGGTGGATTTGACGCAAGGTCATGCCGACGTTACCGGTCGCGATCTGGATATCGCTATTCGCGGCGCGGGCCTAATTGCCGTTAACAGCGATGCAGGAGAAGCCTATACCCGCAATGGTTTAATGAACGTGAACGATAGCGGCGAACTCACCATCGGCGGTTTGGCGGTACTTGGTGATAGCGGCCCCATCATTCTGCCACCTTACAAACATATTTCGGTGGGCAGCGACGGCACGATTTCCATTATTCCAGCCGATGGCGACGTAAGCGCAGAGCAGGATATCGACCGTATCAAGCTGGTAGATATTGCCGCCAAAAGTCTGCACAAAAATGCTCAGGGTTGGCTAGTGGCAAGCGGGCGCGCCCTCGCACGCAATGACGGCGTAGAGCTTGAGGCCCGGCATCTTGAAGGCAGCAATGTGTCTGCAGTCAGCGAAATGACGGCCAGCATTGCCCTGACTCGCCAGTTTGAGGCGCAGATCAAGATGATGAAAGTGGCAGAGGAACTGGCTGAGGCCGGCGATCGTTTACTGCGAAACAGTTAATCAATTCATTGAATTTAAAGGATAGACCCCATGAATCCTGCGTTATGGATAAGCAAAACCGGGCTAGCGGCACAAGATGCCAAGATGAGTGCCATCTCCAATAACCTCGCCAACGTTAATACCAACGGCTTCAAGCGCGATCGGGTCATCTTCCAGGACTTGTTTTACCAGAATCAGCGCGCTCCCGGCGGCCAGCTGGATCAGGCGCACATTGCCCCGACCGGTATTCAGTTTGGTACCGGCGTTAAAGTTGTTGGCACCCAAAAGCAGTTTACCCAAGGCTCGAATCAGGTCACCAAAGGCAACCTGGACCTGGCAATTTCAGGTCAGGGATTTTTTCAGATCGAAAATGCCAACGGCGATATCGCCTATACCCGTGCCGGAAACTTTCAGTCCAGCCCGGACGGTACGTTGGTCACCGCAGAAGGATTACCGGTGATCCCGCGGATTGAAATTCCGGCGAATACCAAAGAGTTACACATCGGCAAAGACGGCACAGTGACTGCAAGCGTCGGTGGAGAGGCAGACCCGGTCGAGGTTGGCCAGATTACGCTAGTCAACTTCGTTAACGCTGGCGGTCTGGAGGCTCTCGGCTCCAACCTCTATAAAGAAACTGCTGCCAGCGGTGAAGCTGTCGAAGGTGTGCCGGGCGAAGACTCATTTGGACAGCTCGAACAGGGATCGCTGGAAGGTTCCAACGTTCAGGTAGTGGAGGAGATGGTCGACATGATCACCGTTCAACGCGCCTACGAGATGAACGCGAAGATGGTTTCGGCCGCGGGCGACATGCTGAAGTTTGCTACACAAACGCTGTAAATCCGCCATCTGCGCGATGTTAATCCGTCAGGTTCGGCATCGCGATGAATAAAAAGATCCTATGAAAAACAAATTATTAAGCGGGCTGATTATTTTGTCATTGAGTGGCTGTGAAAGCTCTTCGATGATGGTGCATAAAGACGATGCCGCGTTCGCGCCGCCTGAAAACCTGCTCCAGCCTCTTACGCCAAACAGCGGCGGAGGGCTGTTTCAAAGTGGCTATAACTGGTCGCTGACTCAGGACCGCCGCGCCTATCGTGTCGGCGACATTCTGACCGTAAAGCTGGACGAATCCACCCAATCGAGCAAACAGGCCAACACTCACTTCGGCAAGAAAAATGATGCATCCATCGGCGTGCCGGAGATCTTCGGCAAATCATTGGACAAGCTCGGCGGCTCGGTGTCGGGCAATCGTAAATTCAACGGCGATGCCAGCTCTGAGCAGCAAAATATGCTGCGCGGGGCGATAACCGTTGCGGTCCATCAGGTGCTGCCCAACGGCGTGCTGGTGATCCGTGGTGAAAAATGGCTGACCCTCAATCAGGGTGATGAATATATGCGCGTCTCGGGACTGGTCCGCGTGGAGGATATCGAGCGCGACAACTCCGTTTCCTCACAGCGTATCGCCAACGCTCGCATCTCTTATTCTGGCCGTGGCGCGTTGAGTGATTCGAATTCGGCAGGCTGGCTAATGCGCCTGTTCAACCATCCTTTCTTTCCCATTTAACCGCAGCGACATCCCAGGAGTAGCATTATGAATCGGGCATTTATTGTCTTTATCGGGCTGTGGCTGGCCGTTCCAGCCTCGTTGGCACAATCGCTGGGTTCACTTGTGGACATTCAGGGAGTACGCGGCAATCAGCTCGTAGGCTATAGCCTGGTGGTCGGTCTGGCCGGAACCGGCGATAAAAATCAGGTTAAATTTACCAGCCAGTCGATGATGAACATGCTACGCCAGTTTGGCGTTCAGCTGCCGCCGAAGATGGACCCGAAGGTCAAAAACGTTGCATCCGTTGCCATAAGCGCCACCCTGCCGCCGATGTATGCGCGCGGGCAGACGATCGATATCACTGTCTCTTCGATTGGTGATGCAAAAAGCCTGCGCGGCGGTACATTGTTGCTGACTCAACTACGCGGCGCAGACGGCGAGGTTTACGCGCTGGCGCAGGGTAATGTCGTGGTCGGCGGCTTCAAGGCGCAGGGAGAAAGCGGCTCGAGCATTACTGTCAATACTCCGACTGTGGGACTGGTGCCGAATGGTGGATCAGTGGAGCGGGAAATTGCCAGCGATTTTCAAAGCAATAATACGGTGATCCTCAATCTGAAAAGCCCCAGTTTTAAAACTGCCAATAATGTCGCTATCGCTCTCAATCAGGCTTTTGGCGCACAGACTGCCACCGCACAAAGCGCCACTAATGTCATCGTCAATGCGCCAAATGACCCCGGCGCACGGGTCGCTTTTATGTCGATGCTGGAAGATCTGCCGGTAACTTCAGGAAAAGTACAGCCTCGCGTGGTGTTTAACGCACGCACCGGAACCGTGGTGATAGGTGAAGGCGTGGTCGTGCATGCAGCGGCGGTTTCTCATGGAAATCTAACGGTCAATATCAGCGAATCCCGCAATGTCAGCCAACCCAACGCGTTCGGCAAAGGCAAAACCGTGGTCACGCCGCAAAGCAATATTGCGGTCAATCAGGGTAAGGGACAAATGATCTCCGTTGCCGCGGGCACCAGCCTGCGAAGTATTGTTGATACGATTAACAGCCTTGGTGCATCTCCAGATGACATGATGGCCATTTTGCAAGCGCTGCATGAAGCCGGTGCTCTTGATGCTGAACTGGTGGTCATCTAATGGTTGCAGCTATCAGCACGTCACGCGCCTATATTCCAGGTGATTTCGGCGGCTCCGCCAAACCGCAAAATATTGCTCAGGCCTCAGAACAGTTCGAGGCGATGTTCCTACGTTCAATGACCCAGCAAATGCGCAAAGCGTCCGACGCTCTGGTGGGCGATGACGACCCTTTCAACAGCAAGCAGCAGCGGATGATGCGTGATTTCTATGACGATAAGCTGTCGCAAACCTTGGCAGCCCAGCATCGTAGCGGCATTGCCGACCTGCTTATCAAGCAGTTGGGTCAGCGAGAAAAGCCGTGATAATCGCCAACAATTTAAGTTTCAGGCGCAGCCGGTCGCTGAATGACAACAGGCAATATGCAGCCACTAACGCATTAAAACCGGATCAAGGGTAAACGATGAGCATGATGACAATCGCCTGCAGCGGTGCGCAGGCGGCCAAAATAAGAATGAACACCACGGCAATGAATCTCGCCAACCTCAAGACGGCCGGTTACAGCCGTCAACATGCCGACCAGAGTGCTGTAGGTCCTGTGGACAGCGCTCATCTCAGTCCCGGAGGAGGTGTTCAAGTAGAGCGAATTCGCCGGATATCCAGCCAGTATTTAACCGGCCAAGTGCGCAGCAGCATCAGTAAAAGCGAATATTACAAAAGCGGGCAAACCTTTTTGACGCCGATGGAATCGCTGTTGGGCAACTCAAATTCCGGTTTGGCCGAGGGGATCGACAAATTCTTTGCCACGCTGCATGGAGCCACTACTCAGCCAGACAACAACGCCGTGCGCCAGGCGGTGATCAACGAAGCGCAGGCAATGGCGACTCGGTTTAATAGCGTGAACGATTTTATTAAAAATCAGCATGTTGCCATACGCAGCCAGCGTGAAAACACGGTATTGACCGTCAATGCTTTAAGCAAGGATATTGCCAGCTATAACAGCAAGATAGCAGATTTGGAGGCCACCGGATCCAACTCGAATACGATGCGCGACCAGCGCGACGAACTGGTGAAAAAACTCAGCGGCTACATGGACGTCAAGGTGCTGGAAGACAGTCGCGGCAACTATAAGGTCTCGTTGAGCAATGGAGAGACGCTGGTCAGCGGCAGCAGCACCGGTAGGCTTTCTGTCAGCACTCTGCCCAACGGATCGCAGGAAATAAGTCTCGCTTTTGCACAGTCAAAAAACAGTATCGGCCTCTCCTGCGGTGGAAAACTGGGCGCGATAAATGATTACGAAAATACCACATTGAAAACCATGCAGAGCGCCGTCAGTGATATGGCCGAGAATATGGCCAGGGAGATGAATCAGCAGCTAGCAAAAGGGTTTGATTTACAAGGTCATGCCGGTAAGCCACTGTTTGTATTCAATGCTAAAGGTTCTGACGATTTGCTGCAAATAACTCAGATCAAAACCTCTGAGCTCGCGTTATCCGATAAAAAGGGCGCAACGGGCAATGACGGCAACCTGTTAGCTCTCATCGCACTGAAAAACAAAAAGTATTCGTTGAGTGGCGCAACCCCTGCCAGCTTGGGGGAAAACTGCGCGTCAATGGTCAGCGCGATTGGTATCACCAGTCGTCAGAACCAAAGCGAATCAACAGCGGCGGATGATATTTTGCAGCAGGCCGAAAGTCAGCGTGATGGTCTGAGCGGGGTCAACATGGATGAGGAAGCAATCAATCTTCAAGACTGTCAGCAAGAATATCAGGCCAACATGAAGGTAATTGCCACCGGCAATCGTATTTTCAGCGATCTTCTGGCGCTGTTCTAAGCCCATGCATAACAAGGAATTTCTATGAGAGTCAGTAGCACGTATCTGACAGCGATCATGACCCGCTCCTTTGAACGTAACAGCGGAAAAATCAGCAAAATCATCGAACAGCAGTCAACGGGCAAACGGGTTAATTTGCCGTCGGATGACCCGATTGCCAGTTCGCAGCTGGTAAATTTACAGCGTGAAAACAGCGTGTTAAAACAGTTTCAAAGCAATATTAGCCGCTTACAGACCAGCCTGTCACAGCAAGAAACGGTGGTTACTGCAATTAATCAGCAGACAGATGCGATTATTGACGACTTGCTGTCAGCGGCCAATGCCAGCCATTCGCGGGCCGATATGGGCAGTTTTGCCCACAGTATCGATGGCAAGATTGAGTCTGTGATAGCCGCGCTTAACCAGAAAAATGAGGATAACCACGCGCTATTTGGCGGTACGTTAAGCGATATACAGCCGATCGTTTTCGACGCTAAAACTCAACAGTATCGCTATCAGGGCAACGACCAGACTCGTGAAACCACAGTAGCCAATGGGATTAACATTAAAGAAAATACTCTGATGAGCGGCGTATTTTCCAAGGCGGGGAGTGATTTGGAAGTCCTTAATCAGCTGACCGCGTTAAGCAGTAAAATGAAAAATTCTAAAATTGTGCCTTCCAGCTACCTGGCCGAGCTACAGAGCGCCCATGAGATGATGCTGCAGGCGTCGAAAAAACTGGGGGCAACTTTCACCGATTTAGGCGGCAGGCAGAATCGGCTGAGCATGCTCGCCGAGGCGCATACCGATATCGCGACCTCCAATTCTCAGGCCATGGACGAGCTGGCCAACAGCAATCCGGCACAGGCCAGCACTGACCTTAATCTTTACAAAATGTCCATTCAGGCCAGCGGCATGACCTATATGAAGATAAGCCAGCTTTCCCTCTTTAATTATATGAGCTAAATGATGCAGGTTGGAATTACGTCTACCAAGTCTTCCGGGCTGGCGGCTCCGCTGGCTCAGGCGCGAGCTACCACGCCGTCGCGCGCAGTGGGTAAATTATTGGCTGAGAGTGCGGCACAGCTGGGTGATTTTCCTGACCCACCACTGATCTCCAGCCGCCCGGTTCGTTACAATATTGAATTAAATCATCAGATCACCGCCGTCCAGCAGGCGGATGATTTTCTCGCGCGCGCGGAGAATCAGATTGTTGAACTACGCCACGCGATAAAAAGCGGGCCGCACGCGGCAATCAAAAAGCAGGCCGGAGAATTATCGACCCTGCTGGATGCCAGGCTGGTGCTCTCGGGCCATCGGGTTGACAGGCAACTCAATGTCACTCTGGTTGGCCAGCCGCAGACTGATTTTACCCTACCCGCGGCAGATACCCTGCTATCTTCCCAACAACCCGAAACGCTTGTGTTCGCTATCGCGGATGCCAGGCATCAGTTGGCGGCAGTGCGGCTCCCGCAAGATGCTGGTCCGCATCAGTCTTTACGCCTGTTAGGGCAATGCCTCGGAAGGTTGGGGGTCCGCGTCAGTCAGTCCGCCGAGCAGCCGCTGAATTTTTCCGCCGATGAGCAATTCGCGGCGCGCATCTGTCAGCATTTAACAGTGCGTGGTGAAGGTGGGCGTTTTCCGGGGGAGCAGTTTACACCCGTCATGCTAGTGGCCGGGCATCAGCTGCTGGACAGTGTGAATAACATCATCAGTAAGCCTGTCAAAGCTGCCGCTATGATGGATGAGCTTCATCGCACGCTGCAACATATCAGCGAGCAGCGCCAGCAGCTTTCGCAAAACAGGGAGCAAATCCGCGCCCAGTTCCAGTCGATGGCCACCTTTAAACAGGCGGGTTCGGCGCAAAAGGCGGCGGCACAGATAGGCAATAAGCTCGCGAATGCAGCAAACAATTTTGCCACGCTATCTCAGGCATTAAGCGGGCAGGCCAACGCCCGCAGCGCTATGGTTAAAAATGTTTTGCGCGTAACCAACTAATTTATAAAAGCTTTAGTCATATTAAATACGTTTTTTTAAATTCTATCCCTCACGCACTTAATATTTCCCCGCCAATGGTCGTTTTATCCTGATACCGAAACAAGAGGGCTAACCTAGCCCTCATCAGGAGATTATCCTCATGGCTTTATCAATTTTCACGAACGCTTCTTCAATGTCTGCCAACAACGCGTTGAACAAGGCTAACAGCCTGCTGACCACTTCAATGCAGCGTCTGGGCACGGGCAAACGCATCAATACTTCAGCCGATGACGCAGCAGGCCTGCAGATTGCCAGCCGCCTGCAAAGCCAGGTTAGCGGCATGTCAGTGGCCAAACGTAATATCAGCGACGCGACTGCGATGCTGCAAACCGCAGAAGGCGGTTTTGGTGAGTTGAACAACATCATGGACCGCATGAAAGACCTGGCAACCCAGTCTGCCAACGCCACTAACACCCAGCAGGATCATGATGCGATGCAATCCGAATTCAAAGAATTGAACGGCGAGCTGAACAATATTATGAGCAATACCAGCTTCGGCGGCGAAAAGCTGATGTCTGCTGCGGCTTCGGGTTCTGCTGAAGTAAAAGCGGTAGCAGCGGTTCCTGCTAAATTAGATGCAAGTGGTAATATAGTAACGCCAGCCAAACCTGCGGTATTAGGCGTTGCAGCAAAAGATGCCACTGCCGGCGGCAAACTGGTTGATGCTAACGGTATGAACTTCCAGATTGGCGACAGCACCGGCGAAACGCTGAATGTGAATATTTCCGATTCTTTGGCGGGTCCCGATGGTTTGCAGGGCATGATTACAGCGTTGGCCAAGCTCGACCTGTCCGTAGCCAAGGGCGGAACTCCAGCATCAGGCACCGGTGCAAGTTCTGTAGCGGCCGTGAAAGGTGATTTCGCAGCAACCGCTCAAGACGCGATGACTAAACTCAGCGCGGCGATGGAAAAAGTTACCACTATTCGTTCAAAACTTGGCGCTAACATCAACCGCCTGGGTCATACCGCAGCGAACCTCAGCACCATGCAAGACAACACCAATCAGGCGCTCGGTAACATTCGTGACGTTGATTACTCCACTGAAGCTTCCAATATGTCTCGCCAGCAGATGCTGTCACAGACCAGCATGGCGATGCTGAAACAGTCTAACAATATGTCGCAGATGGTCATGGGCCTGATGCAGCAATAATCTTTGACTGAGCTGATAAACACCGCCTGCGGGCGGTGTTTTTATTAATGACATCAGCTTCCGCCGCGCTTGAAAACGCGGAAACCCACCTTCCTCTCCAATCCATAAGCCATTAAAAATAAACAATTAAATAACTGGCATGCCCCTTGCAAAAGACCCTCGCAGATAATACCGCAGGCAGCGCCAATAACCGGGAGATTGACTATGTTCGATACAGGCAGTATTGACCCGCAGGGCCAGGTGACAAAGTTGGCCGGCCTGGATGTAAAAAGGCTCGACGATCAGCTGGCCAGAGAAAAACGCTCACAGGACGCGCAGCAAAAAGCACTGACCGCGATTTCAGGTGAAATGGGCCATTTCCGCTCTTCGCTCAAATCTCTAAACCGTGATGAAAACGGTGTTCTACAAAATTCCGTTACAACTAGCGAAGAGCATATCGCCACCGTGACCGCCAACTCTACGGCCGCGAAGGGCAACTATGACATCACGGTAAAACAGCTTGCCACTGCACAGCAAATCGAACTCTCCGGGCTGGATGATGCCGCAGTCAAAGCGGCCAAAGGTACCTTGAGTTTAACCGTCGACGGTAAAACGCTGAAAATCGATTTGTCTAAACAGAACAGCCTGGCTGAACTGCAAAAAACCATTAATGCCGGTGGCAAAGACGCTCCCGCAATCACTGCCTCATTGATCAGGGCCAATGGCAAAGTGTCGTTAATGCTTAGCAGCGATAATAGCGGCAAGAAAAATGCGCTTTCACTCAGCGGATTACCGTCGGGTGTAAAACAAACGACGGTTTCCAACGCGCAAAACGCCGTGATTCGTTTCAACGGGCGCGATGTCGAGAGCGACAACAACAAAATTGAGAATCTGGTCGATGGCGTCACTGTTGAATTAAACAAGGCGCAGGTCTCGGGTGCCAAGCCCTTGCATATTCAGGTCGCGACCAGCAATAAAGACACCACCGCGCAGCTACAAAAATTAGTCGATGCCTACAACAAAATGCTGGATTCAATGGGCGCGAGCACGGCGATTGGCTCAAAAACCACACAACGTGGCGTTTTCGCCGGCGATGCGTCGATTGCCTCGCTGGATAGAAATCTAAAAAGCCTACTGCGCACTACGATCGGCGGCAAAAATATTTCGCAATTTGGTCTCAGCGCGGACAAAACCGGTCATCTCACTCTCGACAGCAGCAAGCTGGACAGCGCGCTGAAGCTGGACCCAAAAGCTCTGACCACTTTGTTTAACGGCAAGGACGGCTTAGTTAAAAAACTCGATCAGTCGCTGGATGCCTATCTGAACAAAAACACTGGGATGTTCAAACAGCGTCAGGACACTCTCGACCATCAGGGAAGAGCCAGCGTGAAGCAAAAAGAGGCGATAGATAACCGCTATCAGGCCTCATACGACCGCTATCTCGCCCAGTTTACTCAGCTGCAAACAGTGATGGGCAAGATGAACGACACGCTCGGCATGTTGGGTCTTATCCAGTAACGATGACGAGGTAGCAATGTACGGTAATTCAGAACAAGGCGTGGCGCTGTATCAAGAATCCGTGCTGGCGATGCAGGTGGCATCGGCAACGCCGCATCAGCTGGTATTGATGTTGTTCAGTGGCCTGATGGACGAACTGATGCGCGCCCGTAGCCATATTCTGGCAAAACGCTTTGAGCGCAAGGCACAAAGCATCAACAAATGCATTGATATTCTCAATGGATTGACCAGCGCGCTGGACTATGAAAAAGGCGGTGAACTGGCGCTTAATCTGGCCGGACTCTACGACTATTCGGTCTATCGACTTTATGACGCCAGCCACAACCTTGATGTCGAGCAATTGGACGAGGTTATCGCCATTTTAGACAACATCAAGCTCGGATGGGAGCAGATGGGCAGCCATGAAGAATGACATTACCTTAATCCGGCAACGCATCGAACAGTTGCAACGGCGGCCAGCTATCGAGCGGCTGGAAGATATTGAGCAGATCAATATCGCCATCATGCAGTTATTGCCGAGCCTGGGCCAACGTGTGCTAACCCATGAAAGCAAGCTGGCGCTGGGTAAGCTGTATGCGGCGTTTGAAAGCCTGCTGCAAGATTTTAAAAAACTCAGCCAACGGCTTGATGCCACGATGAAAATGCACTGCTGTATTGATGAAGGCCTCAACGCCTACTCCTTGGTTTCAGCCGATGAGGATGCTTGAAATGCCCCTTTCCACGACGATTCCTGCTGCCGTGACCGCTTCGCCTGTATCGCAAACACAGCCAGCACCGCCGATTGCGGCTGCTTTGGCTTTCACCGCCGAAGCTAAAGGGGCGGTAATACCCTTTGTTGTGCAGTTTATTACCGCTAACGTTACCTCCGAGCAGGAAGAAGTGTTTCCACACACCTCATCGCCGCAGGAAAAATCGCAAAAAACGGTTTCCGAAGATGACCTTAATCAGCAGTGGATGGACTCCTTACTCCAGCTGACAAATCTGCCGCTGCCACTAGCACCACCACAGGGGACAGCGCCAGTGGTTCCGGCATCACCACCGTCAGAGGAAAAGTCCGTACCGCCAGGCCCTCCACCAACAGCGGTATCTCAGTCAATTTCGGCGAATGAGGTGACAACAGGCTTTCCCAAAGTCCCGTCACTTGCTCAGCAGGCGCTGATCTTACCTGATGCTAAAACAACAGGTGTAAACGCCGATACGAGCGCGATATTTCCTCTGCTGATTAAAAGTGAACGTGTTGAACGGCCGCCTTCACCCGCGACTCCAGCGCCGTTAATAGGTCTGAATCCGATCGCTGGAACCGGCCCGAGCTTGGTGCCGTCGCCAACTACCACGACAGAATCGACGTTAAAGTTGCAAGGTAATAACGACCGATGGGCGCAGCAGTTGAGCAGCGCTTTGGGAGAAAAACTGCAAATGCAGCTTGAGGGCAAAGTTCAACACGCCATGATTCGGCTCGATCCGGCCGAGATGGGAAAAATCGATATTTCCCTGCATCTTGAGGCGGGAAAATTGACTGTACAAATCAATGCCGGCCAGCCAGACGTGTATCGCGCCTTGCAGTCAGTGAGCAATGAATTACGGCAAAATCTGCTGCAACCCAATGTTCAGGTCAACGTGCAAGTTTCATCTCACAGCCCGCAACAGCAGCAAATGCAGCAGCAGTCCCGGCAGCAGCAACCTCATTTACCAACCGACGATATTTTCGTTGCCCGACGAATCAAAGGCGATGAACACGTCAGTGATACGGATGGCAGCATTCTCATGACTATCTAAGAGTATTTAATGAATATTAAAAAGATTTTAATAATTTTATTTTCTGCCCTATTGGCAGCAATTGTGGCTGATATTTTAATTACCTATGTAAATCCATTAATCTTACAAAACGACCAAGCAAACTTAACAAAAGTAAATCATAAAGGACAAAAAGATATTCATTTTGTCGAAGTTAAGAACATTATTATTACTCTTCAGAGCAGCGAAGGGCGCGAAATATATTTATTGCTTGAATTGGCTTTATCGACTGATTCTGAAGCAAACATGAATCGCACCATTGCTTTATTACCGGCTGTGCGAAGTTCGACGGTAGATTTATTGTCTAATCTAGATTTTAAAACAATTCATGATTTATCTATTCCGGAACTACGGAAAAAAATGATGGCGGCCTATGAACGAGACTTTACTACTCTCGATATTACTATGCCTTTTGACAACGTCATTATCAGCAAAATAGTTTACCAATAAAGTTAATATTATGGATCTGGCTCGACACAGTGACCTTACAGAAAAGGAAGAGAGCCAGATACTGCTGGCTTATGTGCCATTGGTTAAACGCATCGTAAAACAGTTGGCCTTTCAGGCGAGCACGATACTGGATATCCATGACATCGAGCAAATAGCCCTGATCGGTTTGCTTGAGGCGATAAGGCGTTACGGGAAACCAGATGAACGCTTTGGCGGCTATGCAAAACTGCGAATTCGCGGCGCCATTCTGGATGAGCTTCGTAATAAAGATTGGCGGCCTCGAGGGTTGCGACAAAAAACGCACAGGATTAACGATGCAGTGCGCGCTTTGAGCCGCAAGCTTGGCCGAGAGCCTTTTGCAGAGGAAATTACCCAGTCACTGGGCCTTGGTATGGAGGAATATCAACAATACTTGCTGTTGGAAAGTGCTAAAAATATGCAAAGCCTGGATGAGTTGCTGACTCTAGGTACAGAAGCGGACGCGTTAATCAGTCAGGGACCGGAAGATCAGTTAATTAATACTGACAGTATGAAACATGCTCTCGCCACGCTAGAAAAACGTGAGCAAATAATCTTGGCCCTGTATTACCAACATGATCTGAGCCTGAAAGAGATTGCACTGACACTCGATCTGACAGAAGCCCGCATCTGCCAGATTAATAAAATTATCACTGAGAAAATAAAGTTTTTTTATAGGAACGAACACTAATCATGCAAAAAATATTCGGAATTTTTACTATCATGCTGTGTGTGATGGGCGGATTCATCATGTCTGGCGGTCATCTTATTTCGTTCTGGCAGCCCGGTGAAATCCTCATTATCTTGGGTTCGGGAGTAGGTGCAATGATCCTGGCCAACTCACGCTATGTATTAAGAGAAATATTAAGACAAATTATCGGCGTAATCAGCAAAAATGAATATACGGTAGATTTTCAAAAACAATTGCTGATGCTGCTTTATGAATTGCTGGAACTGGTACAAATTGGCGGCCTTAAAATGCTCGATGAGCATATTGAGATCCCCAACGACAGCACACTTTTCCAGAAGTATCCGTTAATTCTGAAACAAGAATCGCTGGTCACCTTTATTTCAGATAATTTTCGCTTAATGGCAATGGGGAAAATTAATCAACACGAGCTTGAAGGCATTCTGGAGCAGGAGCTGATGGCAGTCGAGGATGAACTGCTTACCCCTTCTCGATCATTACAGCGTACTGGCGAAGCAATGCCGGGATTTGGTATTTGCGCCGCCGTATTGGGCATCATTATTACTATGCAGTCCATTGACGGCTCAATAATTTTGGTTGGGATCAAAGTCGCGGCTGCACTGGTCGGCACCTTTCTTGGCGTTTTCATCTGCTATTGCTTTATGGACCCGATGGCCAACGCCATGGAACAACGAACCAAGAAAACGATCGCTTTTTTTGAGTGCGTGCGCATGGTGTTGGTAAATCATTTAGCCGGCAAGCCTAATCTGCTGGCTGTTGATGCCGGCCGCAAGATGCTGCCACTGGACTGTAAGCCAACTTTTGCCAAGCTCGATAGCTGGGTTTCTGAAATGTCGGACCCATTAAAATGAATGACAAAAGTAAGCAAATTCACACCACAATTATCAGGCGCCAAGCAGCTCGTCACCATTCCAGACCGCACAGTGGGGCGTGGAAAGTCGCCTTTGCAGACTTCACTTTAGCCATGATGGCACTATTTATGGTGCTGTGGATTGTCGCGTCGGTATCTGAAAAAGATCGCCATGAGATTATTTCAAACCTCAGTAATCCGCAACTGCTTGATGGTCGCGGGTTTACGGTAATCGATTGGGTAACCCATGCTCAACCAGCAAAATATAAAACTCCCGGCACGCCCGAAGAAGAAAAAAAATCGCTGATTTTAGACAGTAACATGCATAACTCTCTGATCGACTTGGGTTTCCCTAAAACCCGCCTGACCGATAGTGTGCTGGAGCGTTCTGCTGAAGAAATGGAGCAACTATCGCAGGCAATCATTAAAATAACCGCTGAACACCATGCACAGGCTAATCTGCAAATCGAAATTGTTCCTCAGGGATTGCGAATTAATATTCAGGACGACCAACACCGTGAAATGTTCTCCCGAAGTAGCGCCCTGCTTGGCCCATTTTTTAAAAGCCTTTTAAAAGAAATGGCACCTACGCTAAATCATCTGGACAACAAAATCGTGATCACCGGGCATACCGACAGTACAAAATTTCAGAATCAGGATTTATATAATAACTGGAAGTTATCCAGTGACCGAGCCGTCACTGCCGAGCAAACTTTGATCAATAACGGACTTAGCGAGAGCAAAATTTTGCAGGTCAGCGCCATGGCCGACAATATGCTGCTGAAACCGCAGGATCCGACGGCAGCTGAAAATCGACGTATTGAAATCCTGGTATTGACCAAAACCGCTTCAGAAAGTCTCTATCAGTTTTATGGCAAGCCCGCAATTAATCTCTCAACCCTGCAAAAAAAGTAGCATTCAGGCCAACAGCGAGGAATTAATGAGTTTGGGGGAAATTAAATGCCACATTTCAGCGCATGTCAGCAGCGCGATTGCCTGTAGATGGCGCATTAGGTCGGCTAATCAATCTCTTTGACCCCTTTTCATTGCTTACTGCTCGATTGGCATCAACCTTGCAGCTTTCTAAGGACTTGCATGCTTAGGAGGCTCATTTATGCCTATCGAACAATCTCAAAGTACTTATCGTTATCGCATTTTTGCGATGGTTTTCTTTATCGCGCTAATTAACTATATCGATCGCGGCGCGCTCTCCTTTGCGGCCAATGATATCTCGACAGAATTTCATCTGACAAAAATGCAGCTTGGCGCTGTGCTCGGCTATTTCGGCTACGGCTATCTTTTCGGATCGCTGTGTGGCGGATTTTTGGCTGACAGAATCGGAACCAAAAAAGTCTGGTTAATCGCTGGCGTGCTGTGGTCACTGCTGGAAATCGCGACTGCCTGGGCGGGAGAGCTAGGCATAGCCATGTTCAGCGGCTCGGCGATTATGGGTTTCGCCGTGTTGCGCATTATGTTCGGCTTCTCGGAAGGCCCGGCTTATGCCCTGATGAATAAAACCATCGCCCACTGGGCACCGCGAAAAGAAAGGGGATTTTCTCTCAGCATTGGGCTGTTAAGTACTCAGGTGGGTGCGCTGCTGACCGCACCTCTGGCAGTTGGCCTGCTGCTGTTGACCCATGACTGGCGCACCATGTTTATCGTGCTTGGCATCTTCTCGCTGTTAGCTATTACTATTTTCGCCCGTTCGTTTACCAACACTCCACAACAGCATCCCAAAGTCAGTGCCGCAGAGCTGGAAAAAATTACCGGAGAAGTGCAAGTTCAGGACAATGAGCCGGCTCGCCCGTGGTGGGCATTTTTCGCTAACCGCACGCTCGTGTTGAACGCGCTGGGGTATTTTTCTTTCCTGTACGTGACTTTTGTTTTGGTGACCTGGAGCCCGAAATATCTGCAAGATACCTTCCATTATGATCTGCATTCTCTGTGGTATGTCGCGATGATCCCATGGAGCGGTGCCTGTATTACCGTACTGCTCGGTGGAAAAATTGCCGATAACCTGCTGCGCAAAACGGGCAATCTCAGGCTGGCACGCAATGTATTTGCGGCGGTAACGCTGCTGCTGACGGCGACCTGCTTTGTGCTCATCCCTTACGCACATTCGCCGTTTGAAATCATTTTGCTGATGACCTTGGGTAACGCTCTGAATGCGCTGGTTAATAACGTTTATTGGTCCGTGGTGATTGACGTATCTCCGAAGGCATCGGTCGGCACCTACAGTGGAATGACGCTGGCGATTGCTAACGTGGCGTCAATATTAGCACCTACGCTGAGTGGCTATCTGGCGCAGTATCACGGCTACGGCGCGATGTTTACCGCCACGGCGGCAGTTTCGTTTTGCAGCATGCTGTGCATGACGCTTTTGCAGCCTGAAAAACGCATGAAACTGGAAACTATGCCGCAGGCTAAACAGGTTGTGCTTGCGCAGAAATAAAGGAGAGACCAAGATTGCGGAGACAGTTTTCCGCAATCTTGGAGCTTTAAAATGACACGCTGCAGCTGGGTATCGGACGATCCGCTATACATTGAATATCACGATAAAGAATGGGGCGTGCCGGTCAAAGACGGACGTGAACTGTTTGAAATGCTGTGCCTTGAAGGCCAGCAGGCTGGTCTCTCGTGGATTACCGTATTACGAAAACGCGAAAATTATCGCCGCTGCTTTCATCAGTTCGACCCTGAACGCATCGCGAAAATGACCGAGCAAGACGTCGATAATCTGGTGCTGGATAGCAGCATAATCCGCCATCGCGGCAAGATACAGGCGATCATTACCAACGCCAAGGTTTGGCTGGCAATGCAGGCCAACGGTGAAGATTTTTCTTCTTTTATCTGGCAATTTGTCAGCCACCAGCCCATCGTCAATAATCCACAAGGACCGGGCGAAGTTGTGGCTAAAAATGACGTTTCTGATGCTATGTCTAAAGCGCTGAAAAAACGCGGCTTCAAGTTTATCGGATCAACTATTTGCTATGCGTTTATGCAGGCCAGCGGCCTGGTGAACGATCATCAGGCCAATTGCCAATGCCATCCTCAATATCAAGCTGCATAATTCGCGAATCTGACAATAATGACCTCGATGAGCTGATGCTTCTTTGGTTACGCAGCACGATAGCCGCGCACCCTTTTATCACTCAAAGTTATTGGTTTGAGAGTGCTGCGATGGTCAGAGATACCTTTTTGCCGCAGGCGATGACTTGGGTCGCCTGCAATCCGGAAAACGGCGAAATCAGCGGTTTTATTAGCGTCATCAGCGAACAGTTTATTGGCGCTCTGTTCGTCAGAGACACCTTTCACGGCTGTGGCGTCGCTCAACAATTAATGGCCACTGCCAAAGCCGTCCATGACAAACTGCTGCTTGAGGTTTATCAGCAAAATCATCGCGCTGTCGCCTTCTATCAAAAGGAAGGTTTTACCATCACCGCCGATACCTGTCATCCTGGCACCGGCCTACAAACCTGGATAATGGGCTGGAAAATTTAATCTTTCAGTAAAGGTATTCAGAAAACCTCAGCATCACTGTTTATCCAAATTATATTCCTCGACTTTGATTTCGACGCAGGCATTGGTACTTTGCAAACTCTCGGATTTATTGGCGATGACCCGTGTGGAATAGCTTAATAAAAATAATTTCACATAATGTGAGATAAGTTACATCCAATTAATTATCTATATTTTCAATGCACTATTTTCACCTCTCATTTCCCTAAGATAATATATAACTCTTGAAATTCTATATTTAAAATTAATTAAACAATCAGAAGATTTTTAAATAGCTTTAATACTACAGCGCAGATGCAGATTTATCTGAGTGATTAACTCTGCGTTTTCTCGCATAAAGAGCGCAAGCAGTTGGAATAGCCAAACCGCTAGACAGCAAATATTAATTCTTCAAAGGAAGAAAAAATGAATAAACGTATTTGGATTATTGCCGGTTCACTGTGCGTCACGCTCGGGTTATCGGCCTGTACCACCAATCCTTACACTGGAGAGTCTGAAGCGGGCAAATCAGGCATTGGAGCTGGCGTTGGCGCTGCATTGGGTGCCGGTGTCGGGATGCTTTCATCCTCTAAACACGATCGCGGCAAGGGTGCTTTGATTGGCGCTGCAGCCGGTGCCGCACTGGGTGGCGGCGCGGGTTATTATATGGATGTTCAGGAAGCCAAACTACGCGACAAAATGAAAGGCACAGGTGTCAGTGTGACGCGTCAGGGCCAAAACATTGTGCTTAACATGCCAAACAACGTCACCTTCGACAGCAGCAGCAGCACGCTAAAACCAGCGGGTGCGAATACGCTGACTGGCGTTGCCATGGTGCTGAAAGAGTATCCTAAGACTGCCGTTAATATCGTGGGCTATACCGACAGCACTGGCGGTCAGGCGCTGAACATGAAACTGTCCCAACAACGTGCCGACGGCGTAGGCAGTGCACTGATAACCCAAGGTGTCGCAGGTAATCGCGTACATACTTCAGGAGCTGGCCCTGCCAACCCGATCGCCTCGAACAGCACTGAAGATGGCAAGGCACAGAACCGCCGCGTAGAAATCACCCTTAGCCCGCTGCAATAAAAACTGACTGATCCAAGCCCCCGAAGTGGAGGCAAAGTGGCAAAAGAGTGACCCCCTGAAGCTTGGGTAGCTGAGTGAATGGGGGTCACCCGCCGCCAACGCAGCTGTCGCTTTCGGAACGAAGGGTAAGTTTCATTCCTTGCTACTGCGCTCTGTGCTAGTCTCCTTTATCAACAGAAATAACCTTTTTCTCTATCATCGCAACAGGTTATCTGGCGACTATTTCAGGAGATTTAACGTGAGCAGGGCTAAGACAGCGCAGACATCGACTCCCCGTGCAACTATCAGGGACGTGGCCAGTGCCGCTAAAACCGGAAAGACCAGCGTTTCGCGTTATCTTAACGGCGAACAGCATCTGCTTTCCGATACCTTGAAAGAGCGCATCGAACGGGCAATTGCCCTGCTGGACTACCAACCAAGCCAGATGGCTCGTAGCCTGAAAAGCGGTGAAACTCGCCTGATCGGCTTAATCATTGCCGATATCACCAATCCGTATTCGGTTGAAGTCATGCGTGGCGTTGAAGCCGCCTGTCGCCAACAGGGGCTGACTCTGCTGGTGTGTAACACCAACAATGAGTTCAATCAGGAAAAGCACTACCTGAGCCTGCTGAGCAGCTATCGCGTTGACGGCATCGTAGTTAACGCGGTCGGGATGCGTGAAGAAGCAATTTCTTCGTTGCAACAGTCGCAACTACCGATGGTGTTGATTGACCGTAAAATCGCTAATTTTTCCTGTGATGTCATTGGCTTGAATAATGCTGAAGCCACCACTGAAGTGACTCGGCATTTACTGAACCAGGGCTTTGAAGCCATTCAGTTTCTCAGTGAACCGGTCACCATTAATACTCGCCTCGAGCGTCTACATACTTTCCTGAAACAGATGCAAAAAGAGCCGCAAAAATTTGCCGAGCAAGGCGAAGTATTGCTGGATGACAGTGAAAGCCTGGAAAAATTGTTGCTGGATTTTGCAGCCCGCTATCCTGATAAACGCCGCGCCGTCATCTCGGTAAATGGCTCGTTAACGCTGGTTATTGCACGCGCAATGCGCAGAGTTGGCATGGTCTGGGGCAAGGATATCGGCCTGCTCGGTTTTGATGACCTTGAATGGGCAGAGCTTGCCGGTGTCGGTATCACTACCTTGAAGCAACCCACGTACGATATGGGCTACGCGGCTCTGGGTCAGTTGGTCAAACGCATTCAAGGCAGCGATGAGCCTGTGCAGGAACATGCATTCTCAGGCGAATTAATTGTTCGCGGCTCAACCCAACTCGTTTAATAAATCCCTGAAAGCGATCCGTTGAAATCGTGACATTGATCTCGTTATTGACCCACGAGATCGTGTTTTCCTGTAACTGAACTTTTACTTGGTACCGGTTCCAGTTAACGTAATGTTAACAGAAACTACGCCTGAGGCTAAAATTAGCCTACCTTTAACTATCAGGTTTACCGAGTTATTTAGTTTCTCAAACAGCGAAAACACCTTGCTTAAAAAAACAACGGCGCATAAGGAAAATTGGCATGAGCAAACCAGAGAATGTGGCAGACATCGTGATAGTGACCGCAGCCTACGGCTATCAAGCGGTTAAAGATTTAGGCGGGCAGGAAGCATTACTCAAGCCGATTGCAGAATCAGGCGCCGATGGCGTTGAAATCCGCCGCGAATTGCTGGTCGAGGGAGAAATAGACCACCTCAAGGCGTTAGGTGAAAAAATTCGTCAGCACGGGCTTTATACTTTTTATTCGGTTCCAGAATCGCTCTTTTTATCTGACAGCAGCATAAACCCTTCCCTGGCAAAATTTTTGGCCGAAGCTGATAACCTTGATGCCCGCAAACTGAAAATTGCACTCGGTGCTTTTGCCCCCGGCGTTGATCTTACAGAATTGAAAGTTCTGCTGAATGAACATGCGGTTGAACTGGTCGTTGAGAACGATCAAACCCCTGACGGCGGTATTCTGCACCCTATGAACGCATTCTTCTTTGCCGCTGAAGCCCTACATCTTCCGGTTGCGATGACCTTTGATATGGCGAACTGGCAGTGGGTCGGCCAGGACGCGCTTGAAGCCGCGAATACCTTAAGCCAGCATGTCAGCTATGTGCACGTAAAAGCAGCTCAACAACGTAATGGGAAGTTACATGCCGTCGCACTCGATGACAGCGACGGAAGCTGGAAACCGCTTTTGGCAAAATTGCCCCGCACTGCGCCGCGCGGCATCGAGTTTCCTTTAGAGGGCGAAGATCTTACTGCAGTAACTCGTTATTACGTTGAATTACTACGCAAGGAAGCAGCGGAAGCTTAGCAATTATCGGGTGGCAAGATGAGCAAATGTTCAAGTAAATGCAGCCAAAATACGCGCAGTCAGGGCGTGAATAATAACAAGGAGCATAAAAATGAGTGAGGTCAAATTAGCCGCCAAACGTTGGTGGTTTATTATGCCGATCATTTTTATTTCCTATAGTTTGGCATACGTCGACCGTTCCAATTTCAGCTTTGCCTCCGCCGCTGGCATCAACGATGACCTTGGCATTACTAAGGGTATGTCTTCCCTATTGGGTGCCCTGTTCTTTCTAGGATACTTTTTCTTTCAGATACCTGGGACGATTTATGCCGAAAGACGCAGCGTCAAGAAGCTGGTGTTCTGGTGTCTGGTGCTGTGGGGCGCTTTTGCTTCACTAACCGGCATGGTTAACAGCATCCCGCTATTGGCGGTTATCCGCTTTATGCTGGGTATTGTAGAGGCGGCGGTGATGCCCGCCCTTCTGGTTTATATCAGTAACTGGTTCACCAAATCGGAACGCTCACGCGCTAATACTTTTCTGATATTGGGAAACCCGGTCACTGTGCTGTGGATGTCCGTGCTTTCCGGCTATTTGATCCATGCGTTTGGCTGGCGGGAAATGTTTATCTTTGAGGGCATCCCGGCGGTGATTTGGGCTGTTTTCTGGTGGTTTTTGGTAAAAGACAAGCCTGAAGAAGTAAGCTGGCTAAGCGAGGATGAGAAAAAGGCTTTGGCCACCACGCTAGCCAAAGAGCAGGAAAATATCAAAGCGGTCGCCAACTACGGGCAAGCATTTCGTTCCCGTAATGTGATTCTGCTGTGTATCCAATATTTCACCTGGAGTATTGGCGTGTACGGTTTTGTATTGTGGTTACCTTCAATCCTGCGAGCAGGAAAAAGCATGGGCATGGTCGAGGCCGGTTGGTTGTCTTCCGCGCCCTATCTGGCCGCCACGATCGCGATGATTGTTGCCTCATGGGCCTCAGACAAGATGCAGAATCGTAAGCTGTTTATCTGGCCTTTGCTGCTGATTAGTGCCATTGCTTTCTTCTGTTCATGGGCTATCGGGCAGCACAGTTTCTGGATTTCATACAGTCTGCTGGTGATTGCAGGTGCCGCGATGTATGCCCCTTACGGGCCATTTTTCGCGATTATTCCCGAAATGTTGCCGAAAAATGTCGCCGGTGGCGCAATGGCATTAATCAATAGCCTTGGGGCTTTAGGTTCGTTTTTTGGTTCCTGGTTTGTGGGCTATTTGAACGGCAGTACCGGGGGTCCGGCGGCCTCTTTTATCTTTATGGCCGCGTCGTTACTGATATCAGTGCTCCTTACGCTGATGGTCAAACCGGAAAAAACTGCGGAACCGCTTGAGGCTCACTAAAATAGTCTCTATTTTAATCAATGATTTGTCTTACTAAATAAACAGTCTACCTAATCGTTAGCTTGATGGAGTAAGTAATGAAGCCGTCTATCGTTCTCTACAAAAAAATCGCAGACGATCTGCATAAGCGCCTTGAAGAACATTTCTCAGTGGTAAAAGTTGATGGGATTAATGATCAAAACCGCACTCAGGTTTTCGACGCTCTGAAAGAGGCTGAAGGGCTGATCGGTTCCGGCGGGCCTATCAATAAAGAGCTGATCGCACAGGCTCCTCGCCTGCGTGGCGTGTCTACCGCTTCGGCAGGTTTTGACAGCTTTGACGTGGCCGAGCTTTCAAGCCGTGGCATACCACTGTTTAATGCCCCAGCTGCGCTGACTGACACCGTGGCTGATCTGGTGTTCTCTCTGGTACTTTCCACCGCGCGTCGCGTAGTTGAATTATCCAACCGCACCAAGGCCGGTGAATGGGACGGTAACGCCCCTGTAGACTGGTTTGGGATTGACGTACACCACAAAACTCTGGGTATTGTCGGCATGGGTCGCATCGGCCTGGCCGTTGCCCAGCGCGCGAATCTCGGTTTCGATATGCCGATCCTGTACAACGCACGCAGCCAGCATAAAGAAGCTGAAGAGCGTTTTGGCGCGCGTAAGTGTGACCTCGATACCCTGCTGGAAGAGTCAGATTTTGTGGTGGTGATTCTGCCGCTAAGCGATCAGACTTTCCATATCATTGGTAAGGATCAGTTTGCCAAAATGAAATCTACCGGCATCTTGATCAGCGCGGGACGTGGTCCGGTAATCGACGAACAGGCGCTAATCGAAGCATTGAAGGACGGCACTATCTACGCCGCTGGCCTCGACGTTTACGAAAAAGAGCCAATGGCCAAAGATTCTGGCCTGTTGAAGTTGGAAAACGTCGTGACATTACCGCACATCGGTTCTGCAACGGCACAAACTCGTTACGATATGGATGCACTGGCGGTCGAGAACCTGATTGCAGCACTGTCAGGCGAAACTAACGAGTTCTGCGTTAACCAAAAAGATCTGAAGAAATCCTGATTTTTTTGTGATTTTATTCTGAGCTTGCGAAGCGGTGTCTAGTCCAGGCACCGCTTCGCGCCTTTAGTCTGCCATTCCTGCCCGCTCTGTGAATATCGTGCCGAATGACTTCCTCTGATTGCACTGCTACGGCGCAGGCGTTAAGGTGGGCGTCACATTCTGATAACACTCAAAGTAAGCTATGACGTTTTCTGTTTTCGGCGAAAAATTTACCCGTTTTTCTGGCATTACCCGCCTGATGGGCGACATGAACGACGGTTTGCGTACCCCTGGCGCAGTGATGCTTGGCGGTGGAAATCCGGCTCAAATTCCTGAGATGCAAGAGTATTTCCAGGAACTGCTCGGCGATATGCTGGCGGAAGGTAAACTCACCGAAGCCTTGTGCAACTATGACGGCCCGCAGGGTAAAGACGTTTTGCGTCACGCGTTGGCAAAAATGCTTAGCGAGGAGCAAGGCTGGGAACTAAGCGCAGAGAATATCGCACTGACCAACGGCAGTCAGAGTGCTTTCTTCTATCTGTTCAACCTGTTTGCCGGACGTCGCAGCGACGGTTCGTTGAGCAAAGTACTGTTTCCTTTGGCTCCCGAATATCTGGGCTACGCGGATGCAGGCGTTGATGAAGATCTGTTCGTCTCGGCCAAACCGAATATCGAGCTGTTACCAGAAGGCCAGTTTAAATATCACGTTGATTTTGATCATCTGCATATCGGCAAAGATATTGGCCTGATTTGCGTATCGCGACCAACCAATCCTACCGGTAACGTGCTGACCGACGAAGAGCTTATCCGCCTTGATGCATTGGCGCAGCAGCATGATATTCCCCTGCTGATCGATAACGCTTACGGCGTACCATTCCCGGGCATTGTGTTTACTGATGCAACGCCGTTATGGAATCCCAATATTATCCTGTGTATGAGCCTGTCCAAACTCGGCTTGCCGGGTTCTCGTTGCGGCATCGTGGTTGCCGATGAGAAGATCATCAAGGCTATCAGTAACATGAATGGCATTATCAGCCTGTCTCCGGGCAGTGTTGGTCCGGCGATGGCTTGCGAAATGATTGCACGTGGGGATTTGCTGCGACTGTCAGAAGAAGTGATCAAGCCATTTTATTACCAGCGCGTGCAGGAAACTATCGCTACGCTGCGTCGTTATCTGCCTGAAGAGCGCTGCCTGATCCACAAACCTGAGGGTGCTATCTTCCTGTGGTTGTGGTTCAAGGATTTGCCGATTACCACCGAGGTGCTTTACCAGCGTCTCAAGCAGCGCGGTGTATTGATGGTCCCGGGCGACTACTTCTTCCCGGGCTTAGAGCATCCATGGGCGCATACACAGCAGTGTATGCGCATGAACTACGTGCCTGAAGCCAGCCAGATCGAGCGCGGTGTTTCAATTCTTGCCGAAGAGATTGAGCGTGCGCATCAGGAACATCGCGCGGCTTAATCGATATGAGTCCCTATTGCGATGCGCTGCGGTTGAAGAGCCGCCGGCACGTCGCGAACCAGACTGATATGCAGCAGGCCATTCACAAACTCGGCGGCGTCAACCTGCATGTGTGACGCCAGGGTAAAGCTCAGGCTAAAGGATTTGCAGACCAGACCCTGATGCAAATACTCGACTTTGTTTTCTGACAGCGTTGGGGTGCCGCTAACGGTTAATCGTGGCCCCTCAGCCTCAATATTCAGCTCGCTTTGCTTAAATCCGGCTAACGCGAGCGAGATGCGATAATGATTATCGTCTGATTTCTCGATATTGTAGGGAGGATAACTCGGATCGCTGCCCTCTAATGAACTGGCAAGTTTATCAAATCCAATCCATTGGCGAAGCAGTGGAGACAAATCGTGATTTCGCATATTAACTCCTTCTGTGAAGCGAGATGTATATACCCTTGCGCCGGGGTAATTAAATAATTTCAATGCGGCGAGGTTTTGACGCTTCTGGTACCACACGCTGTAAATCGATATAAAGTAAACCGTTAGCCAGATTTGCCGATTTAATTTGAATGTGTTCTGCTAATTGAAACTTGCGTTCGAAATTACGTTCGGCAATCCCCTGATATAAATAGGTTCGCTCGGCCGGTGGATGAGTATGTGCACCTTTTACCAGCAGCATATTATCCTGGGCAGTAATCTCTAATTCAGACTCTGCAAAGCCCGCAACCGCAATGGCAATGCGATAATGGTTTTCATTTACCAGTTCAACATTATAGGGAGGATAACCTCCACCTTGATTTTGACCGGACTCGATGAGATTAAACAAACGATCGAAACCAATTGCGGAACGATAAAGTGGGGAGAGATCGAAGTTACGCATTAAAACTGCCTCCTAATATTGCGGCGAGGAAAAAACTGATCTTCCATTTGGACAGATCGATAACGCACAAATACCCTAACGGCGTATTCTTTTGCGGCGTCGTATGATAAAAATGGCGATGAAAATTCAGAATTCAAGCTGCTTTAAAAAAATTTTTTTTATTCACTCCGCTATTGCTCGGCAATATCAGACATTTAATGTGATTGGTTTCTATTAATCACCGTGAGTTAATTTTAATTTCTTAAATTGGTACTACAATTTCAAACGCACTTGCTAAACCTGTGGTTATAGGTTTTACCGTACATCCTCAGTCCGACAGTAAAAGATGAGTTGAAAGATGAAGAAATTGTTATTGCCTGTCGCGGCAGGATGCGCCTTTGTGGCAAGCGGCTGTTCCAGCGTGATGAGCCATACTGGCGATTATCAGGGGTATTATCCAGGCTCAAAAGCCGACGTAAGAATGATTGGAAGTAATGATACAAGCTGGGCGATGACCCCGCTGCTGGCCATTGATTTACCGTTTACCGCGGTAATGGATACCCTGCTGCTACCTTATGATTATTATAATCGTCACACGGTGGGAACTCAGGAGCGTATTAAAAATGATGAAAATCATAATCTTGCAATGAGCCACGGCGTGGATATCAATCATATTCCACCTACCACCCCTGTCATCAATGTTAACTGATGCTCCCGATAGCGGCGGCCAAAACTCAGGCCGCTGTGATAAATATCTGATTAAATCCTGATATTTCGCGCATAAAAGCCACCCAGAGGCCGTCCGGTGAAAACACCACCGCGTCACCGCTGGGCGCTATCTCACTGCGAGAGGTTAGACGCTGCATTTCTCCGCTTACGGTATTTAGCAGCATCACCGAGTTATCACAAATTAACGCCAGCTTGCCACCATCAGGGTGCCAGCTGAATGCCGACTGAATGCTCGAGTCCGCATGGCTTATCTGCCAGGGATCACCGCCCAATGGCGTGCCTCCCCACACCTGCACTACGCCGCGCTCGTCTTTCATTAGAAAGGCGATAATGGCACCGTCCGGTGATGCACGCACCCAGTGACGCGGCTGCAGGGCCACGCCCGGATAAGCTCGATGCTCGGTAAACGTGAGTCGTCGCTGAACGGCAGAGCCAGGAGGCGCGGGCAATCGGGAAGGAGTTCCCTGAAGTGGAAATTCTCCCGCCTGAGCATAGTCGTGATCCTGCTCGGGTAGATCAACCACAAAGATTTCTGGCAACTTTTCGCCCTGCGTCGAGAGCGTATCGCCAATAAAAGCCAGCGCCCAACGTTGACGCTGACCATCAGCTTGCAGATAACCCCGCTGACCAATCCACCCCTCTTCATAAGCCCGGTTTATCTGGTCGCTGCCAGCCTGCGGCGTAGAAGTTGTCTGGCTGACCAGCACGCAAAAATGACTGCCGTCGTATTCCCGCGCATGCGATTTGGAGGCGGCCACAGGATGATTAGCCAACGCCACGCCCACATTACGCAAATCCTCTTTTAAATCGGATTCATGAAGGACGTGGTCATTGTAAGTGAAGCTTAGACGACTGCCGTCCGGACTAAACACGTGAACGTGAGATCCGCCGCGCAGTGCGCCAGGGGTGTAAGGCGGGGTGATATCAAACGCATCGAGGGTGACCGCAGCAGGTGAGACGGCAGGTTCGAGAATCACTCCCCGGCGATGATGAAAATCGTATTTCCACGAGGAGTCCGGATTTTCTGGCCCGTGAATAAAGGCATAACGTGGTTGGGCATCGGCGCTAACCGTCACGACGCCGACGTGAGCGCCCTGAGTTGCACGATAAAGCACTTCTAGCTCACCGTTGGCGATATTGATACGTTCAATAGTCGAACCGCTAAACTCACTGCCTTTGGGTCGAACATCGTAGGCTATCCACTGGCTATCCGCTGTCCAAACGTTAATATTGGTCAGTTGATGACCCCGAGCATCAAAGGTCAGCTGCTTCTCACCCGCCACGTTATTTTCCTTAATCGTTCAGCACAAACTTTTCAACCGCGTAGGCCACGCCGTCTTCGGTATTGGATTTAGTCACAAACTGGCTCACGGCTTTGACGCTGTCCAGCGCATTGCCCATCGCAACCCCAAGCCCCGCATACTCCAGCATGGCGATATCATTTTCCTGATCGCCAAGAGTCATGACATTTTCGCGGGGAATACCCAGTTTTTCAGCCAGTTTTTGAACGCCTGTGCCTTTGTTTACCGTTTTATCAAGGATCTCGAGATAATAAGGTGAGCTTTTCATGATGGTATAACGTTCTTTAGCCTCTGCCGGGATTTTGGCGATCGCGACATCCAGAACCTCAGGGTGGTCAATCATCATGACTTTCGGAAAGGTCATCGAGCGATCGATTTGCTCCACACTGCGATAGCGCAACGGAATACCGGTTACCGAAGATTCATGAACCGAATAAGGGCTGATATCCGGGTTTGTGCTGTAAAGATCGCTGTGAGACAGCGCGTGAAAACCCACGTTCAACTCACGAGCCAGGGACTCGAAATAAACTAAATCATCATAATTCAGCGTCGTTTCGGCGAAGATACTCCCATCTTTGGCATTATGTACTAATGCTCCATTGTTAGAGATGCAATAAAATCCATCCTGTTGCAGGTTAAGTTCTTCGAGATAGCGTTTAATGCCAATCAACGGCCTGCCCGTTGCCAATACCACCTGTACGCCTTTGTTAATGGCCGCAGTCAGTGCCTTCTTAACTGCTGGCGTTACATCATGTTGCGGATTAAGCAGCGTTCCATCCATATCTATTGCGATCAATTCAATTGCCATAGCGTCCTCGAAGTTGATGGTATTTTTCTCATGCTAGCGCGTTTCCGTTGTGCAAAGCGAGGCAGAAAATGGGAATACGGCGAATCGCTGCCTGTCTGTAAATTTCGAAAAAACTGAATAAATTTTTCCCTCAGAATTCTGATTGCTTGATATTTAACTGTTCACCCGTGAAAATATTTTTAATTTTGAGTGAGTCATCGTAAGACACCTCAGTTATCTTTATAAAAAATATAGGCTTAGCAATTCTAGTCGGATTGCGAAAGGTTACCGGCGTGATAGCATCTATCTGGAAAAAGCTTTTGCGATTAAATAGATACTCGCCTTCCATACCGAATTGTGTTGATACTCCATTAACGAAGGGTTTGCCACTTTTGCCATTAATTTTAAAAATCACTATGGCAGCACCCGGCTTATCCCTCCATTTTCTGATAAACATAAAACCTTGATTCAGCGCTATATTTGCAAGCTTCCCGGAACGCGACGCTGACATAAATGCGGGATAATTGCTGACAATATCACCAGGTGAAAACTTTGACATGGCCGCTTCAGACGCATCGACGACTCGAATAAGCTGCTGCGTATTTCCCATTTTAGGCAGGGACTCTAGCGCTTCACTTAAATCATCGGCGATTCTCTGCATATCATTACTGGGTTTACCGCTAAACAGTGCTTGGTTAAGTTTAAAATTATTGTTACTTTTTCCCTGTGCCCAATTTAACAGAGAGGAGTCTCTATAGGGTTTCTGATTTTCTACATAAGTCCACCCCCGTAAAGCTTCTTTATATTTGTTTGGTAACAAGCTGAATATTCGCAGATAGTCGAGACGGTATAATACTGAAGGTTTCGTTCCTTTCCATTTAATAGGATTGAGAATAATTTGAGTAATAAATTCCTCCCATTTTGACGCATCGAATTCTTTATCAAAATAAAGAGTAAAAGTGTCGCAGGCTCCACCAATAGCTCGACGACAACGTGTTTTCCCGATTAATTTATTAGAACGCGGCCTTTTCAGTATGACTTTACGCAGTGGATTTTTTAATAGACGATTCAACATTCGAGTCAAATCTAAGGGCGGTATAATAAAACAGGCAACCTCTTTTGCAGTTAATGTCGTCATTTTTAAGAGGGTGGGTTTTATAGCATTAAAAATAGCCCGGCGTAACAGGCTCCCTACCAATCCCTGCAGACGTGCGGTTCTCAGAGCACTAAGTGCCACTTTTATCCCTGTACTGCCCAGCTTGTACAACGGGATACCCAACATTATTAACGTTAACCCTAGATCAATTAAGTCACCTAATAAATCTGAAAAGGTTGGGGAATAGTGCGGATCATTAACGGAGTGTTGAATAACATCGAAAAAAGGAACGAATGAGAGTATTTTCTCAGCTATCGTCTTATTCAGATTATCTTCTCTAAAAGCCACAACCGTGGCGATAACTGCGTCATGTTGAAGTCTTATAAATGCGTCATTAAGAGTAGATACCTTACTATCTATGTTAATATTTTGATTATATTTCTTAATGACCCACTGATTGACCGGGATCGAATTCTCCGTTCCAAGCCACAGCAGATTATTCAAAGCTTGAATATTAATTGTAGAACCTGAAACATTCTCATTATTCCGCAAACGCTGTATCGACGCAATTTGTTGTTCAGATACTAGCGCACTAACATCGGCGGCGATAAATAACGGGTCCCAACTGCTGGCGGCGTAGATTTTCCCTGAATCACCCCGTAAAAAGTATATGTGTTTACCGCCTACGAACGTCCTCCAGTCTACTGGCTCTTTTGGGATTGTTTTGTAAAATCCTACCCTTAACGAGAAAAGTGGGTGATACCCGCGCTCTAAATCCAGCTGGCTTATGCCCTGCATAGCAGTAATCTGTTTAACAGTATTCGCGGCGTCGTCAGATGCGCTATCTCTCAGATAAACGTTAAACTGCGCATAATATTTTTCAAGGTCGCCTATTTCACTGCGCGTTAAAAATGGCTCTGGGGTTTTACGTTGTAGGGGACGAAACTGCATTTTATAAAACTTTAAGATGGACTCAGCATTAAAAATTCGCTGACGAGTGGCGTGAGCTGCTAAAAACTTATGCTCAAAGTCTTCCTGCGAAGGGTCCATGCTCCACTCGATTATGCGCGCCTGAATGTAATAAAGTGATGACTCATAGCGAATAAATTTCGTGGCGAGTGAAGAAGTATAATTTTTAGATTTACCATCTAGCAATTGATTTACATGTGAAAATAAATCTTCATCTTCCCATGATTCATACTCACTCTTGCTGTATGCAATTCTGGCTGCCATCAGTCGATTACTGGCCAGAGAAAGATAGCGGCTAAGCGGATTATCTTTCAGATAGCTAATAATCTGCTGCATCGGCTCAATCCAATGCTTGGTCTTTTCTAGCTGCTGTTTAAAGTTCAGCATAGGGGGAATGATAACAAACGGTGCCGTCAAGTTAGAAAGGGGCTGCCAATATTGCGCATCTCCTTCATTCCTATGTGCTTTTGCATCTCGGTCTATCTGTTGTCTTTTCGTTCGATAACGTTCTATGCCTTTATTGGCGGCGGTTTTAAAAAGCGACTTTTTAACATAATCCTCATGCCGAGTTTCATCATGAGGAGGATTATTTTCCAAAGTTCGGAGGGTATTTAAATTTTCCGCCTGCACAAAGAGCGAGGATTGCGGCAGATGATAAGATAAATTATGCCTGTTTGAGAAGACGGGCTTAGCAGGCAACCTCTCGGCTCTGAGCGATTTAGTATTGTGATAACGATGATTTTTAGGCTGCGGATATAGTAGATTGGAAGATATTGGCGGGTGATAAAAGGCGGAATTGTTACTTGGCGCCAGGGATTTGTTACCGCTGCAGGGATTTGAGACATTGGCTTTAATTTGCGCGGTCGCCTCCGTCAGTGTAAGGGCTGACATTGCTCCCACGCCTAATGCTACATCCAAAAAAGGGCTTCTTTGCTGCCCGTATGAGCGGTATTTAAAGCTTGATGGCTGATGCGAAACATTCTTGATGCTTTGTGGATAAATTCTCTCTGACTTTCCATTTTCAGTATAAAAATCTCGCCCTTTTCTATCTCTCCTCGTTACGCTGGTCGGTATATGCTGAACACTCTTTATTCCTGGCATGTTAGTACATTTCCCTCTGTATTTAACATAATGCGCTTATCGATTTCAGTCGATTGAAGACAATTGAGATTCCTTTAACATTCTGAAATTTTGGCGAAAAAAAATCCGAAGGGTTTCCCGCTTCGGATTTACAGAGAGTAACAGCAGAGTTATAAGATTAAATATCTATATTCGCTGCTTTTAGTGCATTTTCTTCAATAAATGCACGACGTGGTTCAACCGCATCACCCATCAGGGTGGTAAACAGCTGATCGGCGGCGATAGCATCTTTAATGGTCACGCGCAGCATGCGACGCTGCTCAGGATCCATCGTGGTTTCCCACAGCTGCTCTGGGTTCATTTCACCCAGACCTTTATAACGCTGTACTGACAGACCACGGCGAGACTCTTTCACCAACCACTCCAGAGCCTGTTCAAAGCTCACGATCGGTTGACGTCGCTCACCGCGCTCAATGTAAGCATCTTCTTCGATCAGGCCGCGAAGTTGCACGCCGAGGGCACAAAGCTTGCGATATTCGCCACCGTGGATGAAATCAAAGTCGAGATCATAGTCAGTATCGACGCCGTGGGTACGGATACGCAGAACCGGCTCAAAGATCTGGCGCTCACGATTTTCACGAACGATAGCGCTGTAGCTGCTGCCGTGCGCTTCTTTTTCGTTGAGCAAAATCACCAGTTCTTCCATCCACTGCTGTACTTTTTCCTGATCGACAAGATCGGTTTCAGCCAACGTTGGTTGATAAACCAGATTGTTCAACAGCGCACGCGGATAGCGACGCTCCATGCGACCAATCATTTTCTGTACTGAGTAATGTTCGGCCACCAGCTTCTCCAACGGCTCACCGGCTAAAGCTGGTGCGCTGGCGTTAGCGTGCAGAGTTGCGCCGTCCATTGCGATAGAGATCTGATACTGATCCATCGCTTCATCATCTTTAATGTACTGTTCCTGCTTGCCTTTTTTCACTTTGTACAGCGGCGGCTGAGCGATAAATATATGACCACGCTCAACAATTTCAGGCATCTGACGATAGAAGAAGGTCAGCAGCAGAGTACGGATGTGTGAACCATCGACGTCGGCATCGGTCATGATGATGATGCTGTGATAGCGCAGTTTATCCGGATTGTATTCATCACGGCCAATGCCGCAACCCAGCGCAGTAATCAGCGTGGCGACTTCCTGAGAAGAGAGCATTTTATCGAAACGCGCTTTCTCGACGTTGAGGATTTTACCCTTCAACGGCAAAATGGCCTGATTCTTACGGTTACGGCCTTGCTTGGCAGAGCCGCCCGCCGAGTCCCCTTCCACCAGGTAGAGTTCAGAGCGAGCCGGATCACGTTCCTGACAGTCAGCCAATTTACCCGGCAGACCGGCCAAATCCAGCGCGCCTTTACGGCGTGTCATTTCACGTGCTTTACGCGCGGCTTCACGAGCACGGGCTGCATCAATGATTTTTCCAACGACGATTTTCGCGTCACCCGGGTTTTCCATCAGATAATCAACCAGTTTCTCGTTCATCAGGGTTTCAACCGCTGATTTCACTTCTGAAGAAACAAGCTTGTCTTTAGTCTGAGATGAAAACTTAGGATCTGGAACTTTTACAGAAACCACAGCAATCAGACCTTCGCGAGCATCGTCACCGGTAGCACTGATTTTGGATTTCTTGCTGTAGCCTTCTTTATCCATATACGCGTTCAACGTACGGGTCATCGCCGTGCGGAAACCGACCAGGTGAGTACCACCGTCGCGCTGTGGAATGTTGTTGGTAAAGCAGTAAATGTTTTCCTGGAAACCGTCGTTCCATTGCAGCGCAACTTCAACACCGATGTCGTCTTTCACGGTAGAGAAATAGAACACGTTTGGATGGATCGGGTTTTTGTTCTTGTTCAGGTATTCCACGAAAGCCTTGATACCGCCTTCGTAGTGGAAATGGTCGTTTTTATCATCGCGCTTGTCGTGCAAGCGGATCGCCACACCCGAGTTCAGGAACGACAGTTCACGCAGGCGCTTGGCCAGAATGTCGTACTCGAATTCAGTGTTGTTGGTAAAAGTCTGGAAGCTTGGCCAGAAGCGCACGGTAGTACCGGTCTGCTCTGTCTCACCAACCACTTTTAGTGGATTCTGAGGCTCACCGTGGACGTAAGTTTGTTCGTGAACTTTACCTTCACGACGGATAACCAACTCCAGCTTTTCGGACAGGGCGTTAACCACTGACACGCCCACGCCGTGCAGGCCGCCGGATACTTTGTATGAGTTATCATCAAACTTTCCGCCAGCGTGAAGGACGGTCATGATCACTTCTGCGGCAGAAATGCCTTCTTCTTCATGGATGCCGGTAGGGATACCACGTCCGTCATCCTGCACAGATACTGAGTTATCTGCATGAATAGTAACCAGAATCTCTTTACAGTGGCCAGCGAGGGCTTCGTCGATAGCGTTGTCCACAACCTCGAATACCATGTGGTGCAGACCAGTGCCGTCATCGGTATCGCCGATATACATGCCGGGGCGCTTACGCACCGCGTCCAGCCCTTTTAATACCTTGATACTTGAGGAGTCATAAGAATTCGACATCAACGTTTCTCGCTCATTTTTAGTCCTGTGATAGAACGGCTATTTTACCTTGTTCCACGCGGAACATCTTGCCCTTTTCACCCACCATATCGGTTACTTGTTCAGCGCTGACCGCACTGACAAAAACCTGGGCCTGGGTTGCTATAAGGCGATCGGCCAGTAACCGGCGTTTACCGGTATCCAGCTCGGAGGCAAAATCGTCAAGAAGATACAGGCAACGCCGCCCGCTCTGTCGGGTAAGAAACTCACCCTGCGCTAATCGGAGCGCACACATCAACAGTTTTAACTGCCCGCGCGAAAGCATATCTTCCACCGGCGTGCCGTCGGCACGGATGCGAAAATCTGCTTTATGCGGACCCGATGCTGTGTAAGTTAAGGCTCTGTCGCGCTCGAACTGGCGCTCCAGCAGTTCGCCGTAGTCACTTTCTTTGTCCCAGCCGCGCTGGAATGAGAATGTCAGGGCAAACTCGGGCAAAAATTGCGCACAGGTCGCGCTGATATCAGCAGCAATTGCCTGGCTGTATTCTGCCCGCCATTCGCTGATGCGCTCGGCCAGCGGGATCAGTTCTTGATCCCAGGCACGAATTTGCGCATAGCGACTCACCTGACGCAGCGCGGCGTTGCGCTGCTTGAGCAATCGACGCAGATTGCTCCAGGCGATGAAAAAACCAGGGTCGTGGTGAAAACAGCCCCAGTCTAAAAATGCACGGCGGTATTTTGGGCCACCGTTTAATAATGTGAAACCTTCGGGGGTAATCAGCTGCATCGGCAGCATCTGCGCCAGTTCCGACACTTTATGGCCGTCGGTTCCGTCGATTCTGACTTTACTGTCGCCGGTCCGCGTTTTGCTTAATCCAACACTTAATTCGCGCTCACCGCCTTCATCGATACGGCCATGCAGCACAAACTCCGGCTGATCGTGACGGATAACCCTGCCCGCCTGCAAACTGCGAAAAGCGCGGCCATGCCCGAGGGTATATACCGCTTCGAGCACGCTAGTTTTACCGCTACCGTTGGGACCGACCAGAAAATTGAATCCGGGCGACGGCGTTAAATCCGCCGCCTCGATGTTGCGGAAATCTTTAATCAGTAATCGCGTCAGAGCCATAAAGCTTTATTTTTTCCAACAAACAAGGGCAAGACATAACCTAACAGGCAAGGGCGCAAGCGTCGCAGCCAGTTTGGAGACGGCCAGCGCGCAGGGCCCGGAACGTACAATAAGTACGTTAGCAGCACGAGCACTGCCCGAGTTCATAATGGCAAGTAAGGTAGCCCTTTTTAAAGTCTCATTGGCATGACGACGTAGGCGGCAGCCTGACTTGCCCCGTCTTCGATTTGCACGCTGGATACCGAGTCGGTAAGCAACAGACGAACTTCGTCACATTTCAGTGCATTAAGCACGTCGAGGACATAGCTGACGTTGAAACCAATTTCCATTTCTGTGCCATCGTAGGCGACATCAAGAATTTCTTCGGCTTCTTCCTGCTCCGGGTTATTAGCCGTGATTTTCAGCTGATTCTGGCTGACATAGAGGCGCACACCGCGGAATTTCTCATTGGAGAGGATCGCCGCGCGGGCAAAAGCCTGCTTGAGTAAATCACAACCAGCTTGCAGCGTTTTGTCGGGATTTTTCGGTAAAACGCGGCGATAATCAGGGAATCGGCCATCAACCAGCTTCGAGGTGAAAATAAAATCACCGACGTGAGCACGGATGTTATTGCTTCCGATTTGTAGCTGCAACGGGGTATCGCCACCGTCGAGCAAACGCACCAGTTCCATCACGCCTTTACGCGGGACGATCACCGAATGCGATGGCAAAGTCTGACCAATCGGCATTGAACATACTGCCAGGCGGTGCCCGTCAGTAGCGACGGTACGCAGCTCTTCACCTTCAGTTTCGAACAACATACCGTTGAGGTAGTAGCGAACATCCTGATGTGCCATGGAAAACTGCGTGGCTTCAATCAGGCGTTTCAACGTGGCCTGCGGCAAGGTAAATTCTACCTCGCTTTGCCAATCGTCGAGATTGGGGAAATCGGTCGCGGGTAATGTAGAAAGAGAGAAGCGACTGCGGCCTGAACGAACCAGCATACGGTCGCTTTCCAGTACTACAGTAATCTCTGCGCCTTCCGGCAAACCGCGGCAGATATCAAAGAATTTACGCGCAGGCACAGTCGTTGCACCCACGTCATGAGGTTGAGACAGGGCCACTTTTGCGACCATCTCCATTTCAAGATCTGTCCCAGTCAGCAACAACGCGCCCTCTGTGACCTGCAACAACAGGTTACCTAGAATTGGCAGTGTTGGTCGTCCACCCAGTGGGCTACTGACCTGTTGCAGTGGTTTCAGCAAATGCTCACGTTCAACAATAAATTTCATAGCGCTAGGAGGATAGTGTCCTGATTAAGTTAGAGAAATCTTCTTTGATGTCATGGCTTTCTTCACGCAGCTGCTCGATCTTGCGGCAGGCATGCAACACCGTAGTATGGTCACGACCACCGAACGCATCGCCGATTTCTGGCAGGCTGTGGTTGGTAAGCTCTTTTGCCAGCGCCATCGCCATCTGACGAGGACGGGCAACCGAACGGGATCGCCGCTTGGAGAGCAGGTCTGCGACCTTAATCTTATAATACTCGGCCACTGTTTTCTGAATATTATCAATGGTGACCAGTTTTTCTTGCAAGGCAAGCAGGTCGCGCAACGCTTCGCGGACGAAGTCGATAGTAATGGCGCGACCAGTAAAGTTGGCATTAGCGATAACGCGGTTCAATGCGCCTTCCAACTCACGCACATTGGAACGCAGACGCTTGGCAATAAAGAAAGCGACTTCACCAGGTAGACGAATGTCGTTCTCGTCGGCCTTTTTCATCAGGATAGCCACGCGGGTTTCCAGCTCTGGCGGTTCAATAGCAACCGTTAATCCCCAGCCAAATCGCGACTTCAGACGATCTTCAACACCGTTAATCTCTTTCGGATAACGGTCAGAGGTCAGAATGATCTGCTGATTGCCTTCCAGCAGGGCGTTAAAGGTATGGAAGAATTCTTCCTGCGAGCGTTCTTTGTTGGCAAAGAATTGGATGTCATCGATAAGCAGTGCATCGACCGAGCGATAGTAACGCTTGAACTCTTCAATAGCGTTATTTTGCAGGGCTTTCACCATATCCTGCACGAAACGCTCGGAATGCATATAAACCACTTTGGCATTGGCTTTACGGGCCATAATACCATTGCCAACGGCGTGTAAAAGGTGCGTTTTACCGAGACCGGTACCACCGTATAAAAACAGTGGGTTATACGCGCCACCAGGATTGTCTGCCACCTGACGAGCTGCTGCACGCGCTAACTGGTTCGACTTACCTTCTACAAAGTTGTCGAAAGTATGTTTAGGGTTTACGTTTGAGCGATATGAAAGCTCCGGCTGAGCAGGAGAACTGTCCCAGCTTGGTCGTGAAGGTGCAGCACGCGGGATTGTACGAGCCGCAACCGGAGAACTCACGGCGGCAGCAACGGTTTCGTTAACACGTTGAACCATTGGCTTGCTGCCAACCTCAAAACGTAATAAAGGCGCATCCGTGCCACAAAAATCATTCAACAGACCGTTAATGTTGTTTAAGTATTTGTCGCGCACCCAATCGAGGACAAAACGGTTTGGAGCATACAGCGCCAAAGTGTTGTCACTCAATTCCGCCTGCAAAGGGCGTATCCACATACTGAATTCTGTGGCAGGTAACTCATCCTGCAATCTGGCAAGACACTGCTGCCAAAGCGAAAGTGACAC